>CAVQJM010000001.1:0-65800 GCA_963712845.1 uncultured Acidobacteriaceae bacterium
TGCCGGCGTGCATCTTGGCCTTGTTCGCGTCGGAGTGATAATCGTCGCCCTCCGCATACTCCCAATGCTCAGCGGCTGCCAGCTTCGTGCCGATCGTCGTCTTACCGCTCGCCGTCACCCCCATCAGCACCAGAATCATCCCTTCGCACCCCCGGCCACCGTCTTCAATTCGTTCAAAACATCCTCCGCCTTCCAATCGTTCGTCGGATACCACTGCGCGATCTTTCCATCCGGCCCAATCACCGCGGTGGAGAGCGAATGCGTGATGGTGTGATTCTCTCCCGGCGTCGCACCCACGTCGAAGAACTCCAGCAGCTTCGGCAGATCCGCCTTCGAGGGCGCAGCGAAGTCCCAGTGCTCGAACTTCTCCTTCGTATAATTGCCGGTGTACGCCTCGCCGTAACTGCGCAGCACCGCCGGCGAATCGTACGCCGGGTCGAAGCTGATGCTCAGCAGATGCGTCTTACGATAGAGCGCGGGATCCGCCTGCAGGCTCTTGTCGATGGAGGCAAAGTTGCGGCTCATGCGTGGACAATAGTCGGAGAGCGGGCAGCGTGTGTAGATAAACGTGACCAGCAGTGCCTTGCCGCGAAACTGCCGGAGATCGATCTGCCGGCCGCTCTGGTTGGTAAGACGAAAGTCCGGGACCAGATCGCCAGCCGCCGGGACATGATACTGGGCCTGTGGCTTGTAGTCCGGCTGTGCCTGCGCCGTGATCACAATCTGGTCGAGTAGCGTGCTGTCGTCCCCCACCAGCAGCAGACCCGTCATGTGGTCGCCCGGGTGCAGGTCCTGCAGCACATTCGCATCCTTGACCTTGTACGGCATAGTCATGGCCTCCATGAAGCCCGGGATCGCCTCGGTGTCGACTGTGACCTCGCCACGCGCGGGGTCCGTTCCGACGATGATTCCCTTCACCGCGTACTGCTTCGCCGGCACCGACTGCACGTTCGCCGCCGGGCGCGCACCACTATGACAGCCGGCCACCGACGCCGCGAGGATCAGCCCGCAGACCATACCGCGCACAACTCGTCTCATCTCATCTCCTCTTCTCATCATGCCACTACCTTAGAAGTGACGCGCACGTGGAGCTGATCGTGCACGATGTTGGCGCCGGGAACGAACTGCGTGATGACGCGCAGGCTATTGCTCTGATCCATGCCGGCGCAGCTTTCGATCTGCCTCCGCGCGATCGTCGTCTCGGCGACAGAGGTCGCCATTTACAGCGGAGCTTCCTGAACGGTAACCTGCACCGTTTCACGCGGGCTGGCAGGAACAAGCTCAAAGTGACGCACGGGCGCACTCCACTGCGCACCAGCAGAGATTGTTGCTGCCCTGAGAAGCCTGGCGCAGTCTAGAACATCTCTCGTTACCCTGACTTACATCTGCACCAATTGCAGTGTTCCCTGGCTGGAACGGTGCCGGAAGTCTGTCGCCATTACACTGAAGAGCGTGATGGGACTCCGCGGAACGGGACTGACGGTCGCCATGCGCGAATTGCTGGACCGGGGCGGCGTCATCCTGACTGCGAACGCACGCGCCGCACGCGCGCTGCACCTCCGCTACGCGCAGGACAGGCAAGGCGAGCACGCGATGGCGTGGCCGACGCCGCAGATCCTCGACCTGCACTCGTGGCTGACAGAACAGTGGAATGCTCTGCTCCTGACGGGAACGGAAGACCGCCTGCTGCTGAACCATGTGCAGGAGCACGCTCTGTGGCAGCGAATCATCCGGCCCCTGTTGGCGAAATTTTCGCTCATCGAACCCGCCCAGATGGCGACGCTGGCGCAGCAGGCCTATTCGCTGCTTGCAGCGTACAGCGCACTCGGGCGGCTGAACGGCACCAGCTGGATGACAGAGCCGTATGCCGAGCCCGAGGTCTTCCGCCAATGGGCGCGCAACTTTGAGCAGGAGTGCAAACGTCATCGCTGGCTGCCGCAATGTGAGCTCATGGAGGCGGTGTCCTACGCTCTGCGCTGGGGCTCCCTCATGCCGCCACCGGAGATTGGATGGCTTGGATTCGATCGCGCAACTCCCGCCGAAGAAGCCTTGCAAGCCGCACTGGAAGCGCGAGGCGCGAAGCAACAGGTGCTTACCTGGGAGATGGAGCGGATTACTCCGCCGACCCTGTGTACCGCACAGAGCGGGAAAGACGAGACGGCAGCATGCGTGTCGTGGGTACGAACGCGACTTGCGTCTGATCCCGAGGCACGAATCGGCGTCCTCATGCCCGATCTGGCGAGCCGCCGGGCGCAGTTGGAGCGCGATCTCTATAGTCTGCTCAGTCCGCAGCAGTTTCCCATCACCGCCGGTCCGGCGCCGTCCCTTCCCTTCGAGTTTTCGCTCGGCCAGCCGCTCGCGCAGGTGCCGCTGGTTCACGCGGCTCTTCTGCTCTTGCGCTGGCTGCGTCAGCCGCTGACGCAGCAGGAAATCTCCTGGTTGCTCCTCTCCAGCACACTTGGCGCGGCGCAAGGCGACCCAGCCCGAGACGCGCTGGCGCACCTGGATACGAAGCTGCGCAACGCCACCTGTGCGCCACCGGAGATGACATTGGAAGCTCTGCTGCGCTGGCCGCAAGGTGGTGCTCCGGGCGTAAACCTACTGTTTCGCGATCTGGGTGCAATGCTCGAAGAGCATCGCCGCGTATCGCGCCGCGCTGCCGCTGCAGGCGAATGGGTGCGGCGCATCGGCAATCTGCTGCGCGTGGCGCGGTGGGGCGACCGCTCCGACACGTCCAGTCTGCAGTTTCAGGCTCGCCAGGCATGGAACCGGCTGCTCGACAGCGTGGCCTCGCTCGATTTCTCGAACGATCCTCTCGACTTCGAATCTTTCCTGAAGACGCTGGAACGCACCGCGCAGGAGACCATCTTCGCGCCCGAATCGCAGGACGCTCCGGTGCAGGTGATGGGTGTCTATGCCGCCTCCGGTCAATCGTTCGACGCTGTGTGGTTTCTGGGCGCGACCGACAGCGCGTGGCCCGCCTCCGGACGGCAGAATCCGCTATTGCCTATCGCGCTGCAGCGCGAGCTCGCCATGCCGCACACGTCCGCGGCAGAAAACACTGCCCTGGCCCACCGCGCCATGGAGCGCATTGCTGAAAGCTGCGGTGAGGCTATCTATTCCTATGCGCAGATGTCCGGCGATGCGATGGAGCGCCCTTCGCCACTGGTGAGCAGCTTCGTTCCGGCAGAGATCCCGATCGCAGGCGATAGACGTCGTGCGATGCAGCTTGAGACGGTCCCCGACGACGCCTGGATTCCGATATCCCATACCGGCGCCGCGTCCGGCGGCCAGATGCCGCTGAAGCGTCAGGCCGACTGCCCCTTCCAAGCATTCACGTTTCACCGGCTGCGCGTGCGCGAGCTGTCCATCGCCGGTCGCGGACTCTCTGCCGGCGAGCGTGGCACGCTGATTCACAAGGTGCTGGAGGGCGTCTGGTCGCGCGATATTGGCGGCCATACTCATCTCACCAGCCACGCGGACCTGCTGAATGCAACGCAGGCGGGGACCCTTCGGCCGCTGGTCGCGCAGCATACCGCCGCAGCCATCCGCTCGATGCATGCGGAACATGGAGACCGCTGGCAGCGCGCGTACCTGAAAGCCGAAGAGGAGCGAGCCAGTGATCTGGTCATGGATTGGCTTGCGTTTGAATCCACTCGTCAGCCCTTTCAGATCGTCGCGGCGGAGAAGAAGATCGACATGTTCGTCGGCGACCTCGCGCTTCGCGTACGTGCCGACCGCATCGACAAAGTCGCGGGCGGCGAGTTGCTGATCGACTACAAGACCGGCGACGTTTCCACCACAAGCTGGGAGGGTCCGCGACCGGAGCAGCCCCAGTTGCCGCTCTACGCCGCGTTCGGCGGCACAACGAATCTCATTGGCGCGGTCTTCGCGCAGATACGGCGGCCTAAGCTCACGTTCAAGGGACGCGTCGACGATGCGCGTACAAACCTTCTGCGGACGCTCGAAAACAAAGATCCGCTCGTATCGACCTCCTACACCGCAGAGCTGGTAGAAGAATGGCGCAGGACTCTCCTGAGTCTTGCGGAAAGCTTTGTGCGCGGCGAAGCGCAGGTCGACCCACACGTCTATCCCAAAAGCTGCCTGTATTGCCCCCTTCATGGCGTCTGCCGCGTGGCGGAATCGCGTGGCTCCGGTACGGCGCAGGATTCCGCAGACGATGAGGACGCGGAATGAGCCCGGCTCTTACAGGACCCCTCGTCCCCGACGCGGGAGAACGCGCCCGCGCGCTCGATCCGCATGAGTCGTTTCTGGTGCAGGCGCCGGCCGGTTCCGGCAAGACGGAGTTGCTCGCTCTCCGCTATCTCGCTCTGTTGCCAACAGTAGACGAGCCGGAGCAGGTGCTGGCCATCACCTTCACCCGCAAGGCCACCGCAGAGATGCGGGTGCGCGTGCTGCAGGCGCTGGATGGCGCAGCACGCAGGGAAGACCCGGCAGCCAGTGAGCACGAGCGAGAGGTTCGCCGGCTGGCGCAGGTGGCGCTGGCTCACGCGCAGGCGCGCGGCTGGCAGCTCACAGAGCAGCCGCAGCGGCTCAATATTCAGACCATCGATTCCCTCGCTCTTTCGATCGCCTATCAGACGCCGCTGCTCTCGCAGCTTGGCGGCCCGCTCAGCCCAACTGAAGATGTGCAGCCGCTCTACGCGCTTGCCGCGGAGCGCACCCTGGCGCATCTCGGTGACCCGTCACAGCAGGAGCTCGCCGATGCGCTGGCAGACATTCTGAAGCTGCGCGACGCCAGCCTGCCCGATTGCGAATCGCTGATTGCCGGCATGCTGGCGCGGAGGGATCAGTGGCTCATGGTGCTGCCCGTCATCATGCGTCCGCGAGCGGCCCTGGGAAGAGTTGAGGGCGAAACTGGAAGAGCCCTTCCGCCGCGAGCACGCAGACATGGTTGAGGCTCTGCACGCGCAGTTCGCGCATACGCCCGACATATTGCCTGAGCTTCTAGATCTGGCCCGTGTTGCATGCGACTGCGGGATGGTGGAACTCGATCACTTGCGAGAAGCGTATGTAGCGAGCGACCTTTCCGATGTCACGCATTGGCAGGCCCTGTGTTGTCTGCTGCTCACGAAATCCGGCTCGTGGCGGAAGCGAAGCGCCATCGCAGCAAAGGACGGACCGGGCCACGCGGCGCGTCTTGCAGCGTTGATGCAGAGGCTGAGCGCGAACGACGATGCTGCTGACGCTGCTCGGTAAAGTACGAAACCTCCCGCCTGCGGAGTACAGCAAAGAGGAGTGGAGCACCGTACGCAGCATCTTCATCGTCCTGCGGCACGCCATCGCACAGTTGCGCGTGGTCTTCGCGGAGCAGGGCGTCATCGACTTTGCGGAGGCCGGCATCGCTGCCCATGCTGCGCTCGAGGATCCCGCCGTGCTGATGCGGCTGGACGAGCGTGTGCGCCATCTGCTGGTCGATGAGTTTCAGGACACCTCACGTCCGCACTTCGCTCTGCTGCGCGCACTGCTCGAAGACTGGCAGCAGGGCGACGGCCGCACCTGCTTCTTCGTCGGCGACCCCATGCAATCCATCTATCTCTTCCGCGATGCGGAATCGCGATTGTTCCATCAGGTGCGCGAGCACGGAATGGAGATGGGCAGCGCGCATCTCCCGCTGACGGCGCTGCAACTCTCCACCAACTTCCGTTCCACTCCCGCCATCGTCAACCCGCTCAATGAAGTCTTCGAGCGCGTGCTCGGGGCCGATGCCGACGACGAAGTTCGCTACGCTGCTTCCGTTTCGAGCAAGGCTGATCTGGATCGCGGCGCCGATGGCTTGCAGCCTGCACATGCAGACATACGAGAAAGACACCCGCTCCCCAGGCGAGCTGGACGCTGCGGAGGCTGACTCGATGATCGCCGTGATCCGCGCCCACCTGCCGGCAATCGAACAGGCGCAGCGCGATGGCAGCAAATATCGAGTCGCGGTGCTGGCCCGTGCCCGCACCCACCTGGTCGAGATCATCGCCAGATTGCGAGAGGCGCAGATTCCCTTTCGCGGCGTGAAGATTGACCTGCTGCGCGACCGGCAGGAAATCCTCGATCTGCTTTCGCTGTTGCGCGCGCTGCTGCATCCAGCGGACCGCATTGCGTGGCTCGCTGTGTTACGCGCGCCTTGGTGCGGGTTGACCATACCAGCGCTGCACGCCATCTGCGGCGATCCCGACGCGACGGAGCAGACGTCTTCCATCTCCTCTCTCATTCGTTTGCATCAAGACCGGCTCGACGACCACCTAGACCCGGGGAGCCGAAGGCGCGCGCTGCACGTACTGTCCGTCCTGGAACAGGCACAAGCCGCCTACGCCACAGGAGCGCTTGCCGGCTCGCCTGCCGGATTGGCGCTATGGCTGGAGCGCACGTGGCATGCACTTGGCGCGCCGCTCTTCCTCGATGAGGAGTCACTCGCCAATGCCGTGGCGTTCTTCGCCACGCTGGCGCAGATGCCGGCGAGCTGCTTTGGCACTCTGGATGAAAGCCTGAACCAACGGCTCGAGGAGCTCTACGCACAGCCGGACCCCAGCGTCTCGGAAAGCTGTGGCGTGCAACTTATGACCATCCACAGCGCGAAGGGGCTGGAGTTTGAGGTGGTCCTGGTGCCGCAACTCCACAAATTGGGCAAGCGCGACGAGTCCCCGCTCTTTCAGTGGCTGTTGCGCAGTCGCGCCGGAACAACAGAGGATGAGCTGCTGCTGGCTCCTATCGGTTACAAGCACGGTGACAATCCCAGGCTTTACGATTGGGTCGGCCAGAAGTCGCTGCGGCGGCTGCAGCAGGAAGAAAAACGGCTGCTGTATGTGGCCTGCTCGCGCGCCATCCACGAGCTGCATCTCTTCGCCTCCATCAAGCTCAAGCAGAATGGCGAGCTCGCGCGACCCACGAAAGGCTCTCTGCTTGCGGCAGGATGGGATGGATTGGAGCGCCGCATCGCACAGGCAACGCAACCGGCGCCTGCCTCTAATGTCGTCATGATGCCTGACGCCTCGTCCGGCAATGGGATCGTGTTGTCGCTGGCAGCAGCAGCGCAGAGACAGGTCCTCCGCCGATTGCCCGCAGGGTGGTTCAGCCACGCCGCATCCGAATCCCCGCAAATGCCGGATAGGACGATCCGCACGCCGCGTCCAGTCAGCGAGCCTGCAATCGAGGATTTTGGCTTCGGCACCCGCCTCGCGCGTGTGCAGGGGATCGTACTGCACACGCTGCTAGAGCGCGCGGCAGCGGGCGCGAGTGGCGATCGCCCGGAATGGAGCCGCCTCACCGACGCGCTGCTGCGACAGCACGGGCTGACGCCTGCAGATACTACCTCGGCACGTGCCGCGATTCTCGAAGGCATACGCAACGCCCTCAGCCACGAGGAAGGCCGCTGGCTTCTGGCGGCGCGTGATTCCGCCCCCGGCGGTCACGCGTGGAATGAGACATCCTGGACCAGCACGAATGAAGGCCGCATGCTGCGTCAACGTCCCGACCGCGTCTTCTTTGCCGGCGATTCACCCGGCGCACCCGGTACCGAGACCCTGTGGATCGTCGACTACAAGACCGCTGCGCTCGCGGCTGGCGACGATCGCGACAGCTTCCTCGCCGGCAGCCGCGAACAATACCGCAGCCAACTGGAGTCCTACAGCAAGCTCTTCCGCAAGCTTCCTTCGTTGGACGATGCTGCAGCCGAGCGCGAGCATCGGCTCGCGATCTATCACCCAATGCTGCCCTGGCTCGATTGGTGGTCTGTGTAATGCAAGCGCAAGCTGTTGCGTTCAGGATGCGGCGTTTTGCGGATTGCCCTGATGGTGCCGGACATCGGCTCCGCGTACCCAGAAGATGACATCCTCAGCAATATTGGTCGCATGGTCGGCAACGCGTTCCAGATTTCGCGCGATCACCAGCGCATTCAATGATTGTGCAGTCAGCGCGGGCTGCTCTTTGATGAGGACCGAGAGCGAGTAGTATGCCGTCTCATTCATCTTGTCCACCTGGTCGTCCATCGCCAGAACGGTCTCGGCCATCTCCGCATCGCCTTCGATAAACGCCTGTAGCGCCTTGCGCACCATGCCGGAGGCGACCGAGGCCATATGCGGGATATCGACCGGCATCTCCGCCGCGGCGAACGCATTGAGGTCGCATACGCGCTCCGCGATATTCACCGCCTGGTCGCCGACACGCTCGAGATCGGCATTGATCTTGATCACGGCCAGAATGAAGCGCAGATCGATAGCCATTGGCTGCTCCATCGCGAGCAGGTCCAGCGCCATCTGGTCGATCTCGCGCTCCAGCCGGTTGATCGCCAATTCGCCATGCATCACCAGGTCGCAAATCGAAGTGTCGCGCGTGCGATAGGCTTCGATCGCGCGCTGGATCGCCTGCTCGGCCATGCCGGCCATCACAAGGAGCTTTTCCTTCAGCTCGTCCAGGCTCTGATGAAACCGTATGCGCATCAATGCACTTCTCCTAAAGGCGCGGACTGATCTGCTGCAGTGGACATGCAGCTTTTCTTAACGGAAAAGCTGCGTCCGCATCGTCTCTTCGGTCTGGATCGATAGCAGAAATGCATCAACCAAACCTTCCCGTGATGTAGTCTTCCGTGCGCTTGTCCTTCGGATTGGTAAAGATCTTGTGGGTGGAATCGAACTCTACCAGCTTGCCCATCAAAAAGAAGCCTGTGTTCTCTGCCACGCGCGCGGCCTGCTGCATATTATGGGTCACGATCACGATGGTGTACTGCGATTTCAGCTCGAAGATCAGATCTTCGATCTTTGCCGTCGACACCGGATCGAGCGCGGACGCCGGCTCATCCATCAGCAGGACTTCGGGATCGACTGCGAGCGCACGAGCGATGCAAAGCCGCTGCTGCTGGCCGCCGGAGAGGCTGGCGCCCGACTTCTTCTTTAGATCGTCTTTCACCTCTTCCCACAGCGCCGATTGCTTCAACGACCGCTCCACCACCTCGTCCAGCACCCGCCGGCTACGGAATCCGTTCAGCTTCAGCCCGGACGCGACGTTGTCGTAAATCGACATGGTCGGAAATGGATTCGGCCGCTGGAAGACCATGCCCACGCGGCGGCGGATCTCGACCGGCGATGCCTCAGCGTAGATATCGACATCGTTGATCAGTACCTTGCCCGTGACCCGCGCGATGGGGTTGGTTTCGTGCATGCGATTCAGGCAGCGCACGAAAGTAGACTTCCCGCAGCCGGAAGGGCCAATCAGCGCCGTCGCGTGATTCGCTGGAATATTCAGTTGGATGTCCTGGAGCGTGTGATTGCTGCCATACCACGCATTCAGGTCGCTGACTTCGATTCCGACGCCCAAGCTAACTTGCCCCCTTCAACGTACCGCGGCTGACGACATAGCGTACCAGCGCAACTGAAGCGATGATGAGCACGATAAGTACGAGCGCGCCCGCCCATGCCAGCCGGTGCCACTCATCGTAGGGCGAGACGGCGTAGACGAAGATCTGCAGCGGCAACGCAGCGATGGGCTCGTTCAAGCTGGTGCTCTTGAATGCATTGCCGAAGGCGGTGAAGAGCAGCGGAGCAGTCTCCCCGGCCACGCGGGCGAAGGCCAGCATGCAACCGGTCACGATACCTGCGGAGGCGGTGCGCACGCTGATGGTCAGCACCGATCGCCATGCGGGAACTCCGAGTCCCAGCGCCGCCTCGCGAATGGCGTGCGGCACCATGCGCAGCATCTCTTCTGTGGTCCGTGTCACGGTAGGCACCATCATGACGCCCAGTACCACGCCGCCGGCGAACGCGGAAAAGTGCTTTTGCGGCAGCACGATCAGTGCATAGATAGCGATGCCCATGACGATGGAGGGGACGCCGTTCAGCACGTCTGCGGTAAACCGCACCGCATTTCCCATGCGTGTGCTTCCCGCATACTCCGCCAGGTAGATGCCCGCGCCAATGCCCACCGGGATGCCGATCACGCTGGCCAGGGCCAGGATCACACCGGAGCCGACGATGGCGTTTTCCATGCCGCCCCCCACCTCACCCACCGGCACAGGAATCTTGGTGAAGAAATTCCAGTTCAGTGAGGTCACGCCCTGCTTCAGCAAATAGAAAAGGATCGCAATCAGCGGAGCGATGACGATGATCGTCGCCAACACCGCCAAGCCGTTCACCAGGCCATTCGTGATGCGGCGGCTGAAGACATTGACGCGGGATGCCCGCAGAGGCGGACGAAGGGCGTGTGCTGCCATCTCAGGCCACCCTTGCCGGCGCGCCGCGCGTCACGGCCCACACCAGCAGACGGGCACAGGCATTCACCACGATAGTGACCAGGAAGAGCGCGAGCCCGACCTCGATCAGCGCGCTCAAGTACATATCGTCGGTGGCTTCACTGAACTCATTCGCCAGCACGCTGGCCATGGTGTAACCGGGCGCCAGAAACGATTTCACAACCTCCGGCCGATTGCCGATCACCATAGTGACCGCCATGGTCTCGCCCAGCGCGCGGCCGAGCCCGAGGATGATCGCGCCCACAATGCCGATGCGTGCGTTGCGCAGCACACCGATACGGATCATCTCCCAGCGGGTGGCGCCCAGCGCCAGCACGCCTTCTCGCTGCACCATGGGGACAGTGGTCATCACCTCGCGCGTGAGCGACGAGATGATCGGCAGGATCATGATCGCGAGAACCACTCCTGCGGCCAGCATGCTGTAGCCGGCGTTGGGACCGCCGAAGAAGCCCGTCCAGCCCAGAGTGAGCGTCAGCTTCGGGTTCACATCATCGCGCAGCAGCGGAATCAGGACAAAGATGGCCCACAACCCATACACCACACTGGGGATGGCCGCCAGCAGCTCGGTAAGGAAGGAGAGCGGCGCGCGCAGCCACTTGGGACACATCTCAGTCAGAAAGATCGCCACACCCAGAGCAAACGGCACCGAGATGAGCAGAGCCAGGAAAGACGACATCAGCGTGCCGTAAATGAATGGCCAAGCTCCGAAGTTGCCATTGACCGGGTCCCAGGCCGAGCGGAAGAAGAAGCCGAGACCGAACTTGGCAAGCGTGAGCTGTGAGCGCGAGACCAGCTCGTAGGCGATCAGAAACACGATGCCGAAGATGCTGAGCGCGCACAGAAAAACCAACGCCTTGAAAGTGCCATCCGCCACGGATGAGTTGCCGCGGCCGCGCAGAAAGGCGCGCACCACGGAGGGTGCAGCAGATAGCCTTGCGTCAGACGAATGGGGAACAGATTCAGGTTCAGACACGGATATCTTCGCAGGCTGCATCAAGGCAGAATCCTGTACTTTTTCAGCCACTCTATGGAAGAGTAACCAGCCATAGTGAATAGAAGATGAAAGGACTTAGACCGCATCGCTTAGGTTAAAAACGCTCAAAACGAAGGCGTCAGATGCAGCGCCCTCGCAGCTCGCGGTTTACTTCAACTGAGTGATGGTTCCTTTCACCTTGGCCACCACGGATGCCGGCAGCGGCGCGTAATTCAGCGCAGTCGCCTCTGATTCGTGATCCAGCATCCAGGTAAGAAAGTCCTTGATTATCTTGCCTTTAGCGGCATCTGGAGCCGGATTGGGAATCAGCAGCCAGGTGAAGCTGGAGATGGGGTAGGCGTCCCGGCCAGGCGCATTGGTGATCGAAACCCGGTAATCGGCCGGCATCTGCTTCATGCTCGCGGCTGCTGCGGTCACGGAATCGATGGTCGGCTTCATGAAGATGCCGGCCGCATTCCTGACCAGGCCGGTCTCGATCTTGTTCTGCAGCGCGTAAATCAACTCGACATAGCCCAGCGCGCCGGGAGTCTGGCGCACCATGCCCGCAACGCCCTCATTGCCCTTGGCGCCGATGCCGCGTGGCCAGCTTGGCGAGGTTCCTTTGCCTGGACCAGCTTTCCAGTCTGCGCTCACCTTGGAGAGGTAATCGGTAAAGATGTAGCTGGTGCCGCTGCCGTCCGAGCGATGGACCACGAAGATCTCAGTGTTCGGCAGCTTTGCGCCGGGATTGTCTTTCACGATGCGGGCATCGTTCCAGTTTGTGATCTTGCCCAGATAGATGTCGGCCAGCACATCGGGCGAAAACTTCAGTTCGCCGCCGACGCCCGGCAGGTTATAGACCGGCACCACCGCGCCCAGCACCGTCGGGACGTGCTGGATCTTCACCTTCGAAGCGGCCAGTTGCGCATCCGACATCGGACCGTCGCTGGCGCCAAAGTCGACCGTGCCCGCGGTCACCTGACGGATGCCCGCACCGGAGCCAAGCGACTGATAGTTGATCTGTACGCCACTGTGACTGGCGCTGTATTCACTGAACCACTTGGAGTAGATCGGATACGGAAAGGTCGCGCCTGCGCCGTTCAACTTCTGTGCGCTGGCAACGCTGGCCGACGCGCACACCAGAAGCGCCGCTGCCGCCACTAAAATTCGTTTCACTGGACTTGCCCCCTCGGAATGCACCGCAGCCGCGATTCTTTCGGGGTTCTGTGAATGCTGGTTTACGGGCCGGTGAAAAACCGGAGAATGGCATGCTCCCGAGCGCCTCATCATTACCGGGTATCGGCCAGGGTCGGCGAAGTGTTGCTCTTCTTGACGGAAATGCCACGCGGGCATGGCGCTCCTGTGTGGACCAGGGTGAAGACGCTCTATCCCGCGACGGTATCCGGCAATACGTCCCTGGCCTTGCCCGGATTCTCGGGGGGAACGGCTACCGGGAGTGTGAAGACAAAGGTAGATCCGTGGCCCAGCTCACTGTCGACGCGAATGTCTCCACCATGCGCGTTCACGATATGGCGCGCAATCGACAGTCCCAGCCCGGTGCCGCCTGACTCGCGCGAGCGGGCCCTATCGACGCGGTAGAAGCGCTCGAAGATGCGGCGCCGATGCTCAAAGGGGATGCCTGCGCCGAAATCCTGGACATAGAACTCGACCTGCTCTTCACAACGCCGTGCGCCCAGCCGGATCTTGCTTCCGCTGCGGCCGTATTTGGTTGCGTTCTCCACCAGATTGCCAAAGACCTGCTGCAGAGCATCCGGATCGGCGAGAACGCTATCAGCGGCCGCGTCACCGATCTCCATCGTCATGCCGGCATCCTGAACTACCGGCATCAGGGAGTTCGCAGCATCTTTCACCAACACGCCGGCAGGCAATGATCGCAGCGCAGGCTTGAAGTCCGCTGATTCTACTTGTGCCAGTGCCAGCAGGTCCTCCGTCAGCCGGGTCATGCGTGTGGCATTCTTCAGGATGATGCCTAGAAATTCGCGCGCTGCCGGCTCGAGCGAGTGCATGTCCAGCATGGCTTCGACGTAGCCGGAGATGGAAGTCAACGGCGTGCGCAGCTCGTGCGAGACATTGGCCACGAAGTCACGGCGCGTGGTCTCGGCGCGCTCGATCTCGGTAATGTCGGAAAGCACGCACACTGCTCCGCCGCCGGGCATGGCGGCGGCATGCACCTCAAAGACACGCCCCGGCGCAACCGCCGTCGCCCGCGCGCGCGCCGCAGCGCGTTCCCGCAGTGCAGTCGCCACACATACCAGCACATCGGGATCGCGAATGGTCTGGACCAGCGCACGGCCCTCGCGAATGGGTTGCTGCGTCAGCCGCGCAATGGAAGCATTCGACCAGCTCACCAGACCGGTCGCGGTCACCGCGATGACCCCCTCCTGCATGCTGTCGAGCAACGCCGTCAGCTCGCGGCGGCTGCTCTCCAGCGAATGAAAGGTCGACTCCAGCCGGCTTGCCGTCAGGTCCAGAGCACGCGCCACGGCAGAAAGCTCATCCAGGTTTCCCTCTTCGATGCGCGCCGCAAGATCGCCCGCTGCAATGCGCTGGGCAAATGCGACGATGCGCCCCATTCGCTGCGCTACCCGGTGCGCCATCACCGCGGCCAGTATGGTGGCGAGCAGCAGAGACACTAGCGAGGCCAGCAGAATGTCCCGGCGCAGCAGATGAAGCTTGTCCACGATCTCCGTCAGCGGATAGCCCATGCGCACGATCAGGCCGCCCTGCCGTGCCCCGATGAAGAGCGTTCCGCCGCGCACCTCGCGGCCAACGCCGTCATGGTCCTTCAGTGCGGCAATGCCGGGGAGCGCCTCCAGCGAATACCGCGCTGCTGCGGCGCTCGAGGTCGCGAGCAGCGATCCGTCGCTGCGAAAGATATCGATCCGTGCGTGCGAGACAGCCGAAGTTGTTGCCAGTAGCTGCTGGACGGTGGCCGGCGACGTGACGCTGAGCTGCACGGCCAGGAACCGCGCCTCCCCTGTCAGCGACTGCTCCACCTGCTCATGCAGCGCCCGATCCACAATTCTGCGAATGGAAAAGTCCAGCACTGCTGTGCAGATGGTGAGCACCAGCACGAAGGAAAGCAGCAGTTTGGAGAAGACCCTTCCGGTCACAATCTGGCTCCAGTGGAGAACAGCGGCCGGTTGGCGATCGCGCTAACCAGCCTTGGGCACCTCGAAGCGGTAGCCCGCGCCGCGTACCGTCTTCAGATAGCGCGGGTTCTCCGGGTCGCTCTCGATCTTCTCACGGATGCGCCGCACGTAGACATCGACTGAGCGTGGGGTCACGAACCGGGCATCGCCCCACACCGCGTCCAGCAAGTGATCGCGGCTGAAGACCCGTCCCGGATGCCGCGCCAGGTAATCCAGCAGGCGGAACTCCGTAGCCGTCGTCGTCGTCAGCTCACCGCGCACCTTCAACTGCATCGCGCTGGCGTCGATGATGACCTCCTCGAAGCTGATGACCGAGGGTGCGGTAGGGCGCTCAAAACGCCGCAGCACCGCCTTCACGCGCGCGATCAACTCGCGCATGGCGAAGGGCTTGGTGATGTAGTCGTCGGCGCCCAGTTCCAGGCCAAGCACACGATCGTTCTCTCCGGCCCGGGCCGTCACGAAGATGATCGGTACGCTGCTGAGACCCGGGTGAGCCCGCAGCTTTCGGCAGACCTCCAGGCCGTCCCCCCCGGGAACCATGATGTCCAGCAGGAAGAGTGCGGGGGCCTGGCGTTCGGCGTCAGGAATCAAATTGGTCGGCGTGGAAAACGTGCGTACCGAGTAGCCCGCGCTTTCCAATTGATGCTGCACCAGGCGCGAGATATCGGGATCGTCTTCGAGAACGAAAATGGTCTGGCTCAAGAACCGTCCTTGCAATGACATACCCGGCTTCTGCAAGAGCTGTCGCCAGGCGGAGTGTACCCCGGTCAGAGTACATGGATCGCGGTTCCCCTAATAAGAAAGGACGGTGAATGCAGGAACAAAGAACAATGAATCCCAGGCCCGGACGGGACCAGGTGTGGCACGGAAGTGTCAGATGAAGAACAAATGGCGAATGCTATACTCCGCAAACTAGAGCCAAAGTACCGGACGATGTGAGGTAACAGGCCACTCTGAGCGCAGCTCTTCGATCGATGAACGGCTGACGGAACGGCTCTCACCCCCATGACGGCATCTCTGGTTTGGCTATCCATGACGGGTTCGTACGTCTCGAACCAACGATGAACGATGAGGTCCCATGTGTCGCGCGTCCCGGCCATTCTGTGTATCGATGACGAAGTGCTCGGCCTCGAGATCCGCAAGGTGGTTCTAGAGCGAGAGGGATACGTCGTCCATACCGCTGCGGACGGGCCAACGGGAATCCACATCTTCCGGCAGCAGCCCATCGATGCAGTGGTGCTGGATTTTGCGATGCCGGGCATGAATGGCGGCGTCGTAGCCATGGCTCTCCGGGAGATCCGTCCCAATATCCCTATTCTGCTGCTGTCGGCATACCTGACCCTTCCTGAAGAAGTGCAGAGCATGGTCACCCTGGTGGCGAACAAGGGTGACGGCGCGATGGCCCTGCTGCAGAACGTCAAAAAAATCCTGGAGAGCAGCGGAGACCAGCCATGACCGACTCCCCCGTCGGACTCCATGAATTCAACCGCGTTGTTCGTATCACATTGCTGGTGCCGGTCACGGTCCTGGCGCTGCTGGCCGGGCTGCTGGTGTGGCAGGTAGAGCAGGCTCTGGATTTGCGTCAGCATTCCATCGTCGATTCTCGCGTGATCGATCAGGTGCTCATCTTGCAGCAGCACGTCACCGATCAGGAGACTGGCTTGCGGGCCTATCAAATGACCGGCCTGCCTTCTGTTCTCGCCCCCTACAACAGCTCGCAGCCGGGGATTGACGCCACACTTGCGGCACTGGCAAAGACGCCGGCGGCCAGCGTTATCTCTCCGGATCAGATCCGCAAGCTCGACCAGGACATCCGCGCCTGGCAGAGCTGGGCCAGCGGAGTACTTGCCCAACCGGCACCGGCCCCCGAGGGCGTAGCTGCCGCCTTGACGCAGCAGGGCAAAGGCATCATGGACGGGGTGCGTCAGGACTTTCAGGACACGCTTGGAAGTGCGACACGGGAACGGGATACCTATGACGCAAAGCTCAACCAACGGGTGAGTAGATTTCTGCAATTCGTTCTTGTGCTGGCGCTTGCGGCCGGTATCACGATCGGTATCTTCGCCAGCAGCCGGCTACAGCGGGTCTCCAGCGCCTATGAACTCGCACTGCAGGAGCTGCAGGAGCGAAACGCGCGCGTGACCGCAAGCCAGCAATTGCTTGCCACTACCCTGGAATCGATTGGCGACGCTGTGATCTCGCTGGGCCCGCAGGGGCAGGTCCGCTTTATGAACGCTGTCGCCCAGAAGCTCACCGGATTGCCGCTGAGCGCCGCCACCGGGAAGCCCATAGGTGAGGTGCTGCGCATGGTGCATCCGCAGACCCACCAGCCGATCGGCGACGTGCTGGAGGACCTGGACCGCACGAGTGCGATGGGTTTGCGCCAGGAAGGGACCCTGATCGCACGCGATGGCGCGGAATATGCGGTGGACGCCAAGCTCTCAACGGTTGTGGATGCGGATGGACGCCCGGACGGCTCGGTGGTCGTCTTTCGCGACGTCACCGAGCTACGCAAAGCGGAGGTCACCCTCATCGCGAATGAAAAGCTGGCGGTCACCGGCCGCCTGGCGGCAAGCATCGCGCACGAGATCCACAACCCGCTGGACTCGGTGGCGAACCTGCACTTCCTCATCTCCCAGGAGAACGATCCGCATCGCCGCGACGAGTACCTGAAGCTCGCTCAGCAGGAGCTGGGCCGAACCCTGCAGATCAGCCGCGCCATGCTCAGCCTCTACCGCGAATCCCCCATGCCGGTGCAGGTGAATCTCGAGGAGTTGATCGGCAGCGTGCTGCTGCTGCTGGATCGCAAGATGCGCGACCAGGGCATCCAGGTCGAGCAGAGCTTCACCCATCCCGTGCACGTCTATGGCTTCCCTGGAGAGCTTCGCCAGGTATTCACAAACCTGATCGCCAACGCCGGCGAGGCGGCCGGTCCTCACGGACATGTGCGTATCCAAGTGCGTCCGGCAAGCCCGCTGGATGGCCGCGCCGGCACCATCGTGGAGATTGCCGACAGCGGCCGCGGCATTGCACCCCACGTGGAGAAGAAACTCTTCCAGCCGTTTATGACCACCAAGGGCGAGCGGGGCACGGGACTGGGCCTGTGGGTCAGCCTGGGCATCGTGCAGAAGCACGGCGGCACGGTGCGCATCTCCAACAGCACCGAGGGAGACCTGCGGGGCGCTGTGGTCCGTGTCTATCTGCCGGAGAGATCGGCGCAGGCGAAAGCCGAGGAAGAGGACCACGACGCGCCGCTGCTGGCGCCCCCCTTCGAGACCGCTGAGGAGTGGACCTTTACAGCGATGCCACCGGCAAGGACATAAGGTCCTCCACCAGTCCCACTTCCTTCTGCACAAAGGGCTCCGCGTAGCGCACGCCCGCTAACTGGCCATAGTGCCTCGCCTCCGCAAATGTGCGCTCGCGAATCTCCTCTTCCGGCACAAACAGCGTGCTTCCCTGCTCGGCATTCGCGTACTGCGAGCGGTACGCCATCAGCGACCGGTAGCGCTGTTCCACGAACGGCGTGATGTCGACCACGAAACGTAGGCCGAACGTCCGCATACAGGCTCGCGTAGAGCACCTTGTAGGGGCGATAGGGTGGGGCACCGGTGTCAACGCGCGCAAGGCCGCTCAGGAAGCAGGCCTCATAACCCAGCGTGGCCGTGGTGTAGTGGTCCGGATGCCTGCCCTGCCAGTACGGCAGGATCACCACGCGCGGCCGCAGCTCGCGCAGCACGCGAACGATCTTCAGCCGATTCTCGAAGGTGTTCTCCACCCGGCCATCCGGCAGATCGAGCGCCTGCCGCCAGCGAACTCCCAGGATGCGCGCTGCAGCTTCGGCTTCCGCGGCACGCTCTGCAGCGGAGCCGCGGGTCCCCGCCTCGCCCTGCGTCAGGTCCAGGATGCCGGTCTCCAGGCCAAGCGAGCGCATCTTGAGCAGCGTGCCGCCGCAGGTCTGCTCCACATCGTCGCGATGCGCGGCAATGGCCAGAATGTCTACGACGCTGTTTGCGGTTGAAGCCGTCGTCATCGTGGCTGCCCCAACCCGGCGCGCTCAGTAGGTGGTGTTGTTGCCATCCGATGAGCCGTCCATGTAGGCCACGTCGGAAACTGTGCCCGTAACGGTGACGTTTGTGTTATCCAGCTCGGCGAAATCCGTGGTGCTGTAGATGTGCACCTGGCCGCCTTCACCCACGTAAATCTTATGCAGGCCTTCAACGTCCGCGATGCCGGTCAGATCGCCGATATAGCGGTCCACCGTCACCGCGTTAGTGGACATGTTGAACATCGTCAGGCAGCCGAACTGCACGTTCTGCCCAGCATTGTTTTTTGCGAAGCGTTCGCCGTTCTGGCATCGCTGCGACCCGATCCACAGCGTGTTGTCATCGGCCAGGCTCATCTTGTTGTGCGTGCCGTCGCTGATGGCGTATTGGCCGCTCACCGTGCTCGCGCCCAGGTTCACCACACTGAGATTTCCGGCAAGCAATCCATCCGGTTGTAACTGCTGGCCTGCCACGTAAAACGTGGTGCCATCCTGGAGAGCGTTGGTTGCGCCGCCCGGCACCGGGAGCACCGGACCCGCCGATAGGTTCAACCCCGCAGGACCTCCGGAGTTCGTATTCAGCACAGCGCTCGAGATCGGAATGGTCACCATCCCAGCCTGTGTGCCGCCACACTCCGGCCCGCAGTTCAGAACATAGATGCTTTGCCCGTCCGCAGAGAAGATGCCCTTGGTCGGCCGGTCGAATGCGCCCTTCGGATCCGCCACAGCCTGTACGCAATATTTAGGCAGGGTCTGCGGCTCGCAGTCCTGGAAGCCGGCTGCCGTCCATGCTGCCGGGGTTGCGAATTGCGGCGACGACTGCTGGTCGGAACTCAGCTTGATCAAACTGTAGACGAGGTTGCTGTCCTGAACGAAACCCAGGACCAGAGTGGCAGTCGGGTTCATTGAGATGCGATAGATTCCCGGCACGTTCATCAACAACTGGCTGCCAAGGGACGCGTCGAAGACCATCATGGCGTGCGCGTTCTGCTCGGCCGCCACATAATAGACTCCCTTGTGCGCGCCGAAGATGCTGGTGGAAATGGCGCCGGAGGAAATGACGTTGCTGCTCAGCTTCTCCTGTGCGTAGCTGATCGCCGCCAGACTGCCGTCTCCCGAGGAGTAGACCAGCCCCTCCTGTTCTTCGGGCATGTTCTGGATCGTCACCGGGTTGGCGCCGCTGA
This sequence comes from uncultured Acidobacteriaceae bacterium, assembly GCA_963712845.1. Lineage (GTDB taxonomy): Bacteria > Acidobacteriota > Terriglobia > Terriglobales > Acidobacteriaceae > KBS-83. The sequence continues at coordinate 19,625 of CAVQJM010000001.1, forward strand.
AACCGCCAATCGAAAACTGGCCGTTGGGATTGTTGAACGGATGGCGAATGTCGTAGAACGCATCCATGAACTGCAGGCTGCCGACCGGGTTGTCCACGGCGACCAGCACACGCTGTGTCAGGCCGCTGGGCGGCAAAGTGCGGCCGGCAAAGTAGAAGTTCTTTCCGCAGCCGAGGAGGATGAACGAAACCGCGACAGCGACGAACGCAGCAACGGCCAGGGACAGGCGACTTCTCTTCTTCAAAATGCTTCGGACCTCAACCTTCACAACAAACAGTGTGCGTTCGGCAAGCTGAAGTATAGCAAAGGGTTTGGTGATGTTGCCTGTCCTCGTCTAGCATGACAAGATGTCGCGCCTGCTGTCATTGTTCGCTAATCGGACCGTCCTCTGTGACGGAGCCATGGGCACTGCCCTCTATGGCCGAGGCGTCTTCCTCAACAAGTGCTTCGACGAGTTGAACCTGACGCAGCCGGAGCTCGTCCGCTCCGTCCACGAAGAGTATCTGCAGGCTGGCGCCGAAATCATCGAAACCAACACCTTCGGGGCAAACAGCTTCCGGCTGCATCGCTTCGGGCTGCAGGATCAGACCCGCGCCATCAACCAGGCGGGCGCGCGGCTGGCCCGGGAAGCCGTGGCTCAACTCGCCGACAAGCAGGCCGGGAGCGCCTTCGTAGCCGGCTCGGTTGGCCCGCTTGGCATCCACCTCGAACCCCTGGGAAAGACCTCGTTGGAAGAGGCGCGCGCCGCCTTTGCGGAACAGATCGAAGGCCTCATCGCCGGTGGTCCTGGAGTAGGCGTGGACCTGCTCGCAATCGAAACGATGATGGCCATCAACGAGACCGAGCAGGCCATCCACGCGGCCAAGCAGGTCGCTCCGGACGTTCCACTGCTGGCAATGGTGACAGTGGACGAAGATGCGAACTGCCTGGACGGCACCCCGGCAGAGGTGGCCGCGGCGCGCCTCACAGCCGCCGGCGCAGACGCTATCGGCTGCAACTGCTCTACGGGTCCGGCGACCGTGCTCACCGCGATCGAGCGCATGCGCGGCGCCACCGAGCTTCCGCTGGTCGCCATGCCGAACGCCGGTATGCCGCGCAACGTAGACGGCCGGAATATCTATCTCTGCTCGCCGGAGTACATGGCCAGCTTCGCGCGCAAATTCGTGCGTTCCGGCGTGCAGTTCATCGGCGGCTGTTGCGGCACCACACCTAACCACATTCGCGCAATGAAGTCCGCCATCCGCGCCATGGATGCGCAGCAGACCTACGTGCCGCGTCACTCCAGCGCGCCCATTGTGACGGAAACGCCGCCCGCGCCGCTGAGCGATCGCTCGAAGATCGGCAGCCTGGTCGCTTCCGGCGAGTTCATCACGCTGGTGGAGATTGTGCCGCCGCGTGGCATCGACTGCAGCAAGGAGATCGAGGGCGCGCGCATGCTGGCCGGCACCGGCATCCACGCCATCAACATTCCCGACTCGCCGCGCGCCTCCGCACGCATGAGCGCACAGAGCCTGTGTCTGCAGATTCAGCAGCAGACCGGCATCGAGACGGTGCTGCACTACACCTGTCGCGACCGCAACCTGCTCTCCATCCAGTCTGACCTGCTCGGCGCCTCGTCGCTCGGCCTGCGTAACATCCTCTGCCTCACCGGCGATCCGCCGAAGCTCGGCAACTATCCGGACGCAACTGCAGTCTTCGACGTCGACGCAATCGGGCTGGTGAATGTCGTGAACCGCCTGAATCACGGCCTCGATATCGGCGGCAATCCCATCGGCGCATCCACCGGCTTCACGCTCGGCGTCGCAGCCAACCCCGGTGTGCCGGACATCGAGAACGAGATCCGCCGCTTCGCCTACAAAGTCGAAGCTGGCGGCGAGTACGCCATCACGCAACCCGTCTTCGATCTGCGTCTGCTGGAGATTTTTCTGAAGCGCATTGAAGGCTTCCGCATTCCGGTGATCGCCGGCATCTGGCCGCTCACCAGTCTGCGCAATGCGGAATTCATGAAGAACGATCTACGCGTCTCCATGCCGGACGAGATCACGGCTCGCATGGCAGCAACCGAAACCCCGGAAGCCGCGCGTGCCGAAGGCATCCGCATCGCACAGGAGATGCTGAGCGCGGCACGCCCGATGGTGCAGGGAGTGCAGGTGAGCGCGCCCTTCGGACGCTATGCGCTCGCGGTCGAGGTCGTTCGCGAGGTGCTGCCCGCAGCGACTACTGCTCCATAAGACTCGCTGGCGACTCGCGGCACGACGATCGCGCCTTGGGAAGGCAGGATAGAACATCTTCACAGTGGGTATATGCCTGTAGCACCACTGCTTGCGGAATTCTGGTACGGACACGGCAACATTGAAAAATGCTCTAGAATGCCGCTACTCCTGCTCCTCTAATTTTCCTGTAAGCCGAGGTTCGCTGATGCGCGTTGCGCAATTGCTGGTAGTCGTCACGCTTGTCGGTTTTCCTGCGATGCACGCGCAACAGCTGTCCGCGACATCGGCCAGCCCGAACCCTTCCACGCCCGATCTCGCAGCCATTCGAGCCTTCTATCGCTCTGGTCTGGACCACAACGGCATCGTGGGCAGTACGCTGGTACTGGTCGATAATGGCCGCGTGGTGCTCAATCAGCCCTACGGCGAACAAAGCCTCACGCCATCGCAGCCGGTCGACGAGCAAACCACCTATCACTGGGCCTCCGTCACCAAGACCTTCACCGGCATCGCGATCATGCAGTTGCGCGACCGCGGACTGCTCTCGCTCGACGATTCGCTGGTGAAATACATCCCCGAACTCAACGATGTCCACGATCCTTACGGTCCCATCTCGGCCATCACCATTCGTGAAGCCATGTCACACACCAACGGCTTCCGCGACGCAACCTGGCCGTGGCGCACGGAGGACTGGCAGCCCTTTGAGCCGACGCAGTGGTCGCAGATCGTCGCCATGCTGCCGTACACCAGCGTGGATTTCCCGCCAGCCTCGCGGTATCGCTACTCCAACCTCGCGGTGGTCTTCCTCGGCGAGATCATCGCCAGGCTCTCCGGCGACAGCTTCGAGGTCTATATGCTGAAGAACGTCCTGGGACCGCTGGGCATGACGTACAGCTACTACGACCGCAGTCCAGCGACACTACTTCCCTACCGCTCGCATAGCTGGGATCGCAAGGATGGCAAGCTGACCGAAGACGCATTCGATTTCGACACCGGCATCACGCGGGCAAACGGAGGGCTGAATGCGCCGCTGCCGGACATGGTGCGCTACCTCCGCTTCCTGCTTGGCGACCCCGCACATCAGGCGGAATACGATCGCATCCTCAAGCGTAGTTCACTCGAAGAGATGTGGCGTCCCATCCTGCTCGTCCCGCCAGACGATGACTTCCCCTCACGGCCCGGTGCGAAAGATGAAGTGGCTGCCAGCTTCTTCATTCATACGGATCGCAGCGTGCGTCTGATTGGTCACCCGGGATGGCAGAACGGCTTCCGCAGCCAGATAAACTTCGACCCTGCCACGCATCGTGGCTACCTCGCGGTGTACAACACCGATGCCGAGGGCCCGACCGAGAACACGCGCCGCTTCAACATCGAACTTCGCGACTATCTCGTCGACCACTTCTTCACCGTGTCGCCCGGAGAGGGCTTACACTAAAAGCTGTTGCGAGCCTCAGCCAAAGGTTCGCAAACACACAGACCATGCCCAAGTTCGAAGATTCGCTCAAGCAGCTCGAAACCATCGTCAATCAGCTCGAGAAGGGCGATCTGCCGCTCGAAGACTCGATCAAGCTCTTTGAGGAAGGCATTCATCTCTCCTCGGTCTGCAAAGAGGAGCTCGATGCCGCCGAGGGCAAGGTTCAGGTCCTCTTGAAGCAGCGCGATGGTTCGATGAAGGCAGAGCCTTTCCCACCGCAGAAGTAGAAGTCAGGCTGCTTGCGGGGATCATCTAATGGTTGCTTCGAGACTGCCACACTAGATGGAACGCGCTGCGACCGTGCGATTCACCAGCCGGCCGATGCCGCCGATCTCAATAGCGACCTCTTCTCCTGGCCGCATCCATCGCGGCGGTGTGCGGCCCAGCCCGACCCCTTGCGGCGTGCCGGTGCTGACAATATCGCCTGGCTCTAGCGGCACGATGGCAGAGATATAGGCCAGTACCGCGGGTATGTCGAAGATCAGGTCGCGCGTGTTTGCCTGTTGCAGCGTTTCGCCATCGATCGTCAGGCGCAAATCCAGATTATGCGGATCGGCGAGTTCGTCCGCCGTCACCACCCACGGGCCAATCGGGCAGAAGGTCGGGAAGCTTTTCCCCAGCGTCCACTGTGACGTCGCCAATTGCACATCGCGTGCGCTGACGTCGTTCAGGATGGTGTAGCCGAAGACGCAGTCGCGCCAATTCTCGCGCGTCACGTTGCGAGCCGCCCGACCGATAACCACGGCAAGCTCCGCTTCATAATCCGGCTTCGTGCTGCTGTCCGGAAGCACGATCTCGCTGTCAGGCCCGGTAATGCTCGACGCCAGCTTCATGAAGATGGTCGGCACCGCCTGCACCACCATCTTCGATTCTGCTGCGTGGTCGACATAGTTCAGACCGACACAGAAGATGCGTGGCGGATGAAGCAATGGTGATAAGAGTTGCACGCTGGAAATAGCAATGGAGTTGCCCTTGCCGATCAGCGCTCGTGACGAACGGAGAGCCTCATCGCCTGCTGCGATGAAGCTTTCGGCGTCCGCATATCCGAGCGGAGCCAACGTATATACCGCGTCCTTCTCAAGCAGACCCGGCTCCGGGGCTGCATCCGCACTACGACGAAACGTAATCAGCTTCACTGCAGCTCTCTCCAAACCTTTCCATCCGGAAAGCGATAATCCTCAAGCGTCTGCGGGTACATCTCTGCACTATAGCCGGGTTGGCAGGGCAGCGCGTAGCGTGCGTTCCGAATGCGAACCGGGTCAACAAAGTGTTCGTGCAAGTGGTCTACATACTCGGTGACGCGATCTTCGAGTGAGCCGGACACAGCGATGTAATCGAATGCCGAAAGATGCTGCACGTATTCGCACAGCCCTACGCCGCCCGCATGCGGGCACACCGGCACACCGAACTTCGCCGCCATGAGCAGCACTGCAAGATTCTCGTTCACCCCCGCAAGGCGGCAGCTGTCAATCTGGCACACATCGATAGCGCCCGCCTGAAGCAGTTGTTTGAAGATGACGCGGTTCTGGCAATGCTCGCCAGTCGCGATCCGCACTCCGGCTTCGCGGCGAATCCTGGCGTGTCCCAGAATGTCATCCGGGCTGGTCGGCTCTTCCATCCACCATGGGTCGAACTCGGCAAGCTCCCGCGTGCGTTCGATCGCCTCCTTCACGCCCCATCGCTGGTTGGCATCCATCATCAGCTTCGTATCGGCGCCGATCTCCCCGCGCACCAGCGCGGCGCGACGCAGATCGTCCGCAGGCTCTCCGCCAACCTTCAATTTGAAATACCGCCAACCTTGCGCGAGTGCTTCGTGGCAGAGCGAGCGGATCTTTTCATCGGAGAAACCGAACCATCCCACCGACGTGGTGTAAGCGGGATACCCGCTCCGTTGAAGCTCGGCAATGCGCGATTCCCTTCCCGCCAGCTGCGCTTCGAGCAGCGCCAGCGCCTCGGCTTCGGTGATCGCGTCATCGATATAGCGGAAGTCTACGAGGCGAACAATTTCGCGAGGCGACATGCCGGCTAGCAACCGCCATAGTGGCTTGTTCTGCTGGCGCGCATACAGGTCCCACACCGCGTTGATCACAGCCGCCGCCGCCATGTGAGTCACGCCCTTCTCCGGGCCTAGCCAGCGGAACTGGCTATCGTCGGTGAGCTGGCGGGAGAAGGCCCGCAGATCGTCCGTCAGCGCGCTGAGCCGGCGGCCCTGCACGAAGCCGCCAAGATAGCGTGCGGCGCCCACGCACAGTTCGTTGCCGCGGCCCAGCGTGAAGGTAAGGCCATAGCCCTTCAGCTCGCTGTCCGTGTGCAGAATGCAATATGCCGCCGAGTAGTCGGGGTTCTTGTTCACCGCATCGGAGCCGATGCTCTCCCGCGAGGTGGGAAAGCGCAGGTCCAGCACCTCTACGCGCGTAATGGTGGGATCGTTCAAAATTAATCTGGCTCCTTCTCTTTCTTGTCGCTAGGCAGCGGTCCAGCCGCCATCGATGTTCACTACAGACCCCGTCATAAAATCCGCCTCTGGAGAACAGATGTAGTGCACCATCGCGGCGATCTCCTCAGGCGTGCCCAGGCGTCCCATAGGCTGGCGCGCGGCCAGTTCCACCCGCATCTTGTCGATCTCGTGCGCATGATATTTCTGCAGATAGCCTTCGACGAAGGGCGACTGCACCGTCCCCGGCGCGATGCAGTTCACGCGCAGCTTCTTGGGATACTCCACTGCAAGCTGCCGCGTCATCGCAATCACCGCGCCTTTGCTGGCGCAATACGCAAACCGCTGCTTGATGCCGATCAGCCCGGCGACTGAACCGATGTTGACGATCGACCCGCGCACCGCCAGCAGCAGCGGCAATGCCGCCTTTGTCACCAGGTAGACAGAGGTCGCATTCACATTCATCATCCGCGCAAAGTCCGCTTCTTCCGTCTCTGCAATGCCGCCGACGAGGCCAATGCCGGCGTTGTTGACCAGAATGTCGAGCCGCTCCAATCCCTGGATGGCTGCCGCAATCGAAGTGGCGCTCGTCACATCCATCGCAACTGCCTTCGCTCCCGGCAATTCGGCGGCCAGCGTCTTCGCCGCTGCTTCGTTGAGATCGGCAAGGACAACGCTCGCGCCTGCATCCGTCAGGCGCCTGGCCGTTGCGGCGCCAATGCCGCTGGCTCCGCCTGTAATCAGTGCTAGCTTGCCCGTCAGTTCAAACACAGTGTCTCCATCTGTTTCATTGTGCTGCTTTCATTCGCGCAACTGGGAGCGGCTCGCCGCCGCGCTCTGACGAGAGATAAGCCGCCTCCACCACGCGCATCGTATCCAGCGCGTCCTCCACGCGTGTCGGCATCGCATCGGCTTCACCTAGTGCGAAGCGCTGCACTGACAACATCGAGCCTAGAAAGGCATCCGGAAACCACTCACCCGCTATGGGCTGGACACCGGCAACGAACCTGGCATGCGGCTCGCGCGGGTAAAACTCCAGCGTATCGCCGCGCCCCTTCGGATAATCGAGGTTCACGCCCATCTGAGCACGCATCACGCCGCCGGTTCCTTCCCACTGCACATAACTATGCTGCAGCTCAGGGTACGGCACATCCACTCCATGGTTCGTCGCAATGAAGACGCGCGTCCACTCGCCATAGTCCATCACGATCACGCTCTTGGTGGCCGCCAACTCCGGTGTGCGTGGATTACGCACCGTCCGCGCGTATACCCGCTGCGGACTGCCCAGCCAGGAGCGCACCAGGTCCACGTAGTGAATGCTGTGATAGACGATCTCCAGCCGTGGCGCTGTCTTGAGGAAGCTCCACAACTCCCATGGCGTGTGGGTGCTTACCTGCACCTCGATGTCGTGCAGCGTGCCCAGCGCGCCCGCGTCGGTGATGGCACGCGCTGCAACCATATTCGGCGCCCAGCGTAATTGGAAGTTCACCGCCGCCCGCAGTCCCCTCTCGCGGCACAGCGCGACGATCGCCTCCGCCTCTTCCAGCGATCCTCCGAGCGGCTTCTGGATCAGGATGGTGGCGCCCTGCGGAATCGTAGGCAGCACCTGCAGCACCGCTGCAGCGGGCACAGCAACGTCAAAGATCAGCGGCCCTTGCAGTTGCGCCAAAACATCGGGGAGGGTCGCCCCGCTGATGCCGATGCCCCATTCTGCCGCCAACGCCTGCGCCCGCTCCCCATGCCGATCGACGATGGCCGCCACCGGCAGACCGCCTTTGCGGTATGCGGGCAGATGCGCATTCTGCACAATGCCGCCCGCACCGATCAGCACAATCGGCACTGGCTTTTCCTGCAATTTCATGGACCCATTCGATAGATTCACGATGCCGGTTCCATCCTCAGGACATATGCATATTTTCCTGGCAGCGTCGCCGGAAGCTGGACCTCCAGATCCGCGCCCTTCTGCGTCCACGTGAGCGGCTTCGCATCGCCCAACAGTTGTATCTGCGATCCGCTGGCTGCTCGTACGTTTCGCAGCAGGATCGCGCCGGACTTCGGCGAACCCATCAGCGTCGCGTACAGATGCCCGCCTTTCTGCGTAAAGCGCACAGGAACGTTCTGATCGGTCTCGCCTTCGGCGCGCGACCACGGCTCCGTGCCGTAGATCGCATCCCCGTTCTGGTGCAGCCATGCGCCCAGCGACTTCAGCCGATCCATCTGGATGGGCGGAATCGTCCCATCGGCCTCCGGCCCAACATCCAGCAGCAGGTTGCCGTTCTTGCTCACGATGTCGATCAGCAGATAGATCAGCTCGTCCGGCGCGATGGTCTCCTTCTCTCCCTCGGCGCGGTTGTAACCGAAGGAGCGGCCCAGCCCGCGGCACTCCTCCCACTTCACTTTGCTGATCTGGCTGCGCTTCTCGTACTCGGGCGATTGAAAATCGGAATGCTTCACGCCAAAGCGGTCGTCGACGACGCCATCTGGAAGCGCGTTGTAGTAGTCGGCCATCACCTGCAGCGGCTTGCCCGTCTTTGGCCAGTCGATGTCATCCCACAACACGGCGGGATGATACTTCGTAATCAGTTCTTCGATCTGATCGAAGGCATATTGCCCGTACGCAATGCTCTCCGGCTTCACCGTCTCCCAATCGTTGCCGCCGATGATCGGACCGCGGTTGAAGGTCCAGTCATAGCCGCCGGAGTAGTAGAGTCCCATCTTCATGCCGTCGTGCCGCACCGCTTCTGTCAGCTCGCCGACGATGTCGCGTTGCGCCTGCAGATGCTGCTGATTCGGATTCACCACCTTGCTGGGCCATAAGGTGAAGCCCTCGTGATGCTTGCTCGTCAGCACCACGTAGCGCGCGCCCGCATCCCGGAACGCTGCTGCCATCACCGCCGGATCCCACTTCTTTGTCTCGCGGTCGAAGATCGGTGCGAAGTCGTAGTAGTTGAAATTCGCCCCGTAGTGCTCGCGGTGGTAGGCCTGCGTGGGCGAGCCGGCGATGCGCATGGTGTTGTAGTACCACTCGGCATAGGCGTTCCACTTCGCCTCGTCCTCGTGCGGAACCACCTTCGGCCGATTGACCTCCGCCCATCCCGGCACCGAGTAAAGCCCCCAGTGCACGAAAATGCCGAGCTTTGCGTCCGCGTACCACTGCGGCAGCGGATGTGTGTTCAGGGATTCGAGCGTCGGCTCGTAATGCACGTTTTGCGCCGCGAGGCTGCCGATTCCTAACAGGGCCACGGCAAGCAAACGGCATCCGTGCCTCGCATTTCTTGCGTTCATCTTTGCCTCTCTTAACGAACGTTCTAACGATTCCGAATTTCAAGCGCTGCCGTGTATGGTCTTCGCCGGCAATCGAACGCGCCGTGCGTGATACCAACTGAAGATGGCGATCACGACATAACCCGTCAGCGGCACCGTATAGCCATAAGCAAGTCCGCCCCCGCGTTGCGAAATCCATGCCATCACCGGCGTCAGCAAGGCTCCGCCAACGATTGCCATCACCAGTAGCGACCCGCCCAGCTTCACCAGCGGTCCCAGGCCTTCCAGCCCCAAGGCGAAGATCGTCGGGAACATGATCGACATGAAAAAGCTGGTGAGGAACACCGCCCACATGCCGGCCCAGCCGGGATGCAATACGGCGAAGATCAGCAGCAGCGTATTCACCACCGCATACAGCATCATCAGCCGCGCCGCGGCGATGTACTTCATCAGTAGCGGCGCCGAGAAGCGTCCCAGGGCGAATGCGCCCAGCGTCCCCGTCAGCAGCAGCCCGGCATGCTTCTCCGTCTGATGGGTGTAATCCTGCACGTACTGAATGAAGTAGCTCCACGTGCCCACCTGCGCGCCGATGTACAGGAACTGCGCCAGTACGGCGAAGAGAAAATGGGGGCGCCGGAAGAGCTCGGAGATGCGGCCGCCATCCTGTTCCGCGCCAGTCTCAACAGCAACCTCCGGAAAGCGGACGCGCAGAAAAATCATGGCGAGCGTAAATGCGATCGCGCCCAGCACCAGGTAAGGTGCCACCACCCGCATTGTCTCGTGCCGCAGATACGCCTCATACGTGCCTGCCGCTTGCCGGGCGGCTACCTGGCTCGCGCTCAGCTCCACTCCCGAAAAGATAAAGACCGTTCCCGCCAGCACTCCAGTGATCGACCCAAGTGTGTTGAATGCCTGCGAAAAATTGAGCCGCCGCGCCGCCGTGGCGGGCGTGCCCATCTGCGTGATGAAAGGGTTTGAAGCAGTCTCGAGAAAGGAGAGTCCCGACGCGATCACAAACAGCGCCGCGAGGAAGAAGCCATACCTGCCCACAATGGCCGCGGGCCAGAAGAGCGCCGCGCCCGTGGCGAAAAGCAGCAGGCCAATGACAAGCCCCGCCTTGTATCCATGCCGCCGCATAATCAACGCCGCCGGGATGGCGAGAAAGAAGTAGCCGAGATAGAACGCCGATTGCACCAGCCCAGCCTCCACGCGGTTCAGCGCAAAGCTCTTCATGAACTGGCGGATCAGGACATCGTTCAGATTGTTGGGCACACCCCACATGAAGAAGAGCGACGTGACCAAGCTGAACGGCAGGAGCTGCCCCGGCGCCACCAGCGGCTGCCCGCTGCTCTCACTCTCGGCCGTGATCTTCGACGCCAGCATGTTGTCTAGTGCCTCACGGCTTCCGGCGTGCGTGCCCCAGAAGTTGCTACAGACATCGCTCCCGCGCCAAGAAACACTGGCCGGATGTGGCGATCGAAAAGATTGCGCGTGACGTTCACCGCCACCACGTCCTCGTGACGCTCCAGCATCGCGATGTACCGCGGACCCATCTTTGCCGCGATCTTGAACGCGACATGCATCAGTTGGCGCAGGCTGCTGTTGTACGCAGCCGAATGCAGATCATGCCGCAGCGCCTCCACCCACTGTTCCACTGTCCACCGCTGCGCATCCGCCGGACGCGGCAGCCGGGCCGCTTCGATATCGATCACCGCGGCATACGGCGCGCACAACTCCTCGCGATGCGCATACGCCTCGGTGTAAATTTCCTTCACCAGCGCCAGAGCCTCGCCGCCCGCCTCCGCCAGCCCAATCACCTCTTCCAGCCACGTAGTGCCGGCGGTCTTCAGGTGCAGACCGGCGGCCATCTTCGTCATCGCGCTGTGCACCGCACCATAGATCGAAAACTTATCGCTACCCGAGTGCAGGCTCAGCTTCAACTCGGCTGGCAGTCCGAATGCAGCGACGGCGTAGCGCACCACCGCCATATCCTCTTCCAGTTCCCGGGCGAAGACGGAAGCGTCGCCAACATAATCCACACCCTTGTTGAAGCGGCCGGTAAACTTCGGCGCAATCGTCGCCAGCGGTACGCCGGCATCCGCCAAGGCAGCGAGCATCAGCAGCAGCTCCGCAGGCGTCTGCGGCGCATCGGTCTCGTCCATCGAGACCTCAGTGAGAAACGTTCCCCGTCCTTTTGCCTGCTCGATGTAGCGATAGGTCTCGCCGGCGCGCAAAGCAGCGGCCAGATATTTTCGCGCCACGCGCTCTAGATCCTCGCGCGTCACCCGCAGTGGCTCTGCAACGCCGTGCAAATCGATCGAGCCTACGCGTCCGAAATGACGACGCACGAAGGCTTCCTTTTCGTGCTGCGCGGCAGCCACTCCGATCTGGTCCGCAACGTCGATGGTGAAAAAGTCGCAGGGCTCCAGGAAGCGCCCCACCGTATTCAGGTTGATGTGGTCGGCATCGCAGAAGTACTCCTGCCGCCATTGCAGTGCCTGCACAGCAGCATCCGCGGCTGCCCGCGTCTCAGCCGGAGCGGAGCCGATGATGGTGTGCTCGCGGTTGGACTTGTTCCACACTGGCACGACCAGCACTCCAGCTTCGGCCGCCTGAACGCAGGCCCGGAGCTGGGCACGCGCCTGATGCGCAAAGCGGTCCCCCACACCAATCGAAAATCTGCTGAGTGACGTCTCTGCCAACTTCCTGCGCCCTCTCTTTTCGAGTGCTCCCTTGCGATTCCCCAGCTTAAGCCTATTTTTCGATACAGTAAACGGTTCAGGACTCGCAGCTCATGCAATCATAGTGTGCAGTGCCGGCGAGCAGTTGTACGAGACAACTCCCCATCGCCGACACGATATAGTCCAGCGTATGACGATCCGCATGAAAGACATCGCCAGGGACCTCGGTCTCTCGGTTGTCACGGTATCGAAGGTCCTCCGCGACCATCCAGATATCGGCGAAGAAACGCGCAAGCGGGTGCTTCAGCGCGTGAAGGAACTGGACTATGAGCCCAACATACTGGCTCGCAGCCTGGTCACCGGCCGCAGCTATCTGATCGGCCTGATCGTCCCCGGACTGATCCATCCGTTTTTCGCCGAGGTTGCAAAGGCGCTCTCGAAAGCCATCGTGGACAAGGGCTACTCGCTGATCGTCTCCTCCTCGGAGGAAGACCCCGCGCTCGAAACCCGCGAGATTCGCCATCTGCTGGCCCGCCGTCTGGATGCCCTCGTCATTGCCTCCTCCGGCACGGATACGCAGCTTTTCCGCCGCATGCGCAGCCAGTCGCAACCGTTTGTGCTGATCGATCGGGCCTTCGACGATCTGGAAGCGGACTTTGTCGGCATCGACGATGTAGCCGCGGGACGCATCGCCACTACCCACTTGATCGAGATGGGCCGCCGCAATATTGCGCATATCAGTGGACGCGTGAACAGCACCGGGATGCGCCGCAAAGAGGGTTATCTCGAAGCGCTGCGTGCACACAAGCTGCCGGTGCGCGAGAACTACATCCTCAGTCGTGAGTATGTGGATATAGACAGCGCGCGCCAGGGCGCCGAGGCCATGCGGCAACTGCTGCAAACAACCCCGCGGCCGGATGCCGTCTTCTGCCACAATGACCCGATGGCGATTGGCGCCATGAACGTGATCCTCGATGCAGGTCTACGCATCCCGGAGGACATCGCTGTAGTGGGCTGCGGCAACCTGAACTACAACGACTGGCTGCGCGTTCCTCTCACCAGCATCGATCAGCGCAGCCACCTCATCGGCCAGCGTGCCGGCGAGATTCTGCTTGGCATGATCGAAGGACGCGAGTGGCCGGCGCCCGCGAAAGTCATTCTGGAGCCTACGCTGGTAGTGCGCGCCTCCACCACCGGTGCGTCAGCCACTGCGAAGAAGTCCCCTGCGAAGACCGCCAGGAAAACGGCCAAGCCGCACAAATAGTCGCTGCCGGTCCGTGACTCTTTCTCTAAAGCGAGTAAACGCGACGAGCGGTGCCACCCCAGATCGCCTCCTGCTCACTCGCTGAGAGCGGCGCAACCCATCCAGTAACCGTGTCCACCCATCGCTGGTAGCTCGTGGCAAGCAACGCCACCGGCCAGTCGGAGCCAAAGAGCAGCCGGCTGGGGCCAAACGCCTCGAGCACCACACGCCAATAAGGCTCCAGGCTGGCTGGGGTCCAACGCCGCCAGTCAGCCTCGGTCACCAGCCCGGAGAGCTTGCAGCAGACATTCGGCCGCCTCGCTAGCTCACGCATATGCGCAGCCCAGGGCTCGATTCCTCCAGCCGCGATGGCCGGCTTCGCGCAATGGTCCAGAACAAACGGCTGACTCGGATGCATATCCACGAAGCGCACCGTCTGCGGCAGATGCCGCGCGTGGATCAGGATGTCGTAGACGAGTCCGGTGTCACGCAGCACGCGGATCCCGCGATTGAACGCCTCGCCAAGGATGAACTGATCGTCCCGCTCATCCTGGATAACGTGGCGCAGCCCTCGCAGTTTGGTGCTTTCTCGAAGCTCCGCCAGTGTCTCGGGAAAATCCGCAGCAGCCAGCGGAGCCCAGCCGATAACACCCTTCATCCAAGCAGCGTCGCCTGGTTGCTCGGCCAAACGCAACAGCCAGCGGGCCTCCTCAAGGCTCTGCCGTGCCTGTACGGCAATCGCTCCAGCGATACCAGCGCGGTCGAGCAGGGGCTTCAGATCGGAGGGAAGAAAGTCGCGACGCAGCACGCCCATCTGCTCGCCGATCCACCCGTATTCCTCGGGGGTGTAGCGCCACAGGTGATGATGAGCATCGATGCGATCGGCGGTTGTGTTCACGATCTCTCCTGCTTCCTTATATCGCCTGAGGCAACGATGAAATCCGGCGGGGATGAAGCATCGCCGAAACAACTCTTGCTGATATGGGACTCGATAGATTTTAATGGGCTTCCGGCAAACGTTCTCTGGTACCGGTTTTCCCCAGAGTTCGGGCCAGTGGCGAAGGAAGATTCGCACGATGCAAACGATCAAACAAAGCGCACTGCTATCCACTCTGCTGCTCGCCGTCACCGTCGCAGTTGCGCAAGAACGGCCCGCCACGCTCGACATTGATGCACAGAAGCCCATCGCGCAGGTGAGTCCGACGCTCTACGGCCTGATGACCGAAGAGATCAATCACTCCTACGATGGCGGTCTCTATCCGGAGCTGATCCGCAACCGCGCATTCATGGACACCTCCTACGGCCCGCACGGATGGGTGCTGCTGGAGCAAGGCAATGCGCAAGCTGGGATGGAGCTGGACAACAGCACCGGCCCCAGCCCGGCAATTCCGCGGAGTCTGAAGATCAGCATTCAAAGCGCCGATGCCAGCAATCAAGCCGGCGTCGTCAATACCGGCTATTGGGGCATGGCAGTACGCGGCAACGAAACCTATCAGTGCTCCTTTTATGCGAAAGCCGATGGAGGCCAGAGCGGAAAACTGTTCGGTCCAGTCATAGCACGCCTCGTAAGCGATCGCACCGGCGCTGTGCTAGCCCAGGCTTCCACTCCTGCAATCTCCGGCGATTGGCAGCAGTACAAACTCACGCTGAAGACCGGCGCCGTGCCAGTCGTTACCGCGGAAAACCACTTCGAGCTGGCCGTGAGCCATCCAGGAACTCTCTATCTCAGCTTGGTCTCTGTCTTCCCGCCGACCTACCAGGATCGCGCCTACGGACTGCGCCCCGACTTGATGGAGAAGCTGGCTGCCATGCACCCAAAGTTCTTGCGGCTGCCGGGCGGCAATTATCTGGAAGGCGACCACATCCCCGAGCGCTTCGAGTGGAAGAAGACCATCGGCCCATGGGTCGATCGTCCGACCCACGTCAGCCCCTGGAACTACCACTCCTCCGACGGCATGGGTCTGCTCGAATTCCTCGAGTGGTGTGAGGATCTAAAGATCCAGCCGGTCCTCGCAGTCTATGCCGGCTACTCCATGAAGCAGGAGCATCTGGAACCCGGCCCCGAACTCGAGCCATACGTGCAGGACGCGCTCGACGAGATCGAATACGTCACCGGCGACGCCAACACCAGGTGGGGCGCGCAGCGTGCACAGGATGGCCATCCTTCTCCTTTCCCGCTCACCTACGTCGAGATTGGCAACGAAGACTGGTTCGACCGCTCGCACAGCTACGACGGCCGCTATGCGCAGTTCTATAAAGCGATCAAGGCCCGCTACCCGCAGCTTCAGCTCATCGCCACCACCCCAGTGAACAGCGTGAAGCCGGACGTCATTGACGATCACTACTATCGCAGCGCGACCGAGTTCTTCAACGACACCCATCACTACGACAAGACCGACCGCAACGGGCCGAAGATCTTCGTCGGCGAGTGGGCGACGCGCGAAGGAGCGCCCACGCCCAACATGGGCGCGGCCCTGGGCGATGCGGCCTGGATGACCGGCATGGAGCGCAACAGCGATCTCATCGTAATGGCGTCCTATGCGCCGCTCCTGACCAACGTGAATCCGGGCGCCTTGCAGTGGGACACCGACTTGATCGGCTATGACGCAGTAAAGAGCTATGGGTCGCCAAGCTACTATGCGCAGGTGATGTTCGGTGGGCACCTGGGCAACGTGGTGCTCGGCGCCAAAATAGGCGGTGCCCAGACAAGCGCTAACCAGACGAGTGATGCCCCGCCTCGCTTCTTCGTCTCCTCCACTCGCGACTCGGCAACGGGAACGATCCATCTCAAACTGGTGAACGGCGCGTCCACCCCGCAGACGGTGCGCGTCCACCTGAGCGGCGTGGCAGAGGTCAACAAGCAGGCGCAGTTGACAACGCTGCGCGGCAACACCCCCGAGGAGACCAACAGCATCACCGATCCGGAACGCATCCTGCCCATCGCGAGCACCATCCACAACGCGGCAACGAGCTTCGAACACACCATGCCGCCCTACAGCATCCAGGTGCTCGACATCCAGACGAAATAGAGCTCGAACGACGGAGCTGAGCGGAATCACCATAGATATATCCCGGACCCGAAACAATTTGCGCGCCTTTTCCGTCAAGAAAGCCGTTCTGCACGGAAGTCGGTGGAGCATAGTAATGGTGAACTCGCTCTACAATCCTCACATGGCGGATGGCGTCAGTCTCCCCACTCGAGTCCAGGTCGTCGATTCCCACACTGCCGGCGAGCCCACACGTGTTGTGATCGCGGGCGGTCCGCCGCTGGCCGACGATAGCCTCCAGTCGCGGGTGGAGATGCTTCGCGCCCGATACGATAGCTTTCGGAAAGCGGTCCTCTATGAGCCGCGCGGCTCCGAAGTGATCGTCGGCGCCCTTCTCTGCACGCCACACGATCCCACGGCCGCAGCCGGTGTTATCTTTTTCAACGACGTGAGCTATCTCGGCATGTGCGGCCACGGCTCTATCGGACTGATCGCGACCCTGGCGCATCTGGGCCGTCTTGCGCCCGGAACCCATCGCATCGAAACACCGGTGGGACTCATCTCGGCCACACTGCACCACGACGGTGCGGTTTCGATCACCAATGTGCCCAGCTATCGCTATCGCAGCTTGGTGAAAATCGAAGTCCCGGAATATGGCACCATGCACGGCGACATCGCCTGGGGTGGAAACTGGTTCTTTCTGGTCGCCGACCACAATCTCTCCTTGCACATCGAAAACCGTTCGGTCCTGATGACAGCGGCCGTCGCAGTCCGACGGGCGTTGGAAACCTCGGGTATCCGGGGTGAAGCCGGTGCCGTGATTGACCACATCGAGTTCACCAGCCCCGCCGAAGACCCCGCGAACTCCGGCCGCAACTTCGTCCTCTGCCCCGGCGCGGCCTTTGATCGTTCGCCATGCGGCACCGGCACCAGCGCAAAAATGGCGTGCCTGTATGCCGATGGCAAGCTCGCACCCGGCCAGACATGGCGTCAGGAAGGCATCCTCGGCACTGTCTTCGAAGGTTCTATAAGTATCTCTGGCGATGTTGTGACGCCAACTATCAAAGGCTCCGCCTACATCACCGCAGAGAGCACGCTGCTCTTCGACGAGCGCGATCCATTTCGCGGAGGCATTCAGTTTTGACCAACGCCTTCGATGTGCTGATCGTCGGCGCCGGCATTGCCGGATGCGCTTGCGCGCGCGAGCTGGCGGAAGCCGGCGTGCAGGTCGCCATCGTCGAGCGCAACACTCCCGGCAGCGGCGCGACTGCGGCCGGCATGGGCCACATCGTTGTCATGGACGATTCGTCCGCGCAGCTCGCCCTGACGCACTACGCGCGATCGCTATGGCAGAAGCTCACGGCAGAGTTTCCCGCCGCGGTGGAGTATGAAGAGCGCGGCACGCTGTGGATCGCCGCAGATGAAACGGAGATGGCGCAAGTGCACGCAAAGCATCTCGTCTGCGCGCGTGCCGGAATCCGCAGTGAGGTGCTGGATGCCGCAGCGTTAGCCGAAGCGGAGCCGCGTCTTCGACCCGGATTAGCTGGCGCATTGCTGGTGCCCGACGACGCCGTACTCTATCCGCCAGCAGCCGCTCTGTCTTTCCTGCAGGCAGCGCAACGCTCTGGCGCGCGCCTCATCCGCGCCACCGTCGCCAGGGCAAAAGCCGGGGCAGTGACGCTGAGCGACGGCACGACGCTCGCCAGCGACCACATCGTAATAGCAACCGGTATAGATACAAATATGATTCCATGGATGCGCCTGGAAACACGCAAAGGGCACCTCGTGATCACCGACCGCTATCCTGGATTCGTGCGTCATCAGCTCGTCGAGCTCGGCTATCTGAAGAGCGCGCATTCCACCGTCTCCGACTCTGTCGCATTCAACGTCCAGCCGCGAATCACCGGGCAGTTGCTCATCGGTTCATCGCGTCAATACCGGCAGGAAGATCCGGCTGCCGACGCGAGCATCGTCGCCACCATGCTCCGCCGCGCCTATGAATACATGCCGCAACTGGCTTCCCTCTCAGCCACACGCGTCTGGACCGGTTTCCGCGCAGCGACTTCCGATAACCTCCCGCTGATCGGTCCCACACACGACCCAACCCTCTACCTGCTTGCAGGCTTCGAAGGCCTGGGCATCACACTGGCGCCGGCAGCCGCGCGGCTGCTCGTCGATCATCTGCTCGCACGAAAAAGCGCCATCGACCCCACTCCATACCTGCCGCAGCGCATGACGCGCCCGGAGACGACTCTTGCCTGACTCCGTCACCATCACCATCAACGGCCACTCATTCAAGGTGCAAGCCGGCACCGTTGTCAGCGCGGCTCTGCTCACCGCAGGCGTTCCGTGCCGCAGATCGACCACCGGCCAACCGCGCACCGCACTCTGCGGGATGGGCATCTGCTTCGACTGCCGGGCCACCGTCGATGGCGTCCTCAACCGGCGCACCTGCCAACTGCTCTGCCACTCCGGCATGACCATAGAAACGCAATGAGTACGGATACCCAATGAGCACCGACGCGGAAGTGCTCGTCATCGGCGCAGGACCGGCCGGCATTACCGCTGCGACGACAGCAGCGATGCACGGGAAGCAAGCCCTGTTGCTGGACGACAACCTTGCACCCGGCGGGCAGATCTGGCGCGAGCCGACCACTGCGCAGCCCGAAGATCCCGATGACGTGAAACGAAAGTCACTGTTGGCCCTCCGCGTCTCCGGCGCCCGCGTCTTCTCCGGCTGGCGCGTCTTCGATGCGCCACGCCCGCAAACTTTGCGCGCTATCTGTGACAGCGGCAGTGACGTTCACACTACAGACATCTCCTACGAGCATCTGGTCCTGGCGACCGGAGCGCGTGAACGCTTTCTCCCCTTCCCCGGCTGGACGCTGCCCGGCGTCTTCGGTGCGGGCGGCCTGCAGGCGCTGGCGCGCGGAGGATTCTCTGTCACCGGCAAGCGCATTGTCATCGCTGGCACCGGCCCACTGCTCCTGGCTGTGGCAGCGCACCTGCGGCAGATGGGCGGCCGCGTCACCATGGTTGCCGAGCAGGCCAGCCATCGCCAGCTCGCCCGCTTCAGCGCTTCCCTCTCACGACGCCCAGGAAAGTTGATCGAAGGTCTGCAGTATCGCGCCGCGTCCGGAGGCAGCAAGTACAAGCCCGGATGTTGGCCGCTCGCCGCCTTGGGCAAGGAGAAAGTGGAGGCCGTGCGCCTCACAGACGGGCAGCGTACGTGGGAGGAGCCGTGCGAGCTGTTCGCCTGCGGCTTCCATCTAGTGCCCAACACCGAGCTGGCTGCGCTGCTGGGTTGCGCGCTACACCACGGCTTCATCACGGTCGAT
Source organism: uncultured Acidobacteriaceae bacterium (assembly GCA_963712845.1). Classification (GTDB taxonomy): domain Bacteria; phylum Acidobacteriota; class Terriglobia; order Terriglobales; family Acidobacteriaceae; genus KBS-83. Next base: position 39,256 of record CAVQJM010000001.1, read on the forward strand.
GACGTACAACAGACTTCCATCGGCAACATCTTCGCTGCCGGTGAGCCCACCGGAATCGCCGGCCTCGAATCCGCTCTGGTCACGGGAACCATCGCCGGTCTTGCTGCCGCGGGAAAGCTCGAAGAGGCAAAGGCGCTGCTGCCGCGTCGAAAGAAAATGCAGCGATTTGCTGATCAGCTTCAGGCAGCCTTCGCGCTGCGTCCTGAGCTGCTTACCCTCGCGCAACCGGATACCATCGTCTGCCGCTGCGAGGACGTCGCCTACCAGGCGCTGACTGCATATGAAAACTGGACCGATGCCAAGCTGCAGACGCGATGCGGCATGGGACCATGTCAGGGACGCGTCTGCGGTCCAGCGACGGAAGCACTCTTCGGTTGGCACACATCCTCCGTGCGCCCACCGCTCTTCCCGGTTCCGCTTTCTGCTATGGCTGGCGGCCCGGTCGAGAAAGAAAAAATCGACAGATAGGAGTTCGAAATGCAGTGGAATGGCGTAATGCCCGCGATGACGACCGCCTTTCATCCAGACCTCTCCATCGACCACGAGTTCATGCGCCAGCATGCCCACTGGATGTTGGCGAACGGATGCGCCGGCCTGGTCATGCTGGGCTCGCTTGGTGAGGGCGCAACCCTCACTGACGACGAGAAAATCGCGATCCTTCGCAACATCACTGCGAGCGTAGCTGGTCGCGCACCGGTGGTGGCGGCCGTCTCCTCACTCTCCACTGCAGGCGCCGTGCGCCTCGCAAAAGCAGCGGAGCAGGCAGGCTGCGCCGGCCTGATGGTGCTGCCGCCCTACGTCTACTCCAGCGACTGGCGCGAGATGCGCGCGCATATCTCTGCCATCCTCGCAGCCACGCCGCTCTCCTGCATGCTCTACAACAATCCGATGGCCTATAAGACGGACTTCCTTCCCGAACAGATTGCCGAGCTCGCCACACTGCACGAGAACCTCCACGCCGTGAAGGAATCGAGCGCCGATATTCGCCGGGTCGCCGCCATCCGCTGCCTGCTTGCAGACCGTCTCAGCATTCTCGTCGGCGTGGATGATGCAGTGGTGGAGGGCGTCAGCGCAGGCGCCGTGGGCTGGATCGCGGGCTTGGTCAACGCATTTCCCGCCGAGTCGGTCACGCTCTTCCATCTGGCGCAGACGGGCAAGCGAGATGAAGTGTTTGAGCTCTACCGCTGGTTCCTGCCGCTGTTACGAATGGACACGGTTCCGAAATTCGTCCAGCTCATCAAATATGTACAGCAGGAGCTAGGCATCGGCTCGGCACGCGTGCGTCCGCCGAGGCTGGAGCTCGAAGGTGAGGAGCTGAGTGCCGCACGCAAGGAGCTGCAGCATGCGCTCGCAACGCGTCCACGTTTGACTACGATCAGTTTCGCCGAATCAGTCGGAGCACTGGCGTGAGCGCCGACACCAACCTCACTGGCGTCTCGCTCATCGGTGGCCGTCCCGGCAATCGCCAGGACGAAACCTTTCGCGCATACCAGCCAGCCGATGGCCGCGCGCTCGACCCTTTGTATGTGTCGGCGAGCGACTCCGAAGTCGATGAGGCAGTAGGGCTCGCCGCAGCGGCAGCGCCAGTGCTTGCGGCCTCTTCTGGTCCAGACCGCGCAACGCTGCTCCATGCGATGGCTGACGGTATGGATGCTGCGGCAGATGCGCTGGTCGATCGCGCCCATCTGGAGACTGCACTTCCACCTCCGCGGTTGACAGGCGAAGTCGCCCGCACCAGCAACCAACTTCGGCTATTTGCAGATGTTGTCGCGGAGGGCTCATGGGTAATGGCGCGCATCGATACTGCCAACCCCGAGCGCACGCCACCGAAGCCGGACATCCGTTCCATGCTGCGCCCACTCGGTCCCGTAGCGGTCTTCGGCGCAAGCAACTTCCCTATCGCGTTTTCAGTGGCCGGGGGTGATACGGCGTCCGCACTAGCGGCAGGTAATCCGGTCATCGTCAAGGCGCACCCCGCGCATCCCGGAACCAGCGAGCTGGCCGGTCGTGTGCTCACCAGGGCAATCGAGTCCTGCGGATTCCCCGTTGGCACATTTTCTCTACTCTTCGACGCTGGCACACGTGTCGGATCGGCACTCGTGCGTCATCCGTTGATGCGCGCAGTCGGCTTTACCGGCTCGTTCAAAGGCGGACGCGCGCTGATGAATCTGGCTGCTTCGCGCCCGCGGCCCATCCCCGTTTACGCCGAGATGGGCAGCGCTAATCCAGTCTTCATCCTGCCTCGTGCACTTCGCGAGCGCGGTGAATCGCTCGCCGCAGGTCTGCACGCCTCGTTCACGCTCGGCGGCGGCCAGTTCTGCACCAAACCAGGTCTCGTCTTTCTCGACACACTGGAAGCACCGTTTCTCGCGAAGCTCCGATCCTTGACCGCCGATGATCAAGGTTTCGCTCTGCTCACGTCCGCAATCGCAGACACCTACAGCAAAGGCCTCCAAGAGCGATCCTTGCTGCAGACAACCGAAGGACAGCGGCCAGCCTCAGGCTTTGCCGCACAGGCCGCACTCCTGGAGATGGATTACACCGCATTCGCCGCCAACCAAGCGCTCCACCAGGAGCTCTTTGGACCATCGACCTTGCTCATCACGAGCACAAATCGCGAACAGATGCTTGCTGCTGCGCGTGCTCTGGACGGACATCTCACGGCGACAATCCTCGGAACCGAAGACGACCTGCGCGAATACAAGGAACTGATTGCGATCCTCGAAACCAAGGTGGGCCGCGTCATCTTCAATGGCTTCCCAACCGGTGTGGAAGTGACCCACGCGATGGTGCACGGCGGCCCATATCCGGCAACCTCAGACGGGCGCTCCACCTCAGTCGGCAGTCAGGCCATCCTGCGCTTTGCGCGCCCCGTCTGCTACCAAAACCTGCCGCAGGATGCGCTTCCCGCGGAGTTGAAAGACGACAATCCGCGGAAGATTTTGCGTCTGTGGAATGGCGCATGGCAGACTCCATGGACCCTCACGCTTGAATGAGCGTCGCGGTCAGACGGCCCGGCGGCGTATCACGAGGTAGATGGGCACGCCGCTGGCAACGATCAGCAGCCCCGGCCATGTCGTCGTCGTGCGATAGGCGAAGAGCACGGCAAGAATGATGGCCGCACCAACGATGTATAGCCCGGGAAGCCATGGATAGCCCCAGGTGCGGTAGGGACGGTTCGCGTTCGGCCGGGTCCGGCGCAACCGAAACAGGCCAGCCACGGTAAGGATGTAGAAGAGCAGCGCCGCAGAGATCACGTAGTCCAGCAGATTGCTATAGAGATTGCCGTAGGTACCGGTCACGCGGTCGTGCGTGCGCGGTAAAACCAAAAAGGCCGACCAGAAACATTGCATCGCCAGTGCCCATCCCGGAACCCGCGCGCGATTCAATAAGCCAGCGCGGCGGAAGAAGAGGCCATCCTGCGCCATCGCATAGCAGGCGCGTCCGCCGGCCAGCGTCAGTGCATTCACAGTGCCGAACGTCGACACCATGATGAGGATGGCCATCGCCACACCGCCAAGCCCTGGCAGAGCCGCGTCCACGGTCAGCGTGGCAACGCGATCTTGCGGCGCAGTCTGGATCGCGTGCATCGGCAGCGCCGCCAGATAGCAGAGATTGCAGAGCAGGTAGAGGACAATGACGCTCGACGTGCCGATCGCCAGCGCGAGCGGGAGGTTGCGCTTCGGATTGCGCACCTCTGCCGCGACGAAGGTGATGTCATGCCAGGAATCTGCGGAGAAAAGCGATCCCGTCTGTGAGACACAGAGTGCAACGAACAGTCCGAACGCGGTGGTCGCCTCCAGCCCGTGAATCGGCGTCACATTCACCGGATGAAAGGGCGCAGCAAAGTTGGCGCGAAGCACCGCCGGCCGTAGAAACGCGACAACAGCACCCAGCACCAGCAGCGCGGCCATACCGCCCAGCTTGGCGACGGTGAAGACGTTCTGGATGCGCTTGCCCCACTCGACGCCATAGCAGTTGAACACGGTGATAAGAACGATGATGACGATGGCCAAAAGCTGTGCGGTCGAGAGCGAGAGTGCATATCCGGGCAGCAGATGGACTGGGGCAATCAGATACTTGTCTTCACGTATCGACGGAAAGAGTATGCCGCTGAAGCGTGCGAAGGCGATGCCTACAGCAGCGATGGTGCCAGTCTGGATGACGGTGAGCAGCGTCCACCCATACAAAAATCCGAGGAGCGGCGAGAAGGCTTCGCGCAGGTAGACATACATGCCGCCGGCTTCGGGCATCATCGCAGCCAGTTCGCCATAGGAGAGTGCGCCCGCAAATGTAAGGACACCCGTGATGACCCAGGCCACCAGCAGCCAACCCGCACTGCCCACCTGCCGCGAAATCTCCGCGCTGACAATGAAGATGCCGGAGCCTACCATGATGCCGGCCACTACCATCACGGAATCAAACAAACCCAACGCCTGCCGAAATTCTGTTGGCGGTGTTGTCCCTTCTTGCGTCACGAGCGGCGTGGTTGGCTGCATAGCTGCGGTTTCCCTTTGTTGGAGATCAATTTGATCGACCGCTTAAGCTTACGGCCTGCCGCGGCAGCAGGCCCGCTACAGATGGAGGGGAATCACGCAGATCAAGGCTGTTGGCGATCAAGGCTGAGGTGCGGACGCGGCTCCCGGTGCAGCTGCAACCGGTTTTACTCGTCTGTCATCTGAGCAGCGACCTTCAGCTCACGCTCGGAGGCCTCCTTCTGGCCGGCGGCCAATGCGCCGCCCCGGTGCCAGCGTTGGTTGCGGTAACCTTCGCCCCCACGATGACGGCGCCACTCGCGTCTGTCACCGTGCCCGCAATGGCGCCACGCACGACTGTGCCCAGACCCCGCCAGTCATCGCGGCGAAGAATGTCAGAAGACCGGCCAAGCCAGCGGAGAACCTGAACTTACTCATGTTGCCTCCTCAAATCACACAAGAACGGAGAGATTCGGTGCCTCTCCTTGGTGTTCAGCAGCCTATGTGATTCACGTTGATTGGGATTGCCCGTTTTCGCCGCGGTGAGGCAGGGCGCAAGATTCTCTGGAAACGTCGCAGATTGGAGAAGGCTGGGCCAAGCCCTGTGCCCTTCTGGTAGAAAGTACGGTGGACGAGATACAACTTGCCCCGCGCCAATGGTGAACCAAAGATGACAGCGCACCCTCCGATTCGAGCACCACGTGGTAACACCAGGACCGCCCGCGGCTGGATTCAGGAGGCAGCCAAGCGGATGCTGATGAACAATCTCGATCCTGAGGTTGCTGAGAAGCCTGAGGAACTCATCGTTTATGGCGGCCGTGGCAAGGCTGCACGCAATTGGGAGTGCTACCACAAGATTGTCGAAACGCTGGATCGGCTGGGAAATGAAGAGACGCTCCTGGTGCAGTCGGGGAAGCCTGTTGGTGTTGTCCAGACACATCGGCTGGCACCGCGAGTTCTCATCGCGAACTCGAATCTGGTACCGCGGTGGGCAAACTGGGAAGAGTTTGACCGGCTCGATGCCGCTGGCCTCATGATGTACGGGCAGATGACGGCGGGCTCCTGGATCTACATCGGGACACAGGGCATTCTGCAAGGCACCTACGAAACATTCAAAGCAGCGGCGAAGCAGCATTTCAACGGCACACTCGCCGGCACCATCAGTGTCACGGCCGGACTGGGCGGCATGGGCGGAGCACAGCCCCTGGCGGTCAAACTGGCCGGGGGCGTCAGCATCTGCGTTGAGGTGGATCCTACACGGATTGAGCGGCGATTGAAGACAAGGTATTTGGATCAGGCGACGAACTCGTTGGATGAAGCGATCGGCATGGCGCGACAGGCAAAGCGAAATAAGAGTGCCCTTTCGATCGGCCTGCAGGGCAATGCGGCGGAAGTTCTGCCGGCCATGGTCGCGTCTGGCTTCACACCTGAACTGGTCACTGACCAGACAAGCGCGCATGATCCAAAGTGGGGTTATCTTCCTCCGGCACAGATCGACGAAGACTTGAATGCTCTGCGTACCCACAATCCGTCGGCTTATATGGAGCGCGTGCGTGCCGCCATGGGGCAACACGTGCAGGCGATTTTAGAGATGCAGCGACGCGGCTCAATCGCATTTGACTATGGGAACAACCTGCGGACACAGGCGAAGGAGGCTGGCATCACGGATGCCTTTAGCTATCCCGGATTTGTGCCGGCCTTCATTCGGGATTCGTTTTGTGAAGGTCGCGGCCCATTCCGCTGGGTTGCGCTCTCTGGAGATCCGGAGGACATCGCGAAGACAGATGCGGCCCTGCTGAAGCTCTTTCCCGAGGACGAGCGACTACAGCAATGGCTACGTTTCGCGTCGAAGGAGGTCGCTTATCAAGGGCTGCCGGCGCGCATCTGCTGGCTCGGTTATCGCGAACGCGATAAGGCAGGACTGCTCTTCAACCAGATGGTCCGTGACGGAGACCTTTCCGCGCCTATCGTCATCGGCAGAGATCATCTCGACGCAGGATCGGTGGCGAGCCCCTATCGAGAAACAGAAGCCATGCTGGACGGGTCAGATGCCGTTTCCGATTGGGCTTTGCTGAACTTCGCGACTGGTATCGCGAGCGGCGCGGCCTGGATGAGTTTTCATCACGGCGGCGGCGTTGGCATGGGATACAGCCAGCACGCGGGTTTGGTGGCTGTCGCAGATGGCAGCGAGGAGGCGGAGCAACGGCTGCGGCTATGCCTGACGAATGATCCGGCGATGGGCGTGATACGGCATGCGGATGCCGGCTATACGAAGGCGCAGAGAGTGGCGCGTGATCGCGGTCTTGACATGCCGAGCCTCGCATGAATGCAGACCTTCTGATCACTGGTATCACGCAACTCGCCACAGCCACGGGTGCGGGACCGAAGTTTGGCGAGCAGATGCGCGAAGTAAGCGTCGTTGAGAATGCCGCAATGGCGATCACCGGCGATCGCTTTGTGTGGACAGGGCCAGCCGCGGACTGGGTGGGAACAGCATCGCGCACGATCGATCTACGCGGCCGCGCGGTCGTTCCCGGTCTGGTAGATCCGCACACGCACGCAGTCTGGGCGGGCGATCGCCTTCGCGATTTCGATGCACGCACCTCCGGTGTTTCTTACGAGCATATCCTCGCTTCCGGCGGGGGCATTTGGAGCACCATCCGCGCAACGACAGCTGCATCGGACGCCGAATTGGTCTCGCGCGCAGAGCGCCGGATCTGGGCGCTGATTCATTCGGGAGCGACCGTTGTCGAAGTGAAGTCGGGTTACGGCTTCACAGTTGCGGGTGAGCTCCGCTCGCTTGAGGTGATCCAGGCCCTGGCATCTGGCCTGCCAATCCGGATTGTCCCGACGCTGCTGATCCACATACCACCCAGCGACGCTCACGAGCGGGAGACATGCCTCGACCAGGTTCGGAGTGAGTTGATTCCGGAAGCCGCCCGCCGCCATCTTGCGCAGGCAGTGGACATCTTCGTTGAGCAAGAGGCGTGGAGCGCCGGTGAGGCTGAATCTGTGCTCACGTGTGCTCTTGAACATAATCTTCGTATCAAGATGCATGCAGAGCAGTTCCACTCCGTCGGCGGCCTCGAATTGGCATTGCGGCTCAAAGCGCTCAGCGTCGATCATCTCGAGGCTTGCCAGCCGCATCAGTATGACCTCTTTCGCAACAGCCCAACCATCGCCACGATCCTGCCTGGTGTGTCCCTGCACCTTGGCATCCCCAAGGCACCCGGCCGTGAGTTGATTGACTCTGGAGCAGCAGTCGCCGTAGGTACGGATCTCAATCCCGGCTCGAGCCCATTGTTCTCCATCAGCGCAGCGCTAGGTTTGGCTGTGCGGCTGAATGGACTGACCGCTCGCGAAGCACTCGTCGCCGGAACGGTGAACGCCGGCCATGCCCTTGGGTTTGCGGATGCGGGACGCATGGAACCGGGTGCGCAAGCAGACTTCGTCGTGTTGGAGTCGCGCGATTGGCGGGATTTGCTTTACAGCATGGCCACCAATCCAATACGCGAGGTCTGGTGCAAGGGCAAGCCCGTCGTGTCGTTAGACCACAATGCAGACGCGAAGGCACGAGGGGGACGCGGGGATGAGTAAGTCGTTCCAGCCAACGCTGCTTTACCAGGACGGCCGCTTTTTATCCGGGAAACAACTGGATGTGGACGACGCTGGTCGCATAACGGCAACAGCGCGAAATGCGACGCCGGTAGATCTGAAAGGCAAAGCGCTCATTCCGGGTTTCGTCAATGCGCATTCACACTCGTTTCAACGGCTCATCCGCGGCCGTGCAGAATCGCGGGCTGTGAGCGGAAAGGACTTCTGGTCGTGGCGCAACACGATGTATCGGGCCGCCGCGCATCTTTCGCCGGAGGAGGTTTACGACGTAGCGCGCATGTGCTTTCTCGAAATGGTGCGCACCGGCATCACCACTGTGGGTGAATTTCACTATCTACATAACGCGCCCGACGGAACGCCCTACGATGATCCCAATTTGATAGCGCGCCAGGTTATCGCGGCTGCGCAATCTGTAGGGCTGCGCATCGTGCTTCTTCGCTCGGCCTATCTTCGCTCTGGTTATCAATTGCCACTCAACCCAGGTCAACGCCGCTTCTTTGAGAACGTGGATGCCTTTCTCTCTAACATCGCAAGCTTGAGAGCGTCATATCCGAAGAATGCAGCCGACGTGCGGTTCGGCGTTGCACCGCACAGCATTCGCGCTGTCCCGCTGGATGAATTGCACGAGATTGTCTCCTGGGCGCGGACCAATTCCCTGCCCATCCATATGCATGTCGCGGAGCAGATTGCAGAGAATGTGGAGTGTCAACGCGAGTATGGATACACGCCGGTAGAGTTGCTGGCGCGAGAAGAACTGCTAGGCAAGGACTTCGTCGCCGTGCATGCGATTCATCTGAGTTCGGAGGAGACAGCTACATTTGCCAAAAGCCAGGCCATCGTGTGCTCTTGCCCTACGACCGAGCGCAACCTCGGCGATGGCATCGTCCGGGTGGACGCCCTGATGAAGCTAGGCGTACGCCACGCGCTAGGATCGGATAGCCAGGCGCAGATCGATTCACTGGAAGATGCACGACAGCTTGATTACCATTTACGCCTGGTGCAGCAGCAACGTGCGGTTCTCGACCAGATCGACGACCGTCCCATCGCAGAGCGTCTCTTCGGCTGCGCCACCGTTCACGGAGCGCAAGCGCTGGCGGTCGAGTCTGGATCACTGCGGCCCGGCGAATATGGCGACATGGTCTCCATCAATCTTGAAGATATCTCGGTCGCGGGCCACACTCCAGACACCCTTCTCCCGCTAATTGTCTTCGGAGCAAATCGTACCGCTATCCGGGACGTCGTTGTGAATGGCAAGACCATTCTTCAGAACGGATGCCATCCACTTGAAGAGGAGATCGTCAGCAGGTATCAACAAGTGTATCGCAGAGTGTGGGGTGGAGAGTCCCTCGATGGGAGTCTCAGGTGAGCGCGGTGATCGATCACCTCTCGAACTTGATCCGAATCCCATCCGTTTCCGCAATGCCCAATCGCCCCATAACCGACTATGCGAGCTCAGTATTGACGGCTCGAGGATGGACGACGCGCGAAATGACGTACATTGACGGAGCCGGGACAGAAAAGGTGAACCTGATAGCAGCTCCGCCGGGACAGGACGTTGCCGACCCTGCGGTCGACCTTGCCTTTCTGTGCCATACAGATACCGTTCCATACGCAAAGGATTGGCTGCAGGCGTTGCGGCCGATACGTCAGGGGGCAATGCTGCATGGTTGCGGCGCCTGTGATGTGAAGGGTTTCCTTGCTTGCCTTCTGGCAGCTGCTGAGTCCAAGGGCGCGCAGTGGATCAGTGGTCTGCGTATCGTCTTAACCGCGGACGAAGAGGTCGGATGCATCGGCACAAAACAGTTGATCGCAACCGAGAGCCTGAGACCGCGACGTCTCGTTGTAGGTGAACCAACATTGCTCCGTGCCGCACGTGCAGGAAAGGGTTATTATCTCGCGCGGGTTACGATCCATGGGCGAGAGGCGCATAGCGCCTTGCCGGAGCAAGGCGTGTCGGCGATATACGCTGCGGCACGTCTGGTCTCTGCGCTAGAAGAGCTCGGCCAGCAGCTTACGATCGAGAAACATGACTTCTTCGACCCTGCATTCACAACGCTGAATGTGGGTACGATTGAGGGTGGATCCGCAAAGAACATCATCCCCGGACGTACCGATCTCCTCATAGAGTGGAGACCTATTCCTGGCTTGTCTTCGGATCGTATCCCGGCGGCGCTACGTGAGATGCTCGAGGGCTTGCAGGTGCAGTATCCGGGCGTGCGCGGATCGCTTGCGATTCTCAGAGAACAGACCGGTTTCGAAACCGCTGCCGATAGTCCTTTGGTCAGATTCATCAAGAGTGTGACTGCGCAACCAGCCACTTCCATTGCCTTCGGGTCGGAGGCGAGCGCGTGGTCGACGGTTGCGGAAGAGGTCGTTGTCTTTGGACCCGGAGATATGCGATCGGCGCATAGCGACCGCGAATGCGTTTCGATGGATGAGTTGACCACCGCGACGCAAGCCGTGAGCAGCCTCATGCAGGGACTCTCGTAATTCAAGGTCTCCTGATCGATTTCTAAGTCCGACCTTCCCTCAGCCGCTTGAAGGAGGTCGCTAAATACCTTTAGTCTCGCCGCCATCCATACGCAGGGATGCTCCTGTCATCCACTTGGCAGCCGGAGAGACCATAAATCCGAGAAGTTCCGCAATCTCTTCTGGTTGTCCGTAGCGGCTAATCCCAGCTTCCTCTGGGAACCTCTTCATCGCATCCTCAACACTCATATTGTGCGCAGGCGCCCACTTCTCCAGGAAAGAGCGACGTCGCCCAGTCATGACTGCGCCCGGTACGATACTGTTCACCTGAACGCCATCCTTAATGCCTTGCTCCGCGAAAGCTTTCGCAAGGGCTGTGATCGCAGCGTTTGTCGCGGCAACAGCCGCGAAGGCAGGCTTCGGATCGAGCGCGGCACTTCCGGACATAAAAACCACGGAGCCTTTGGCTTGCTTCAGAGCATCCCATGCTCGAATCGTCAAACGGCGGGCACCGTGCAATTTCAGCTCCATGCCGGCTTTCCACTGCTCATCGGTCATCTCGAAGAGATCAATCTGAGGCACGGCGCCAGCAATATTCAGCAGCGCGTCGATTCGCCCAAAGCGCTCAAGCGCAGTGTTCACCACAATTTTGGATGCTTCGACCTGGCTCAAGTCGAGTGCAAGAGGAAGTGGCTCTGTTCCGGCTTTCTGGACCGCATCGGCAACGTCTTCAAGCGTCTTCTCATTCCGTGCCACCAGTACAACCGAGGAGAAATCGCGAGCCAATCGGATGGCAGTGGAACGTCCAATGCCCTGGCTGGCTCCAGTCACAATTGCGACAGAATCACTCATGAGAATCCTTCCTTACTGCTATGTCGTGCAGATTGGTTATGAGCGTACCGATTGATTTATGACGCAATTCGGCGCTCACGTGCAGGCTTTAAGCTTCACATCCTGTTTTACGAAAGCGTTGCATTAGCGGCTTCAAGGATGATGTCCACGACCTTGTCTGGGGCGGTAAGCAACGGAGTGTGATCAACCGCGAAAGACCTCACTGTCGCCTTCATACGGCCTGCCATGAAGTGCTGCGTTTTGGGATTGATCATTCGGTCCTCTTCCGCAAGCAGGTACCACGTCGGCTTTGATCTCCAAGCCGGCGCAGTAGCTGGTTCCTGAATGCTCTTAACGGCGATCGGCCTTTGCACGGCCTTTGCCAACGCAATCTGCTCATCCGTCGCGTTCTGGGCAAAGGCGTTCCCGAATCCTTCGTCCGGCATCCAGATAAAGCCGTCTGCATCCGGAGCAAGTTGCGGCGCCTTTGGATGAGTTTCGTCTCTGTAAAAAACCTGAGCGACAGTCTCTCCTTCGTCAGGCGCCAACGCTGCAACATAAACCAGAGCTTTCACGCGCTCATCATTAGCCGTGGCAATGACTGCACCAGCGTACGCATGTCCGACTACGAGCACTGGACCTTGCGTTCGTGCGATCGTTCGTTTCAAGGCGGCGGCGTCGTCGCTCAGAGATGTCAGGGGAATCGGTGCGGCAATCACCCTCAAACCGCGGTCTTCGAGCGGGCGCACGATTCCCTGCCAGCTTGAACCATCAGCCCATGCTCCGTGGACCGCTATGACTGCGGCTTTTTCTGAAAAACGCATAATATCCGTCCTTTCTGTCAATTCCGAGTTGAAGAACACAGGAGACCCGCGGGCCTCCGTCAGCCAAAGAACTTGACGATTTGCTGCGCAATGAATTCGCACGAATCCTCAAGCGCAAAGTGGCCGGTATCGAGGAGGTGAAGCTTCGCGTTTGAAATATCTCGCAGGTAGGCCTGCGCACCCTCGACGGTGAAGAACGGATCGTTCTTTCCCCACACGATCAGTGTCTTCGGCTGTTTGTTCCGAAAGAATTCATGCCAGCCGTCATAGAGCGCGAGATTGGATTGGTAATCATAAAGCAGGTTAAGTTGGATGGCATCATTGCCCGGGCGATCAAGGAAGTGTTGATCCATGGTGTATGAGTCCGGATTGATTCGCGATACATCCTTCGTTCCGTGGGTGTACTGGAAGATGGTGGTTTCTTTCTTGAGCAGGTCTCGTACAGGCTTCTCTGTCTCGGGATTGCGATTCACCCAAAACGGTTTCATTGGGTCGAACGCCGCTCCGATGCCCTCGGCATAGGCGTTCCCGTTCTGCACGACGATCCCGTCGATCGCGTCCGGGTGCTTGGACGCGATGCGGTAGCCCACTGGTGCGCCATAGTCCTGCACGTAGATGCTGAACTTCTTCAGGCCAAGGACCCCGAAGAGCAATTCCTCCACATGTGCGGCGAGATTGTCAAAGCGGTAATCGAACTGGCTTGCGTCCGGCGCATCGCTGTAGCCGAAGCCCACATAATCAGGAGCGATCACGTGAAACTTGTCGGCCAGGTGCGGAATAAGATCCCGGAACATATGCGACGAACTGGGGAAGCCGTGCAGCAGCACGATGGTTGGAGAAGCCTTTGAGCCTGCCTCGCGATAGAAAAGCTTGACGCTGCGAACGGTCGCGTGTTGAAACGTTGTCATGATGATCTCCTTTCCGGTGACACAATGTTGCGCTTACAGAAAGTAAGATTACACGACACCTCTTAACGCTTCAATAACGGTGTTATAATATTAACAATATTTATAGTGAGAGGGTTCATGCGCGCTGCTTCTCGAGAGGCCAATGAATGGATCGACGGGTTCCTGTTCGTTGCAAACAGGCCAATCCTGGATTTGTTGAATACAAAGCCCATCCTGGCAGATGGGCCGACGGAGTTGCTTCCGGATGTTCGCGCGCTCGAAAGGTGGTTGATTGCTTCGGGGATGGTGACTTCGCTCAAGACTAAGGCCATCGTCCGAGGCTGGCGTCATTCAACCGAGGCAACTGCCTTCCTGAAACAGCTCATTGCATTCAGAGAGAGATTGAGGGAGGCCGTCACGCGGATAGAGAGCGGATCATCGCCGACCGATGCCTTCCTCGCCGAAGTGAATTCGCTGTTGCTTCAATACCCTCTTCATTCTTCGCTTCACAAGCGTGGTGGAAAGGTGATTCGGGAGACGTTGTTTGAGCCTCGTAAGCCCACCGACCTTTGGGCGCCGATCATTGATGCCACGGCAGATCTTCTCGCGGAAACGGAGTCGTCGCGCATTCGCAAATGTGAATCGTGTGTCATTCACTTCTTCGACACGAGCAAGAAAGGCTCACGCCGGTGGTGCAGTATGAACATCTGTGGTAATAAGCTGAAAGTGGCCGCCTATCAGCGAAGGAAACGCGCCGGTGATACGTCGATTGGTATCGCGAACTCCCCTCGTTTTTCGTGAACATCATATGAGAGTGGCGCTCGCCTCAACTTTCTCGCTCTCGAATTTGGAGACGAGTCTGCTGCGCAGCAAAGAGGTATAGCGCCACAAAACACCGAAGCGGCAGCCTACAGAAAGGAAAAGTAGCATGAAGCGTACCGAAAGCAGCACATCCGCTCAGGCACCGAATAAGACGCAGCCGGAAGAATTTGATCTGGTGATTCTCGGAGGTGGCACAGGGTCGACCATCGCTGCGTGGACCTTTGCTGGCGAAGGAAAGCAGGTCGCACTCGTCGAGCGCAAATACATTGGCGGGTCATGCCCGAACATCGCGTGCTTGCCGAGCAAGAACATTATCCACAGCGCAAAAGTCGCATCGTACTTTCGCCGAAGCGAGGAATTCGGCATCACACACGACGGCTTCGCGATCGACATGGCGGGCGTGCGCGAGCGCAAGCGCAGGATGGTGCGTGGCCTGAACGACATGTACAAGGAGAACTACAGGAACACGGGAGCGGAGTTCATATTGGGAACGGGCCGATTCCTAGCTCCGAGAACAGTGGAAGTCACCCTGGCCGATGGGACCACACGTCAACTGCGGGGCGCGAATGTGATCGTAAGTACGGGCACGCGTGCCGCGCTGGAAGCAATTCCCGGCCTCGCGGAAGCGCAGCCGCTCACGCATATCGAGGCTCTTGAACTCGATGAAGTTCCCGAACACTTGCTGGTTGTCGGCGGGGGCTACGTCGGAGTGGAGTTGGCTCAGGCGATGCGGCGCTTCGGCAGCAAGGTAACGATCATCGATCGCAACCGGCGGCTGATGTCCCGAGAAGATCCCGACGTATGCGACGGTGTTCGCGGCCTGCTCGCCGATGAAGGCATCGAGATTCTCCTGAATGCACAGGTCAAGCGAGTATCGGGTAAATGTGGCAACTCGGTGAGTGTCGTCGTCGAGCAGAATGGAATTGAGAAAGACCTAAAGTGTAGTCATGTATTGGTCGCCACAGGCCGCAAGCCGAATACCGAAGGACTCGCCCTGGAACTGACCGGCGTTGAGGTCACCGACCGGGGATACATCAAGGTCAACGAGCGGCTGCAGACCACCGCGCCCGGAGTCTGGGCGATCGGCGAGGTCGCAGGTAGCCCGCAGTTCACGCACATCAGCGTCGACGATTTCCGCGTAGTCCATGCGAATGTAACCGGCGGCAACCGTGTGACCACAGGCAGGCATGTCCCATATTGTCTGTTTACCGACCCTGAACTCGCTCGTATCGGCCTGAGTGAAACAGAAGCGCAGGCTCAAGGAATACCGTATCGCCTGTTTAAGATCCCCATGGAAACTAACCTGCGTGCACGCACTCTTTCAGAGACCCGCGGGTTCGTGAAGGCCCTCGTGGAGGCGGATAGCGATCGCATCCTCGGCTTCACAGCCTTCGGCGTCGGTGCGGGAGAGATCCTGGCCGCCGTCCAGATTGCGATGATCGCCGGGCTACCCTACACCGCGCTGCGCGATGCGGTCCTGACTCACCCAACACTGGTCGAGGGTCTCATACCTCTGTTCTCATCCGCGGCGTCAGCGCACAACGTTGTCGAGACGAAAGGAGCCCAGATGTCCGTCGCATGAGATGAACTGCAATAGCAATGAGAAAAATAGGAGCCAGTGATTCCGGTCGTGGCGCAACATGTTTCGCCACCTGCCCAGCGCACTGGCCCGCGCGCATGAGAGGTCAGCTGACGCCGATTGCATGGTTCGGCGGGATTGATCTGGATTCGCGGATCGCCCCTCTGTATGATGTCGCCAGTTCGCCCGCACACGCAGCTGTCTGAATTTCCCCTAACGCGTTCCCTCCTTGAAGTATCGGCGTCGCGGTTCTGAGAGTCGAGCTGATGCCTGTTGCGGCCGGATGTTTTGATGCTGGCGGTGCGCCAGCGGGATCGAGGCGCGACATATGAGAAGAATTGCGGCGTTGTTTGCGATTTGCATGAGCCTTTGCCTGGTGGCGCGTGCGGATACGGTGATCTTGAGCGAGGGCGAGAGTTACACGGGGCAATTCGTGGGCACGGCGATCCACTTCACCGATCAGCAGGGCATTCAATATACATTTCCGCGAGCCGATGTGCAGACGCTGGTATTCAATGCCACATCCGACTCGGTGACTTTACGTAGCGGCAAGAGTTACATGGGACATTTTACGGGAGCGGACCCGATCGGCTTTACCGGCGCGGAGGGCATCCAGTACCAGTTTCCGGTGCACGATATCGAATCGCTGGTCTTCAACAACGCGGGGCAGGTTGCCCCGGTGCCGGTGCATGCCAAGGTGATTCCGTTTGGCACGGACATTGTGGTGCGGACGGACGAGACGATCGATTCGAAGAGTACGCAAACGGGGCAACTGTATCGCGCCACCATCACAGAAAGCGTGCCGGATGCGGCGGGCGGGGTGGCGATTCCGGCTGGAACGAGCGCGCAGATGCTGATCCGGCAGGTAACGACGGGAGGGGCGGTGCACAGTCCGGAGCTGGTGCTGGACCTGTACTCGGTGACGGTGGGTGGAAAGCAATATAGCGTTGTGACATCGAATGTGGATGAAAACAGCGGCAGGGGCGTTGGCAAGAACCGGCGGACGGGGGAGTTCTTGGGCGGCGGCGCAGCGATTGGCGCGCTGATGGGAGGCATCTTTGGTGGCGGCCGCGGGGCGGGGATCGGTGCACTTTCCGGCGCCGGAGGCGGCGCGCTGACGCAAGTGTTCACGCGCGGCAAAGAGGTAAGGGTGCCGGCGGAGAGTGTGCTGCGGTTCCGGCTGGAGAGACAGCTGGTACTACGCGTGGCGAGTTGAGAAGAATCACGCCGTCGCACAAAACGCCCTCTTCCGATTTTTCGAAGATCCGGATCGGCATCCAGATCACAGTCGATTATCATGGACTTCTTCGAAAGCATCGAAGGCGCTTCACTCAACTCGGAAGAACGGCGACGGCGGAATTCGTTGAACGGCGAACAGCCACATCCATCATTCGTGATTCGACATCACAGGTGCGCTGCGTGACGTGGTGAGCCCACCAGGCCACCAGTTCCAATCGCCTGCAATACGAAGGAGCGCGGGGCCGATCACAATTCGAACCAGGGTCGCGTCGATCAACACAGCTACCGCCAGCGTAAATCCGATCATCTTGACCACCAGGAAATCTCCAAAGGTGAATGCCGCGAATACCACGATCATGATGGCGGCAGCGCTCGTAATCAGGCCTGCGGTTCTAGCCAACCCCTCCGGGATTGCGTCCATTTCACTCAGTCCGCTTCTCCGGGCTTCGAGAACCCTTGCGACCAAGAACACTTCGTAATCCATGCTTAGTCCGAAGACGATGGCAAAGGCGACGATCGGAACAAGGGGGAATACGCTACCGGTCCCTCCGGGAAGTCCCAGGAGGCGACTTCCGTGTCCGTCTTGGAAAACTAAAACTAATGCTCCAAACGAGGCCGCAACCGAGAACAGGTTCAGTACGATGGCCTTCGCAGCGGCGAAAAGCGATCGGAATCCGCATAGAAGTGCCACGAGTGTTCCCACGACAACCAGCGCGGCTACCGGCACAAGGTGGTCGCTCACAATCGTTTGATAATCGGCATTGAGGGCCGGGATGCCCCCGACGAGCAGCGTGGCGCCGGGTACTCCGGTGAGAGCCGCCGCGCCGGTCTTCCGCAGCTCGCGGACCCAGTCAACTTGATCGCGCAGGGAAACCGAACTTGCGGGTAGCACCTCAAGCAGCGCTGCCCGGCCGTCACCACTCAGAAATGTTCGACGTGTCTCCCGCGACATGCCGTTGAGGAAAGACCGGTTGCCTTCCGCGAGAGTGGTGATGGAAATCACGCGGTCGGAACGGGGGTCGCGTGCCAGCCGCTTCGAGATACGACCCATCGCATTCCACCCCCCTTCGGTTTGTGCAATGGAATCGTTTGGCAGTTCGACGATGACGCGCAACGCATAAACAACGCCTGCCCGATCCATTCGTTCAAGGGTGTGAAGCGCCTGGACCGATTCCGCCGACTCGGGGAGCCAATCCCCTGTGGGAACACTGGTGTTCAGCCGCCCGGCCTGCCAAGCGAGCAGAAGCAGGGGCGCGCCGGCCAGAAAGAGGGCAAGCCATGGACGAGCGACAATCGCCTTTCCCCATTTCCTCCAGCGGTTTCCCGTACATGCGGCCCGCCGCGCATCCAGCTTCGGCGTAAACGGCATGCGTCCTGCATTGATCCGGGGGCCGAGCAACGCCAAAAGAGCCGGAACGAGGGTGTTTGTCAGCAACACACTCATTCCCGCCACCAGGAAGCCGGCGACACCGATGGAACGGATTTCGCTGATGGGAACGGTCAGGAGGGCTAGAAATCCTATGGCCACGGTCGAGGCTGAAATCAGGAGTGTACGGCCTGCCTGACGCGCGGCGATGACTGAAGCCTCCGGTCCTTCGTGACCTGCGGAAATCGCTTCCCTGAAGCGACTTACCATGAGAAGCGCATAGTCAATTCCCAAGCCCAAGCCAAGCATGGTGGCCAGATTCTGAACCAGAACAGACAAGTGCAGGCGAGTGGCCAGGAAGCCGGTGACCGCCATGGTGGTCGCGATGGCGAGTTGGCCAACGGCTAATGGAATCATGGCGGCGACGAGGCTGCCAAAAGCTACCAGCAAAAGCGCCAGGGTGGCGGGAATTACCAGACTTTCGCCGCGTTGAACCTCATCGGCGCTCGCTTTTCGGATGTCGAAATTCAGGGGAAGTTCGCCCGTCAGTTCGAGCTTCACGGCCGGGTACCGGTTACGCAATTGATCTTGGAGAGATTTTGCCCGCTCGTGCAGCTTAGGAACGAGCAACTCTACCGGACCCTCGGTCGAAGACAAGCCCACCAGAACAAACGTTCCGCCGCCCTTGCCGAGGAAGATCGAATCGTGCAGGTCGAGATAGGACACGACTCCGGACACGCCGGGTTCCGCTCTGAGCGCCGCCACAATCGTGGTTAACGCTTGCTCGCCTTCCGCCGAATCCGCGGACGGAAGCCCCTGAATCACCAGGACCACTTGGTCAACGAATGGCGAATGAAAACGAGTGTGCAACTCCTGGCGCACAATTTCCGCCTGGCTCCCTTCGACGCGGGTCGCCGTTTCCAAATGCCGTTCGGCGTGAAAAGAGAATGGAAGGAGGGCAACGACGGCGGCGAGGACTACTCCGGCAACCCAGAAACGGCGCACATGCACGGGACTCATGATGTCATACAAGATCATCGCCGGCTGGGGGACATGCGTTTTCTCCACCGGTACCGACGGACTTCAGATGCGAAAAAGGTGCCCGGCGCGTAACCGGTTTGTATAGTGGTATGGATGCATCTTCGCAGCCTTCACCTACCCTGCCTCTCCGAATCTGTAAAAAAAATCTCTCTCATGCGTTCAACAAAAGGACGAATTCATAAGGTTGGGTTGTTCGGACTGGCTGCCGCTCTTCAAATTGGCGCCGCGGAGCCTCGAATTGGCACCTGGACACTCGTGTCTGCCCAGTCCACCCTGAATCCTCCCAATACACTCTCCATCACACCTCTTCACAATGAAATGCACATCGTCATGTCAGGTGAAACCCACATCGACTTTACAGCCAGATCAGACGGACACGAGACGGCCGTCCCGGGCAATCCGGCGTTCAATCAAGTCATGTTGCGCAGGATCGATAAGAGGCAGTCCGAAGTCACTGAGAAGAAGGATGGAGCTGTCGTAGCGACGGTTCGCGACAAGCTTTCGAAGGATGGGAAGGAGCTGACGATCACGACGGCGAGCGCTGGCCATCCTGACCAAATCACTGTTTGGACGCGAAACGGAGCCACAAAGGTCGCCGGGAACCCTCTCGCCGGCGATTGGACGCAGGATCTCAGCAAGACTCGTTTGCGGCAAGGGTTGCTGCTCAAGATCGAGGCGGATGGCAATGGCGGGGTTCGTTTTTCGGGTGGATTCAGCTACACTGCCCGTTTCGATGGAAAGCCGTACGATGTGAAGAATTCGCGCAACGATACCGTGACGCTTCAACTTGTCGATCCGCTCACGGTGGATGCCATTTACCGGCGAGACGATCAGGTGACTCAAAAGGACAGGTGGGTGGTTTCCGCAGATCGGCAAAAGATGACGCTAACCACCGCAGGGACGTTCGAAACCGGCCAGCGAGTGACCGAGAAGCTAGTATTTCAAAAGCAGTAACGACTATGCGTCCGTGAAGGCCAGGCGGGTGCCGGGCGGTAGTGCAGCGTTGACCTCACGGGCCGCGACCGAAATGATTCCCTTGCGGTGCATGAATTTCAGAATCCCATTGACCGTATCTTCGAGCGTCGGGTCCGCTTTGCCCCACTCCGAGGCATCCCGAGCCGTTTGATAGCAGGAATTCTCATAACGCTTGAACTCCATCGCTGAGATGTTGTCGACGGAACCCACCAGAAAATCGAGCAGCGGAAAGAGCAGATCTTCTTTTCGGCATCTCCGGATCAGCTCGGGAACGAAATCGGAAATGCTGAAAATTTCGAATTGCCGCCCGGTCGCCTTCGTAATGAGGCCGGTAATGTCCAGCATGTTCGCGTAATCATCCCGCACCACATGATAGGTCTTATTCTCCGTCCCGGGCGTGGTGGAAATTGCAACGATGTTGTTCGCCACGATGTCCGCGGGAACGAAGCTTACCTGGTTGAGAGCGTCGACGCCAATACCGTGATTCACCATGAACGCTACTAAGCGAACCGCGATATCGAAGTTGTTGCCTCCGCCCGTCACCGACGGACTTACGAGGGCTGGCCGGAAGATCCGGGTGGAGAGTCCCTTACTGCGCGCATCCGCCACCACCTGTTCCGCAACCCATTTGGTCTGGCTGTAGCCGAAATCGAGAAGATCCAGGTTCTCGTTGAAGTCCGTCTCCCACAGGACGCTCTTGACCGCCCAGCCAAACACGAAGGTCGTCGAAACGTAATTGAACTCTTTCGGCCGTCCTTCGAAGGCCAGTCTCAAGACCTCATTTGTTCCGATCACGTTCGCGTCGCGCATGCGATCGTAGTTGAAGAGATAATTTACCGTTGCGCCGTTGTGAAAGACGGTGTCGATCTCATTCGCCAGGAAATCCCAGTCTTCCTGAGCGAGGCCCAGGTTTGCCTGCCCTAGATCTCCGCAAATGGGAATGACGCGGGCCTCGAACATCTGCAACAGCCTGGCTCCGCAAGGCCCCATCGACTCTAGCGCTCCCCTTAGTCTTTGCCTGCCCTGTTCTTCGTCGGAAGCCCTGACGAGAACAAATATCTTGGCCCGCGTCTGTTCCAGCAGACTCTTGATGAGAAAAGGTCCGATGAAACCGGTGCCGCCCGTGAGCAGAACATGATTCAGGCTCGGTACCTCAGGCAATGGCGCCGGCAACAAAGGCTCGATGATGAGCTTTCGATCGTTGCTCATCATCTGCTTTTCTGCTACACGCTGCTCCTCACGGAACGCCGCCAGGGAAAGGCGCAGCATGCTCAGTGCTTCTTCCGGGGCACTTTCCAACTGTTCGGCCAGTTGAAACAGCTCGGCTACGCTAACCCGCTGAATGACACCGATATCAACCTGTCTTGCGAGCATCTCGGCGCCTTTATCTTTCAAAAGCTCCTTGAGCTCGTGCATGAACACGACCAGATCCAGTGAATCCAGCCCGGCCTCGACGAGGTTGTAGGATTCCGTGCCCGTCAGGTTGTACCTGGCTTTTAATTCGTCGAACGAAGACTGGATGTGAGGACCACACGAGGAGTCCCCGGCGTCCTTCTCCCGCGAAAACTCGGAAAGAACCGTAAACTGACCTTCGAGCCACATTTGCTTGATCTTGTGGCGCATAATCTTGCCCGAACTGGTTCTCGGTATCGCGCGAGGCGCAATGAAGGAAATCAGCGCCACTTCCACGTTAAGAAAATTCCGGACCGCGGCGGCTATCTTTCGCGCTTCCGGAAGCGCATTTGGATTTTTCACTTCTGCCACGATGGCCAGCGCAGGCTCGCTGTCTTCGTGAATCTGGAACGCGGCGACACAATTGGCCCGGATGAGGCCGGACGCTCTTTCCACAACGTTCTCGATATCCTGCGGGTAATAATTTTGGCCGCGTAGGATGATCATGTCCTTGATGCGACCGCAGATGAAGAGCTCGCCGTTGTGGAAGAAGCCCATGTCGCCAGTCCGAAGGTAGCCATCGTCATAGGGGCTGTCGTCTACCAGCCGCGCATGAAACTGCTTCATGGTCAGTTCCGGATTCTTCCAGTAGCCCATGCACTTGCCGCTTCCGGCGACCCAGATTTCTCCGACAAGGCCCTCTTTGAGAGCAACGTGCTGTTCCGGGTCCACGATCTTGACGTTGAGATCCGGGAGTGGGGTTCCACAACTGACAATTTGCTTGGCCGCTCCGATTTCGGAAACCTCGGTAGTCAGACGGGCCTTTCCGAGCGCCAGAGCACGTTTGTTGACGGAAATAATATTGCGGCCACCGAGCGAAACAGCCAAAGTGTTCTCGGCCAGCCCGTAGGCGGCATAAAAGCTCTCCGACTTGAGCCCGTAAGACTGAAATGCCTCAAGAAATCGTGTGTAGGTATCCGGCCTTACCGGTTCCGCTGCGACCATTAGCACCCGGAGCGAACTGAGATCGCAAGCTTCCAGGCTCTCCCTGGAAAGCCTGCCGGCGCGCAGGCAATAGTCGTAAGCGAAGTTGGGAGCCGCTGTCGCGCTGGCCCCATAGGTACTCATCACCTCGAACCACAGGGCGGGCCGCTGGATAAAATCCGTGGGAGCAAAGCCGTACGTCGTGCCACCTCTCAGCGCGGGATAGAGGTAGCACCCGATCAGTCCCATATCGTGATACTGCGGAAGCCAGGAGACGACTATCGGTGCGGGATGGTCGATCACGAGGGGACAGGTATCCAGGATGTTCTGGTGGGTCACAATTACGCCCTTGGGCTCCATCGTCGACCCGGACGTGTATTGGAGAAAAAGAGTGTTCGAAGTGCCACTAAAAGGTTCGACCGGGATCGCATCTACGAAGTCTTCCGTTACGATCCAGGGAAGACCGGAAATGTAATCCACGTCGACGCCGGACGCCGAGACGCCGCTTCTGGCGAGATTTGTCTTCAGAGATGCGTGGTAGTCCTTGCTGGTTAAAATCCCAGCCGCCTGGCAATCCCTGGCGATGTGGACCATCTTGTATAGGGCGCTCTGAAAACCGCGAGAACCGGGAGGATAGACGGGCACGGGGATCAGGCCGGCGCGCACACAGCCAAAAAACGCACAGATCATCTCGAGCCCGGGCGGGTAGGCCAGCAGAAGCCGATCCTCGGCCGCGAAATGATGATCATTCCGTAAGTGGGCGGCGATCGCTTGAGTACGGCGGAGAAACGATCCGTAGGAATACTCTTCGATCGGATTGCCGTTCAGGTCGAGGTACGAATAAAGAAGTTTGTGCGGGTGCTCATCCCCCAGCCTATCCAGTTGGTCTAAAATCAAGGCCATATTTAGATTAGCGATACTCTCCGCGGTGGAATAGGAAACTCAGTACGCGAGAAACATGAGACGTCTTGCTGCTCCATATACGACGGCGGAGTGAAAAAAGACTGAGTCTCGGCATGCGGGACTATCGTGCGGGCTAGCCCAGGCTGACATCGGAAACCCCGGTATACCCCTTCTGCTACCTCTTGCTCGGCGCGGTCGGGGGCTAGTCCCGTGACGGCGGAGCGCACGGGGCGAGCAAGTTTTGGAGGGGCCTGCCCGGGGTGTATTGCCCCATTCAAAACATCTTCGTTGTAGTGGATCAATTGGATTATGTTAGCAGAGCCAAAAGCGATGCAGGTTTTTCTTGCGTCGGAAAACAAGGCGGCCACCGGGCGCAGCTTCGATCGAAATTCCTTGATTCCTCAAAGATTATGGCGCTTGTATCAGCTTTCGGTGCTGCCGACGGCCAGGTAACAGATTGGTTCCTCCTCCAGTCAACCGGCGCTATCGGCCAGGGGTGGGCCGGACCGGCTAATATGCTTGTCAGAGGTGCCGGTGACGCCCAAGGCCCAAGCGGCGATCGCTCTAAAGCCGGATATGGATGATCTTGTACCATCCGAAGCCCCGCCGCGGCAGTTCTTTGGCGATGCGGCCGGCGCGCCTACGTTTCCGAAAGTCCTGCGCCGCCGCCTCGACAAATTCTTCGCCGACCAGAATATGTCCCCCAAGGCCGACCGTACGATGTGGGTCAAGATAGCCACAGGTCTGGCTGTATTGGCGGGTAGCTGGATTGCTCTCTATGCGTTCAACCCCGGCTCATGGAAGTTTGTTGTCATATACCTTCTGGGCGGCCTCGCCCAGACCTTCCTTTTGCTGAACATCGCACATGACAGCAACCACAACGCCATCTCGTCCGTCCCGTCCATAAATAAGACTCTGAACTATGTGTTCGACCTTTGCGGAATCAACTCATACATGTGGCGTATCCTCCATCATCGAGGCCACCATTCCTGTATTAATGTCCACGGTGAAGACGACGCGCTGACAGGACGAGGTCTCCTTAGGTTTACGCCCCACGAACCCCGCATACGCCTGCAGCGGTTCCAACACATTTATGCGCTCTTTTTATACGCGCTGTTCTCCCTCGACTACGTTTTCGTACGGGACTTTGAGTGCTTTTTCTTCCCGACCCATGACTATCTGAAACGTACCGGGCATCCAGCGCGGGAATACGCCATCCTCTTTGCGGGAAAGGCATTCTACCTCACCTACATGCTCATTTTGCCGGTGCTGGTATTGGGGAAAACGCTTCTGCTGGTCGCTGTGGCGTTCCTGCTGGTCCATTTGATCGTCGGGTTGACGGTATCGCTGGTATTCCAGACAACGCACACGGTTGACAACACCTACTTTCCGTCGGGGCGCGGCGAGTTTGATAACGGCGTGTATCACATCTTCGCGACCACGGCCGACTATGCGACGACGAATCCGATCGTGAGTTGGCTCACGGGCGGCCTTAACCATCACATCGTGCATCATCTGTGCCCGTTCGTCTGCCACACCCACTATGCGCCTCTGACCCAAATTGTGAAGGAGACCGCCGAAGAGTTTGGCGTCCCTTATCGTCAAAACCCCACCATGACGCGCGCAATCTGGCATCATTTGATACTTTTGAGGCAACTGGGCAACGAGAACTGATTTGAAGTCTGGTCCTTTACCTATGGTTACCTTTCCGATCCAGGCAAAGCAGATGAGACTCCAGGCATTACTATGCAAAAATCCGGGCGGAGACGTGTGACGTTGCCCTCCTCAATTCCCGCTGTTTCTCGATTGCGCTCCTTTGCGGATTCGCGCGCGATGGCCCGCAATCCCGTGCAGGTTTTGTCGAAGTACACCGAGGGCTTCGGCGACACATTCCGGTTCTATATTGGTGGCCTCAAAGAGGCCATCGTTACTATCGATCCCGTTGTTATTCAGCATGTATTGAAGACCAACGCGGAAAATTATCAGAAATCTGAAATTCAAGTAAAACGGATGGGCCACTTCCTGGGTAAGGGTCTTCTCACTACCCACGGAGAGGCATGGCGGACACAGCGGCGTCTTATCCAAAAGGGTTTCGACCGCAAACAACTTGATGCTCTCTCCTCGATCATGCAGGACTCCCTTGCCGATTCATTGCGGGATTTCGACAGGCAAATCGGTGGCGGCCCCGTCGATATCTATCCGCACCTGATGAAAATGACCTTCGCGATGGTCGCACGATCGCTGTTCGGGGCGCGGCTGAAGGACGAAGACATCGACCTCGTCAGCCACACCATCTGCACCGTGCAGGAATTTATCGTTCGACAGACCCTTGAGCCTTACCTTAATCCCTATTTTGCAGCTTCGGGCGAACTGCGCAGACACGAAGAGATGCGAGCCCGCGCCGACAGCGTTCTGATGGCTTACATCAAACAACGCCGCGGCCAGGAGCCCGGCCACGACCTGCTGCAGACTTTGATGGATGCCCGCTACAGCGACGGCGAAGGCATGAGCGATGAGCTGGTGTTGAGTGAGAGCATGCAGCTTCTGGTTGCCGGCCATGAAACGTCTTCAAATGGTCTTTCGTGGCTTCTCTATCTATTGAGCTCGCGCCCGGATTGTCTCGAAAGGGTGCGGCAGGAGTTCGATTCCGTGCTTGGTGACGCGCCGCTAAGTCACGCGGACGTTCCCAAACTCGAATTCACTACTCAGGTCATTCAGGAGGGACTTCGCCTCTACCCGCCTTTTTGGATGATCGACCGCATGGCTGTCACAGATGACCGCGCTGGGCAGATCGACATACCCCGGGGATCGACGGTCATTGTGTATGTGTATGGGGCGCATCACGCGGAGCGCTACTGGGAGAGGCCCGAAAATTTCGAGCCTGAACGTTTCACCAAAGCGAGCGAAAAGTTGCGCAAGCCTTTTACATATCTGCCTTTCGGAGGCGGGCCTCGGGGCTGCATCGGTGGCAACTATGCAATGCTGCAGATCCTCATGATTCTGAGCGATCTGCTCCGAAGATACGACTTTCAGCTGGACACAGGCCAGACGATTGAAGCACGCCCGATGGTCATCCTGCGACCAAAGCACGGAATCCGCATGACCTTCACCAAAGTGACTACGCAAGACCCGCAGCTAGCTAC
>CAVQJM010000002.1:0-10298 GCA_963712845.1 uncultured Acidobacteriaceae bacterium
CTGCACAGAGCAGGGATGGCCATGTGGCAGGGGTATTTGCCGGCAACACAGCTCGACGGGGGCGCTATCGCCTGCAGGGCAGGCGGCTGAGGCACCCCGGTTGTGAAACGACAGGCTTTCCGGACTAGAATGGCGATCTCGACAAGGTCTTCCGCCTTTCTGGCGGGAGAATCCGGGTGCGGCGGCCGCTTGGGCAGAGGCGGGCCGACACGCCACAGCATGCAGGAGGAGAGCCGGATGAGGACCTACGCTGGAAGTGAACTTCGGAATGTTGCGGTGGTCGGACACGCGCATTGTGGAAAGACCCGTCTGATTTCCGCAATTCTGAAGACAGCCAAGATGCCCGCAGCGTCCTCGCGCTTTGAGAACGGCGCCTCCGTCACGGCCTATGACGAAGAGGAGATCGCCCGCGGCATGACGATGTCTAACGCCGTTGCCTTCGCGGAATGGAGCGGCACGAAGGTGAGCCTGCTCGACACTCCCGGCTTCCATATGTTTGTTCACGAGGGGCGGGCTGCGATGCTGCCGGCGGAGACCGCGGTGATCGTGATCAACGCACAGAGCGGCATCGAATCGGTGACAGATAAGGTCTGGAACTTCGCCGCGGAGGTGAACCTGCCGCGCGTGATCGTCATCAATCAGGTCGACCACCCGAAGGCCGACTCGCGCACCGGCAGGATGGAGATGTTGGAGGCGATGCGCGAACGATGGGGCAGGCAGGTGGTCCCCGTGCAGTTGCCGATTGTGGACCAGCATGGATTTCATGGAGTGGTCGATCTGGTCACGATGGAGGCCTTCTTCTATACCCCGGATGGCGACGGGCGCGGAACCACCGGCGCGATTCCGCACATGCTGGAAAGCGATGCCAAGGCCGCGCATGAAGCGCTTATTGAGCTAGTCGCCGAAGGCAAGGACGAGTTGATGGAGGAGTTCTTTGCGGTCGGCACGATCCCACAGGATCACCTGATCAGCGCGCTTCATGAGGCGATCCGGGAAGACCGGATCTTCCCTGTCCTCTACGTCAGCGGACTGCGGAATGTCGGCACGGACCACCTGCTCGATTTTCTGAAGGTCTATGCTCCGTGTCCGCAAGAGCGGCCCGCGCTGCCTGTGCGCGACGCCGGGCGCCACTCTGGAAATGGCGCGGGAGGTGACAGTTCGGCGGAAACCATCGCGCGCAAACTCGACGACGCTGACCCAACGACGCTCTATGTCTACAAGACCATGGTCGATCCCTTCGCGGGGAGGATCTCTTTCTTTAAGGTGATCAGCGGTTCCATCCGAACCGATGCTTGCGTGGAAAATTACGCACGCGGCGAAACGGAGAGGCTGACTCACCTTTCGGTTGTGCAGGGTCGGCAGCTTATCGAAGTCAGCGAGCTTCATGCGGGGGATCTGGGCGCAGTTGCGAAACTGCGCATCACGCAAACGGGCGACACGCTGGGCGCGAAGGGCCACGAGGTCCTCATCGAGCCAGTGCGTGTTCCCGAGCCCGCGATGACTTATGCGATTGAACCGAAGTCCCGTGCCGACGAAGACAAATTAGCTCCGGCGCTGCACAAGCTTATGGAAGAGGATCTTCTGCTTCGCTTCTATCGTGATCCTCAGACCAATGAGTTTCTCGTCGCGGGCGCGGGACAACTCCACATCGAGACAGTCGTCTCCAGACTCAAGCGCAGGTATCACACGGAGGTCACACTTAAATCTCCGAAGATTCCTTACCGGGAGACCATTCGCGCACACGCAACCGGCCATGGAAGGCACAAGAAGCAGACCGGAGGACACGGGCAATTCGGCGACTGCAAGCTTCGTATTGAGCCGCTTCCCCGCGGCAGCGGTTTCGAGTTTGTCGATGACATCTTTGGCGGCGCGATTCCTCGCCAGTTCGTTCCTGCTGTCGAGAAGGGGGTGCAGGAGTCGGCGGCTCGCGGCTATCTGGCTGGATATCCCGTGGTCGACTTCCGCGTCACGGTCTTCGATGGCAGCTATCACGACGTGGACTCCAACGAGTTGTCCTTCAAGATGGCGGGCAGGCTTGCATTCCGCGCCTGCATGGAGCAGGCGAAGCCCGCGCTGCTGGAGCCGGTGATGCGGGTCGAGATCGAATCTCCGGACGAATTTGCGGGTGCGATTATGGGCGACCTCAACAGCCGCCGAGGCAGGGTGCAGGGCATGGAAAGCGGCGGAATGGGAACGATCGTTCGCGCTCAGGTTCCCCTGGCCGAGATGCTCAGCTATGGGCTGACACTCACCTCAATGACTCAGGGCCGCGGCAGCTTCCGTATGGAGATGGATCACTACGACTTCGTTCCTCCGGCGATTGCGGAGAAGATCGCTGCATCTGCGAAGCACCATGTCACTGCGGACGGGGAAGAGTAAGCCACCCCAGAGTCGCTCCGAGCCAGCCTGCATGCGGATCGACATTCGCTGCAGGCGTTCGCCCTCAGAAATCACACGATGAGCCCGCTCGTTCTGAATCGCACACCTCGCGTGGGCCTGATATGAACGGAGGACTTGGAGCGGCGTGGTAGAATCCGCGCCTTACCAGTTTGCGGAGCACGATGGTTTGGAATGACAGGCCATCGTCTTGCATTGCGTCATCGACCAGACCTGAGAACGATAGCAAATGGCTCGACTGCTAACTGGATTTCCGCTTTCGGAGGCCGGCCGTGATGCGTTTCAAGGTATTTCTCCACTTTGTCCTTTGCACCCTCGTTCTGCTCGTCACGCCTGGCCTGCTGCTGGCGCAGGCAACCACATCTTTAGGCGGCCGGGTGACAGATGCGAGCGGTGCGGTTATCCCCGGCGCGAGCGTGAAGCTGACGCTGGTGACGACGGGCGTGTCGCGCGTGAACACAACGACTGGCAGCGGCGAATACCAGTTTTCGCAGCTTGCGCCCGGACGTTACACCCTCGACGTGACGGCACAAGGTTTTGGCGCTGCGGAGAAGACGAACATGGACCTGCTGGTGAGTCAGCCGGCAACGGTCAATGTGGTTTTGCCGGCGGCTTCCGTCCAGCAGGAGGTTACGATCACCTCCAGCGTACAACCGGTGCTGAATACAACCGACGCGACGCTGGGCAACGCATTTGACGGCAATCAGATCGCATCTCTCCCGCTGAGCCAGCGCAATGTACCCGATCTGTTGAGCCTGCAGCCGGGGGTTACGTTCCTTGGCCGCGCGGACGACGTATCCGGCACGCAGGGCGTCGGAAACAGCGCCACCGATTCCCGTGCGGGTTCGGTGAACGGCGGCCGCAGTGACCAGTCCAATATCACGCTGGATGGCGTGGACGTGAACGACATCAACAACGGCTATGCCTTCACCAGCGTGCTGCGGTCGACGCAGGACTCGGTGGCGGAATTTCGCGTGACGACCAGCAATCCCAACGCGGAGGAGGGGCGCTCATCCGGCGCGCAGGTGGCGCTGGTAACGCGCAGCGGATCGAACAGCCTGCATGGCGCGGTGTATGAATACAACCGTTCAAACCTGCTGGAGGCGAACGACTTCTTCAACAAGCAGCAGCAGCTTGCGGCGGGTTTGCCGAATCGTCCGGTGAGCCTGGTGAGAAATATCTACGGCGGAGCCGTGGGCGGCCCAGCACTCAAGGACCGGCTGTTCTTCTTCCTGAACTATGAAGGACGGAGAGATTCCCAAGGCACGAGCGTAAACGCGGGCACTGTACCGACGGCGAATTATCGTGCGGGAAATCTGAACTATGAAGCGTTGGGCACGGGCGGCAACGACAGCGTATTTACGCTGACACCTGCGGACATTCAGCATATGGATCCGCAAGGTATTGGAAACAGCGCGGCACTGCTCCAGGTGCTCAATGCGTATCCGCAGGGAAACGACCCGACGCAAGGCGATGGGCTAAATAGCATCGGCTATCGGTTTCCGTACACGATTGCGCGCAAATATGACACATACATTGCGCGCATCGACTGGAATGTCACGCGCAACGGCAAGCACACGCTTTTCTGGCGCGGCAATCTGCAGAACGACCGCGAGCCGACTCCACCAGCGTTTCCAGGCCAACCGCCGCAGACAGTAGCACTAGCCAACAACAAGGGATTCGCGGTGGGATATACGTTTCTCATTACCAGCAACCTTGTCAATGATGCGCGGTATGGGCTGACGCGCGAGGGCGAGGACACTGCTGGCGCCTCTAACGAGCCCTACATCCTCTTCTCCGAGGTGTACCAACCGGTCTCGATCATGCGCTCGACGTCCTTCATCATCCCGGTACAGAATCTGACGGACAATTTGTCATGGACGAAGCATGACCATAACTTTGCGTTCGGCGGGAATGTCAGATTTATCGATGACCAGCGCATCGGGAATGCGCAATCGTTTCCAGATGGACAGATGAATCAGGGCTGGTTGACGCGGAGCTCTACGATCGCCAATAGCCACGGTCCGTTCGATCCGCAAGTATATGGATATTCACCAGTCGATTTCTCGAACTACGGGAATGAATATAACGACGCGCTAATGAACCTTGTTGGGACCATCACGGAAGGCGATGCGGTCTACAACTACAACAAATCCGGCAGCACGCTGCCTGTGGGCGCGCCACTGAAGCGCGACTACCGCTGGAATGAATACGAGGTCTACGCACAGGATACGTGGAAGATCCTGAACAACCTCACACTGACTTATGGAGTGCGCTATTCCTACCTGCAGGCTCCCGCGGAGACGAGCGGCACGCAGGTGGGGACATGCCAGTTTTCAGGAAGCATCTGCAAGCCCTATGCGTTGACGCAGTACATCAACGGCAGCGCGGCGCAGGCGGCTTCGGGAGGCGCGGCGAACAATGTTGGCGAAGTGGCCTTCAACCTGAATGGCCGCTATAACCATGCGGCGGACTTCTGGACTCCGGAGAAGAAGGACTTCGGACCGCGGCTCGCCATCGCCTTCTCTCCAGCGCCTGACGATGGCTTCTGGAAGACGCTTTTCGGCAATCAGAAGACCAGCATTCGCGCGGGCTATTCGCTGGTGTTCGATCACTTCGGTGCTGCTACTGTGAACACTTTCGACACGACGGGCTCCTATGGCTTGTCCTCGCACTTGTCGAATGCGCCGGGGTCGGTGCCGATCGAGGACGCGCCGCGCTTCACGACCATCAGCGGTGTGCCGCAGTCGCTGCTACCATCCGCTCCTGCAGGCGGGTTCCCTGCCGTGCCGGCGGCGAGTGGTAATGGCAGCTTCTCCATCAGTTGGGGGCTGGACTCAGCGATCAAAACGCCATACTCCCACCTGATCGACTTCTCGATCGCTCGCGAGTTGCGCAACGGGTCTTCATTGGAAATCTCGTACGTGGGCCGCCTGGCGCATCGGCAGTTGGCGCAGGAAGACGTGGCAATGCCGATCAACCTGCAAGCCGGCGGGACGTCGTATTTCACGCCTGCGGCGCAACTCTCAAAGATGGCGAGAGCGAATGTAGCGGTCTCGTCTGTGACACGCGACCCGTATTGGGAGCAGGTGTTTGGCGGGCTGGATGGGCAGGATATCGGGCTTGGTTATGGTCCGATGTCGGCGACGCAGAACGTCTATGCGCTGTTTCTGAGCAATCTCTACAACGAGACCTATGCGCTCTATCAGTTGGATACACCGGGATCGTTGCCGAACAGCAACATTGGCGCCGGGGTGAACTATCCGGCGTTTCGCTATTACCACGATCAGTATTCCGCTTTGTACTCGTGGCGATCCGTCGGATACGCGAACTTCAACGCACTGGAAGCGGTCTACCGGCAGCGCTTCGGCGCGGGCCTGCAAGCGGATTTCAACTACACCTATTCGAAGTCGCTGGACATCACGTCGCAGGCGGAACGACTGGGAACTTCAGCAGGCATCAACTATGCCCAGATCATGAATACTTGGCAGCCAAATCAGCTTTATGGACCGTCGGACTACGATGTGCGGCACCAGATCAACAGCAATTTTATCTGGGATCTTCCGATCGGCACCGGCAAGAAATACTTCTCCGGCACCAGCCGTTTGATGAACGAACTGATTGGCGGATGGCAGACCACAGGCATTGTTCGCTGGACCAGCGGCTTCCCCTTCGAGATGAACAATGGCGCGTACTATCCAACCAACTGGGATATTCAGGGCTATGGGCAACTGGTTTCGAAGATTCCGTCGCGCGCGGCCGCCCGAGGCAAATTGACGCAGAGGTTTGCTGACCCAACCGCGGTCTTCGCCAGCTTCGATCATGCGCTACCCGGACAGTCAGGCACGCGGAACCCACTGCGCGGAGATGGGTTTTTCGACTGGGACGAGGGGGTGAACAAGACCTTCCCTATCACGGAGCGGGTAAAGCTGATTGTGCGGTGGGACATGTTCAACGTCACGAACAGTGTGCGTTTCGACCCGCAGTCGATCACCTCAACCCTGGATAACCCGCAATCTTTCGGTCAGGCGACGGCGTTGCTAACGAACTACCGCCTGGCACAGTTTGCCGGGAGAATTGAATTCTAAAAGGTAGACTAGCTGCTATAGCGGATGCACAGCGACTGTCATGCGTGAGACGATCCTGTGCGGCTGTAACTGATCGAACGGCTGCGTTTGCCGATTCGAAGAGCTGGTTCCGTTCCATGATCGATTACGCCGGGTCCTGAGCCGCCTTAACGGTTGGGATTGCGGCATTTATTCCTGAGGGGCCATCGTTCTGACGATTCCGTTGCCAGCAGTTTCCTCCGTTCGATTCCCCGTGCGCCTGCGGAAATCGGGCCGACGTATCCCTCCACTCGCACTGCGGCTCTGTTTGCTGTGCTGGATCATTGGGTTCACCTCATTTGTCGTTGCGCAAAATGCGAACGTATCGTGGAACGGCACAGTCGTGGAGTCGACCGCGAAGCCCGCGCGCGGAGCGGTCGTCGAACTTACCGCTGGTGGCGAAACGCATCGAGCGACCAGCGATGAGAGCGGCCGTTTCGCATTCCATGGACTGGCGCCGGGCTCCTACGTGCTATCGCTGGTCATACATGGGCATTCGATTGCCTCGCCCGCCCCGCTTGTTCTCTCGTTGCATCCAGCCTCCGCTACTCTGTCGCTGTCGGCCGCGGGAGCAGTCGCAGTTGTCTTCCGCACGGACGAGTCGAATCGCGAGGCCACTGGCAAGAGCGGCGGCGAGCAACTATCAAGCAATGCCGTCAGCGAGATTCCGCTGAACAAGCGTGACTTCAGTCAACTACTGCTGCTTGCGGCAGGAACGGCGACAGATACGAACGGCGGCTCGAACTACACGGCGCAATTTGCCATCGACGGGCGGCGCGGAGGCGACGTTCGCGATGGACGGCGCGGACTCCAGCGATCCCGAGCTTGGCGGCGCGACATTCACGAACTTCAACGTCGATGCGGTGCAGGAGATTCAATCCAGTTCAGGCTGGATGCCTGCCGAGATTGGACGCGGCGGGGCTGGATATACCAACGTCGTCACGCGGTCGGGGACCGAGGGCCTGCATGGGTCGGTATTTGAGTTTCTGCGCAACTCCGCACTCGACGCGCGCAATTACTTCGATCACTCGTCGCCGGTGAATCCGGGCAGGATTCCGCCGTTCCGCCGAAACGAATTTGGCTTCACCAACGGTGGACCGGTTGTACTGCCGCATATCTATGACGGACGCGGAAAGACGTTCTACTTTGGTGAGTATCAGGGCTTTCGCCAGGTCCTGGGGACGACTCAGGTCTTCCCGGTTCCGACCGCGGATGAGCGCGCAGGCCGTGATACGAACGCATATCCCGGAGACACACTGATCGTACCCGTCGATCCGGGAATCGCTGCGGTGCTGGCGCGGTATCCGCTACCGAATTACGTGCAGGGGGCCTATGGTATTCATACCTACGCCACTTCGTCGAAGGTGACGACAGATGCCGATCAGTTCTCCGTTCGCATGGATCACCAGCAGGGGGCGAATCATTTCTTTGGGCGGGTTTCGTTCGACAACCTGACCGGGCCAACGACTAATCCTGATCAGACGGTGCTCGATCCGAGTTTTGGCGTTGCGTATATCGACCGGCAGCGCAACCTTGCATTCGATTTCGCACGTACTGCGACAAAACGGCTGACGCTGGAAAACGATGTTCAGCATCACGCGAACAACGCCATCCTTTGTAACAACGAACCATACCGATCCGGCGGTGAAATTCAACGACAGCCTGTTTGAAACCTTCAACGTCGCGGGCGGATCGGTGATTGCCGCATTCAATAACCTCTTCACCCTGCGGCAGAGCTTTGCGTATACCACCGCCCGGCACGCATTTCGCTTCGGAGGAGAGGTGCGGTTGAACCGGGATACGACCTACTTCGGCACTAGTCCGAATGGAGAGTACGACTTTGGCGGGGGCACGGCGTACTCCAGGGTAGAGATAGCATCGCAGAGCGGCGCGCATATCATCCACGTTGGCGATCCGCTGCCGGATACCCTTTCGAGCCTGCTGAGCGGAAGCCCTTTCGCTTACACGCGTGCGATTGCGCCTCCGTATTTTTCCAACGGCGATCATATTGGGCCGGCGGCCATCAACCGGAATGCGGGAGCAGTATGGCTGCAGGATGCGTGGAAGGTCTCCGATCAATTCGTGCTGAACTATGGGTTGCGTTATGAAGTTTTCACGCCGATTACAGAGCGGGCCCGCCGCACTTCGAGCATACGCAGCACTGACAGCGGAACCGGCCAGGAGTTTGTGGTGAACCCGCAGCCTGGCTACGAATCGAGCCGATACAACTGGGGGCCGAGGGTTCAGTTGGACTGGCACCCATCCGGGAAGACCAGTGTTCATGCGGGTGGCGGTATCACGACCGTCCCGCCGAATATCTGGCAGGACAACCTGCTTACCGGTGGCACGCCATTTGTTATTTACCCGCGCGTGACCTCGACTTCGGCGGCTCCGCTCGCCTACGGCTTTCAAATCCAACCGTCGCAACTCCCCCGCGTCTACACGACGTCCGGTCAGGACATGTTCCCCGGAGACAAGACGACCTCGGTTGCGGCGAACACGGTGATGGATGTGAATCGCTATGAGCGGGACATTGCCACGCTTCTGCCCGATCATCAGATCGTGCCGCTGAACGTGTCAGGCATCGATCGTCACTTCGGAAATGCTTATCTAAATACCTGGACGCTGGGAGTGGAGCGCGGCATCGCCGGCCTGACCGCGGACGCGAGCTATGTGGGGACAGCGGCAGGACACCTGGCACGTGCGAGCTTTCCGAATGGATACCCTGGCGCCGACGAAAACTTTGCGCGCTACACGGAATTCGATAGCTCGGGAGCAGTTGCGGGCGGTTTCGGTACGGAGCAGCTTATCGAGGCGAACTCTCACTCGAGTTATCACGCATTGCAGGCTTCTTTGCAGGGGACGATCGCGCATGGCGGCCCTGGGCTGCAGGCGAGCTATACGTGGTCGAAATCCCTCGACGATGTCAGCTCGGTTGCAGGCGGATTCATTGCGGGCGCGTCCGGTCCGGTGGCGCTGGCTGCGCCGCAGAATCCTTTCGACACGCATGCGGAGAAGGGGCCTTCCTCCTTTGACGTTGCGCACAGCTTCACGCTGAGCGTGGCGCAGGATTTGCAACTGGAGCGGGCGGCAATGTTGCAGCCGCTGGGTCGGGCAGTCACGAAAGGTTGGGAACTGCTGAGCATCTCCAGCATTTCGAGCGGGGTGCCATTCACTGTGTACTCAGGCGTACAGCAGACCGGCGCTGGATCTTACGGCGTGGATCGGCCAGACCAGATAGGCACGCCGCATCTGTCGACCGCGCGTGCGAAGCGCGAGGATTATTTCGGCATGGGCGAGCAAAATGCCTCGTACTTCTCGACACCGATCCATCTGCCCAACGGAACAGGTCCTAACTCCGGGCGATTCGGCACCCTGGCACGAAACAGTTTTCGCGGACCGGCTTTCTACGACTTCGATTTCTCGCTGATCAAGGACACTCCATTGGGACGGCGCAGGAACGGATCGGAATTGACGGTGCTGCAGTTCCGCTCGGAGTTCTTCAACGTCTTCAATATCGTGAACATGGGGCTGCCAGCCAACACGATCGCCGGTTCAGGTTTCGGTGTAATCAGCAGAACTGCGGGAAACTCGCGTCAGATCCAGCTTTCGTTGAAGCTGCTTTATTGATAGCTAGTCCACATCTCTCCCTCCTCTGGCATGTTGGCCGGCCGCTGGTTCGGCTGAATGGCAAGAGGAGGTCATGTTTTTATTTTAGGCCTGGTTCGCTGCTTGTCGGCTTTGGCTGCGATGTTGGAGGGTGGGTCGGTCGATTCGCGAATAATCAGAGTCGGG
>CAVQJM010000003.1:0-13987 GCA_963712845.1 uncultured Acidobacteriaceae bacterium
GTCATCGGAACACGATGTCGTCGCAACGGGTCAACGGTGGCATCTCTAAGCAGCCTGTTCGCAAAAGGGCATGTACGGCTCCTGAGTCATCCGGAGCCTATGGAGAAGTACGGCCAGCTTGCGGGCAACGGCAACTACCGCCTACTCTTAGCCTGCTTACCGCCTCGAGCTGCCAGATGCAGGCCCCACTGCCGGAGTGCTGAGTCTCTTTCCTGAGGCCGGAGGATATGGTTGGAGCACTCGATCAGCAGACTTCGAAGATAAGTGTGACCTGCCTTCGTGATGCCGAGTTGCGGGTCGTGTTCGCCGGACTGACTTCGTCGCGGTCTCAGGCCGAGATAGCAGCTCACGTCCCGACTTCGCCCAATGCGCTCCTTGTTACCGAGCGTGAGCACGAAAGTCAGTGCGGTGATATGCCCGACACCATGGACCTTAAGCAGCGCCTGCGTCTCCGGATAGTCGGCCTCTGCCGTCTGCTGGATCAAATCGGTCGTAGTGCTTGATCTTGAGAGTCATCTCTGCCATCTGTTCGAGCACCGGCTCGTGGCATGCCTGCGTGAAACTTCCGCGATGAGGCGCTTCGTCGGTTTCTTCAGGGGATACAGTCTGAGCCTCCGGAGAGACCTGCTCATCCCATTTATCGGTAGTCATTTGTGAGGAACGAATTCTTCCAAGACGAGCCACGCGGCTAACAGGCTTCCTCGCCGGGTGGCAAGCATGGTGCAGGCCACGACTCCATCGCTCTCGCCACGATACGGTAAAGGTCTCGCTTCTTTGCCCAAGATTGAGCCTCGACAGCAAGCCCCCGTCTGACGGGAGTGGACTTCCGCATGCGCTGCAGTGATCATCGATCTATGCGGCATAAATATAGGCAAGCACTTTGTCATCTGTGATTTCAACTGCAAAATGCGGGCTGCGACGACGAAGTGACTCGTCGCGTTAATTGGAAGGAAGGTGCATTGTGAGTTCCCTTGTCGCGGTGAACGTCGGCCTTCCGGTTGATGTTGAATGGCAACGCAAAGTGGTCCACACCGCTGTCTGGAAGCGACCCGTGGCAGGTAGGGTGATGGCGCGGCGGCTCAATCTTGACGGTGATGGTCAGGGCGATCTCGCAGGCCACGGCGGAGAGCACCGTGCTGTGATGGTCTATCAACTCGACTCCTATCGCTACTGGGAGAAGCATCTCCAGCGTCACGACTTCGAGTATGGCCAGTTCGGCGAGAACCTGACAGTCGATGGTCTTGCCGATGACGAGGTCTGCATCGGAGATCGGTACCGGATCGGCGGCGCATTGTTTGAGGTGACGCAGCCGCGCGTCACCTGTTATCGCGTCGGTATACGAATGAACAACCCCGCGATGCCAGCGCTCCTGGTCTCGCATAAACGACCGGGCTTCTATTGCCGTGTGATTGAGGAAGGAGAAATCGGCGCGGGAGACGAGATTGTGAAGGTTGCCGGCGGCCCCGAGCGTGTCACTGTTCAGGAAATCGACGGACTGCTTTACCTGCCCGGCCATTCGCAGGTTCAGATACAGCGTGCTCTCCGCATCCCTTCACTCAGCGCGGGTTGGAGAGGATCGCTCGAAGCGCTGGTCGCGGCTGAGAAGAAGCACGACCAGAGTGGCAATGCGGGCCTTTCTCCATCGTTCGCGCCGCCTCCCGCGTGGAGCGGGTTTCGGGCACTGCGAGTCGCAGCGGTTCAGCGGGAGAGTGTTGACGTGCTCTCCTTTGTTTTCGAATCAGAGGACCGGAGCCCGTTACCGGCGCCTCTTCCCGGTCAATTCTTGGTATTCAAGCTTCATCTGGACGAGGACTCCGTGCCAATCCTGCGAAGCTATTCGATGTCGGGTCCGCAGGCTGCGGGAACGTATCGCGTCAGCGTGAAACGAGCCTCTGGCGCTGGCAGCCGCTTCTTTCATGACAGCGTTCGGGCGGGCGATCTGCTTCAGGTGAGCGCGCCGAGAGGCAGCTTCACGCTCGCTCCGGGCACCAATCCTCTTGTGCTGCTCAGTGCGGGTATCGGGGCGACGCCGGTGCTCGCAATGCTTCATTCGCTTGCGGCTAGTGGCACAGATTCAACGCGAGAAGTCTGGTGGTGCTATGGTGCTCGCAATGGCAGGGAACACCCATTCGCGGCGGAAGCGCGCGCCTTGCTCAATAGTCTTCCGCACAGCCATGCATTCGTCGCCTATAGCAAGCCAGACGATGCTGACCAGCAAGGTCATGACTATGATGCCTCGGGACATCTGAATCTCTCATCATTGCAACGGCTTCAAGTACCGAAAGAAGCGGACTTCTATCTCTGCGGACCAACTGCTTTCCTTTCCGACTTTACTGCGGAGCTGAAGTCATGGGGTGTCCGTGATTCCAGAATCCGTTTCGAGACGTTTGGCGTTGAATCTTCCATCACGCCCGGGATCGCAAGGACTGCATCGGTGCCACCGCATCCGCCCTCCGGAAGCGTAGGCACCGGCCCGATGGTTTCCTTTATACGCAGCGGTATTTCGGCGCCCTGGGGCTCTCAGTATGGAAGTCTCCTCGAATTCGCGGAGGCGTGTGACGTTCCTGTCAGATGGTCTTGTCGGACTGGTGTCTGCCACATGTGCGAGTCCGGGTTGATCGACGGAAAGGTCGGCTACGCGCCCGAGCCTCTTGACCGGCCTGCCGAAGGGAACATTTTGATCTGTTGCTCGTCTCCGCTGACGGAGATCGAATTGGACCTCTGACAGTCGGACTCATTTGAGAGCTATCCGGGTGGCCTAAAGGGCCAGAGCTCTCCAATGCCGGATGTTCGATGCTTACCACTCGTTTGGGGCTTGCTTCGTGTCGGCGTAGGGGCCTGCCCACAAGGCGATTTGCAACTGCATGGACTTACACCACGCCTGATGCATCTTGCTGACCTCATCTGCCGAGTGTCCATGCGCGGCGAGGTAGGGCTTGATTGTCTCGTTGATGACGGCGATAAATCCGATGATGTCGCGCAGTGGGACGTGCGAAGTTGAGTCCACACCATCCGTCTTGTTCTTTTTCAGACTTGTATGCCGCAGTGCGATCTCCTGCTGATAGTTGAGCCAGTCGCGATCGTAGGGGCGGAAGCAGGTGTCGAGAATCCACTGCTCGAAGCGAAGATTGCTCTTGGCGAGGTAGTCAGGCAGCGGTTCTCCTTCGAGTGAGCGCGAGTGCCGCGCTAGGTTCGGTATGGCAGCGATGATACCGCTGCGCCAATGAAGCACGACCTCGCGAGTCTGGCCCGTTAGGACTTCGCCTGCCAGCAGCAGATAACGTTGATCTTCTTCTGTGAAGCCGACGGTGACCTTCAGAGCCTCCAGTTCCTGAAGTGTGATCGGAGAGGGCGCGACCGCATCCGTTCCGTACGTGTAACCCGGCACTTGCTCCGCAATTAGCTTCCTCATTCGGCCTGCCTTATAGGCTAGTCCATTTAGCTGTTCCGCTTGACCATCTTCATGAGCGCGTCGCCATCGTAGCGCTCGCCGCCGTCGAAGGCATAGAAGTCCGGTGCGGCGACGGTATGGAACTTGCCGAGATCGTCGGTGGTGGCCCCGCCGTACATGATGCGCACGGCTTTGGCGACCTGGGGCTGATCCGCCGAATTGCCGGCGCAGGCCGAAGATGCAGGGGAAGCGGATGCGGCAAGGATCCCGGCGATCAAGATGGCGGCGAGTGGAGCGATGCGCCTGAGCTTGCGTGGATGGAACACTGGATCACTCCTGGAGTGATTACCGAAATGTCTGTTGGGGTGACGCCGCTCATTGTTGCACGAGGTAGATTGGTCGTGAACTGCAAACTGTGTGGAAGGAGATCTTCGTGAGGAGAGAGCTGTGGCGCTCTGGGTTTTGCTTTGCAACCTTTGCTGCTCTGGCCGCGCCGCTGTCGTTGGCTGTACCGGGCGCACACTTCCAGATAAGCGACTACAAGGGCATACCCTACCAGGACACCAAGTATTCGGGTGGGGCGCAGAAAATTCCCGGGCGGGTGATGTGCGCCTATTACGACCGTGGCGGCGAAGGTGTGACCTATCACGATTCCGATGCGAAGAACAGCGGGAGCGGCGGCCTGAACCCGGCGGATGGGACATACCTAAACGAATTCCGCATGCACGAGGCGGTCGATACGTCGTACACCAAGTATCATGACCAGATTGATAACAATCCTTTCGAGAAGGTGCATCCCCCGGAAGGGCTGCTGTATGTGGGATGGACCGAGCCGGGCGAGTGGTTCAACGTCACGGTGGATGTGGCGCACGCAGGAGTCTATCGCGGCGATCTGCTGTATACATCGAATCGCGGTGGGACGATCTCGCTGGATGTGAATGGGAAAGACGCAACCGGTCCGGTGACGATTGCATCGACCTTTAACCAGGCGGACCCCATTGCGTGGCGGCAGTGGCACCACTGGGATCTTGCCCGGGACCTGGTGATCCTGCGGCTGCCGAAGGGCAAGAGTGTGCTGACGGTGCGCATCCTGACGCAGGGAAATATGAACCTGGCATACTTCGACTTCCGTGAGGACTAGCCGCGTCCCAGGCAGGCGGATGTGGGCGCCCATTTGGCTGCTTCGCCAAAGCGCACTATGCTGGCGGCATGGCCGATACGGGCGATGAGGGCGTATTGTGGACGGCGGTAGATGCCTATCTGGCAGACCATCTGATTGCGAAAGACGATGTGCTGGAAGCGGCGCTTAGGGACAGCGAGGCCGCGGAGCTACCGCCGATCCAGGTGACGGCGCTGCAGGGCAAGATGCTGCAGATGTTCGCGCGAATGGTGGGGGCGCGGCGGATTCTGGAGGTGGGCACGCTGGGCGGCTACAGCACGATCTGGCTGGCGCGCGCGCTGCCGGAGGGTGGCCGCATGGTGACCGTGGAAGCGGCAGCAAAGCATGCGACGGTGGCACGCAAGAACCTGGAGCGCGCAGGCCTGATGGGCACCGACGGCGCGCCTGTGGAGTTGCGCGAAGGGCCGGCCCTGGATACTCTGCCGCGTCTGGTGGCAGAGGGCGGGGGGCCCTTCGATCTGATCTTTCTGGATGCGGATAAGGAGCACAACGCCGAGTATCTGCAGTGGGCGATACGGTTGTCGCGCGTGGGCACGGTGATTGTGACGGACAATGTGGTGCGCGAGGGCTCAATCCTCGATGCGGCCAGCGAAGATGCGGTGGTAAAGGGGACGCGACGCTTTTTTGAAGCCGTGGCTGCAGAGCCGCGCGTGACCGCCACGGCGATCCAGACGGTGAGCGGGAAGAAGTACGACGGCTTTGCGCTGTTGATGGTGGACTAGAAACTGGCCGTCCAGGCGATTGCGCCGTTGGCGCGTTCTGTTGGTTTCGCTCCCTCTGGTCGCTCACGGTTGGCACTGGTGTTACCCCCTCAGGCTATCCATGAGGATTGTGAGATATTCACGGAACCTGTGGGTCGTGGGTTGCATCTAGCGCATTATGGGCCGGTCGACAAACATCTGGTCCCGAGGAGTAATTGCATGAGTGCTACAGCAACAGCCACGAGTGTACAGGAGCTAGACAAGCAGTTGAATGACGATGTGCTGTCCGGGAAGATCATGGACGCGTTTGAGAAGTACTACGCCGACGATGTGGTGATGCAGGAGAACTCCGAAGAGCCGCGGGTGGGCAAGGCAGCAAATCGCAAGGCGGAAGAGGAGTTCATGTCGTCTGTAGATGCGTTCAACGGCGCCAGCGTAAAGGCGAGTGCTGTGAACGGCGATGTGACCTTCTCCGAATGGGAGATGGACATCACCTTCAAGGGCGGCAAGCGCGCGAAGTTCAGCCAGGTAGCGGTGCGTCACTGGAAGAACGGCAAGATTGCGCACGAGCGGTTCTTCTATAACAAAGGCTGAGGACGCGCATAGTGCGTTGAGGTATGACGGGACAGGCCGGTTGGCTTGTCCCGTTTCGTTTTATCGTGACGCGGCGGCCTGTTTCTTTAATTTGGGCACGGCGAGGACGAGGTTGGGCATGTCGCCTTCGACCTCGATGGTCTGTTCGAGGTCGTCGTAGCTATGGATGATCTTTTCGTTGGCTATCCTCATTCCGCCGGTGGGTGGCCGGGGAGCCAGTAGGGTTCTGCGGAGTTCACGTACTGGATGGGCAGGCCGGGGAAGAGTGTGCGGAGCCATGTTGCAGCGGTTTCCATGCCGTCGGTTTCCGAGGTGCTGTGGCCGACGAGGATGAGGGCCTTGGGGCGATGCTGCTGCTGGGCGTCCTGCGTGTACATGACAGCTTCCCACTCAGAGGATTCGCCGGCGACGAGCACCTGCACGTCGTTGCGCTCGAGTGCCTTGATCTGCGCCGCCTCGCCGGATGCGCCGGGGCGATAGGCGATGCCGGTGACGCGGAGGTTGGGTTCGCCGATGACGCGCACGATGCGCGCGTGGAGCTTCTGCTGTAGGTCCTGCGCGAGCGCATTGACCGTTGTGGGCGGAAGAGTGAAAAAGAACGGGTCGTTCGGGTGCTGATATTGTTGCCAGCCGGCGGCGGCGATGAAGCCTTCGCCGATGCCGTCGGGGCGGCGGAGATGCCACTGGTCGTGGAAGCGCCAGACGACGAGGTGATGGTCCTGCATGTAGGCGAGCTTTTCTTTGTAGACCGGGTCGTTGAGGAAGAGGGTGTTTTCGTCGCGGTGGTTGTAGAAGGTGGGCTCGTGGGAGATGACCAGGTTGGCGTGCAGAGCGACGGCCTGGCGAAGGACGTCCATGGAGTCGGTGAAACATGTCACAATGCCGGTGACGATTATGGCGGGGTCTCCGGCCTTGATGGTGTCGACGGTATCGGCGGGAGGTTTTTGCGGGATCGCCTGCTGGATGCGCGCGATGACCTGGGCCGCAGTGAGCTGCGTAGCAGGCTGGCCCCGGGCCGTCTGCGAGAGCGGTAGGAGGATGAGGGCGGCGAGCGCGAATGGTATCCGCATGGCGTGAGGATACCAGGGGGGCGTCTGTCCGGGGACTAGCTGTCCGGGCAAGGGCGCTTTTGGCGCGAGTCGTGCCGGGTGCCCTGTCCCTGTGTCGGGACACAGGATTCTGCGAGCTTGTCCTACATCCTGAACATGAGCAGGGGCTGCCTGCGCTGGGCCGATGAAGCCGAGCGCGCCTATTTCCCGG
Organism: uncultured Acidobacteriaceae bacterium; assembly: GCA_963712845.1. Classification (GTDB taxonomy): domain Bacteria; phylum Acidobacteriota; class Terriglobia; order Terriglobales; family Acidobacteriaceae; genus KBS-83. The sequence goes on from CAVQJM010000003.1 coordinate 7,127, forward strand.
CGATCAGGTCGCGGTTGAAAAAGTCGAGCGTCTCGATGGCTAGCTGGCGACGGGCTTCGGGGGTGCGGAAGGTGTGCACGTCGTTAACTTTGATGAAAGAGACCGGCACGCCTGCGGCCTTCAGTTTTTCGTAGAGCTCCTGCGGCTGAACCATAGAAACACTTTGATCCTGGGTTCCATGCACGATGAGGAATGGCGCGTCTGTCTTTGCAGCGTGGAAGACGGGTGAGGCATTCCGCCATGCCTGCGGGTTTTTGGCGTAATCGGCGTTGAGAAACTGGGTCAGGAAAGCGATGCGTTCAGGATCATGCATGGTAGTGAAGTCGGTAGGGCCGCTGACGTCGACGACCGCCTGGACCCGGCTCGAGTAATTCGCGAGCGTGTGGTCAGAGTTATCGCGTGTATCTTCCATCCCGAGCAGCGCGGCGAGTTGCCCGCCGGCGGAGTGGCCGAAGGCTCCGATGTGATTGGGATCGACGTCGTACTTTGCCGCGTTGGCGCGTATCCAGCGCACGGCACGCTGCACGTCGTCGAGCTGAGCCGGCCATGAGTTCTTGCCGCCCGCAAAGAGGCGGTAGTCGACGGAGAAGGCGACATAGCCGTGACGTGCGAGGAAGTTGCCCATTCCCTGCATGGTGCTTTTGTCGAAACTGGTCCAGCCGCCGCCATGGATGAGCAGGACGGCGGGACGCGGCGCCGTGGCTGCCGCGGCGGGTTTGTAAACATCGAGACGCAGGACGGGATCGGTTGAAGAGTAAGAGACGTTCTCGTCGACTGAGACGTCGGACTGCAGACCGCTGGATAGCTCTTGCGCATCGGTCGTGGATGCCTGCGGGCGAAGCGCGAAGATGAGCGGACCGCAGAGCAGCGCGGTGAGCAGGAGGGGAGATGTTTTCTTCATCGACCGCAATTGTAAGCGGGGTCGAAGTGATACTGGGCCGCCATTCACGGGGTTTTCACAGTGTGATGACGACCTTGCCGATCTGCTCGTTGGACTCGAGATATTGGTATGCCTTTACGGTGTCGCCAAAGGGGAAAATTTTGGCAATTTTGATCTGAAAGCGCCCGTCCGCGACGCGGTCAAAGACATATTCGCGGGCGGTGCGGGAGAGGTCGTGGTTGGCGTTGATCTCGCGCATGGTATAGGCGCGCATGGTCAGTTGCTTATGCATGGCAATGACGAGCGGAAAGGGGGTTGGCTTGAGCGAGAGCGAGCCATACTCGATGAGTATGGCGTGGTCCGCGGCGGCGGCGGCGAGCTGCTCGACGAAGGGGCCGGCGATGGGATCGAAAAGAACGCGCGCGCCTTTTCCGCCGGTGATCTTGTCGACACGAGTGACCAGGTCCTCCTCCGCGGTGGCGATGACGTGATCGGCGCCGAGTTCGTGCAGCTCTTCCCGCTTCTTTGAGGTGCGCGTGGTGGCGATCGCGATGGCGCCTTGCTCTTTGGCGATCTGGATGGCGGCGACGCCGACCGAGCTGGAGGCGGCGGAGATGACGACGAAGTCATCCTTGGCGATGCGTCCGACTTTGACGAGGCCGCCCCACGCCGTGAGGTACTGCATCCACATCGCTGCCGCATCGGTGGGTGTGAGCTTTTCCGGATAAGGCGCGACGTTGGCCACGGGCACGACCGCCTCCTCGCCGAGCACGGGATAGTCATTGAGGGAAAAGCCGGGGACGGTAGCGATTTTGTGGCCGATCCAAGTCCGGTCGACGTCCGGGCCGACGTCTTCAATGATGCCGGCGGCTTCGTAGCCGAGGCCGGAGGGCAGGCGCGGCTGCTCGAGATATTGGCCGCGAGCGTAGAGGGCCTCGGCGCGGTTGAGACCGACAGCCTGGACGCGGATGCGGACTTCGCCAGCCTTGGGCTCGCGCGAGGCCTGATCTTCAAACTTGAGAACCTCGGGGCCGCCGAGCTGATGGAAGCGCACAACCTTGGGCATGGATCTCTCCTTGTTTCACTTCGATGAGCGGGTGGGCCTGCGGGGTGCAGGGGAGTACGAAGGTGATACGCGCGGTTGCAATTTGGCGAAAAGGAGGAGAAGAGAGCGGATAAACTTGAGCTGCGGATCCTTTGTAGTCCTGGAATTCGCGCGAGCCCAGGGGAGGGCTGCACGGCCGGTTGATGAACCATCGCGGTTGGAAGTGGGTATGGATTGCGAGCGCGGCTGCATTGCTGGCTGTGGGTGGCTGCCACAAACAGCAGAAGCAGGCGCAGCCCAAGCCGCCGTCGCCGGAGAGTGTCGCGCTGCGCGCGATGGCCGATCAGGCGCGGCTGGACACCATGCGCTGGCCAAATTTTTCCGATCTGAAGAAGCCGGTGGAGGACTTCTACGCTGCGCATGATTTTGAGCCGGTGTGGCTGAAGGGCAATCAGCCGACCGAACAGGCGCGACAGATGATTGCGGCGTTTGCCGCGTGCTCGGCGGACGGGCTCGATCCCGAGGACTATGACAGCGCGCCATCCGGTGCAGCCCGAGACAGCGCGGCGTCGGGCGCAGCGCAGAACGGATCCCGCTGGGCGGCGCGTGCGGCGACGATTCACACGGCTCATGACCGTGCGGCCTTCGATATGGCGATGACTGTGTCCGCGATGCGCTATCTGAACGATGAGCACAACGGGCGTGTGGATCCGAAGCGGTTCAACTTCGGCGTCGATATCAGCCAGAAGCGCTACGACCTGGCGAAGTTCCTGACCGAGAAGATCATCACGTCGAACAACGTAGGCGCGGTGCTCAAGACGGCGCCGCCGCAGAGCAACGAATACAGGCGCACGCTGGCCGCGTACCGGCATTGGGTGGAGCTTGCGAAGCAGGATCCCGGCGGTGGGCTGCCGCCAGTGGCGCGGCAACTGAAGCCGGGCGATGCGTATGCGGGTGCGGCGCGGATGCGCGAGTTGCTGGTGCTGGATGGTGACCTGAAAGGGGAGGCGGCGGAGGCCGACGCTTCGACTTCGCAACAGAAGCGCTACGACCCGGCGTGGGCGGCGGCAGTGCGGCACTTCCAGTTCCACCATGGATTGCAGGCGGACGGGAAGGTCGGGCCACCAACGATCGTGGCGATGAATGTGCCGACCGCGGAGCGCGTGCACCAACTCGCGATTGCGCTGGAGCGCTGGCGCTGGCTGCCGGATGTCTATCAGAACGCGCCCATCTTTGTGAATCTGCCGGAGTTCAAGCTGCGCGTGTATTCCGATGAACCGCCACCGGCACTCGATCTGAAGCCGGAAGTTCCCGAGGATGTGGCAGTGGTGCATGCGAGCGAGCGGCCGGCGCCGGCGGACATGACAAGCGACCACACAAAGATCGCGCTGGAGATGAATGTGGTCACGGGCAAGGCAGGCATCAAGCCGCCGGAAAAGCCGGGGCAGCAGCCGGAAGATCATCAGACGCCGATGCTGGTGAACCTCATGCGCTACCTGATCTTCCGGCCGTACTGGTCGGTGCCGATAGACATTACGCAGCGGGAGGTTCTGCCGGGAATCGCAAAGGACCCGAACTATCTGGCGGAGCATGACTTTGAAATCGTCGATCACCGCAAGAAGCCGGTGATGTACACGCCGAAGTTGGACAAGCCGCTATTGCATGGCGAGCTGATGGTGCGGCAGGATGCAGGCCCGGATAATTCGCTCGGGCTGGTGAAGTTCATGTTCCCGAATCCGTACTCGATTTATCTGCACTCGACGCCGGCCGTGGGGCTGTTCACTCGGACGCGGCGCGATTATAGCCACGGTTGCGTGCGGGTAGAGAAGCCGCTGGCCCTGGCGGCATGGATCCTGCGCGATCGCGAGGAGTGGACGCCGGACAAGATCGACGAAGCGATGAATACCGGCGACGACAACAAGGCAGTGGGACTGAAACAGACCATCCCGGTGACGATCTTCTACGACACGGCATACGTCGAGCCGGATGGGACCGTCGATTTCACGCGCGACATCTATGGCTATGACCGGCTGCTCGATGAGACGCTGGCGGTGGGGCGGCCGTATCCAACCAAGGCGATCGCGCCGGTGGTGGATGTGCATGACGAGCGGTGATCGAGTCATCCTAATGTTCTGAACCGCACTCGATCACGACTGCTTTCATGATTGTGTCTCCCAGATTAGAGATGAGTGTGGAGGCCGGGTGTTTGCCTCGCGATTGCGCGTTCTAAGTAGAGAGAGCGCTAGTGCGGCCACTCGATGCGATGGAGCAATGCGCGGAGATGGCTGGCTCGCTCGGGGTGGATGCTTTCGACGAAGGCAATGCGCCCGGCGAGGTGCGAGCGAAAGTCTGGGTGGCGGGCGCGGTTCTGGACGTCAGGTCCGGTGCGGATGCAGTTGGTGAGGATGGCCTTCAGCTGGTCGAAATCCTTGCGCGGGAGGTTGCAGCGTTGATTGATCACAAGCCCGGCGAGATGCTGCCGTATGCCCGGACGCATGAGACGGGTCTTGCGGTAATGGACAAGGAAGCCCTCTTCGATGGCGATGGCAGCGACCCGGGTGGTGAAGCCTGCGGCGTGCTTTATGAATGCTTCATCGCCGGAGAAGGCGAGGTCGTCGGCATAGCGGGTGTAGGCCGCGCCGGCGGCTCGAGCAAGTCCGGCGAGGCGGCTGTCCAGCCTCCAGCAGCAGAGGTTTGCGATGGCCGGCGAGGTGGGCGCGCCCTGGGGGAGATGGGTGCGGTGATAAAGGTTGCGAACAGTTTGTAACTGCTCGGAGTTGCAATCGATGCCGCAGCTGCGCCAGATGTGCGATGGCGTGGAGGTGGTGCAGAGAGCGCCGAGCACCGCAGCGACGTGCTCCGGATAGCCAAATGTGCGGAAGATGGCCTGCACACGCGAGCGCGGGATGGAGGGGAAGAAGCTGCGGAGATCCATGCGCACGACTGCGGCGCGAGCGATGTGCGGCTCGACGTAGGTAAGGATGGAGCGGTGTTTGAGAAAGCCGTGCGCGGCAGGATGTGGCGGGATGAGGTCGAGGATATCGGTGAGGATCTGGCGCTGCAGGTGCTTGAGCCGGACCTTGGGTGCCTCGATGAGTCGGATGTCGCCGGCCGGCTTGCCGAGGACGATGAGTTTGTAGTGACGGAGGGCCGGTTGCGGTGAGCGCGCGCTGAGGCCCTTGAGATCGGCAAACCATTCGAGCTCCGTGACGTCGAGTCGCAGCCATCGGGCGAGTACGGCGACGGTATCGAGTGGCGGGAGCGCCAGCGCCGCGAAGACTCCGCGCGATTGCATCGATTCGGGACCGACGAGTCGGTTCCGCACAGTGAGCTGGTCGCCAAACTTTGTGCAGGCGAAGCGAAAGCTGCGATCGGCAACTAGGAAAGCCACCACCTCGCGATGGCGCGGGCGGGCAGGGCCGCTGAAGGTGCGGAGGTAGCGTTTGGCTGTGGCGAGCAGCCAGGGCCAGCGGCGGCCGAGGATCGTTTCACCGTGCTCGAGGATGGCGGCGAGATCCGGATCGCCGATGAGAAAGGCGTGGGCGAGCGGCCTGGCTAGAGCACGAGTCTGCATCGCAGATGACGGTGTGGGCGCACCAACGAGTCTGACCCGGCGTGAGCCGGTCTGCGCATGCGCGCAGCGTCGCTCACGCGATGCGATGGCAGCTTGTCATGTTCCCCCGGGGTATCCCCGGAGAGGTTTGGAGGGAAGCCGAAGCCTCCTGCCGCGCCGTGGCTTGGAGCGCCCGCCGTCGAGGGATGATATCAGGCTGCCAACGACATGCGAAAAGCTACATTCCCGTGACGTGGGTGTTGTGGTGGCGGCGCTGCGCGATCTGCCGGTGGTGCGCGCTGGCCCGGCGGAGGTGGCCGCGGCGGTGGCGGCGTGGGGAGTAGGTCCAGGTGCGGATGGCGCCTACGTCCACGTGCACGAAGTGTGAGCTGGGATAGTAGCCAACCCCGCCTTCGTTGAGCGAGAGCGCGGCATTGCGGAGGCGTACGGTGGAGGAGCCGGGGATCTGGATGTCGATGGCGTGACCGAGGATGTGCTGCGAGTGCTCGGCGACACCCTGGCTGGAGGCGCGGAGAACGTCGTTGGTTTCCTGGGTGCGGTAGCCGCAAACGATGTCGATGGTGGCGCCGGGCCGGCGAAGACGGATGAGGATGTCGTGGAGCAGATCGAACTCGCGCGGGTCGTAGGCGATGACGTCGTTGGTGTTGTGGTCGCGCAGGAAGTAGTTCAGGCGGGCGACGGCATCGGGCTGATAGTTGTCGCCGATGCGGTAGACGATGTCGATGTTCTCCAGCGTATGCGTGTTATGCAGCCGTAGGCGATAGGGCTCCGTTGCGTAGGCGGCGGGCACAACGGGTAAGGCGGCGGCGAGCGCGGTACGGAAGTCAGGGTCAGCGGCCTGGGCGGCGGGATTGTCCTCATCCGGAGTGGTGCGGATGGCGGGCTGAAGGGGAAGTTCTCCGGCGGGAGTGACGGATTGATTCGCGGCCTTGGCCCCGGCCGGCTCGGCGGCTGGCGCTATGAATTGCGGCGGGATCGAATCAGCAGGGGTGGTGGTCAGGATGGCTGGCTGGGCGGAGGCGTCTGGCTCCTGCGCGCGGGCGTGGGTCGGACCGGCGGTGAATGCAAGGGCAACGGCTGCGGTCGCGAGTAGGGTACGGTGCCGCAAAGGCAGCCCTCCGGAGATCAGTAGGAAATTCCAAATGAGCGGAGCAAATGGGGATTAGCTCAGCTCATTTGTGTCCTTTTCATTGTAAGGGAGATCGGCTTGGGAACCAGTACGTCTTTTTGGGCAGCAAAGTGGCGGTTGGTAGCTGGGTAATGCGCGGTCCGGCAAGAAGCCGCGCTGCCTCGGAAGTTCTCGGAACTTGATGATGCAGCAGCAGGTTCGGTAAGCACTTTCGTTTTATCGAGGAGGCGCGG
>CAVQJM010000004.1:0-4966 GCA_963712845.1 uncultured Acidobacteriaceae bacterium
AGCCACGCACGATCAACCATCGGCTAAGCGTGCTCGCGTCCTATTTTGAGTACTGCATTCGCCGCGATACCGAGGATGGGCGCGGTCCTTGGAAGGGTCGCATCAACCCAGCCTCCGGGAACCCTCTCACCGAGGAGCTGCGTCACGGGATGATCGGGCGCGACTTGCCTGCGCGCCAGAGGCAACGTGACGGATTTCGTCGACGTATTCCGCGCACACTTCCGAAAGTTCTGGAGCCCACAGCGATTCAGAAGCTGATCGACAACGCCGGTTCCTATCGCGATAAAGCGATTCTGATATTGCTGTCTCGCGCGGGTCAGCGCATCGGCGATTGGAGTCCGGTTGCTGGCCGACACGGGATTCTGGGGATGGAACTGGAGGATGTCGATCGCAGTCGGCGCTTCATCACCGTGCGGCTAAAGGGTGCGCGCGATCGGCACCGTGTGCCCGTCACCGACGATTTCTGGCCGATTTACGAAGAGTACCTGCGCACCGAGCGCCGCGCGGCGCCGGACGTTCATGCCGTTTGGATCGCCTCGCGGAAGGGTCAAGGCAAGCCCCTTCGCTATGCGAGTTTTGAGTCTGCCCTGCGCTACATCGGTCGAAAGGCAGGCATCTCGGTTCATCCGCACCTATTCCGTCACACGCTCGCGCAAGGCGTACTCGAAACCACTGGCAACATCAAGGTCGCGCAGGAGATTCTCGGGCATTCACATCTGAGCACGACAGCCGATCTGTATATGCGCGTCGATCAGCATGCGATGGTCACTGCGTTGGCGGCGGCGAAGTCCAGCGCCGAGCAAGCCACTAAGCGGCACTCATGGCCCTCGGCTAAGGCTGCACAGTACGTCTTCTCTTATGACGATGAAACGATCTCGGAACTGGAGCGTGCGATTGCGCAAGCTTCCGGTGTCGAGCCACCCAGAGGAGATTCTTGATGGGGGCGCTGATGTCTGGAGTCACATCATGCCGCGCAAGTCATAGTGACTTGCGCGGCGGCCTCGGTGGCTCTGCGGTTGATAAATTCGGCGGCACGTTGCGCATGGGCTGCGGCGGTGAACACCGCTCGGTTGTCAGCAGCCAACACTTTCAGCCAGGTTGCGATATAGGATGCGTGATCTTCGCGCGGTTCCAGAGCAAGCTCCAGGTCGGCGCACAGGAACGCGGCCCCGAGTTCCGCTACCAGTTCTTCGACCGCGTAACCTTCGCTCCCGAAGCGATGCCCGCCGAAGTCACGGTCAAGCCGGGTCTTGCTGCCCGACCAATGCGTACATTCATGGGCAAGCGTCGCATAGTAGCTATCCGCGTCTTGAAAACTCTCGAAGGGCGGCATCTGGATCGCATCGGCGGCGATGCTGTAAAACGCACGATTTCCGCCATGTCGGATGGTTGCTCCCAACGCTGCGAAGTACTTTTCCGCGTGCTCGATGCGGGCCACAGGGTCGAGTGTAGGTGCGGCTTTCGCGTAATAAACTTCCGGCAGGCCTTCGATCTGCTCGACATTGAAAACGGTGTACCCCTTGAGGAACGGGATTTCCCGATCGATTTCGTCGCCAGTCTTTTCGTCGGTTTCTTTTCGCGTGATGCTGTCCGCGTAGACGACAAGCGAGCCTTTCTCGCCTTTGCGGATGTGGGCGTCAAGTTCCGATGCCTGTTTAAAGGTCATCCAGATGGGCGCCGCGAAGTTCTGCGCCATGGCGCTTGCCCACAGAGAGAGAACATTGATTCCGCTGTAGGGCTTCCCGTTGTGGCGGAGCGGGCGCGTAATCCGTCCGGCTGCATGCTCGGCGTTCCACGGCCGAACCCAGGGCCTCACTCCTTTTTCCAAGTGGCTGACGATCTGGTTGGTAATCCGAGTGTAGATGTCTTGCTTTTCGGTTCTCTGCATTGTTTTTCTCCTTTACGAGCGTTTAAAAAACTTCATTCCCTCGTAGTGGAGAGGTGTTGTGCAGAGCGGCCCGAGCAGTCACAGGGCAGCCGGTTTGTGGCTGGCGACAGCTTTACCCTTGACGGCGGAAAGGGCCGTCTCTGCTATGGGTTTCGAACGAGGGAATGAGGGGTTTAAAACGCGGAGAGAACAAGGAGGCTAATAAAGAGGATGACCGCATTCCAGAAAGCAGAGGCGCTGGCAACGCAGCGCTACGACCGAGACAAGCTGCTCGCGGTGGTCGACGAGGTCACAACGCATTTCCGTATGCCGAACAGCTTCGAGAGGTCGAAGATGCGGGCAGTCTGTCGATACCTGGCCGATGCTCTTGATCGCTGCAGCGGATCAACTCTGCAACAGCGCTGGAACGATTTCGAGAAGAGGTTTTGGCCGAAGTGGAAGGCTGGCGTCGATCGTCGCGGCAGGGAGTATTGGACTTGGGGTGCACGCGTCCTGATCTCTGCGCGGATGGTCGTTCCGAGTCTGGACATGTTGTCCGACCTGCGCGTTAACCAGTGGATCGCGCATTTGCCCGAAGATCATCCGCTGGCACAACAGCACACGTTGCTTTTGCAGCGCGACCGGTTCGATCACATGGACTTCGGCTCACAGCCGCCAGTCTGGCAGTTTCAAGTGGACTGCGGATTCTACTCGTACGCGGTTACGACAGCCTCCGCCATATAAAGGATGACGATCTGAAGTTGCTGTCGGTTCGCTGGTCGAAAGGGCACCGACGCGCTCGATGCGGCACTCTGCTCGCTCGGCGTGTTTTCTCGGACACCGAAGCGAGGCTCTGCCCGCCACGGCAGGAAACAGCGGATGACGGCGTCGGAACTGGTCGAGAACGCTGGCGTACCAGATCGTTTCAGGCAGGTCATGATTCTTTATCTGGAAACGTACGAGGCCCGAGTCAGCGATGTCTATCGGACGTTGCGACATAAAGTCATCGCCCTCGCACATTTTTGGCGATTCATTCGGGATAAGCATCCCGACGTTAAGCGGTGCTCCCAGATTCTGCCGCGCCACGTCCGCGAGTACATCCCGCATGTGCTCGCGCGTGCTCGCGCTGTTCAGCGTGGGCCCGGAGCCGGCGACGAAGTGCGTCCAACCGCACACAGCTGGCTGGTGGACCTGCGCGTTTTCTTTTCCGACCTCTGCGCCTGGGCAACCGAACCCGACTCTCCCTTCAAGCGTTTCACTCCGCGCACGATTCCAGCGACGCGCCACACGTTTCTTGGGTACGGTTTCGAAAAAGCACGTGAACGCACCCGAGCCCGTATCACAGCCACCGTGCTCGATCTGGAGCGCGAGATGCCGAAGATTCGCGCTTTCGCCTTTCAGCGATGGAAAGCCGCGCTCGCGGCGCCTAAGGTCACAACCACGCGCGGCTACCCGTGGTCAGACGAGGTGGATACGTTCTGGGATTGGGCGCTGCTGGAACTGCTCGTGCAGAGCGGCTTGCGCATCGAAGAGGCGAGCGAACTGACCACGCTCGACATTCTCAAGCGAAAGATGCCCGACAGCCGCATCTATTATCTCCTACACATCAAGCCGTCGAAGTTTGATCGCGCTCGCGTCATCCCCATCGGCGATGGGCTCGGCCGAGTCCTGGCGGAGATCATCCGATACGTAAAACGCTTCTACAACAGCCAGTCAGTTCCGGTTTGCGATCATTGGGACCTGCAGGAGAAGCGTCCTCGCCCTCCGGCGCCGTATTTGATCCAGGGCATTCGCCATCCCAGCACTGCTGGCATTCAGACTATTCGCAGTCGCATCCGCGAGATCTCGATCGACGCTGGAGCTCGCCGCTCAAACGGCTCTCCTCTCGTGCTGCTGCCACACGATTGCCGGCGCGTCTTTGCATCCGAACATCTGAACAACAACACGCCTGTGCACGTCATTCAAGCGCTGCTCGGTCACGCCTCTCCTGACACCGTAATGATCTACGCCAAGCTCTACCCCAGTCAGCTCATCGAGGAGTATCGCAAGACCGTGCGCAGTCTCTATGGCGCCTACTACGGCGAAGACGGACTGAAGAACCCGACCGCGGAGGAATGGACGGCCTTCACTGCGAGCTGCAACCTGCGCGACATGGGCACGCACCTATGCGCCTTGCCGACTGGAGAGCATTGTCCGAAGGGACTGATCTGCCTCGGCTGTGCGCATGCGCAGCCGAAGAAAAGTGCGGTGCCGATCTTCCGGCGCATGTTGGCCAGCCACGAGCGCAGCCTGGTGGCTGCGCGAGGCCACAGTGAACCTGCCGGACAGATCGCGGCTCGCGAGATCGAGATTGTCAGGATCAAGGGAGCCTTGCAGAGAGCAGAGGAATTGAGCGATGACGTGGCCGCTGCTATCGAACGGGCTTGCTAAAGTCGGATAACTGTCAAGGCTCGTCAATCACACCCGCGAGCCGTCGATAAGTGCTAGGCGATTTTTCGCCAGCTACGATTGCCCCGGTGCACTGGATGGACTTCGCAGGCACGACATAAAGAGGCAAGAAAACTTGTAACTCCCTTTCGATTCAACTACAGTTGGAAAAGGTTTCTGGGGGGTCCTCAAATGCCACATCGCGCATTTACCCCGTTGGTGTTCGCAGCACTGTGTCTGCTCTTAGCCGCCTGTACTCACAAACCCTCTCCTGCTTCCACGGGAAAACCCGCTCCCGATTTCTCTCTTGCTGACGCTAACGGTGCCCCCATCAGATTGTCCGCATACAGGGGAAAAGTGGTCCTACTCGATTTTTGGGCAACTTGGTGCGGTGGCTGCAAGACTGAAATTCCTTGGTACATTGAGTTCCAAGACAAATATCGGGACGCCGGACTCTCCGCTATCGGTGTCTCCATGGATGCGGATGGGTGGAAATCGGTGAAGCCATTCCTTGCAGATCACAAGCTGAACTATCCCGTCGTGATTGGCAATGACGATTTGGGAGAGCAGTTTGGTGTGATAAACATGCCTCTCACTCTGCTCATAGATCGCAACGGCAAGATTGCCGAGTCGCACGCCGGGGTGGTAGACAAGGATAATTTTGAGGGTAAG
>CAVQJM010000005.1:0-4356 GCA_963712845.1 uncultured Acidobacteriaceae bacterium
GCATGACCACGGGTGGCACTACCGCAACGTAGGCCACACCGTCGACGACGCCGCCGGCGAGGCCTTCGACAAGGTAGCCAAGCTGCTCGGCCTCGGCTACCCCGGCGGCCCCTGGATCGACCAGCTAGCCACCCACGGCAACCCCCTGGCAGTACCCTTCTCCTTCGCCCAGATCAAGCAGAAGTCGCATCGGCCCGGCCAGCACACCCACGAGCCCAGATTCCTCTTCAGCTTCAGCGGCATCAAGACCGCGGTCCTCCGCTACGTCGAGACCCACGCCATGGCCGCCTCCATTGCCGAGCGCCGCGTCCAAATGGACGCGCGCCGCCAGCAGCTCACGCCCACCACCAAGCCCCCAGCCTTTCCGTACTCCGAAGCCCTCGCGTTCTGCGACCAGCAGACGCTCGACCTGCTCGCATCCTTTCAACGCGCCGTAGTCGATGACCTGAAGCGCAAGACCTTCGCGGCGGCCGAGCACTACGGCGCGCACGGCCTGCTCGTCTCCGGCGGCGTGGCTGCAAACCGCGAACTCCGCACCCGCTTCACCGCAACCGCAGCCGAACGCGGCCTCCCTATCGCCTTTCCCGCGCTCTCGCTCTCCACAGACAACGCCGCCATGATCGCCGCCGCAGCGTGGCCGAAGCTGCTCGCGGGAGACTTCGCGCCTCCGTCCCTCTCCGCGCGCCCCAGCCTCCCGCTCGGTGCAGAGACCGCACTCCCGTAGAATCGCTGGAGACGCCCACGACACCGCTCCAACCCGAACGCATGACACCTCAGCTCTTCAACACACTCAGCACACAAGTCGAACCACTCATCCCGGCGGACGGCAAGACCCTCACGCTCTATGCCTGCGGCCCCACCGTCTACGACTACGGCCACATCGGCAACTTCCGCACCTTCGTGCACGTGGATCTGCTGCGCCGCTTTCTCGAGCAGCAAGGCATAGCGGTGAAACACGTCATGAACATCACCGACGTAGACGACAAGATCATCCGCAACGCCGCAGCACAGGGCGTCTCCATCGCCGACTACACGCCGCGTTATGAGCAAGCCTTCCTCGAAGACCTGCGCGCGCTCGGCTGCCTCGATCCAGTCCTCATGCCGCACGCCACCGAGAACATCCCGGAGATGGTCGCGCTGATCCAGAAGCTGGAGAAGCGCGGCCTCGCCTATCGCACCGAGGATGGCTCCTGGTACTTCCGCATCCAGGGCGATCCCGAATACGGCAAGCTCTCCAAGAAAGACCTCAGCGGCAATACCGCCGGCGCGCGCGTCGATGTCGACGAATACGAGAAGGACTCCGCCAGCGACTTCGCTATGTGGAAGGCCGCGAAGCCCGGCGAGCACGCATGGGACACAGCACTCGGCCACGGCCGTCCCGGCTGGCACATCGAGTGCTCCGCCATGGCGATGAAATTCCTCGGCGAGACGCTCGACCTCCACGCCGGTGGTGAGGACCTGATGTTCCCGCACCACGAGAACGAGATCGCGCAATCCGAATCGGCGACGGGCAAGCTCTTCGCCCGGCACTGGATGCACGTGCGCTTCCTGCTGGTGGAAGGCCGCAAGATGTCGAAGTCCGAAGGGAACTTCTTCACTCTGCGCGACCTCCTGCTGCGCGGCTACAAGGCTTCGGCGATTCGCTTCCTGATCCTCTCCGTTCCCTATCGCCACCAACTCAACTTCACCTTCGATGGACTCGCCGAATCCACCTCTGCCGTGGAACGCCTCCGCACCTTCCGCCAGCGCGTCCAGCATGGTCCATGGCCGGCAGGTGAGAACGCCGAGCTACTGGCGCAATCGCATGCAGCTGCGCACGCATTCACCGCAGCCTTATCCAACGACCTCAACACCGCCGAGGCGCGCGCCGCCATCTTCGATCTCGTCCGCCACGCCAACACCGCCGCCGACCACGGCAAGCTTCAGCAGCAGAACGTCGAGCCCATCCTCGACGTGCTCGCGCTCTTCGATCAGGTCTTCAACGTCATCGAAGACCACGACACCCAATTCGCGCGCGAAGCCGTCAACTGGGCCCGTCAGGAAGGCAAGCTCACCGAAGCAAACGCCGAACTCCAGGCCTCGCTCGATCTCACCGACGCCGACATAGAAAAGCTAATCGCCGAACGAACCCAGGCCAAAAAGAGCCGCAACTTTGCCCGTGCCGACGCTATTCGCCACGACCTAGCTGCAAAGGGAATCTTGCTCGAGGATAGTAAAGATGGAGTTCGCTGGAAGCGGAAGTAGTAGTAATAAAAGTCTACTGTTTCCTCGCCAACATAAGAGTTAGCGACGGCCGATGACGAGCCGCGATTGGATCATTTTTCTGTTTTGCTTTGTTGAGAGTTTAAATAATGCCGATTAATCCGAACGATTATCAACCTCATCTCAATGACTGGTACCGCGGTTCTGGCGTCTACAAGGGCTCCGCAACGCTGAGTGTGTCAGGTGTTGAAAAGGCTAGTGGACCTGCTGAAGTCGAATGGAACGATCTCGGGGATACCAAGATTTCGATGGAGCTCCCCTCAAATCAATTCATTCTTGCGCACGAGCTATTTGAAGCGGATGAAATTGCTATCCGATTGCGAACAGACACAGGAGGGCTTTTCACGACCGATCGCGCGTTCGCGCACCATAACCAGATTAAAACCGGAGTGGAGGGGGCTAACGCACGCATCGAACTGACGGCCGCAAGGTCTACCTTCGACGCTAACTCTGCGAATCTTCCGTCATACTGGGTGATCCCAATCGTCAACTTCATCGCCGATCTGCGCTTCATCAGCCCTGCGATATCAACACATCCCTTACGCATCTACACGATGCCAAATATTCCTGAGGAACTCGGGGAGCAGGACGCGCTCTTCGCAAGGGTGATCGCAATTGATAAAGAACGCCTAATCCCGTTTTCCTTCGACGGCAGCGCCGCTTTCATCGAGAAGCTTTCCGACTACGAAACGAAGAGTCAATCGCTCGTAGAAAAACGCGCGGATCATCAAGCAACTGCAATCGCTGTAGGGTCCCTTCCAACTGGCGCGTCGACAGACCTTGGCGGTCTATTTAATTGGCTACCGACAGACATCCTCTTTGCATTAGCTGTTGCAACCGGCACGTATGTCGGCGCTGGTTTTGTGGAATTTAGAACCCAGAGCAACGAGCTCGCGAAGAGGATACACATCTCTTCGCGGTGTCCCGCTTACAGGCCCGGTCATCGCTTCATCGACGATTCGGTATGCGCGCCGGGTCGTTCAGCTTATGCGGAACTTATTGAGCGCGTTATCGCTACGTTTCCATCAAGAAATTACTTAAGGAGCGTTGCGAACCAACTCACTGCGGGGTTGCAGCACGAGCTCGTGGAAGACGCCGCTGATTCATATGTCAGATGCCTGGAAGCGCTCACGAAAGCTGCCGGCCTGTCCCGCCAGGACTTGCTTTCGGGTGTACCCAATGCGGCAACATTGAAGGTGCGCAACGTACTCGACTCAGCGGCAACTGATATTAAGAGGGAAGCAATCAAGGCTCAAGCGAACGGCGATATAGCCACCTTTGATCGTCTCCTCAGAATCAGCGACCGTACCCGAAATGCGGCCCAGGTAGAGAATAAGTTCGGCTTAGCAGTCAGTATGCTTATCGCAACAAAGGGTCTCAACGATGAGGCAGTGGTCAATACCTACCTCGGAACTAAGACTCCGCCGACGAGTTGGGCACAATTCCTTAGCAAAACGCGCGGCTCAGTCATCCACGAGGGAATGATCCACTTGCCTACCCGCGAAGAGCTGCTTGAGACACACTCTCTGCTCCGTCATCTGGGTGATGTCATTTTTCGGTTGCTTGCGATCGAAGTGGGCTACACGTTTAAGTATTTGCCGACGGTAGCGCGATGGGCAAGGGCTGCCAAGGATCTAAATTGGGTCAGTGCCTTAACAAAGCCCGCTGAGCTGAGGTTGGATTGATCTTCCAGTGCAACAGTCGGCCCGAAATGAAACTAACGCACGAACAAATGTCAAAAACCTGCCATTTCACCCCACCCAAATTGCTACACTGGAAATAGAGCAGCAAAACCAGAAAGCCACCATAGCGGTGGCTTTTTATTTCCCGTCGCCCACAACTCTATCCGTGAGTGACAACGGAGCGAACACGGCAGATCGCGCCGTCGGCGCACGTGCCCGTTACAGCAAGTATTAAGTCCAATCGTTGGACGAATTTAGCGATAAGTGCTTTGGATGGACGATTTTAGCCCTCGGGAGGCACTCTAAATCGCTCCAGCAAAAGGAGTTACAAACCAGCCTCCCGCAGCGGGGGAGGGGGGGTGGGGGGCACTATCAGCACGCATCGCCGCCCAATAAGAGCGGAAGATTAAGA
>CAVQJM010000006.1:0-160803 GCA_963712845.1 uncultured Acidobacteriaceae bacterium
AAAGTGGAGTCGACATTGAGTGAACTGGTCGAGACGCTGCGCGAGAGTCACGAGGGATACAAGGAGATGGGAGCGCGACTGCAGGATGCCCGGGCCAAGCGGCTCTTTCTCGGAGAGACGCAGGTGCGGGCGGAATATGCAGCGGAGCTCGAGAACGAACTGCATCGCCTGGGTGTGCACGACGTGAAGGCAGGACTGTCCCACAGAGCGAAGGCGCATCTGCGCTGGGGCAAAGTTCAGGCAAGTCTGGCGGGCGGCCAGAAGGCGCTATTGTCGACGGTAGAGAAGAGCGACAACGCGGCCATGGACGTATACGCCAACGCACTGAAGCAGGAGTTGCCGTTGCCTCTGCGCGAGCTGCTGGGACGGCAGCAGGAGCATATCCAGAGAGTCCACGACCAGGTGAGGGCGCTGCACGATCTCGGCTAAGCGCACTCGCTACTCGCGGAGGGAGTGCGGCCGTCCGGCGAAGGCGAAGGCGATAAAGCCAAGAATCAGGATGAGGCCTTCGACGTGTACCGATTCGCGGTGCAGCGCGTCGAAGGTGGCGCGAGCGGGGCTCGACTCCGGCAGCGCCGCGATGCCGACGCTGCCGCCGACCGACTCCTGGGCCGTATCCATGCGCGGAATGATGGAGAACTGCGAATAGGCCGTCAGCAGCACCATAGCAAGCACCAGCACCGCCTGCGGCACCACCGAGTGCCAGCGCACCCGCGCTCGCAGCAGGAAACTGAAGACGAGAAAGAGCACGCCGCAGATCAGCCCCATATAGTGCAGGTGGCGCAGTGTGCCGCCGACGACAAGGCCGGCGCCGTGGATCCCTTCGGCGGGATTGAGGAAGAGCGGCGGCAGCGATCCGAACGCAACAGCGGCGACCTGGACAAAGAGCAGCAGTGCGCCCAGCCAGAGACCGAGCGCGAGAAGTGAGAGTGTGGTCAGAACGCTTCGCATGGCACGTTATACCGTTTTCACGGTCGCGTAGCCATCAGAGAAAGTCGACGCAGGCGAATCCGCTTTACTGCTGAATCTGCGACGGCCGTCCGACCAGCCGCTCGATACGCTTGGCGATGGGGGGGTGGGTCGAGAAGAGATTGGCGAAGCTGGCTCCGGAGATGAGCGGCGCAACGATGAACAGGTGCGCGGTGGAGGCCGTCGCGCCCATGGGTAGGCGTTTGGAGTAGGTGTCGAGCTTCTGGAGCGCGCTGGCCAGTGCGTAGGGATTGCCGGTCATGTGCGCGCCGGTGGCGTCGGCCTCGTACTCGCGTGCGCGCGAGACCGCCAGTTGGATGAGCGTGGCCGCGATAGGCGCAAGGATCAGCATGAAGAGCGCCGCGATGCCACCGCCTTCCCGGTCGCGATTGCTGCCGCCACCGCTACCGCCGCCGAAGATCATGGCGAAGCGGCCCATCTGGGCAAGGATGGTAATGGCGCCAGCCAGGGTTGCGGCGATGGAACTGGTGAGGATGTCGCGGTTGCGCACATGGCCCAGTTCGTGGGCCAGCACGCCGGCAAGCTCCTCATCGGTCAATAGATTCAGGATGCCCTGCGTGACAGCTACAGAGGCGTGCGCCGGATTACGGCCGGTGGCAAAGGCATTCGGCGATTCGCTGGGAATGACATAGATCTTCGGCATGGGCAGCCCGATGCGCTGCGTCATCTGCTCCACGACGCTGTAGACGCGGGGAAGCTGCTCGCGCGTCGCGGGCTGCGCCCGGTACATCGAGAGCGCGAGCTTGTCCGAGTAGAAGTAGCTGACGAAGTTCATGACCACGGCGATGGCCAGAGCGATCAGCATCCCGTTGCGCCCGCCAAAGTACTGGCCGACGAAGAGTAGGAAGAGGGTCAGCGAGGTTAGCAGCAGCGCGGTCTTGAGCGTATTCATAGGTCGTACCAGTCCTGCATCTACGGTACTCCTGAGAGATGCCGGGCCTGAGGGTTAGACGCGAGCGATAGGGAATGGTTCCGCCGGTGCGGCCGCGCCATGTGGCGGAGCAAAAGCAAAGGCCCTGCCGAAGCAGGGCCTTTGTGAAAGATGCTGCAGGTTAGAAGTTGAACTTGAGCTGGTACTCGATCGAGCGGGGACCGCCCGCATCGAAGGTGCCCGATCCACGCTGGGTGCGGTTGCCATCTGCCACGGCCGGGGTATCGGGGCCGTTGAGGAAGTTCGGCGCACCGGTTGGCCCGACGTTCGTCTGTGTCAGCAGTTGTCCGGAAACAAGTCCAAAGTTCGAGAAGTTCCCGACGTTGTAGAGGGCTACTGCAGGCTCGAGGCTCATGCCCTCGTGCAACCGAGCGAGCTTGATCGGGTAGGAGACATTCACATCCATGGTACGGAATGCGGGGTTGTTGATGGCGTGGCCTCCGGGAATATTGGCGATGGGCTGCTGTGCTCCCTGGAGAGCTATGAGTTGGTTACTGGTCAAGATGCCATTCGATACCAGGGCCTGGCCTGCCGGAGTCAAGGTGTTGGCGAAACGGCTGTTGTAGCTGGTGATGAGAGACTGCAAGGTCTTCGCCTTGTAGTCGTGCATGTAGGCGCCCGGCCGTGTTCCCGGCAGGATGTCGGCGGTGGTTCCATCTCCAGTCACGTCGGTCTGGAAGATCTGAGCCGTCTCACCAGCGCTATTGTCGAGGGACAGGGTTGTCGGGAGCGCCGAGAAGAAGTGACCGGCGAAGCCCATTTGCAGACCATACTTGAGGGCAAGGAAGCCGCCGAAGGAGAGCTCGTGCTTGTGGTCCAATCCTAGACGGCCGATGTAGCCCGAGGGATTGTCGTTGTCATAGGCAGGACTGTTAAAGAAATTGTCTCCGCTATTTCCTGTGTTACCTGTAGTCGACACATCGCCAACAATTCTTGACAGATTGTAGGAGACTTGGAAATTGGCATTTTGTATACCAGGCGCCGGATGCTGCTTGACCTGCTTGAAGACGATCTGCAGTGCGTCATACCCAGACTGTCCAGTGGGGAGAATGAACTTGCCAAAACCAACAGCAGGATTGAGGCCAGGGAAGGCTGCGCCGGTCGCGGGCGTTACACCGATAACCGAGGCCGGATATCCCCCGTAAAGCGCGTTTCCAGAGTCGAGGCCGGTCCCCGATTTGCCTCCATCTCCTCCACCCGCAAAGTCCTGAATCACTGCGCCGCTTCCATCGCTGTGAATGCCGGGGCAGCTGAGGATCGCTGCATCGACGGTAGCAACGCCGCAGACCGCAAGTGTATGAGCGATGGCGTACTTCGCGGCGTCCGCGTTCAGGGTGCGGGCTGCACCGACACGGTTCACGTCAATCACCAGTGGGATCTTTATCGTTGAGTTATGGACATAGTCTCCACTGATGATGGTGCCTCTGCCGATCTGCTGCTGGATGCCGAAGTTGTACTGGAAGGAGTAAGGCGTGAGGTAAGGAGCCGCGTACACACCGCCCGCATTCAGGAAGTGGCCGATGTAGGACGGATTCGAAGCTGAGTTGTTGGCCTGGGTAGCTGCCTGGTATTGATGGAGCACGTCGAGGAGCCCTGGAGCGGCCGCCGCGATCGATTCAGAGCAGAGCGTTGCGAGGGGAACTCCGGCGCCCTCCGTGATCGTTATACCGCCAGGAGCCGCGACGGCAGTTGTTCCACCACAGGCACCAGTGCTATTGAAGAACGGCCCTGATGCATTGATGACCGCACTGCGTGCGTTGGAGGTGTTGTTGAAGACATCGCTCTCGTAGAAGATGCCGGCGCCCGCGCGCAGAACTGTGTTCTTGCCGCCGGGGTTGTAGGCGAAGCCCAACTGCGGACCCCAGTTGGCATATGGCTGGTGGGTCTTCTTGCCGAGGCCGGGCTGATAGACGTCGAATAGGTTCGTCTGTCCGCCGGTGCAGGGGTTGATGGCCGCATCCACACTGCTGCAGGGCGGCGTCGGCAGGTCCTGATTGGCGCGGTCGGTATCGACGCTCCAGCGAACGCCGGCGTTGAGGGTGAAGGTCGGAGTGATTTTCCACGTGTCGGCTGCGTACGCGCCTTCACGCCAGTCGAAGGTGCCGCCGCCGGGAAGGTTGAAACCGGGCTTCTCGGTGAATACCTGGTTTCCATTGCCGAGAATGAGTCCGTTTGTGGAATAACCGTTGATCGGATCGCCTGGGCAAGGTGCTGCGCCGGCTACGTTGCCGCAATTTGTCAACTGGCTGCCCGGGCCGAACTGCGTGAAGAGCGATGCGCCGAAGAACTCGGCACCGCCGCCGCCCAGGATTCTGTTCAGGCTGTAGCCGTACTTGAAGGTATGCGCGCCGTGGGTCCAGGTTCCGTCGTAGCGGAACTGCTTGTCGGATTGAAAGGTGGTCTGAGGGGACAGATAGTTAACGCCTGCGAAGAAGCCGTCTTGTGAGTCATACAGCGTGAGGCCAGGGATCGGGTTGTACAGGGAAGAATTCCCGGTGACGGAATCGCTGATCAGGTTGTGAAACTTCTCATAGCTGCCACGGAAGGAGTGGGTGAAGTGGCCGGTGACGAAGTCCGCGCCGCCGGCGAAGCCTGGAGTGTTATCGCGATTGGCATAAATGGAGTAGAGGAAGCCGAAGTTTCCACCGACCGCGTTGATGTCAAGGTTCACGCGGCCGAAGAAATGGATGCCGTGCCAGCCGGTGTAGTCCAGACGCGCCGTTGAGTAGGTCTCCTTATAGCCAAAAGGAATCGATGGATATTGGCTGGTGATGGCAGCGAATGTGGGGCTGGTAGTGGCCGCGCTTATGTTGATCTGCTTAATGCGCTCTACGTTGGCGAAGAAGAATAGCTTGTCCTTGATAATCGGTCCGCCGATGCTGCCGCCGAACTGGTTGCGCTGGAACGGAGCCGCGATGCCGCCGGTCAGATCCGCGAAGCCGGCGCGAGAGTCCTGGAAGTTGTAGAAGAGCTGGCCGTGGAAGGAGTTGGTGCCCGAGTTGGTGGAGACCAGAACCTGACCGGTCGATGTGACCTCACCCGAGACGTCCTGGGTGGAGCGATTCAACTGGAACTCGTTGATGGCGCCCTGGGAGACGTTGAAGATGGTCGTTCCGACCGTCTCGTCGGTGATGTCCTGGCCGTCCAGAAGGATGCGGGTGGTGCGGCCGGAGACGCCGCCGACAGAAATAGCCGAATATCCAGCCTTGGTCGGGTCGAAGCTCTCGCCGCTCTGGAGGATGACGCCGGGCTCGATCTGGGCGAGGTCGAGGAAGTTGCGGCCATTCACCGGCAAATTCTGAATCTGTTGCGAGGTGATGACGTCGCTGACGCCTGCCTGATCTGTATTGAGCTGTACGGCGCCTGCATTGACTTCGATGGTCTGCGCCGAGGAGCCGACAGTCAGTTTGAAGTTGCCTGAGGTAGCAGTTCCCGTGCGAATGACTGTCTTGACATCCGTCTTCTGGAAGCCTCCGGCAGTGACAGTGACGTCATAATTGCCGGGATTGAGAGGTCCGATGCTCCAGTAGCCTCTGGAATCCGTCGTAAGGGTAGCTTTGGAACCCGTGTCGATGCCGGTTACGAGGACGGTTGCGCCCGGTACGACGGCGCCCGTGTTGTCGGTAATGGTGCCCTGAATGGATCCACCATTCACAGAGACAGCCTGAGCGTGCGCGGCAGGGGTGGGGAGAGTGGCCGAGCCGATAATCAATGTGGCGAGAGCAAGAATGCTGGTCGCGCCGGCCTTCCGAAAGCAACTTTTCTTCCAATAAAACGAATCCAAGGAGAACTCCTCGTGGTGACGATGCAACTTAAGAGGCACGTTGCATACCAGTCAGTGGGAGGGAATTCCATATTATGAATCAGGAACTTAGGGGCGAAGCGCCATAGAATAGCTCTGAATTCGTGGAGCCTGATACGGAAATACGTAGAACCGTGGCCAGCTTACCTGGAAGTCATGTGTTTCCTGTGATAAGCGCCAACCCCCCCGCCGACGCAGCCGAAGACTTTAGTTCAAGCCGGTCGGGAAAGTAGCCCCTCTCCGCTCCATCGGCGATGCTCCGCGTAAGAGCTCCAGGCCTCGGCCCAGGGTTACGGTATCCGGGGCCGAGATGAGGGTCGGAGTGGCGTAGCGGGCCCTTAGCGATTGAGGGCGCGCCGGATGATCGCCTCCAACGCCTGTTTGTGCGCGGCATATTCCACCTCGCCCACATTTCCCCGGGCCCGGTCTGCTTCGAGCGCGAAGAGCTCCTCCTTGAGCGAGTTCAGCAGGCTGCGCGTATGCGCCTCCGGACTGAGCTCTGCGGCGGGCGGAGGCTGAGGCGGCACGGGCGCTACCGTGGACGGCGGCGGAGCGCCCTGGGTCCAGGTGAGAGGCGCCGCGTATTGCTCGGCGGCCTGGGAAACGGGGGCGCTGGCAGCGACGACGGCCTCGTCCTGCAGAGCTGGCCGGCGGAGAAAGAAGGCCGCAGCGATAACCAGCACCAGGCCGGCACCGGAGAGGATCCACCACTTGTACTTGCTGAGCGGGTCCGGGGTGTCGATGGGATTGCCGAGACCGCCGCCGGGGCGGCTGTCGTCGGCGCTGGTCGGAGCGCCGGGCTGGCCATTGGCGGACTGCGCCGTCTGCACATCGCGGGGGAGGGCTCCGGAGCCGGAGACGGAGAAGCCCAGCGACTGGGCGGGGCTGACGTTCTTGGCGACAAAGGTTTGCGCGTTGATGTCGTCGTTTATCGGCTGATAGTGCGTCGACGCGTCCGGGGTGAAGGTCATGCTCTTCGGCACCATGATGACGACGTTGTCCGCTGCGTCTGCCAGTTTGGGCGCGAACTTCGCCGATCCGGAGTAGGGAAGGCTGTAAGTGACCTGGAACTGCGTCTCGCCGGGACGCAAAGGGAACAGATAGGCGTAGTGGCCCTTCTCGCCCATTGGCGCGGGCGAGGAGGCTACCGGCATGCCGCCAGGCCCCATCGCGGCCGCGCCTTCGATCTTCGCATCCGGCGGCAGGTAGATCTCGTAGGAGTGGCTGGAGAACTGCGTCCGGGGCGGCGTGGAGTCGTTCTTGACGAAGTAGCTCTGGGTGACGTGCAGTCCCTGCGGATCGGTCTCGATGCGCAGGACATTGGCCTCGGTAGTGATGCCGGGCACGGTAGCGGCGACGTCGAAGACCTGCACGTCGACGGTGGCCGTATTGGGGGGTGCCGGCTGGAAGTAGGAGGCCTTCTGGTGATCGACGCGAATAAGGTGCATGCCAGGGTCGGGCACGTCGATGGAGTACTTGCCGTGTGCGTCGGTCTTTGTGCGCGCCGTCTCCTGCATGCGCTGCTGCAGCGAGACGAGGATGACGTCGTCGCCTGCGGACGGCTTGTTGTTGGTGCCATTGGTCACCGTGCCGGTGATGGTGGCGGCCAGCGCGTACGGGGCGACGAGAAGGACGAAGGTGAGGGAGAGCAAAAGCGGCAGCTTGCGTTTCATGTTGAATCTGGGGACTAGGATACTGCCAACCGCCGGAATTGCGGATGATTTGCTCCACGGTTAAACCTTTGGAGCCGATAACACTTCAGGCACGTCCGGTGCGCAGCCACGCAGCCCAGCCGGATCTTCCGTTGCATTCGGCCATTTGTGCGGCGGCCTCCCAGTCGTAGACCACCGCTCGGTGCTCGACCTGCCAGGCATCACCAGATCGAGTGACGATGGCGTACCGTGCGTGCGGGCTGCCGGCTTCCATCGCATGCGGGTACGGCGATTCTTCCATGTAGGCAGGAAGTCCCACACTGCCGGGATTCACCAGCAGTGCACCGTTGGGCATCGAAACAGCGCGACTCTGATGGCTGTGGCCGCAGAGGATGAGATGGGCGGCGATGCCGTGCAGCATGGGCGCGATCTCGTCCGTGCGCTTCATGCGCGGGCCCTGCGGTGTGACTTCTTCCAGCAGGTACACATCGTCGGCCCAGGGTGTGCCATGGCAGAGCAGGACGTCGCCGAACGTGAGAGTTTGCGGCATCGCGGACAGCCAGTGCTTGTGTGCTGCGGTCAGAGCTTTTCGGTTCGCGGCCAGCGTGCTGCCTGCGGTAACGATGGTGCCTTCTTCATAAAGCAGACGATCGCAGTTGCCGCGGATGCTGGGAAGGTCGAGCGACATGAGGCGCTCGGCGGTGCCAATCGGATCGAGCGGACCCTGCAGATGGTCGCCGAGATTGACGGTGTATGCGACCGCCTGCCCGGCGATGTCGGCGAGCACGGCTTCAAGCGCGAGCAGGTTGCCGTGAATGTCCGAGAGGACGGCGAAGCGATCGAGACGCCCGGTCGGCGAGATCAACCGCGGCGAGGTCACGCGCGGCGGGCAATGGGCTGTTGCAGGCGCTCGATCTCCGCCAGGACCTGCGCGGCTTCGGCCTCAAGCCCGGCGCGTTGCGCGGTGTAGTCCTCTTCCGGATACTTGCCGGCGCGGTACTCGAAGTTCAGGTCGCGCAGGTTCTCGTAGAGCACGGCCTTCTGTTCTTCTAGGAAGTCGAGGCGCGTCTTGACGCGCTGCGCGGCGACGTGACGCTCCGGATAGAAGACATATGCGAAGAGGGCGACGGTGAGGATGGCGCAGGCAGCGAGGATCATGACAGGTCGCCTCCAGTCTCGCGGCGTATACGCTGTTCGAGCACGAGCGTATTGGGATCGCTAGCCGGCGTGGGCATGGCGACGGTCCGCGGACGCCAGCGGCGAACGACGAGGAAGACGCCTCCGATCCCCAGAAGCAGAACGATAGGCGGCACCCACCAGGAGAAGCGGTTGAGGCGCGTGAACATAGGCGCTGCCAGTGCCGTGGCGCCCCACTCGTCCTGAAAGGCGTGGAAGATGGCCGTGTCGCTATCGCCGTGGTCGATGGAAGCGGCGAGTCGGGAGCCCATCTTTTCCAGGTTGGGACAGCCGACGTGGTTGCACTCGCCCAGAAGCTGATTGCAACCGCAGGTACACATGATTCTGTGACTCAGCTTGTCGTAGCGCGGGCTGTTGGCAGTGTCGGAAGCGTGCGCACCGAAGACGACGACTGCGGCGACGAGCGCAAGGTGAAGAATGGAGCGAAAGCGCTTCTGCAGCATCAATCGCCGCCTCGCAGTGTTGCCGGCTCGTTCACCAGCGAGCGTGCCGGCGCTTTTGCCGGCTGCCGTCCCCGGGCCGATGAGAGGACCGTCGTGAGATTGGGCACCAGAGCTACCAGCGTGCCAGCGATCACGATCACGACTCCGATCCATATCCATGCGACCAGCGGATTGAGGAAGACCTTGATGATGGGACGATTGGTGTCCGGGTTCTGACCGGCGTAGATCACGTACAGGTCCCAGGCCAGGGTGGAATGATTCGCCACCATGGTTTGTACCTGTTGCGAGGCAATGTAGAAGCGTTTTTCCGGCGCAAGCTGGGTGATCTTCTTGCCGTTGCGATAGACGTCGAGCAGCGCGTACTCGCTGTCGTAATTGGGATTGGTGTCCTGGGTGTAGTCCTGACAGACCAGGGTATAGGGACCGACGTGCATGGACTGGCGGAAGTCCATCTCCTGCTCGCTGGAGCGATTGAAGGCGGAACCGGCCAGGCCGATGAAGATGACGACGACGCCGAAGTGCACGAGGTAGCCGCCGTAGCGGCGGGTGTTGCGCTGAATGAGCAGGAGTGTCGCGGCGAAGACGTTCTTGCCCGTCTGTACCTTCAACACGTGAGCGCCGCGGAGGAACTCCGATGCGATGGCAGTGACGACACCGGCTGCTACGGAGAAGACGACGAAGGAATAGAGCGGACCCTGCTCCTGCCAGGGGCGCTCGCCGATGGCGAGCAACGCGACAGCGGTGGCGATGGTGGCGATGGAAGGCAGCACGAAGTTACGGCGGATGGAGCGCAGCGACGAGGAGCGCCATGCGAGCAACGGCCCCAGCCCCATGAGCGCCAGCAAGCCAAGACCAATCGGAATCGCGATGCGGTTGTACCAGGGCGCGCCGACGGTGACCCGGTTGCCCTGCACGTACTCGCTGAGCACGGGGTAGAGCGTGCCCCAAAGAATAGTGAAGCACGCGGCGAGGAAGATGATGTTGTTGAACAGGAAGCTGGACTCACGCGAGACCAACGATTCGATCTTGTGATCGGAATTCAGGTGATCGCGTTGCAGGATGAAGGTGAATATGCAGACCACGAGCACGATGAAGAGAAAGGCGTAGAACCAACCGCCGATGGAGGACTGCGCGAAGGCGTGCACGGAACTGACCAGGCCGGAGCGCGTCAGCAGCGTGCCGAGAATGGAGAGCATGAAGGTGGAAAAGATCAGCCAGACATTCCACTGCTTCATCATGCCGCGCTTCTCCTGCATCATCACGGAATGCAGGAAGGCGGTACCGGTAAGCCAGGGCATGAGGGAGGCGTTCTCGACCGGATCCCATCCCCAGTAGCCGCCCCAGCCGAGCACGGAGTAGGCCCAGTGCGCTCCAAGGAAGATGCCGCAGGTGAGAAAGAGCCAGGTCACCATGGTCCAGCGGCGCGTGATGTGAATCCACTTCTCGCCGGGATAGCGCATCATCAGCGCGCCCAGCGCGAAGGCGAAGGGCACGGTGAAACCAACATATCCGAGGTAGAGCATCGGGGGATGGATCACCATCTCCGGATACTGCAGCAGCGGGTTCAGGCCGAAGCCATCGGCCGGAACAGCGCCCTGCACCAGCGCGAAGGGCGGCGCGGCGAAGTTGAGCAGCAGCAGAAAGAAGACTTGCACACCGGCAAGGATGGTGGAGGCGTAGGCGCTGAGCCGGACGTCGACCTTGTGCCGAGCGCGAAGCACGAAGCCGTAGGTACCCAGCAGCCAAGCCCAGAGCAGCAGCGATCCTTCTTGGCCGGACCAGAGCGCAGCGAACTTGTACGCGCCGGGAAGCGCGCGGTTGGAGTGATGGAGGATGTAGGAGACCGAGAAGTCGTTGGTGAACGCGGCCCAGACCAGCGCGAATGCCGCAGCAGTGGTGGCGAAGAAGCTGGCGATGCCGGCACGGCGCGCTGTCTCCGCCAGACGCTCGGGAGAGACGCGAGTGCGTGCGCGAACCGCCAGTTGACGCTGCGCAATGCCGCCAGCCAGCAGAGTGTAGGCGCTGAGTGCGAGGGCGAGAAGGAGGGAGAAGCTACCAAAGACCGGCATAGGGATGCATGTTGATTGTCGCAAAGCACAAGCCGATGCGCCAATCGGTCATGGGACGGAGTTGTGCTGAAGTGAAATACCCGGCGAAGTAAGACCTGAAATCAGGCGGTCTGGCAGTAGGGCGGGAAGAGCAGGGTGCGCGAGAGGTCGATGAGTTCCTGGGGTTGGATCGGCTTCAGGCGGAAGGTGACATCCATACCTTCGTATTCCAACTGCGCTTCCGGCAGGCCGCTGAGCACCATGATGGGAAGAGTGGCGGATTGCTCACGCAGCCTCTTGACCAGCTCGGGGCCGCCCATCTCGGGCATGCAGTGATCTGTGATCACCATGCCGAAGGGTTCGCCAGCATCGAACTTTGCCAGGGCAGCAGGGCCGCTCTCCGCGATAACAACGGGGAAATGGGCCTTTTCGAGGATCAGGCGGCGTGTGACCGCCTGGATAGGGTTATCGTCCACAATCAGGATCGCCGGCATCGCTTGGTGTCAAGCCCCCAGGTAGTTGATGGCAGTGATGAGGGGCTGAAGCAAACGGTTGCCCTCGGTTGGTGCAAAAATAAAACGCTTTCTCTCCCATTGAGGGACATACCCCATTTGGGGGAGTGACAATGATGATACCCCCTGCCGGTGGGAGATGTGCAAGCGCTCGACAAATTTTTGTTGCCGCCCATCGATTCGATGCCCGAATTGGGGCGGCAATCGGTTCGTCCAGTTCCATTCAGGAGACTAGTCGAGGCGACACGGAGCGGCGCCAAACTGGGCCAGGGCAGCCTCTAGCTGCTGGAGAGCGACGGGGTCCTTGGTCCGCCAAGTCTCTTCGGTGCTGATCTTTGGGTGGATAG
Source organism: uncultured Acidobacteriaceae bacterium (assembly GCA_963712845.1). Taxonomy (GTDB): domain Bacteria; phylum Acidobacteriota; class Terriglobia; order Terriglobales; family Acidobacteriaceae; genus KBS-83. Next base: position 11,923 of record CAVQJM010000006.1, read on the forward strand.
CCGAGGGGTGGCCAGCGGAGCCATGGATCTCGATGTGCTGATAGCTGAGGAGGCGGTCGGCGGGCTCGTCGCGCCAGTCGTTGCCGCGGCCTTCACGGCGGGTTGAGCCCTGCTCCCAGCCGCGCGGGGTCAGGTGCCACTCCGTCCATTCTTTGCGGATTGCCATGCCTCTATCGTAGCTCCGGGGCAGGGCAACTTTCAGGAGCGTTCGATATGCGAGCGTACTTGGCGGATGAGCTCGGCGGGGCCATCCAGGCTGTCCAGCAGCACATCGTAGCCCTGGCTTTCGGCAGCGGTGAGTGTGCCGTTGGTCAACGCCAGCAGCGCGATGCCTGGGCAGGCGGCGTGAAGCTCGCGGGCAAGGTGGATGCGTTGTTTCGAGGTGAGGGTGTGACAGGCGATAGCCATGGCGGGTCCATGCAGGCGGCACAGGCTGACGAATTGATTCGCCTCTTCCGGGCGTGGCCGCGCCGAGACGACTTCGAACCCGGCGAGCTTCAGGACCTTGCAGCGATAAGAGAGGAGCGCTTCGTCATTGCCGACGCACAGGAGGGTGGGCCTGCCGTGGTCGCTCCCGGGTGCGGGACCGGAGCAACTCTCCGCCTCGGATTGCATGCCGATGCCTTTCCAGAGCGTTTTCACTGTTATTGCGTAGGACTAGGCTCCGCGAACAGTGGTGCTCTTGTATAGACCTACAGCTATAGACCTACGGCGAAAATGCTCTGACGCTGCTTCGACGGTCGAAGCAATGTGGGGTCGAAGAATGCATCAGCGTAGCCACGGATGTGGTCTGCAGTCTGTAAGGAACCGTACAGGGGAAAATAGTCGCTACGCGCTCAGTAGAATGCGAAGGTCGCGCAGGTTATTGCCGGTTGGGCCGGTGAGCAGGGTGTCGCCGAGCGCGGTGAAAAGGGGATAGCTATCGAAGGCGGCGAGGGCTACCTGTGGGTCGAAGCCCAGCGCCTGGGCGCGCGCGACCGTGGCGGGGTCGGCGATGGCGCCGGCGGCTGGACTGTTGCCATCCGCGCCGTCACTGCCGGCGGAGAGACAGACGACCGGCTCACCTTGCAGGCGTTGTTCGAAGAGGAGAGCGCAGGCGAGGGCGAACTGTTGGTTGCGGCCGCCGGTGCCCGGTGTGCGATCGATGCGGACCGTGACCTCGCCACCGGAGAGCAGGCAGAGCTTGCGGCCGGGATGCTGGCGGCGCAGCTCGATCAAGCGATCGACCAGGTAGGCGGCGGCCTTTTCGTAAGGCCAATCGTCACAGCCGTTGTCCGCGACGATGTCGTAGCCGAGAGAGGCGGCTTTCTCCTGAGCGGCGCGCAACAGGTCGCTCTCAGATAGCAGAGTGGCGAGCCAGTTCGTGAGGAGAACGCCGGAGCCACCGCTGAAGCTTGACCATGCGTATTGCCCCGGGCCGGCCTTGCGGGCCTGTTCGGCCTGTTCGGCGTTCTGCTTCAGCGCGGCCTTGTCGCCGGGGGTCTCGGGCAGATTGGATTGCGTGAAGAAGCGGCGTACGGAGGGCGGAAACTTTTCGAGCAGATCGTAGCGGCCGAGCAGCTTGCGGCAGTCCTCGATGGTGGAGGAGTCGGCCAGCGTTGGTCCGGAGGCGACGGCATCGGCGTGTTGCCAGGGGACATCGACGACCTGCAGGGTGAGCTCGACGGCCTGCGGTGCGGCGGTGGCGAGGCGGCCGCCTTTGACTGCGGAGAAGTGCTTGCGCAGAGTGTTGATCTCCGCGATGGCGGCGCCGGAGGCGATGAGCGCTTGGTGGAAGGCGATGGTGTCGGCGAGCGAGATGTCAGGATCGAGCGGCAGATCGAAGAGCGTGCTGCCGCCGCCGCTGATGAGGTAGATGACAAAGGTATTGTCCGACGCGCGGTGCAGTAGCCGCAGTGCGCTGCGCGCGGCGCGAAAGGAGTCCTGATTGGGCAGCGGGTGACCGCCTGCGTAGTAGCGGATGCGCCAGTCGCGGCGTGCGGGCTTTGCGGGCGCGCTACAGATGCCGCGCACGCGCAGTTTGCGGGGCAGGATGCCGAGGAGCGACTCGGTCATGGGTACGGCTGCCTTGCCCAACGCGATGATGAGCGTTTTGCGGTAGCTGCTGAGGTCTATGCGGATAGCAGGAATGGGCGGCTGAAGCAAAGGCGAGTGCTCGACGACCAGCGTGGCGCCTTCGCAGCGGACACGCTCACCAAAGACGCGCTCGATGCGGCAGGCGTCGAGCGCATGGGCAAAGAGGGCGCGCGCGTCCTTGTGAAGAAATTGCAGGGACGCGGCGTGATCCTCGTCGATTGGCATGGCGATTACGGTGTTTGCGGAGCGGTGGCATCCGCGCCGGAGAAAAAACGGGAGACGAGCCATTCTCGAAGCGCATGCTGCATCTGTTCGAGCTTGCCGGCGAAGAAGTGGTCTGCATCCGGCACGATGACGAGCGTTGCCGGCTGCGCTGCAGACGCCACAATGCGCACCAGCGCCGCCTGGGGACCATACTGGTCTCGACCACCGCTGATGAAGAGCTTGGGCAATGTGCAGCTTGCGAGAAAGTCGTAGCTGTAGTCTCGGCCTTCAGCGGCTACAGGCAGGCCCAGGGCGGCGAAGCCGGGAACGCGCGCATCGGAACGGGGGGCGTCGGCGTCGCGGCAGCATGTGCGCAGCGCGACGTGCGCGCCGAACGAGAAGCCGACGACCAGGACGGGCAATGCGTAGCGTTGGTGCAGCCAGTCGAGGGCTGCGCGCACGTCGCCGCGCTCACCACGACCCTCGTCATGCTGGCCTTCGCTGAGTCCGGTGCCGCGGAAGTTGAAGCGCAAGGTGGGCACGCCGAGCGACTGCATCGTCTTGGCCGCGCGGTAGACGACTTTGTTGTGCATGGTGCCGCCGCCCATCGGGTGCGGATGACAGACCAGCGCGGAGTAACGCGCGTCCGGCTCTCCTTCGACGAGGAGCGCTTCGAGGCTGCCGGCGGGGCCGGGAATGGTGAGGGTCAGCAGGCGATTGGAGATGGTGGACATCGGATTCGATTGTAGCGAGCGGCAAATCAGCGGAGAATCCCGGCGTTGTAAGGACCGGGCTTACCCGTTGAGCGGAGATATCCCACATCTCAAAAGCGAGATGTGGGGCACCCGCTTTTGTGACGCAGCGCTCAGGTATGCTGACCTAACATGACGCTCGATCCGGTGCAATTAACGCGACAGCTCATCGACATTGAATCGACAACCTATGGCGAAGGCGCAGTCGGCGCATTTCTTGCAGAGCTGCTTGCAGCGCGGGATTTTGCTGTAGAGAAGATGCACGTCGCCAGCAAGGGTGAAGACGGAGCGACGACCGATCGCTTCAATGTCTACGCCACCGTGCCTGGCGAACGGCCGGAGGTTGTCTTCTCGACCCACATGGACACGGTGCCGCCGTACTTTGGCAGCAGAGAGGACGACGAGGCGATCTACGGGCGCGGCGCATGCGATGCCAAGGGCATCATCGCAGCGCAGATTGCCGCGGTGGAACGGCTGCGCGCGGGCGGCGTGAAGGCTGGAATGCTGTTCGTTGTCGGCGAGGAGCGGGACTCCGCCGGGGCGGTGGTAGCCAATCTGCAGCCCAGGGGAAGCCGCTACCTGATCAACGGCGAGCCCACGGACAACCGGATAGGAGTGGCGAGCAAGGGCGTGTTGCGCGGCGCGGTGCGTGCTGCGGGGAAGATGGCGCACTCGGCCTATCCGGAGCTGGGCGAGAGCGCTATCAACAAACTGATTCAGGCTTTGCACAATGTGCTGCACATCGAACTGCCTGCAGAACCGGGCATCGGACCGAGCACGCTGAATATCGGGCTGATCGAAGGCGGCCGCGCGCCGAACGTGATCGCGGACAAGGCGCTGGCGCAGGTGATGGTGCGGCTGGTGGGCCCCTCGGACGACACGCGTGCTGCGCTGGAGAAGGCGATTGCCGGGCTGGCCGAGATCGAGTACACGCTGGAGATCCCCTTCATGCGCTTCAGAACGATCGAGGGAATGGAGACGATGGTGGCGGCGTTCGCTACGGATATTCCCGCGCTCACCAACTGGGGCGAACCGCTGCTGCTGGGTCCGGGATCGATCCACGTTGCGCACACACCCGATGAGAGGCTGGCCAAGCGCGAGCTTTTCGAGGCGATCGATCTCTACACGGAGATCGCGGGCAAGCTCGTAGCATAAGCAGGATGGCGACCGACGCAGCGATATCACGATGGCGCCGTGGGGGCTACGCCGCGCTGAGCGGCCTTAGCGGCTGGCTGGTCGGCCAGATGGCGTGCCTGCCGGTGAACCTGATTGTGGCGGTGCGCGATAGCGAGGGTCAGGCAAAGCTCTTCGTCGAGACGCTGCTCTACGGACTGCTGGCATGGGCGGCCTGGACGCTGCTTCTCGCAACCGCGGCATGGGTGCTGGTGGTACTGCCGCTGGTGATGACGATGCGTCCATGTTTGTTGGTGCGTCTGCGCTTTGTGCTGCCTATTGTGGCGACCGTGGGTGGCCTTTCCCTGATAGCCACGCGTCCGACGATGTTCCACGACAGGTCGGCCATTTATTTCTTGCACAGATTTGCGCAAGTCATTCCGTACGGCGCATTCGTTGTGTCGTTCACGCTGGTGACGGCGTGGATGTACATCCTTCTGTGCAAACGGCGCCTGGCTCGTGCCGGGTCCGCGGGGCTACCTCCGACGTCTTAGACTGAAGGTATGCCCGATCTCGAGACACCTGCGACGCCCCACAATGCGCTGGCACGCGCCCGCTCTTCTTACCTGCGTTCTGCTATGCACCAGCCGATCCACTGGCAGGAATGGGGACCGGAGGCATTCGCGCAGGCAGCGCGCGAAGACAAGCCGGTACTGCTGGACATTGGCGCAGTGTGGTGTCACTGGTGTCACGTGATGGATCGCGAGAGCTACGAAGATGCAACGCTGGCTCCGCTGATCAACGAGCGATTTGTGGCGGTGAAAGTGGACCGCGACGAGCGGCCGGATGTCGACAGCCGCTACCAGGCGGCGGTGCAATCCATCAGCGGACAGGGAGGATGGCCGCTGACTGCGGTGTTGACGCCGGATGGCCGGCCGTTCTTCGGCGGCACCTATTTTCCGCGGCACGATCGCTATGGTCGTCCGGGCATCGAGCGGCTGCTGCTCACCATGGCGGACGCATGGCAATCGAGGCGCGATGAGGTGTTGGAGTCGGCGGGATCAATCCTCGCGGCCATCGAGCATGGTGAGGCATTCGCGGGGCGCGGCGGATCGTTGAGCGAGACTATCACCGACAAGCTGGTGCACTCCGCGATCGCGCAGTTCGATCCGCATCATGGTGGTTTTGGCGCGCAGCCGAAGTTTCCTCATCCTGCGGCGCTGGACCTGCTGCTGGATGCGGCGACGCGCAAAGGCGATGCGAAGGCGCGGGAAGTGGCCCTGGTGACGCTCACAAAGATGGCCGAGGGCGGCATCTACGACCATGTGGGCGGCGGCTTCCATCGCTACTCGGTGGACGAGCGCTGGGTGGTGCCGCACTTCGAAAAGATGCTCTATGACAATGCCGGCCTGCTGGCGAACTACGTGCACGCATGGCAGAGCTTCCCGTACCCGGTCTTCAGCACGGTGGTGCGCGAGACGGTGGCGTGGATGGATGGCTGGCTGAGCGACCGGCAAAAGGGCGGCTTCTACGGCTCGCAGGATGCCGATATGACACTTGATGACGACGGCGACTACTTCACGTGGACGCTCGCCGAGGCGGCAGAGGTGCTGAGCCCCGATGAACTTGAAGTCGCCGGGACGTATTACGACATCGGCGAGTTGGGCGACATGCATCACAATCCGGCGAAGAATGTGCTGCATGTAAAACGGCCGATCGAGACGCTGGCGAAGGATCTAAATCGCGATCCGGCTGAGGTAGCCGGTCTGCTGGGAGCCGCGCGTGCCAAACTTGCGGCGTCCCGCGTTGCGCGGCCTACGCCCTATGTCGATCGCGCGATGTACACCGGCTGGAATGCGATGGCAATCTCCGCCTACTTGCAGGCCAGCTCCGTGCTGAAGGTTGCAGGCACACGTGACTTTGCCACCAAGACGCTCGACCGCGTGCTGAACGAGGCATGGTCGGAGCAGGATGGCCTGGCACATGTTGTGGCTTACGCAGAGGGCGAGGGCGGCCCGCGTATTCCTGGCGTGCTGGATGACTACGCGTTGCTGGTGCACGCTTGCCTGGATGCGTGGGAGCGGACGCTCGAGCTGCGCTACTACCATGCGGCCGGGCTGGTGGCAGCGCGGATGCAGCGCGACTTTTATGACGCTACGGGCGGAGGCTTCTTCGATACCGCAGCAGATCCCAAGGCGATTGGGGCGCTGTCCGCGCGCCGCAAGCCGTTGCAGGACACGCCGACGCCGGCAGGGAATCCGACGGCTGCAGCCGCCTTGCTGCGGCTGGAGGCGCTCAACGGAGATGCGAAGCAGCGCGAAGTGGCGGAAGACACGCTGGAGGCGTTCGCGGGCGTGGTCGAGCACTTCGGAATCTTCGCCGGTTCCTACGGACTGGCGCTGGAGCGGCTGCTGACGGCGCCGCAGCAGGTTGTGATCGTGGGCGAGGACGATCTGGCGGATGCACTGGAGGTTGCCGCGCGCGAAGGATATTCGGTCAACAAGACGGTGCTGCGCGTGCCCGCCACTATCCTGCGGGAAGGCGCTTTGCCGCCGATATTGAAAGAAACACTCACGAAACTGCCACAGTTACAAGAAAAGGCGAGCTTCGCCGTGGTGTGTCAGGGCACGCATTGCCTGCCTCCGGTGCATACTGTCGCGGAGTTACAGTCGGCGATGACGGCTCAACATTAGACCTGCTACTCGCCGGCGAACGGGTTGGTTTCGTTTGGCTTATTGGTGGTGGGATCGGGGGGCGGCTCAGCCTTCGCCTGCTCACCCGGCGCAGCGAGGCTCTTGCTTCCGGTGATGCGGAAAGGGCTGCCGGGCAGCATGTTGTTTTCTTCGAGAGCGAGGCGAATGCGCTTCTGCATCTCGCGCAGGGCGTCAAACTGTTTTCTCGCCAATGTCTTTACGGTGATCGGATAGATCACCTCAGTACCCTTGATCTGGTCGACGCCTAGCACCTTTGGATCGTCCAGGAAGATGTCCTTATACGCGGGCTCTTGCCGCACCTCACCAGAGATTTTCGTCAGCAGCGCAATCACCTTGTCGGGATTGGCGGAAAAGTCGACCGAGATGTTGAGTGTGGTGGTGGAGAAATCCCGGTTCTGGTTGGCCACGACGGTGATCTGGCTGTTGGGGACGAGGTAAAGCACTCCATCCCCGCCGCGCACTGCGGTCTTGCGGAGCGACATCGATTCGACCGCGCCGGTGACGCCGGCGATGGTAACCCAGTCGCCGACGTTGTACTGGTCTTCGACCAGCACGAGCATGCCGTTGATCATGTCCTTGACGATGGTTTGCGCTGCGAGGCCGATAGCGACACCGGCAACTCCCGCGGAGGCGAGCAGTGGCCCAAGGTTGAGGTCGAAGATATCGCGCAGGATGGTGATCACGGTGAAGAAACCGACGATGCCGATGCCAGTGGCACGCAACACGGAGGCCAGAGTACGGATCTGCGCGGTGCGGGCGAGGCCAATCGTCGGATGCTTCTCCGCGGCGCGCCGCATACGGTTGGTGATGACCTTCACCAGCCAGAGCGCAATCCAGGCGAAGATCAGGATGGCGATCAGGTCCTTGATCAGGTGTTGCAGGTCGTTCACCAGGAAGTCCTGCGCGCTGTCCACCAAGTTTTGCCACATGGATTGAAAAGCCTCGCGCAGGGGCGGGCGGCGGTTGGGCGGCGCGAGCAGAAGGAGCATGCAGGCCTTTCACATTCAGAGTTTGCAGTCGTTTCTATAATGAACGGATGCGATGCTCACTTGCCAAGTTGCGCTGGGGCATATTGGGACTGGGTGCGGCAGGAGTCCTGCTCGTAGCGGGATCCTCGGCCGGCAGTCAGGCCACTGACACAGGACAGATGCAACAGCCTCCGAGTTTGCCGACGCCGCCGTTTGGAACGTCGCCCCCATTCGGCGAATCGCCGAACTCGACCGATCCTATGCAGCGCCAGCGGCAGGAAAAGATGGAGAAGGCGCGGAATCTGGATCGTCAGAAACAATTGGAGAAGGATACGGACAAGCTGCTGAGCCTGGCGAAAGAGTTGAAGGAAGACGTCGGCAAGTCAAATGCAGACACGCTGTCTGTCGATGTCGTGAAAAAGGCGGCGGAGATCGAAAAGCTGGCCAAGAGCGTGAAGGACCGGATGCGCGGCTGAGCGGCTGGCTGGGTTTGCGGAGCGTAGTCGAGAGACGCTGCGGTTGATCGCAGCGTCTCTTTTTTTGACGCTTTAGAGGAAGAGCGGCGCGAGCACCAGGGTGACGGTGGCGAGCAGCTTGATGAGCACGTGCAGCGATGGGCCGGCGGTGTCCTTGAAGGGATCGCCGACCGTGTCCCCGACAACGGCTGCCTTGTGCGCTTCTGAGCGCTTGCCGCCGTACTGACCGGACTCGATGTACTTCTTGGCGTTGTCCCATGCGCCGCCGCCGTTGTTCATGAGCATGGCGAGCAGGATGCCGGAGATAGTGCCGACCATCAACAGGCCGGCGACGCTCTCCGCTCCCGTCAGATTCACCGGATGGCCATGCAACAGCAGCGTATCGGCGTTGACGTCGCGGACGTTGAAGCTGTCACTGAGATGGCGGAAGATGAGGCCGACGGCCAACGGCATGGCGACGGCGAGTGCGCCGGGCAGCACCATCTCCTTCAGTGCAGCACCGGTGACGATGCGGACGCAACGGCCGTAGTCGGGCTTGGAGGTGCCCTCCATGATGCCGGGATTCTCCTTGAACTGCGCGCGCACGTCCTTGATGACGAACTGCGCCGTGCGGCCCAACCGCTTTGATGGCCATGGAGGAGAAGAGATAGGTGAGCATGGCGCCCAGCAGCGCGCCGACGAAGACCGGGACGCTGGCCAGATTCACGTGGGTGAACTGCCAGTTTGCGGGCAGAATCTCGCCGGCATCGGCGAAGCGGTGCGCGACGATGTCGTGAACGCTTTCGAGGTATGCGGAGAAGAGCAGGAAGGCGGCCAGAGCGGCAGAGCCGATGGCATAGCCCTTGGTGAGCGCCTTGGTGGTGTTGCCGGCGGCGTCCAGCTTGTCGGTCTTCTCTCGCACGGCATCGGGCTGGTTGGACATCTCGATGATGCCGCCAGCGTTGTCGGTGATGGGGCCGAAGGTATCCATGGCCAGGATGTAGGCGGATGCGGAGAGCATGCCCATGGTGGCGATGGCTGTGCCGTAGATGCCGCGGGCGTAGTTGGTGATTCCTGCATGGTCAGCCAGGCCGCGCACGCCGAAGTAGTAGCTGAGCAGCAGTGCCAGGCTGATGACGATCACCGGCATGGCGGGCGTCTCCATGCCAACGGCGAGGCCGCTGATGATGTTGGTGGCCGGGCCGGTGAGCGAGGCCTCCGCGATGGAGCGGACGGGGCGGTAGCGGGTCTCGGTGTAGTACTCGGTGATGCGGACGAACAGGAACGAGGTGATGATGCCGACGATGCCGGAGCCGAGCAGCCACCAGCGGCCCTGCAGCATGAAATAGACGGCGGCCGCAAATCCCAGCAGAGCAACGAACGAGGTGACGTAGTAGCCGCGGTTGAGCGCATGCATCGGATCTTCGTCTTCAGCGGAATGGACGACGGAGACACCAATGATCGACGCGATGAGATTGATCGCCTGGATGATGAGAGGGAAGAGGATGCCCTTGATGCCGAAGACGGGGAAGAGCGCCGCGCCCAGGATCATGGCGCCGACGTTCTCCGCGGCGGTGGATTCGAAGATGTCCGCGCCACGGCCGGCGCAGTCGCCTACGTTGTCACCGACGAGATCGGCGATCACGGCGGGGTTGCGGGGGTCGTCCTCAGGGATGCCGGCTTCGACTTTGCCGACCAGGTCGGCGCCGACATCGGCGGCCTTGGTGTAAATGCCGCCGCCAAGCTGCGCAAAGAGAGCTACCAGCGATGCACCGAAGCCGAAGCCGACCAGCTCATAGGGCGTGGCCTGGGGGTGCTCGAGACCGCCGAAGAGGAAAAAGAGCAGACCGATGCCGAGCAGTGATAGGGCAACTACGACCAGGCCGGTGACAGCGCCGCCGCGCAGGGCGGTCTGCAGGGCACGACCCAGGCTGGTACGCGCGGCGCTGGCGGCACGGATGTTGGTCCGGATGGAGACAAACATGCCGGTAAAGCCGGAAAGTCCCGAGCAGATGGCGCCGATCAGGAAGCTGATGACGACTTTGTTGGCAAACGGCGCGGTAAAGGGCGAGAGCCGGTATCCGATAAAGAGCAGGATGGCGAGCACCACGGCGATAATGGCAATGGTGCCGTATTGCCGGGACATGAAGGCCTCTGCCCCTTCGCGGATGGCGTTGGAGATGGCCTGCATTTCGCTGGTTCCGGCGTCGCTAGAGAGGACGGACCGGGAAAAAAGAAATGCGACAACGAGGCCCAGGACGCCGATTGCCAAAGCGCCCCACAGGTAAATACTGCCGTTGTCTGGGGTGCTGGGGGAGCCTATCTGGAACCCCATGGCCCACAGGCCGACATTCTGCATGCAAGTTCTCCGAAAGAATTGGGTTGGTGCGCCCCGCCGTTGCCGCCGCAGCGCGCTGCCGGAAAGCCTTAGGTCCGAGGAAGGCTGATTAGAGCACGGGTGGAAAAAGCGAGTCAAACCACCGAGTTGTGCCGCAGCCCGTCCTGCAGCCGCGGCGAGACGAATCGGCGTCTGGTGCATCTTCTTTACAGAGCACAAGTGCGCACTGACAGGATACAATCGCGAGTCGTTTTGACTTGGAAAGGCAGTTAAGGAGTGTGTATGGGCAGTGTGGCGACGGAGCGGCGCACCAAGAGCGCCGACGGCGGACTGAGCGGGCTGACAGGCGCGGAGTGGGTAGAGGTCTACCGGCTGATGTACCTGTCGCGGCGTTTGGACGACCGCGAGATTCTGCTGAAGAATCAACAAAAGATATTCTTCCAGATCTCCGGCGCCGGCCACGAAGCGCTGCTGGTGGCGGCGGGAAAGGCGCTGAAGCCCGGCTATGACTGGTTCTATCCCTACTACCGCGACCGCGCGCTCTGCCTGACGCTGGGAGTGACGCCGGAAGAGATGCTGCTGCAGGCAGTAGGCGCCGCGGCCGACCCGTCCAGCGGCGGGCGGCAGATGCCATCGCACTGGGGCAACCAGCGGCTGAACATCGTGACGCAAAGCTCCTCCGTAGCGACACAGATGTTGCAGGCGGTAGGTTGCGCCGAGGCCGGGCGCTATCTGGCGAATCATCCCAACGCGATGGAGCGCCAGGCAGATGACTACCGTGCCTTCCACAACGCCACCTTTCAGGGCGACGAGGTGATCTACGCCTCGATCGGCGAGGGCTCGACCAGCCAGGGCGAGTTCTGGGAGTCGCTGAGCACGGCATCGTTGCAGAAGCTGCCGATTCTTTTCGTGGTGGAGGATAACGAATACGCTATCTCGACGCCGGTGGAGGTGAACACGCCGGGCGGCAACATCTCGCGACTGGTGGCGAACTTCCCGAATTTCTTCTTTGCCGAGGTGGATGGCACCGATCCGGTGGAGAGCTACGCTGCCATGACCAAGGCAGTGGCGCATTGCCGCGCCAGGAAAGGGCCGGCGTTTGTACATGGCCATGTGACGCGGCCGTATTCGCACTCGCTTTCCGACAATGACAAGCTCTATCGCCCGGCTGCGGAGCTCGAGGCGGAGAACCTGCGCGATCCGCTGCCCAAGCTGCAACTGCGGCTGCTGCGCGAGGGCGCGATCGACGAAGAGGGAATCACGCGGCTTGAGAAGGTGGTCGACGACGAGATACAAGCGGCGGCCGACCGGGCGCTGCGCGCGCCCTTCGCCGGCGCGGACACGATCTACAGGTACGTGTATTCGCCGGATATCGATCCGACGTCGGAGTCGTTTGCTTCGGGAACCATGCCTGAGCCCAGCGGTCCCGACCGAACCATGGCCGACCTGATCAACGTCTGCCTCAAGGATGAGATGAAGCGCGACCCGCGCATCATTGTTTTCGGTGAGGACGTGGCCGACTGCAGCCGTGAGGAGAACCTGAAGAGCGGCGCGGTAAAGGGCAAGGGCGGCGTCTTCAAGCTGACCGCCGGCCTGCAATGCGAGTACGGCGGTGATCGCGTCTTCAATTCGCCGCTGGCCGAGGCCAACATCGTGGGGCGCGCGGTTGGGATTGCCACGCGGGGCATGAAACCGGTAGCGGAGATTCAGTTCTTCGACTACATCTGGCCCGCGATGCACCAACTGCGCAACGAACTAGCGCCGCTGCGCTGGCGGTCGAACAATGCATTCTCGTCGCCTGCGGTCATCCGGGTGGCCATTGGCGGATATCTGACGGGCGGTGCGCTCTACCATTCGCAGAGCGGCGAGGTGCTGTTTACCCATACTCCCGGAATGCGGGTGGTGTTTCCGTCCAATGCGCTCGACGCGAACGGCCTGCTGCGCACCGCCATCCGCTGCGACGATCCGGTGATGTTCCTGGAGCACAAGCGGCTATACCGGGAGACCTTTGGCCGCGCACCGTATCCGGGGCCGGACTACATGATCCCCTTTGGCAAAGCGAAGACGGTGCGCGAAGGCAAGCATCTGACGCTGGTGACTTATGGAGCGCTGGTTCCTCGAGCGTTGCAGGCGGCGCAGCGGGCCAGCCGCGAGCTGAGTGTCGAGACCGAGGTGATCGATCTGCGGACGCTCAGTCCCTACGACTGGGAGGCGATTGCCGAGAGCGTACGCCGGACCAGCCGGGTGATCGTGGCGCACGAAGACGTGCTGAGCTGGGGCTACGGAGCGGAGATCGCCGCGCGTATTGCGGACGAGCTGTTCGATGATCTGGATGCGCCGGTGAAGCGCGTGGCGGCGACCGATACTTTTGTGGCGTATCAACCGCAACTGGAGAACGTGATCCTGCCGCAGCCGGAGGACCTGTTCCGCGCGATCGAGGGGCTGGCGAAGTTTTAGCTCAAGCCCCCGATTTTCTCAAAAGAGTGACGGTGCAGAGCTCACGGTGTCCGCGGAAAGCTGCCGGTGAGTAGAATGCGGACTATCTCAGGATTCCCGAATGCAACGACGTTTACTCCTAGTGGACGACGAAGACGTCATCCGCATTACGCTGTCAGTCATCCTCAGCAAGTATGGCTTTGAGGTAAGCGCTGCGGCGACCGTTGCCGAGGCGCTGCAGAAGATCACCTCGGAGAAATTCGACATCCTTTTGTCGGATCTGAATATCGGCAATCCCGGAGATGGTCTGACCGTAGTCAGCGCCATGCGGCGAACGCAGCCGAACGCGGTGACGATGATTCTTACTGGGTATCCTGCCTTTGAAACTGCGCTCGAGGCGATCCGGCAGCAGGTGGACGATTACATCGTGAAGCCGGCCAACATCCCGGCTTTGGTGAACACGATCGAGAGCAAACTGGCCACCCCGCCGCGGCAACGGAAGCTGCCGCCGCCAAAGCGTGTGGCGATGATTCTGCAGGAGCACCTGGCACGCATTGAGGAGCTGTGGCTCTCCGCCATCGAGAAGCATGATGCGCTATCACGGATGTCTTTGAATAAAGGACAGCGCTCCCATTACCTGAAAGGCATTTTGGAAGAGCTCATTCGCGCGGCACAGTCGTACTCCGGCGAAGAGATAGCGGAATACAAACTCTCTTCCGGTGGATATGATCGCAGGCGCGATTTAGAGGGATATACACCGGGCATGATGCTGGCCGAATTCTGTCTGCTGCGCCGAATTGTGGCCCAGGTTGTTCAGGAAAATCTTCTTGCTGTGAATCTCAGCTATCTTGTGCCGGATCTTGCCCGAGTGAACGAAAGCCTCGATGATCAGGCCCAAGCGGCTCTGGCTATGCTGTCTGAGCACATAGACGCCTCCAGCTAGCGATCCTGTTCGGCGCGCGGCTGCGCGAGGAATCGCCGGAGTGCGGCCGCCGTCTCGGCATTTGCTAACACAGTGCTATGCACCGTCATCGCGGGAGGTGCTGCCATCGCAACGTATCCGGGAACCGGCATGTTTGGGGAAAGCAGGAACAGCTTGTTGAGCGAGCTGGAGCTCAGCGCAGTCGCGGGATTGAAGCGATCGCGCGCGAGCATTCGCAGCGGCAGCACGTGGGTCCAGCGCGGCGCCTGAAGCAAGCCCAGAGTAGGCGGTTGAGGGTCGATCATCACCAGCCGGTCGAGCTCGGGGTGCTGGAGAGTGAGATTAGCGCCGATGGTGCCTCCGAGTCCGCGGCCAATGACGATCAGGTGGCGCGGTCCGATGTGGCGCACGCTGGCGAGATAGTAGAGTGCGGCGTCTGCGTCCTGGTGCCAATGCCGCTCGGAGGGCTTTGCCCATTCACTCTTTCCGAAGCCGCGGGGATCGAACGCGAAGACATCCTGGCCGAGCGCGTGCAGCGCGAGAATGTCCGGCAGGGCGTCGGAGAGTGACCCGCGCACGTCATGCAGGTAGAGAATCGCCGTGTGCTGCGGCGGAAGGCTGCTGTCTGCCGGAATCCACCACCCATCGAGCCGCGTATGCCCGACTTCCGTAGCATCGAAGCGAACATCTTCGAAGGGCAGGTTCAGGCTGGCGGGCGTGCGGGCCACCACCTGGGACGGGTGGAAGATGAGCTGCCATTGTCCCTGCCAGAAGAGCAGCCCGAGCGCGAAGTAGACGGCGGCTACTGACGCCACGATCATCACGCCGATGCCGGCGAGAATCCAATGGTGCCCGACAAGCGGATTGTGCGGACGGAGAGGATCGTCGAAGTGTGGCGGCGTGGAATGGGTGGGTGCGGGCATCCGGCTCAGCCGAACGCCAACTCGTCTGCGGATTCCAGAGGGGTGCCACAGACGCGGCAGATGACGGCGGAGCAGTCTCCGCAGGTGAGGGGATCGTCGACGGGACGGGCGCAGGTGGGACACCAGAGTGTTGCCGGCACAGGTCCAGACGCGTCTGAATGCTTCGCTTCAGGCATGGGATTCCAGCGTAGCAGCCGAGGTGCGGCATCTTCCACTGCGACAAAACCGTACACTTGCTTCCAGGAGCATGAGAAGGAGCAGGATCAAGGAATGACGCAATGGGTACGGATCGGCGCGCTACCGGAGATGCCGGCCGAGGGCAGGGCGCAGGCGTTCGAGGCTGCGGGTATCCCGATCTGCGTGGCGCGAATTCACGGACAGCTTGCTGCGCTGCATAACGAGTGTCCCCATCATGGCGCGCTGCTTTCCGAGGGCACGATCGAGCATGGGCGCGTGGTGTGCTCCTGGCACGGGTGGAGCTTCGATCCCAGGACGGGCGCAGAGCTGCGCAATCCACTGGGCAGTGCAACGGTGTATCCACTGCGCGTCGATGGCGATGACGTGCTGTGCGAGGTGAAAACGAGCGATGCCACAGAAAAGTGAATCGGCAAAGAACGAGTTAGCTGTTCCGCCCGGAGCGGCGAATGACCCAAAGGCTTTTGAGCTGGTGCGTGCATGGGTGGCGCAAGGCGACCTGCACGTGAGTCTGCAGATGGGCGGCTGGGACGATCCGACGGCGTGGGGCGTGGTGCTGGCGGATCTGGTGCGGCACGTTGCGCGTTTCTACGAGGAGCAGAAGCACCTGCAGCCGGAGCAGACCATTGCGCGGGTGCGGGATGCGATGGATGCGGAACTGGATGGAGAAGAGGAATCGCCGGAGGACGGCCGGGTGCAGTGAGCCAGGGCTGCTTAGAAACTCCATTCCTGGGTCATGGGAATATTCTGGGTCATGGGAATGTTGAAGTCCGAGTAGCGGATCCAGCGCGGACGGATGACAAACCAGGTGATGTGCGGCCAGTGCGTGCGCTCGGCCCCGTCCGGCCAGGCAGCGAAATACTCCGGCTGAAGGCGGACGAGCAAATCGCCCGCCAGTTCTTCGGCGACGCCTTCGTATTGCGCGGTGCGTTCGTCTCCACTGCCGACGGTATTGCCAACGGTGAACGAGACACGAGGATTGGCCATCATGTTTCGATACTTGCGAGTGGTTCGTAGGGTATCGAAGACGAGTTCGAGCGCGGGCGTGACCGCGTAGCCGACCAGTGCGGCCTGCGGCTCACCCGAAGGCGAAAGCGTGCCGAGGATGCCGAGCCGCTGGCTGCGGAGATAGGCGAGCAGTTCGCTCTGTTCCATCGCTTCGCCACCCTTTCCGCTGCTTGAACCAGCTGCCTACGAGGCCGCCGCGACGATCTTGCTGAAAGATGCCGGATCCAAGGATGCGCCGCCGACGAGTGCGCCATCGATCTCTGGCTGTGCGCAGAGTTGAGCGGCGTTATCCGGCTTGACCGAGCCGCCGTAGAGGATGCGCATCGCTTCACTTGCCGGCTTGCCGAGAAGCTGCGCGACTTCGCGCCGGATGACGGCATGCGCCTCTGCCGCGATCTCGGGGGTTGCGGTTTTGCCGGTGCCGATGGCCCATACCGGCTCGTAGGCGATGACGATGGGCGCGGCCTGCGCGGCGTCGATGTTCTCCAGGGCGCGGCTGGTCTGCCTGCGGAGCACCGCCTCTGTCTCGCCGTTTTCGCGCTGCTCCAAGAGCTCGCCGACGCAGACGATGGGGATGAGTTTGTAGCGCAGCGCTGTGTGCAGCTTCTTGTTCACCAGCTCGTCCGTTTCGCCAAAGTACTGGCGGCGCTCCGAGTGGCCGATCAAGACATGTGTGGCGCCTGCGGCGACCAGCATGGGCGCGGAGACCTCGCCGGTGAAGGCGCCCTCGTCGGCGAAGTACATGTTCTGCGCGCCTACGCGCAGGGCGGAGCCCTTCGCCGCGTCGAGCGTGGCGGGAATGTCAATGGCGGGCGGGAAGATTGCCACCTCAGCCTTTGTGGGAAGCGCGTTCTCGAGAAATGTGACGACGAAGGAGCGAGCCTCGGCAGGGGTCTTGTACATCTTCCAATTTGCGGCGAGCAGGGGAATGCGCATGGTTCCTTTCAGGCGATGGAGAGCTGAGGTGGACGGCGAACCCGCTAGTCGCGGTGAGAGATGGCTTTAATTTGCGGGATGACGCCGGGTTGGCGTCCGAGGGAAATGGGGACAACCTTGCCCTTGCGGGTGCGAGGTTTCGAGTCCTGCGGTCCCCAATAATTGGCGATGGAGTAGCTGGGCGCATCCGGAAAGGTGCGGTCGAGGCTGGTGCCCAACCCGACGCCGGCGAGCAGCCCGCAGAGGCCAGCGACGACCAGAACAATTCCTTGCACGATGCCAGAACTGAGAGAGTGCTGCAGGTGGCCATGTTCGATCCAGCGAAGCAGGTGTTGCTCCGCGGAGATGCTGATGCCGCCGCAAACAACGAAGCCGAGCGGCGCCAACATGAGCCTGTAGCGCCACGGATGCAGGGAACGCAGGAAGGTTCCGGCAAAGCCCGCGATGATGAAAGCAACGACGCCACTGAATAGTATGGCGGCGTTCAGCAAGAACACTGAAGGCACGGCAAATTCCCTCATCAGCCCCGGGGGACGAGGTCACTAGAGCAGCTTACGGCTTCTTACGCAATGCTTCAACCCCAGGCAGTACTTTCCCTTCGAGGAACTCAAGGGAAGCGCCGCCACCTGTGGATATG
Source organism: uncultured Acidobacteriaceae bacterium (assembly GCA_963712845.1). Classification (GTDB taxonomy): domain Bacteria; phylum Acidobacteriota; class Terriglobia; order Terriglobales; family Acidobacteriaceae; genus KBS-83. The sequence continues at coordinate 29,600 of CAVQJM010000006.1, forward strand.
TGGGTGATTCGATCGGCCACTCCGGCCTGTTTGATAGCCGAGACCGAGTCGCCACCGCCGACGATGGAGACCGCGTCCCGATTGCCTGCCACTAACTCCGCAATGGCCATGGTGCCATGCGCAAAAGCAGGCATTTCAAAGACTCCCATGGGTCCGTTCCACACAATCGTGCTCGCCTCCGCGATCTCGCCGGCGAAGAGATCGACCGTTTTGGGCCCGATGTCGAGGGCCATCCACTCGGCGGGAAAGGGCTCGTCCCCTTCGACGACCTTAGTTTTTGCGTCAGGCGCAAATTTATTTGCCAGCACGTGATCGACGGGTAGGTGAAAACGCACGCCCCGGCTCTTTGCGGCGGCGATGGCCTGCCGCGCCACATCGAGCTTGTCTGCTTCTACCAGGGACTTGCCGACCTCCTGCCCCTGAGCTTTGAGGAAGGTGTAGGCCATGCCGCCGCCAATGAGAATGGCATCGACCTTGGTGAGCAGATTGTCGATCACCTGAATCTTGTCCGAGACCTTTGCACCGCCAAGGATGGCGATGAACGGTTTGGCCGGAGTGGTGAGCGCCTTGCCCATGTAGTTCAGCTCTTTTTCCATGAGCAAGCCGGCGACAGCATGCTTCGCGAAGTGAGTAATGCCCTCAGTCGAAGCGTGTGCGCGATGCGCGGAGCCGAAGGCATCGTTCACGTAAATCTGGCAGAGCGCGGCGAGCTTCTTCGCAAACGCGGGATCGTTGGCCTCTTCTTCGGCGTAGAAGCGGAGGTTCTCGAGCAGGAGTACCTTGCCGTCTTCGAGCTTGTTGGCGAGCTCGCGCGCAAGGTCGCCGACGCAGTCGGGCGCGAAGGCGACGTTCACCTGTTCGCCGATAGCGTGGTCGAGCATGACGCGGAGACGATCGACGATCGGCCGCAGGCTGTATTTCGGATTCGGCTTGCCCTTGGGACGGCCGAGGTGGGAGCAGAGGATGACCTTGGCGCGATGACGAAGTGCGAACTCGATGGTCGGCAGGGTTTCGCGAATGCGCGTGTCATCGAGGATTTCGGTGCCGTCTTCGGAGAGGGGTACGTTGAAATCGACGCGAATCAGCACATGCTGGTGCTGCAGTTGATTGGTGCCCTCGGTGAGGCTGCGAATGGAGGGAATATGCGTGGTGGCCATGCTTAGCTTTCTCCGCGATCGAGAACGGCATCGGCTTCAATTTCGATGCGCCATGAGGGGTTGAGGAGTGCGGCGACGACAACCATCGTCGCGGCGGGGCGGATATCGCCGAAGAGTTCGCCGTGGACTTTCCCGACGGCCTCCCAGTCGGCCGCGTGTGTGAGATACATGCGGGTGCGCACGACATCGCGCAGCGTGGCGCCGCCCTGGGTGAGTGCCTGTTCGATGATTTTGAAAACCTGGCGGGTCTGATCTTCGGCGGAGGCCTGGTCTGCGCCCACCGGGCCGGTTCCAGAGACATGCACCGTGTTTCCCATGCGGACCGCGCGGGAGAAGCCGATCCGCGGTTCGAAGGGCGAGCTACCCGAGATGTTCTGTCGTGGCATTTGCGTCCGTATGAGTAGCAAGAATCCAGCCAACTGCGAAAGCCATCGCACAGCTTTCGCTGGCGCCGTATTTGCAGAGCGGAGCGCCAGGTTCTCGTACTGCTGACGCTCCGTAGATGCAAATTATGGCCGGAAGCCGCTTTGCGGGATGCCGATTTTCTAGAGCCCCTTCTTTTCCAGGAAGAGGATCAGATCGCGGACCCGGTTGGAGTAGCCCCACTCGTTGTCGTACCAGGAGATGACCTTCACCATGTTGCCGATCACCTTGGTGAGCGGTGCATCGATGATAGAGGAGAGCGGGTTGCCCTTGAAATCCGCCGAGACGAGCTCGTGCTCTTCCACCCCGAGGATACCCTTCAGCGGACCAGCGGCATGCTTCTTCAGAGCATCGTTGACGCTCTGCACAGTGATCGGCTTTTCGACCGTGACCGTGAGATCGACGACAGAGACTACCGGCGTGGGCACGCGGAGTGAGAAGCCGTCGAGCTTGCCCTTGAGCTGGGGCAGCACCAGATGCAGCGCCTTTGCGGCGCCGGTGGAGGTGGGGATGATGGAGAGTGCGGCGGCGCGGGCGCGGCGCAGGTCCTTATGGGGGAAGTCGAGCGTGACCTGGTCGTTGGTGTAGCTGTGGATGGTATTCATCAGGCCGTTGATGATGCCGAATTCTTCATCCAGCACTTTCGCTAATGGCGCCAGGCAATTGGTGGTACAGGAGGCATTCGAGATGACGTTGTGCGTCTTCGGATCGTACTTGTTCTCGTTGACGCCGAGGACGACGGTGAGGTCGTCGTTGGTGGCGGGAGCCGAGATGATGACCTTCTTGACCGTCCCCTGGAGGTGGGCCTTGGCCTTGGTGGCGTCGGTGAAGTGGCCGGTGGATTCGACCACAACCTGGGCGCCAACGGAGGACCAGTCGAGCTTGGCGGGATCGCGCTCGGCGAAGACCTTGATCTTCTTGCCGTCGATGGCGATGAAATCGTCACCGGCGGTGATGTCGTGATGCAGGTTGCCAAGAATGGAGTCGTACTTGAGCAGATGCGCCAGGGTTGCGGGCGAGGTCAGATCGTTGACTGCGACGAATTCGAGATCGGATTTGCCAAGCGAAGCGCGAAGAACGTTGCGGCCGATGCGGCCGAAGCCGTTGATGCCTACCTTCACTGCCATCTAAATAAGGTCTCCTCAGGAGGGGTTCGTGGGAAGTGCCGGAAACAAGCCAGCGCTGCAACTCGGCAGTGCTGCACGACCTTCACTGTTGTCGATGCTAGCACCTCGGGGTTCGAAGGAACGGCATCGTTGCACAGTTATTGCGACAGAGACGTGACCTGTGTACGATCCACGTAGGCGCGGCTGGATGCGCCACGCCAGCGAGCCACACCACGATGAGACGACGTTCGAAACGCGCCCCAAACCTCTCCGAGCAGACTGGAAAGATCGGGCAGGAGCTGCCCGCGAATCAACCTGCGCCTTTGCAGCCCAACTACGCGAGCGCCGAGTATCCGCCATCGGCGACGCAGCCTTCGCCTGCAGCAGAATCCCCACATCAGGACAAGTGGAAGGGGAAGGAAACGCCCGTGGTGGGCAGAGATCTGGACGACGTAGCGCGCCACAGCGATGCCGCAGCCGATGGGAGCGCAGGATCAAACGTCTCCCCTGCAGGCGATCCGATACCCGAAGGCAAGCTGGTGCTGGAGACGCAGCCGGAATCGCCTTCTGCGGTACCGCCAGAGCCGCCCAGCGCGGCGCGACCGTCGCGCGGGTTCGTGGTGCTGACCATCGGGCTGCCCGGCTCCGGCAAGACGACCTGGTTCAAACGCCGGGCTGTCACGCCGCTATCCAGCGACCTGCTGCGCACGATTCTGTTTGACGACATTACGGAGCAGCGCTACCAGGGACTGGTGTTCTCCACACTGCGCTCGCTACTGCGCGCACGCTTGATCGCGAAGATGCCGTGGAACTACGTGGACGCGACCAACCTGTCGCCGCACGAACGCCGCCAGTGGATCAAGATGGCGAAGAGCTTTGGCTACGATGTGCAGGCTGTCTTCTTCGATGTGCCGTTCGAGGTCTGTATGGAACGGAACCAGCGGCGCGAGCGCACGGTGAGCGACGAGATGATGCACAAGATGGCGGAACGGCTGCGTCCGCCCAGCTTCAAGGAAGGCTTTTCGAAGATTACGGTGGTGCGCGTGAAGGGGCAGCCGGCGCCAACGCCGGAGAGCGCGATGAGCGCGCCGGTTCCCGCGGATGCATTGGGCGACGACACGGACGGGGATGACGAGGGCGAAGAGTAGTTAATTTCGCTGACATCTTGAACGAGTGAGGCCGGGGGTGTCCCGGCCTCTTGCTTCTGGAGAGGCAAGGCATGAGCACGACGCCCGCCATCGAGTTCCGTAACGTGAGCTATCGTCTGCCGGATGGCCACGAAGTGCTCCACGACCTGACGCTGGAAGTGGCGACGGGCACCACTGTGGCCTTGCTGGGAAAGAGCGGCTCCGGCAAGACGACGCTGCTGCGCGCGGTGAATCGCATGCACGGTATCAGCGGCGGCGATGTCCTGGTGCGTGGCCGCTCTATCTTCGAGCAGGAGCTTATTGCGCTGCGCCGATCAATTGGTTACGTGATACAGGAGACGGGGCTCTTCCCGCATTTCACGGTGGCGCGCAATATCGGGCTGGTGCTGGAGATCGAAGGCCGATCACGCGCGGAGAGTCACGATCGAGCGTGTGAACTGCTGGAGATGGTGGGAATGAGTGCGCGAGAGTTCGCACGCCGGATGCCGCACGAACTCTCCGGAGGACAGCGGCAACGTGTAGGGCTGGCGCGTGCGCTGGCCGCAGGGCAGGACATTCTGTTGATGGACGAGCCGTTCGGAGCACTCGATCCGCTAACGCGCGCCGAGATGCAGGATGTATTGCGGCGCCTGACTCTGGAGGTGCAGCGGAGCGGCGCGCGGACCACCGTGCTGCTGGTGACGCACGATCTGGACGAAGCGTTGTATCTGGCCGAGCGCGTGGTGCTGGTGGAGGACGGGCGCATCGCGGCGAATCTTCCTGCAGAGCAGTTTCTTTCCTCTGGAGTGCCGGCGGTCCAGGCTTATGTGCGAGCGGTGCATCGCGGGACGGAGGCACGCCCGTGATCGCCGACTCCGGATTCCTGCAACAGCACTGGGATGAAATTACGAGTCTAACGCTGGAGCATCTGTGGCTGACCGGCTCGGCGATGCTGTTCGCAACGGCGATTTCCATACCGCTGGGCATTCTGCTGGCGCGCAAGCGTGCTCTGGCGCGGCCCGTGCTTGGCGTGGTGAACACGCTGCAGACGATTCCCAGCCTGGCGATGTTCGGTTTTCTGATGCCGCTGCCGTTTATTGGCGAGCGAGCGGCGCGTATTGCGATTGTCGCGCTTGTCGGGTATGCGCTGCTCCCGATCGTCCGCAACACCTACGCAGGAATCAGCGGGGTGGACGCGACGGTGATGGACGTGGCCGAGGCGGTGGGCATGACAAGCTGGCAGCGGCTGCGCAAAGTGGAGCTGCCGCTGGCGATGCCCGTCATCCTGGCAGGGCTGCGCACCGCGACCGTGACCTGCGTGGGGATTGCCACCATCGCGGCGGCAGTAGGCGCAGGCGGGCTGGGCGAGTTCATCTTCCGTGGTGTCGCGTCTGTGGACAACCGGCTGGTGCTGGCAGGAGCGGTGCCTGCGGCACTGCTAGCGCTGGCGGCTGACGGCCTATTGGGATTGCTGGAATGGAAGCTGCGCGTGCCGGGTACGGGGCGGCCGTGAACCGCAGGCTGATGCTTGCGGCCATCTTGACTGGGCTTGTTCCGGCGATGCTGGGCTGTGCGCCGCCCCGGCCGGACCGTCCGGTGATTGGGGCTAAGAACTTTACCGAACAGGTGCTGCTGGGGGAGCTACTGGCGCAGCATATCGAGGCGCGGACCGGCCTGAAGGTGGACCGGCGTTTTTATCTGGCCGGCAGTTACATTTGCCAGCAGGCGCTGGCCGCGGGCCGGATCGACGGCTACGTCGAGTACACGGGCACGGCGCTGACCGCAATCCTGAAACAGCCGGTCGACAAGGACCGGGTACGCGTTCTTGCTACTCTGCGGCGGATGTATCAGCAACGGTATGGAGTCGACGTTGGGGAGTCACTGGGATTTGAAAACACCTTTGCGATGATCGTGCGTGGCGACGATGCGGAACGGCTACATGTGGCTACGCTCAGCCAGGCCGCAGCCGTGGCGCCGCAGTGGAAGCTTGGCGTGGGGTATGAATTCGAGCAACGCCCGGACGGCCTGCGTGGTCTGGAAGCAGCGTATGGATTGAAATTCAATGGCGCACCGCGCACCATGGAGTTGGGGCTGCTCTATCGCGCGATCGAGCAGACGGCAGGTGGACATCATCGCGGGGAATTCGACCGATGGGCCAATCCGGCCATTGCACCTGACAGTGCTTGCAGATGACCGGCACTATTTTCCGCCCTATGATGCCGTGCCGCTCTTCCGCGAGGATGCTTACCGGCGCTGGCCGCAGATGCGGACGGCGGTCGCCGAGCTTGCGGGGAAGATAGACGCACAGGAGATGCAGGCGATGAACGAAGCGGTGGACGGGCAGCATCGAGATCCGGCCGAGGTGGTGAGGGAGTTCCGGGCGAAGAAGGGATTGTAAACACTACTGTGGCAAATTCGCAGACGAAGGAGCCGGAGCCGTGGCTGCGCGGCACACTTGTGGATGTCCCGGCGATAATTCGGGCGGTGCTGCACGCACTGGAATTGGCGCATGAGGATGCGGAGCGCTGGTGCGCCGACATGACTGGGATCGAAGTGAATGCGCGCCCGTCCGGGCTGCCGTCTGTCGCATTTCAATTGCGGCACATTGCGGGGAGTGTCGACAGGCTGCTGACCTACGCGGAAGGGCGCGATTTGAGCGAGGCACAGTTGGCAGAGCTTCCTAGAGAAGGCGACGGCGCGATGCCGCACGTACTGTTGCGCGAGTTCGGCAAATCCATCGCACGGGCGAGCCAGCGAATCCGAGGATTTATCGGAGCCGATCTTGAGGCGGAGCGCTTCGTTGGCCGCAAGCGATTGCCGACGACGCTCGGCGGTCTGCTGGTACATGTGGCCGAGCACACGCAGCGCCACGCCGGACAAATGGTGACCACGGCGAAAGTTGTGAAGGCTTCGCGGGACCGGGCTACTTCGCCGGAGCCTCGGTGAACAGGTGCCCCATCTGCGCCTGCTTGGTCTCGAGATAGCGCTCGGCGAGCGGCGATGCTGGCGGCACTTCGGCCGATATGCGCTCCAGGACACGGATGCCATGCTCTTCGAGCGCGGCGATCTTCTCCGGGTTGTTGGTGATGAGGCGCACGGCGTGGACGCCGAGCAACTGCAGTGCGCGAGCGGGAACTTCGAAGACGCGGCAGTCCGCCTTGTAGCCGAGCTCAAGATTGGCCTGGATGGTGTCGAGACCCTGGTCCTGCAGCTCGTAGGCACGAAGCTTGGCCATCAGCCCGATGCCGCGGCCTTCCTGTTGTTCGTAGATCAGGATGCCGGCGCCTTCGTCGACGATGCGCTGCATCGCCAATTCGAATTGCTGACGGCAGTCGCAGCGAAGCGAGCCGAAGACATCGCCGGTGAGGCACTGCGAATGAATGCGGACGACAGGGGCCGCGGCGTAGATATCGCCGAGCACGAGGGCGACGCAGCCCTCTACACGGCGCGAAGGCGACGGATCGCCGGGCCGGCAGGGCTCGGGTTCTGTGATGACGCCTTCGAAACCATGGATGCGGAAATGTCCCCAGCGGGAAGGGAAGTCTGCCTCAGCTATCTTGCTGACCGTGATGGAGGACATGCATAGATTATAGTCGGGAGCGATTGGCTGCCTTTCACGGGGCACACGACTATGTACGAGCCACGGCTGATTCTGATCTCGCTGTTGATCAAGCTGGGCATCGCTGCGGCGGTGTCGAGCGCGCTGGCGCGGTCGCGCGTCTTCAAGCGCCTGTTGTTCGCAGAAGATCGTACGGCTGGCGAGACGATCGGTTTGCTGGCCTGCATCTGCATACCCCTCACCTTGGGCGTATGGGCGCGCGTGACGGTGCCGAACTTTCTGGCAGCGGACATTGGCTTTGAGACGACGGTCATCCTGGGTGTGTTGCTTGGCCCCTGGTGGGCCGCCGTCGGAGGCGCGTTTCTGGCGCTTCCCGCCATGCTGCATGGCGAATACCTGACGCTGCCAGTTCATCTCTGCGTGGCACTGATCGCAGGCCTGTATGGGCGGCTGGTGGATGCGGAGGAGGTATGGTCGTTTTCGCCATTTATCGACCTGAGCATCTATCGCTGGGTGCGGCGCAATCTGAGGCGGCCGCGGCTGGATCGCCAGATTCTGCTGTTGATGCTGATCGTGGGGATGCAGATGGCGCGAATGGAGCTCGCGAAGCTGTATCCGCACCTGCTCTTTGTGCTCAACACGCGGAACTGGGTTGTACGGCTGGCGATTTACGCCTGCCCCGCAGTGGTGGTGGGCATTCCGCTGAAGATATGGAATGCGATCCAGATCGAACAGAAACTGGTGGAGCAGAAGCGGCTATTGCTGGAGGCGCGGCTGGATGCGCTGCAACGCCAGATCAATCCACATTTTCTATTCAACACGCTGAACTCGATCGGATCGCTGGTACGGTTCCATCCGGAGCTGGCGCGGGAGATGATCGTGCGGTTGGCGAACATTCTGCGCGCACTGCTGCGCGATCATGACACCTTTGTTCCGTTTCGCGATGAGCTGGCCTTCACGGACGACTATCTCGGCATTGAGGTGGTGCGGTTTGGCGCCGACAAGCTCCGCGTGGAACGTGAGATCGAACCGGAGACGCTGGAGGTGATGGTGCCGAGCATGGTGCTGCAGCCGCTGATTGAAAACAGCATCAAGCACGGGCTGGAGCCGCGCCTGGAGGGGGGTACGGTGACGCTGCGCAGCCGGGTGCGCGATGGCAGGCTGGTAGTGGACGTAGAAGACGATGGCGTTGGCATTATGCCGGCGCGGGCGGCTGCAGTTGGGGCGGTCTCAGCGGAGAGCCGGTCCGGCAATGGCATCGGGATAAAGAACGTACGCGAGCGGCTTGAGGTGCTGTACGGCGGTGAGGCGCGGTTCGAAGTGGAGAGCCGCCCTGGTCGCGGCACGCGGGTCACGCTGGAGATGCCGATGCTTTCCCTTTCCGATAAGGGTAACTAGCAAAAGCAACCACGTAACACGTGTATTACCGGCCGCCCTCCTTCATGTTTGGCTTATAGCACTTGAACATTCGAGCGCACCGGGCCGCGAGAGTGCCGTGGTTGCCGTTAGTGGATTCTCGCGATCGCAGCTTCTTCCTGAATGGCCAACTCCTTTGGAATAGGGAGGTAGCCTAATGCGGCGGCTTGACGCTGGGCGGGACCCAACATCCACACCAAGAAACCGGTGAGGGCGTTTCGCTTGGTGTCGTCCGCGCCATGAGCAGGGATAACGATCCAGGTGAAAGAACTGATTGGGTAAGCGCCCGCACCAGGAGCGTCCACGATGGAGATCTTGAAGTCGCCGTCTAGCTTTATGGAATGGCTCGCAGCTGCAGCGATGCTTTCCAAACTGGCAGGGACGAACTCACCGTTTCGATTTCGAACCCTGCCGTAGCTCAGGTGATTCTGCAGGGCATAAATAAATTCAACGGACCCGATGGAGCCACTCTGCTCTCTAACCAGTTTGGCTACTCCGTCATTCCCGTTTGCTTCCCGTCCTACTGGCCATTTGGGAGTCAGGCTCGTACCGACCTTGGCCTTCCACTCGGCGTTGGTCTTTGAGAGGAAGTCAGCCCACGCATAACTAGTGCCACTTCCATCCGCGCGATGAACGACCACGATGTCCAGATCTGGAAGGCGAAGGTTCCTATTACTGCGGGCTAGAATCGGGTCGTTCCATTTCTTGATCTTCCCCAGATAAATACCGGCCAGCGCTTCCGGCGTGAATGCGATATCGCTCGGCAAGCCGGGCAGATTGACGACCGGCACAACCGCGCCTACCACCGATGGGAAAAACAGATATTTGTCCTCGTCTTCCGGCGCGAATTCATGGATAACATCGGGGCTACCGATGCTCCGAAATCAATACTGCTGGAAAGCAGACTGCGAACTCCCGCCTCTGACCCGACTGGTTCGTAGGTAATCTGTACAGCGGGATTTTCGCGGCGGTAGTTTGTAAACCATTTCGCATAGACGGGAAATGGGAAGGTAGCGCCCGCACCCTTCAGGATCGTCGTGGGTTGGGGTTGGAGCGTACGGCTTGGCGTTTCGCCTTCTTTCAAGGCTTCGTCAAGCTTCTTTATAATGAGGATCGAGAGATCCTTCGATACGTCACCTGAGGCCGCTGGCGGTGTTGCCAGGTATGACCACAACGTCTCGCCGTTCCTGTCTCTCAACTCAATCGAGAGGAAGCCTGTAAAGATAGGTGTGCCGTTGGGTGCCACCTTGCCCAACTGCGGATTGTGGCTGCGATATCCTTTGATCCAGATCTCGCCGCCACCACCCAAGATTGGGTCCGCGCTCGATTCGTCTCCAGCAAGGGTGACCCATTCTTTTTGCGGAGTTCGGCGATCAAGTCCTCACGAAACTTCTCAGAACCCTCCCGGGTTGCGAACGGCTCAACGTAGATCCGTCTGATTGGATTGGCGGGCGCCGTCTGCGCGGCGAGTGGGGGCCCGAAGATCGCGCAGAAGAGCGTAACACCGACGATCCATCGGAACGGGAAAAGGTTCATGCCAGGGATTATCCTCCCGACTAAGTGTGGCCAGATGCGAGTTACTTGTGCCCAAACAGTTCCACCCCGAAGACGATTCGCCATTGCGCAGCACGGAAGTCTTGCACCAACGCATGTCCGACACCCAGCTTTATCCGCAAATTTCGTTCCGTCCCGGTCTGCTCCAAACGCCCCGTGAAGAGCGCCTCCGTACCTGTCTCTCCACTGAAGAAGGAGCGAAAAGCCGTCTCTCCAAATATCTCGGGCCCCGCAATGACCGCCCAACCAGTCGGCCCGGCAAACCTGCGTCCTCCACTGATGCCGTAGAGAAACTCACTTCCGTTTGGACTACCTGGTACGGGTGCATCGTCGAGCGGGCGAACATGGACACCAAGTTGGACCCGCATAGGTGAAAGCACCCGCATCACCGGCAGCGAGAAATCGAAACATGCCACGATACCTTGCGTCGGTTACGTAATCGGCGCGGTTCCCAGAGGGAAAGATGAGTTGCGCTCCCGCGCCCAAACGAAGCGAGCTGCCAGGCTTACCCAGCAAGCGAGCGTCGACGCCGATACGGCAGTCGGACACAGTATCGGGAGTGGTTCCGACGGTGACTGACGGAGCGGTGAACTGGTACACACCGAGTGTCCCGCTCGTTCCAGTGACCAAAAGGGGCATGGGAATATCGATGCAAGCCCGAAAGCGATCATGGGTAATGGAGCCGCCAATGTCGACGAATGCTTCTTGAGATACAAGGGCGAGTTTCTGCGTGCCATCCGGATCCGTGATGACCAAAGGATTTCGTGCGTAGCCGAGGTGAGCGAGACAGCGCCTCCGAGCTGGCCGGTCATATCGAGGTCATCCATGACGAACCAGCCACCGCCAGGAGCTGATTGATAGAGACGTTCGACCGCGAAACCGGAAACTTGTTGCTGCCCATCTGCATGGGAAGCGCAGAAGCTAAGGAGTGCCAATCCAGCCAGCACCGCGCTGGCACAGTTACGATGTCGTTTAAAACCGCCATGGATTCTCACGGTAAAGACATTGACGGGACCACGCGCGGCGTTGAAACCGGGATTCGTGATGTGCTGGTAATCACCGGTCAACCAATACACTCTGCCAAAGTTGGCACTGTAAAAGAGATCGAGGGACTTTTCCGCGCGGGCAGTAATGGCTCCGTCACCAACAAAGCCATCTGTGCCACCCATCCCGAGGTATTTCGCGTGGATATCTGAGATCCATCCGAGATTGCCGCCGATGCCGGCGACGTCCTCGCTCCGCCTTTTTGCAACTCGAAATTCTGGATAGCGCCGCCCAATCCCCTGAGCTGTGAAACGGCTGCTCCGAAATCAATTCTGGAACCAGACAGGCTTCTGCGCCCTTCCAGAGCCGAACACCAAGGTAAAGAGTCGCAGTCCCAGTGAAGCTCCTTTCGGCCGTGGGAAGGAGCGAATTGATACTTCCGTTCAGATTGGTATAAGGGGCATAGAACGAGGGCTTCCAGCTTGAGATATAAGTGAACTGCCCGTAGGCATTCCAGCTTTCGTTCTCGATGTCGTGCAGGCCTTTGTCCGCCAGCATCTTCATGAAGCTGAAGTCTTCTTCAGGCCGAGGAGCAGGGGCACCGTTTTGGGCGCACGCGAGTGATGATGCAAGTAGCACAGACGTCAGTACCGGTCCGGCGAATCTCACGCTATCGAGGATCTTCGTGAGATCCAATGGTCCCAGACTCCGGCTTGGAGCGCCGTGCGCGGATGCTCGTAAGACTGCCGTACGGGTTTTCACATACCGCACTGCAGCAAAGGCCGGCAACCGGAAACGCATTCAACCCCCGCAAGAAATGACGCCCGTCGCTGGACGTTAAATTGACAGGACCGTAATAAACATCAATCGCTCTTGAATTCTTCGCTTTGGGCGCAGAAGTATCCCGGCCGATAGAACCTCCTATTTGAGATAGGCGCGGACCAAGCCAATCATGTTCTCAGCCAGTTCCTGCGGCTGGGCAGAGCTTGGAGTGGAAATGGCGTAACGGCAGGGCCGGGTACGATACGCGGCAAACCGAACCCGCCCGCGAATCTCCCCTCTGGTATTCTCAGCAGACCTGAATGCGCCTCAAAGCCAACGTCGTGTTACTAGCAGGATGCGGTCTGCTACTCCTCATCGGGGAAACCCTCGGGTTTGGCTGTGCCCGAAAGCCTACGATGAAGGTTATCGTGCCCGAAAACTTCCACGGAAATGTATCGCTGACCTGTACTTCGTTTGGAGATAGCTACCAAACAATCACCGTGGGACCAGATGGGCGACTCGACAATGTTGCTTGCCCCAACAGCACGTCCCGCGTGGAAATCCAACGCGGCGGAAAGCCAATCTCATCGAAGGACGGAATTGATTGGCAAAGAACAGGTGACGATATCCCGGTCGGTGTGCGGTTTGCGGTGCCGTAAGCGTCGTTCTTAGGAAGCCCTCTTCGGCCACGCGATAACGTTGCTCTCCCCCAGGATGCAAATCCTGGAACCGCCTGGCTGGGCAGCGAAGCAATTGGCAACTGCGGTCAAGAGCGCCCGAGGCTGAGTTAATCCTAAGCGCAGACAGAGCACGAACACACTCGGATTTCCCTCATGAACGCGGTCTATGAAGTCGTCTTGCTCATCAGGAGTAAAGGTGTGACCGATAATCGACATCTGGCAATGTGAAGAAAGCTGCACGGCACTGGTCAGGCTGCCAGTCTTTATCGTTCGGTAGCCGACCCTTTCGAGAACACGAGCGCGCATGTTCTGAAGGTTTTCGTCTCTCGATACAAGCAAGATTGTTTTAGGCATAAGAGGTTTTTCCGGGCAAAGGGCATTGCATTGCTTAGTTGCACATTGTCACTGTCATCGTTGCTTCGCTTGCTCGCCTCGACCATAGGGCGGGGCAATCATAATCGAGTCCCCAAATGATGGATCAAACCCGTAGGCTCCTATTGTGAATCGCTTCGGAATCGACGCGCCAGCGTTAGTCCGGCCACCACAGTCACGACCCCTGCCGTTTTGTCCGCCACTCCTCTGTTGTCCATCCCAGTCTCCCGTGTAGGACGCGCATCAGTTCCCAGGAAGGCGGGAACGTCGGCCTGCTTCAACGTGGTGGCTGCTGGAGCACCTGCTCGTAGTAGCTCTCATAGATCGGGATGATGCGGGAGGCACAGAAGTGGTCCTGCGCAGTCTGCCGCGCGGCTGCGCCCATTGCTTCCAGCCGCTGCGGATCTTTCAGCAATCCGATGGCACAGTCCGCCATCGCTTCGACATCGCCGACAGGGAAGAGGCTGCCGGTAACGCCGTCCTCAATGAGCTCCGGTACGCCGCCCACGCGGGTTGCGATCGCAGGGACGCGGCAGGCCATCGCCTCCAGCGCTGCGAGCCCGAACGATTCGAGCTCGCTCGGCATCAGCATCAAGTCGGCGAGCGGAAGCAGCTCGGTCACGCTGTCCTGCTTGCCAAGGAAGTGCACGCGCTCGCGGATGCCGAGGCTGAAGGCGAGCATTTCCGCCTGGGAACGGTCCGGGCCGTCACCCACGAGCATCAAGTGTGCGGGCACTTCTTTCACGACGCGCGCGAATATCTGTATGCAATCCGTGACGCGTTTGACAGGGCGAAAGTTGGAGAGGTGGATCAGTAGCTTTTCGCCATCCGGTGCCCAGGCTTTGCGCGCCTCGGCGCGCGCGGCTGGCTCCATCGGCGTGTAGACATCGCAGTTCACGAAGTTGGGTATGGCTTCGATGGGGCGCTTGATGGAGAAGTCGGTGAAGGTTTTATCGCGCAGATACTTCGAGATGGCGGTCACTCCATCACTTTGTTCAATGCCGAAGCGCGTGATCGGCAGATAGGAGCGATCCATACCTACCAGCGTCACGTCGGTGCCGTGCAGCGTTGTGATAAAGGGCAGACGCCGCCCCTGCACGGCGCACATCTGGCGGGCGAGAAGTGCGCTGATGGCGTGCGGGATGGCGTAATGCACGTGCAGCAGGTCGAGATCATAATAGGTCGCCACCTCCGCCATGCGAGTCGAGAGCGCGAGCGAGTAGGGCGCGAATTCGAAGAGCGGATAGTTTGAGACGGGCACCTCGTGATAGAGGATGTCGCGCTCTCGGCCGCCCAAGCGAAAGGGCTGCGAGTAGGTGATGAAGTGCACCTGGTGACCGCGTGCCGCCAGCTCAATGCCGAGCTCGGTGGCGACGACGCCGCTGCCGCCGTACGTGGGATAGCAGGTGATGCCGATCTTCATGGGCTGTACCTGTCCGCCTTCTTGAAAGTAGTGGCTGATTGGACGCGGCGCCGCAGGGCCACGATTCAGCTTGTGAACTCACCGTAGTGCATGAGATCGATGCGAGGCACGCCGGCGGGCGAACTCTCCAGTGCCTGGAGCAGAGCCAGCCGCTCTGTGTCGCGGGTGGTGACGAGGCGTGTGCCTGCTCGACGCAGCGCGCCATCGACATAGCCGGGATGGCAGACCAGCTCCCAGGTGCCTGGCGGCATGTTGCGCAGCAGGCGGAGGACATACGCCGCATCGAAGGTGCCGGTGGCGAGGACGCCGAGTGTGCCATCGGTAGTGCGTAGCCGCGCCGCGCGCACGGCGCGGAGGAACTGCTCGCGAAACAGCCGCAGAGTGCGGACCTGCAGCCGGCGGGTCGGGGGGGCCTTCTCTGTGAGGCGTAATGACCAGTCTGGCTCGAAAGGATTTCGGATGGCGGGCACGTTGCACGCGCGGGCGGCGCGAATCAGCGGGCCGAGCACGCGTGGGAACATATGGGTGTGCTTGTGTGTGTCCAGATGGGTGACGGTGATGCCTGCAGATTGGAGCTGGCGAATCTGCGCAATGGCTTCCCACTCGATCTCGCGGGAGGCGATGCGGCCGCCGAAGAGGTCCACCATGAACGTGGTGAGGCTGGACCGCAGGCGGCCAGCCGGCGCGAGCGTAGGGAGTTCCGCGGGATGCAGCTCTGGGCGGCCATCCACGAGGACGACATGGCAGCCGACGCCGAGCGAGGTCTGCACGAAGGCGGAGTGCACCGCTTCGCGGAAGGCGCGGCCTGTCGCCATAAGCGTGGCGGAGGGCAACACTTCAGCCGTGTTCAATTCCAGGATGGCGCGGTTCACGCCTTCCGTCAGACCAAAATCATCGGCATTGATGATGAGGCGGCGCTCCGCCAGCTGCGGGGTATCCACGCCACGAGTCTAGCAAGGGCTGGAATACGCGGGGAGTGGCATTGACCGGATAGCGGCGCTTCCATAGACTCGGAAGAGCCTCAAACGCAATAGCTGCAGCGTCGATGGGCGGATAGCTCAGTTGGTTAGAGCGCCTGCCTTACAAGCAGGATGTCGGGGGTTCGAGTCCCTCTCTGCCCACCATCACCTTTTTAGGATTCTTTAGTAAACCGCCGCAGACCGTATGAATAAAGGCGATTTGCGATATTCGCGATTTCGTATGAAACGCATACAGCGCACGTTGTACGGCTTCTGGAACCCCTTTTTCGTACAATGAGACTGTTGTCGTACAAAGTAACAGGAGCTAACGATCAGTACAGTAGACGCCCTGGGTACAGCCATCAACCGAGCTGTCACGTGGTGTGCATGGAGAGCGTGAGCGTTCAGAGTCGCGTGCGGCAGCGGCTTCGTGGCTGCCCCCACTAGGCGGTCTGCTTCTGTTCCAGCCAGTCAGCCGCGCGTCCCGGATCAACTCGAACAGAGCCGCCGATTTTATAACCGGGCAGTCTGCCTGCCTTGATGAGTGCAGTAACCTGCCGTTCTGAGACTGACAAGAGAAGTGCCAGTTCTTTAGGACGAAGAGCCGTCCTGCGAGTACGGAGTTGCGAAATGATGGTGGTATCCGCGGATCTTTCGGTGCCAACCGTCATAGAAGCGTTTGCTTTCCTCATTAGGCTAATCAACCTCCGAGTCGCGCTCGTCTGCTTGAGAAACTGCACAGTCATCGTTCTCAACCTCACGATGGCCTGGTGACTATCTAACGTTTGCTGGGTTCCGTCAAATTGCGTAGGTTCCGGGCAATTCATAGCGAAGGCTGCACATATCTGAGAGGTCTAGCGACTCAGCATTGCGTAGGCAATGACCGCGTTGTACGTAGCGTGCATGAGAGCAGCGGTGGCGGTTGAGTTCGATCGCCACCGCAAAAGCGCGTACAGCATTCCCATGCCGAAAAACACAAGCCACGGAATGCCGATAATCGTCGTGTGGGCAAATGCGAACAGCAGTGAAGAGACTGCGATCGACAGGGCGCTACGAGAGTTGGCTAATCCGCCGATTGAGCTTGCGATAACGTAGATTACTGAAAAGCTGCACCACGGAAGACTACTTCTTCGACGATTGGGCCGACCGTGACGCCGTAGAGCAGTCTTCCCAGGGCGTCAGTCCCCAGCGACAGTCCCGCAATTCGGATCATCCAGATGACAACAAGTGCAGCTACTAGGCCTCCAGTCACGGCATACGTCCACCAGTATCGACGACGGGGATGTGTCCAGCCGAAATAGGTGAAGAGCCGTCCCTTGTCTAAGCACGCATAGAGAAGCACCGAGGCCAATACCGCGCAAGCAACGCACGCCTGCGGGCTGGCTTGCCAAATTTCCCGTAGGAGCAAGAGCCGTCCGATCAACGCGACGGCGAGAACGGCCGTGACCTCGATGTAGTTGGGCGTTGATTCGAGAAGCGGAGAGAAGGCGCGCTGCAAGAGAGAAGCCATTGGCTGGATTCTGGCATGGGTTTGACCGACGCGCGAACTAACCCTAGCATCGCGGCCATGTTGAGGAACCAACCAGGCTTCGCTGGAGCTACCCAGCCGGCCTTATGCTTGCGGGCATTCGGACGTCAGTGGTCCTTTCACATTAATGAAGGCGAAAATGATTGGAAATCCGACACTCGCCGACAAAGGTGTTGCGGTCTTCGAGACCGAGCTGGAACTCCTGGTCAGACCAATACCGGGGCGCCCCTACCTGCTTGCCACCGCAGCGCATCGCCGAAGTCTTCGGCCGCTATTTCGCTCTCGAGTGCCTCCGTGCCTACGGCGTGAACGGGTTCCACTATGCCAGCCAGGGCTTTGTGGCCATCTTGGAGGCGCTTCGGGAGATGCCCAAGAATTAGATTGCTCGCCAGTATCCGTCCTCGCCTGGTCTCGCCGATTCCATCGATTTGACCGAGTTTCCGGGCCGGGAGATGCTGCGCTTCACAGAAAGCCGTTCTCCGGCGAAAGGAAGCGCGCATGTTTCAATCCGTGGAAGAGTTGTCGCAGAAGCTGTCAGAGACCGGGTACTTCATCGACCCAACCATGACCAAGGTGGTCTTCCTGGCGGACCAGATGAAGAAGCCACTCCTTCTGGAAGGGCCCGCAGGCTCGGGCAAAACTCAATTAGCAATATCTGTGGCTGCGGCTGCTGGCACACACGTGGAACGGCTGCAGTGCTATCGGGGGGTCAGCGAGGAGCAGGCCATCGGCCGCTTCGATGAGAGCCTGCAACGGCTCTACATGGAGTACGCCAAGGGACAGCATGGTAGCTGGAAGGACTTGCAGACCAGCCTGAAGGGGCGAGACTTCTTTCGTGCCGGTCCGCTGATGCGTGCGCTTGAGTACGACAAGCCGTGTGTGCTGCTGATTGACGAGTTGGATAAAGTGGATGAAGGTTTTGAGGCCTTACTACTAGAAATCCTCTCCGCCTGGCAACTCTCCATTCCCGAGTTTGGCACCGTCTCGGCCCGCAGCACTCCGTTCGTGGTCCTGACCAGTAACGAAGAGCGCCGGCTGGGCGATCCGATTCGTCGTCGCAGTCTCTACGTCCGTGTCGAACATCCGACACCGGAGCGCGAAGCGGAGATCATCGCCAGCCGCACTCCGGACGCCAGCAGCAGCTTCCATCGTCGCATTGCCGGGATCGCTCTCGCCTTCCGCAACTACTCGCTCGAAAAGCCGCCGTCTGTCTCCGAGATGATCGATCTCGCGAAGGGCCTACAGATTCTGGGTACCGAAGAGGTCACGGAAGAGAGCCGCGATCTTCTCCTGCCCATGCTGATGAAGACGGACAAGGACCGGCGTCATCTACTGCTGCGCTCCGGATTTAAGCACCTCCTCGATGACGGTGAGGTGTTCGCGAGGCGGTTGCATAGCGTGGCGGAGGGAGATGCGGCATGAGACGGGCAGCGTGGATATGCCTGTTGCTGATGTGCTGCGCAGTGTGCAGTGCGAACGGGCAGAGTGAAGCGGGTACGTCGGCATTCGTCAAGCGCTACGCAGCGCACTACAACGTGCCGCCAGAGCTGATCGCCGCGTTCATCGATGTTGAATCACGGTGGAACCCGCGGGCGGTCTCAAACAAAGGCGCGGTGGGACTGATGCAGCTGATGCCCGCGACGGCACAACGATTCGGAGCACGCGACCCCTTCGATCCCGAGCAGAACATTGCGGCTGGCACGCGGTACCTCACCGCGCTGATGTGGGAGTTCCACGGAGACATGCGGCTCGTCGCCGCTGCGTATTACGCCGGCGACCGGTGGATCGCGAAGAAACAACTCGGCTATCGCAACCCGGATGTCGTCTCCTACGTGGAGTCCGTGCGCAGGCGCTATCAGCAGCGAATGTCGTCGGCAGCCCGTCTGCCGGGAGGTCAACCATGATCAGGCAGGTCCGTCTTGTGCCGTTGGCGTTACTCGTTTCGCTTCCACTGCTCGCAGCCGATACCGGTACTCCGGCGCGTGTTGCGACCCTAACGATTCATCCAGGAGAGGTGACCGTCCTTCACCTTCGCCCCAACTTCGAATCAACGATCCATCTTCCGGAGGAGATCACATCGGTTGTGCTCGGCAGCCCGGGGAACTTCAAAGTAGAGCACAGCGAGGGTGAGCCTGAATACGTATACGTGAAACCGATCAAGCCCGAGCCATCGCAATCGAATCTGCTGATCTCCACCCGTTCCGGACAGCATGTTTCGCTTGAGTTGATCAACGACGGGTCCGCAGGCGGAGCGACGCCGGTCGATTTCTTTCTGGACTACAAACCGGCGCAGAGCTTTCTGGTGAGTGAAGTCACTCCTGAACCGGGCAGCACCAATCCCGATACGTCCGTATCCCCAGCACGCGCTGCCGTGACTCGACCAAACCGCTCTGCGCCTTCCGAAGGTGCTCCGCCTTCTGCATTGGAGCTGGAGTACCAGCAGCAGCAGCGGATCAACACGCCGGACTGGAGCAAGTGGGAGAACAAGCAGATCGAGACATCGCTCGGGGATGTGCGGCAGTGGGAGAACCAGGTAGCTGTCTGCTATTCGGTGCTGAACCCCACGGATCACGCAGTAGAAATCGTACCGCCGCAAATACAGATATCCGGTCAGAGTCAGCAGAAGAAGCGAAAAAAGAAGAAGGGCGCCAATATCACCGCGGACCAACTGGAAGTCCGCGACTTTCGTTTAAGTACAACAAGGCTTGAGCCAGGTGCCAGGGCGGATGGTGTGGTCCTGTTCGATCGGCCCAATTACAAGCAGTCCTCTGAAAAATTGTTTCTTCAGATCGCGCAGGCCGACAAGGTAGACCAGCCAGTTCTGATTCGTCTCCCGTTCACTCCACCCATTGCCGGTGACATCCGGTAGAGAAGGAAGGTTGGCTCGCATGAGCATCGAAAGTTCCAATCACACAGCCCCGATCAACCTGGATGATGAGCCGGAAGTCGTAATCGAGACGCCGGCGACAACGCCAGAGGCAGCAGCCCCCACGAAGTTACCGGAAAATCCGGCCACTGCACGGATCCAGGAGTTTGCGACACGCGCCAATCTCACGGGCAAGGAGGGCATCGACAAAAAGAAGCTTGTCCTGTTGGCGGGCGGCCTGGTGATCGCGGTCGCCTTCTTTGTCTTCAGCCAGTTTCAAAGCAAGCCAGTAAAGAAACATCCAGTCGCGGAACAGAAACAACAGCAGAACCCGACGACGAAGAGTCAGCCGGGCAGTTCAACTCCCATGATGGATCCCGTGCTGCCCAAGAACAACGATCAAGAGGGCGATCCTATCAATGCGTCGGACATCGCGCGTACCAGGAAGCCGGACTACAGCCGGACATCGACGGCTCAGACGGCGTCGACCGGGGGAGGGAAGTCGCTGAACTCCGTACCGCCTTTCAAGGACACACAGCAGAAATGGGAGGATCCCGCTTTTTATGGAAATCAACAACAGCCCCAGAATACTGCCGTTGCACAGCAGGAGACGAATGCGCTCAAGGAGGCTTCCCTGGTCTACGTCCGTGCACCGGAACAGTCTTCCAACGGTCATACGGATGGGAGTCGGGAGGACAACACTCCCGCATTGCAGTTAAAGGAAGGAACGCGGATCGTGGCGAGACTTGAGACCCAGATATCCAGCGACATTCATGCGCCAGTGGTCGCAGTGGTCGAGAACACGTATGCAATCGGCGATCAGGTGCTCGTGCCGGCAGGAGCTCGCATCTATGGCAGTCTGGCCCAAGCGGATGCACAAGGGAATGTCGGGGTCGACTTCAACGAGATCGATCTTCTCGATGGATCGCGGGAGAAGATGGAAGCGATCGGCACGAGTCTCGATATGGGACCGATCAAGGGAGACGTTTACGGCAAACACAATGGCCGGAACTTTCTGATTCGATCGATGTCAGGAATTGCCTCTACTGCTGCCATGCTGGTCGGCAACAACGTGAATGGGGCGTATTCGGAGAGCGATATGATCCGCGAACGTGCAGCCGACAACGTCGGCATGGCGGGAGATTCGCAACTGATGCAGTTGAACTCCGGGTCTCGTCTAACTGTGTCGGTGCCCGCGAACACGAAGATCTATGTGGTGTGGACGCAGCATGCGAAAGAGTCAGCGAAGGTTGCGAGAGCATCCGCGGCTCCTTAGCAGGATTACGCATGGGGAAGGCTCCGGTCCCAGCGGCCGGAGCCTTTTTCTATGCTCAAAAACATCACCCAACACCCCTCTTCGGTCGGTGCGGTGTACGGTTCCCAGAGTCTCGATGGGTCTGACGAGATGTTGCGGTCCCCAGAGTCTCGCAAGGTCCGACGAGACGTTGCGGTTCCCAGAGTCTCGTAGGGTCTGACGAGATGTAGTGGTTCCCAGGGTCTCGCGGGGTCTGACGAGATGTTGCGGTTCCTAAAGTCTCGAAGGGATTAACGAGAGGTTGTGGTTCCCAAAGTCTTGAAGGGCCTGACGAGATGTTGTGGTTCCCAGAGTCTCGAAGGGTCCGACGAGATGTTGCGGTTCCTAAAGTCTCGAAGGGTTTAACGAGAGGTTGTGGATCCCAAAGTCTTGAAGGGTCAGACGCGACGTTGTGGGTCAACAGACCAAAAATAGGGCTGCAGCATGCCGGTGTGGCCAGCCGCCCATGTTCTTTGTCGAATATGCGAGGTTCGTTCCACGCCCCGGTTTTTAAGAGTTGTGCGGAAGTATGGTTTTGCGAATTGTTAGGATTCGATTCTCCCAAGTATTCGGATCACCCGTATCTATATATGGAATCCCGAATAGAAGCGCCCTTCGTTTCGGCGACTGATCGATCCCGCGACTACAAAGGCCCCGGCAACTTTGACCGAGTTTCGAAGTGGACTTACGTTTTGCCTGCGACACGGATGCCAAAGAGCAGCCGGGTCCAGGAGAGAAACGTATGAATGTCCTCGCAGCTACCTGGCAGTGCTCTGAGCAGGGTCATGCCGATATCCCCACCGTGCAACGTCCGAAGGAGCGGAACTGGGCCCACATGGGTCTGCGATTCGCGCTCCTTCTGATGTTGCTGGGTCAGTTCCTTCCCTTCATAGCGGTTCGAGCCAATGCGCAAAATCTTGGGACTGCCCCGGCATTCAACAAGGCGGTGCAGGGCCAGCAGGCCACCACGGTGGAGGGCACCGTTCTCAACATCGTGAACTGGAGCTGCAACGTGATCGCCCCGGTCATCGGCATTGCTTGTCTTGGCGTCGGCGCCTGGCACTACAAGAGCGGCCGCGGCTTTGGCGGATGGCTTGCGACAGGTGTTGGGCTGATGGTGATCTCCGGCCTTGGGCGCATGGCGGAAGGGTTTATCACTCAAGCCCAAGGGATCAATTGACACAACCAACAAGAAGGAAAACATCGTGCCTGTGCCCCAATTCCTTTCGGACCTTCTTGCATTGCTCTATGCGATCGCAACACCGGCAGCGACGCTGACGCTGATTGCGGCTGGTTTGAGCCTGCGGACGGAAGGTGGAATGAACTTCCACCTGAACGGGCGGACAGGGAAGTGGATCATGTGGACCGTGATCCTGCTTACCCTGCCGCAGATCCTTCATTGGATTGGGGCGCAAGGCATTCATGTCCCGGATAATCCCGGAGGCATCTCGTCCAGTTGGATATCGACGGACGCCCAGGCATTCCAGAACTTCGTGTCCATTGTGGTATCGCATTTCGTTCCGGTAGCGGCAGCCTTCATGGTGTTGAAGGCCACACTCGATGCGGCAGGCGGTGAGAATCCACTGCCATCCATTATTGCCGCAATCTTCCTGCTTTCCATCACGGCAACCAAGCTGATGCTCCAGAGCTGGAACTCTGGCAGCGATACGGCAACAACCGACATGCTGCAGCAGTTGTGGAACTACCTGGCCGGCACGGTCATGCCTTCGGCCGCGGGCCTCGCGGTTGTGGGAGCAGTGATCAATTTCGCGCAACGCAAGCCCTTTGCCCGCCTCATCTTCGCGGCAATCGGCTTCCTCAGTCTGACCGGACTGCTTCATCTGGTGCAGGCAATGGCGGCGTAGAGGAGAACGAGTCATGTCTCTGGATGGCGGAATCACACATCTCGCATCGTGGGGAGGCAACACCATTATGCCCACACTGTCGGGCCTGTTCTTTGCCGGGGCAGTGTATCGCTACAGCAAGGGCGGAGCGTTCGAACAGTTCCTCTATGGCGGCTTTGCGTCGCTGATGTGCTCGGGGATCCTGCGAGCTATCGAAGGCTTCGTAAGCCAGGCCGGTCCCACGAATGCTGATGCTTACTGGCTGGCTCTTGTCGCGCTCGTCAGCTATGTCGGGAACGTCATTCTGCCAATCTTCGCGATGACACAGTTTGGTGCGATGGCACTCCATATGGGCGGTGTGATGACGGAGATCTATCCGGGCTCGGTCTGGATCAGGAAGGCGATCGCCGGCTTCGGCGCGCTGATGATCTCCGGACTCCTTCGATTCGCCGAACACATGGTCACCAACGCGCACGGAGTCAGCATGGTGATGCTATGGCACTGAACATGACACCGATTCACAAGAACCTGCACACCCGTGTGACCTTCCTCGGACTGGAGTTCGAGGACCTGGTTGCGGTCATGGCGCTCGCGATCTCGATGAATCTGGTGTCGCACTTCGTCGGGGACCACGCCAAGATGATGGGGATTCCTCTGAATCTCTTCATGGAAATCGGCGTTCCTGTCCTGGCGATCCCGTTCCTGATGCTATTCAAGTATGGCAAGCCGCGCGGCTACCTGCAGGATCTGGTGATGTCGTTCATCGAACCGCGGGCGTGGTGCGCACTGGAACGAGATTCCGTCCTGACAACCCCCTACATCCGCGATGAGGATGACGGCGACGAAGAGGACGACGATGCATAGTCGCATTCAACATTTGCACGAAGGACCGTCTGGCCTCACTCTAGCGCAATCTTCGAGGAGCACCCGATGCCGCTAACTTTCGCACAGCACGAAAAGAAGACGAAGTCGCCCGCGGTCTGCGAACTGCTTCCCCTGCGAGACATTCTCGACAAGGTCATGGTGCGCACCAACGGAGCCTTCGTCGCAGGATACGAGCTGCGGGGGGTGCTCTCTTACTTCGCCACCGATGAGGGCCGAAACCAGGCCAAAGATCAGGTGGAAGCTCTGCTCCGGTCGGTCCCCGACGTGAGCATGCGGGTGCAGTTCCGCTACGAGATCACCGAGGACCTCGGTGACTTGCTCGTTCACTACGTCGACATGCAGCGTACCGAGCAGTCCGAGCTGATGGCGCTCGATACCCACCGGCTGCAGATGTGGCAGGAAAAGGAACGTGAGGGGCATTACTTCGGCATACGGCTGCATGTCTTCTTCATCTGGGACCCCCGCGTGCACGCCAAGATCTACCATTCCGCGGAGCGGAAGAGACAGTCGGGCGGGATCTCGTTCAGCGTGAAGAAGTGCGTCGAGCGTGCAATCAAGGAACATGAGGCAATCCTGAGCGAGTTCGAATCGATCATGCGCGGGATCGAGAGCTCGCTTGAGGCAGCAAGCCTGGGACCGCGCCGGCTTCCCGATCAGGAGTTGTTCGAGAGCCTTAAGCAGGCGCAGGTCCCGAAGCGCCATGATCAGCGGCCTCTGCTTCGGCCGGAGGAGTTGTTCGAACACCGCAGCGTGCGCGAGCAGGCGACCGAGGGCAGCATCCTGAATGAGACCGAGAGCTACCTAAATATCGATGGGTATCTCTACTCCGTCGTCAGCTTGAAAGAGCTGCCGGATGCAACCTTTCCTGGCATGCTGCAGCGGTTCTCTTCGCTTGGATTCCCAGTCGTTATCAGCGGGCAGATGACGATTCCAGATCAGGTGAAGGTGCTCAGAGGTTACAAAAAGCGCTTGAAGAAGATGATTGCTGCCCAGAAGGACAGCAACGGAAACCACAAGTCGAATCCGGAGGCGGAGATTGCGCAGGCGCAGCTCATGCAAATACAGCGGGATATCGTATCCAGCTCGCTCAAGACGGCGAAGCTGTCTCTGTCGGCAGTGGTGCGCACCTCGCATCAAGCTGTTACGTTCCGCCAGTTGGAGGAAGCAGAGCGTGAGCTGGCGAATCGCACCCAGGAGATTCTGAACGCATTTCAGCGCATGAACGGAGCCAAGGCAGTCGTCGAGACAATCGCGAAACGGAGGATCTTTCTCGGGACACTTCCTGGCATGGGCGAAACCGACAAGCGCGAACAGGACATGCTGACGCCGAACGCCGCGGACCTGCTGCCCACGGAGATGCCCTGGGCTGGCACGCGCCGGAGTCCACTCATCCTCTTCGAGACGCCGTTCCGTCAGTTGATTCCGTACTCGCCATTCGATTCCGATCTCGCCAACGCCAACGGGCTCATCATGGGTACCTCCGGGTCTGGCAAGACGCTGTTGACCCAGCAGCTACTGTTGATGGCGACGCGGACCGACCCTCTGGTTTCGATTCTCGAGCGTGGGGACAGCTATCTTCCGCTAGTCGAGCTGATGGGCGGCCAGATGATCGAAATGTCGCTCGACAGCGATCAGACGATCAATCCGTGGGATCTTCCGAACGGAGAGACAGTGCCGTCGAAGAATCAGCTCGCGTTCTTGAAGAACATGACCCGTCACATGCTGGGGGAGAACACGCCAGCAGACTTCGACATCGACTTGCTGGACAGCATCCTGCTAGAAGCGATTAAGTCAACCTACCGGCGTTGCCGCTCGAGACAGTCCGCACCCATTCCACTGTTCAGCGATCTCGCCGGAGAGCTGGCGCACTGGCAGGATCGGGACCGCAATCAGAAGATCAATGACATGGCGCGGCTCTCGTCCACCAAGCTGCGGGCGTGGATCGACGACGGTCCCTACGCCATGCTCTTCGATCGCCCGACGACCATCGCACTCGACAACCCATGGCTCTACTTCAATGTCGAGAAGCTGAAAGACGATCCGAGGCTCGAGAGTGCGATGAGTCTGCTGATCGCGCACTCCGCCACCTACCGCGGTGCCGGCGTGAATGGGCGGCGGAGCATCACCATCCTTGACGAGTGCTGGGCGTTGCTCGAATCGCCCAACCTTGCCAATGTCGTCGTGCAACTTTTCCGCACCGCCCGTAAGCGCGATGCCGGCGTGTGGGGCATCTCGCAGACCCCCGAGGATTTCGTCGGCTCGCAGGACAAGCCGAACCCCTACGGGGCCGGCATCATGAAGAACGCAACCACCAAGATCATTGGCAAGCAGCCGGGTGACATGACGGCCCTCCGCGAGCACATGCACCTCAACGAGACGGCGATAAATCAGCTCAAGACCTTCAGCAATCCGAAGAAGGGATACAGCTCCGAGTTCCTGATCACCGTTGGGGAGAAGGCTGAGTCGACGCACACCATCCGCGTGGCACCGAGCCCCATCGACTACTGGATCACCACGACGTACCCACGGGAGCGCCACTACCGCCGCTGGTTCCTGCGCAGTCACGCTCACCAATCGAGGTTTGAAGCCTACGAGCTGCTGGCACAGCGGTTCCCGCGCGGGCTGGCGGAGTTCGATCCGCTGCCAGAAGAGGTTTCAGGCGATGTTCAGGAGGTTGCGCAATGAGTGCCGGAATCTTCAACAACGTCAGGATCGGCAACGCCGATCTATCCTCACGGCTTCTTTTGTCCGAGGGAGATAGCCCGGCTGCGCCTCGGGCGGGGCGAGCGGGCCGCGTGAAGCGCACGCTCCTGGTCGGTGGACTCGCAGTCGGCGCGATGCTTTCGATGCCGACGGAAGCGCACGCCGGGATCTTCGGTGTCTTCGACGCGATCTTCAGCCTCATCAGCGGACCGATCGGATCGTCGCTGAAGGAGATGAACCAGATCACGCAGGAGACGCAGAAGCTCTACCAGCAGACCGTATGGCCCCTAGCGGCCATCAATCAGGCCCGCGGCTTTGTCTCCACCTCGATCTCCGGGTATCGCACCGGGATGACTCACATCTTCTATACGCCCTTCCGCTCCGCGACCTTGCAGGCGCCGCGGCAGCTGGAGACCATCCTGCACAGCAGGGACTCTTCACAGCTAGCCGCGTTGCAGTCGAGCTTTCATACCAACTTCGGCACTGTCCCGGTTGCGAATGCCGCGCACCCGCAGGACCGGACCATGATGGACATCGATGATGCACTGGGGCAGGAGAACCTGAAGGCCACCATCGTGGCCGATCAGGGGCAGGATGCTGTCCTTCAGACCGCCGACCAGATCGAGAACGAAGTCGCCTTGAGCACGCCCGGCTCCGCGCCATTCCTCACTGCACAGGCGCAGGTAGCGAATCTACGTTGCCAGGCATTCATGCAAAAGATGCTGGCTGCTGAGTTGCGGCAGGAGGCTGGTCGTATCGCGCACGACAACGTTCTATTGAAGCGGCGCACACAAAGCGTTGGCTCCATTGGCAACACAATCCGGACAGCACTGACTCGGCAGTAGAGGGGCATTTTGATGAGAGCAACGACGGACACGACGCGCTGGGCACGTTGGAAAGCCACGCTGATGGGTGAAGAGAGCTTGGGCGTGAACTCTTCTGAGCCGGGCACCAACGGTACGGAAGAGCGTCGTGCAGTCCGAAGCCGGCTGACCCTAACGCATAAGGGTGCGGCTGGGGCGCTTCTACTCCTGCTATTAGCTCCGAAGCCCGTTCACGCACAGTTCGGAATCGATCTGGCAGCGATCCTTGCGGCTCTCGAAAAGATGCAGAGCATGATGAGCAGCTACATCGCTGCTCCCTTGCAGTTCATCCAGAAGGAGCAGCAGAGCCTCTCGGACTACGAGCATCAGGTGATGTATCCGGTCCAGAAGATCCAGCAGGCGCAGAATAGCGTGTCGCAGTTCGAGAATCAGTTCCACCAGGTCAGCGGGCTGTTTCATATCAATGTGTCGAGCGCAACCCTGCCCCAGTCGCAAAATCTCGAATCGCTGCTTCTCTCGCGCAACGCAGCGAATGTCGGCAATGTGACTGGGCAATACCAGAGCGTCTACGGCGTGATTATGCCGCAGAATGCTGCCTCGCCTGAAGTTCGCAACATGACGGATATGACGGACGCGCAAGCGCAGGATGCGATGAAGCGCGCTATCCAGATCGATGCGTTGTCGGACGCTGAACTGGCGCAGGCGGATGCGATGGGCAAACAGATCGCGGCTGCTGCTCCCGGAAGCGCGCCGATTCTTGAGGCTGAGGCGGATGCCTGGGTGGTCCGTGCGAATGCATACACGCAGGCGGCACTTGCGGAGTTGATGCGCACCCGCGGCGTGGACATCGCCAACCAGAGCAAGGCAATCAAGATCGGCAGCACGCAGAACACTACGACCAATGGTCTGATCACGAGTTCTTTGAGCCACTGATACCCAGCGAAGGGAAGGACGAAAGACGATGATGACCACCCATGCCGGACTCTTGATGCTGGCGTTCTTACAGCTCGGTGGCAACCAGCTCAATACCTTCGAGAACTTCCTGCAGACTGCTGTCAGCGGCATCCAGGGGTCGGGCGTCATCGCCGGCATGATGAACGTCGCCTACGTGATCATGCTGGTTGGCTTTCTCTGGGAGGTATATCAGTCGGCATTGCATGGCGGCGATGTGAAGGGGCTGGGCAAGAGCATGGTCAAGTACCTAGCAACGGCCCTTGTGGTGCAAGCATGGCCTACGGTGTTCGTCGATGTGAATCACGCATTTGTGAACTCGGGAGCGTGGATGACGACGCAAGGAGGGGCCGGGAATGTCCTCGACACATGGATGTCGAATCTGAAAGACCAGTTTAACCAGCAGGGCTTTCAACACACATGGAATTTGATCGCGGGCGAGATGGCCGGGTTGATCGACGCAATCCTGATCTTCATTGCGTACTTGTTGTATCCCATCGTGACCGTCATCTTCGGCTTCTTTTACCTGATGATGGGCAGCGTCCTCTATATCGCCGGTCCGCTCGTGATTTCGCTGCTCCCATTGGGAGCGACGAACCGGCTGGCCAAGGCTTACATCGAGAATGTCTTTATCTGGAATGCATGGCCGTTGCTCTATGGCGCGCTTGGTCTGTTGATCAGTGCCGTTCATCTGGACAACATGCAACAGATCCTTTCCAGCCAGGGCTTTCTCGGTGCTCTCAATGGAATGGAAGGATCGTTTCTCGTTGGACTCATCAGCATTGTGTATTCGATCGCCATTGCGGCGATCCCGTTCCTCGCGAAGAGCATCGTGAATGGAGATATAGGCTCCGCGGCGCGGCAGATGATTGCTGCTGCAACGACTGCGGTAGCGGCAGGTACAGCGGCGTTCGCAGGAGCGTCCGCGGGCATGGCCGCGGCGAAGGCTAGCTCAGCGGGCGGCGCGAGTGGGACAAACGGTGCGCTCAACGCAGCCTCGAATGCTTCCTCGGCAAGAGGGAGCAATCAGCCTGCCACTGCGCAGCCAGCGCCTCCGGCAGCACCAAGCAATTCCCCAGCCAGCCAGCAGCCTTCGAGTGCGTCATCTGAAGCGACCGCCACACCTTCGGTGGGAGATAACAGTCCAGCGCAGGAGCCGAATGCGAGCCAGTCGTCGCAGTCATCGGGAGGCGAGAAGTCGCCGGGAGCGCCTGCTGGTGAAGGTGTATGTCCGCCTTCCAGCGCTGGAGAGAAAGCTGCAGCGGCCAATACCAGTATGGCGGCAAGCGAAGGTGCGGCGTTGCAGAGGATTCAGGAGAGCGGGAGCGAGGGAAAAAGCCGGGATGCGGATGAACCTGGGACAAATGGTGAGGGACCTGCACCCGTGTCCGCAGGCGCAACTGGTTCCTCTTCTAGCGGTAGTCCTGCGCGGAGCTCTGGCAACCAGGCGAGCAGAAGCCAAAGAGAAAGCGCTCCTTCTGCTAGCAAATCATCCGGCGTAGGAGGCCAACTTCCGCGCGGTCTTGCTGCGCCTCAGGCACGGCATGGACTGGCAACCTGGGGCGCGTACCATGCGGCGCGGATCGCTGCCCACGGCGCTATCTCCGCGGGCAGCGCAGTTTCAAGTGGCATGGGCAAGGTGGGAAACGCGATCGAGAATCCCGGCCAGACCGGCCACACTCTCGGAAATACGGTAGGCAGGATCGCGGGCAGGATCGCGAAGGGAGCGGCGGACAGCAAGGATGCCGTGAACACCGCCGCGCACGCTGTGTCCCATCCATCGGATACGGCGTCGAAAGCGGCAGACGCTGTCAGCAGCTCGTTCAAAGGGAAGATCACCGAAGCGAAGGGCGCCGCGGCGCAGGTTTCCAGAGGCTTCAATGAAGGGTATCGCTCGGCGCGCAATCCCGACAAGTCCGCGGAAGAGAAGTAGATCGAGCACCGGAAAGGTTACGGAGGTAGAGGTCATGTTCGGAAGCAAGAGGAAGAAGACAGATGTGGTGGCAGACAAATCTCCACAGGTCGCGCTCCGCTACTACGAAGCGGATGGTGCGCTCAAGGCCAATGCAAACAAGGCGTGGTTGCTGGCGTTTCTAACCGTGCCTCTGGCGCTGATCGCGATGGTCCTGGCGGCCATGGTGCGGCTGCAGCCACCGACCGTGATCCGGATCATGCCCAACGGCGAGTCTGCAGCGCTCGGGCAGAAGACACCGGATGGCAAGCCATCAGCCGCCATTGCCGGCGCCGACACCTTTCTCAACGAGGCGTATATCCGGCGATTCCTGGGAACGTACTTGAACTACTCCCCCACGAACGTTGATGACCGCTGGGCGACCAGCCTTAACATGATGACCCGCAACCTGCGCGCGGCTTCGCTCAAGGCGATGCAGGATGACGATCTCATCAGCAAGATCGACGACGGGCAGATCTCCTCGGTGTTTCATCTGCGCGAGATATCGGGCGAAACCGGGGAGCCATTGACGTACATGGTTTACGGCGTCAAAGACGTGCACCGGGTGAGGAACGGCGGCGAGGTCACCGACCACTACGTGAACGAATACCGCATCCGGCTGGTGGCGGACCACCGCACCAACGCGAATCCGGACGGCCTCTGGGTCGCCGATTACTCAGAGAGTTCGCTCGATGGCGAACGTAGGAACCAGATCCTGGCGGCACCGGACAGTGAGCTGAACTAGGAAAGCATAGAGATCTGTGGAGAGGAGCGAGCGATGAATACGGCAGCGGTCGAAGTGAAGCCTCAGCAAGCCGAGAAGCAGCCTGTGCTGGTGCCGGCCATAGAGAGGCCGAAAGGAAAGCCTGGTCCGAAGGCGAAGAAGGGAAGCGATGAGGCGTTCCGCTATTTTCTGGCGAAAGAGGGAAGCCACGCCGACGTGCCGGAACTTGGCGAAGAAGTGAAGAGCGAAAGCGAGGCACTGATCCGCTCCTTCAAGTCAGCCAATCCATTGTTTTTTCGCATTGCGGCCTTTCGGGCCGACATTGAACTGAATGGAGGAACACCGACGCTTGTGAAGCGTTCTGCGCAAAAGTAAGTGCGCGGTCAGCTGAGTTCAAAGAGACACGCATACCTGAAATACGGTCCCTGTCTGCCTCTCTGAGCCTCGATCGACGGTATCGAGGGTTTTCGCTGACCAGTTTCGCGAATCTCGAATCTGGCGGATCAACCACTTGCCCCTAACCGGGCGGCAGAGACGAGAGGAACGAAAGCTGGTACAGCTTTCCACTCCAACTCGTTTTTCTGCTGCCAGACAAACGAGGAGACCAATTATGACGACGAAGACACAGACCGCAACAGTAGACGAATCCAAGCTCATCCTCGAGCTGCGGATCGATACTGAGGGCCGTGTTCAACGGACGATCAGCAAGACGGAGAAGAAAGACACGCTGGAAGGCACACTTCTGGCGCAGGTCTATCCAGACATCCGTGTGGCACGCGTCAGCGTTCCGGCTGAGCTCACTTCCTACGAGCAGGCTGTGGTGGAGAACACCATGGCGACGCTCCAATACGAAGGTGTAGAGTACCGACTGATCGGTGCGAGCGGTGCGGCGAAGGAAGGGCGTTTTTATTTCGTCGACGCTGCGCATGCACCGGCCATCGCTGAGCGATTTCAGCACTGGCCTCAGGCGGCAATTGTCTATTTCTCGATCCTGGTCACCGACTGCAAGGTCGTGATCGAGGAGCCATACGCGCGCATCCTGGTGGTCAAGGACCATGTCCTTGGCACCAATGACTGCCGCGGCTGGATTCGGGAATCGCTCTACAACAAACTCACCCTGGCGCCGGATCGCTTCGTCCAGTTTCGGCTGGCGTTCGATACGCGTGAACCGAAGCAAGCGAAGGG
This sequence comes from uncultured Acidobacteriaceae bacterium, assembly GCA_963712845.1. Classification (GTDB taxonomy): domain Bacteria; phylum Acidobacteriota; class Terriglobia; order Terriglobales; family Acidobacteriaceae; genus KBS-83. The sequence continues at coordinate 61,877 of CAVQJM010000006.1, forward strand.
GGCATTCAAGGCGATGAGCGATCGCGTGGCCGACAGGCTCGCGGTCGACGTCGTGCTTCCGGAAAGCTCCGTCAAGCCCAGTCTGAAAGTAGAAGCGAGGTTTCTGCCCGGGATTGGTGTTCGCGGCAACCTGTTTCACGGCCCCATTGTGCTGGGGACCAAGTCAATATCGACGGTCTCCGAGTACAAGTCGAGTTACACGTTGCTCGAACACGCTTCGGAAGACTCCGTAGAGTCCGAGATTCTGCCGCTCGCTTTGGAGCAGATCGGGAATGTACGGAGAGCATGGACGGACGGCAACTACGACGGCTTGTTCGAGGTCATCGGCAAGTTCGCGGCCGGATCGTCACAGCATGTCGACCAGGACACGCCAAAATCAGACGACGAAGAAGAATCGGAGTCTGACACCGCAGACTCCGAACTCGAGGGGGAGTGGGAGCCTGTGGAAGCGGCGCTCATGGCAGACGGAAGCGGAATGGTTGTGCACATTCCTTATGTATCCGGACACATGAACCGCCGGCTCGCCCGCTGGGCCTGGCGCACTCTCACCAGTGGTGGCTTCCGCCTTCCATCGTTTGCACTGGCGGATGACGGCATCCTCGTGGAACACCAGGGCAAGGTCCTTGCGGCCTCGGACTGGATTCCTGAGAATGCGGCCATCACCTCACTGACCGCGGAGAAGAGTCTCGCCGTCCGGTATCCAATCCGGATGAAAGAGGATCTTCTGCCGGTCCGCCACCTCTCGGATGCCGAGATCGTCGCTGTGCTCCCCAAAGCGCTCGGCGGGTCGGAGCTGCCCGAGGCACTTGTCGACGACATTGTTCGCCACCAGTTGCGTCTGGACGGGACCTACTCCCTGCATTCGGAAACAGCAGCGAGGAATGGCGGTGACTTCGACTTCGACACCATTTGCGTTGTGCCATCCGATCGTTTCCCGAAGTTTGCGGAATCGCGGATTGCATATGGAGAGCAGTTCCATCAGGTCAAGACTAAACATAAAAAGGCGCGGTCTCCGTGGTGGAACATGCAATTGGTCGCGATGAAGGCGCGCGGGAACAAGATCGGCAGTATTACCGATCTCAAAACCTCGTGCCTTGCAGCGGGACGGCGGGACCTGGCCTACCAGCTCGTCGAACAACTGCAGAACGCGCTCGACTCCCTCAAACACAAAGTTGAGGTGGACGAGAACGTTGTCAGTGCGATCCGCAAAGAAGTAGCGACGACACCCTGGCTCAAGCTCAAGCACGAGCGCATGGTGTCGGAACTGCCACTCCAGGTCGAAGCCGCTGCCACCGATGTGGTTGGCAAACTGTACAACCAGCTGCGCCCTGTGTTGGGAGATCTCCTCGCGGAGACGCTTCCAATTCAGGAATTCCGCGGGCTCTTCAGGGGAGAAACCGTGACCCCGGAGATGTTCAAGGAATGCTCGGAGGTAAATGCGATCTATGGGTCGAAGGCCGCGATTGTCAAAGCCCGGGGGCAGCGCAAATTGGAAGAGTATCGCAAAGCTCAGGCCGCCTGGGAAGCCGTTCGCAAGAGCGACAACCGGGAGCAGAAGAAGGCTGCTGTAGTTGCGCGCAATAAGGCGTATGCAGCGCTGAAGGCGGATGAGGAACAGACGAAGGAGGACTTCGCTTTTCTGAATCGTCTTCTCCATCGCTGGGCAAAAGGAAAGCAGGACTCACGCAGGGCATGGGCGCAGGCAACGGCTACGGTCGTCACCAACGGCGATGGCTCGGGCGGGGTTCTGTTCAACACCTTCCCGCAGGAGTTCTGCGATCTGCTGGCGGAGAACACCGGAGGCAGGAAGGCCCGGGTTCGCATGCCGCGGCTGCCGGATGGTCACATCCTCGTGGAGGACGGAAAGATGATCAGCGTCTATCCGTTTCGCAATGAGGACGGCAGTACGGGCGAGCATCGTGCACTGATTGCTGGGTACACCGGGAGACCGGAACTGGACTTCAGCAACAGTGTGCTTCACCAATAACTACTGTGCGGAAGAGAGTGTTCCCGCTCTCTTCCCGCAGTCCCAACCACGCCGTCGGAGGCAAGGAGCGTTATGAAAGAGATCACAGCAGCAGCCATGGGGCTGACCTTTGCCGCGCTGACGGCATCTGCACAAACCATTAACTATAGCCAGATTCCCCACATCCATACATCGCTCGATCACCTCACAGTGGTAGAGCTTGGTGAGCCGATCACGACTGTCGCGGTCGCAAACCCCGACGCCCTTTCGGTCGAGCACCACGGCGACAAAGTGTTTTTGAAACCGACACGACAGCAGGAGTCGACGAACCTGTTTATCTGGACGGCCACGCGCCAGCTCGCATACGAGGTCGATCCTGCTGGCGATGTGTCGAAGATGAACGTGGTCGTCGGAGCTATGCCGTCGAATCATGTCGCTGTTCGCACGCAGGCAAACGCAGAGCCAGACGACGCAGAGATCAACCGGATCGCCGGGTTGGTGTTGACCCGGGAGATGGTCGGCAGCCAGGACATCGTGCGCGACGACACGAAGCAAGCCAGTGGGCGCGTGGATGTCGCGTTGCAACAGGTCTTTCGCGCAGCGGATGCTACCTATATCCGCTATTCAATTTCGAACAGGACAAATCATCCCTACCGACTAACCACGCCCGACGTCACGACCCTTTTGCCGACGCAGATGCCACAGACGCTGGCGAGCCTCAAGAACCATCAGCTTCGCCCGCCGCTGGCCGACAACTTCCGTGCGAAGGCAGGACAGCCGATGACCGTCGTGAGCGCGGAGAGTTCGGCTCGTGACGTAGCCCCAGGAGAGACGGTCACCGGCGTTGTCAGCGTGAAGAATGCGCAGACCAATCCGCCGCAGTTGTTTCAGGTGCGATTCGGGACAGACACTACTCGGCCGGTAACGGCAGACGCGGTGCTCTGATGGACGCGCAGGGAAGAGTCACGCCGGAAGAGGTGCGAGCGTCGCTCCGCACCCTTTATCGCGATGACACAGAAGCCAACCTGCAGAAAGTGTTCTTCCATGCGCTGCGGGACGACCTGAAGCCGGTCAATGACAAGGGACACTGGAAGGCCAACCCCCTGCTTGTGCTCGACGGCTTTCTGTTGATTGCGGCCTTTGGAGTGTTTCTCTACTTCTCTCGCACAGGAGGCGGAGCGGGATGACGCAGAACTATCCGCGGCAGCGGAATTCAGAGGATGCCATTGGCATCCTCCTTCTTGTATTGGGCGGTACTGTCGCCTTCGTATGGTTTATTGCGGTCTCCCGCCTGCACATGCGGAATCAGCAGTGCCTCGAACTCTTCCTATATATAGTGATCGGCCTGTTCGGCGCAGGAATGGTCCTCGGTCATTTCGTGGGACGGAAGCGGCTGCGGGAAGAGAACTGGCCACATCCGCCACTCGCGATCAGCAGCCGGCTCGATGACCAGCACCTGAAGGCTGCGCGAGACGCCGAGGCCACGTTGCTCGGCTATACGGTTCACAATGAGCCGTGGCAGTGGCCTGATCTGATCCGGATCAAACACGGCGTGCTGGTTGGCGGGACTGGCGCCGGCAAGACGACGACGCTGATGAACATCATCCGGCAGGACATGAACCGGACCTATAACGGACGCCGCATGCCCATGATCATCCTCAACGGCAAGGGTGACAACGACTTCGAGCGGGCAGTGGTCGCCGCGGCCGAGGCGTCGGGGCGAATGCAGGACCTACGCATCATCAATCCCTCGAAGCCTGATACCTCGGCTCGCTATAACCCCTTTTATGCGATCGACGACAACTATCAGGAGCACGTCAACTTCATCTTTCGCTCCTTTGGCCTTCGAGAAGACTTTTTCAAGGGCCATCAGGAGGCCTATCTCTCCGACCTAGTTCGCATCCTGCACTACACCGGTAAGCGCTTCAATGTTTACGACGTGCTGGTCATTGCTCTGGACGAGGTCGTGCTCGAACAGCAGATACGTATAGCGCGGGAAAGAATCGACACGTTGCCGGGCATTTCGGCGCAGAAGCGACAGAATTTCGATATGTCAGTCCGGATGGTCAAGCGCTCTCTCGAAGACCGAGAGCGCGTGGAAAAGATCCAGGGACTTCTGAACGAGCTGCTGGCCTTCCTCGAAGACGACCTCTCCATCATTACGGGGGCGTATGAGGGCTTGCTGACGCTGGACGATGTGCTCGACCAGGACCTGGTGCTGCTGGTGTCGCTCAACACAAATGCAAATGAGCGAGCCGTCGAGGCACTGGGCAAGATTCTGCTGCAAAACCTCCGCCTGATGGTCGGCAAACGCTACTCGCGCGAACCGGAATCCAGCGCAAGCGCTGAGCCGGTTGTCTCTGTGATCCTCGACGAGTTCGAGTCCTTCGCATATCCGGGCTTTGCCAATGTACTGCAGACTGCCCGCGGCGCCCGTATCTCCATCCTGTTTTCGTTCCAGATGCTGTCGCAGCTGGTGAAGGTCGGGACTGCGTTTGCCGAAGAGGTGTCGTCGGCGCCGCAGACCAAGATGATCATGAACGTCTCCGAGGAGTCGACAGTGCAGTGGTTTCTGAAAGCCTCGGCACGGGTTGCGACGAAGCGCCGCAGCCTGGCGGTCCGGAAAACCGGCATCTTCTCGTCCAGATATGTGGAGACGGGGACTGGCAGCGAGAGCGAGATCAAAGAAACCCGTGCTCGTGAGGACCAGATCAAGAATCTTCCCACCGGCCAGATGCAGATCCTGATGGTTGATAGCCGGGAAGGCACGAAGTATTCCCATCTCCTGGTCCGCAGGGATGCCGCATGGGAGCTGCCGGGTCTCGTGGCCCGGCCTTATCTCAAGATGCGCAGCACGCTCGATCCGAATATTGGCGCGCATCTTCGATTCACCGAACCAGAGAACAGAAAGAAGCGCCGTAGCCGCCGAACTTCTGGCGCGCTCGTGGCGGAGGGCTGATTCCATGACAATCCGGCATTCGTGTGTCGTTCTGGGGCTGGCCATCGCGGCGGTTCCCGCATTTGCGCAGACGCTGCCACAACCGGAATCTCCCGCGAGTCAACACACCGGGCAATTGACTCGCCGGCACCAACAGGGCTTCGCCGACTACGCGCTGGGGAAGATCAACCCGGGAAATGCCGATGTGGGCAACGCATATCAGGAGACTCGCGAGCAGATCGTCCACGGCACGGTAGACGATCTCTATTTCTGGTCGAATTGCGTGTCTCTCACACTGCTGATCGGCGTGACCGGATTCTTCTTCCTGCATCTTCGAAGCGCTGACAAGAAAGAGCGGGTCGCAGCCACGCTGATCGCTCAAATGTGGAATGGCCGGGTCAGCGACAAGATCGAGATCGAGCGACGCACTGAGCGGTACAACGCGCTGGCGGACGAACACAACCGGCTGGTCGAAAAGTCCCTCTCAGCCGCCACGGCGAGCCGTCGGTGTGAGACATCAGATACCACTCCTGCAGTCGAAGAGGAGAGCGGCGTTGTGGCCGGTGACGAGTCGACGATTCGGAAGACACGCACCACGGTCGAGCGCGTTCGAAAACGTGAAAACGAATCTGACAATCAAGTCCCAGTTGCCACAGCATCTCTGCCAGTCTCGGGGACTCCAAAACTTGAGACATCAGAACAAGCTCAGATCCCAGCAGCTTCAGATGACACAACGGTCGATCCATTCAAGCGCGATCAAGAAATCAAGCGGCTGAGAAGTCAGGTACAGGCTCTCAAAAACCGGGAATCCAATCTCCTTGTGCGGCTCAATTCAAGCGAGGAATTCAAAAATCAAAAGGCGGCAGAAAAGCAGAAAGCCGGGAAGCAGGAGTCCGAGCGATGATCGTCCAGATCTTGAGCTGCGGTGTGCATTGGTGGGGCTTGCATCCCGGCGAACTCGAAGACCCGTACCGGTTCAGGAGAAATCCTGTCTACTTCAACACCACCGGGCTGATGTACGGTCGCCGGCTCCGGGATTGCCACATCTATCGTGGCCAGCTCCGCTTCAACCGGACGAGTGGATTCGATCCTGAATTCGTGGAGCGGCTTCCTGGAAAGACCTTCGAGACGACGGCACCCCTCATGTACGAGGGCCGGGTTCGGCTCCTTTTCCAATTTCCGGCGATGGATCAGGAGCCGGATACATACCTGGTGACGCTCCACCCCGAGACGCATGGAGCGATTCAGTTCAACCGGAACGGATGGAAGTCTCCGGGAGTTCGGCCAATTGCCATCAGCAAACATCATGAACGATATGAGGCCATGCTCCTGATGGAGCCGGGTCAGTGGGTGGCGAGTGACCGTGGACGCTGGGAGATGTCTCCAGCGACCAGACAACTGGCACTTCAAGGACAGGAGTTAGCCAAATATGCGCTATAGAAAGGGAATGATTTCTGTCAGTGATTCCCGGGATATCCCACTCCTGCTATTGATCAGGGACTCGCGTGCGATCGCCATCTCTCAGTTAATAGCCGAACTGATGCTCGATGAGATCGAGACGAATTCCCGATCGATTCACTGGAGATTGAATCGGCTGATCGCAAGCGGTTTTGTAGAGAAGGTGGGCAACGACAGGGCAATTGGCGAGCCGGCCTATGCAATCACGCACGATGGTCTCGCTCTCCTGGAATATCGCGGGCACGTCCTGCTCTCGCTTGGCTCCTTTTCGAAGACCATCATCGCGGGGGCAGAAGTGCTTCATATGCTTGAATTGAACGCAATTCGCCTCGCGCTCAGGAAGGCCGGAATCCTTGTTGAGTGGAAACATACGCTTCAGATTGTGTCCGAGAATCTAGTCGATTATGGAAAGACAACGAAGGATTACGACGCGGTTGTCATCATTGCCCATGAAGGTAGACGGATACGGTTCGCAATTGAATATGAGCGTACAGCTAAATCCACAGCGCGCTATCGCGAAATTGTGAAGACGATCGGGGATGACACGGAAATTCCATTCGTCCTCTATCTGACACCGAGCCAGGACCTTCTATATTTGCTTACGCAGGATTTGCGCTCTCTCGGAGAGAGAGCAGCATTCGGTGTATCAGGTCTGGTGAAAACGAAGCTTCTCGGGGCACCCATCGTAGTTGTTAAAGACCGGCCAGCCGTCAGGAAGCTAGGAGAGATACTCTCCGGATTGTCAGAATATAAGCCGTTCGATGGTGACTATATCACCGCTTCGCTGACAGCTAGAGGCGCTCAATAACCTCAAACGTCAGCATAAGTATCAAGTTCCTATAGACGCCACATAACCCCCAATTGCCTTCCTTTCACGCCACATAGAAGCCGTATTGCAGACGTGATAAAGCCCGATTGCAGCCGCATTGCCAGTGATGGTGCCGTGACGTTGAGCAAAACTGCTGCTTCATAGCGGCCGCGCTTTCAAAGAGATGCATTCTGACTATCCCTATGTAAATTGTGAGAATGGAGGGTGGTTATTGAAAGGGGTGCCAGGGGAACCATTCGGTGGCAGAGATGTCGACAAGGGAGCGATCACTAGACCAAGCGTCGAGAATCAGCACGCTGCGACTCAGTAGCTAGTTCACGGCCACTTCACGGTGAGGGCGTAAATTTCCTGCGCGCCGATGTCGCGGGTAAAGACTGGGGAGCCGTCCGGGGCGACGCTGATTTCGGTATTGCCTCCCGGGCCCGTCGCACGGTGTAGGCCTTTCAGGCTGGTGATCGTTTCCACTTTATGATCGGCCAGGCGAATCCTCAGGAGCATAGGGTCTGAGCCGCCGGTGACGTAGTCCACCGACTTGTAATCTGGCGAATGAGTCCAGTTGACGACATAAGCGGGTGCGGTGAACGTAACCAGGTCGGACCATTGCTGCGTCCTCACATCAAAAACCTCCATCTTCGTGGAGTCACCCGTGACGGCGATCAGCCGATCATCGCCCACCCAGTACGGACCCCACATGCCTGCTGGTCCGGGCACCAGGGAACTCCTGCCGGTGCGGAGATCCAGGATGTGAATATGGAACGAATTGCTTCGGTCCGTGAACATCAGCAGGTTCCCTTCCTGCGACCATTGCGGCGAGGCTCCGTCCTTCACCGCCACCGTCGGCAGCGATCCTCCGTCCATGTCGACCAGGCAAATCGCTCCTGCGGAATTGACATACGCAACCTGCTTCCCGTCCGGGGAAATAGAGGGGGCAAAGATCTGCCCGTGCGGAGACGTCAGCTGCAAAGCATCTGTGCCATCGCTGCGGCTGCGCCATAGCGTGTGGTCGGGGTAGGTGGTGTACGCAACCCACTTGCCGTCGGCCGACCAGGAGGGATCGAAAGCGGGAACGCCAGGCAGCAGAGGGAGAAACTGCCTCGAATTGGCGTCGTAACGGACCAGCTCTCCCCGCGCCTCCATCCCGACAGCAAATATCTGCTTCCCATCCCGGCTGGAAACTGCATGGCTGTAGGACAGCGGACCATTGGTGAGCTGGATCGGGGAAGGCGAGCGGCGCAGAAATCCCGATTGCATCGGCAGGAGCCAGAGGTCACGCCGCCCTTCATGTTTATTTCCGTAGACAATGTACCGGCTATCGGGCGTCCATTGAGCGCAGCACAGGTGTTCGCCGGCGCTGTTCCTGAGGAGAACATGGAGACCGGAGCCGTCTGTCCCGACCTCGTCGATCGAGATCGTGCGGCGACCGGGCGCCCAGATTGTGAACACGGCGCGCTCTCCGTCCGGGGAGACACTCGGTTCGACCGGCGCACCGCCGACACTGAGCAGCTTGCGCGGGTTGGAGCCGTCTTTCTCGGCCACATAAATATCGTTTCCATTGCAAAAGAGAATGCGTCCATCCGGGAATAAGTCTGCATCCTGACCCTCGAATCCGAGGCGGCGCGGCTCTCCACTGGGCAGCGGTACGGCCCAGAAAGGAAGCACGAAGGCGTCGCCTGCAGCGCCCAGCAGATACGACCCGTCTCGGCTCAATGCGGTGAACTGGAAATTGGCCAACCGGGTCGGGATCATGGTCGTGGGGCCGCCGGTCGCCGCAACCTGCATGATTCTGTAACTGCCCACCGTGCCCTCGCCGAAGTAAATGCGCGAGCCGTCGGTTACCAAGCTGCCCGAGTTAGCTTTCACCTCGCCGTCGCTGGTGAGCTGGGTGACAGCTTCCACCACCGGAGCCGTCCGCGGCTGCCTCCACCACACGAACAGAGTTGCTGCAATCGCGGCGGCGACCACAGCTGCTGCGATCCAGATCCATCTCCGCCGCGCAGCCGCTTCAGGAACCCCAGGGATCGTTGTACCACTCGCATCCGAGAGAGCTTCGAGTGCGAATCCGAGATCGGACGCATGTTGAAAGCGGCGCTCCGGCTTCTTCTCCAGGCAGCGGCTCACAATGCGCTGCAGTGCGGGAGGAAGATTCTGCACCGACTGCGCTAACAGCGGCGGCTCTTCGTTCAGAATTGCGCTTAGCGTTTCAGCCGAGGTGCCCTTCCGGAAAGCGCGCTTGCCGGTGATCATCTCGTAGAGGACTACGCCGAATGCGAAGATGTCGCTGCGCGGGTCGGCGGCATGTCCCCGCACCTGCTCCGGCGCCATATAGCCGACGGTGCCGGAAACCTGGCCGGGCTCGGTGTGTTGCGGGAGGGTGGCGGTGGTGCCGTCGGCGCTGGCCGGTTCGGGCTGCTTGAGTTTGGCCAGACCGAAATCCAGGATCTTCAGGCGCCCGTTCTTCGTCAAAAACAGGTTTTCCGGTTTGATGTCACGATGCACAACGCCCGCATCGTGCGCGGCGGCCAGTCCACGAGCAACGTCGACACCGCAATCGCAGGCCTCCCGCGGTCGCATCGGACCGCCACGCAGGCGATCCCGCAGAGTTTCGCCCTGCAGCAACTCGGTCACGATGTAAGGACACCCATCGTGCTGGCCGACGTGGAAAATCGACACAATATTCGGATGGTTCAGAGCGGCGGCGGCCTGCGCCTCCAGCTCGAATCGGTGCAGACGCTCCGGGTCGCGAGACCAGTCCGCGGGCAGCACCTTGATGGCCACGTCCCGCTTCAGCGCAGGGTCGCGGGCACGATACACTTCGCCCATTCCGCCCGCACCCAGTGGCGCGATGATCTCGTACGAGTCCAGCCGGGAACCCGCAGGCAGTTGCATAGTGGGCAGGATTATATCCCGCACGGCGATGTTTCACCGGACCATCCGAAATCAGCTTCGGCGTTTCAGTTGGCTCGGTTGTGTTGCCGCCGATTCCGCAGTTGAGCAGGCATGATCAGCTTGCACATTATCGGGAACTCACTCAGCGAGGCCTGCCGCCGTGGAATGTTGTCAAACTGGCTCGCTTTCGGAACCAGCGGCCACACTACGCCGCCGGTCAACTCGCGATACTGTTCGCCTGAATTAGATAAATAAGGAAGCTCGGCAAACCAGCGGCCGGGCCGTCGAAGAAGCGTGTTCGACAGATCTGGATCTGATGGGGAGTCCTCTCATCTCTTCGCGGTGAAGGAGAGAGAACGATCAGGCCGCTCGGTTGCGCGCTCTGACTATCTCTGGCGTGAAGCTACCAGCCGGACATCTCGTCGATGTTCCAGCCTTCCGGAACCGACATGTCCCCTTCGTCTGCGATGGCATCTAGCATTCGTGCCTCCCACTCATTGATCTCGGCGGCGGTCTTGCCGTCCATGGGCGACAGGTCGAGGAAACCTGTGAATGTATACGTCGGTTGTATGCTACTGCCCTCATACATGCTCACGGTAACGAAATCTCCGTGCTCGAATTCGTGAAGAGCACGGCCAGTTTTCGTCCCCTCCTGTTTCACCTCTGTATTTGCGCCTTGCGGATATTCACTGCTCATGGCGCGCAGTGTACGCCGACTGCACAACTCAGCCAAGTTTCTGTTCGCTTCCGTGGCAGCCTGCTTTTCGGGCTGCCAGATCACGTTCATGTGCCACCTACCACTAGAAAAGGAGAGTCCTTCGATGAGCCAAAATCCACGCCCCGCCCGCAGTCTCGGCCGAATGTTCGCGTCCGAGATGTTCCTCTCTGGTCTCCCATGCACCCGCAGCCCGCGTCAGGTTGTGGCCTCGTTTCTGAAGATCGCCGAGGGTGTCGCTCACCGCTGGCTCGAAACCCGCAAGGGTGTATTGCTGCTCCAGATGGCTCCCTATCAGCCGGAGTCAGGTGAGATCTACATCTACGACCGGCTGCGCGACATGTGGTACCTGCTGAGCTTCGAGTCGTCGTTCGACGGATTCTCCGTGGATTCGTTCGAAAAGGTCTACAAGGAGTACAAGTTGTTGGCCTACGTGGAGCAACCGGGTCTCCTACAGCACCTGGTCGAGCGCGGGATGGAATCTGTGTCGGTCCCGGCTCCGGTTGGGGTCGCCCCGGTTGCGCCCGACGATCTGGCATACGACCTCGAGATGGCCGCGCTCATAGAGGCGGTGAACGCCGGCGATCAGCTCGCGGCATAACCCATTCGATCCTCTCGTTCGCCGGAGCAGCCGTCATCCGGCGGCCGCTTTTGTTATGTCCGTGCATTCCAGTCCAAGGAGCCCCCGTCATGCGCCTTTCCGCCAGCCGTATCCGCTCGATCAATCACACCCTGGCTTCCATCAATGGCCGATCTTTCTACAACAACGACAAGCCGTTGCCGCCTTCCATTCCCGACCACTCCTACTCGGCCGTGAAGTACGTACCACCGACTTTGGCCTAAAAGTCAGTTTTCCCCTTGTCCTGACCGGGTGAGCCTTCATTGCGCTCACCCGGTTTTGCATGCGCCCTGCCCAGGCGCTCGAATCCGCCAACCATATATAGGAGAGCCCCCATGTCGATGTCCGCCGCCCGCATCCGCTCGATGAGCAACCGTAGCCGCTTCGCCGAGGAAACCGCATTTCCTGGCTTGCGCTCGGAGCGCTCGACCTTCCCTTACAACCAGAAGTCAGCGCTGCCCAGCCAATTCCGGGGAGACACCATGCGGAATGCCTTCGTCAGAGCCGGTCTGGTGTAGGGAATTCCGGAGTGCGGAGGATGTCTCCGCACTCCAGTCCAGCCAAATTTGACCGAGTTTCGGACTCGGGTTACAACCACCCAACACCTCGGGAAAGGAGGTTTCGGATGTCCCCGCTTGATCCCGCACTGCTAGCCCCGCCGTACCAGCATTTCCGGGTGAGCCGGGCGCTGGCGGATGACTACATAGAGTTGTTCATCAACCGCCATGAGTACAGCATCCAGGCCACCAAACCCATGATGAACGGAAAGATCGGCTGGTATCTGGCCCGCCACTACAAGACCAAGGAGCCGAAGCAACTGGATAACGCCACTGTTCGTGCTCATATCGATGGCGATTTCACCATCAACCTGTATTCGACCAATCCCGATACTCAACGGTGCAAGTGGGTGGCGATTGACGCCGACTACGACAGAAGTATGAAGGATCTGTTGCAACTGCGGTACGAGCTGAAACAGGACAGCATTCTGGCCGCGCTCGAGCAGTCCCGTCGCGGCGGGCATCTCTGGATCTTCGCGGAGGCACCGCTGCTCGCGTCGGAGTGCCGTATCTATATCTATAACCTGGCGCTCCGCCTTGGTATCCCGGTTCAGGGCGGCGGTTTGCGCAAGGGCATTGAGGTCTTTCCCAAACAAGACGTGGTGGAAGGGATGGACTTCGGCAATGCCATGCGAGGACCGCTCGGCGTTCATCGCCGGATCAGACGCCGCTACTGGTTCATCGAGGCGGAACAAACGCCCGAGCGCCAAATGGCGTACTTAATGAAGCTGCAGAAGGTCACTGAGGACCAGATCAAAACCTTCACTGCCGGGATGACCCTGCCGGAGGCCTACCAGCTTCCGCCTCCAGTGGTCTATCAGTCGCGTCAGATGGAGCGACGGAACGGGATCCGGCACGAGTTCCGGATTCTCGATCACGTTCGGCCGCGCAAGAAGGACCGCCGCAATTACTGGGCGCAATGTCCTGCCTGTGCGCGGGCCAACGCGGACAAATCGCAGGACAACCTGGCGATCCAGATCGCCGATCCGCGGTTTTACAAATGCTGGGCTGGCTGCACGAAGGAGGACATTCGCGCAGCGCTCGGTCAACCCTTACCCAACAGGCGGTTCGCTTAAAAGGAGAAATGATGGCCGCTGTCGTCCCGATTCGCTCCAGTTGCCCTACTCCCAAAGCTGTGCGAGACAGCGTTCGTTTCGCACAGCATGGGTTGACCCTTCCCGAGGCGACGCTTCGTGCTCTGAAGAAGCGGGTCATCTACTGCCAGTCGTTCCTGACGCTCGAATTCCAGCACCAGCTACGGCGGTATGTGCTGCGCGGGACCGAGTCGGGCGGTGCCGTGACGGACATGGGACGCTACTGCGCATACCTGAACAGCACGGGTGAACCGATGCCGTGGCTGCAACCGATCGACTCGCTCGGCGTCAACGGGCGTCATGCCGTGGTGATCGCGCCGGAGCTGGTGCGGCTTGATATGCTGCGGATCGGTCGCACCTATGAGCTGGCCATCACGGCACACAACCTGATGGTTATTCCAGGCAACGTCCGGCCACGGATGGGATCGAGGCTGCTCTTTCGAGGTCAGCAGGGCACGCTCGCCGTCGAGCTTTGGAAGCCGGCGAACAACGATCTGCGCGGTGAGATCGCGCCAGTGTTTTACACCGCTGCGGGCGAGGTCCGCCAGTTGCCGTCTCAGTTCGAGGACGCGGTACGCAAGGTAACCGGCGCGCTCTCCTGCGTTGGCTGCAAGCACAGCCACATCGCCACTGCTCCAACGCCGAAAATGACTGCTGGCGACGAGTTCGCGTGCTTGAGGTAGAAGGATGGAACTCACTTTCGCGGAAGTCGCAGATGTTAACCGGAGGGAGAAGCCGCGTCTCTGTCGCTGCGTCGATGGAAGCGGCTACCCTCTTGGATCGTGCAGCGTGTGCGATGGCGGCGGTGGGGTCACCGGCTGTCCATCATGCTCCGGCGGAGGCATGCTCCCGGCTGAACAGGGCGCGGTCACTGTCTGCCCCTTGTACAAGGGCAAAGGCTATCGGCCGCACCGTTTCTCACACGAGACGCTGGTGAAGGCGGCGCTGATGCGTCAGGAGTGCTCGAAGAAAGGATAAGACGATGTTCGGTTCTGGATTCAGGCTGGGAGCAATCGCAGTTCCGGCCTTGCTGGCTCTGTTGATCCTGGCGCATCGCAGTACACACCGATCAACTGGCGTGCAGCCGCGCGCGGCAGAGGCTGCGTCATCTCCGATCTACTTTTCTCCACCCACGAACCTCGAAGAAGTAGACCTTTCGCTCATCGAGCGGGCGGAGCACTCGATCGATGTGGCGATGTACACGTTCACCGATCGTCGCATCGCGATGGCGTTGCGCAGGGCCGCGGAGCGCGGCGTTACGGTTCGCATCTATCGCGATCACGAACAGTATGAGGAGGAACTGCGCAGAGGCAGCACGGTGTCCTCCATTCTTGCCGGCGAACCGCACATCGAAGTGAAAGTGAAACAGAGCGACGAGCTGATGCATGAGAAAGCGATGCTGTGCGATGACGAGCTGCGTTCCGGGTCCGGGAATTGGTCGGTGTCGGCAACGCGTTATCAGGATAACGAGATAACTGTCACGAGAGATACCTCCGAGGTCGCCGCGTTTGCGCGGGAGTTCCGTGCGATGTGGGAGCGGCCGGACAACAAGCAGATTCGATAGGAGGTCAGCCGTGTCTACGTCTGTTGCCTTCTCTCCAAACTGGAGGCCGCTGGAGAGACTTTTCTCCGCCGAAGAATGCTCTAACTTCATGTATATGGGCAGATCGGGCTCGATCGAGTTGTACAAGCATCGCGAGACACGCCGCCATCTCAACATCCATCCCGAGAGCGGCGAGTTCTACCTCTATGGCAACCGCACCTACATAAAGGTCAGCAAGGCGGCAGCACTGGCCTACGTCTTTGGATAAACAGCACCTGGAACGACAGTGAAGGAGAGGGAGCCAGCTATGTCGAAATCTGTGAACAAGGTCATTTTGCTTGGAAATCTGGGAAAGGACGCCGAGGTGAAAGCCCTACAGTCGGGAACCGCCGTCGCGAACTTCTCCCTCGCCACCACCGAACGCTACAAGGACACAAGGGGCGAGTGGCAGGACAAAACAGAATGGCACAACCTGGTCGCCTACGGACGGACCGCGGAGATCATCCGCGACTATACGGAAAAGGGTTCGAAGCTTTACATCGAAGGGAAGTTGTCTACGCGTTCCTGGGACGACAAGGACACGGGCAAAACGATCTACCGGACCGAGATCGTCGTCATCGACGTTGGGCTGCTGTCGAACAAGAACGGCGGCAGCAGCGGTTCGAGTGACCGAGCAGGGGACAAGTCGACCAGGCGCTCCGCATCGAACAGTCGTTCGAAAAGCCGTCAGTATGACGATGTCGACAACGGACTCGGGATAGACGAGAGTGAGATTCCATTCTGAGGGTTATTAACAGGAATAGGAATCGGCGCGTTCTTCAGAACGCCCTTTTTCTTTTGGCAT
Organism: uncultured Acidobacteriaceae bacterium; assembly: GCA_963712845.1. Classification (GTDB taxonomy): domain Bacteria; phylum Acidobacteriota; class Terriglobia; order Terriglobales; family Acidobacteriaceae; genus KBS-83. The sequence goes on from CAVQJM010000006.1 coordinate 77,326, forward strand.
GAGATCACTGCAATTCATTGGTGGACGGAAGGAGAGTGGGTCGTGACAGCAGAAGAGCAAGGCGCAATTCTGGCGCAGTTGCAAGCGCCGTTTTCAACGAATGAGATCAAGTGGCGGGTGACGCACACAAGCAAGGATGGGAAGAGAGGTTCTGTCGTCCCTTTCGCTGACCAGCGTGCGTACACAGACCGCCTCAATAAGGTGGTAACGCCTTCCGGCTGGACCCGTGAGTATTTCGTGACCACGGTCTCGAACATCAGCCGCAGCCTGGGGCGCGACCGCACAATCCAGACCGGCAAGATCCTCGTCACCTGCATCGTGACGATTCCCGGAGTCGGGGCACACAGCGGCAGCGGGGAGGAATGGGCCGACGACGACAACGCGATGACCAGCGCGGAAGCGCAGGCCTTCAAGCGGGCTTGTAGCTGTCTCGGCCTAGGGCGGTACTTTTATGACGTCGCCGACCAGTGGGTGGAACTGGACGAGTACAAGCGTCCGAAGCAGACGCCGAAGCTCGGGGTTAGCAGTGCTGCCTCAGGGAATCAGCAGACGCAGTCGAGTGCGCAATCCTCGCAAGGAAAGGGGCGTCCATCTGCAGGTGGCTTTCACCCGAGCGCGAAAGCGATCGAGAAGATCGAAAGCTACAAGGAGCTGCTAGGCGGCTCACTGTATCAGGAGGTCCTCGCGGTCATCGGAAAGTCGCAGACGGCCAGAAGCCTTCCTTCGGTGGAATCGGTCAACGCGGTGCTTCACTGGCTGCAGCGTGCCGCCAACGGCATCCAGAAGGCGCGGGATCTTGCAGAGGGCCTCAGCGTGGGCGAGTTCGAGCATGTGCTCAACGGCCAGAAGATTCGGCGTCTGAACGCGGTGCCGACCATGAAGGCCCTGAGCGGGCTCGTGGTGGCGTTCGAGGAGGCGGTAGGGAAGCCGCGCCGGGCAGCTTGATCGCTCTCGCACACCAGTAGGGCCGCCTTCGTGCGGCCCACTGACCCCGGAAAGGAGTTACGCTCATGCGAGCCTTTCGCAGGATCGCAATATTCGACATTGACCCGGAACTGGTCAGCATGCCGCTGTCCCGCGCCGTTCTGTGCATGAACTGTGAACGGATCTCGAATTCCCGTCACCAGCGCTGTGACGTGTGCGGGAGCAGTGCCATCCTGGCGCTGGCTGCCGTTTTGGGATCGCAGGATCCCACACCACCGGAAACGCCTCCGATGGCGGCCTATGCGACTCGATAGCAGCCTGACGGAGTTGCCCGCAAAAACCGCAACCAGAACCCCGGGAAGTAGGGACAGATCATGGCACCGGCAGTACTATACGAAGAAGAGGTCGACCTTCAGGCTGAGGCAGTTGTCGAGACCGGCCTGTCCCCCGAGGTGACGGTGGCCACCACTACGGCGAAGCCTGTTACGGCACCTGCAATGCCCGTAGTGGCACAGGCGTCTCCTGCCATGATCGAGGCCTGGAAGAACCAGCGTCCGGCGCTGGTCGAGCAGGTTGCGCGTGCGGAGCAGGAATACAAGAACCACACCGGCACTGCAGAGTTCGACGCGTATGTTGCCAGCAATGCCTGCAGCGCCATGATGGGACGCCTGCGCAGCGAAGCGTTCAAAGGCGTAGAGCGAAAACTCGCGATCCTCTGGGGCAAGCTGTTCGTCGGGTCACTGCCAGACATGGTGATGAGGGCGTTTCGGCAATATCTACGAGTGGAAGTATTCCACCCGGATTTACGAAACGCTGATCAGACAGACCCACTGGAAGGGATTCTCATTTATTCGAACGGTGGGAAGACGACCTCCGATCGGCGGATTGTCCCGCAGTTCCAAGCCTGCGACACACGTTTTGAATTGAACAAGCCGCTCATCTTTCTCTACTGGAAGACAGGCGATATCTGGAGCGTCATTGTTCCTGGGAAGATGACCTATCTACAGCTTCAGACGTTCTACTTCGACGACAAAGACCAGAAGCGCTGGCAGACAAGCGAGATCATCTCGCAGGTCTATCTCGAGAACATGCAACGTCCCTCGATTGTCCAAGACTTTGCGGTGTTGGAAAGCGCCTATAGTAAGTTGACTGCGCGAGGTGCGCTTCGGAATAGCTACCGCAAACTGGAGCGGCAGCTCGCGCTGCTCGACCGCAAGATCGCCGCGTGGAGCAAGGTGTCGCTCCCAGAGAAGCAGGTCAACGAGCTTCTGCAGCGGGCCAGCATGTTTGAGGTGCGGGATCCCGCGTCTCCGCGCGGACTGTTGCTCACCGGACCTCCAGGCACAGGCAAGACGCTGGTCGCTCGCAGCCTGGCCGAGTCGATGCAGTGCCACTTCCAGCAGCTCTCGATCGCCGACCTCAAGCAGCAACAGCTTGGAGCCAGCGGGCAGCGTGTGCGCGAGGTATGGAATCAGGCGCGGAACAACCAGCCGGCGGTGATCTTCCTCGACGAGTGCGAAGGCATCCTCGGCCGCCGCGGGGCGGCGGAGACCGATGTCATCTCCACCGACATCGTGCAGGCCTTTCTGGCCGAGTGGGATGGGATCGCACCGAACGCGCGGGTCTGGGTGATCGGCGCCACCAATCGCCGCGACATGGTCGACGATGCGATCCTGTCGCGCTTCGGCTGGGAGATGCCGATCGCCCTGCCCGGAGCGGCGGAACGTGCAGGCATTTTCCGGCAGGAGATGGGGGCTGTCTATCCGGGATCTGTGATTCCCGAAGAGATGGCTTCGCTCACGCAAGGGATGAGCGGACGCGACCTGCGGCATCTTGCCAGCCAGGTGCGCACACTTGCGTACCCGAACGCTCCTGCAAGAGAACACTATCTCGACGCGGTCAAGTCCAGCCGCAAGGCGCACAACACGAAAGTAGACAGCGAAGCGTCTTGGGAGACGCTGGTGCTCGACGCAGGCGTACTGGAACGGCTGAAGCTCACCTGCCTGCTGGTGCGCGACGCAGAGACCTGGCGCGCGCAAGGTGTCACAGTACCGCGAAGCCTGCTCTTGACCGGGCCTCCGGGAGTGGGCAAGACCGAGATTGGCCGCACGCTCGCGAATGAGAGCGGTCTTGGCTTCCTCGCCGCAACCACGGCGGATGTCAAAGCCAACTTCCTGGGTCAAAGCGGCAACCGGGTGAAGCAGCTCTTCGAGCGGGCACGGAGCAACGCGCCAGTCATCCTGTTCCTCGACGAACTGGACATCATTGCGCCCGCACGCATGGGTGGCAACGATCCCCTGACCGATGAGATCGTCGGTCAGCTACTGCAGGAGCTGGACGGCATTCAGTCGCGTGACAGCGAGGTCTTTCTCCTCGCGGCCACCAACCATGCCGAGCAGATCGATCGCGCCGTGCTGTCCCGGTTTCAGGAGCGGTTGGCGATTCCACTCCCTGATCTACATGGACGGGCGCGGTTGCTCATTATGCTGCTTCAGAAAAAGCGGCTTACCTTCGCATTGGAAGAGGGAAGCCACATCCTGGCCGCTATGAGCGAAGGTAAGGGGATGAGCGGCCGGAACCTGAAAAGCTGGATCGGCCGCGCCGAGCAGAAGGCGCTGCTGCGCGCCATCGCCACGGGCGGACCCCAGCACTTCGCCCTGAAACTGGATGACTTCGACTCGCCGGTGACGGAAACCACCGTCACCGGCTGAGCCGCTCCTGGGGCTATTTCCCGCGAATACTGCGCATACGAAGAGGTAAACTTATGGCTATGAGTACCCTTCTACCGGTAGACGTGCGTGCCGTATCCCGCAGCCTGGTCCTCGATCCACCCCTGACCGATGCGGAGTTCGAGGCACTGTGCCGCGCCAATGACAATGTGCAATTCGAACGCACAAAAGAAGGAGTGATTCACATGAACCCACCCGCTGGTTTGTTCACCGGCGATGGAAATGCTGAGATCATCCACCAGCTTCGCAGCTGGTGGAATACCCATCTAAAGGGAAGGGCTACTGATTCCAACACCGGATTCTATCTGCCCGATGGGTCGGTGCTCAGCCCAGACGCGGCGTATGTATCACCAAAGACATTGAAGGGTCTGACTAAGGCTGAGCTTGCCGGGTTTCCTCATCTTTGTCCGGACTTTGTCATCGAGCTGTTGTCGGCTTCTGACAGTCTTGTGAAGACCCAGGAGAAGATGGACCGATGGATCGAGAATGGCGCGCAGTTGGGCTGGCTCATCGATCCCTATGCAAAAAAGGCGTACATCTATGCACCGGGTGTCCCGGTCACGATTGTCGCCGCAGCTTCCATCCAGGGAAGCGGAGTCGTCGAGGGCTTTGCACTTGATCTTCTCGCTATCTGGCGCCGTTACGAAATGTAGATAGGCAACCGTTTCGTTCCTTCTTAAGGCTCCGCTTAGAAAAGCGGGGCCTTCGCTTTTCCACCACCCATCTCAAGCGGCCCGCTCGGCTGTGATGCCCCGACATGCGCTCGTTTCCATCTCTCGTCTCCTAAAAGGAGCATGCAATGCATGTCTCACGCCCAGTAGCCATCCGTGTCGTCACCAGCACGGCTCTCGGTCATGAATCTGTTGATCGGCCCATCGGTTCTGCGCTCTACCGCTGATCAGAGAGTGTTTCCGCTGGTCCTCGCACTCGTTGCACTCTCGGTCGTAACGCTCATACAGGTCTGGCTGAATACTGTCGCCTAACCGGCTAGGAACGCCCCATGATCCTGACGCATTACGACATGTTCGGCCAGAGGTCCGTGTCGACTCTGGCCGCGCAACTTCCGCGTTTAGCGCTGTATTCGAGCGAATTTGACCGAGTTTGGAGTCGGTGTCTCAATAGCCACCTCAGCAACCGGTGATGGAGTTGCTCATGAGCACCATCCTTCCGAATACCACATGTCCGACGTTCCCATCCCCGGATGCCGCAGCCCGCAGGCAGTTCACTTTCCATGTAACCTCTGCAGTCCGACACGACACGCACACGGCAGAATCACGATCAGAAGAGGACTTACTTATGGCAACGCAATTCCCCACGAACGTAATCGTGTTGCCACGACCCACGCCCACGACAGCGGACCGCAACCTAGCTGCAGAGGCATTCGCACTATCTCTCGAGTGCGCGGCCGCTGGCGACATCGCCGGAGAAGAGGCCGCGCTTCGAACGGCGCTTGATGCCGTACCTGACGATCCGGCAGCCAACATCAATTACGGCAACTGTATGTACAACAACGGGCGCTTTCAAGAGGCGCTGGCCTGCTACAACACCGCGGTCGGCAGCGCTTCCACTAATGTGCTCGCGCTCTTCAATAGGGGAAACGCGCTCGAAGAACTAGGCTTCTTCGCCGAGGCGATCGCCGACTGGACTGCGGCGGTGGATTTGGAGCCGGACTGTGGCGACGCGCACTACAACCTGGCGCGAGCGCTCTCGCTTGACGGCCGTCGCCGCGAAGCACTCGTGCACTGGACGAAGTACCTGGCGCTCGATCACGCCAGCGCATGGGCAAAGCGGGCCCGCCATGAGCGGAAAAGGCTCCTGAAACTCGAGCCACTGCAGATCATCTCGCGGAAGATCGCGTGAGCGGCTACGCCGACTTCTTCTGTTTGGCCCATCGCTTCCGCTGTGCGGCTGCGATTTTCTCGCGAGCTGCCGCAGAGAGGACTCGCTTTTTATTAGTGGTCTGGCTCGCTAAAGCGGATGCCGAAGGCCGGCCTCTCCGCTTTGCGCCGGATAAGCCAGCTAAGGCATTCCGGGCTTGCTGAAGACGTGCAATCTCGGCATCAATGGCGGCGAGGATTTCGGTAGTTATCACCGAAACATAACAAACGGTCGCGCTTACAAATATCAACTCGCGCTGAGAGTGGGAACCGATTCATCTCTGAGCGAATGGTTGCGCGCCAGTATCGGAGGCTACGATGGCACTTACGAGAACGGCCCTGTTTGAGGATTCCTGGACAATGGATCCAGCAGAGCTCGATTTCTCCGAATTTCGGAACCGGCATATCTGGGGACCGCCCGACTCGTCAGGCTCACGCCAATGCGTCAACATGTCGTTGTTGCGGAAGCCGTTTCCGTACTCGGTCGAGCAGAGAATCAATCCTTACCCGAACGGCGAAGATGCTGACTATGGAACATGGGAAAAAGCTCTCGACGTTGGCCGCAGCTACCTTGTCGGTGCGACCGCCTCGATGTCCGAGTTTCCGCGGGTCAATACGTCGTCGCTCAATGAATGGCAGCGCATGGCCTATGCGTGGTGTGTGGCCAATCCCTCGCGGATGCTGGTTCTCACATCGACGAAACCTCGCTTGATCTATCACATCGCCAAGCGCGGCGAATACGTCGAGTTCGGGCTGCCTCACCACTGCCACGGCGGTGAGAAATATTGGGTCAGCCGCAATGGCAAGACCAAGGTTCTGATCAACGTCGATTGAGCACTCAAGGGGACAGTTTCCGGATGGCCCGCATCCGGACATAATCTACTACCTGAGCGATTGGAAAGCATCTCCTGAGAACAGGCTATCGTGCTATTTCGCGCGGGCTTTTATTGCCAGTCTGTCGTCTACCGGGATAATCCCCACGGCAAACGGTGTTCCCTCATCGTCCCCAATGGATGGAAGAGGGTTTTGGGGGTGTTTGGTACCAAGCAGGGTCTCGTAGCCGGGAAGGTAAACCATAATATGCGGATGCCAATGGCCCGTCGGTCCAAGCACCTGGTCCGCTGACCACATGTAGGCAAAACACACTTCTGGGCGCTTGGGGATCTCGCCTTTGGCGTAAGCCACTTGTACATCCCCGGCAATTTGCTCGGCTGTCTTGCCTTCCAACCCTAGCTTTGTCCGAAGTTCGTAGTAAGGCAGCACGGTTCGCGTGGCTAGTGGGTCGAGACAAATGGGAGGCCGGGTTTTTGCGTCGTAATTGATGTAGTCCCAGACCTGGACCGGAGTGTACGTCGGAGCTCCGGTAAACCCGCGCATGACCATGCACACAAAGCGGTTGTCCCCTCGTGCACGGTTCGAAATCCGGACGACGTGAAGACCTTTATCGTAGCGTGGTCGGAAACGTAGTCCGGAGCCGCGCTCTTGGCCAGCGCAATTTCAACATCTCGCGCCATCATGTATTCGCTGAGCGGAGGGTACTTGGGACTTTGGGCTGACATGGGAACAAAACCCAGGGTTGCAAGTAAAAGAACCATGACCACTGGAAACTTTTTCATTTCAGAATCTCCTCGTGAAAAATCAATTGCTTTCACGTGCCCGATTGCGACTATCGATGGGCCGCAAGCAACGCATTCAGGATCGGCACACCGCGGGATTTGCCGAGGACGAGCTCAGGTCCCGGCCTAAGCTCGTCCCGATCTGGATCAGCTGAGTTTCAGGATGCCTTTGCTACGAGGGCTGTACGGCCGACGGCACGCCGCGCGTCGGTCAGGTTGCCGCGATGCATCGCTTGGTGCAGGGCCAGCACGAGGAAGCTTTGCCCATATGTAGCGAACTCTCGCTCCCGTCCCTTGGGAGGCGCCTTGGTTGGCTTGTCGAGGTCGGCCTCGGTCAGCGACTCCAGAATCTTGAGGTTCCGTTCGCGCAGTTGAAGATACTTCTCCCGCACCTGAGCGAAGGGTGGATAGGCGCGGGCGTCGGCGACGGCTTCTGAGTTCTCGCCAAAGTACTGTTGCCACTCTGCTGCGGGATTTTTTTCTGCGAAGAGCGTTGCTGGAATCATGCCCTCAACCAGCGTGAGATGCCCGAGAACCCAGAGCGGGTGGCACCCGCCATTCGGCGTTGGAAACGTCGTTGCAGCGTCGCTCATCTCGTCGATGACATCCAGCACCACTCGATTCGAAATGCCCAGAACAAATTGAATAGCGTCCTTCGTATGCATTTTTCCGTTCTCCTTGAATTGCCCTTCTGCTGTGTATTACGAGCCTGGGGCGATGGAGGATACGCGGCGCTGCGGCATTCCTCAGGAGGGCTGGGCGACGACGACAGAGGCCGCCGCTGGGAGAACCCACGGACAATGCGCGTAATCGGTGATGCGCGCGATGTGCTGGTCTGTCACTTGGAGTCGAGCGACCGAACTGGGCCTCCATTCGTCTCCGTATTGGCGCAGCACCAGGATTACCGCCTCACCGTCCACTTCGGCTACTGCCAGTCGCCAAGGCACTGTCTGGCGTTCATAGTTTCCGAAGTATGGGGATTCGTCGATGGATCCGGCGAACCGGTCTGCGACGCGAAGTTGTGCGTCCGCGCTAATGAGTTTGCGCAGCCCATCCCAATCACGCTTATTGAAGCCGTCGACGTAGAGATGCAAGAGCCGTGACAACTCCGGGTTCACTTCGGCGCGTGTTTTCACCGGCTTGGGCGAGGCAGCTAATTTCGAGCGGCCCCGGTTGAGTGCGGCCTTGACGCCGCCGACGGTGGTGCTGACGAGTTCTGCGACTTCTTCCAGCGTGTAATCGAAAATGTCCTTCAACAGCACGCAGGCGCGTTCCATGGGAGGCAGACTCGTCACTAGTTGTTCAACCGCTCGACCCACACCAAGGACGGGGGGATCGGCAGGCATTACGGAATCTGGACCCATGGCAGCAGTTTCGGCCTCGACCCGGACACCACGCCTGCGGAGCAAGTCGATGCATCGATTGTGTGCAATCTTGAATATCCATGGGGCAAGAGGGCGACTCTCGTCGTACTGGTCCAACTTTCGATAAGCCTCAAAGAGCGCTTCTTGAACAACATCGTCTCCGTCCATTACCGATCCGGTCATCCGGGAACAGTACCGATGCAGACGGGCCCGGAGTTGAGTGATGGTTTCAAGGAATGCTAGATAGCGTACATCAAACGGACCTTGGGCTTCCATGTCGCGCGTATGATCCATATTTATTACTACGCAGCTAATCGCCTTTGGGATACGGACAGAATGTCTAGGTTATGACGTATGCCGCTTGAAGCGGCGCGTAATGACCCATCGCCGAAAGAACCATCGATGCCTGCGGGAAGATCGGTCCAGCGGGTCCGGGGCGTGGGCGCTGGTCGAAGATTTCGACAGGGGACTATTCGGACGGCAAAGCAAGTCGCATTATTCCTCAGATCATCGAGAAAATCGAAACATGTGCTTCTTGACGGTGTTCCTGACAGGTGGTCGGCGATCTGGAATGTATGGTCCGGCCCTCTCAGTTGACGACAAATCGCCAAGGCACTCATTGAGTCTCGTGAAGGACTCCAAATTCTGGGGTTGCGGTCGGATGAGGGGCCAACCGGAAGTTGCCCATCCGCGCTGCCATCTTGAGACCGCCTAACATGCAAATCGCGTTCGAAACTCTAGCGTTTGGCAGGTCTCAAATCCACCGCTCCAGTTGCCAAGCTTTGGTTTGTTCTCCGCTGCTTGGCGCTGATCTTTTTCCAATTGGAGGCGCCGCCCGCAACGTTGCTCGTATCAAACTCGGTTACTATCCTTTGACGCAGGCTGAAGGCCTGCGCCTGCGCAAGTTACTCGTATTCGAAGATGGCGCGAGCGCGGCGGATCCTTGCGCCGGCACGGGCGTAGCACTTCATCAGCTCACCGAGGGCGCGGACGTTGACAAGCATGGCGTCGAGTTAGACGCAGGGCGTGCCGCACAGTCGGCTGCCAGTGGGATCACGACGATCCATCACCTGGCTGGAATTCGCGCAGAAACTGGCGCAAGGAGCAAATGCGACGACTCACGCGGCACGGCCGACAGATAGAGAGATACATGCTTTGTGTGAGATAGCACCCACTGTATTCTACCGTCTTGATTGGTGACAGCAAAAGATTATGACAGTTGAAAAAACCGCGATCGCTCTAAGCCGGTTCACTTGAACCTCTCGCATTTGTGCATGCGACCGCGGATCCATGAATCCTCATTTGGACGCTGCGACATAAACGCCAAGCCCGATCATTCCCACTCCGGAGGCCGTGCGCTGCGTCTCGATAAATTTGCGATTTTGGGTTAGCGGCCGCGCGAGGGTGCCTGCGAATCCAACGACGATGAGGTCGGCAGCCGTATTCAGGCTGACGGAGATGGCGCCGAGCATCAGGAACTGTAGGGTCAGAAGCCCCCTAGCAGGTGAAACAAACTGTGGGATAAACGATAGGAAGAAGAGCGCCGTCTTCGGATTGAGGACCTCGGTCGCGATTCCCTGCAAAAAGTGACCTCGTGGCTTATTCGACTGGTCCCCCGCCGTTAATCTCGCCTTTCGATTCAGAATCATCGAAACGCCGAGATAGATGAGGTACGAAGCCCCGGCGTAGCGGACCACCTCGAACGTGGTGGCTGAGGTCATCAAAATCGCGGAGAGTCCCAATGCTGCAGCCCCGACGTGAACTGAACCCCCGACAAAGGTTCCAAGAGCGGACAGTACGCCTTCACGTCTTCCGCCATGGAGAGTTCTACCCAATACGTAAAGAATCCCTGGGCCAGGCGTCAGGGCGAGTATAACTGCCGCACTCATGAATAGGGCGAAACGGGTTCCTTCGATCACTGTGCTTTCCTCCGCTTGAACGATATATGACTGAAATCGGCGAGAGACTCACTTCAACCAGCCCAATTGGCACATCTAATTCTGCTTTCGTTCAAATAGTCATTCGTCAGGACACTTCGCTGGCTTGCGCCGCCCCTGCCAAAGCCACATACCGATCGCTATTGCGATCAGAAGAGGCACGATGAGTAGAGTTCCCTCCGGGCCCCCACAGAACCCCCGCTCCATTCCATTCTTCGGATGCGATCGCAAGCGCCGTTTTGATCCCATCCGTTAACCCTGCGGCGCTGTGGTGCCCCGCTCACTTTGGCAAAAAGTATCGATCATTGCAATTCTCGTGAAAAGACATTTGATTGAGGTGCTGGGACGACGGTGGTGCGGACGGGAGCGGTGGGCTAGATGGTGTCGGCTATGTCGTGCTCATTGCGCCAGATTGCCGACTCAGCCGCGAACCGTGGCGCCGACGGGAACGGCCGGCGCAGTTCGCGGTCGTAGCGATCAAAACTGAGGCCTGGGGTAAACGGAGCCATCATGAATTGCGAGAATTCACGGATCCAGTTGCTGATCTTCCGTTGATTGCGTGTTTGCGCCGCATAACGACGAGCAATGGATTCGAAGTCCTCAGAAGGACGACCGGTCACATCGAACACGTCGGTGGTCGGCGCGCCCTTCTCGAAGACGCCCTGCTTGTGGTCCTCGATGTAATAGCGGATGTTGCTCATCGCATCAATCGGAAGGCCAGCGATCCGCGCGGACTTCATAAACAACCAACTCGGCGTCGGCATAACCCTAACGGATCGTCCAACAGCCCGGCCGATTGCCTGGGCCATCTCCTTTGCACCGAGAAGTTCTGGTCCGGTGGGGCGATAGCTCTTCCCCGCGTGGCGCGCAGGATCCATCAGGACTGCAGCAGCAACTCGCGCGATATCCTCGTTGGACGGTGGTGCATTGCGGCTGTCGCCATACATCCACGGGAACATTCCTAGATGCGCGGCTAACCCAATTGGCAAAAGATAGTCGTCAGCAAAGAATCCCGGGTTGACGATCGTATGAGCAATTCCGGGCGTCATGGAGAATAAATGGTCGATCAACCAACTCTGGCGAGTCATGAGCGAGGGATGCGAGGGGCTCGCCAGCCATTGGGTTAATCCCACGAGGTGTTCGAGCCGGGCTTCCTTCGCGGCAATCGCGAAGGCAACCGCTCCCTGAATCGCGTACGGATCGATGGGAGGACAATAATAGGCGCGCTGAACGTCATCCAGCGCGTCGACTACGCGCTCGACATCGCTCATCTCGGCGACAACGATCTCCGCCCCCTGCGATTTCAGGCGGGCGCTGCGGCCATCTTCCCGATGCACTACGGCACGAACGAGGTAGCCATTCTTTAACAACTCGCTAACCACTACGCTACCCGTCTTCCCGGTTGCGCCGGTCACAACGATTCTTGGCTTAATCATGAACGTCTCCTTCTAGAGGTTCACCAGGAGAACCCATGATTGGGAACTCCGACAACTAGGCATGATTCAGGAGGCGGCTCGGACTGCGAAGCTCGTTACGTCCGATCGACGGCGGAGCAGCAAATAGAACGATATGAAATGCGTAATCAACAGTATGGGCACATACACAATCACGATCGCGTAGGTCGCGCCCAACTCTCCTGACAGAGCTGGTAGACCTAATGTGGCGCCGTGGTAATAGTCGACGATGATGTCAACGGCTCCCACGAGATTGAAGCCGACGACGAGCGGCCAGAAAAGTGAACGTATCCTTATCGTGAGAAGTGCCAGAATTGCCAGCAATCCAGTGGCAAAGTCCCCGTAGGCAGCGAAGGGCGCGAAACCTACAGGTAGCTTATGGCCGACGACGCCCGGAAGGATAAATACAAGCCCGAAAAATCGAAAACTGTGCAGCGTAGCAATAGCGCGTTGCGCATCGATTCGGCTCATCGCCTTGAGCTTAGGCAGGATATACACCTTCGTGCAAAGCACCCACGCGACATAGCCCAATACGAGATGCAAGTTGAAAATGATTGCCGGCGACATTTCAGCACTCCTTCCGTGTTAACGGTTTGGTTCAACGTATTGTTTGCTTGAGCCAAGAGCAGACCAGGATCGATTCGGATTTCTTCGGACAGGGCACGAGCTCATTGACCTGCGCTGCCGATTGATTTGGCATTGGCTCGGAAGAAGTCTTCCAGCGTCTGTGGATTCCGGCCCGTGACTTCACGAATGGCATTGGTAGCCTGGCGGGGTTCCTTACTATTCCGGAAGTATTGCCAAAGATGGGTCAGATGATCGAGCGCGTGGGGATTGATTCGCTCCTTCACTGCATCCGCCCACTGCTCGTCTGTGATTGGCACATAGCGAACCGGCCGCCCGATAGCTTTACCAAGGGTTTCGACAATCTGCCGCACTGTTAAAGCTTCGGTCACCAGCGGGTATATATTTTCAGAGGGCGCGTTGGAGGCAGCCAAAAGAGTTGCGGCCACGCGGGCTACGTCTTCAGCGCCGGCGAGCGGAATGACAGCGTCGCCATCGCCCCAGGGCAGGAACGCGGCATTTTGCTCGGCCACGCTGCGGCTTACAAGCGCGCGTACGTTTTCGTAATAGGGTGGTGCTTGAAGATGAACGGCTCCAATCTGCGCCCAGTCGAAAATACGATCAGCCAACCGGTGCTGCAAATTCCGGAATGACGGAGCGCGTTGAAGATCGCGAAACAATGGATCATCTGGCGTACCCTGAAACTGCGAATTGTTCACAACCAGCTCCACCCCCGCAGCGCGGGCCGATGTGGCGAAGATGGTGGCGGCCTCAAGCAGCCCATCGGCCACCGGGTAGGTGAAGTAAGCGCGCTTCACATCTTTCATAGCCGCCTGGACCGAGACCGGGTTGAGGAGGTCACCCTCGATGATTTCCGCACCTTTTTTGCGAAGCTCGTCGGACCTGGCATCGAGTTGTTTGTGGACGAATGCGCGAACGGGAAGGCCCTGCTCGAGGAGAAGCGTTGCGACGACGCGTCCGGTTGAGCCCTGCTGACCGCCAGCTGCGCCTGTAACCAGAATTGGGTTAGACATTATGAGTCCTCTTTCTTGCTCGCTTAGGATTACAGTCGTCATCCTAAATTCGGTCTTTCTCAGGCAAACGAGGCCGGGAGTACCAATCGCTTATGAGCCCAGTTATTCGGCAAGGGGACCGACTTCGATACCATCAGCTAGCGAAAAGGACGATCCTACGCTCGCGACCACGGCTGTTTTGCGGCGGAGCCAAGATCCTGCCACAGCCGAATGTGGCTTCGATCCCGGTGCAATGAGCCGCCAACAGATTTGTCACTCGAGGCGTTCCGGGCGGCTAGATTCCGAATCTCTTCTGGGGTCAATTGAATCTCCGGTTCTGGCCCACTAAGTCCGGGGCGCGGCAGAATAGCACTCCTCGAGATAGCCGAGGAGCTTTACGCTACGTGCCGGCTTTCCTGCATTGCGAGGTCCTTTTGATGTTGCAGAAGAATCCGGAAAGCGAGTCCGTGCGTGATCAGCAGCAGCGGCACTACCAAAGTCGGAATGAAGTATGCAGCTCCCAACTGTCCCGCCAACAGTCCGGCGTGAGGGCCCTGGTAGAAAGAGTTGAGCAGATCGGCTGTGCCCCAGAGGTTGAAGATCCATACGACGGCAACACCAGCCGCACTGCGCAGCAAAAGTAGTGAAAGCAGCGCAAGTATCGCCGCAATGATGTCCGCATAGGCCGCAGCATGCGCGAAGGCAGGCGGCAGATCGGGTGACACGACGCCTGGAATCAGGACTGCCAATCCGATGAAGCGGAAACTGTGCAGGATAAGCAACGGCCGCAACGCCTCGACCCGTTGACGGAGGCGGAGTTCCGGCCAGATATATCGAGCGGCGACGATCCCCCACGCGATGAAACTGAATGCGATGCTCACGAAAAACCAGATCATCTGTTGTGGCACGATGAATGTCTCCTTCTTGGAATTCAAGCAAGCGAACTACATCGCAGCGATGTCAACCGTGGCGCGCGTGTTCTCCCACTCCATCCGAAGTGTGCAGCCGTTGCTTTCCTTGTCGAAGGCAGTCGTAAAGCTTTCCACCGGCGTGGAAGTTGTTGCAGCTTTCATGTTCACGCGAACCAGATCGAAACCCTCGGGGTAAGGAATGCCCCATTCACCGGTTTTCTTGCTGATAATGAGCGTCCACTTCTGTTTGTCTGGGACCGTGAAGAGGGTGTAACTGCCGGCGGGGATGTGCTTGCCGCCGATCACCAGGTCGGCTGTGGTCACGAAGGTTGTCGCTTCGTTCGCACCCGCCCGCCAGACTTGGCCATAAGGCACAAGGCCGCCAAAAATCTTGCGCCCCTTCATTTGCGGGCGGGAGTAGTCCGCGGCGACGGACTTGCCTCCCGGCAGATCGCATTTCGCAGAGGCCGACGGGCTAGGCCGCTGCGCTCCCGCCTGCTGCGCTCCCGGGCCGATCAACGTCCTGAGCGGCATCAAGGGTCCAATGGGGATGTACTGGTGATCCATCAACTGCTCCTTCGCGAGCGGCAGCGTTTCCATAAGGGCTCGTGCCTCGTCCTCGGTCTTCGCGTCGACCAGGAAGACGACACCCTTGCCATCGCCGCGGGAATACCACTCGCGGATTTTCCCGTCGAGGTAGAGCTTTACAGTGGCCCGAATCTCTGCCGGCATCACGGTTATGACTTGTTGAAAGGTCACGCCCTGCCTGGGAGTTTGAATGACGAGTACCTCGGTGGTTGGAGGCATGGCAACGCTGGGTATGCCTGAGGCTGCCCCTGACTGTGATTGCGCTACGGACGCTACCGGTAGCATTGCCATGAGAAAAGGGATCATCAATCTCATCGGATTCTCCTCTCGATTCGGTTCTGGTTCGTTTCGCTTAAAGAGTACTGTCGTACTCTTTTTAGACCAAAAAATTACTCTTCGGCGAAGCACTTTATAAAAAAGTTCCTCGCCTCCATCAACATCTGCTCACGCTTTTGCGGGGACAAGGTCATCCGGGTCGTAGTCAGCACCCCAGCCATACTGGGGAACAACAGCTGATAGTTCGCTACTTTTTCTTCTCGCGTCTGACCGGGAACAAATGGCAGGAGCCGCTCACGATATGCTTCTCGCGATGCCTCAATCCGTTTTCGCACGGACAATGGCTTTCGTGCGAGCTCTGGCCCAAGGGCGGAGACCACACAACCCATTCCTGGGGAATTGGCGTGGCGTGGGCTCAGATAGTATTCGATGATGGCCCGCAGAGCCTGACCTTCAGGCGCGGACTTTGCAATTTCCAGCATGCCTCTTCCCATTTCGTCGAATGCCCGTGCCACCGCTTCGACGAACAGGTCGTCCTTGCTCTTAAAATGCCGGTAGAAGCCACCTTTCGTCAGACCTACCTTTTTCATCACCGTCCCGATGCCGCTGCTGTCGCCGCCGTGCTCGCGGAAAGAGCGAGCAGCTACGGAAAGAATGTTCTCGTGGTTCTGCGCTTTATGTTCCAGGGAGTACCGCACGATTAAAGAGTACGCACGTGCTCTAATGTCTGTCAAGGCCAAGGTTGATCCTGCTAACGCCGGCGTCGACAGAGATATGACAAGCAAAATCCACTGCCGAAAGCTCCGTGCGTAAAGCGCAAACCGGAGTGGATTTCACTTGGCGCCTTCCGGGCAAGTCACTCAGTAAGACGTTCAGTAGGCACTTTCCTGGAGTTGCGGCCCGAGTGTCGACGATTCGGAAAATAAGTTATCGCGCGAAATCGTTGAATCTCGGCCTGCAATCGATTCGTTTCGAAATAAAGTCGAATGACTCACGTGTTGTGTGTGTACCCACACAATCTAGAAAGAGGAATCTATGGCCAGGAATGTTTCAAGAATCAAATTGGGGTACTATCCGCTGCCTCCGGCGGAAGGTTCACGGCTGCGCAGGCTGCTCGGTTTCGAGCCTGGCGCCAGCGCCATCGACCCGTGTGCCGGCACGGGCGCGGCGCTTCACCAACTGACTGAAGGCGCCGAGGTCGAAAAGCATGGCGTCGAATTGGACGCAGACCGCGTCGCGGCCGCTTCTGCCAGTGGAATCGCGACAGTCCACGGCAACCTCTTCGACACCATCGGCAAATCGGAGAGCTTCTCCTTCCTCTATCTGAACCCACCTTACGACTCCGAGATTGGCTCCGCGGACAACAAGCGGATGGAGTACCTCTTCCTCGTGCACACGTTTCGCTGGTTGGTTGAGGGTGGAGTGCTGCTGATGGTGGTCCCGCGGGAGAGGCTGGATTCTGCGATCCCACTGCTGGCCGGGAACTTCACTGGGCTGCGTATCTTCCGGCTGACCGATCCGGAAGCCGAACGGTTCGGTCAGGTGGCCTTGTTCGGCGTCCGCAAACGAATCCGTGGCGAGCATTACGATCGCAACCGCTCCCAACTGGTGGAGATGGTCTGGCGGAACCCGATGCCGGTCTTGAGCGGCACCGAGACGCCCTACAGTGTCCCGCCAGCGCAAGCGGTTCCACTCGTCTATCGCGGGCTACCGCTCGATCAGATCGAGGATCTCGTCCCCGCCTCTGCAGCCTGGCAGCAGGTTGCTCCCTTCCTCTTGCCCAAGGAAGAGGTGCAGGGCGGTCGTCCGATCACGCCGCTGCACGCCGGTCATGTGGGACTGCTCTGCACAGCGGGACTATTGAACGGAGTCTTCGGGCAGGGAAGCGATCGCCATATTGCACGCTGGAGGACGGTGAAGTCGGTCACTGTCTTCGAGGTAAAGGAAAAGGGCTTCAAGGAGATCCACAAACGCGAGCGCTTCACCAACGAGCTGGCCCTGATCTATGAGGACGGGCGCACGCTGGTGCTGGGCGAGGAGAAGAAGAAAGAGGACCGCGATGCAGAATGCGCATCTGCGCCTGGGGCGCCTTCAGTACGCGCGGAATACGGAGAAGACCAACACGCAGATCTCGGTCCATGTTGACCACTACATCGGCAATGGCGAACAAGCCCATCTTCTCAGTCTCTTTGGGGGCGATGCAGAGGTAGGTGCCATTCGGGCCGCGATCTACGAGAAACACACCTTCACTCTGACATTTCCAGACGGAGTCATCAGGACTGGGTTTCGGCCCCGACGCAGTCTGCTACAACGGCTCGCTTGCGCTAGAGGGCAGGAAGCGCACGCTAAGGCATCTGGTCGCCGTGTCCGCTGCTCTTCAAGCCAACGGAACCGCGGGAACGACCTATCTTATGCATCTCGATGGGGAGACGAAGGAGCTGGCGTGGGCCACAGTGGTCAGTCTGCTTGGGGCTCCCGCAGATCCACGTTGGGGTGAACCCATTTTAGGCGGGATGCGCAGGGACAAGCTGATACGCCGTCTGGACGGCATCGGCTGCAACCCAGCGATCATCCATGGCACACGGCAGGACGTGATGGATCGCATCGGCGAGGCACTTAAAGCCGGTCTGTTGGCATTGCCAGAGAAGAATGGACCGATTCTCTGGCCGCGCTTTGATATCCGGGAATCACTGGCGTCGGGAAGTCGGCCAGCCATGCATTATGCGCAATCGTTTCAAGCCGGACGGCTCGATATGGGGGTTCTATCAGAGGCTGGATTTGAACCGGCGACCTTTGGATTCTGAGGGGCGTCTAACAACACAATCTAAAGGATTTAAGCCGTGGGTTGGCACTCTAACGGCAGTGAAGGGAATCGAAAGGTATCTATATTGTGGGGTTGATTCTTGGCCGCTCCCCATCCCAGGCATCTGCCACAGCCGTTTTACAATCCTTTGCTATTACTGCCCTAGAATGAGATGGTTACAGTGCTCCCCGAGGGGCCACCCCGCTTTGCCGGTTACATTGTGAATGGGAGCAGCATCGGAGCGTGAACTAACCGGCTAGGCTCAATTCCCCCTTCATCCTGTCCTATTAATTTTTGAGTGAACCTTCGTCTTTCATTCGCCTTTCCACATGCTGCCGCGCTAGGCTGCCGGTATGCCAGTCCTCATACGAACACACCAAGCGCTGGTCAAATGCAAGGCCTGCGGAGCACAGACACCGAGCCTCACACGCGGAGTTCCGGTCCTTCCTGCACGAGTACCGTGTAGCGTTTGCGGCACGAAGCGGGTCTATCGCCCCTCGGAGATTTTCATCGGCAATCCGCCACGCATTTGGAAGCGAGAGGCTTTGGGCTGACCATGCCAGCTCCCGAACGAAATCACGTCCAGGTGGTGCGCTGCAAAGGCTGCAAGCGATGCGTCCCTATCTCTATTGAGGCCGTGATCGGCTCGATCACCGTGGCCTGCCCAATGTGCATGGAACGACGCTCTTACATCGTCTCTACCGAGGTCTTCCTCGGCCAGCCGTCGTGGGAAGTGATGCGCGTTCTCCAAGGGAGGCGCTGATGGAGGAAAAGGCTGCAGACAAAACGGCAGGAGTTATAGCCGTGGTGGCAGGGCTGATCGCTGCGGTGAAGCTGTCAAGAGTGGAATCGAGGGAGATACAGAATCGGAGTCCACGGGTGCGCTCCATCATCTCGGAGTCCACTACGATTGCTCGCATGGTGATCGAGGCCAGCAAAGCAAAGCCATGACCCGGAAGCAGCTTCGGATAGAAGCAAATCCCCGTTTCTTTTGCCCCATGAGAGAAAGGTCGCGCCGAACGTTCATCAGGCGACAGACCGGTTTCCCCCACTCTCTTAGGGTGACTGGATATGACGGCCTCCCCAGATCCTCCCATCCGCGTATTGGAAACAGACCGTTTTCACAACGGCATCGTGATCAGGTTTGCCGATGGAATGATCATCTTCTATACATCGGAATTTCTCTATGAGCATAGGAACGCTCACGGCAACTGGGAAATAGTCGATGACAACTCGTGAGATGAACTGTCGGCCAGATGACAAAAGATTTTAGACCCCGAGGTGTACGCTGTGCGTTTCCGACGTTCACACCTGCTTTCGAAAGGGTCCAGTTTGGCCGACCACATCCCCTCCATGACGACGTTCCACCACAGGGCCAATGACGATAGAACATTCGATTCCATCTGCATGTGCTGTTACCGAACGGTAGCCTCCGAGGCGGAGGAATCGCAGCTCGCCGAGTTTGAGCGCGACCACATCTGCGAGGACCGTTTCATACGGTCCTATCATCCTGAACGGATCGTCCGACGTAGGATGAACTGATGTTTGGCCGCTACGTTCGACGCTCCGACAAGCAACGCATCGCAGAACACTTCCAGGTGCATGGCCTTTCCCTGCCTGACTTCGGCCCATCCTGGAACGTCGCGCCGCAGACCTTCCAGCCGGTGATTCGGCTGAACCGGGATACGGTGAGCGTGAGATGTCCTGATGCGTTGGGGCTTGGTACCTTTCTGGGCGCGTGACGCGAAGGTCGGCTACAGCACCATAAACGCGCAAGCTGAAACTATCACTATCTCGCCAACGTATCGCGAGGCGTTCAAACATCGCCGCTGCCTGGTGCCTGCCGACGCCTTTTACGAATGGCAGAGGATCGATTCGAAGACCAAGCAGCCATTCGCAATTGCACTCAAGGCTGGCGAGCCATACGCCTTTGCAGGTCTCTGGGAGATTTGGCGGGACACAAAGGCGGGAACTGCTCTGCGCTCCTTCGCGATCGTGACGACCGATCCGAACGAGGTCGTCCAGCCTCTGTATAATCGCATGCCAGTGATCGTGTCAGAGCGTGATTATGATCGCTGGCTGAAAGCTGATCCTGATCGTCCACCGATTGATCTCCTCCGCCCTTACGATGCTGACAAAATGACGGCGTGGAAAGTGGACAAAGCTGTAGGCAACGTGAAGAACGATTCACCAGTGCTGATCGAGCCCGCTTCAGACGAAGACACCGAGGAAGGTCCAGAGGCACGCCGTCGGTGAGCAGCACGCGCGTTACAAATGCTGTGGTATTGACGGGTAGCTGATCTGCTTTGCAACTGTTAGCCGAAGGATGCGGCTGCTACTCCTCAGTGAGTTCGAGAAAGCGGATTAGCCGCCTTCCCGTGCCAAATGTTCACTGTCCTACGCCAATGCGTGAACGGCGACCTTGTGGAAGGTCGAGCTGACAACGTCAGATGTCTGAACCTTGGGCGTTCCCTCGATAAATCTTGCCAGGGTCTTCAACACCTCGGGGTAAGAATTGGTGTTGTACTTTTCTGCATCCGCTTTGTTGTCCCACAGACTGATGGCAGTCACATCGATTTCGTTGGAACTGGCGAATGTAATTTCATCCTTAAAGCCGCTCTGTTTGCGAAGTAACGGAAGAATGTCCTTGTCAAACGCTCGGGTGTAATCCGCAAGCATATTGGTTTTCAGATGAAACGAGATGTTACGAGCGTACATAAGTCAACCTCCTTAAGGTTGTCATTGCGCTAAGATTTGGGAGAACTTCAGATGGGCTGACTTAGTTCAGGGAACCTGAAAGAGGAGAAGCATCATCACTCAAGCGTATCGTTGCATTTGAGTGGCCCTCTGCAACGTGTTGTTTCGAGACGTCACAGAGCATACCCGGTATCCCAGGTGCTGGCGCCGCGTGTAGTTTTGGCGGAAAGCAAGCACAAAGGGCGACCTTTACCCGGTAATTCCCCAGTCCGCAGACTTAGACAATTGCCCGTGTCGCTGGGGGGACAAGGCACGGCCCCGCTCGCGCTGCAGCCTGTGCGGACCCACACGCGCCAATACGGCTCATGGCATGACCAGCGCATCCTACGAACTGGAGGTCCATTATGGACCCGACGTGGAGACAATCGACTGGGGATTCAAGGGGTAGCGAGCGGACGCGTAAACTTCAAAATATCGCCGAAGTGCTTGCCAACCTTACCTATTTGACTTTGAAAGATGCTGATCGGCCCGAACGAGTGCGCGTGTACATGGCTTTGGTGGATGAGCAAATCAGATTGTTAAGTATGCAATGTCAAACGAATCTAGTCCCCTCTCTATCGTAAGCGCCCTAACGAGCTAGAGGTCTGGTGATCCGCTCGTTTCCCTCTTCAAATCCACAAACATTGTTACCGGGACCAGAAGCACTTTCTCTCCCAACATCTCATGCAACGCTGCGATGACATGTTCCGGCTGCGAATCGGTTATCCGCGACGGCCAGATGCTGGCATCCGCTTCATTGACGATTTTAAGAGTCAAGAGATGGGGATACTTTTCTCTGAGCCTTTGGTCGATGCCTTTCTTATGCAGCTCGGAGTTGCGCCCGAGCAGAACGAGGTCATAGGTCTTGGTGAGGAGCATGGTCATCGCTTCGTCGTCCGATTCGACACACTCGACACGATATCTTTCACTTTCCAGAAGGAAGACTCGGGTCGTTCGTAAAGGACGATCATCGGCAACTATGAGAATGTGCTTTTGCATGGATAGTTTTTCTAAAAACGGGGCAGAATCTTAGCCGAATGGCCGAATTGCACAACGTTGCAAGTAAGCGATCCCGTTAAGCAGGCGCAGCTTCGAGAAGAGATTCCTCTATATAGCTGTGCATCGCCTGGCTTAATTGTGAGTCCACCTCATCCGCGATGGTCATGACCGAATTCAAAAGAATGCTGAAATCGATGCTCGCCAGATTCTTCTGCAAAGTTTCAAAGATACTGACCTGCAGCATCCGGGATTCCTCGACCATCATTTCAGCCGAATAGCCCTGTTGGCGCCGAAGGCGCCCATGCTGTTCTGCTGCGACCGACACCAGTTCCTTACAGCCTAAGGGTTTGAAGGTGCGGAGGCGATTTACCAGGTCCATCAGAATTTTGGGAAGATGACCGACCCGCTGGTCGCGGCTCATAGAAACCGCCGTGATCTCTTTGTCGTTCCCAATGCGCTCGTACCAGGCGTCAATGGTGTTTTGGACTGAAGATTCGAGAATCGTAGCCACGCTCTGGATCACGCGCGATGGAGGAGGTCCGATTGCAAGCCGCTGCTCGATCGCTTCGATCAGCGTAGGAATATTCATCGGCTTTACCAGAATCTGATCGGTCTGCAGCAGGATGGCCTGAGCGGCGGCGTCCATCTCCGGAAAAGCGCTCAATAAGATGGTGACGGCTTTTGGATTCGCGTGGCGCATGGCGCTTACGACCGTGAGACCATCGCCTCTTCCCGGCATATGGAGATCACTGAGCAGTACATCGTAGCTTCCCGCAGTGATGAGTTTCAAAGCCTCAGGCACGCTGCCTGCAGTTGTTACATCGTAGCCGTATTCCTGTAGGACGGCAGCCAACGTCTGGCGAAGAGCGTCGTCATCGTCGACCAATAAAATTGTCGCTTTACTCGCCATAGGGTCCCTTACGCATCAACGCGACAAAGTTAGCCGCACAGTAATAACTATACGCTTATGTCAGGTAGCCAACATTGCGCGCGACGAATCGCGGCCTTTCGGCGCGCCCATTCTTTGGGGCATTCTTCTTCAAGATGATTAGGCACTGAGCCTGACCAGTCCATGTGCCGGAATTATGCCTGGAGTGACAACACTTTGGGCTGTCGCGCTCGGCGACGAGAGTCTTGAGTCAGCTAAAACAGCACCCGACACCCGATTCAGGCTTCGAGACTAGAGAACGGAACCAGGTGTCCGATCATGTTTGATTTGACATATAGCTCCGAACCAGTCGTCTTCAGGGGAGCCAATCGGTCTCCCTCTCTCTGTCCACAACCTATAAGCCATGACAGTTATGACATTTTCAGTTGGCGAACATTGGTCCGCGTCAGTCATGGGTGTACTGAGATTCGTCGTCATAGAGCGCCCTTTGTGCTGCCTGAGATGGCCCTGAAAGTGGCTCGTCCGGAGCAAACGGTACGGCTAGAGGCGAGGAAGACGGCACAACTGCTGCTTGTTCTGCAGCACACTAGGACCACTAGCTTTGTTTAGAAGCTAGAAACAGAGCCGCCGCCAGCATCTGGGATCGTGTTCATGTCTGGGGATTCTGCCGGTGATGGTTCCGAAACACTGGTGTTCTGGCTTGCGCTTCGAATGTTCGCCCCTGGCTGTCCGCTCTGCTTCGGCGGTTCAGGAGATGGTTTGACACCTGGCTTCTTTGTCGAAGGAGGAGCTTGGCGCACATCTCCGTGCCGCTTCTTGAGCAACGGATAGGTGAATGCTGCGCTGATAGGGGGAGATGTTGTTTCGAGATACATAACCGCGCTCATTTCATAGCGGACGTGAACCTGGAGGTTTCGCCTCGACAGGTTGCAAAGAGGTGGGCTTTGGGTAACGAAGACGAGAACGATACTACTGATATGACGATACGCTGATGATAGCGTCACGTCCAATCACGGTGGTCAGATCTTATTTAGTCTGCGCACACAGGATGAGGCTTGTTAGTCCCAGCGTGGGCTGCGAAGATTCAATCGGTTCGCGGATTCGCTGCCGAAGCTGAGAGCAGTTTCTCAGATACGTAGTGCCGCTGCCCTACGTAATGATCGACTCTCAGGCTCAATTCCGCTCACCCTGTACCGAATCGTCACCTATGCATTCCCGGGAAAAGTGATATCGCCGGTGAACGCGGGTGTTAAAGGGCGCGAACTGCCTGAGCTTCTTCACCAGTACGAGAAAGGCCTTGAGTCCTTTTCTTAGTTGAAGCCTTGAGAGGCAATAGGGACATTCCGCACCTGACGCCAAGCTTCAAATGCTCTGGATGGCCACCTGACTCTTCACTTTTCTTCCGAACCAGTTTGACCGGTCCATCGCACGCGGCGCAGCGAAAGTGCTTCTCGCTACTCTTTAGCGCCTCAGCGACCGTGACGGTCGCCCAACCGAATCGTCTTCCGTCATCGCCATCAGTCCAACGTAGTATCTTCACACGCTTAAGGTCAGGCATGGTCAACTGTAGCTGATAGCTTGTGACAAGCGGTTTTTAGCCTCTTCGGAAGCCCAATCTTCCCTGAATCGATCTCCTCTGGGAGATACGGTGCAACACCCTAATAGGCAAATGGTCCTCAAGTGTAGTGATGGCTATTTGGACCTGATGCTGAAGCATCACACAGTATGTAAAAATAATACGTAACTGGCGTTCAAACCTGACCTCTGATACCTTACCTGGATGAACACACAGGACATTCTTTCTGCCATTGACGCCGAGATTGCACGCCTGCAGTCCGCTCGTTCTCTCCTTGCCGGTACAGCCTCGACGGTACGTAGAGGACGGCCAGGCACATCCGGGTTGCATACAGTTCCGAAAAAGAGAACCATGTCAGCCGCCGGAAGAAAGAGGATCGCAGAGGCACAGCGCAAGCGTTGGGCGAAGCAGAAAGCGGCATAGAAGAAATAGATCTGCACGGATACCCCAAGAGAGATCGTCAGTAATAACTAGCAGCTAAGAGCTGCTCAAAAAAGAAACTACAGCAGATACAACTACGCAAATATCAAGCCGGCCGGGTGCCGGCCTTTTTCTTTGCCTTCAATTCAGTCCGGAGTGATCCCGTGGATAACTATTACCAATATCTCCGCACCTTCTCGTGGGAGCTCGGCTCGCGCATTGTGGAGATGTACCCGCCCCTCCAGGGCCCGAATGATCCGATTGCCGCACCTGTCTCCACCCTGCTACGCAAGCCGCTGCCGGCGCAGGCATTGACGATTTCGGGTCTTGCGAATGCTCTCCAGACCTCTCGGTCTGTGCGCATTGTGGGGGAATGTGGGACGGGAAAGACGTTGATGTCGATGGGTGTCGCGCACACGCATGCCAATGGCGCTCCTTACTCCGCGATCGCGATGTGCCCGCCACACCTGGTCCTGAAGTGGGCTCGTGAGGTGCTCATCACGGTGCCGCGGGCGCGCGCCTTCGTGATCTACGACTTGCGCAATGGCGGTGACCCATCACGGCCGCATGGCGTTGTGGAAGTGCAGATGAAGCAAGGTCACGCCGTCAATAAGGGTTTGAAGACCTCGCTCTTCGAGATGCGAACGATGGGACGGAAGGGCTGGCGCGAGACCTGTCCGGGTCCCGCGTACTTCATCGCCTCGCGGGAGACCGGCAAGCTCAGCTACCACTGGAAGCACGCCTATAGCGTTGCCGAGTCGGGGCCCGACAAGGGCTCCGTCATCAATCCTGACTCAGGGACGACCGTTCCGTCGCCGGATGGCGGGTTGCTGTCACGGTTGGACTTCGCCGCCGTGAAAATGTCGGAGTCGGTCACTCGTGCAAATGACGGCGCCACCGTCTTCTCCGCGCTCTGGCAGGCGGACCGCGAGAAGATCCAGCGGATGGCGCCGCTCGAGTACGTCGCCCGCTACATGAAGGGCTGGTGGGACTATGCGATTGCCGATGAGCTGCATCAGCTGGCGCAGGAGACAGCCCAAGGCAACAACCTGGGCGTGCTCTATCGCTGTGCAAAGAAGCTGATCGGGCTCACGGGCACCCTGATGGGCGGCTATGCGGACGACCTGTTCAACCTTTTCTACCGGATGGAACCGCGGCAGATGGTGGCCGAAGGCTTCGCTGCCGGCACGACTGGGAGACGGGACTTCGCTACGCGCTATGGGGTCATGGAGTCGATCGAGAAGGTTCCCGACCAGGACAACGCTTGCACACGCGCTGCAAAGAGCGACGTGCGGCTGGTGCGGAAGCCAGGAGCATCGCCGTTGGTCTTCGGCAAGTTCCTCATGGCCTCGACGGCATTCGTCACTCTGGACGACATTGCCGACTACCTTCCTTCCTACGAAGAGAGCGTCATCGAGGTCGAAATGGACGAGACGCTCGGCCGCGCGTACGAGCATGTCGAGAAGGACATTCGGGAAGCCGTAGCTGCCAATCGCGGGAACCGCAGCCTGATGAGCCTGATGATGCACCGGTTGCTTCTCTACCCAGACCACCCATTCGACATCGGGGAGATCTGGGGGAAGCGCTTCAACCCGCAGACGAAGCACTACGAGTCCTTCCTGGTCACCGAGGCACCTGACCTTCCCAAAAACTTCGCGTACGCGAAGGAGCGACGGCTGATCGAGGACATCCGTACGGAGCTTCGACAGGGACGGCGCTGTCAGGTGTATGCGACGTTCACCGGCGAGTTCGACGTTGCGGCCCGTCTGGAGTCGGTGCTGCGCGGTGTCGGGATACGGGTAGCGGTGCTGCGTCCCTCCGTGCCTACGCTCAAGCGTGAGCTCTGGTACGAGAAGCAGTTGAAGGAAGGTGTTGAGGTCGTGATCTGTCACCCGAAGCTGGTGGAGACAGGCCTCGATCTCCTCGCGTTCCCCACGCTCTACTTCTATGAGACGGGCTACTCCCTTCACACGCTGCGGCAGGCCTCGCGCCGGTCGTGGCGTATCGGGCAGAAGCATCCTGTCCATGTGAAGTTTCTGGTCACCAAGGGCACGACGCAAACCACGTGTTTGCGGCTGGTGGGTAAGAAGATGCTGGTGGCGCTGATGATGGAAGGCAAGTTCTCGGGCGAAGGCATTCATTCTCTCGAGAGCGACGACGACATGATGAGCGCCATGGCGCGTGAGTTGGTCGAACGCGGACGCGTCGGTGAGTCAGCCGATGCCGTGTGGGCCGATCTCAAGCGCGAACGTGCCCAGCACATGCCATCGATGCCGGTGGTGTCGCAGACGGAGTTACTGGCACAGGACGATCGCTCGTTGCCTCTTCTGCCGTTGGAGCCAGTCACAGCATCGTCCCCTGCGCTGCATCTCGTCGAGCCGAACCCAAAGACCCAACAGAAGCCTTCCACGCTCTGGCCCACCGGGCACCCCGAGGGAGAGCAGATGCTGCTCTTCGCCTGAACCATTGCGTGTGAACTTGCGGCGAGTTTTCCGCAGGCTCACATGCGTGGAGCTTTCAATGACAAAACAGGAGATTCTATGGCCAGCAAAGCTACACCTCTGATTTCATTTCAAGGGACAACTCGTGCGCTGTCGTCTCCGAACGTGGTTGCCACGGATCATTCTCTGCTTGAGCTGGACGGCGAACTGGATGCGCTGCTCGAACAGATTCAGGACGAGATCGAGGAGTATGGTGAAGCGAGTGCCGAAGCAATGGAGCGCTTCCAAGTGTTCTGTCAGGCGATGGATGTAAAGATCGATCGGATCGGCAGATTTCTACGGATCATGGAGACGCGCGCCGAACACTGCAAGAAGGAGTCGGCAAGGTACGCTGCGCGAGCCAAGAGGGCCCAGAACAAGATCGAACGGACCGAATCCATGGTCCTCTACTATCTTGCCAGCCACGACCTAAAGAAGATCGAGAGTCATGAATTTACTCTCAAGCGGAACAAGAACTCCCAGGACAGTGTGGTGATCACTCAGCCCGACAGCATCCCTGATGACCTACGCCGCTTCGAGGCAAAGATAGATGGTCCCCTCTGGCTCGACGTGATCGATACACTGCCCAAGACGCTGGCAGAACCGCTCGCTGCTTCCGTCAAATCTAGCGAGCCATCGAATAGTGCCATCAAGCAACACATTGCCAACGGTGGCGTGGTCGAGGGAGCTTCGGTCAAACGCGGGTACCATCTGCGAATCCAGTAGTGGGAAGCTCAATCAGAATCTTGTAGGCAGCATAGGCTGGCGCTGGCCTATGCCTCTGTTTGAAGAATCGCCTATGACTCTGCAATGGCGCACACATCCGGACTCGGAAGACAAGCTTTGACACCAAAACTCGTTGAGTGACCCCTCCCGGAAGTCGCTAATCGACCACGATATCTGTCATCCGTACCCGAAAGCTGTCGTGACTGTCTCGAATCTTAGAGTGTCGCGACCACGCTGACCACACAGGAGCAAGTTGCGCTCACACAAATATCACTTGACAACCAAGTGAAAAGGGATAATGCTCTGTGTGAGAGAGATTACTTGGATGTCTAATAAAGAAAAGGAATCGATCCAACTGCTTCAAGGAACGCTCGATCTCATCGTGTTGCGCACCCTTGCGAGTATGGGTCCGCAGCACGCTTACGAAATCGCCACACGCCTCCATCAAATCTCCGATAGGCTGCTCAATCTGAATCAGGGGACTCTCTATCCGGCTTTGATACGACTGGAGCAGTACGGATGGATCAAAGGAACCTGGGGAAGGACTGAGACCAACCGCGAAGCCAAATACTACGAAATCACCAAGGCAGGGCTGAAGGCTTTGGATGAAGAAACGCAGAAGTGGAGAAGAATGTCGGCTCTGGTGGAGCGACTGCTGGTTGAGGAGTCCTAGCCGTGAGATACCTGAGGCGCATTTTTCTGAGGTTTTATCAGCTTTTCACCAACTCCAAGGCGGAAGCTGAACTGGCGAGAGAGATTGCCGCGCATCTGGCTTTGCTAGAAGACGAATATATACGCCAGGGTATGAGCGCCGGAGAGGCGCGACTGGCTGCCAGACGTGCTTATGGTGGTGTGGAGCAGGCCAAGCAACTACATCGCAACGAACGCGCGTTTCAAGGGCTGGGCCAGATCCTGCAAGACACGCGATATACATTTCGCCAACTGCGCAAGTCTCCTGGATTCGCTGCGACTGCCATCCTGATGCTTGCACTGGGCATCGGCGCGACGACTGCCATTTTTTCGATTGTCGAGGGAGTGTTGCTGCGTCCGCTGCCATTTCCCGACCCCGGACGCCTGGTCATTCTTGGAGATGTTTTGGGAGGCTCGCATTGCGCGTCCTGCACTCACGCCACTGTGACTGCTCCCGACATCCGCAACTATATGCGTGATACGCATAGCTTTGCTCATCTTGGCGGCTATCAGCCGATCAACTTTGAATTATCCGGCCTCGGCGATCCAATGAAGGTGAATGCGACGCGGATGAGCGGCGAGGTCTTTACCGCCCTGGATATTGCCCCGCTGCTCGGGCGCGCGTTCACGCAGCAGGAAGACGAAGAGCACCAACCAGTGACGGTGCTGAGCTATAGCATGTGGCGCAGCCGCTTCCACGGCGATGCAGCGATCCTGGGAAGAAAGATTCTTCTCGATCGCAAGCCCTACACGGTGATCGGCGTGATGCCGCGCAATTTCGAGTTTCCGCTGAAGCCGGGGCAAGTGGACGAGAGCGAGCTTTGGGTCCCGCTCAGCCTGCGGCCAGAGGAATTCCTGGCGGGCCAGGCGGCGTCGTGGAATTTCCACATGGTAGGACGTCTGAAGCTCGGTATCGCTGCTGCGCAGGCACAGGGCGATGCGGAGCGCGTGGCGCGAGAGACGATGCGCAACTATCCGGCTTACATGCGCAGTATTCGCATTCATTCAGTGGTGACGCCGCTGCACGAGGATACGGTGGCGCAGGCGCGGCCGCTGATACATACGCTGCTATTTGCGGTGATCGTCGTCCTGCTGATCGCGTGCGCGAACCTGGCAGGGCTGCTGCTGGTACGGTCGATTCGCAGGCGAAGAGAGATTGCAGTCAGGCTCGCCCTGGGCGCGCGAGCGGCAACGCTGCTGCGGCAAGCGATTGTGGAGAGCATGGTCCTGAGCCTGGCCGGGGGCGGGATAGGTCTGGCGCTTGCGGCTGTTGCTCTGCGAGTGGGCGTGAGCCTGCTGCCGGCGACGCTACCGCGCGTCCGCGATATCAGCCTCGATTGGCCGGTGATGCTGTTTGCGCTGGGGCTGGCGCTGCTGACGGGATTTCTTTGCGGACTCGCTCCGGCATTTGCCGCCATCAGAACCAGTCTGAACGAGACGCTAAAAGAAGGCGGTCGGACAGGCAGCCCGGGCAGCGGCCATGCGCGGCTGCGTTCGGGATTGGTGGTGGCGGAGATTGCGGTGGCGCTCGTCCTGCTGACCGCCTCCGGCCTGCTGTTGCGCAGCTTCCAGAAGATGCGTGATGTGAATTTAGGTTTCAACCCCGACCACACGCTGGCGGCGATCTATGACTTGCCGCAGAACCAGTACGCAACGCAGTCTGCAGTCGATACATTCTGCGAAGAGCTGCTGCGAAACCTACGGGAGTTGCCGGTTGTCGAGGCAGTTGGGACCACTGCGATTCTGCCCGCCGCCGGCAATTATTGGGGCATCGCGTTTACCCTCGAAGGCTATGTTCCGCCAAAAGGCGCGGGGCTGAACATGGCGGCGATGTCGATGGTGCGGGGCGATCCTTTCCAGGCATTGGGTATTCGTTTGCTTCGCGGGCGCATGTTTACCGAATCGGACAAAGCAGGCTCACAGCTGGTGGCTATTGTGAACCGCAAGATGGCCGGGCGGTACTGGCCCGGCCGGGACCCGATCGGCAAACGGCTGCGCCGGGGCATGCAGGAGACTGCCACTCCTTGGATGACGGTGGTGGGAGAAGTGGACGACGTAAAGCTGGGCTCGCCGGACGAGGAAACGATGCCGCAGGTCTACCAGCCGGTAACCCAAACAGTCGCCTCGGAAGGAGTTTTTGCCAGTGCGGGAGAATTGGGCGCAACCAATGGGTGGATCGTGCTGCGGAGCAGCGTCGCTCCCGAGCTGATGGAGAACCTGTTGCGCGCGACGGTCGAGAAGATTGACCCGCAGTTGCCGCTCTATGAGATGCGAACGATGGAGCAGGCCATCTCCGACAGCGAAGCGCCGCGGCGCTTCAACACCGTGCTGATTTCCTCCTTTGCTGTCGCCGCTCTGCTGCTCAGCATTCTCGGAATCTATGCCGTGATTGCATTCTCCGTAGCGCTGCGCGAACAGGAGATCGCTGTCCGCATGGCGCTTGGCTGCCAGCGCTCGGGAGTGCTGGCGCTGATCCTTGGTTCCGGTGTAAAGCTTGCCGCCGTGGGATGCGGCTTCGGCCTGCTTGGGGCGGTGGCCGCATCCCGTCTTTTGCGCTCGTTTTTGTTCGACGTAAGCCCATTCGATCCAGTGGTGATTGCACTTTCTGCCGTTGCCATGCTGCTGCTGGCGCTGGCCGCGTCTGCGGTGCCGGCCAGACGCGCCTCCAGTACGGACCCCATGCTGGCGCTGCGCGGCGAGTAGGAATGTCACAGTTGTGAGAACGAATTCAAACCGGCGGGTCCGGTGACGCGATGGCAGTACTTCCACCAACGAAAGCACTCCTGAGAAACGCAGGTCGGCGCCGCTTCCTATGGTCTATAGCGGCTCTCGGTTTGACCACGGGGATTGCGACCCCGGAGGAGCCATCCGAAGCGGTCTATCGAATTCTGACGCCGGTGTGTGAAGTGCAAATGAGCGTTCAGCATTTCGCAAGCACATCGCTGCACGGTTTGCATTTCCGGGACGATGTGACGAATCGCAAGTTCTGCCTCTCCGCGAGCGGAGAGCAGGATGGAGATTGCGTGGCGCAGTTTGTGGGCTCAATGGCCATCGCACATTATCGATTTCGCTCGCGACGTCACACCGCGGCACCTCTGAATCTGCGAGAGCGCGTGCTGACGATCGATCATGACAGTCGAATACGCCCGCGCGCTCCCTTCGAAAGAGTGCTGGCCGTGGAACGAGCCGCCGTGAGTGACATCCAGGCATTTGGTTACAACGCACAGGACGTGGGCCAAACAGCATCGGACGCAGATCGACTCGCCGTGTGGTATCTGCTGCGCCAAGACTTATACCTGAATGACCAAACCACAGCTTTCCTGGTTATTCATTGGAAGCACACTCTCGATTTCATTAGCCTCCTCGATGTCATTCCGGGCGACGGGACGCGACTGATTGCCGATTGATTCGATACTCTTCTTTGCCATTCGGCATGCGCACGACTGCTAAAGGTAACAAATCGCCGAGTGGCTCATTGACAAAATGTGGATGAGTCACTCGCCCTGCTGGCAACAATCGACATTTCGGTCGTAACAATTAGGGAAAGACTGTCCTCGTAGAGGATTAATTAGGACCGTGGCCAGTGCAGCGGATGCACGATGCGCACACAAGTCTTGCGTTCATGAAACTCATTCGCTGCGCAGTGCCTGCATCGGGTCGGTGCTGGCTGCCCTCCGCGCGGGGATCGCCGCAGCGATCAGCGCCGCCAATCCAAGGAATATAGTTGCTCCCGCCAACAGTAACGGATTCCACGGCGCAACTCCGAAAAGCTCGCTGGCCATGAGATATCCCGCTCCAATCGCCGCCGGAATCCCGATCCCCAATCCGATTCCAACCTGCCAGAACGCTCCGCGCAGCACCATGACGACCACTGAGCCGCGATCGGCGCCCAGGGCCATGCGCACGCCAATCTCGCTCCTGCGTTGCTCCACGCCATAGGACGTAACGCCATAGAGACCAATCGCAGCCAGTACAAGACCAACAGCGCCAAACAGCCAGGTAAGGCTGGCGATCATACTCTGCTGATCGAATGTTCCCTGAATCACTCGCGAATATGGCTGAACGTCATCTATCACCAGATTCGGATCGACTTCGGCCAGCGCCTTCTTTGCCTGCGTGAGAATGTTCGCGGGATGTCCCGGCGCCCAGATCACGATGTTCCAGAGGTTCTGCGACCGAAGCTCGTCAATCTGGAGATCCGGCTGATCGAAATGGGCGGTCTGCGCCTCGGGGAAGTAGTACATTGCCCGGGCTGGATCTCTGATGGCCCAATTCACGTAGTGGATGTTTTGGACGACTCCGACAATCTCATAGGTTCCCGCATTCCTCACCGGAGCGGGACCGAAGTGCCGGCCGATGGGATTCTCGTTCCGAAAAAACTTCTTGGCAAAGGCGTCGTTGATGACAGCCACGTGCCGCGCATTCGCGTTGTCATCTTCATTGATGGCGCGGCCCGCCAGCATTCGAGCGCCGATCGTGTCGAAGAACCCCGGCGTTATGCGGGTCCAGTCGGCGGACACATCGTCCTTCGGGCCGGGCTCTGGTTTGCCCTGAACCCGAATGTCATGGCCCCACTGATTGCCGGCCATCGGCGCGTAGGTCGCGGAGCTGGCGCCCCGCACGCCGGGAATGGCGCTGAGCCGGTCCTGAATCTCACGAAAGAGCGGGAGCAGTTGATCCGGCTTATAGTTCGACAGCAGAGGACTATTGATGTAAACCAGGTAGCGGCCATCCGGATCGAACCCTAGGTTCTGGTGCTCCAAATTGCGCAGGCTGCCGCCCAGCATCGCGGCTGCACTGAGCAGCACCAGCGATACCGCCGCCTGCGCAATGACCAGCGCCTTCTGTGCCCAATGACGGCCACCTCCGACCTCACGGTTGGCGCCACGCATCGCCTCCACCGGCTCGGCGTGCGAGGTCATCCACGCGGGTGCCATCCCGAAGATCGCGCCGGTCAGCAACGAAACTCCCAGCGCGAACAGCAGAACCAGTGTTGAGGGTGTAGCTTGCACAGGAATCCAGGTGCTTTGTTCCAACATGCGAAAGGCGAGATAAAGGATCAAGCGGGCCCCAGCCCAGGCCACAGCCACACCTGCCGCGCCGCCGATCAGAGAGAGCGTAACGCTTTCGAGAAGTGCATTCCTCACCAGGCGCCCGCGCGATGCGCCCAACGCCACGCGGACTGCCGTCTGCTGCCGGTTCTTCAGCCCGCGGGCCAGCAGCAGGTTGGCGATGTTGGCGCAGGCCACCAGCAGCACACAACAGGCCGTGAACATAAGCAACAGCAGACTCTCGCTGTAATCCCTTCGCAACATGGAGAAACCTGCGCCGCCAGGCGACAAGCGGAGCGTCTGCTTCTGCCACACAGCCTTTTCCTGCGGACTCATATCCGCCAGGTGGCTGGCCAGCCAGCCGTGCAATTCGCTTTGAAGCTGCGCCTGCAGCGCTTTCGGATTCGTTCCGGGGCGTACACGTCCGATCAAGTCCAGCCAATCGACCCGCGCGTTTTTGAGTCGCGCCGTTGTCCCCAACATCAACGGCTCGGTCGACAGCGGCAACCAGATATCCGGCATGCCCCAGTCCACCATCTTCGCCCCGATGAAAGCTGGCGGGGCCACGCCGATGATCGTGAACGCCTGGCGGTTGATCTGGTATGTCGATCCCACCACCGAAGGATCGGAGCCGTACTTCTCCTGCCAGGCATGGAAGCTCATCACCGCGACCGGGGGCGCGCCCTCCAGATCGTCGGTGTCGACGAACAGCCTTCCGCGCCAGGCGGAAACGCCTAGAGTCTGAAAAAAGTTCCCGGAGACATACTGGCCATTCGCCGTGTCCGGCGGTCCCGATGAGCCAGCGCGCCGCACTGCCAGCGACTCGTTACCCGCCCCGAGCGCCGCCAGATCCTGGAATCCCGTCGTGTTTGCGCGGAATAGCTTGTATGCCTCCCACGGAAAGAGACTCCAACTGCTCGGCTCGTCGCCGCTGTCCTGGCTGTATCCAGCAAAGTTGCAGCAATGGGGCTGGTCGCCGATGCGCCAAAGCTGATCCGGCCTCGTGACCGGCAGCGATTGCAACATCACCTGCTGCACGAGTGTGAAGATCGCCGTAGTTGCGCCGATGCCCAGCGCCAGAGTCAACACGGCCGTCAGCGTAAAGCCGGGTGCTTTACGCAACTGACGCAATGCGTATCGGAAGTCATGCAGCAGATGTTCAAGTAGTGGCAGTCCCTCTTCCTCTCGGTATTGCTCTCGAATCGTCTCGATGGCTCCCAGTGTGAGCTGCGCCTGACGACGAGCTTCAGTTGAAGTCATCCCAGCTCGGACGTTCTCCTCTGCCTGCATCGATATGTGCCCCTCCATCTCCTCACGCAGGCGCTCATCACCACGGCGGCCGAAGCCGAAATTCCACATGCGCGCGAAAAGCCGGTTCAGGATTCTCATGCCAAATCCTCCGCCTTCACTTCAAAAAAACGCGCAATAATCGCCGCTGTCTGCTCCCAGTCGCGCTTCTCGGCTTCGAGCAGCTTTTCCCCGGCGCGAGTGAGCCGGTAAAAACGGGCCCGCCGGTTGTTCTCTGAAGGTCCCC
Organism: uncultured Acidobacteriaceae bacterium; assembly: GCA_963712845.1. Classification (GTDB taxonomy): domain Bacteria; phylum Acidobacteriota; class Terriglobia; order Terriglobales; family Acidobacteriaceae; genus KBS-83. The sequence goes on from CAVQJM010000006.1 coordinate 112,483, forward strand.
ACTCCGAGGCGACCGCGCCTTCTTGTTCAAGTCTCAGCAGGACCGGATAGAGCGTTCCCTGATTGACCGAGAGTAGTTGATCGCTGATCTGCGCGATGCGCCGTGCGATTCCATATCCGTGCAGTGGGCCCAGAACTTGAAGGGTCTTCAGCACCATCAGCGCCAGCGTCCCCTGCTGTACGTCCCGCTTCTGCTTCATAGGCCGCGCTCCGCGCCTTCCACTTGCTTACCCAAAGGAGTATGGCACAACTTCATTGGGAAAGCAAAATGAGAAGCGAGGCAGGACACAATTGCCACTCGTACCCTCGCTTTGCGCCCTCGCTGCGTGCGTTCGGCGAAGAGGAGCAATCACCCAAGCGCAAATGAGTAGCGAGTGGACTTTCCTCCAGTAATCCCGTCGGACTGTCTGTATGAGCGAATAATCGCCAATCACTCAGTCGACCGCATCGGAGGAACTCCCACCTTCAGGGTCGTTCCACCTTTTCTCTGGTGTGCCATTTGACCGAGTTTGATCCAAGGGTACAAACCAAGCTTCCACACGCATATTGCACACCAGAAAGGGGGTGCCCATGTCTCAGCCGGCAAATACAGCACCTGCGCGTGAATCCCCTCAGCAAGAAGATCTGTCAGGACCACCGGCCGCTAACCGGCATCGTCTTCCTGACGAACGGGTGGGTCTCACACACCATTTCTCCGTCGCCGGACACGAGGGCTACCTAACCATCGGTCTTTATCCGAACGGGCAGCCAGGCGAAATCTTCATCCGGATGGCAAAGGAGGGCTCGACCATCGCGGGATTGATGGAGTGTTTCGGCACCGTCGTTTCGGTGAGCCTGCAGCACGGAGTGCCGCTCAAGGTGCTCTGCGACAAACTCTCCCATACCCGTTTCGAGCCATCAGGCTGGACGGGGAATGAGGAACTTGGATATGCGAAGTCGATCATGGACTACCTCTTTCGCTGGCTGGAATTGCGATTCCTGTCAGGCAAGCAGCTCCCGCTGTTTGCGCGGCAGACTGCGGTTGTCGTACGCCAAGGCAGCGTGGAGTCAAACCAGGCTCCTGCCAGCATTTCGCAATCTCTCCACGACAGCTATGAGGTTGGCGATGCGCTGCTCTGCGTTACTTGCGGGTCACTGATGGTCCCAAACGGTAGTTGCCACAAGTGCGTGAACTGTGGCGGCACGAGCGGCTGCTCTTGATAACGGAACGGAGTAGCTCTCGGCTACTACACCAAATAACCTTGGACTCGCGAGTGCATAAAGTATGTGCGAGGTCGATTCTATTTTCGTTACTTCCGAATGGAAGACAATCCACTCTGAGAATTCGCACTGCTAGATTGATCGACGTAGCCCGACACGAGATCGCGCGCTTCAGCCCTCCCTTCGCATGGTTAACGTGTGTGAGATGACGTACCTTGTGCGGTTGGTTTCGGGAACATTCGCTGTGACGGTAAGAAGGTGTTTCGGGATCACTAGCTCGGCGGAAATGAACTCTCTCAACTGCTCGGGATCGAGGGTCATATCCTGCCGGAGCCAGGAGTTCGATGCGAGCTCGCTCTTCTCGTGAAGGACGTTCGTTCCTTCCAGCCACAAGGCCCTCACCTCGTGGCGTACACCGTCGGTCCCGGGTTCCGCTGCGATATCGATGGTGATCGGCCTTTCGCTGCCCGGAAGTGAGTAGTAAAGATCTGCGTACGGCTCGAGGCAGCTCGTCAGGAAGGAAAAACTGGGGGCCAGTTCGGGGTACACCTGAAGCTTTAGCACCTCGCTGAAGAAGCCCATCTTTGGTCGCGCTCGGTGTTGTCCTTCCGGATCGAAGAATACCTCGAACAATATTCCATCCATGAGGCACTTCCGTTTCGTCTCTTCCAGCGCCTCGGTCTTTTCCATGAAGCGCTGAATAAATGCGGAGGCGGCGTTCGAACCTCCACAAGCCGCCTGGTAAATGTTCCTTCCGATGACGAAGAGCACGTTCGGAGTACAGAGGGCTACCTGTTCGATGTCGAACCCCTGGAGCGCCGCGTTCTGGTAGTCCCATGTAAGGATCTTCAAGCCGCGAATCACGGCATGTCCTGGTTGGCCCTCCCTTATTACGAATAGGCCATCCGATATAGCGGTTCTGTCGTATTCGAGAACGGGAGCCTCGCGACTCAGCCGGAAATGAAAGTCGCCGAGCAACGAAGTGTGTTCCCAGGATGTTTGCTTTCCATTCGTAAGGCTAGCAAGCGTGTTCCTCACCCTCTTGAACATGGTCTCGATGGGGAGATCCTGCGTCGTAATGTGCTGCAACAAGGCTTCTGTATAAGGACCGTTGCGGCCGGTCCCATCCTTTGACTTTTCACCCGGCGATGTCGAGAAGGCGATTAGCATCCCCTTCGGCGCGTACACCGGGGCTAGCTCATTCGATGCTACGGAACGGTTGTAGCCTTCGAACGGATTGTTTCGGCATGCGTCGAGGATGACTATGCTTGCTCTCTCGGAAACACTGGAAGCCAACTTCATTACGTTCACGACTTGATCAAGATGCAGAGCAGAGTACTTGACCGCCATCGGATCGTATGCCTTCGTGTCGACTCCGGCGAGGAAGTTGATGCCATCTATTTGAAAAGCGTGCCCTGCGAAAAAGAAGAGGCCAACATCGCTGGTTGCCAGCACCTCCCCAAACGCTCGAAGAGCACGATCCATCTCCTCGGTCGTGGCATCCGCCAACACCTGTACAGAAAAACCCAGCGTTTCCAGGCGAGCAGCTATGTCCGTTGCGTCATTGCCAGGGTTCTGTAACTGCTCCACCTCGGCGTAGGCAGCGTTACCGATTACCAGTGCAGCTAGATTTCTAGGCACAATGCTCCTATGGGAAAAACTCGTATCCCATCACAACCAACGTAGCTTGATTTTGATCATTGTGACAATCACCCAATCCCGCCTCCACAATCATTTTGGAGAAAAGAAAATGACTACCACCACTTTAAAGACCAGCAGCTTGCCTCGAGAATTTATGTTCAACGGGTTACGTATTCCCGACCCGGCCCCACACATGAGCATCGACCAGGTCCGTGACCTGCTGACGCCTTCTTACCCCGAAATTGCGACTGCGACGCTGACCGGGCCGGAGGATACGGGAACGAGTTTGCGTTACTCCTTCTCCAGAGCCATCGGTTCGAAAGGGTAAAGCCATGGCTCGGTCTGAGCTGACACGAGAGGAGTTGGTGGCGATATTCGCAATGAAGGCGACCGCACCGCCTCCGGAAGCGAACAAATTACTCGTGAGGCATCTCCAATGCAAAGAATCGATACGTCTCGCCGGCGCCGTTCGGCAGGCGATGGACCGGTTCGCGCGCACAGACAGCGTACCGCTCTCCCCTCCATCCGAACTCCTTCCGCCCCTCGGATAACAACCCTCGCGCCTGCTTTCGGTCAGGCTCTTCCCACCCTTGCCACGGTTCCAACGGAATACAACCACGAAGTGAACGCGGAGTTGCTTTACGATCTGGGCGCTGCTCTGGTGAAGGCAGGTTTGGGCTTGCCTGAAACGTGGCAACGATGCGGGGGAAATGCAGTTGTCTTCGCGCAACACAGCATCATGAACGGGATTGGCGCACCGCGCGGTGACCTGTTGCAGCGCAATGTCGAGTATCACCTCCAGGTGAGCGATGTCCTTGAACGGGATGGCTACGGCTCGACACTTAGCAATGGACAACTGGCGGTAACGATCGAATGCAGCGGTGCAGGATTTCTAAAGATCGGGCCAACAATCGACGTCCTCGAGAAGGAAGCAGAGGGGCTGGGAGCGGCATTCTATTGGGCCCTCATCCATGCGCTGTATCGCGTCATGCGGATCTACGATCACAGCGATGCACTCATGTATGAAGAGATGTTGATCGAGTCTGCGAACGAGGACGATGAAGAGAATCGCAGCCAATATGAGTTCCCGGAGGTGGAGAAGGCACTCCCGACATGTATCCAGAAAACACTCAAGGAGAAGTGGAGACTCGGAGATCGCCGCCTGCTCCGCGCCCACGGCAAAGGGCCCTACCGGTCATGGATTGATCGTCTGAGGAAGATGCAACAACTCTCCCGTCTACGTCTTGAACAGTGGCGGGAGCCTCTCGAAGACCGCTACTACGATGGCCCTCCGCTCCCATCGTTACTCGTTGCCTTCAAGGAAAGAGACGCTATCACCGCCTGCTTCGATGAGGAAGGTCAGCACATGTTGGAAGGCTCGTCAGAGCCGACAGTCTGTGTCGTCTTTTCTCCAAAGAAGGCAGACGAAGTGAAGCACGCCGTGCGTGTGATCGAGCGTTTCGTTGCATTCAACACGGAGCTCTTTGAACTGGTTGAGGAACTGCAGGGATGGGAGAAGGAAAATGCAAGTTCAGATAGCAATCGGGGAGAACCATCGCTTCGAGCTCCGTGAGGCGTTGTTGGTTTACTACGGGAACCAGACAACCTTCATTACGAAGCACGAGGTCGCCACCCGGCAGAACGCAGCACCTAGTCTCGGACCAGCGCAACCGCTCACCGTAGCATTTGTGGAGTCGCTCGTTCGCTCACTTGGGGGTGGAGCTGCTGCCGAAGTGTTCCCGGAGAACATCCTCGCCAAAAGTGATCGCATGATTGCCTGGTGGACACCGGCACAGCGCCGTCAGATGTTCTATCAGAACTCCGAGGGAAAGGCGTCCGATTTGAATGGCCGCCTTTTTCCTCAGCCTCCTTTAGTTTGGCGGGTTTGTGACGGGCATTTGAAAATCCGCGCTCTGACTCAGAACAACCGTCCCGAGGCAACAACCAAGCTCGCTGTCGCGCCCTACTGGAATCTATCGGACCGCGGCACGGTCTGCACCGGATCGATGCGGCGGCCAGAGAACGCATCCGTCGCGGCCATTTCCGCCTGGGAGCGTGGTTTCTATGAGAGTGCCTTTACCCACGCCAATGTCGGTCGACTTACACGCTACAAAGGCGGATTCGAGGGGCTTTGGAGCGGATTGACAGGCAAGCGGAGATTGTTCCCTTTGGAGACCCTGATTCTCCTTCCCGAGACGCTGGCGCAATTCGTTCGCGAAGAAAGGAATTGAGATGCGCATCGAGCACTCGCTGCCACGAGGCTTCCTGAGCCGGCGACCCGTTCGTGTATTGGTCGTCGGTGCAGGAGGAACCGGAAGCGCCATTCTCATGGGTCTGCCGTATCTCGATCAGGCGATGCGAGTGTGGGGACATCCGTATGGGCTCCAAGTCTCGATCATGGATGCCGACACTGTTTCTGCAACTAATTGTGTCCGCCAGCCATTCTCTGTCTCGGATATTGGTCAGAATAAAGCAACGGTTCTCGTCAACCGGATCAACATGTTCTGGGGTACGAAGTGGTCCGCGGACCCGTCTTGTTTCCACGAGCGCACTCTGCACCGATCATATGGCGAAGCTCCCGACTTGCTGGTCGGTTGTGTCGACACGCGCGCCGCACGTAAGGTCATCGACCAGGCAGTGACGGGACGAATGCACGCAACGGCCTATTGGCTTGATATTGGAAACAACGCGGCGAGCGGGCAATATGTACTCGGACAACCGCTGAACTCGCGGAACCGGCGCGCTGCCCTAAGGCTGCGCACTGTCAGTGAGTTGTATCCCGAGATCGTCGACGCTGCGGCCGGTGAAGACCCTTTGCCAAGCTGCTCTGCTATCGAAGCTCTCGATCGCCAAGAGCCCTTCATCAACCAGACGCTCTCCTCGAGCGCTCTTGCTATGCTGGCGCGGCTCTTTCGCTACGGAAAGCTGAACCATCACGGAGCATTCTTCAACGCCGAAACCGGACGTATGAGCGCTTTGCCGATCGATCCCCAGATGTGGACGAGGGTCCGGAGACGCAATCGCCGGCTCCGAGTAGCAGCTTGAACAAGCAGTCAACCATCCTTCCGCGTTCCATCCAATCACACCCAATCGGAGATGCCCATGTTTCAGCAACTCGTTCCACTCCTGCGCCAGAGGTCCGTCCTGTTAACGCTCAGTCTTCTCGAAGAAGACCAGATTCGCGTCAATGTCCTGCCAAAGAGGCTGGCTGACGGCGAAAACTCTGCCCTCACCACCCCGATGAGCTTCACCGGAACCGCCGCCGAGCTCGATGCACAACTGCCTGATGCAGTTGTCAGCTTTGTTGCCAGTCATCTGGAATTGAAGAACACGCTCGGCCGTGCCAAAGAGGAGATGGCTGCTGCAGCCAAGGCAGCCCAGGACGAGGCGAAAAATAAGTCGAAGTCGGCGAAGAAAGCTGTTCCGGTCCCAGAGGCTCCGAAGAAGGACGAGCAGAAAGCGACGGAGCCGCCTAAGGCGGCTAGCCTCTTCGACACACCCGCTCCGGTCAGCGCGAGCGCCCCTTCTCTTTCCGATTCGGATGAAGAAGCCGAGATTCTCGCCGAAATGAATCAGGATAAAGAGGACGAGGCTCTTATCGCCTTGTAACTGTCCTTGGCAAATGGCCACGGTCCAAGCACCGTGGTCATTTGCCGATCATTTAGGTTTCGGGCGCGGTGTAATTCATAAATACTGGCCGACTTGCTGGGAGTCATCGCGTCGGTGAGGGCCTTGGCGATGATGCGCTCATTGACGCCCGGTGAAAGATGGAAGGATTAAGAGGCGTTTCTCGTTCTTACTTGTGGATGTTCCCGCCAGTTACCAGCGCAATCTTCTTCGTGATTGTCCTGTGACGGGAACTCCTCCTGACTCATCCGTTTCATCTGCTTTACTAATGAAAGGTCTAGACCCGTCCTTATGCCTGATCCAGAGTCCCATGGGCCAGTTGCTCGATCCACTCTTTTATCGATGATTGCTTCGGCTCGCCCATCGCCGCATTCGACACGTCCTCCCACTCTTCCCACGTCTTCAGCCGCTCCGCATACGCGGCGCGAGCCCTGGGCAGAATTGAAGTGCCTAGGCCAAGTCGCAGCGGCGGATTTTCCGCATCCACAAGCTTCAGGATGGCTTCTGGCGTCGCCTCCGGATCGCCCTGTTCAACATTCGCCAGGTGCGTCAGGAACTGCTTCCGAAATTCCGCGTATGGTTCCAGCGCATCCGCGATCTGTGAGGATTTTCCGAAGTCGGTTGCGTAGGCTCCGGGTTCAACAAGTGTCACCTTCAACCCGAACGCCCTCACCTCCTGCGCGAGGGATTCGTGCAGCGCTTCGACAGCCCATTTGGTGGCGCAATAGAAGCCGATGAGTGGCAATGCTGTTATTCCAAGCCCGCTCGAGATACCGAGAATGTGACCGCTCCCTTGTTTCCGCAGAAAAGGCAGAGCCGCTCGGAGTACTCGGACCATGCCCAGGTAGTTTGCATCGAAGAGACCGCGGATCTGCTCGTCGCTCGCTTCCTCTGTTGCCGCGAACAGGCTCATGCCAGCATTGTTCACAAGGACGTCCAGCCTGCCGAAGTGCGCGTAGGCCCGATGAACGACCTCATACACCTGCGCGGAGTCAGTGACGTCGAGTGCGAGAGGCAGCACCGCATCGCCGAAACGTTCCGCGAGATCGGCGACGTCTGCCAGTTTGCGGGCGGTCGCAGTAACCCGATCACCTCGTTTAAGAGCAGCCTCGGCCCATATGCGGCCGAAACCGCGCGAGGCGCCGGTGATGAACCATGTCTTTTGCATTTCGATTCCTCCGTGATTGTGGGTTAAGTTCAGACCTCGGAATGGCGCATGTTCCCGAGATCGGTGAGAAGCGAGGGACCTGTGGGGATCCATTTGAGCTTTGCACGGGTCTGCGCACTGGATGTCAGAGGGTCTCTCCCCGCGAAGAACCCGAGGAAACCGAAATGTTCCTGGGCCTGTTCCTGCGGAATGGAAAGGACGGGCACACTCAGCCCACGGCCGATAGCAGTGGCGATGTCTTTGAGCGCCACTCCCTCTTCTGCGACGGCGTGGTAACGGGCTCCCGCTGTGCCCTTCTCCAGAGCAAGCAGGTAGAGGCGGGCGACATCCGCCACATGCGCGGAAGGCCAGCGGTTGTGACCATCGCCGATGTACGCCGAGACTCCCTTAGCGCGAGCCACCGCAATCAGCGGTGTGACCAGGCCCTGCTTTACGGTGTCGTGAACCTGCGGCAAGCGCATCACAATTGCGTGGATTCCGCGCTCCATCAGTGCAACAGCCGTCGTCTCTGATACACGAGGAAGGGATGGGGAGGTAAGCGGCGGATCATCCTCGGTGGCAGCTCGGCCCTGAGCCACTCCCACTCCGGAACTGACGATGAACGGACGGCTTGAGCCCTGGAGCACGGCGCCGATGGTCTCGATGGCGCGCTTGTCCAGCTCGCAGCTCTCCGCAAACCTCGACCAGTCATGCCGGAAGGCGGTGTGAATGACGGCATCAGTCGCGGCTGCCCCGCTGCGCAGGCTTTCTAGGTCTTCCAGATCGCCTCGATGGGCGTGGGCGCCGGCGGCTTCAAGCGACTTTGCGCCCGCATCCGAGCGTGCCAATCCAAGCACGTGGTGGCCTGCGCCGACAAGTTCCTTCACGATCGCGGAACCGATGAATCCGGTAGCGCCGGTAACGAATACACGCATATGTGCCTCCCTGATCTAATTCGAGCCAAGATTGACGAAAGGCTGCCGCCCCAACTAAAACGGACACAGCCTCCGAATCAATAGATAATCGGAGGTAGCCTCCGGTTGCAAGAACTTTGGAGATGAAGAAGAAGCCTTCGACGACCACCCGGAAACCACGCTCAGACGCGTTGCGCAACCGCGAGCGCATTCTTGAAGTTGCGAAGGGAGTCTTTACCCGGCAAGGCGCCAATGCCAGCCTGGAGGAGATCGCGAAGCAGGCGGGCGTTGGGATTGGTACCCTATATCGCCATTTTCCTACCCGGGATGCGCTGATCGAAGGTGTTTACCGGAACGAAGTGGAGAAACTCGCAGCGGCTGCGGCCCGTTTCGCAGAGACCATGTCCCCTCTCGAAGCGCTTCGAGCCTGGATGCTGCTGCTGGTCGATTACATCACGGCAAAGCACATCATTGCGCCCGCTCTCAATAGCGTAGTTGGAGGCCCGTCCAGGCTCTATGAAGGCTCACGCACCATGATCCAGGGCGCGATCGATGAGCTGGTCAAGCGCGCTAAGAAGAATGGCGATCTGCGCAGAGATCTGGATGCATACGACCTGCTTCGAGCGCTGATCGGCGTCTCCCATGTGGGCTCCGGAACTGACTGGCAGCAGAGTGCCAGGAGACTGGTGGACATTCTCATCGCAGGCTCACGCCCGCTCAAATAGGTCGCGTCTCGCAGCACACGATCTCTGGCAGTGGATTCCCGTGCCTTCCTCATACCACCGCATCAGCAAAAGCCAACGGCCAACATCCCACAAGCACTCATTGAGCTTGCTTTGCCCTTCGAAACAGGAATTAAGTCCTCGAAGACGCCGATCTCTTCGGGAAGGATGTGAAAGAGCCAGCCTCTTGGGCGCTAAGAGGCTAGTTGTTCACTGAACGCCACGGCAGTTCACATCGCCGTTTACGCTTCATCTCGACCTAGCCTCTGTAGGTTGATGCAATTGATGACACAGTACTCGCTGATTTACTGGGAGAAGCGGAAGGCCTCCGACGCAATTCGTGGCATTGTGCGACGCAAATCATGGCGCATTCCTTTGTTCTCGACACAATTCGTGGCAAGATCTTACGCTAGCGTTTACGTGATGCCGCTTTCGCGCCCCAGGGCCTCGGCGCTGGGGCCTTCCCCTGGCGTCTATGTCAGGGGACGTAGTCGTGAGCGTACTTAGCACTTCCGTTACAAAACAGACCGGAGACATGGTTTACAGCGAAGCGCGACGGCTACGGATGCTCGGTATTAGGGCACACACGACGATGTTGTATGCCCTGGAAAGAGAGTCGGATCATGGATCAACGTCTGCAGTTTTTGTCGGGTTATCAGAAGGAAGAGATGTCAGTAGCGGACCTGTGCCGCGCGTATGAAATCTCGCGTCCTACGGCCTATCGCTGGATCAATCGCTACTACGAGACGGGGCCAGAAGGACTTGTGGATCGGAGTCGCCGTCCAAATACCTGTTCTCATGCGACGCTGGAGCCGATTGAAAATGCGATCCTCGCACTTCGAGCCAAGCATCCCTCTTGGGGCGCAAGAAAGCTCAAGGCAAGGCTGGAGATGTTACAGCCAGACGTAGTGTGGCCTGCAGCTAGTACCTTCGGCAACATCTTGAGCCGCGCGGGCTTAACCAGTCCCCAGAAGAAGAGAAAACGCACCACACCATGCTCAGAGCCGTTCTCTCTGGTCACGGGTCCGAATCAGCTGTGGTGCATGGATTTCAAAGGCTACTTCGTCACCGGCGATGGCAAGCGTTGCGATCCATTCACCATCACCGACGCCCATAGTCGTTATCTAATTCGTTGCCAGATCGTCTCGCGCATGGACCTCAGCCAGGTTCGCGCGATCTGCGAAGCCGCCATGCGAGAGTACGGAGTGCCAGCCCGGATCAGAACTGATAATGGCGCACCATTTGCGGGCACAGGGCTACTGGGGCTGTCGAAGCTCTCACTTGGCTGGATGAAGCTGGGGATCGTGCATGAGCGCATTCAGGCAGGGCGACCGCAACAAAATGGTCGCCATGAGCGGATGCATCGCACGCTGAAAGAGGACACAACGAAACCGCCTGCGGCATCCCTTCGCGCACAGCAGAGCCGCTTCGATAGTTTTCGCCATGTATTCAACAACGAGCGCCCGCATGAGGGCCTGAACAACCAAGTCCCAGCCAGTCTCTACCACCCCAGCTCCGTCCGGCTGCCACGGAAGTTGCCGGGATTCACGTACCCGAAGGGTCTCCTCTTGCGACGGGTAAACAATAGCGGCGACATCAGCTGGCACAAAAACAGAGTCTTCATCAGCGAGGTATTCCGCTTCGAAGAGTTGGCATTCGAGTTGATCACCCAAGGAGTTTATAGAGTCTTCTTCCGAGAAATGGAGATCGGAGAACTCATCGTGGAAGAGCTTCGATTTAGAGCTGCACGGCGAGTAGTCTGAGTTTGCCGACGAGTGCATTGGCTGTTAGCACTAACCGAATGAGGCCACGTGTTCGGAAAGCCGACCATTCCTCCAAGTGGATGACCGGGCGGCGAAGCGCGCTCGATGGTATTTTAAAAACTTGCGTCGTTGTCTCGGTATCAAATTTTCCACACATCCGTAACCCGTTCCAGCTGGAAGGGCGTTAAATGTTTCCGAAGGCATACGTTTTGGAACGGTTCTTTTCATGCAAATTGAACGCTCGTTTTCAGTGAGATACAACGCCTAATTGGCGAGGCCTTTCCGAATGAGAATGGCGGATGTTCAAGGGACTTAGACGATTCAGGAGGGATAGCGGAGTTCGATTTTCGACACCCCTTTTCAACACGGCCTGTGAAGATCAGGATAGACTTTGGCTTCCCCCGGGCATCCGCGTCCAACCGACCAACTTAAAACTATATGTGCTCTCCCTTCGGCTAACAGGCCGAAAATGAGATCAGATATTAACTCAAAGGTAGCTTTAGCCGTTGATCGTTCGACGAGAATCTATAGAATTGGCTATCAAATTTCAACAGGATTGGTTCGTCAAACATACTGGACGGACGGGCATCATCATTCGAACCCGTTGGAGGGACAGTATGCCGAACGCGCAGTAAATGCTATCGCAGATGGAAGCGAAATTCATAGGCTCCGGACCCGAGCGAAAGTTCGCCTGCGGGCGACGGCTTCGGTTGTGTGCCCCCGTTCATGGAGACTTCGGCCGCTGCCTGGGGAAGGGTCACAATGGCGCTCGATCCGACCGGAATTTCGACCCTCCAAACTACCTTCGTCCCCTCGCGGAACCACGCGCTCTTAACGGTGCCCAGCACCGTTTGCACTTCGGCTTGCGCTTCCGGGACTTTGGCCGGGAAAGCCGGACGAATCACAATCTGGCGCGAGTCCGGACGGCTCAGATCTACATCGATGCCTGCCAGACCGCGATAGAACCACTCTTCCGCATGACCAAGCATGAAATGGTTCTGCGACGATCCGGGGTTGGCGTTCCACGCCTCGGTGAGCGTGGTCGCGCCGCGCCTCAGCTGGTAGCCGTAGCTTGGAGAGTCGTCTCGGGAAAGCATGTCGAAGAGGACATCCGAGCCTCCGTTGTCAGTCAGCGCTCGAACGACGTAATGGAAACCGATGTCCCCGGCAGTAACGTGGTCGCCATGCGCACGAATGTCTTTGATCAGATTGTCGAGCACGGCTTGGCGAAGATTTTCTGGGACCAGGCCAAGGGCCAACGGCATGGCCTGCGCTGTCTGGCTTCCGCGATCGTACGTCGCGGTGTAGGCATTGAGCAGATGGAGATTGAAGGACTCTCGAAGTTCCGCCGCTTCCTTGCCAAACTTGGCGGCATCAGCCTCGTTTCCCAGCAGAGTCGCGATTGCCGAAAGCGTCCGCAGGTCCTGGTAGTAGATTGCGGTCGCTGTGAGCCCCTTTCCCGTGAGCTGCGCCTCGCCTGGCGGACGCGGGCCAATGTCGTACCAATCTCCGAGGCCGTACTTGAGCATTCCGTCCTGCAGCTTGCTTCGCAGATAGTCGGCGTAGCGGACCATGGATTCGTAATGATCTTTCAGGATTTCTGCGTCGCCGTAAAATTGGTACGCCGCCCAAGGGGAGAGGATGCTGGCGCTGCCCCACTCCGGTGAGTCCCTGAAGTCCGTACTGTCACTGTTCGCGTCGACAAAGGCCACGTACTCGGGTGCGATGCCGGGGACCAAGCCATTCGCGAGTTGCGCTTCAGCGATGTCGTCGGCCATCTTCTCGTAGAGCTTCAGCACCCCGTAGTTGTCCATTATCGAAGTTGCCGCCAGATGCGTTTGCTCCAGCCAGCCGAGCTTCTCGCGGGTAGGGCAGTCGGTGATCACGCTGGCGAGGTTACTGAGGATGGCGCGATCGATCAAGGCATGGATTTGATTGAGGAGCGGTACACCGCTGGTAAAGTTTCCGTCGACCGTGACATCGTCGTGGACAACGTCGGTCTGAAGCGAGAGTACTGTTGGCTTTGGACCCCTTGCTGTCGCAGGGATTGTCTCAACCTGGACGTAGCGAAAGCCATAATAGGTGAAGCGCGGGTGCCATCTCTCCTGTCCACCGGCAAGTGTGTAGTCGAAGTGCACCGGGTCACCCGGTCCGGCGCCCGCGCTGGCTTGAGTTACGGTTCCATCCGGATTCAACAGCTCTCCCGGCAACATGCGAACGCGATCGCCAGCGCGTCCCCGCACCAGGATCTCGGGCCAGCCTGCGGAGTTCTCGCCCATGTTGTAGACGATCACGCCCGGCCGTGGCCGAGTGACCCCGAGTGGGATGAGCCTCTCGGCTATAACCATCGGCGGAATCAGAAGTTCGGACATCAGCCGTCTTGGAGAACCGGCCGATCCGTTTGGCGCTGCCACTTCGAGCGCCGGGCGCCAGTCTGTGTCAGTAACAAAATTCGGCCGGTCCCACCCGTTCTGCACCCGGCGGGCGTCGAAGTCCTCGCCGCCATAGATCGAAGAAAAGGTGATCGGCCCAGGGCCAGTCCGCCAACTCGAGTCGCTTGTCAGGATTGCCTCGGAGCCGTCGCTATACTCGATGTGCATCTGCAGGATCAATTTTGGTTGACCAAAAGCCCCGACGAACTTGGTGTATCGGCCATGAACGCCGGGAACGTTATACATTCCGTTACCAAGCAAAACTCCAAAAGCGTTCGCGCCTGGCCGAAGCAACCGCGTCACATCGAAGGTGTTATACAGAACCATCTTCCGGTAGTTGGTCCAGCCGGGATTGAGTACGGATTCGGTGACATTGACCCCGTTCAGGTGAAGTTCGTACTGTCCCAGTCCGGAAACGACGACAATTGCGTTCTTCACAGGGCGCGTGACGCGAAACTCTTTGCGGAAGATGGGCAGCGGCTGCATCGAGTCCGTCCATTGGCCCCGGTTTTCTCGCGCCTGCGGCTGCAGCGGGCCGTCCGGTTCGGCGGCGATCCAGTGGGCCCTCCACTCGTCCGGATGTAGGATGGCAATTGTCCACCTTGCTGGAGCGCTCCAGGCGGAGGCCTTTCCCGCCTGATCCCAGACTCGCACTTTCCAGTAGCAACTCTGGTATGAGGAGAGTGGCAGGCCCCCGTAGGGGACGTAGAGACGTTGGCTGGATGGCACTCGACCTGAATCCCACAGGCTTCCGTGATCCTTCGCAAGCTCATCCGCCGAAGAGGCGACCAGAATCCGGTAGCTGCTTTGCGTCAGGCCGTACGCGCCCGGCACTGTCGCCCGCAATTCCCAGCTCAGGCGTGGGGTTTGGCGATCGATGCCGATCGGATCGATTGTGGAATCGGCTTGGAGGTTCTCAGGGACAATGCTGCCTGCAACTTCCATCCCACCGTAGGAATCCGCAGAGAGGGAACGCGCGGGAAATGCCACCGAAGTCAGAAAAAGTACAGCAGCGCAAGCGATATACAGTTGCCGCGGGTTGAGAGAAGTCATCGCCGAAACGCTACTCTTGTTGGTAGTGTTTCAGCATGTGCCTTAGGTATCAAATCTCCTCTCCAGGCGGTCCGTCGCGGGCGGACCCTGGAAAGGGGCGGGACATGTTGAGCCGGCCCCGGCTTCGGATGAGCGTCTGGAGCATTCTATTCACTCTCATGCTAAGCAGCGCGGGTTGGGCGCAAGATGCGTACAGCCATCGACTATGGCAGGCAGCCGATGGACTTCCGAGCGATGTGGTGCAGGCCTTCGCGGAGACCGCAGACCACGCGCTGTGGATCGGCACCACCGACGGACTGGTTCGCTTCGATGGCAGCCGCTTCCGCTATTTTCAGCGCGACGACACGCCGGCAATTGGCGGCGACAGCGTGTTCTGCCTGACCGTCACCCGCGACGGGACACTGTGGATCGGCACCGAGGGTGGAGGGTTAGTTCGCTACCGCGAAGGACATTTTCGCGAATTCACGGCTCTCGACGGGCTCTCCGACAATGTCGTCCGCGCCATCTTTGAGGATCGCGACGGCCTATTATGGGTAGGAACCGATCGTGGACTTTTCCAACTGCACGGCGAGCGGTTGGTGCGCGTCGATGCCGCTGATTCGATCCCCGAGCTAAGCGTGCATGCCATTACCCAGGACCGCAGCGGAGCAATCTGGGTTGGAGGCACTTTGCTCCTTCGCATTCTCGCGGGCAAGGCGCAAGTCTATAGAGTTCCCTTCCGCGGGCAAAGCCAGCGTATCAAGAGCATCCTGCAAACGACAGATGGCACAATATGGGTCGGCGCGGTATCGGGACTGTACCGCGTCGTGGGCGACCGCCTTGAGGCCGTTACCCAGATTCGGCGAACCGTGAGGGTCCTGCGCCAGACACACGATGGCACATTGTGGATTGGAACTATCGGAAGTGGTTTGTACAGCATCCGATCGAAGGGCGAGCCGGTTCCATTTGCCGGTGGTCCGCCCAGCAAGTCCATCCTAAATCTCTACCAAGACTCCGAGGGAAACCTGTGGATCGGCAGTCAAATCGGCATGGAGCGGTTAAGCCGGTCGGCCATGAGTCTGCTTCCGCTCCCCGGCTCGCCTGACGCAGACTTTGGCAGTGTCTTTGTCGATCGCGACGGCTCTATCTGGGCGTGTTCGACCAGCCTCTATCGCGAACGGGATGGAGTCATGCAAAAGGAAGTACTGCGTGGGCTGCAAGGCGTCACGATCCGAAACCTGCTGCATGCTGCCGGTGGATCCCTGTGGGTTGGCACCGAAGGCTGGGGAGTTTTTCGGCTTCGCGGATCGACAAGCCAGCATTACACGACTGCCCAGGGCCTTTCGAACGACTTCATCCGTGTCATGCTGCAGGACCGCGACGGCAGCCTATGGGTGGGTACGGACAGCGAGCTGAATCACATCGTCGCGGGACGTGTCACCATAGTGCATCTGCCTTCCCCTGTAAGCGTCATGGCTCTGTCGCAAGATCGGAACGGAGACCTTTGGGTCGGCAGCTTCTCCGGTCTACTCAAGCTGCATGAGAGACATTGGGTGTCGACACCGCTCACTGCCGCGCTGCGGGACACGACCATCTGGGCATTGCATCAGGGCGCAGATGGAACCGTCTGGGTTGGCACCAATCGCGGTCTCTATCGCGGAGATGGCAATGTTGTTACGGCTGTGACTACCGCCCAGGGATTGCCATCGCATTTTGTAGGTCAAATCCTGGAGGATCAGAATGGGGGCCTCTGGGTCAACGGGGTAGGCGAGGTGGCGCGCTTGTCGCTGGCCGAACTGCGAGCGCTAGCCGAGGGCCGGCTCTCGCGGATCTCGCCGCGAATCTACTCGGTTTCCCAGGGACTCGACTCAGCCGAGATTTACAACGGCATTCAACCTTCAGGAGCCTTCGGCCCGCACTGGGAATTGCTTTACCCCAGCAATAAAGGCCTTGTCCGTATCCAGCCCAATCTGCAAATGGCGCTCCCGTCTTTCCCGATCATTGTCGAGAGCATCACGGTGAACGGTCGCGCCGTTCCGGTTGCGGGAGAGATCACCCTCGGCGCATCTACCTCACGCACCGAGATTACCTTTGCGCCTGCATGGCTCGGCCCCCAGGAGCAAATCTGGATGCGCTACCGCCTGGATGGCTTTGATAGTGAATGGCAGGATGCCGGGAGCCATCGGACGGCCGTTTATACCAGTCTGCCTGCAGGCCACTACCGCTTCGAGGTTGAGGCATTCGAGTCCGGTGTCGAATCTCCGGTCGCCGAACTGACACTCCCAGTGCATCGGCTTGCGCCTTTTTATGTCATGCCGTGGTTCGTATTTCTGCTTTTAGGTCTGGTGGTCGCCATCGTCTTCCTGCTCCACTACCTCCGGCTTCGCCGGGTGCGGGAACGCTTTGCGGCAGTGCTCGACGAACGCACCCGGGTCGCCCGTGAGATGCACGACACAGTGATTCAGGGCTGTTCCACAGTTTCCGTTTTGCTGGAGGCGTCCGATAGTTTGCAAGGCGACCAGCAGGCTTCAACCGAATTAACCCATCTCGCTCGCCGACACATACAGAACACAATTCGCGAGGCGCGCCAGGCAATTCTCGATCTGAGACAACCCAGCAGCAATGAGGAGAATCTGGCGGACGGCCTACGTCAGATGACCGAGGCAGCTTCTCGCGATTTTGGACAGAGCGTGAACTTGGAGATCAACGGGAATCCGCCGTCTCTGGCGCGCTCTTATGTCTATCAACTATTGATGGTAACGCGCGAGGCGCTGCACAACGCGCTGATTCACGCCCACGCGAGACGTGTGGACGTGCAGCTGAAGCATGACGTCAGGGTAGTTACCATCCTTGTTAAGGATGATGGCCGGGGACTGCCGCCGGAGCTGGCATCAGGCGCGGAGGTCGGGCACTTCGGCCTGAAGGGGATGCGAGAGCGCATGATCCACCTCGGCGGAAGTTTGGAGATTGAAAGTCGGCCGAGCAGTGGAACCGTCGTGACTATGCACGTGACGGTTCCGGGGCGGAAGGACGCGAAGAACTGGCGGGGCTATGAATAAGCAAGAGACCATCAACGTGCTGGTGGTGGACGACCATCCGTTCATGAGGGTAGGGGTTTCTGCAATTCTGCGCTCTCAATTGGATATGAGCGTTGTGGGTGAGGCGGCTACCGCGGCGGAGGCCATCGCGGCGTATCGCCAGCATGTTCCAGACCTGGTAGTGATCGACCTCGGACTGCCCGACGACAGCGGACTGAATGTGATCCGCTCGGTGCGTTCGCGCTATCCGGATGCCCGGTTTGTGGTGTTGACGAACTCCGAAGGCGATGAGGACATCCATCAGGCGCTGACCGCAGGCGCCCTCGGCTATGTGGTGAAAGGCATGGACCATCAGTCGTTGGTTGAGGCTGTGCGGCGAGTCGCCCGGGGCGGGCGCTATTTGCCCCAGCCTCTAGCAAAAACGCTCAATATGCGCAATCCCGATTCCGACCTTACAGCCCGCGAGCGAGAGGTACTGGCGCAAGTGGTCAAGGGGCGCTCCAATAAAGAAATCGGCGCCGAACTGGGCATCTCCGAGGGGACGGTGAAACGCCATATGGGTGAGATTCTTTCCCGTCTCGAAGTGAGCGACCGAACTCAGGCGGTGATTACCGCGCTGCGTCGCGGCCTGGCCCATCTGTGACCGTTCTTCGAGAGAATGCTCTCTCCCGCAACGCGGCCGCATCTCGATAATCTTCCAAATTTCGCTTAGCTGCCACCTAAGGCACATGCGCTCTTCAAGTGCTAGCAGTTAGCTTTAGGTGCGCCCTCATTCGCACTAGACAGGATCGTATGTCAGGATTTTTCTTTCGTCCCTCTAATTTCGTTTCGACAGGTTTTCTATTTGTCTGGTCGGTACTCGCAGCGGCGCAGCCAGCGCCATCGGACTTGGTCGAGCCCCCGAACTTAATCGAGATTGATGCACGTCAGCCTTCGCCGCCGCCGCAGGCCTCCGATTTCAAGGGCGGCAGCAGCCTTTCGCCATCGGGTGAATCCATAGGCTTGAATGATCAATATCTGACGCGCGACGGCAAGCCTTGGCTGCCGGTCATGGGAGAGTTTCACTTCTCACGCTATCCCGAGCCGGGATGGGAAGAGGAGATACTCAAGATGAAAGCGGCGGGAGTGCAGATCGTGTCCTCCTACATCTTCTGGAACCATATCGAGGAGGCGAAGGGCGTCTTTGACTGGACAGGACAACGAGACCTGCGCCGATTCGCCGAGCTTTGCCAGAAGCACGGGATGTATTTATTCGTGCGCATCGGGCCATGGGTCCATGGAGAGTCGCGATACGGCGGCCTCCCCGATTGGGTTGTGAAAGAGAGCACGCCCCGAACCACCGATCCGCGCTTCCTCGGTTTTGTCGCTTCTTTCTACGATGAGATCGGGAAGCAATTGAAGGGCCTTCTTTGGAAAGACGGCGGTCCGGTCATCGGCGTGCAAATCGAAAACGAATATGGAGGCAGCCCGCCCAACGGCGGACCGGCATACATCCTAAAGCTCAAGAGGATGGCCGATGCCGCAGGCATGGATGTCCCTCTCTACACCGTTACTGGGTGGGATGACGCCGTCTGGCCTCCGGGAGAAGTTTTGCCGGTCTATGGAGGTTACCCGGATGCGGCATGGGACCCGAAACCCGGGAGGCTCTCGCCTGGCGAGGTCTACCTCTTCCGTTTCCATAGCCGCATCTCGGGAGACATGGGTGTCATCGGCGCCAGCCGCACGGAGACTCCTCAACCTCAAACCGACCCGCACACGCCTTTTCTCACAGCGGAGGTTGGGTCCGGTATGCAGATCACCTATCATCGCCGTCCCCTTGTCAGCGCCGACGATGCGGCGGCCATCGTCCCGGTAATGATCGGCTCGGGCGTCAATATGCTCGGCTATTATATGTTCCAGGGCGGCGAAAACCCCGATAGCCTCGGCCCGCTCAACGAATCGAAGAGCACTGGTTATCCGTCGGACCTCCCGGTCAAGAACTACGACTTCGTGGCGCCGCTCAGCGAGTACGGCCGCGAACGGCCCTCCTACCGCGACCTTAAGCTCTTCAATTATTTCCTGAACGATTTTGGCCCCGAGCTCGCGCCGATGGCGGTGCACGCCCCGGCGATTCTTCCCGCCGGTCCTTCGGACTCAAGCACGGTGCGCGTTGCCGCACGCACCCGGGGAGACAGCGGCTTTATCTTCCTGGACAACCACGTCCGCTATCTCGATATGCCTGCGCATAAACGAGTGCAATTTCGATTGCGGTTGCCTTCCGGTCCAATGCTTGTTCCAACCCGCCCCGTAGACGTGCCCCCGGACAGTTATTTTGTTTGGCCAGTCAACATGGACTTGGACGGTCTACGCCTGCGCTATAGCACCGCTCAACCATTTTGCCGCGTGGTAAGGGGGCGAACGGTTCTCTATGTCTTCTTCGCAATGCCGGGAATTAGCCCTGAGTTTTCCTTCGCGCCCGACGCGCTTACATCGATGCGTGTCAACGAAGGGATCAAGGAGGAAAGCTCGAACCAGATATTGGTAACCGCCGTCGAACCATCCACCCGCGTTGTCTTCGAAGGAAACCTGCCCCAAGGAAAAAGGTTGCAAGTTATAGTGCTCACGCGCGAACAGGCGCAGTCGGCGACTCGGGTATCCCTCGAAGATGGTGACCACCTCGTGCTCTCACCGCAAGAAGTATATTCCGATGGCCGGTCGATGACCCTTCTTGCGCTTCCAAAACCGGATTTCGATTTCTCCGTTTGGCCTTCGTTGGCTTCCACGCAGGGAAGCAGTCTCCGCGTCGAGCCTCAGCAGGATGATGGCATCTTCAAGACATATCGCTCTCTGGGGAAAGCACGGACCATCGCTGTATCCTGGGCGCCCGAGAAATCCGTGAAGCCTATGGCAGTCTCTCTCTCCGACCCAGCCACGGTGCCCCCCGCGGAGGAGATTGCGGCGGCGCCCCGATGGAGGGTCCGTCTGCCCCCGGATGCCTTTGTTGGCGTTAGCGATCTTTTCCTGAAAGTGGAATATCAGGGGGACATCGCTCGTCTCAGCGCAGCCGGTCACCTGTTGACGGACGATTTCTATACCGGAATGCCTTGGTGCATCGGACTTGATAGGTTTCGAAGACAAGTCGAATCCGGAGGTCTGGAGATTACGATCGTTCCGTGGCGCGACCGCTCCAAAGTGATTCTCGACAATTTGGCTGTCAATAAGGCCCGAGATAATAGTGCACACCTTGTAAGAGTGACCGTCTTGCCGGAATATCAGCTGACAGTTCCTTGACAACTGCCGACTCGCCGCTGCGGTTCACGAGCGAAAGAGGTCGTTTAGGTATCAAAAGGTCAAGTGACCTCACCAGGAGGCGGAATGAAGCCATTTATTTTCGACTTGAACCCGCGCGAGGTTACCGGTCTTTCTATAAAGGATCAGCAAGCGGTAGTGGATCGATTTGTTCGACATGTTGTTCTTTTCGGCGGCGGCCAGGAGATGAATTGCACGGGGCAAGTTTCCCAGGTTCTGTAGAGCCTCCGCCATGTCCAGCACCGCCCATAAGGGAGGGTTCTTCTTATTCACCCACGGTTCCAGAAACTCACGAAGATTGCTCCATTGGGTCAGTTCCACCAGGGCTTCGCTCACACGTGCTGCGCTCCGTTCATCTTGCGGGTCGCGGGCCAGTTGTTCACGGAATTCAGCGAGGGCTTGATCCCACATGCGCTGTTTTCGATAGAGCATGCCAAGGCTGTAGCGCAGTTCCGGAAGCTCTGGGTGAGTCTGCTGCAACTGTTGGTATCCCTGAATCGCTTCCTCTTCATGCCCCTGCGCGGCAAGCATTTCGAATCTCAATTGCTCCAGATAGGGGGACTCGGGAAATCTGTCCTCGCACAACGCTATTTGGCGGATGCTCTCTTCACCGCCAAGGACGCTGAGTAAATAGAGTAACGCTGTGTCGTCTGGATGCTGACGCCAAAGGTGGACAGCATCTAAGAACGATAAATCGGAGTTGAAATAGGTTGAGTTTCGCTTTGCCTCTGGAAATGCACCGCGTGCGTCGAGTGAGGCATGATCGCGCGCATTTGTTAGCGCCTGTATATATATCGCGTTTTCCGGAGCGGCGGCGAGCCGACCAGAGAAAAACTGCGCAGAGAGCAAGTAGGATTTAGCCAACTGAATCATGGCCAAATCGCTGGGAAATTCCGGATCGTTAAGCAGAGCGCTGTAGGCCTGAACAGCCTCGACCGGTTCATCGAGTTCGAGATAGCAGGGCGCAACGAGGGCAAGGTTGCGCAAGTCCAAGGGATTCTTTGCGAGGATTCCGGCCACCATCGGCCGGGCACCGTCCAAGTCGCGGTCTTTGCATTTTTCCTCGGCCAGAAGTGCGTAGGTGCGTGACATGCTTTTCAGTTTCAGAGTCTGCTCGAAGGCGTCGATCGCGTCTGTCGATCGTCCTTGTAATTGAAGAGTAATGCCGAGGTCGGTAAGCAATTCCGGAGATCTTCGATTCTGGCGTAGGGCACTTCGATACGCCGCTTCAGCGGCTGAATAGTCTCCTCGCTCCAGCGCGGCCCGGCCAGGATCCGCCGCAAGCGTCGATTGACCGTATCCGGAGCAAACGATGAGAAGGAGCAGCGCGTACCACAAAGCATGCCGGCTCAATTGTGTGGGCGATGCCATCGACAGCATCATAGTCGAGATCGCGCGAATCGACGACTCATGGGCTCGATCCTGGCACGGCTGGTTAGTGACAGACCGCAGAAGAGCAATTGTAGCGGCACTGAGACGCGGCTTGGCACGTTGAAACCTTAGTTGCAACTGGGATGAGCGACTCCGGCGCTCACAGATGTCTTTGCTTTCCGCGCGTAAGTAATTGATTTTGAGCGTCCGATCTCAACCCGGCGTACCTTACAGTTCCTCTCGAAACAAAACTTGAAGTTTGCTACTTAAGTCACATGCGCATCGTTGCAGGCGGGGAATAAGGTTCTTTGCGAATCAGCAAAAGCGATTCGCAGGTTCGTTCATCGCCGATCGGTAAGCCGCAGGCGGATTGAAGAATGAGCGTGATTCGCTAGTCGGCGGGCGTTTTTAGTTTTCAGGAGGCGAACAGAGTATGAACCCACGCAACATTTCGTTATTTCTTTGCACTGCGGCTCTCGTGCTCTTCTCCGGAAGAGCAATCGCGCAGAACGCGTCAGGCACAATTGTTGGACACCTCAAGGATCCCAACGGCGCGGCGATAGTCTCGGCCAAAGTTTCAGTCACAAATCAAGACACACGAGACGTCCGAACGGTGTCGACGAACGAAGCCGGGGACTACACAGTCTCCTTGCTTCAACCTGGCCGATATCAAGTTACCGTCACCGCCGCCGGTTTCAAGAGCGAGACGCAAGCCGGAATCGTGCTCAACGTCGATCAGATCTTCCGCATAGAAACGTCATTGACCATCGGGTCTGCAACCGAATCGGTTACGGTCAGCGACCAGGCCTTGGCGCTGGATACCGACTCCGCAAGTGTCGGAGAGTTGATCTCAGGCGAACAGATCGCGGAATTGCCTCTCAATGGGCGCAACTTTCAGGATCTGATGTTCCTGGCGCCTGGGGCGGTCAACAACACCGGCGGTGAACAATCCGTCTACCGCCTCACCATCAGCGGCACCGACGCCAGCGCGGTCAGTCTGGGTGGGTCGCGTGGCTCCTCCGAGGGCTACACGGTGGACGGCACTTCCATCCTCGATATCGCATACGACACTCCAATGTTTGGTCCATCCCTGGACGACGTTGGTGAGTTCAATGAACTCACCAAGAGCTACTCGGCCGCTTACGGCTACAGCATGAATCAGATCAATATCACAAGCAAATCCGGAACCAACAGCTATCACGGATCGGCATTCGAGTATTTGCGCAACAACTATGTTGACGCGCTCTATCACGGATTCACTCCGGGAAAGAGCGAGGCGTTGCTGCAGCAAAATCAGTTCGGGTACTCACTTGGCGGCCCAGTTCGCATTCCCTGGCTCTACAACGGCAGAAACAAGACATTTTTCTTCGCCAACTACGAGGGCTTCCGCCAGAACATTGGTGGCGGCAGCACACCAGCTTCAGTTCCCACGGCGGATGAGATGAATGGCAAGTTTGATGCTGACGTACTGGGGAATTTCACGACAGCGCAAGCCCCCCCGGGCGTAGGGTATACGCAGTGCGGACACACCTATCAGGCCGGCAACCCGCATCCTCTCTTTAACCCGTTTGATCCTAACGGCTGCCCTTTCCCAGTAGCTGCGGATGGGAGTTACACCATTCCCTCCAGTTCCATTTCAAACCTGGGCAAACTGATTATGCGGCCCGGCCTCTATTATCCCGCGGGACCGAATGTGGCTGGCGCCGCCATCGGCGTAAACAACTATGTTTACAGCGCCAAGACATTCTTGGATTTCGACCAGCAGAACTATCGGATTGACCAGAACATCGGATCGAGAGACCAGATCTTCTTCCATGCCGTCAAGCACGATGAGTCGCAGAACGGCACGGCTGACGTTCCGGTAAACGCCACTTTCACCTCTCAGCCAGCTCGGCTCTACACGACTACGGAAACGCACAATTTCTCCCCTAATCTCATCAATCAGATTCGTTTGGGTTACTCGGAGATACTTTGGAAGAACGGTGGGGACGCAGCCATTTCAGCGGCAGACTTGAATTCGCTCAATTGGCCCAATCCTTTCAGGTCGCCCGGACAGGGATATCCACGCATCGAGTACGATAGTAGCCCGTTGAACAATGGGTTGACCTACGGCGGTGGTGCCGCCTTCTTTGGCTCGATCACCGCCGAAGATACTTCCATCTGGGATCTCGGCGAATCCGTCATCTGGAACGTCAAGCGACACACCATGAGCTTTGGCTTCGGTGGCCGGCGAATAGTCTATGCAATTAAGGATGGTGGCTCGCTGGGCCGTATCAACTATAACGGCCAGTACTCCGGAGACAACTTCGCCGATTCCTTACTTGGCGCCTCGCCGGGCATCGCTATAACTGAGCTGGGCCCTCTGTCCAATCCATCAGTGGGAACGCAATCTCACTTGCATTTCAAATGGTGGGCGCCGTACGTGCAGGACGATTGGAAGGTCAGTGACAAGCTGACCATGAATCTAGGATTGCGCTACGAGTTCATCGCGACTCCGTTTGAAGAGCAGAACAGCTTCATCTGGCCCGATTTCAATGCGCCTGGGGGTGCTCTCTATATTGCCAATCCAAAGATTGCCCAAGCTTATGGCGGGGTGAATCCTTTCAGTCCATCGACCGGCCTCTATGTTCCTGCTCCAAATGGAGAGCGCGGTCCCGGGCCAGCTCCGAAGAATGTCTTGGCGCCGCGTATCGGCTTCGCCTATCGTATCTTTGGAAACGATAAGACAGTGGTTCGTGGAGGCTTTGGCAAATACTTCGATACCATTGAAGCCGATGAATACGGGGCAAGCGCTACTGGAATTTATCCGAATACAGGGGGGGTAAGCTCTGGCCCGGATGCGGGGCTCTCCTATCCTCCCGCATTTAACACCAACAGCTTGCCCGGCGCAGCCCCGGGGGGACCGCTGCTCTCGTACCATACGTATCCGAGCACGAGCACATTGGGTTTCATTCAAATTCAACCCGGCCACGTGCTGAATCCATACTACCTGGCATGGAATTTTGGCGTTGAACGGGAATTGCCCTGGGCGACGAAGTTGGAAGTGGATTATGTCGGCAACCATGGCATCCACTTGTTTTCGCGTTCCAACCCTAACGCGCCCACGGAGTGCATCGCGATCAACGGATGCACTGTAACCGAGAATACGCCTGCAACGGTCCCGGTGGCTGCGCGCACACCGTACCAAAACCTGGGACTTCTGGTGTACGCCGGTTTTGACGGCATTTCCAACTACAATGCGATGGACATTAAGGTGGAGCATCGGGCCCACGATCTCGACCTGGTGGCTGCTTACACGTGGTCCAAGGAATTGGATACTAAGTCCTCAGTTGCTGGCATCGGCGGAGACGACGCAGGATGGGCAGGACCCCAGGATGGTCATAGCCTCGCTTCGGACTACGGCCCGGGCGCCTTCGATGTGGGCCAGCGCTTGGCGATTTCCGCCGTCTACCCGCTTCCCATCGGCAGGGGCAGATCGATATTGCAGAACAGTCCGAGACTGGTTGATGAGGCCGTCGGCGGTTGGAAGATTGGAGTCATCTCGTCCTTCCAAGGAGGGTTGCCTTTCACAATAGCGGCGAACGACATCCAGGGCGCTAACCAGACCTATTCGGAGAGAGCCAACATCAATCCAACTCCGGCGACCTTCCATCGATCGCTCGCGCATTGGTTTAGCTATGACGCAACCCCAGGTTCAACGGATGCCACGTTTACGCAACCGGCGCCCGGATACTTTGGTGACTCGCAACGCAACGCTGCGCGCATGCCCGGCCAGATCAATGCCGATTTGTCGTTGTCCAAGCGCTTTCCCATCATGGAAACGGCAGGCTTTGAGTTCCGGTTCGATGCATTCAATGCATTTAACCATTGGAATCCAGGGCAACCTGACAGCAATGTGAATGACAGCCCCGCCGTCGTTGGAGTTATTTTTCCAACCACCACCCAAGGCAGCGCGCGCATCCTGCAGATATCAGGGCGCTTCACTTTTTGACGCTTAGAGCCTTGCCGTCAATTAGGCACAAAGGAAGCTACACGTAGGGCTCCTTTGTGCGCTACGGCGCGCTGGCGTTCATTAGAGTGGACTGACGCAACTCAAGACAACGCCATAGCCCGGCTCATGAAGTGAATCCATCAAACAGGGATTGTCCATGTTAATTCATGCTCATACCACGTCACGGAATAACTTCCGCAAACTTGCAGAATGCAAGGGTTGTAAGATCACGGAACCGATGATTGCGGCTCTGTTCCTTCTGCTGACGTTTTACAAACTCGGTCCATAACGTAGCGGCCGTTATCGTCCACGACTACACAACGGCGCAAACGGCGACTATCACGCTCAATAACATTGAGGCCTCCGGATGCAATTTCACGGTGTTCATCTACTACGCGGATACCAGTTCGAATACTGTAACCTCAGCCGGCTGAGACGCTGACCGACCAGTGCATCACGGGCGGCACAATGACACTGTCGAATGTGACCTTGCCCGTCGAATCGGTCACGGGGATCATCATCAATTAATGTAATTGCCTCATGGAGGAGAATGGGGATTCCAACTCTCAACCTCCTCCATTTGTCGAACCGCAAACCGCATTTGGTTTTCGAGATCCTCCAGAGACAGGCGGAGGAAACCAAGAA
This sequence comes from uncultured Acidobacteriaceae bacterium, assembly GCA_963712845.1. Classification (GTDB taxonomy): domain Bacteria; phylum Acidobacteriota; class Terriglobia; order Terriglobales; family Acidobacteriaceae; genus KBS-83. Next base: position 139,293 of record CAVQJM010000006.1, read on the forward strand.
AGACGGCTCTTTTCGGGCACTCGTCATTGCTGATCATTTCCGCCGTCGAGGCGAAATGAGAGATCAATGCAAATCAGCCGTGTGTGGCGAGGTGTGAAGCCAGCCGATCATCCGCAACATCCCAAATCGAACGAGAACCCAATAGGCAAAGGGAACGGAATGACCCCAATCTCAAGACGTGAGGTTTTGACTGGATTAACCGCTTCAAGTGTTGTCGCCCTTGCGACAGCTCAGAGCGAAGAGCGGACAAGCGCGTCGGCCACCAAGACGGCGCTGCTTTCCGGCCAAGAACGTCGTCAACGCGCAGATGCGCTACTCCGATATTTCGCAGAGAATGCGCCCCTGCTACTACGGGGGCCCGATGGCATTCTGAAGTATCCAAGCGTCGCGCCCAGCCTGCCCGGAAAAAGATATTCGACTTCCCTCTGGGACTGGGACACACTCTGGACCAGCCGGGGACTTTTTCGTCTCGCTGCACTGCAACGCGATGAATTGTTCAAGCAAAAGCTCTGCAAGCACGTCGCCGGCAGCCTTTTGAACTTTCTCGATCATGCTTCAGCGGGTGGTCAGATTCCGATCATAATGACCGCGGACGACCCGGATCCACTTCGAATCATGGGCAGCAACTCGACCTCAAGAAACCAAGCCAAGCCCGTCTTCGGTCAACTTGGGCTACTCGCCTGCGATCAGAGCGGAGAAACGAATTGGCTAGCCCCACACTTTGATGCGATACTGCGTTTCTACGACGCGTGGTCAACACATAACTCCTCGCCGATCGGCCTGCTGGTGTGGGGCGACGATGTTGCCATTGGCGACGATAATGACCCAACTACATTCGGCCGCCCGTTCTTTTCCTCCGCTAACCTGCTTCTCAATTGCCTGTTCTATCAGGATCTTTCAGCATCGGCGGAACTGGCGCAACGGCTTGGTCGAGCGGCGGATCATGATCGGCTCTCACGCCAGGCCGAGGAGTTGGCGCATAGGATCCAGAAGTTTTGCTGGGACCCCAGAGACAAGTACTACTATACGGTCGATGTTCAATGTGCCGATCGCCGCGCTGAGCTCGTTCCAACCGTAGGGCGAGGGATGGACATGTCGTGGAAATGCCTTCCGCTGAGGGTCCAGATGTTTACCGGGTTCCTACCGCTCTGGTGCGGCATCCCGCCTCAACAGGACGCGGAGGAACTAATTCGCACAAATTATCTGGCGGACGACCGGCTCTGCGCACAATGGGGTGTGAGGTCGCTTTCGAATCACGAGACCATGTACTCACTGGGCTTCAGTTCCAACCCGAGCAACTGGCTTGGGCCAATCTGGATCATCGTGAACTATTTCGTATGGAAGGCTTTGCAGCGCTATGGATACAAGAAAGAAGCAGATGCGCTGGCCGACAAGACGATCTCTCTGCTGTCGAAGGACCTTGAGGCAAACGGCTCGCTAAATGAGTACTATCATCCCGACACCGGCGCGGCGCTGAGTCACAAGGGATTCATGGACTGGAACCTTCTTGTTCTGGAGATGATTTGATTGGGAAACTTCGTGTGAGAGCAAGGTCATCTGACGTGTGCATCTAGACAACTGAGGTAGTAGCCCGAAGGCACCACCTGAACTCGTGCTAACAGGCGTGGCTGTTGAAACCTTCGCTTCTAGAAATCGTGCTCAAAAAGCATCGCGCCAGGATGCCCTGTAAACGATTTTCTCTGCCCACCTATACATTTCTGGTCACCCATTCCGAGTCAGTTTTCAGAAAGATCGAGTTTTTCAACCGCCACGATCCATTCATTACCTGGAAGGGCCTTAGGTGGTTCCCAAAGTATAGATTTGAAGCAGCTGCTTTCACACATTTCCGTTTCGCCGGATGGTGAATGATAAGGAGATAATCATCTGCCAGCTTAATAGCGAATACGAATTGGGCTGTTGCCTATTGCTGCCATTCCCCAACGGGCGACTTATCATCAATGCACTCGTCGACGGAGATTTGTGACGGACGGCCAGTTTTTACAAATCCCAATCCACTTGGACGTAAAACCGGCTAAACGGACAAGTGGTAATCCATCGCAGTCCAAGAAAACGTGCTCCTTGCTCGACTGTGTCAGTTGTTTGCGAAGTCGTCTTCTGTTGAACTGCCGGACGGTTGCATTCCCAGTGCCATGAACTCAGTTCTCTTGCGCAGAACCTTCTCAAATCGCGACCAGACCACGCGTCATGCCGATGCTGACGGCTTCGGTCCGGCTGGATGCGCCGAGTTTTGCCAGGATCGAGCTGACGTGAAACTTCGCTGTGTGTTCCGAGATATCAAGCCGCGAGGCGATTTCTTATTCCCCAAGCCAAGTGCTATCAGGCGCAAGACCACTGTTTCTCGTGCCGTCAGATGCTCGGTAAGTCTCCCTGCTAATCCGATCCCGTCTGCCCTGTTTGAGGCGGTAGATGCGTCTTCCGTTCCTCCGACTGGCTCCAATGTGACCGTCAGGCCCGCCACTGTAGCCTGGATTGCAGCGAGCAATTGATCCGATGTCACCTTTAGGGGAAGGACAGAGTGAATATGCAAGGCTGCGGCTCGTTTCCTGAGAAGAGTGTGAATTCGGCCGCTCAGCAAAACGGTCGGCTTCGAGGAAAGCACGTCTATCAGATCGCTGTCGCTCTGCCATGCAACGGTTCCGAAATCTTCCGTGGCGATCACGATTGCATCCGGCTCATCGCTCAGGGCGCGATAGACGAGGGCCGAAGCAGACGCGAAGGAGAGCAAATCGACTCCGGCCATAGATCGAAGAGCAGCGATAGAAGTCGTCCACGCATGTGAGTCGAAGCAGGGCAGCACTCGCAAAGGTCTGGGCCGGGTGATCACGTCTACCTCTACATCCGCTGCTTGCCACGATCGATGAAAATAGCCAAGCGGTCAGCCCCGATCTGCGACGCTCACGGTCAGATCCAGTTTTGCACCTCCGCGAAGGACGGCCAGGGAGATAGTGTCTCCGATGTGCAAGGCGCGAATCCGATGCAGAATCTCGTGCACACCATGAACAGGCTTCCCGTTGAATGAGACAATCACGTCGCCTACCATCACACCCGCCTGGGCAGCTGGCGCCTTCGCTTCAATGTGCGTTACCAGAAGCGTTTCCTCAGTTTCGCCAGGAAAAAGCTCCCGTGCCGGCTCGGGGATGGGAATCGGCTGCATGGCAAGTCCGAGAAATGGACGAGGCACATGACCTAGTTCAAGGATGGCGTCGACAACCCTGCGGATGGTCTGCCCCGGGATGGTGATAACGGCATGGCGGGCCAATGCCGGAGTATTGATGCCCAGCACCTGTCGCTGCTCATTGACGAGCGCGCTTCCGGATTGACCCACGTACAACTGGATGTCCGGACGGATGAGACGGTCGATCTCTCCTCCCCGCCAGGTTCGCCATGCACTGCCAGTACGGGCGATGATTCCGCAACTCGCGGAGATATCTCCCAATCGGGAGCGTCCGACCGACAGCACAACTTCTCCGGTACGGGCGACGGGATCGCTCGCACTTGAAATCGGCCTCAACTTATCCGAGTCAATGCCTAGCACGCCGAGATCGGTTGTCGCATCGCTCCCGATCCAACGTGCGCTGAGCGATTCTCCTCCGGCGAGAAGGATCTGGATGTTCTCGCGAAGGCGAAGGCCGTGATGCGTTGTTATGATCACGCCCGGCTGCCAAACCACTCCGCTCGTAGTCGACCTTCCTCCGCCGTCAATCGCGACAATGCTGTTTTCAAGGTGTGCGATCGTATCCGCAACAGAACTCGACAGCTGACTCCATACTGACTTTTCCATTCCACTTGTCACGAGATTCCCCCTACTTCGGAATCATCGTGACACGTTCACCAAGGCACGCACATCCGCCAGTTGACTAGGGCAATCACTGAATCGCTCCGGGGGAAGACAGGCGATCGGTATGTAGGCACTGAGGAAATCGATCTGCCGTCCTACTTTTTCCCTGAAAACCCATCCTGGAGGAAATCCATGAAACTCCGCCGCAATCAGTATTGTCCCATTCATCGATCGCTCACTTGCTGCGGCCGCGAGCCGGTTCCGAAAGGAAGGGGAGCCAGAAAGCTCGGAGTGCACCGTATCGAAGACACGCACCATCCGCGAGGATACCGCGAGCTTCGCTCCAAAGCGGAAATGCGGAAACTGATCGATCGAAAAATAGTTGAGCAGAACAGGCAATGCGCCATTTGCCAAGTCGCGTTCACCAACTATAGCGACATCGTGCCCGACCACATGGATCCGAGAGGGATGGGAGGATCGCGCCGCGACGACCATCCGGAGAACATTCAGGCAGTGCATTTCTGGTGCAACGGTGAAAAGGGATCCACCCGAGAATATTAGGGATTGTTGGTTCGGCCTTTCTGTCCTGTGCCATTTGACCGAGTTTTGAACCCGGGGTACAAACCATGCTTCGGCACGCATGTTACACACCGAGGAAGGAGGTTTTCCATGTCTCAGATGGTCAGTGAAGCAGCTCTTAGAGATACGTTACAGCAGGAGGATCTGTCCGGTCCGCCGGCTGCCAACCGGCATCGTCTGCCGGACGAGCGCGTGGGCATCACACATCATTTCTCCATCGCCGGGCACGAGGGCTACCTAACCGTCGGTCTTTATCCAAATGGGCAGCCGGGTGAAATCTTCATCCGGATGGCAAAGGAGGGCTCAACGATCGCTGGCTTGATGGAGTGTTTCGGCACCGTCGTCTCCGTAAGCCTGCAGCATGGAGTACCGCTCAAGGTGCTCTGCCACAAGCTCTCGCATACTCGTTTCGAGCCCTCGGGCTGGACTGGCAATGAGGAACTTGGATATGCGAAGTCGATCATGGACTACCTCTTTCGTTTTTTGGAATTGCGATTCTTGTCAGGCAAGCAGCTCCCGCTGTTTACACAACAGATGGGAGTCGTGGAACGACAAGGGAGCGCGGAGGCAAACCATGCTCCCGCCGGCGTTCCGCGATTCCTTCCCGATCGCGATGAGGTTGGTGATGCGCCGCTCTGTGTCACCTGTGGGTCACTGATGGTCCGCAACGGCAGCTGCCACAAGTGCCCAAATTGCGGTGGCACGAGTGGCTGCTCTTGATAGCGGAGCGGGGCGCGTGTCGGTTAGCCGAAATGACCAAGGAAGCGGCAGTACATGAAGTATGTATTACGCCGCCTCTCTTTCGTTACTTCCGAATTGACGACAATCCAGCCGGAACCGGAATTTGAACCTACAGCCCGTTTGGATGGGCGCATTAGGCTGTTGGCACCAGTTGAAAAACTTAGTCGACTAATCGAGTCGACTCCACAAGTAGAATTGTTGGCCTAAACGATCGGTTAGAATGCGAGCGGCCTCACGGGCCCCAGCTTCTTCGATCTGGATGCTCTGCTCACGGATCTTGAAATTCAAGCCGTGCAACTCATATCCCCCAGATTCGACAAGCGGATCTGCTGCACCAATTTTGAGTAGAGCTGCCGTGACCTTCGAATGAGATTCGTACGTCCGAACATACGCGTATCCACAGGCGTCACCCACGTTGCCGTTAGGCCAGTTTTTGACGCGGAAAGCTTCGGCTGCCTTACGACCGACTTTCTCAGCCTCGGAGAGTGCCGCACATACCGCTGCAATAGTATGTTCGTCCGCGTCAACCGGCTGGATCGTCGTCATCTTTTCGACAGGAAGATCGTCGATTTGCAAAACTGGATTATCAAAAATGTCGGCAGCGACGTTTTCGATAGCGAGTACGCTGGTAGCGAGCAACGAATCGCGGTCCATCTCGATCGAAAAGCGGTTATACCCGGAATCGTACAAGTATTTCAGTGTGTCGCGAATACTCTTGGATTCAGGAGCCGTATTGACCAGAATCAAGGACCTCACTGAATGACGTCTTCGGTTCCTTCAGCCAAATCGTAAGGCCGGGAGGATCCCATTTGCGGCTCAAATCGGTCCACCGCCATTCACGTTCGTGCGTCCAATCAATCGTGCGACCCTCACCGATATCCGTTGCAACATATCGATACTGCTCGTCCAGCGGCAAGACTCAGGCTTTAGCACGGCGATATCCCATTCCAAGTCCCGCGTGACTTGCTGCTTCCGTGGCTGGTCGACTTAGGCCATAGATGACGGGCCTTCCACCCGCCTGAAACAGCTCGCCCCTCTTCAGCACAACGGCATATGTGTCAACGAGCCCGGAATCGGACCGTTTTTTTGCGTAATTCAAGAGGGCGTAGAGAGGCATTTCGGTGAAGCAAACGGTCGAATTAGGGCCGTAGATGGTAGCTTTCCCCTTCCTGAACGACCAACCAGTACGTAAGAAAACCGTCCTTGACAATCTTGGTCAGCACAGTAAACGGATGAGCATCCGGCTCCCATGGGTACTCGCGATCATTCCAATCAAGATCCCAATACCGGGGTCCATCTTGATCAAAACTATGGGCGATATATCCTTCACTTTCAGCTTCACATTGCGCTGCAATCCGCTCCTCGTCTTCGCCACTCAACTTGTCTTGATGAACGGCACTACCCCCGCAAGTTGCCCATGAAAACGGGTCGGGGCAGTCCTCAGGCCGACGCGCGTGTACAAAGTGGATCACCCAGTCAGAAAGATCCAAACGGCCGGACTTCACCCACTCACTCGGACTTAACAACGTGTTCGTCCTCCTATTTCATTTCAGCCTAAAGCCGGAATCTGCGGTAGCCGCTGGCGGAAGTACTCCTTCCAACTTTCGGGTAATGCTGCAACTCGGAGGGCTCGCTGCACCCAGGCCACATCAGCGCTGCTATATCTTTTCTCGGCATACAAGCGAGTGATTTTCGAAACTGGGACGCCGTTTGGGTCGCGACTGATAACCCTCAGCTCATCGCCGGCGCCGACCTCTCCTTCGCTAATAACGGCGAGGTAGAAACCTGTGCGGCCGCTAACGAAGAATCGCTTCACCATGTCGTCGGCTTCAAATCTCACGCCAAGTTTGTAGCAAGGGAGGCGAGGTTGCGTCACGACCACTTTCGCCGAACCGACGGAAAACTGATCGCCAACATGGACCGACTCTTCCAACAAGCCATCGAGCGTGAAGTTCTCCCCAAAGATGCCCATGGGCAGCTCTCGGGTGGGCAACTCTCTTTTCCAGTAGCCATAGTGTACGAGTGGGTAGCAGTAAACGGCTTTATATTCTCCGCCGTGAACGCTAAGATCTGCTTGACGGTCGCCGTCCAGGTTAAGCTTGCGCAAAGCGACGCGGCTGTGGACCGGTTCCTTGAAGATTCCCGTAGTCACGCTTCTCCCGTGCCACGTCACTTCGCGAGGAAGCCCGGTATTCACCGACATTAACTTCATTTGACGCCGGTCCTCATATGTCGCGTCCGCAACGGGCTGACTCATTCGGCAGTATAGCGAGTTACTCGGTCGAATAAAATCTCTGTCCCCCATGGAAGTCAGCTTGTGGCGAACCGGAAAGGCTCCAGTGGCGCTTGCCTCCCGGTCACGGGCAAACCGGAGATGATCCGGTGATCTTCGGAACTTCGTGTGAGGCATCGTCCGGGCATACATTTTTGCGCGAGCTCATGCACGATAGCAACAGCTGCGTCTGCCTTGCTTGAACCCATCATTGTGACAATCACCCAATCAGCTCCACAATCATTTTGGAGAAATAAAAATGGCTACCACTCTGAAAACCAGCAGCTTACCTCGGGAATTTGTCTTCAACGGGTCACGTATTCCGGACCCGGATCCACAAATGAGCATCGACCAGGTTCGTGACCTGCTTACGCCTTCTTACCCCGAAATTGCTACTGCGACGACTGACCGGGCCGGAGGACACGGGAACGAGCCTGCGTTACTCCTTCTCCAGAGCCATCGGTTCGAAAGGGTTAAAGCCATGCCTCGGTCTGAGATGACACGAGAGGAGTTGGTCGCGATATTCGCAATGAAGGCGACCGCACCGCCTCCGGAAGCGAACAAATTACTCGTGAGGCATCTCCAATGCAAAGAATCGATACGTCTCGCCGGCGCCGTCCGGCAGGCGATGGACCGGTTCGCGGGCACGGACAGCGTGCCGCTCTCCACTCCATCCGAACTCCTTCCGCCCCTCGGATAACAACCCTCGCGCCTGCTTTCGGTCAGGCTCTTCCCACCCTCGACACGGTTCCAACGGAATACAACCACGAAGTCAACGCGGAACTGCTTTACGATCTGGGCGCTGCTCTGGTGAAGGCGGGTTTGGGCTCGCCTGAAACGTGGCAACGATGCGGGGGAAATGCAGTCGTCTTCGCGCAACACAGCATCATGAGCGGGATTGGCGCACAGCGCGGTGACCTGCTGCAGCGCAACGTCGAGTATCACCTTCAGGTGAGCGATGTCCTTGAACGGGATGGCTACGGTTCGACACTTAGCAATGGACAGCTGGCTGTGACGATCGAATGCAGCGGCGCGGGATATCTGAAGATCGGGCCAGCACTCGACGCCCTCGAAGAGCAAGCAGAAGGGCTGGGGCGGCATTCTATTGGACCCTCATCCATGCGCTGTATCGCGTCATGCGGGTCTACGATCACAGCGATGCACTCATGTATGAAGAGATGTTGATCGAGTCTGCGAACGAGGACGATGAAGAGAATCGCAGCCAGTATGAATTTCCAGAGGTGGAGAAAGCACTCCCGGCGTGCATCCAGAAAACACTCAAAGAGAAGTGGAGACTCGAAGATCGCCGCTTGCTGCGCGCCCACGGCAAAGGGCCCTACCGGTCCTGGATTGATCGTCTGAGGAAGATGCAACGACTCTCCCGTCTGCGTCTTGAACAGTCGCGGGAGCCTCTCGAAGACCGCTACTACGATGGTCCTCCGCTCCCATCGTTACTCGTTGCCTTCAAGGAAAGGGATGCTATCACCGCCTGCTTCGACGAGGAAGGTCAGCACATGCTGGAAGGCTCGTCGGAGCCGACAGTCTGTGTCGTCTTTTCTCCAAAGAAGGCGGACGAAGTGAAGCACGCCGTGCGTGTGATCGAGCGTTTCGTTGCATTCAACGCAGAGCTCTTTGAACTGGTTGAGGAGTTCGGAGGGAGAAGGAACATGCAGGTTCAGATAGCCATCGGGGAGAACCATCGCTTCGAGCTGCGTGAGGCGTTGTTGGTTTACTACGGGAACCAGACAACCTTCATCACGAAGCACGAGGTGACACCCCAGCAGAACACAGCACCTACTCTCGGACCGGCGCAACCGCTCACCGTAGCATTCGTGGAGTCGCTCGTTCGCTCTCTTCGGGGCGGAGCTGCTGCCGAGGTGTTCCCAGAGAACATCCTCGCCAAAAGTGATCGCATGATTGCCTGGTGGACGCAGGCACAGCGCCGCCAGATGTTCTATCAGAACTCCGAGGGAAAGGCGTCCAATTTGAACGGCCGCATCTTTCCTCAGCCTCCTTTGGTGTGGCGGGTTGTGACGGGCAATTGAAAATCCGCGCTCTGACTCAGAACAAACGTCCCGAGGCAAAAACGAAGCTCGCTGTCGCGCCCTACTGGAATCTCTCGGACAGCGGCACCGTCTGCACAGGATCGATGCGGCGACCAGAGAGCGCATCCGTCGCGGCCATATCCGCCTGGGAGCGGGGCTTCTACGAGAGTGCCTTTACCCATGCCAATGTCGGTCGCCTTACCCGGCACAAGGGCGGCTTCGAGGGACTTTGGAGCAGCCTGACAGGAAAGCGGACATTGTTCCCTTTGGAGACCCTGATCGTCCTGCCCGAGACACTCGCGCAATTCGTGCGCGAAGAAGGGAATTGAGATGCGCATCGAGCACTCGCTGCCGCCAGGCTTCCTCGGCCGCCGCCCGATCCGTGTATTGGTCGTCGGTGCAGGTGGAACCGGAAGCGCCATCCTCATGGGCCTTCCATATCTTGATCAGGCGATGCGGGTGTGGGGACATCCCTACGGGCTCCAGGTCTCGATCATGGATGCTGACACGGTGTCTGAGACCAACTGTGTCCGTCAGCCATTCTCCGCCTCGGACATTGGTCAGAACAAAGCAACGGTGCTCGTCAACCGGATCAACATGTTCTGGGGTACGAAGTGGTCAGCGGAGCCGTCCTTCTTCAACGAACGTACGCTCCGCCGATCACATGACGAGGTTCCAGATTTGCTGATTGGTTGCGTCGACACCCGCGCCGCACGCAAGGTCATCGACCAGGCGGTGACGCGGCCCATGCACGCAACGACCTACTGGCTTGATATTGGGAACAATGCGGCGAGTGGGCAGTACGTACTCGGGCAGCCGCTAAACTCGAGGAACCGGCGTGCTGCCGTCAGGCTGCGTACGGTCAGTGAGTTGTATCCCGAGATCGTCGATACTGCAGCCGGCGAAGACCCTTTGCCGAGTTGCTCTGCGATCGAAGCTCTCGATCGGCAAGAGCCCTTCATCAACCAGACCCTGGCGTCGAGCGCACTGGCCATGCTGGCGCGGCTCTTCCGCTATGGAAAGCTGAACCATCACGGAGCATTCTTCAACGCCGAAACAGGACGTATGAGCGCTCTGCCGATTGATCCCCAAATGTGGACGAAGGTCCGCAGACGCAATCGCCGGCTCCGAGAAGCAGCCTAAACAAAACAGTCATCCATCGTTCCGCACTCAATCCAATCACACCCATCGGAGATTCCCATGTTTCAGCAACTCGTTCCACTCCTGCGCCAAAGGTCTGTGCTCTTGACCGTGACCAGCCTTGAGGACGATCAGATCCGCCTCAATGTCATCCCCAAGAAGCTGAAGGAGGGGGAGAATAACGCTCTTACCACGCCAATGAGCTTCACCGGCACCGCCGTCGAACTCGACGCTCAACTGCCTGATGCCATCGTGTCCTTCGTTGCCAGCCATCTTGAACTCAAGAACACACTCGCGCGCGCCAGGGAAGAGATGGATGCGGCCGCGAAAGCGGCACAGGAGGAAGCGCGCAACAAAGCGAAGAGCAATAAGAAGCCTGCGATCGAACCCGCGAAGACGGCTGAGCCTACTGCAAAAGAGGAACCGAAGAAGGAATCGGAACCGCCGCGGCTGCCAGGTCTCTTCGATATCGCGGCGGACGCCACGCCACCGCTGGCGACACCCGTAACGTCTCCGACCACGGCCGCGCCGCCTGCGAACGCTCTCGACAGGGACAACGATGAAGAGGCGGACATCTTGGCGGAGATCGCGGACACAGACCGCGATGGCGACACCAGTGATGAAGTAGCGGAAGAAGTCGCATAACTGTGGCGTTGTGGTTTCATCAGCGGCGGCCGTCCACACAACCGCGTGGCGTCAACGTCTACGCGCAGCGCAGCCTCTGGCAAAGGCGGCGACTCACGCGGCACAGCCGACTTTATGTTCAAGGAGAACTTCCCCATGACACCAGATGACCGTGGTTCTGTCACGTTCGTCGACATGGTTCTTGTCTTGCTCGAAAACCAGTTCCCGTGGCTGGCCACTGATTCGCATCATGCCGTCAGTGGAGCGGACACTGTCGATCAACTGATCAAACTGCGCGCCTTACTACTACGACAGCCCACGGCACGTGGGAAGGTACCAGCCTCTGCATACGCGACGCAAACAGAGATTCCCTTAACGATCCAGAATAATGCAACGATTAAAGACGGGCAGGGTCAGGCTACAACTTCATCTTCAGCTCGCGGTTCATCTGGAAGAGGGTGAGATAGCGGACCCCGAAAGCCGCGCACACAGTCGGTATGCGGACCATTTTTTTCTCGCTTTCCTGAGTGACGATCGCTCCGTCGTCCAGCGCGGCTCGCGCGATGAGGAACAGGTCAGCGCCTTTGGTGAACTCAACAGTTTTAACCGATCCGAATTTCCTCGTAGGAAAACTGGCAAAGCCTGCCGACAAGCGCCTGACATTCCTTGCTGTCGGGCGTCTGATCGATCAGTTGTCCCGCCGCGTCTTCACCCAAGAAACGATCAACTCTGGCTGGCCCTTCTTTTCGCCGTCCAGAACCTCTTGTATTGCCTTCCAGTGCGAAGTGACCTTGCCGGTCTCAACCATTTTCTCGAACCAATTCCAATAAGCCATCACGCCCGGCATCGGGTAAGGATCTCTGGCGCCCCAAATGAACGAATTGGCGTCTACCCAATACCGTCCCTTCATTGCGCTCCGACACGCCGTAGATAGCGAATAGTGGAGCCAATGGTCACGCCGAAAAGCGTGGCGGCCTCTGTAAACGAAGCGCGGCGGTTCACGAGTGCGTCAACAACCGCGCCGTTAAGTGCGCTGCTGTTGCGAATTTCAAATGAAGCCCAGAAATTACCACCGGTTTTCTCCTTCTCCTTCTGCTTTTCGCGCTTTTTGCGGTCGATCTCACGGAAGCGGTCGTATTCAGCATCAACCGCTGTGATGAAGCTATCGAACGAAATCCGGCCCAAATCCTTGGCCCGTCGTAAGGCAACGAGAGTACTGACGCGGAAGTGAGTCGCTGCGGCGCGGGCGCTGCTTAAGGAGTGGCCAGGCTTCCACACCTTGCCAAACTCAGCCTCGGGAACAAGCAATTCGGCCGCAACCTTGTCGCAGAACAATTCAATAGCGTTTGCGCTGTCATTCTTCTGGTTCGGCCTGCGGTCGGAGACACCATTCGCGCCAATCCAGATATGCGCCAGTTCATGCGCGAACGTGAAGACCTGCGCCGCCTTGGCATCCGCATCATTGATGAACGCGACGGGCGCAAAGGCGTCACTTAGAGCAAAGCCGCGAAACTCACTGACCTGCAGCCGCCTACGGGTGTCATGACCAACAATGGCGCTCCTCATCACCAGAGCGCCGACGGCCTCAGCTCTTACTACCAAATGCTTAATGAATGCCTCAAAATCCGGACAGTGCGTTCGATCATTGGGTTCGAGCCTGAGAACATGGCGCATGTCGGCGGTGACAGCATTGGGATCGCTAGACAGCGCAAAGCTACCAACATACGCAAGTGGCTTCGCGCCAAGCTCTACGCGCTCATCTCGAATCCATTCCTGACGGATGATGGTGTTGTTGAGAACATCACGAAACTCCAAGGACGGATTCGTAAGCTGCTGGCCGGTTAACGTCCGTAAATCGGGAATAGGCGGATTGTCCGGCGGAGGGACTCCCGGCATGAAAAGCATGGCATAGGAAATCCCAAGCTTTTCAGCCAGACTGATTGCCTGCGCCTGTGTGGGGTAGTCCTTGCCCGCCTCCCAAGCCTTGAGCTTTTCAACGGTAGTTGAGCCCTTCGCAAGGCGCTCGATCTCAAAGGCGGCGCGTTCTCGAGCCCACGTGAGCATTTTCCCGTTTATGTGGGCGACAACCATGGTTGTAAGGATTTTAGGGGAAAACAGAATTCCTATCTATTAGGGAACCGACCTGCTGATGTTGGGTACCTGACCCATCTGTCGGGTAGCAACCTAGGCGTGTTCGGGCGTCAAGCCGGTTCCGGTAAATCGCGTGCGCAACGAATCATTCGTGGTGAATGGACGGAAAGTCCAGGCCGAATAGTTTTCGCTTTGCGCAGAGCGTCGCTGTAGAAATCCCGCTAGGCTGTGAAGAGACGTATAAATATTAGGACCAGTATTGCGAAAGCGAGCCCGACGATCAGGAATTTACCAAAGTAAAGGTATTTCTGAGCTCTATATGCGAAGAGCTTGTTGTCATACAAGGCTGCTTGTGGGTCAGCATTCTCAGCACGGATCAGCGCTTCCCCGGCCATGCTTGTAATCGCGACATACTGCAAAAGGTCGCAGATTATTACAACGACCGATACCATGGCAAGACCAAGAATCCAGTCCCTATTCACATGCGTGGCCATAGTTTTCAGTGGGTCATCATGCACCGTGAGGAGCGCCCAGGAAATCGCGAGCATTCCGAGAGCAAGACTGCGGGTCTGTGTGCTGACCTGACCACTCGCTTCCTTCTTGCGGGCGTAAATTTCCTTAAGTTCAGGCATTAGCTTTATTAATCCTGTGTGAAGCCGAAACCGCCATCCTCGGTTCCGCCACTCTTCTTGGCCGCTTTGCGAACTGGGCTCTTCTTTGCCGAAGCCCAACGCCGCTTCACCGCCTCGGCTATTCGTTGGCGCCCTTCGACCGAGAGTCCGGGGGTTCTCGGTTTGTAAGCTGATTTCTTTGCAGCGACGCTCTTCGGTTTGCCGGCCCTTTTCACTTGCAGGTCGCCGGTCAGCAGTGACTGTGCCTTACGTAGTTTCTCGATCTCGGCATCTATCGCTGCCAGTATTTCCGAACGATTCATGGGTCGCCTTTCTCGCCGGACTGAGTTTACTACGCCGCATTCAATCAGCTTCCGTCGCGTTTCGCGGGAGGGGGATACGTGTTTAGCACCGTCTAGTAAGCCTCAGTCGATCCCGTAAAAGCTGGCCGAAGCCGTTAGTTTGGATAGCGCCGAGGCCTATTCGGACCAGCGAAGCTGGCTATGAATGGGCAGCCATATCCGCGCCATTCGTGCGGCCTACTCCGTCAATCGCCTCTTGCGCATCCAGACCCCATCGTAGAGTCCAGCCGCCTTCCTCATTCTGAAAGGAAATCCCATGAAACCCTCAGCACTCTTTGAGGCGCTGCATGCGCTGATCGGCCAACGTGTGCCTCTGCATATCTGGGGCGCCTGCGGCGTCGGCAAATCACAGATTGTCGCCCAGGTCGCTTCGGAAATGAACTGGCAGTTTCTCGATGTGCGCGCCGTCCAACTCGACCCGGTCGATCTGCGGGGCCTGCCGCGAATCTCTGCCGACCAGGCCGAGTGGGTGCCGCCCAAGTTCCTGCCTACGAGCGGTCAGGGCATCCTCTTTCTGGACGAGCTTACCTCCGCACCACAGATGACACAGGCAGGCTGCTACCAGTTGGTTCTCGATCGCAAGCTGGGCGAGTATCAGCTTCCGGAAGGCTGGGTAGTGATCGCAGCCGGCAATCCTGCCTCCGAGCGCGGCGTGCACTTCTCGATGCCGCGGCCTTTGCGCAACCGCTTCGTCCACCTCGACCTCGAACCTGACTTCGAGGACTGGTCGAAGTGGGCGGTGAAGGCCGGTATTCGGCCGGAGATCATTGCGTTCCTACGTTTCAAGCCAACCCTCCTGCACGACTCTAATGCGACGTCCGACGTGAATGCATGGCCGACGCCACGGTCGTGGGAGATGGCTTCCAGTGTGTTGACCGGGTTTGCCGCAAGGCGGTACGGCGGTTTCCTCACCGGCACAAGCGAGATCGAGGCGCAGTTGCTCGAAGGCACGATCGGACAGGCCGCAACGATCGAACTGGTAGCGTTCCTGCGCCTGTTCCGGCAGCTTCCGTCCATTCCGGAGATCCTGCTGAACCCGGATACGGCGCCGGTGCCCGACGAGCCATCGGCGCGGATCGCCATCGCAACCGCGCTCGGCCGCGTGCTTACCGATCACTCGATCGTCAAGGGGATGCGGTATCTCGATCGCATGCCGACCGAGCTTCGTGTCCTAGCCATGCGCGATGCAGCAGCTCGCGATCGCGCGATCACCCATACGTCCGAGTTCGTTCGCTTCGGCGTCGAACATGCGGAGTTATGTGGTGTTTAAAGTTATGTTGCGTAGCAGTGTCAATGCGCAGTAATCATGCGGTCATGAAGCGCTGCTGACGCAACATAAGTAATCACAGCGAACGGAGGAATGCCATCAGAGATGGATTCTCTTTCCATGGCCGTTTAGATACAGGGTTGGAGCGGAGAGCGTTGGTCTTTTCCAGCATCTGCGCCTTGCGTTCGAGATCGACCTCGACATAGATGTTGGTGGTGTCGATGGAGACATGACCGAGCCATGCACGAATAGTGTTGATGTCCACGCCGGCACGTAGTAGGTGCGTCGCGGTGGTGTGGCGGATGGTGTGGGGGCTGATGCATTTGTTGGCCAGAGATGGGCAACGGTCCATGGCCTTGCGAACATATTTCCCGATGAGGCGATGAACACCGTGACGGGTAATAGCCTGTCCGTGACGGTTTACGAAGACCGGCTCGTCAGACGAACGGTTGCGGGTGAGCCCAAGTAATTCCCCTGCTGTGGTAGCCCATAAGGGACAACGACGGGTTTTGCCTCCCTTACCGAATATTTCGACATGGCTCATAGCGTTGGGCCTGAGATACAGTTTGTTGATCGGCAGGTTTGATGCTTCTGAGATGCGGGCGCCGGAATTGTAGAGAAAGAGGAGCAAAGTGTAATCACGCCGACCGAGTGCCGTGTTACGATCCGGAGCCGCTAATAATGCATCCATTTCGGGCTTTTCCAGGTAAGTGAGTTGAGGGCGATGAAAACGCTTGAAAGGTACTGCACGAATCGTAGCGCACCATGCGACATGCTCAGGGCTGTGCTCAGCCACGAAGCGAGCCATCGCATGAATGGCGGCCACGCGTTGATTGCGTGTGCGGATTTTACAGTGACGCTCATGTTCAAGGTGGTCGAGGAAGTCCTTCAAAACATCCCTGGAGAGATCAGCGATACAAAGATGGTCAATGGGATGTCGGCTACGTGTGCTGATCCACGGAAGTAAAATGGAGAAGGTGTCACGATAGCTGCGTTGCGTGTTCTTGGAGAGGTTTCGCTCCGCGATCACATGCTCCAGAAGAAAGCGCCGTACCCAACTGCCGAGCAAGTTCGCCCTAGACAAGGCTCACCTCCGGTCGGGCGTAGCGCTCGAAGCAAAGGCTGGCCTCTGTGAGTAGTTCTGTTGCCATCGTCAAGTAGTGCGCAGTGTCCTGAATACTGCTATGTCCAAGGTAGGTCGTGAGGTGGGGCAGTAAACGCTGTACGTTCTTACCTTCTCGATACCACGTAACGATCCGGACCAGGGCAAAGCTGTGACGAAAATCATGTAGCCGCGGCTGGTATCTCGACTCCCTGGAACGATGGACTCCGGCTTCTTCGCGCAACTTCTGGAAGACTTCTTCGGCAGTATTGCGAGTGATCCTCTGAAGCTTTACCGTTCCCAGCAGTGCTGTGTTCTCTGTGTGATGGACCGATGGCCACTGCTGATCGATATAGGCTTCTAAGATGCGCCGCAAGTCAGGTCCGACGGGAACGAGGCGGCTCTTAAAGAACTTGGTCTCGCGAATAGTGAGCACGCCAGAATTGCGATCAAAATCCTCAATATTCAACCGCAACGCTTCACTGATCCGGAGGCCGGTTCCATAAAGTAAGAACAAGAGCGTACGGATGGTATTGGGTGTAAGAAACCACGTGTATCGATGCCGCGAGTCGGCAGCATCAATGAGCTTGCGCATATCGTCGTTGGTGTAGATGTAGGGTTGAAACTTCTCTGGTGATTGCGGTTTGCCGCGTGGTAGAGGGATGTTTTGAACGTAATGATGGGCCTGTGCATAACGGTAGAACGTTGCCAGAGTCTGATACTTGTAAAACCAGTTAGCGGTCACTGGACCGCTGCCGTCCAGGAAGCGTCGAACAGAACATGCGTTTACTCGCCTTATATCGCCGTCGCCAACGCTCTTCACAAAGGCACGCAGCTTGGCAGCCTTTGACTTGAAGTCCTTTCCGAGAGAACGCTTATATGCAATATAGGACTCAACGACCTGTGACAGTGTCATAGTAGTCCTCCAAGGCTGATCGCAGCGACGGCCTGAAGCGCTTCCATGCTGCCTCTGGGATAGATCGGCGTGGCAAGATGAGCCCTGTGCTCGGTATGGGTAACCAGGCCACCTAGATCGAGCTGACCAACTTCTTGCAACGCGACCAGGTTGGTCTTGGCATATATCTGTGTAGATTCCAAGGAGACGTGGCCGAGATGTTCGGCAATATCCTTGAGCGTGAATCTTTCCGCCAACAAATGGGTGGCGCAGGAATGCCGAAGAGCATGGGGCCCATAGCATGGTAGTGTGAGACCCAACTGGAATAAACGATTACGTACCGTAATCCCGAGACAGGTTGCCGTTAACGGTCGAAATGGCTGAATTCGTGTGACGAACACCTCACGATACGAACATCGTGGACGCACTTCGCGAAGGTACCGCAGGATTGCATCTCCCACATTGCGGAGCAAAGGATAATGTTGAGTTTTGCGCTGCTTAGTACAGCGAACATGCATCACTTCCTGTTCCCAGTCAATGTCGCCCAGACAGAGATGGCGCACTTCACTGCTACGAAACCCATAAACTGCCAGCAGTAATAACATGGCGTGATCGCGAATATCGCTCGGAGTGTCACCGGAAGATGCAACTAGAAGACGCTGCACATCACTCCACAGCGGTCCTCGTGGTAACCGTTCGAGTTTATAAATACGAGGCGCATCGATGGTGTTGGCAAGGCCTGGAACACACCAATTCATCGATTGAGCAAAACGAAAAAAGTTGCGCAGTGCCTTGACATGATTAGAAATGGTTGTCCGCTTCCATCGTCGTTGCGCGGCCTGCCAGGCAAAGTAACGAGATAGATCCTCGGGAGTTATCTTGCGCAGCGTCTTTACGTGGTCTGCAGCCCAGTTAAGGAATGGGCGCAAGTGCCTCTTATGCATTATCAAGGAAGCATCTGCTAGACCGCGCTCTTGTTGTTCGAAATGAAGGAACGCATCCTGCTCAGTGGTGAACGGAAGTTGGGACGCCGGTTTCTGTAAACGTCCCAACATGCGCAGCCAGTTTGTCGCGTGAAATACAAACTTTGTTTCCATGCGGTGCCGACTGCTACGGCAGCGAACAAGCGCGGTACTCCATTGTCTGGCAGCCGCTTCAATTTGGGTAGGCGTGACTGATGGGAGACTGAGCGGAAGTTGCTCTGCCATATGGTAGAGCAGATTTGCAATTTGTCTCAAGGTCGGCAGGGCGCGGCCTTCTTCCATCAGCAACGTCAGATAGCGTTCTCGTTCTTTTGCATATGAGCCGTTGCGGTGGCGACTGAGATCAGATCGACGGAACAGAATTCTCTCGAACATGGTGAATCTCCTTTGAAGTGGTGATTCTCCAAGTATCGAGTTCAGTTATGTTGCGAGCAAAATGCCACCAGACCAATAGGAGAGCTTGTGGTCGTCTTCTCCACAACATAACTTCAAACGCAACATAACTCCGCGTGTTCCACCCCGAAGCGAACGAACTCCGGGGTATGGGTGATCGCGGTGTCCCGCGCTGCCGCATCGCGCATGGCCATCACCCGCATCTCGGTCGGCATCCGAGTCGAGATACGCATCCCCTTGCCGATCGAGTGTCGCTCAACACTCTGCCGAGGGCGGTAGCGATCGCGATTTGCGCGGACGGCTCCTCGGGACCGGTGCCGTATCCGGGATTGAGCAGAATCTCCGCGAATCGACGGAAGCTGGCGGAAGAGCCGGAGGAAAGCCACAAGCTCCGATGCGTTGCAGCGTGTCCGATGGTTCCTTCGAGGAGCTGCGCCTCGATCTCTCGTTCCCGCTGCGAAACCGCGTCTTCTGTGCTGCGCGCAATGCCGCAAAGCACCTCGAGGCCATCTCCCAGGAGCGCGGAGTGGGCCAGGCGTTCCGTCCGAGGTCACGTCCGCGTCATGCAGAAGTGCCGGCTTGAAGCGCAGGAAGGCAATGATCTCGGGCCGGATGCCGGCCTTGACCGCCCACCTGCACCAGTCCTCGAGATCCGGCTCAAGGTCCAGATGCACGAAGCGATTGCGCAACGGCCTCGGCATCGCGAAGTGAACACCGCGATCGGAGGCCGGATTGCCGGCGGCGATAACAGCCCAGCCATCGGGCAGCGATATTCGCCGAGCTTCCGGTCGAGCACCAGTTGGTAGCAGCCCGCCTGTGTCATCTGCGGCGCAGAAGTCAACTCATCGAGGAAGAGGATGCCCTTGCCGCTCGTCGGCAGAAACTTAGGCGGCACCCATTCGGCCTGGTCGGCGGAGATTCGAGGCAGCCCCGCAGATCGACCGGATCGAGCTGTACGGCGCGCACATCGAGAAACTGTACCTCGAGATCTCGAGCGACCTGAGAACGATCTGTGACTTCCCAACGCCGCAGGCGCCCCAGATGTGCAGGGGCACACGTTGGCCGATCAGCGCATGAAGCGCTTCAAACAAAGCGGAGGGTTTCATGGGATTCCTTTAGGAATTGGGGAAGACGGATGGACTTTACGATGGGTTCTGGATGCGGAAGGGGCCAGTGGCCTAGTGGGCACGAATGGCGCAGACGTGACTGCTCATTCGCGACCGGCTTCGCTCATCCGAGTTGTCCCGGCGCGATACAAACTGACAACTTCGGAGAGCTTTACGGGATCGGCTGGGGGCTTAACGAAGCTACGAAACACGTATCCGTACGGTCACAAAAGGACGAGGCAGTCCGGGCAAGGCTTCGCTTGCCATTTGCCAAAGGATCAAGAGAAGCCTTGCCCGGACTGCCCGTCGGCCTAGACCAGTACGGATACGCGTGTTTCGTGGCTTCGTTAAGCCCCCAGCCGATCCCGTAAAGCTCTCCGAAGTTGTCAGTTTGTATCGCGCCGGACAGCTTCGGATGAGCGAAGCCGGTCGCGAATGAGCAGTCACGTCTGCGCCATTTCGTGCCCACTAGGCCAAAACTTCACACATCCAGAACCCATCGAACCTCCATCCGTCTTCCCCAATTCCTAAAGGTAATCTCATGAAACCCTCCGCTTTGCTGGAAGCGCTTCAGTGCGCTGATCAATCAACGTGTGCCCTTACATATCTCGGGGGCCTGCGGCGTTGGCAAATCCCAGATCGTGTACCAGGTCGCTCGAGTCGCAAGGTACAGTTCCTCGATGTACGCGCCGTACACTCAATCCGGTGGATCTCCGTGGGCTTCCGCGGATTTCCTCCGACCAGGCCGAGTGGGTACCGCCTAAATTCCTGCCTACAAGCGGCGAAGGCATTCTCTTCCTCGATGAGCTGAGCTTCTGCGCCGCAGATGACACAGGCAGGCTGCTACCAACTGGTGCTCGACCGTTGAGCTCCAGCGAATACCAGCTGCCGGATAGCTAGGCTGTGATTGCCGCCAGGAACCAGCCTCCGAACGCGGCGTGCACTTCTCGATGCCGCGGCCGCTGCGCAACCGATTCGTCCATCTCGACTCAACCAGATTTTGGAGAGATTTGGAGCAGGTGGGCAGTCAAGGCCGGCATCCGGCCCGAGATTCTTGCCTTCCTCCGCTTCAAGCCGGCACTGCTTCATGACGCGGATGCGACTTCGGATCAGAACGCCTGCGCCCGACGGGCCTGGCTGCGCGTCGAGTGGTTCTGAGGTGCGCGGGGTGCAGGGAAGTTGTGGTTTCGCAGCGGGAACGGAGATCGAGGCAGCCCTGCTCGAAGGCACCATCGGCCACGCTGCAACCATCGAGTTTGTGACTTGTTTTCGGCTCTTCCGGCAGTTGATCTCGATTCCGGAGATTCTGCTGAACCCGGATACGGCTCCGGTTCGGAGGACCCCTCGGCGCGCGTCGCCGTGTCGACGGCAGTGGGACGAGTCGTCACGGATCACTCCATTTTGCGAGAGCGATGCATTGTCTGAATCGTCTTCCCACGCGAGATGCGGTACTCGCTGTCAGGATGCTGCATGCGGGACCGCGCTATCACCCACACGCCGG
>CAVQJM010000007.1:0-168291 GCA_963712845.1 uncultured Acidobacteriaceae bacterium
TGTTGACAGCCATATTTCCATCGGAGTAATAAGCTTATTCCAAAAGCGTGGTAACGATAACACGCGCTTTGTCGGACGACGCAGTAAGGCAGAGTTGCAAGGCAGTACTGCCTGGCACGATGCCGATGGCTCTTTGATGAAGAAAGCGCCATGGTCTTCAGCGCCTCTGGATAGGAACGAGAGGGCGCGCAAGACGCAGGGCTTCGGAAAATCAACGCAGAAAACGTTTTTGGGAGGCATGTGTATGCAGAATCTAGGTGAGCTCCGGCGCCTGCCGCGCTTGGGATCAAGCGTAACGCTCGTAGCAGTCTCGGTCTTGTTCCTGTTCGAAACTGGCGGGGAGCCGCACAACAGCTTACCGGCACGCTGAGCGGCACGGCATTCGACACCAGTGGAGCGGCTGTTCCTAACGCAAGCGTGACGCTGAAGAATCAGGCCAGCGGCGACGTGCGCACGGCCGTGACGGATGGCCGCGGTCATTTCGTGATCACCGCCATACAGCCGGCGACCTACTCAATCAATATCGCGGCGTCTGGCTTCAGGACCTGGCAGGAAAACGGCATCGTGATGAACCAGGGTGATGCGCGCGAGATCCCGAGCATCCGGCTGCAGATTGGCGGAAGCACGACCAGCGTTGAGGTCATCGGCGGTGGCGGCGCGGTCGTGCCGACCGACACGCCGGAGATCAGCACGTCGCTGAATCAGGAGATGATCAACAATTTTCCGCTCCAGGGCCGCGATGCCGGCGAGTTGCTGAAGGTCATGCCGGGCATGGGCATCAATACCGGCACGCATGTGGGACCTCAGTTCAATGACAAGATCGTCGGCTCCAACAATGGTCCCGTCGGCCAGTACTCCTCGAACGGCACCCAGCCCAACGGCACCATGGCCTACATGCTGGACGGCGCCAACCTGGTCGATCCCGGCAACTTCGGCACTCAGATCGCGAACATCAACCAGGACATGGTCGGCCAGATCAAGATGCTGATGTCGAACTACAGCGCCGAATATGCGAAGGGCCCTTCGATCTTCCAGGCCTTCAGCAAGAGCGGGGGCCGCGACTTCCATGGCGAGCTCTACCTATACACCCACAATTCAGTCCTGGATTCCGTGGATGCCTTCACCAAGAGCCAGGGCGGAAACAACGCGGCGAGAGCTATTACTACATGGGCGGCAACGTGGGCGGGCCGGTGCTGCTGCCGAAGCTAGGCTTCAATCGCAATCGCAACAAGCTCTTCTTCTGGGGCGGCTACGAGTACATGAAGCAGCAGCCCGCCGGGTCGATCTTCAACTACAACGTGCCCAATGCGGCGCAGCTCAGCGGCGATTTCAGCAACGCCGGCATCGATCCGAATGCCGTCACCGCGTGGCCAAGGTTCTATGGCCAACTGAGCAAGAACACGCCCGCCGGCGGTGGCCCTTCGGGATTTCCAGCCGCGGATATCGATCCCAACATAACCGGCATTCTGGCGCTCTATCCCAAGCCGAACCAGACGCCTTCCGCGGCGAATGGATATAGCAATTACCATTACGTGAATACCTCACCGCAGAACCGCTGGGAGGCGACCGGCAAGCTGGACTACTCGCTCAGCGACAACACCAAGCTGACCGGCTCCTATACATATCAAAAGGAAGCCGACCTGGCCCCCATCTCCATCTGGTGGGCGACCCCGAACACCCTCCCGTATCCAAGCCCGGGCGCCTCGAATACGGTCACCTACGTCATCCTGACCAACCTGACCCACGTCTTCAACCCCACCACGACGAACGAGACTGTCTTCACCTGGTCGCATTTCGTTAACCCATACGCGCTCTCCAATCCGTCGGCCGTCTCGCGCACCAAGAACAACTTTAATGTTCCTGGGCTCTTCGGCACTACCACGGATCAGATCCCAAATATCGATCCCGACTCCTGCTGCAGCGAGCAGATGGCCAGCTTGAACTACTACCCGATGTCGACCGGCACCTTTGGCGGCGTCAAGCAGGTGCCTGCCGTCTACGACAACTTCACCAAGGTGCTGGGCACTCACACCGTGAAGGTGGGCTTCTACTGGGACGACAGCCGGAACAGCCAGAACAGCAACGCGCCTAATAACGGCAACTTCAACTACCAGACCTCCGGTCAGAACTCGACCAACAACCTGGTAGCCGACGTGATGCTGGGCCGCATCAACCAGTATCAGCAGCAGAACACGCTTGTCCCGACAAATACCCACTTCCACCAAGTGTCGTTCTATGCGCAGGACTCCTGGCGAGGCAGTCCGCGCTTGACCATGAACTACGGCGTGCGCTTTGACCATATCGGCCAGTGGTACGGCATCGACTCCGGCCCAGGTTTTCAGGTATGGAGCCAGGCAGCCTATGACAAAGATCCCACCGCCAACAATGCCGGATTGCTTTGGCACGCCCTCGACTCAAGCGTCCCCATCTCGGGCTTTAAGACACCGCTGTTTTACTGGGCGCCTCGCCTGGGCTTTGCCTGGGATATCTTCGGCACCGGTAGGACCGTCTTCCGCGGAGGGTTTGCGGTGTACCGCTACCAGGCGACGAGCGAAACGGCCAGCGCCTTTGGTGGACCGTTCGGCTCTTTCGAGTACTCCAGTACCACTCCATTCAATGGATACGCGAGCGTTGCCGGCTTGACGCCACCCTCTTCGGTTTCGCAAAACGGATCGAGCGTTGACGCGATGCAATTGGGCGACGATCGCGCTCCGTTCACAAACGACTGGAATGTCACCATCTCCCAAGCGCTCCCTCATCGTTCGTTGATGGAAATCTCCTACGTCGGCAACCGCAGCGCGAACGAGTACATGGACGGCACCAACAGCAACTTATTCGATCTGAACAACAACCCCCTCGGACGTCTCTTCCAGGCGGACCCGAAATTGGGAAGGCCAGTGTCGCCCGCAGCCCCGTCCTGCCCTGGGAACGGCGCTACCGATTGGTCCCTCTACTGCCAGAACGACCCCGCCGCATACACCCCCACGTTTAATGCACAGGACTACCGGCCTTTGCAGAGCTATCAGAATATCTATCTGCTCTCGCACGCGCCCTACTCGAATTACAACTCGCTGCAAGTCTCATTTACCAAGCAGAGCGGGCCTATCACGTTCCTGGCCAATTACACCTTCTCCAAGGTATTGGGCATCCGCGATGGTGGATCGAACAACGGCGCCGGAAACGGGAGCGCCAACGACCCGTTTGTCTTGCGCAACAATTACGGCCCTCTGGACTATGACCACACCCACATCCTGAACCTGACCTACAACTGGAACCTGCCCAGTCCCATCCATAGCAGCGGCCTTGGCATGCACTTTGTGGGCGGCGCGGTGAACGGCTGGCAGCTCTCCGGCTACACCGCCTTCCAGAGCGGCGCACCCATCCAGTCCATCCTGGGTACCTCTCTCAACGCGCAGTACCCGAGCGGCCTTACCGTACCCACCGTCCAGCATCCCAACCTGCCGGACAACAGTTACCTAATGCCGAACGGGCTGCGAGCTATAAGCATCAACTCATCGATGTGGTTCGGCTCCGACGCCATAAAAGCGATCATCCCCGCAATCACCTGTAATCCCACTGCACATCTGCGCCAGGGGCAGCGATTCAATCCCAACTGCTTCGCCCTCCCGGCCTACGGGCAGCAGGGCACGAACGTCCTGCCCTACATCCACAACACGAACTACTGGGACAGCGATCTGGGCATCTACAAGAACTTCCACATCACGGAGAGCCGGTTCGTGCAGATCCGCGCCTCCGCCACCAACTGGCTCAATCACCCGCTGCGCCAGTTCAATCTGGCGAATACGCTTGATGGGCAACTCAGCTTCCAGCAGACCTCGAAGCGGCTGTCGGGCTGCGTCGACTCAACCGGCATGCCTCTCCAGGTCACGTCCCTGTCGCCAACCAACACGAACGCGCTGACCACCGGCACTCCTGCCTTTAAGACAGGCTCACGATTCGTCACCCTGGCAGCGAAGTTCTACTTCTAGCAGTGTCCACTACAATCCCCTCGGGGCGGTTCACTCCCGCCCCGCTTTCTTTTGAGACATGATGCTTCGCCGAATCGTCTTCTCGCTGGCCTCTCTGTACATTGTGTTCGCAACTACTTCGCTCAATGCACAGACGCCGAACGCCTCCATCCATTTCGATCTGCAGAAGATTCCGTTCCGTCTGGAGAACGACGAGACCCCAGGAAGGAATGCCCCGGAAGCGATGGCCGGCGGTGTCGCCGTGTTTGACTACAACGGAGATGGCCGTCCGGATATCTTCTTCACCAATGGCGCGAATATCGCAACATTGAAGAAGGATGCGCCGAAATACAAAGACCGTCTATTCCGCAACGATGGGAACGGCGTCTTCACCGATGTCACAGACAAGGCGGGACTCGGCGGCACCGGCTACGACATAGGCGTTGCCGTAGGCGATTATGACAACGATGGCCACCCGGATATATTTATTGCCGGCGTCTACAGAAACACTCTTTACCACAACAACGGCGATGGCACATTTACAGACGTCACGAAGAAGGCCGGCCTCGATCGGTCGCTCGATCCACAGTATGGCCCGCTGTGGGGCATCACGGCGGCATGGGTGGATGTGAACGGAGACGGTCTGCTCGACCTCTTCGTCGTCAATTACATGCAATGGAAATACAGCGATCAGCCTCTCTGTTCCTATCGCGGCGTCGCAGACTATTGCCATCCACGCTTCTACAAACCTCAACCGGACCAGCTCTTTCTGAATAAAGGAGACGGCACCTTTGAAGATGTCTCCGCCGCGTGGGGTATCCGGGAACATCCAGGGAAGGGAATGGGAGTCGGTGTGGCCGACTACGATCTGGATGGGCGCCCGGACCTGTTCGTGACCAACGACGCATCCTATAACTTCCTGTTTCACAATATCGGAAACAAATTCGAAGAGGTCGCGTTCAACGCGGGTGTGGCTTTGACGGAAGACGGTGGCTTTATCTCCGGTATGGGTCTGGATTTTCGCGACTATAACAACGATGGATATCCCGATATAGCGTATGTCGCACTCAACAACCAAACCTTCCCCCTGCTGGAAAATATGGGCAAGAGTGATTTTCAGGAAGTAACAACTCCGAGTGGAATGCGCGAAGCCAGCATCAAGATGGCGGGTTATGGCGCCGGCTTCTACGACTTCGATAATGATGGGTGGAAAGATCTCTTTGTAACTCGCGGTCACGTCGAGTCGATGCCGGTTCCTGGCGCAGAGATCGATGAGTACAACACGGTCTTCCGCAACCCGGGCAAAAGCGGGAAGTGGAAAGCCTTGACTGCTGAGGCTGGTCTGGAGGCCGCGCCCGGCGCCCGGCATCGTGGCTGCGCCTTCGGCGACCTGGACGGCGATGGGCGGATCGACGTTGTAACAACCGCGCTTGGCGCGGATGCCGAAATATGGATGAATCGCACGAAGGGATCCGGGCACTGGCTGGATCTCGCGTTGCGCGGGACGAAGAGTAACCGCGATGGCATCGGCGCCAGGATCAAGGTGGTGTCCGATAGCGGTACGCAATACAACCACATGACGACGAGCGTGGGGTATGCATCCTCGAGCGATGGCCCAGTGCACTTTGGCCTTGGCCAGGATTCGCTTGCCGGCACAATTGAGATTCAATGGCCTTCAGGCGTCGTGCAACTCCTCCATAACGTGCACACGGACCAGGTAGTCAAGGTTACTGAGCCAGCCCGTTGATTCACCCGAATTAATCGAGCGCTATACGTTGTTTTGGATGGACTTGCGAAGAGGTCAGGTTGTCAATACTGTTCGTACCCTTCCAGCACAATTTAAGCAAACCTCTCGGGGCATCGCCGCTTTCCGCGGTGTCGTACTAACCCAGAAGAAAACTAACCCAGAAGAAAAGCGTCGGGCGGCAAGCAATTTGCTCTGCTGTGCGGTGCACCTACGACTTCGGCGGGAGTGGTACGGACAACGGAAGAATGCGCGAAATTCGGAATGACCAAGCCTGATGACCGCATCATCGCGACAATTATGACGACTATCGCCAGACCCCGCGCACCTTTATGGGGCGAAGGAGACTGGCGCAAAGAGCAAAAAAAGAGATGCGGGATCGGTCGTTTAGGCGCGTGTCTTCTTCTTTTTCGTCGCTCTCCTGGGTGCTCTCTCAGGAAGCTTCATGCCCTTGCTTGCCTGTTCCCATTCCTCAACGTTCACACCCTGCTTCTCAAGGTTGCTCTTGTTAGCTTCGAAGTAGCGCCTCTGTGCTTCGCTCTTGAATGGCATGACTCCTCCCTACAACTGGGATGCGGCCCAGATCGCCTTCTCATTCATTTCAACCTCGGAGGTCTATTAGACATCTCCTTTGCAACCAGCGTGACCGCACTGACATGCAATCGAAGTTGTACCCTTCGCTGCCTCGCACTGCGGGCTGCAAAACTTGTCTTGAGTCGTGCAGCTACAAACCGGATTCGCGCATTTTTTTAAGTCGGCCATGTGTCTCTCCTTTTTCCGCACCTACAATCTGATGCGCACTCAATCTGATGCGCACTTTTGGAGCTTCGCTAGCCTCTGATCTGACTCCAGAAAGATAAGGCAGGCTCCTCGATCGCGTCGGGAGCGAACGGCATCCCACCTATAGTTACGCGAGGAGGGTTCACAAAACGTGGCCGCGCTTGAATCGCTGCCATAAAACGAGAGCCGAAAAACACTGCGTCTCACGAGTCTTTGTCAACGCACTCGCGGATGGCCTCACGACAACGAAGCTGGAGCCGCAGGCTTGCGGCAGGCGAGAAGGCTGTGCGAACGAAAAGAAAGAGCGATCTTCGCACGGCAGCAAGACCGGCCGTACGCACTCGCGCGGGAAACGTCTGCTAGCTCGGCTAGTGGCGCCACCTCAACGGCACAAATGGTCGCCGCTGTCTTAACGCAATCTCAGCGATATTCACGAGATACGTGTGAGACAGACAAAGCTGTCCTATGCTGCTTCGCGATTCATTGCCGCAGTAGCAGGAGATTGGCGACGCCAATACAAGCAAGGCCAATTGTCAACCAAAGGACATAGTCACCGGGATGACCAGACTGCATAAGTCGCAAAGGACGGAATCCTGATTCCAGAAAGGCCCCAATTCGTAAGGTCCTTTTGAGGCGCGATCGAAAGACGGAAGTACACGCCAGGACGGCAGCCAGTAGCAACGCAACAGCGCCCCGCAGAGCGGAGTCCCTGAATGCTTCAAACCATTCGGCTGACTGGACTGGCAGCCGTGCACCCGAGTAGATCAGATGCAGCATCGCCTGTTGCCGGGCGAAGGTAGCGCCGGCGCTGCAGAGTGTTTTCAACCATGCCGGACTGGTAGCCAAGAGAAGAACTGGAATTCCAGTACAAATGGCTGCAGGCGCATATTGATACCAGAATATTTTCTGATCTTCACTCGCAGTTTCGGGAAGCTCACCGACCTCGGCTGCCTCATCCGTAATCGGCTCTGTACCCCATCCGAAAAAGGTATGCATTCCAACCCGCAATACGGCAGCGGAGGTCAGCACCCCTCCGATGAGACATATCCACGAGATCCATGGTCGGCCCAGCCCTTCCGATGCCTGCGAGATGCCCGCTTCTCCGGCCATTAACAGGAAGGGCGGTGCAGCGGCCAGACCTATCGCCCCCAGGAACCAGAGCGCAGCTGTCCACGGTAAAGCCCTTCCTTTGGTGAACAGGCTTCGTTCTCCTATCGCGCGCAGGCGATGTAACAGGATGCCGGAGGTGAGAAAAAGGCCGCCTTTGGTGAACGCGTGGCCGAGAAGGTAAACCAGCATTGCAGCGAATGCGAGCGGACCTCCGAGACCGATCGCAATTAGCATGATGCCGGCATGGGAAATCGTAGAAAACGCGAGCATACGTTTGAGATGATGCTCGGCGTAGCACATCAGGCCGCCGATCAGCACAGTGACAACGCCAAGGAAGAGAAAGATCCCCTGCAGTGAAGGTTCGTGGTTCGCGAAGGTCTGCGCAAAGACGATGAATCGCAAACGCGCCACTGCGAATAGGCCGAGTTCCACCATCAGACCCGAAAACAGGACGCAGACTGGCGTCGGCGCGACAGCATGTGCATCCGGCAGCCAGAGATGAAATGGCACGATCGCAGCTTTCACAAAGAAGCCACAAGTCAGGAGCGTGAACGCAAAGAGCACTAATGGATCGTGCCGAGCCCCGATTTCCAGGCCAATTTGAGCCATATTGAGGGCTCCGGTAACGGCGTACAAGAGGGCGATTCCGGTCAGTATGAGGAAGGCTGCGATGGTGTTGGTCACCGCGAAATTGAATGCGCCCTGAAGCGGCGCCGGCTCCTCGATCTTCAGCCCGCAAAGAGCAAATGCCGCCGTGCTCATGAGCTCAAAGAAATACAAACAGATTGAAGATGTCGACCGTCAAGCTGAAGCCGCACATCGCTGCGAGAAAAATCAGCATGAGTGGCTGGAAGTGATTTGAACCCGACGCTACCAGACGCCAGGAAAAGACCAGGCTCAGCAGCGTGAGTGCAGATGCGAGCACGCTTAGACCTGCACTGATCGGTTCGGCAACAAAACCGATCCCCAATATGATGGAGCCGCGTGGATACCAATTCCCAAACCAGTAAACGCTTGGCCCATGAATAACATGAGCCAGGAGCAAAGAGGAAACGGCAAGCGTGATTGCCGCCAGCAAGATGCCCAAGCTATCCGCCGCGGCCCGGTTGAGCCACCTGCGAAGGCATGCAATCAGAGCCGCCCCGATTAGAGGCAAAGCTACAGGTAATGGCGTTAACGGGGAGGGGTCGTTCAATCGTTAGCCTCTGAGGGTTCTGAGTTCATCCGGAGAGACCGTACCGGACTTCTCGTGAGCTTTGACTACGATCGCGAGCAGCAGCGCCACGACCACAGCCTCGACCACGACGTCGGTGAGCATCAGGGCCTGCACTACTGGATCGACCGTCAATTTTCCCGGCGCAATGTCGGCAAAGACCGGTGCTGCGCCGCCGATGCGGTATCCAACACCCAACAGCAGAATGTAGGTCGAGCTTTGCAGAACGGCGAGGCAGATCACCGAATGTACAAGATGCTTGCTGCTCACCAGACCATAGAGTCCGCAGAAAAACAACCACGCTGCTACAAAGTACGGCAGAAGATGAAGGACGTGGGGCATGGCATTATTCCTCGGGCACTTCGCCTGTGATGATTTCTTCAAGATAGGTGTATCCCACCAGCAGGAATGCGGCGGTGACTTCAAATCCGACACAGGCACTGATGATTGCGATCGTGCCGGATGAGAAGACATCCCCTGTGATGCCGAGCGGGAGGAAATTCGTCAGGAATGGCACACCTATGATCAGGGGCGCCAAACCGATGAGCGCGTAGGAGCCGGCCCCTAATGCCTCGATCACTTCGATTACCGTGTGAGAGGTGATGCGCCTGAACGATTCCGTGTTTTCGCACACATAGAGGAGAAATGGAACAGAGGCCAGAATTACTCCGGCCTGAAAGCCCCCTCCGGGAGTGAGCTGTCCGTGCAGACCGATATAGAAACCGAACACCACCGTTAACAGAATCGCCGGCATCGCGGTGGCACGTACGGTCGTACTCAGCCGAAGTCGGTCCTCAACCTTTCCGGCATCGCGGGTAGACTTACCTTCTTCGCGGCGAAGGAGCATCGTGACGCCCAGAACGGCGGTAAAGAGAATAAACTCTTCGCCCAGCGTATCGAAGGCCCGGTAGTCGTAATTAATGGCATTCACTGCATCTGTTGCATGCCGCTCGTAGACGCCGATGCGGGAGATGACGTCTCCGTAGGGGCCGCGATAACTTCCCCAAGGCGGAAGATCCACGACGGCATAGCAAAACAAAAGAAGGAAGACGCCTCCGAAGACAAGAAAAATACGCGTGCGAATGGTTTCACGCACCGCTCTCTCTCTTTTTTCTCTTGAATGGCCATCCGATATTTCATCCGCGAAATGGCGAGCATCACCATCAAAGGCAGAGCCACGGCGCCGACGGTGATCTGCGAGAGCGCCACGTCGGGAGCCTGGAAAAAGAAGAACACGAGCGCCATGAGCACTCCGTAGAAGCCGAGCGCGATGACCTGGCTGGTGACGTCCCTCGTCCTTACGACGCCAAATCCAGTCGCAGCGACCAGCAAAAGCAGCCCAGCTCCGACCCAGATCATGTCTTCTTTCCCTCTCGAGCGATCTCCATCGGATCTCCATCGAGCGGCTCCCAATGTCCAAGCTCTCGGGCACGAAAAGCGCGCGCTGTCGCGTGGGTGACAACGGAATTGCTGGCCAAAAGAATCACGGCAATCAACACGACCTTCCAGAATCCCTGTGCGATGCCTTGGGAGACAAAAACGGCAATGGTCAGCAGGATTGCGCCTGCGGTAGCTGGCAAAGAAAGATAGTGGAGTGCCTGCATGGGCTCCTTCATCCGCCACATACCAAGCACACCGAGCCAACAGAGAAGCACGACGCCGACCAATAGAACGACCTCCGTCACGTGCGAGGTCATAGATGTTTCCCCAGAAAACGAGCGAAGACAAGACCGCCGCCAAAAGACATCAAGGCCATAGCTAGTGGCAGGTCCATGAATGGAATTCGCCCAAACCCGACCGTGAAGAGCACCAACGCGATTGTGACGATCAAGCTGGCCATCTCCAGACCGACCAGTCTGCGTTCCGGCGTGCCACGCAGACACATATCCGCACAGGGAATCAGGGATGCCGATACTCCCGCCGCCGCGAGCAGCCAGATATTCATGGCCGTTGCGCTCCGGGCTGAGCCCCCAGTTCCTTGGTCATCATGGAAACACTGGTTCGTTCCAATTGATGAAACAGCATTCTGCTCTGCCGATAATCGATCCCGATAACGATGAAGTTTGGCGCCATAGTTGTGTAGAAGGTGGCAAAGACGCGCCGCGCGATGAGTCTGGGATCTGATTTGCTCGTCTTAAATCCACTTACACGATAAAAGGAGTCCGCCCGCTTCACCCCGAAGAGATCCTTCACGAGGATCACGATGATTTGACATACCTTGCTCACGACATACCACGGGATACGCCAGCCTTGAGCGACGTCCTCCCATCGAACTTCGAGACGCAATGTCTCGGTCCGCCAGATCTGAAAAAGGAATGCTCCGGAAAGAAACAAGACGCCAGCGCCCACGACCATCTCGTCGCGGCGGGTCCCACCCACAAAGAGAATCCAGAGCGCGGCGATAAGCAACAGGGATAAGGCGCTCAATCCGAGCGATGGCATTCGTACCCCACGCAGCTTGTCGGACGTCACAGCCCCTCCTCATCACACGACCTTTAGGAGATCTCCAGGCCGCCCGTCGCTCCGTAGACTTCGCCAGTAACGTAGCTCGATTCCTGAGATGCGAGTAGTACATAAAGCGGAGCCATCTCGACAGGCTGCCCTGGCCGCTTCATGGGCGTTTGGGTACCGAACTCAGGAATCTTTT
Organism: uncultured Acidobacteriaceae bacterium; assembly: GCA_963712845.1. Lineage (GTDB taxonomy): Bacteria > Acidobacteriota > Terriglobia > Terriglobales > Acidobacteriaceae > KBS-83. The sequence continues at coordinate 11,463 of CAVQJM010000007.1, forward strand.
TGTCGGGCTGTCCTCCACTTGTCTGCAGCGGCGTCCAAACAGGACCGGGCGCGACGCAGTTGACCCGGATGCCATCCTCCGCAACCTGCCGAGCCAGCGCGCGGGTAAACGCGAGGATGGCCGCCTTGGTCGGCGCGTAATCAAGCAGGCTGGGGCTTGGATGTGTGGCCTGGATGGAGGCCGTAGTGATGATCGATCCGCCTTTCGGCATAAGTGGAAGTGCAGCCTTGCACAGCCAAAAGAGAGCAAAGACATTTACTTTGTATGTCTCTTCGAGCTGCTTTGTCGTTATATCTGTGATTTTCTCGACAGCATGTTGCTTGCCGGCGACGACGGCAAGGATGTCGAGCCCGCCCAGCTTTTTGTGAGCCTGCTGAATGAGCTTCCTGCAGAATGATTCGTTGCTGACATTCCCCGGGATGGCATACGCCTTGCGTCCCGCTGCCTCGATTAGTTCCATGACTTCTTTGGCGTCAGCTTCTTCGCTTGACAGGTAGCTGATGACAACATCTGCTCCTTCGCGGGCGAAGGCAATGGCCGCAGCGCGTCCGATTCCTGAGTCGCCGCCCGTGACCAGAGCTTTGCGGTTCGGAAGCCGACCGTTTCCACGATAAGACTCCTCGCCGTGGTCGGGCTTCGGCTGCATCTTCCGCGCGATTCCTGGAACGCGTTGCGATTGATGCCTGAACTTCGGAAGAGGATACTGTTTCGTTGGATCCCGCAGCGTATAGAGATCGGCCATGGATGCAACCTCACGACCCGTTGGATGCGCGTATCCAGCAGCTCGTTAGATCTATCGTTCTCCTCCGCTCCGCCGATCGATGAAAACCGGTCAAACAGGCCTCTCGACGAGATAGTGGGTGCAGAGGAACTTTGGTTGCACCGTTATTGAAGATCCCGTTTTCGGCCGAGGCTGGTTTGCGGGATCGGAGAATTACTCGTCGAGTATCGACTGCTTTGCCAAGCCGTAGATGCCCGCGAGCAGTTGCCGCGTTACCAGGTAGCATTCACAACTCATGTTTTCGAGGCCGATACGATCAACAATGCGAATCTTCCCTCGCGCATTTTCAATTGCTCCTCGTTCTTCCAGTGCTCCGATCACTTCGCTCACGGTTGACCGTTGAGAGCCGATCATGTGACCGAGAAATTCTTGAGTGAGCTTCATCACCGAATCCCCCGTGCGGTCCTGAATCATCATCAGCCATCTAGCAAGACGGGCCTTGACGCCATGCAGGCGATTGCAACCTGCCAGCTGTCCCAGCATTAGCGTGTGATATTGCGCATAGGCAAGCATGACCCGGCGCAACTCCTCGTCACTGGCGAATAGGCCTTCCAAAACACCCAAATCGTAACGGATAGCAGTTCCGCCGACCTGCATAAAGCATCGAGTCGGCAGCGGCGCGGATCCCAATAAATGAATGCCCTGCGGTGCACCCTCCCGGCCAAGTGTGCCTACTTCAACCGTCTCGCCGTTGCTCATCCTCGTTACTACCGAGGCGATGCCAGAGGTTAAGAAATGTACGTGTCGGGGTGGGTCGCCGCGCTCATAGAGCGAAGTGCCGATCGGGACTGGAACACGGCTGCCCTGCGCCAACAATCTACGACGGTTAGCTTCTGGCAATGCGTCGATCAAGACATTCGAAAGAGGATAGGGCAATGTCAACTCCCAGGCGCTGCCTAACGAGATATATCCGAGCATCTGTCGGCTTGCCGACACTCGATGTACTGGTGTTTCACATCCCACTTTCATATGCCTATTCAGGAGGATGGACCACTGAGCCAACAAGATGTGATGCGAGTGTTGCGCGACTTATAACAGCTGGTTTTTCTGCGTTTTGTATTAGATCGCAGGCTACACAGCCGTGATCGCCATAGCGAACGGTCCCGGCTAATCGGAATCTTTGGGCGGCTGCGGAAAGGGCATCCCTTCGACGCTTTCACCCAAACCAAGACAGGAACAGAGAGGATTCAATGTACCACCATGTAAAGAAACTGATGTACACAGTCAAAATTGACGATCCGGATCCGCGTTTCGGCCGCATGTTGCTCGAGCAATTTGGAGGCGCGAATGGCGAGCTCGCTGCGGCGATGCAGTATTCCATCCAAGGAATGAACTGCGAGGATGCCGCGCGTAAGGATCTCCTGATGGATATTGGTACTGAAGAATTGAGCCATCTCGAAGTCGTAGGCGCCCTGATCCGAATGCATCTGAAGCCGATGAAGCAGGAGCGTGAGGCGGCGGAGGCCGATCCGCTCGTGGCGATAGCTGGTGGCGGGGGCGTTGCACTGTTTGACTCGATGGGAAATGCCTGGACCAGTGATTACCTTAAGATCACCGGTGACCTCGCGGTCGACCTGCGCAGCGATATTGCGGCTGAAGCCAGAGCTAAGATTGTTTACGAGCGACTGATCAGCTTCACGCAAGATGAGGGATCGAAGCAAGCACTTCAGTTCCTGATGACGCGCGAGATCACCCACATGCGGGCTTTCTCGGCGGCCCTGGAAAGTATGGAGAAACCACCGTTCTCGGTCGGCATCATTCAGCCAACGCCGGGCTTAGTGGATGAGTTCTTCAACGGCTCGACTGGTGAGAGCCAGTACGGAGAAGCCGACTTCCACGGACCGTGGAATAACGGCAACGGACTGCGGATCGTCGAATCAGAGATCAAAGGCGGTAGTGGGCTGGACGTCACGCCGTATTCGCCGGAACCCGGAACAGAGCAAACATCGCCGATCGACTCAACGCCTGTGGGAGAGTACACAAACGGCGTAGGGAAGAAACAGCAGACGCTGCATGAAAAGAAAGCGAAAGAGGCGGAAAAGACTGCTCAAGTTGAAGTCTGATGGATCTGGTGAAAAAGAATTACAAAGGGCGGTTCTTCTTCAGAATCGCCCCTTTCTCTGCTTTATCGCGAGGCACGCTTTTCGTTCTGATCACTGATGACCTGGAGCTGATTGTCCACGTGAAACACTCCCGGCACCGTGTTTGCTCGAATGCCGGCAGCGTCTTTGTCAGCTTGGCTGTCGACTACGCCGATCAGCGTCACCCTTCCGTTCTGGACTGAAATCCGAATCGTTTTGCCCGGATCCATTGCGTATTTATTCAGTGACGGATAGCTATAGAGTGCTCGAAAAGTCCGGATTCGAATGCTATCGTCCATCGGCGAGAGCGGATCGACTTGAATGTCGTTAATGACATCCTTGACGCCCTTCGTGTTAGCCGCCACGGCAGCGGCGGAATCGGCATCCACGGGTCCGTAAGCATGGCCCCCAAGCGTCACGACGCCATCGCGGACATTCACGCTGATCGCATTGAACGGCGTGGTTCCATAACCGACGCGGTCATATTCGATTGCTTTGGCGAGCTTAGCGCTCAGTTCTTGGTCCGGAACTGACCCTCCGCCAACCTGGATGTCGTTCTCGACCGCCTTAACGCCCTTGATCCGATGAACTTTATGGTCGATCTTTTCCTTCAGATCAAAAACGGCCACTGAACCCTTCAGGACGACGAGACCGTTCTCCTGCACGCTCCCTTGTACAGCTTCATATTTCGAATTGTTAAGAGCCCTTTGCACCTCGGCTTGAATTTGAGAACTGCTTTGCGCCATGGCGGCTGATCCGCCGAGAGTCAGCGCAAGAGCCAATAATGACGATGAAGCAATCTTGCCTTGCATGGTTATATATCTCCTCTATTTTTAGAGACCCGACTTTCTCGATTTCGATGCGCTGCAACACCCGGGAACTAGTTGCGAATTGTCAGCAAGCCGACAGAAGACGCGAATTCGATCAAACTCGAGTGGTCTGGGTTTCTCGGCTCAAGATCGATCCAAGTCCGCCGGGGAAGGTGCGCTACTCGTTCGACGTGACGGCCAGGGCTGAGTCATCTGCGACCGATTATGGAAGGCGAACCGATGGAGAGATAGAGGCTACCAATGATCTTGGCGAATTGTTGCTCTCATGAGCTACTGTCGCGGAGAGTCGAACAGCAGCTGCAAATTTCTAAGTCTTTCTGAATTGATCCTGCGAACGGTGGCTCACCCAGAAGTGTCTGCACTCCAACTCGAAAACTACGAATAGCATCAGACTTCATAAATGGCTGCTCATGACAGTTCGGTCACGGTAGACCCACGCGCCTCGTTCCGACTGTCCCAGCAGCACCTTCTGGGAGCTCGCGTTCATGGCATTCCTTACGATCGTCCGAGCCATTTGGGGCTATTGCTTTCTCATTTTTATTGCCCGCATCGTTGGGCGCCGTCCCGGCAAACAGCTCACTCCATTTGAATTCGTACTTATCTTTTATCTCGGAGGACTCACTCTCACCGGCATGGTCGGCGAGGAGCTTTCCTTCACCAATGCTGTGTGCCAGATCATGACCGTGGCCGGGGTTCATTGGGTCATTACTATCGTTCGTGCACGCTACCCGCGTATCGCGCGAATCCTGGATGGTACGCCGCTCGTGCTCCTGGAGGGCGGCTACTGGCGTTCGCAAACTATGCGCATGATGGGCATCTCCGAGCATGACGTTATGGCCATGGCGCGTGACCAGGATGCCAGGAGGCTCTCCGAAATCCACACCGCGACCCTCGAGAGAAACGGCGAAATCAGCATCATCAAGCAGCAGGAGTAATGTCGTATGCTACCTAGCGAACACAGCTCGGAGCGCGTAGTCGACCGCATTCCGCGTGTCGAGGATGCCGTCTCTGTCGGCGAGGATTTAGATTTTCAACACCGCTGGTGGCGCTTCGAGAAGGCCGCGTGGCTTCTGCTCGCGGTGGTGCTCGTCGCGGATGCTCTGGGCGCTTTCGGCCGTGGGTGGCTAGCCCAAGCGGAACTTACAGCCGCCGATGGCTCGATGCGTGTGCGCTATGAGCGCGTTGAGCGCGCCGGTACACCATCAGAGCTGACTATCGAGTTCGGCCCATCTGCTGTGCGCGATCAAAAGGTTCAGATATTCGCCAGCCAGGCCATCGTAAAAGAGCTTGGCGCGCAGCGCATTATTCCCCAGCCGATTGCATCGGAAATAGGTCCCGGCGGTATCACCTATACGTTTTCCGCGACAAGCGCTCCTGCCATTGCAAGTATAGCTATGCAACCCAGTTTCCCCGGCATACACCACTTGGAGCTTCGGGTGCTGGGTTCTGATCCGGTTCGCGCAACCATCGTCGTTTTTCCCTAAATCATGGCCACTCTTTTGCATGCCGTCGCCGGTTACTTCGTTCTCCTGCTTACTATCCGTTTGCTTACGCGACGTCCCGGCTCCCAGCTAACTCTCTTTGAATTCGTGCTGATCTTTCTCATGGGCGGCATCATCATCGCTTCCACGATGGGGAACGACCGCTCCCTCACGAACTCCACCTGTGCCGTCGTCATGGTGGGACTTCTTCATCGCGTCGTCTCCTATGCCCGAACGCGCTGGAGCCGCCTCGGCCGGTTGATCGATGGTGTACCGCTTGTCATCTACAAACGCGGTGACTGGCAGGAAGAGATCATGCGGGAGATGAGGATCGCTCCGGAGGATGTACTCGCGGCCGCACGGACCAAGGGGTACCGTGGTCTTGACGAAATTGACTACGCCATCCTAGAACGCAACGGCCAGATCAGCGTTCTCTCGAAACCTGCGAAGACATAATCTACGATCCCTACGTTCAAAAGGTCACGATGTCCAACTCCGCTCGCACGGTCCCCAACGGCCAGACGCTTCTGACCAGAATCCCGGCGCGCCTCGACCGCCTTCCCTGGTCAGGCTGGCACCTCCGCATTCTCACCGCACTCGGAACCTCGTGGCTGCTGGACGGGCTAGAGGTCACACTGGTCGGTTCTCTCGCGGGCATTCTCACTTCGCCCAAGGGCCTTTCGCTCAGCGACGCGCAGGTCACCGCCGCTGCCACCACCTATTTGGCCGGAGCCGTTTTTGGCGCTCTTCTCTTTGGGTACCTCACGGACCGCCTAGGCCGAAAGCGTCTCTTTCTCGTCACCGTGGCCACCTACTCTCTCGCTACGCTGGCCAGCGCCTTTTCCTGGAGCTTCTGGTCCTTCGCAATACTTCGCGCGCTCACTGGTGTAGGTATCGGTGGCGAATACGCTGCCATTAATTCCGCCGTAGACGAACTGATTCCCGGGCGGGTTCGGGGGACCGTTGACCTCATCGTGAACGGCACCTTCTGGATCGGCGGGGCTGTTGGCTCAGTCACCGCGATCTATCTTCTGAGCGGCAAAGCCATCGGGGGAGACCACAGCTGGCGCTTCGCTTTCGGCATCGGCGGTCTGCTCGGTATAGTCATCTTCCTGCTTCGGCTTTCTGTCCCGGAGAGCCCACGCTGGTTGATGCTTCGCGGCCAGGAGCAGTTGGCCGATGAGCTGGTATGCGATATCGAAGCGAAGGCATCCCGCAATCGGACGGATTCACTCCCTAAGCCAGAAGGAGATCCGCTGAAGATCAAGGTGCGCGACCACACGCCCTGGCGCGAGATCTTCAGCAACATGCTCGGCGAAAACCGCCAACGCACCTATCTCGGGCTCATCCTGATGGTGGCCCAGGCATTCTTCTTCAATGCCGTTTTCTTCAGCTATGGACTGGTTGGTAAAACTTTCTTCCACATCACCGATAAGCAGATCCCGTGGCACCTGCTCCCGTTTACCATCGCCAGCTTCCTCGGTCCGCTCAGCATCGGGCGTCTATTCGATACCGTCGGTCGCAAAAAAATGATCGCGATCACGTACGGCGCCGCGGGCCTTCTACTGGCCGGTACGGCCATTCCCTTCGCAACCGGTCATATCGGCGCCAGGGGAGTTGGTATCTGTTTCAGCATCATCTTCTTTATCGCCTCATCCGCTGCGAGCGCCGCATATCTGACCGTCAGTGAGATCTTTCCGCTTGAACTTCGCGCTTTCGCCATCGCTGTCTTCTATGCCCTCGGCACGCTTGTCGGCGGCGTTGGGGCACCACTGCTGTTTGGCATGCTCATCGAGATGCATTCCCGCCCTTTGCTCGCGGTCGGCTACGGCCTCGGAGCGCTGCTCATGATCATTGCCGCGATTTGCGAGACCAGCTTCGGTGTGGAGGCCGCGGGAAAGTCATTGGAAGCCGTATCCAAGCCCCTCCAGAGCAATTGACGCAATACTCGCGATGGTAACTCCTTTTCAGCTTCATTCTCCCTCGGGCCACAGCGGGAACGCAGATGGAAGCGTTAGTCGAAGGCATCTCGTTGATCGTGAGCAAGAGACGCAAAGAAGCCGATCAGAACGTGAAGACAGCAAGAGCGGTGGTTTGTTCACCCGATCAATGGGCTTGTGAAGATGCCGCGCCTTAGCAGCAATCCCTCGAATGAATATCAGTGTCTAACTGGGTGAAACTACATGACCGACTGTTGGACGGTCGCCTGGTAAACGGCTCGGAGTGATCAAAACGGTTAGCATTCTCTAATACCGCTATCAGAGCACTCCTCATGACCGGCGCAATGCGCTTCATCGACAACTTTCAAGTCATTGGATGTGAAATTATGATTCGACCGTGCTTTCTCGTTATCGACCAGGAACACTCGGGCAGTATTTCTACTCGTAAACTCGTCATCGAGACAGCGAAACTTAATGTCATCACCGCGTACAGCGGCGCGGAAGCTCTGGAGACGCTGGTCAAATTTCCTGGAGTCGACGCCGTTGTTCTTGATGCCGGAATCCGAGATCTTCCGTGCACGGCGCTCGTGAAGCAGATCAAGCAACGTCAGCCCCGCACGCCCGTCATTATCGCCGGCACTCTCGGGCATGACTATTGTCCCGGAGCGGATCACTATCTCGAAACATTTGATCCCAACAAGTTGCTGAAACTTCTCCAGGAGCTTGAGCCGGAGAAAACGACTGAGATCTTGGAAAAAGATGCAAAGCTCAGCGCCCCTTGAAACGTGACTCAGAGCATGGTGACTTCATCTAAAGAGAGTCCGTCCCTAGGGAACTTTTTACGAGCGTATCGTTTATTAAGTCGACTCGATTTTGACAAATCAAGTTGATGGCCTAGCGGCCGCTATTAGGCTGCGCCATCTTGACTCGCGCGCCATCTTGATCGTAAGTTATCCAGATCTCACCGCTTAGACGATCAAGGATTATCGATGATGAACTTCGATCGGGCAACTCTCGCTCATCCCGATCGAACGTGTAATGCCTCTTCTTGGTGCCGATGCGAACACACGGAGAAAGTCAGAGGCATCAGAACGTCAAGCCAAAAGTGGCCTCAGGTAAGGGGCTGTTCGACTCTCTGAAGTGTTGGCTACTTCCGCCGGTGTCCCGGAGGCGACTACGCGTCCGCCTTCGTCGCCCGCGCCCGGGCCAATATCCATCACCCAGTCGCTGGCGGCGACGACGCGCATGTCGTGCTCGACCACGATCACTGTATTCCCTGCCGCGACCAGCAAGTCCAGTTGCGCCATCAGTCTGTCGACATCGGCTGCGTGCAATCCAGTCGTTGGTTCATCCAGAATATAGAGCGTGGTGCCGCGCTGTACCCGCTGCAGCTCGGTCGCGAGCTTGATCCGTTGCGCCTCGCCGCCGGAGAGTTCAGTCGCGGGTTGACCGAGGCGCAGATAGCCCAGTCCGACTTCCCGTAATACTTCGATGGAACGAAGAAGCGGCGGCTCGTCGGCAAAAAACTCCCACGCTGCGTTCACCGTGAATCCCAGTACATCGGCGATGTTCTTATCGCGATATTGAATCTCCAGGGTTTTGGCGTTGTACCGAGTTCCATGGCATGTCTGGCACGGTGCATACACACTGGGAAGAAACAGCAGCTCAACGCACACGAAGCCCTTCTCCCTTGCAGGTTGCGCATCGCCCTTTGGCCACATTGAAGGAAAATCTTCCCGCGTCATAACGGCGAGCGCGGGCTATCTTCGTTTCAGCAAATAGCTTGCGGACGTGATCGAACAATCCGGTATAGGTAGCAAGGTTCGAACGAGGGGTGCGGCCGATAGGCGTCTGATCTACGCGCACCAGACGCTTGATGCTTTGCATGCCGCCGACGATCTGGCCGCCTGTGGAACTCCACAGGCGCGCGTTTCCAGCTCCTTCCATCTCGTGCTCCTCGGAGGAAGCGGATGGCCGAGTTGCGCGGCCACTAACTCGACCAGCGCCTGACTTACCAGGCTGGACTTGCCCGAACCGGAAACGCCGGTCACCGTAGTGAAAACTCCCAGTGGAAACGCCACATCCAGATGGTTTAGGTTGTTGCGTGTGACTCCCTTCAGCTGCAGCCATCCCTGTGGCGATCGCGGGGTTCGCGGACGGAGCAGCTGATTCCCGAAAAGATAACGTCGCGTTTGCGACTGTTCCACCCGCTCCAAGCCGGCTGGCGGACCGCTGTATAGGATGTGTCCGCCATGCTCTCCCGCGGCTGGCCCGACATCAACGATCCAATCGGCATCGGCGAATCACATCGAGATCATGCTCCACCACAAATAGCGAGTTGCCCGCAGCCCGCAACCGTTCGAATGCTGCGCAGGAGCGCCTCGGTGTCCGCCGGATGCAGACCTGCCGAAGGTTCATCGAGCACATAGACCACGCCAAACAAGATTGGAGCGTACCTGGGTAGCCAGTCGCAGGCGCTGCAGCTCTCCGGGCGAAAGGGTCGGCGTGCTGCGCTCCAGAGTGAGATAGCCCAGCCCCAGATCGAGCAGTACGCCAAGACGCGCAACCAGGTCCGCGGCAATACGCCGGACGACCATCACTTTCTCCGGATGCGCGGCACTCATCTTCGCCGTCCCACGTGCCGTTCCGTCAGCAAATGGGCGCAGGATGCCAGCCAGATGCTTCAGCGGCAGTCGCGAGATATCGGCGATATCGAACCCTGCAAATTTCACTGAAAGTGACTCCCTGCGCAGCCGCTTGCCGTGACACAGCGGACATTCGCCGCTCAGCATGTACTGCGACACGCGCTTTTTCATCAGCGGGCTCTGGGTGGTCGCGAAGGTATGAAAGACATAGCGTCTGGCGCTGGTGAAGGTGCCTTGATAGCTGGGCTCCATCTTGCGTTTGAGCGCCTGCCGCACTTCCGCCGGAGAGAACCCGGCGTAGACGGGGACGACGGGCTGCTCATCGGTAAACAGGATCCAGTCACGGTCCTTCTTCGGAAGATCGCGCCACGGGCGGTCGACGTCATAGCCGAGCGTCGTCAGGATGTCGCGCTGGTTCTGTCCCTGCCACGCCGTTGGCCACGCGGCGATGGCGCGCTCCCGGATGGTGAGTGAAGGGTCTGGCACCATCGAACGTTCCGTTACCTCATAGATTCGGCCAAGCCCGTGGCATTTCGGGCAGGCGCCTTCCGGGGTATTCGGCGAAAACGACTCAGCGTAAAGAAGTGGTCTGATGCGGCGGATACTCGCCCGCGCGGGAATAGAGCATGCGGAAGAGGTTTGAAAGGGTCGTGACGCTACCGACCGACGAGCGCGTGGTCGATGATCCGCGTTGTTGCTGCAGTGCCACTGCCGGCGGCAGACCATCGATTGCGTCCACTTCCGGCACCGCCATCTGATGAAAGAGGCGTCTTGCATACGGAGATACGGATTCGAGATAACGCCGCTGCGCCTCGGCATAGAGTGTGCCAAAGGCCAGAGACGATTTGCCGGAGCCTGAGATTCCGGTAAACACGACCAGCGCATCCCGGGGAATCTCGACATCCACATTCTTCAGGTTGTGTTCCCTGGCGCCGCGCACCCGAACGAATCCGCGAACACTGGTTTCTTCGGGCTCAACTAAAGAAGGATCGGCAATCACGGTCGTTGAATGTTTCATAACAAACTTGCCTAGAAACTCTTAGATGCCGTGGGTTCTTCGGCCAGGATCGGATTGTGGCGACAAGGAGCATTATTCGAGCAGAAAAGGCATCCGGATAGTTTCCGGGCTTGTCGAAGGCCGGCCTCACACTGTAGGCGCTCGGCGTCTATAGGCTTCCTCTGGTGCGATGAGGAATGGATTCCGCCGCCAGATGTTCGACCATTGTTAGATGGACTAGCGAAGTCGTCCTCGTGGACTCTGAGTCCATTGTGCGGTGACTCTGAATGGGGTCTTGGGCAGAGACCCCAAGGCCTGAAGCTCATCAGAGTACAACGCATCAGCCCCCATCCCCGTCATACAAAGGGCAATCATCTTTGGTTTAGCGAGGCAATATGAGTGTTGAGACAATGCAGGAGCTTCTGATCGATGAGTTAAAGGACCTCTACTCCGCGGAAAAGCAAATTGTGAGAGCTCTCCCAAAGCTTGCGAAGGCGGCTACCTCGCCGGACCTGAAGCAAGCATTGACCAATCACTTGAAAGAGACAGAGGGACAGGTGACTCGGCTTGAGCAAATCGCAGAGATCGTGAGCAAGAAGCTCACCGGCAAAACATGTGTCGGAATGAAAGGTGTTCTCGAAGAGGGCTCAGAAGTGCTAGAGGACACGGAGAAGGGCACAGTTCGGGACGCTGCGATGATTGCGGCTGCTCAAAGGGTGGAACACTACGAGATGGCTGGGTACGGGTCGGCGCGTGAGTTCGCAAAGACGCTTGGTCTCTCGGAAGTAGCTTCGTTGCTGGACGAGACGCTAGAAGAAGAAAAGGCGGCCGATAAATTGCTCAGTGGCATTGCGAAGCAGGTGAACACTACTGCAAAACGTGAGGGTTAGCTGATCTCTCAGGTCGAATGTCCGTCGTAGGTGGCCACTGCTAAAGCAGTGGCCAACCTTTTTCCCTCACGACGCCTGCCAATCCTTCTTCGAAAGTTGAGCTGTCACTCGCATCTGAGTTCAAGGACCTACTAAGGAGAGAACGATGAGAAAAGTGCTACTTAGCGACATCGACGGAACTTTGGTGGATAGCAACAGCCTGCATGCAGATTCCTGGCGTAGGGCTTTCGAGCACTTTGGTATTGAGGTCGGTTTGGACGAAGCGTGGCGTCAGATCGGCAAGGGTGGGGATCAGTTGATTCCGGTATTCGTCAAGCCGCCGGATCGTAGACGCCTTGAAGACAGCATCAAGAAATACCGCGATGATCTCTTGAAGAGCGAGTATTTGTCCCGTATGGTCCCGTTCGCCAAGGCACGTGAGCTGCTAGTGAGAGTGAAGGCAGCGGGCATGAAAATCGTATTTGCGACGTCGGCCAAGCAAGATGATCTCGCCTTCTACAAACGATTGGTAGGGATCGACGATTTGGTGGAGGAAGAGGCGACAAGCTCGGATGCCCAACAATCTAAGCCTGAGCCGGACATACTCGCGGCAGCACTCAAGAAGGCCGGGAGCGTGCCGGAGGAGGCTGTAGCCTTGGGGGACACGCCATACGACGCAGAAGCAGCAGGGAAGCTTGGCATTCTGACGATCGGACTGACGTGCGGCGGGTGGAAGGCGCGCGATCTCGTGAGCGCGGGCTGCGCCGAAGTATTCCGTGACCCACAGCATCTCCTGACAGAGTTCGATCGATCGCCGTTCGCAAAAGACCGATGAGGCCAATGCCCGGACCCTTTGGGGATAGAAAGGAACTTGAAGGATGACGAAACGCGGATCCGCCGTGGTTCTCCTGTTGATTGACGTAATTAACCACTTTGAGTATCCCGAAGCGCAAGAGATGCTTATTCGGGCCCTACCGATTGCTCCGCGAATAGCTCGTTTGAAGGCACGCGCTCGAGCGGCTGGAATACCGGTGATCTATGTCAACGATAATTTCGGCCAGTGGCGGTCCGACCTGGCAAAGCTAGTCGCTTATTGTCTCCGTCCGCAGGCACTTGGAAGGTACTTCGTAGAGCAGATTCGGCCCGATAAGGACGACTATTTTGTTCTCAAGCCACGACACTCTGCTTTCTACCAAACGCCTCTCGAGGTTCTCCTGGCATATTTGGGTGCCTCGTCACTGGTTTTGTGCGGTCTCGCCACCAACAGCTGTATCGTCTGCACGGCCCATGATGCCAAGATGCGTAATTTCGACCTCTTCGTTCCGTCAGATTGCTCGGCGTCTCTGAGCACGCGGGAGCACAAACAAGCAATTGCACATATGCAGACTATGACAAAGGCCACTATCACTGCTTCAACATCCCTTCACTTTGACGCTTTATCAAAGAGACGCGCGATGTCTTCCAAAAATGCCGGTGGCAAGAGTTAGGCATGGGAGTCGGAAACCGAATACTGAGCAACGCGGAAATCGCCGACCGATTGGCCACCCTCGCGCAGTTGTTGTCGGCTCAGAAGGAAAACCCATACAAGGTCAAGGCTTACCAGCGTGCCGCTAATAGTATCCGCAATCTATCGGATAGTGTTCATGAGTTAGTGCAGAGCGAAGCCGACCTGACCGCCTACACCGGCATTGGTAGGGCAATCGATAGTGCGATTCGCGAGATCGTCTCAACGGGCACCTTTGCGACGCTCGAAAAACTTCGTGCCGAATCGAGCCCCGAGCTCATCACCATCGCTGACTACCCCCGTCTGGACCCAAAGCGGATACTCCGGATCTACAAGAAACTCGCTATCTCTTCGATAGCGGAGTTGCGCAAAGCATGGGAAGCCGGTGAGATTGAACGCATCTTTGGAGCACGGACCGCTCAACACGTAAGGCAAGGATTGCTCGAAACACATGCCATCCTTCTTTATAAGGTCCATGACCTACGGCTGGCGATCGAAGACTATCTGCTCAGAAAGGGCCAAGTCGGTCGGATAGAAGCCGTGGGGGCCTATCGAAGACGGGTGGAAGTGATCGACGAATTGGCCTTCCTTGTGGAGACATCAGACTTTCCCGGTTTGGTAGGGCAGATCGAGCGTTACGGCGGTCGAACGCCACTTGTGCAATCGAGTGGGAAGTTCGCACTCTTCTCGCTGCCATCTGGCGTCGCGCTGCGGATCGAGGCCGATACCAGCAAAGGATGGGGTACAGCAGCGATCCGATCCACAGGCAACAAAGAGCATTTAGAAAAGCTCCGTGCAGTTACTGGACTTTCATCCTTTCGAACAAGCCCGGTCTTCGACACCGAAGCTGGTTTCTACAAGAGCTTTTCGCTATCGTATATCGAGCCCGAATTGCGCGAGGGTCGCGATGAGGTAGAGCTCGCTCTCAATGGAAATCTTCCTGTTCTCGTGAAGGAGTCGGATATCCGCGGCGATCTTCATGCTCATTCCACATCAAGCGACGGCTCAGATTCAATCGAAGAAATGGCTGAGGCTGCGCGCGAACGTGGTTACGAATATCTCGGGATCACGGACCACTCTCAGAGCTTGAAAATCGCGGGTGGCGTATCCGTTGATGATCTGTGGAAGCAGATTCGGTTGATTGACAAGCTGAATAGTCGTCAGAAGGGAATCCGGATTCTCAAATCTGCTGAGGTCGATATTTTGGCAGACGGAGCATTGGACTATCCGGATGAGGTGCTGCGCGAGCTCGATTACACCGTTTGCTCCATCCATTCTCGTTTTGGCTTGGGGAAGGAACAGCAGACCGAACGAATTCTTCGCGCCATGGATAACCGCAGGTTTACCATCCTGGGGCATGCGACCGGCCGCCTGCTTCTCAAGCGCCCGGGATATGAGATTGATATCGACCGAATCGTTGTTCATGCAAAGCAGAACGGTTGCTTTTTCGAGATTAATTCCAGTCCGGACCGTCTAGACCTCTCCGCGGAGAATGCACGTTTGGCCAATGTTGCAGGCGTAAAGATTGCAATTTCCACGGATGCCCACAGTACAGGAGAATTCGAGACCATACGCCATGGTATTGAACAGGCAAGACGCGCCGGCCTGGAAAAGGCGTCCGTTTTGAACTGTCTCCCACTCACCGTGCTCACTAAACTTTTCGCACGTTGACACTGTCGTGAGCCGACGAAACAGGATTCAACGCGAAGAATTATCGAGGTAGTCTGCAGATCCTTGGGCAGGGGGTGCCTTAATTGTGTCGCTATCAGTGGCGGACCTCGATTCCTATTTCATGCTGACGACGAAAATACAGCCTGCGCAAGTTTGAGCCGCCGGTTCTCCACGACGCCATATTGATCCAGAGCGCGGCGGATAAGACTTTCAAAGTCATATTCACGCAGACAATCATCCCATCCTGACGCAACCTGAAGAGCCTTCCAAAGGGAAGCCTTGCCCTGTATACCGAGCGCGAGTAGTTCCAATGACTCGAAAAGCTCAAAACTTGCTGAACCCGCGTGGCCCAATTTCAGACGTGCGGCTTTCTCAAGAAGCCATCCCCCAAACCGCTTGATGGTGCTTGGACTAGACGCAATCCTTTCTGCAATGCGACGGAGTACGAGATCGTCGGCTTGAATTTCCGGCAACAGCACGCTGGCGAATTGGCGGAACTCTTGGTCATCCTGCTGATTGCGCATCGCTTCCAGAAGTTGAACAGCAACTTGGGCACCGCCCAGATGGTCATTCACGTAAGTGACGAGAGGATCAAACATTGCTGGCTCCCTTAAACGGGTAATCGCATGATGCGGTGCATTGAAGGCAATATCTCTTCGTTGGCAACGCCATGAAGTAGGCGCCTTGGGCAAATATGTGGAATACCATCTCGATTCATGGGATCGAATACCTTTAGGAGCGCTTACTCATCTCTCCGCTGCGCCCGTCAGACGTGGACCAATCACCTTTGTTTCGGCCCCGTAGGAAACTCCTTCGAGAGGTCGCGGATGATGCCGTCCGAGACTGTTCCGCCCTTGCAGGAGGGATGACCGAAGCCGCTCTGACTACTGCCGTTCTGCCAGTCAAGGATCATGTTGTCGTTGTGCTCGGGACTGGGACCCATGGGCACCGCGTCGAGATGCAGTTCGTGGCGCACCTTCCAGGCGACGATGTGGTCGGTGCATGAGGTGTCGCCGCTCAGACCGAGACCGCCGACAATTTTTCCGTCGGCGCATAGAGCGGAAGTCCGCCGCCGAAGACGATGACTGCCGCCGATGGCCTTGCCGACCATCGGATCGCTCGGCGTGCCAAACGTGGCCGGAGTCGCCGAAGACGGCTTCGGATTGGGCGGCGCGCTGGTGGCCAGGCTGTAGAGGCTTTGCCCGGGTTGCGAGGCGGCGAAGATATTGGCGGTCGAGAGCGCGATAGTCGCGGCCGCTCAGCCCGTTGGCGGTGCTTGCCTTTGAGGCTGCGATGACACGGCTGCCTGGCCATTGATCGCTGCGCGTTGTGCCGCTGAAAACGATGGCGCAAACGACGCCATCGCGATTCACGATGGCGGCCCATTCCTGATTGCCCATGCCGCCATTCTTGGCCGAACCTCTGTCGACCACGCCTTGAACGATGGACCTGAGGCGCGCGGCATCCGGGAAGTTCGGCGCAATCGGGTTTGCTTTGCGCGATGCATGGGCAGGCGAAGCTGCGATCGAGAGCAGAAGCGCTGCAGCGAATTTTATCTGGGCTGGGATCCGATGGTCACGGTTGAACATGGTGTGCTCCTCTTACTGTTACTGCAACTGACGCAAATACGCGACGAGGTCGTGTAACTGCTCGCCGTAGAACTGGGTGAGGTTCGGCATCTCCGCTTCCGGTTTGAGCGATTGGGCGTGCGTGACCCATGCTTCGAGATAGGCATCGTTGTTTCGATAAGTGTTGGAGGCGATGTACTCGCGGCTGCCGATGTGCGTCAGATCGGGGGCGACACGTCCACCTGCAACAGTGCCGCGGACGTCGTGGCACATGGCGCAAGGGCCGGAAAGAAAAACCTGCTGGCCGGCGATCGCATCCGCAGCGGTGGGCTGTACGCCAGGTTTGAGCTGTGCTTCCTTCCACGCGGCGTATTCATCCGGGGTCTGCGCGATGGCCAGGATCCGCATGCGAGCGTGCTCCGCGCCGCAGTATTCGGCGCATTGCCCCGTGTATTCACCAGGCTGGGACGCCTGAAGCCGGATATAGTTCGTCATTCCCGGGATAAGGTCGACTTTGCCATGAAGCGCCGGAACCCAGAACGAGTGCATGACGTCATCGGTTCTGACTTCGATGTTGACGGCGCGGTCGGTAGGGAGATGGAGCTCGTTTGCGGTTGTGAACTGCTGAGATGGATTGTCGTTCAAATATTCGATCTGCCACCACCACTGATGGCCGGTGATGCGAATCTCGGGTTTCATGCTGTGCGCCATCTGCGCGTGGCTGGCTCCGCCATGCATGCCGTGAATGGGGAAGTCGCGGAGCAAACCGAGGCCGAGAACGAAGAGAACGGTGAGGACCATAAGCGGTATAGCGATGCCGCCAATGGCGATCCACATCTGTCCACCGCCGGCATCGATCGGCTCATGCTCCAGGAGCGAGCCGCGTCGCCTGGTAGAAGGCGTACCCGATGAGGAGCCACATGACGACGGAGATGATCAGGAAAAGAATCGTCATGAACCATGACAAGCCTCCGATGCTGCGAGCTGCGGGTCCGTGCGCGTCGAAGGTTGATTGCGCGGAGCTGCATCCGGCCAGTGCAAGAAGCCCGGTGCCGGCAATCGCGCAAACGCAGCGACGAAGCATCTATCGCCTCCCCGGTACGGATGCCTTAGGCCCGACGCCAAGCACAGTGTTGTTGTCAGGATTTGGAACTTCCTCCTCGGTCGGTTCGATAGGAGGATCCGGTTCCTCCGGGGTGCCCATGGATTTTATATAGGTGACGAGTTCCCAGATCTGCTGTTCGGGAATCTTCGTGCCCCATGCGGGCATTCCCTGCGAACGTCCCTGGGATATGGAGTTGTAGATCTGGTCAGGACGGTTTCCATACAGCCAATCGGGATCTCGCAGACTGGGCCCCATACCGCCCCCGGCGTGTCCACCGTGGCAGCCCGAGCAGTTATACCAATCGAAAAGCCTGCGCCCATCTTGGAGCGCTACCGGATCGTTGACGAACGGATTCGTCCGATAGTGCAGGTCGTGCACAGCGCCGGGCACTGGTCCCACTGGATCGGTCTCCATGGCAGGCCCTCCAGCGGCAACAGAGGTCGACTGGGTTCGGCATCCTGCGGCACAGGCCATAAGTGAACCGGCCAACAGCAGTATGAACAATCGCATGGTTTCAGTCCTCTCCGACGGGGCTGCCGGTTACAGCAGCTTGGTCAAGCTGTGGAATGCCGAAGGAATTCAGGATTTTGTGGATGGTCGCGCGACGGCGGACCAACTCGGCATCAAGACTTTGCTTCAAGGCTTGATCTCCTTCACGTACTCCAATCGCGATATCGAAACGAAAGGGGAGATTGGGAAGCGTCGGGTCGCCCTCGATGGGTGTCATCTCAAGAGGAACGCGAGATTGCCGTATGAAATATCCGGCGAGCGGTCCCCACGCAACCGCGGCGTCTACTTTTCCATCCGCAACCGCCTTGATGAGATCCGCGGGGGGATTTTTCTCATTGAGATTGCCGAAGATACTGAAGCCGACGAGATTGCGAACGATGCCCCGGCTGGTGAATGCGTGAACCGGAGGAAGACTGTCGTCCTGCTCACCCAGAACGTGAACGCCGATCTTCAGCGTGCGGAGGCGAGGATCATCGAAGGAGGTGATATGCAGGTGACGGTCGCGCCGCGAGATGAAGACATAGGTGGATCGATAATAAGGGTGCGTGGTATCGGCTTCGTCGAAACCTGCCGGTACTCCCATCACGACGTCGCACACACCGCTGTTCAGCGTTTTCTTGAAGAAGGCTTCACGCTGCGGAAACCAGAAATAAGTGACTTGCATATTGAGGTCTTTTCCAATAAGCGAGGCGAGCTGATTTTCAAACCCCTGTTTCTGGTCATTGGAGTAAGGAAGATTGTTGGGATCAGCGCAAACGCGCAGCTCCGTCGCAGCGAGACAGGAAGGCAGGCGGCCGCCATCATGAGAGCCAGAACGCTTTTAATAACTGAAGACATAAAGCGTATCTCCTGGCTGCGTTTTCGCCTTTATCTGCTTCATGGCCCCGACAACACCGAGGGCCGCGTATGGGTCGTCGGTGGAGACGGAGGGAAGCGCAGTGGCGCCCATCCACCCGCCGATTCCGGAATAAATGGCGACGTACTGCTTGCCGTCCGGGCCAGTGAAGGTCATGGGATTGCCGACAATTCCGGAGGATGTTTTGAACTGCCAGAGCATTTTGCCGGAGCGGTCATCACGGCACGGAACCATCCGTCCATGGTTCCGTAAAAGGCGAGGTCGCCTCCGGTCGACAGAACGCCCCCGTAGACCGGAAAATCCGGCTCCTTGATGTCCAGACCTTTTTGCGCTTTGCGACGTCCCAGGCCATGAACTCACCTTGATAACCACCCGGGCCCGGATACATGCGCACACTAGCGCCTAGATATGGTGTGCCTGCGATGTAGTTCACGGATGTGCCTTCATAATCCATGCAGGTGTTATGGGCGGGAATGTAGAGATAGCCGGTTTTCGGAGAGAAGGATGAGGGGACAAACTCTTTGGCTCCCGTGGAGGACGGGCAAATGCCTTTGGTGTATTTGCCGAAGTGGGTCCGCTTCTCCATGTTCTCGCGACGATGCCGGTCTTGAGATCGAAGCCATTGGCCCAGGTTACAGGCTCGAATTTTTCGGCAGAGAGAACCTCTCCGGTCTCGCGATCCATCACAAAGACGAACCCAGTACGGCCGGGATGGATGAGCAGCTTGCGCATCTTGCCGTGCCAGGGCATATCAACAAGGACGTTCTCCATGATCTCGTCGTAGTCGAAGCCGTCGTGCGGCTCGATCTGATAGGCCCACTTCGCCATGCCAGTTTCCGGATTGCGCGCCCAGATGGTGATAGACCATTTGTTATCGCCGGGACGCATGTCGGGATTCCAGACGCCGGGATTCCGGTGCCGTAATAGATGAGGTTGAGCTCAGGGTCATAGGAAATCCAACCCCAGATGGTGCCGCCGCCTAACTTCCATTGGCCGGGAGTCCAGGTCTTGATGCCGAGATCTTTGCCGCGATCTTTCGCGTAGAAGGGCTTGAAGTCCGCACCGATGCGGACATCCTGATCGGACCGGAGCTGTAGGCTTTCCAGAGAATTTTGCCGGTGTGCGCATCGAGCGCAGTCAGCTGACCCCGGACCCCGAGTTCCGCGCCGCTGTTGCCGACGAAGACGATGTTGTTGACGACGATGGGCGCCATTGTGATGGTTTCGCCGTAGTGGATGTCTCCCACCTGCGTCTTCCATGCGAGCTTCCCGGTGTTTGCGTCGACGGCGACGGTATGCGCATCGAGCGTGTTGTAGATGATTTTTCCGTCGGCGTAACTGGCGCCGCGGTTCACGATGTCGCAACAGGCGATACCGACGGAAGTGATATCCGGGTGCGGCTGAAAGATCCACTTCTGTGGGAAGCCGGGCTTGGTGAGATCGAGAGCGATGAGGTTGTTGGGAAACGGCGTCACCATGTAGAGCGTGCTGCCGACAACCAGAGGTCCTCCCTCGTGTCCGTGAGGAATACCGGTGCTCATCGTGCCGACCACATGCAGGTTGCCGACGTTGCCGGTATTGATTTTGTTCAGCGGACTGTAGCGGGTATTCCCGTAGTCCCCGGCGGGCATGATCCATTGGCCGTCGGCGACAGGAGACACTAGATGGATATTCGGAAGTGCGCCAGGAACGTCGGTCGTCATCCCCTGCGTCTGTGCTTTGAGCTGACCGACGCCGATAAGGAAAACAACGGTAGCTGCGAAGGCTTGTGCCTTTGTCACTAACTTAATTATTCGGTCCGTCATTCGGTCCATCGTGTTCCTTCCGGCCCGGGCAGGGTGTATAGATAGGCAGCGATGTCATAAGCCTGGTCCTCGGTAAGGCCGAGATCAGGCATCGCGGTCTTTGGCTCGACCGTGCGGGGATGTTGAATCCAGCGGGCCAGATTACCGGGCGAGTTAGGCAGTTGACCGGCGATCATCGTCCGCTGCCCGAAATAAAAGAGCGGTGGTCCGACAAGGCCACGTGCGCCGCGGATGCCGGGAACCATATGACAAGCTCCGCAGCCATACGACTGAATGAGCTGCCTGCCATGCTGTGGATTCCCGCCGGTCGCGACGATATAAGGGCGTGTCGCCTTGCCCTCATTGCAGCCCGCCAGCATGAGAGGCATGCCAAGAACGAGCATCGCCAGGAGGCGGGCATTCATCGCGCCCTCCAGCAGATATCAAGAAACAGCGGAGGCAGCGCGAGCCAGATAATTCCCATGCCCAGCGTGACGCTGACGATGACACCGAGAAGAGCCATAAATTCGCGGCGCTCGATGGCCTCGGCATCAAGAACGTGGCTGCGACCGGAAAGGGCTCGCCAGTTGCGATACGAGGTGAGGCCAGCAGCGATGGTGACGAGTAGCAGGACGAGAGCGACGATGCCGAAGAGAACGCGTACACCGGGATGTGCGGCGGGGACGCCGAAGTTCTCCTGATGGGTGCAGGCGCGCCAGGTAATCAGGATGTCCAGGCAGCCGAGTGTAATCCACGAGGCCGCTGATGCAGCGAAGCCGAACCACAGCCGGGGTGGCTCGACAGGTGCAAGCGGCACGCGACTCTCAGTGGCCATGGAGGTGCGCCTGGAAGTGAGGAACGATGTAAAGCAGGGTGACGATAAGGATCCAAACGGCATCCACAAAGTGCCAGTAAAGTGAGACGGTGCGATAGCTGTTGTGTGGGGTGCGTGCGGTCGCTCCATAGCGCGGCAAGATCCCGACATACATAAGCAGGAGAAGCCCGAAGATCACATGCGCGGCGTGAAGCGTGGTGATGGCATAGAAGATCGAGCCGTAGGAGTCGCTGTAAGGCGTGAGCATTCTCCAGTGGGAGGCGTATTCGAAACCCTGGAGAGTGAGGAAGCCGATACCGAAGAGCACAGTCACCCAAAGGGCCAGCCGGCCAACCAGAAAGCGGCCTGCCTTTACCTGACGCTCTCCCCAAAAAAGAATGAAGCTGCTGCTGAGAAGAATGACGAGAAGAACGATGGCGTAGGTAATGACCGGGGGAGTTTCGTTCGCCCATCGATCTTTATTCGATCCGAGATAGTAGTACGCAGCGAACATGCAGGCGAAGAGCATGAACTCTGTGGCAATGACGGCCCACATGGCCTCCATGCCGCGGCGCTGATTGAAAGGCTGGGTATTGAGGTTGGTGCGTGGCGGAAGGACTTGCGCCGCAGAACTCACACGATCTCCTTTTCCGTGCGCGGCCACATCCAAAAGCAACCGATAAGAAATGTGGCAATCAGAAGGACGAGTGCGGTCCACACCATCTGGAACGCGAAGGTGACGAAGAAGAAGAGCAGCGCGAGGCTCATCAGGATGGGGGCGAATGAATCTTCCGGAATGGTGGCGATACCATCCGGTTCGGCATCCAGCCATGTGGTCATGGGCGTGAGGCGGCCGCTATCCAGAGTGCGTTCGAAATCTGGGTCTGCTTCCTCATCGTAGTCATCCCAGAGCGGATGGCGCGACGCGACCAGCGGGATGTGCACGACCGCATATGGCTTGGGCGGAGAATCCGTCTCCCATTCGAGGCCATCGGAATTCCATGGGTTGCGACCGGCGATGGCCCCGGTCCGGAGGCTTATAAAAAAATTAATGATGCTGAGCAGAATGCCAATTCCGAATACAAAAGCGCCGATTGTGACCAACAAGTTGAGTCCATCAAAGCCGAGGCCCTGCTGATAGGTGAAGATGCGGCGCGGCATACCCATCAGCCCGAGATTGTGCATCGGGAAGAAGCTGGCGTTGAAGCCGAGAAACATAACCCAGAAGCTCCACTTGCCGAGCGTCTCGTTCATCACGCGCCCAGTCATCTTCGGCAGCCAATAGTAGAAAGCGGCGAACACTGGGAAGACGTTGGCACCGATAAGCACATAGTGGATGTGAGCCACCACGTAATAAGTGTTGTGTACCTGCCAGTCGACCGGAATGACGCCGGTGAAGACTCCGCTGAGGCCACCGATAACCAGTAACACCACCGAACCGAGGGCAT
Source organism: uncultured Acidobacteriaceae bacterium (assembly GCA_963712845.1). GTDB lineage: Bacteria > Acidobacteriota > Terriglobia > Terriglobales > Acidobacteriaceae > KBS-83. The sequence goes on from CAVQJM010000007.1 coordinate 34,346, forward strand.
AGTGCATGGAAGTCGTGGGTACAGCGCGCCCTTTCCATACGGTCGCGACCCACGCGAATACCTGAATGGTGGTGAAGACGGAAATGGTCATGCTGCCGGCAGAGAAGAAGCTCATCGCGATATCCGACATGCCGACGGTGAACATGTGGTGTAGCCACACTCCGAAGCCAACCACACCGGTGAGGACGGTGGCGATGGCGACGAAGGGATATCCGACGATGGGACGACGCGAAAAGACCGGGATGATGAGGGAAATCATTCCGGTGGCGGGCAGGAAGATGACGTAGACCCACGGATGACCGAAGAACCAGAAGAGCTGTTGCCAGAGGAAGGTATCGCCGCCGCCGGCGATCGCAAAGAAGTGCGTTCCCCAGCGACGATCGAGCTCCAGAAAGATGCAGGCCGCGGTTAGAGCGGGAAGCGCAAAGAGGATGACAAACGATACAGTGAGCGTGCTGTATAGAAACAGCGGCATTCGACTGACGGCCATTCCGGGTGCCCGCAGGCGAAGAATTGTGACGATGAAATTGATCGCACCGCCCGTGGTGGAGATGGTGAGCAGGATGAGAGCGAGCGCATAGATATCCATGCCCAGGCCGGGCGAGTACACCGTTAGCGTGTAAGGAACGTAGGCAAACCATCCTGCGTGAGGCGCCTGGCCAAGAAGCGGAGCGAGATAGAGAAACATGCCAGAAAACAGATAAGTCCAATACGTGAAGGCGTTCAGGCGCGGAAATGCCATGTCGCGTGCGCCGATCATGAGCGGCACAAGATAGACCGCAAATCCAGAAAGAATGGGCGCCGCGTACCAGAAGATCATGGTGGCGCCGTGCATGGTAAAGATCTGGTCGTAGGCCTCCGGCGACAGAAGCGCCATATCAGACTGGGCCAGTTGCAGGCGCATCAGCAGCGCCTCGAGACCGCCAATGATCAGGAAGACAAAGGCAGTGACGAGATAACGAATGCCAAGTTCTTTGTGATCGACGGTGGCGAACCAGCCATAAACCGTCTTGGGTGTTTCCCAAAGGTGGGTAAGTCGGCCCTCGACCGCGGTTGCCGTAGTCATCACTGCTCCAAGGCGAAACAAATCGATCAAAGGACGAGCACCCACAGTGCACTAATACCACTGGTGTCGCGTCACTAGCCGATGATGTGATGATGCGCGCAATATGCTCTTCGTTGTCCGGTCCAGCGTAGGACTTAGCGAGAGGGCTTCATGAGAATGTCTAACTTCGCGATCATCGTGGCCTTGAAATTATCCGCTCCGCCAGATTGCTCGTTGCTTTCCGGATTTCACGACAAAGCCTTGATCAAGACATTCAAGGCATGACTCAGCTATTAGGGCCACGTTGTCGGTGCGAGCTCAATCGTCACATATCGCTCGACCCGAAGAGCCGCCGCCCGCGCGACCGGCTCCGAGAAAAGGACCCCCTATAAGACACGCCTTAGTCGGTGGGCCTCTTAAATATGAATGTCTCGGCAGTTGTTGCACCAGCCCATTCTCTATTGCCACCGACAAGCGATTCGCTGAATACGTTGACGAGTTCCCATCCCTGCGCGCCAAGACTGTTCAACATGGTGTCACACTTCATTTCAGCACTTCCATCAAAACATTTCGCGCCTCGCACTTCTGAGTTGCTGAGCAGCTGCTTGTCGTAAGACAGCACTTTGATGATCGATTTATATTCCCAAGTCTGCCTTTTCGCCCGGACCGCCGCCTGCGTCGTCCCCGGAGAAAACCTGCTCGCTCCGGTTCCCCATACAACCGCGAGCGCCGAGGCGAGCAGAGTCAACCACAGTGTTTTAATGAGTTTTCTACACATAATGGATTTGCGGTGCCTCCTCGTCTTCACGTCCCTATGGTGCGCTTGGCGATTCGCGAGTTGGCTGAGCGCCTCGAAAGGCAAGTGCCCTCTTGAGATTCGGAAGTACGAGAGGCATCTCATGCAGGCGATTGATAATCCGACCATTTGTTGTCCCTATTCGAGGAACGTGCCATGGTGACGTGTCGTGCCCATGCTTGTCCATGTCCCGGTCGAACGAGAACAAGGAGTTTGTTATCCGCGACAGGGCCACTGAAATCGCTATGACTGATCCACGCTTCAAACGTAGAAATGCGGACTTGACCGAGAAGAGATGTTCGAAGTGTGAAATGACGACTGTCCTAAGGCACCCCGAGGAGAAAGCCAATGGCAAAATCTAGCAAAACTGCACCAAAATCCGTAAAAAGCGCGATGCACCGCAAGAAGAAGGGAACTTTGCGATCTGGCAAAGCGGGGAAAGGTGGGCGTGTGAAGAGTAAGAAGCAGGCCATCGCTATCGGATTATCGGAAGCTCGGAAGAAGGGCGCCAAAGTTCCAAAGAAGAAAAAATAGCCAAGCCTCTTTCGGAGGAATCCTACCTCGGTAGCTTATGGAAATGACGCCACTAAGGCGGCTGCCGCGCTCCTCAGCCTTGGATCGGGTAGTGCACAGCGGCAGCAAACGTAGGGCCGACCCGGGTCCCTTGTCCGATATTGACCGTGTACATCAGTTTTTTGACGTGGTGATACATAACTTCTTCGTTTCCAGGATACTAGGCTGCAACGGTGATCTGTGAGACGGTCACAGGCAGATTCCGACTCGAAATGCTCTCGGGGTCTCGGGAAATCAGGCGCATCCGATCGTCTATGATCTGCGTTATCTCCAATCCGACCAGAAGCCGACAAGGCTTCATTTGCGATGGATGGCAGAATTTTGCTGAGAGCCAAGAATCGCGGAACCCAATCCTCGGATATATCTCACAGCCGTCACATGCCGTGTTGGCGAGCCAAATCGCCTCTGCTTTGGACGACAGTTTGTTTGGAAGCATCCCGGAACAAGTCGTCGAAATCATTGGTGGACATGACGCGGGCTGGGCGGAGTTCGATCTGGCTGCTCTTGAGAATGCATCGACGAAGCTCCCCCTCTCATTTTTAGGGAATCCGCCAGAGATTGGCGTAGCTGCGTGGAGGAGATCTATAACTGCCGCCAAAGAGGTATCTTTTCTGGCAGGCGCCTTGACTCGGAAACACTTCTTCTTGCTTGCACCCCGAGACCGTGACGCTGCCCATCGGCAGTTCATTGAAGAACAGGCCCCGAGAGTTCAGGAGGAGGAAGCTCGACTCAAGAGCTCCCTACCCGATCAAGACCGCTTCATTGCGGCTCTGGGTTTCTGTGATTTGATGTCCTTGCATCTTTGCTCAGGCAGCAACGCGAGCGTTCAAATTCCCCTAACCCATCCCGCAGACCCCGCATCCCACCAGGCAGACTATGTGACGGTCTCGGTAGCTGAAGGAGTGATACAGATAGACCGGCCTCGATTTTGGAGTTCTGACGTAATCGGTATTGATGGCTGGATCCTCTCCGAACAAAACAGACTCTCGGCTATGACCTTCGAGTGGAGGCTAGCCTAACTGCTCGATGGGGATAGAAAAATCAGATCCTCGGAAATCACTCCGTAGGCTGATGTGCCGCCGTTTCCTTGTCGGCCACCGGCTCTTCCGGTTTCGCATAGAAAGAGTTGCACTCCACCTCTAGAACTCCGCTCCGAATCTCCAGATCGTCACGAAAACAATCTCGTATGAAGTCCGCCGTGTTTGCGTGGCGCGTCTCGAAGTAGACAGAATTGACACTCGTCCGCGTGGCACCGTAAACGATGCGGCTGATCCCCGCCCACACGCATGCCAGCGAACACATACCGCACGGCTGCAAGGTGCAGTACAGGGAACATCCCTTCAGCTCCGCGACTCCGAGCTTGGCACATAGAGCGCGGATCGCCACCATCTCTGCGTGTGCCGTGGGGTCATTCCTCCGCTCGACCTCATTGTGGGCGAGCTGCAGGACTATTCCATCTCTCACGATAGCGCATCCAACTTCAGCGCCCCCGTTTTCTCGCAGACCTTCGCGAGCCTGCGCGACTGCCAACCTTATTCCATCCTCGTCTGTGAGCACTGAATCTTCTCCCGAAGGTTTGTTAGGTAGCTTACCTGACCTCAGAGCCTACATCGCGTGAGCATCGTTTCGCATCGGCAACAACTACGGCGTCAAATTGGCGTGTCCTTTTTATTGGAGCAGCACTCATTGGCCATGGGCTGCATCTCAGTCACAGAGCAGGACGGAGGATCAAAATGGCGACGGGGCTGGCATTGGTGACGGGGGCATCCAACGGAATTGGATTATCGCTCGCGAAAGAATTAGCGGCACGCGGGTATGACTTGGTCATTTCTTCCGCTGGAGTTCGGCTGGATGAGGCGAGCCAAGAGCTCGCGGAAACGGGCGTCCTGGTGATGCCGGTTCAAGCAGATCTGGCCACAAGAGAAGGGGTCGACGAGTTGTGGTCCCGAATCGAATCTATGGGTTCGACGCTCGACGTTGCCTGCGTGAACGCCGGTGTCGGCGTCGGAGGCCTTTTCCAGGACACGGACCTCGACGAAGAGTTGAAGATGGTCGCCTTGAACTGTTCGGGCACCATTCAGCTCGCGAAATATGTGGTGCAGCGGATGCTTCATCAGGGATCAGGAAAGATTCTTTTCACCGCATCAATCGCGGGAGAAATGGTGGCACCGCGGGAAGCCGTTTATGCTGCCACGAAAGCCTTCGTGCTTTCGTTTGCGCATAGCCTGAATTACGAACTACGGGACGCAAACATTACCGTGACCGCATTGCAGCCGGGCCCAACGGATACCGACTTCTTTCACCGTGCCGGAATGGACAACACGCAGGTGGGTCAAGAAGGTAAGTCTGAGAGTCAGCCTGATGCTGTCGCCCGTCAGGGATTGGATGCCCTATTTGCAGGTAAAGATCACGTCTACGCTGCCTCTGCGAAAACGAAACTGGAGGGGATGCTCTCGAATTTCGTTCCGGGCGCCGTGAAGGGTGCCATGCACGAAAAGATGGCCAAGCCGATTCAAGATAAAGCGAGCTAACAAGCTCCAAACCGAAGGGTGAAACATGAACGCTTTGAATGAGAAGCCGAATGCTGAGGAAGCCCCGCGTCGGAGTGGTGCGTCGGTCATTCTTGATGGTCGCTATTTGCCGCCGCCGCAAGATGGGGATGGGAAGATCTGGGTCCGGACTAGCGCGCTCGTCAACGCTCCAGTTGAGGAGCTTTATCGCATGTGGCGCGATGTAGAGTCTGCGCCCCTGTGGCAAGAGCAGATCGTGTCTGTAGTGCGAACCGGAGAGCGCACCTCGCATTGGGTCATGCAGGTGAAGGATCAGCGCGTGGAATGGGACTCAGAAGTACTGCACGATGAACCGGGAAAGCGAATCGCGTGGCGTTCCATCGACGGAAACTCCGATAACGCCGGGGAAGTGATCTTCGAGCGTGCGACCGCAGGCCGCGGCACGATGGTTACAGTTCTTCAAGAATTCAAAATGAGCAAGCTTGCCAGTGCGTGGGAAACCTTAACGGGTCGAAATCCGAAACAAGCTGTCATTGAGAACTTGCGTCATTTCAAAGCGCTTGCCGAAACTGGTGAGATTCCGCGATCGCAGGGGCAGCCACATGGTCCTCGGGGGCTAGTCGGAGAGTCCAAGGCGTCAGCCTACGGCGAGAAGATAGCAACTCCGTCGGGCGTTAGGTCAAAAGCCAGCTAACTTGTACTTGTGAGGTGAATATGAAGGCAGTGTGTTGGATGGGAACCAGCAAAGTCGAGACACTAAATGTGGCAGATCCAGCTTTGCTGAACCCACATGACGCAATCATCAAGGTGACTCGAACCGCCATTTGCGGGTCCGACCTTCATCTATTCGATGGCTTCATCCCCACGATGGAAGCGGGGGACATCCTTGGCCATGAGTTCATGGGTATCGTTGAGGAGGTTGGGAAGGAGGTCACCAATCTGAAGCGCGGCGATCGTGTTGTCGTCCCGTTTACCATCGCGTGTGGGAATTGCCTGTTCTGCAAGAAGAAGATTTGGGCAGCCTGCGACAATTCCAACCCAAACGCCCACCTGATGGAAGCAGCTTATGGGTATTCGGGTTCCGGTTTGTTCGGTTATTCCCACATGATGGGTGGCTACGCCGGTGGACAAGCTCAATATGTGCGCGTTCCCTTCGCAAATGTCGGGCCAGTGAAGATCGAAAGCGATTTGCCGGACGAGAAGATCCTCTTCCTCTCCGATATCTTCCCGACCGGTTACATGGCCGCTGAGAATGCCCAGATTGAAGAAGGCGACACTGTGGCAGTGTGGGGATGCGGTCCTGTAGGGCAATTCGCCATCGCGAGCGCCCTCATGCTTGGCGCTGCGCGAGTTATCGCGATCGACCGGCTTCCCGAGCGGTTGGAGATGGCCCGGTCAATCGGCGCCGTCACCGTCGATTTCGGCGAAGAGGACGTAAGCGTCCTGACTGCACTCAAGGATCTGACTGGAGGGATCGGACCGGATGCTTGTATCGATGCGGTTGGCTTGGAATCTCACTCCAGGGAATTGCAGGGCTTCTACGATAGGGTCAAAACCGCCCTCATGCTCGAGACAGATCGTCCCAGTGTCTTGCGGCAAGCCATTCAAGCGGTTCGAAAGGGTGGCACAGTGTCCATTCCAGGCGTGTACGGTGGCCTACTCGATAAGGTTCCTTTCGGCGCTGCCTTCGGCAAGGGCATCACTATGAAAATGGGCCAGACGAACATGCACAACTATATGAAGCCCCTTCTCGATCGTATTGAGAGCGGGCAGATCGATCCGAGCTACATCATTTCCCATAGGATCACCTTGGAAGAAGCGCCCCGCCTGTATGAAGTATGGCGAGACAAGAAGGAGTCTGTCACGAAAATCGTTATCGACCCGTGGGCGGAGACGGCGGCCTGATGCGGCGGTAGGAAACTAGCTTTGAGGTGCGCGGCACATCGTATGGGTAGAACTGGTCGGAGATTGGGAAGTCTGGCGTGTCTAGCTTCGGTGGTCGTGGCCGGAGCACTTGTGCGCCGCAGGCATGTCAACCAGCGCAATTTCGCGGGGAAAGTGGTCTTTATCACGGGAGGCTCCCGAGGGCTGGGCCTCGCGTTAGCGGACCAGTTTTTGCGGGCAGGCGCACACGTTGCAATCGCCGCGCGCGATCCCGATGAGTTGGCTAAAGCAAAACGCCATCTGCTGGTGACGCGACAAGCAAAGAGTCCAACCGTCTTGGAAGTGGTCTGCGATGTCACGGATCATTCCAGCGTTGAAGCTGCTGTTGAAAAAGTGCAACACGATCTAGGTCCCATCGATGTGCTGGTCAATAACGCCGGAATTATGGCGGTTGCTCCGTTGCTGAATCAATCGAAGAGGCATTTTGAAGAGGCCATGGATACGAACTTCTATGGCGCCATGCACACCACCTTTGCGATTCTGCCCGGCATGCTAGAGCGACGGAAGGGCTCGATTGTGAACATTGCATCGATCGGCGGCCTAGTCGCAGTCCCACACATGCTGCCATATACGGCGAGTAAATTTGCTTTGGTCGGATTCTCGCGGGGCTTACACGCGGAAGTGAACTTTGGAGGCGTAAACGTACTTACCGTCTGCCCATGGTTGATGCGCACTGGATCCCATCTTCACGCCAAAGTGGGTGGCAAGAAAGCGGCCGAATATGGTTGGTTCAGTCTCGGCGCGACGCTTCCCTTAGTTGCCTTCCCCGCGCAAATCGCCGCTCGACAGATCGTGGAAGCTACCGCAAGAGGGAAGAGCGAGCTGCTGATTTCGGCCTGGGCCTTAATTGCAGCCAAGATAGCGGCCAATGCGCCAACGTGGACGACGGCTGTGCTATCGCTAGCGAACAGGGCACTTCCGTCGGCGAGATCCTTGTCAGGAGACACTCAGACCGAAGGACGAGATATCCAGGGCGCTGCGAGCGTGTTGCCGAGTGCTTTAGGCAGGTCAGCTGAGCTGCGATGGAATCAATAAAGCGATAGCATTCGTCGAAACTGGTTTGGATTCAAAGGTGTTATACGCGTGGCCTTCGGTAGGAATAAGGCTACATATGTCAATGGCAAAGCGATGCCAGCCCTTCACGGAAATTCAGAGACTTCACAGACTCGCCCTACCACGCATCACAGCTGTCTATAGGGTAAGTCATGCACAGAAGAAAATTCTGTTCGACCGCAGTTGCGGCGATGGCTATGGGCGTTGCGCTCTCGGCCCAAGAACATAGCGGAGATACGCCAATGACTAGTGAAGATTGCCCAAAGCCGGCAGACAACCCTATCCCTCGCGTGACGTCGGCTGGGACAATGCGCGGCGAGATGCTCTATCGAGAACTTGGAGCCACAGGGCAGTCTGTTTCCGTGATCGGAATGGGCGGATCACATCTCGGGCTTGCAACGGTGGAGGAGGACTTAGCAATTCGCCTCGTCCATGAAGGGCTTGATCGAGGTATCAACTTCCTTGATAACTGCTGGGACTATAACGAAGGCCGCAGCGAAGAGCGTGTTGGAAAGGCACTCTCGCAGGAGGGGTATCGACGGAAGGCATTCGTGATGACCAAGATTGACGGCCGCACTAAGGAGGTCGCCGCCAACCAAATCGATACGTCGTTGAAGAGGCTAAAAACGGACCACATCGACCTCCTCCAGCACCACGAAATTCTTCGCTACGACGATCCTGACCGCATCTTTAATGAAGGTGGATCTATGGAGGCCGTACTTGCTGCTAAACAGGCGGGCAAGGTGCGTTTTATCGGATTTACCGGGCATAAAGATCCCCGCATTCACCTTCAGATGCTGGACGTTGCAAAGGAGCGCGGATTCCACTTCGACACAGCGCAGATGCCTATCAACATCATGGATGCTCACTTTCGGAGCTTCGCGCGACTAGTGGTCCCTCGCGCTTTGGAGGAGAAGATAGGCGTCCTGGGCATGAAAAGTTTTGGTGACGGGATCATTTTGAAGAGCGGCGCAGTCGAGCCGATGGATTGTCTGCACTATTCGCTAAACCTGCCCATCTCGGTATTGATTACTCGCATCGACAAAAAGGAGGTACTGGATCAGGCGTTCGCGGCGGTGAAATCTTTCAAACCGATGAATCAGGCGGAAGTGGCTGAGCTGATCTCGAAAACGCGTGAGGCGGCAATGGCGGGTAAATACGAACTGTTCAAAACGACCTCGCATTTCGATACGACAGCCAGACATCCCGATTGGCTGGGAGCAGACAGCCCTGCCGTTCAACGGTTAGCGCCGCAACTGCCAGGATGAGGACGACCTAGGATTCATTTGCCGCATGCAGGTCAAAGATTCATCACTACTGAGGGCATGCTGGATATGACGCAGCATCTCGCCGTCTGCCTTCGCGGCTTGACTCTCTCGACGGTATTCCGCGTAATTGTTCGATCATCGCGCGATACTCCAGGGCGATCAGAATCAGCACATTCGATCACCTACGCGCGTATAGCCCTTCGTTGCCTTAAGACGCTGAAGAGGGACTCGTGACAGTCACGCATACGAATCCCACGGTTGATAGAAGCCCCGCGATTCGCAGTAAATGTGTAAATACACCTGACACCGCGGACAACAAGACGCCTTGCTAAGGAATCTCAAGATACAGGCGTTTTCGGACGTAGAGGAGTAAATAATGGCAGATCAGAAAGATGGACGTACGCATAATCAGCCTTCTCATGATGAGCAAGTTAAGGGTGGGCAGCACTCACATGGGGGGACAGATTCCGATAAGTCCCAACCGCAACAGGGTCAAGGGAACCAACGGCAGCCTACCCACGACGAATCCGTAAAGGGCGGCCAGCACTCACACTCTGGAAAGAGTGACGAGAAGTAATTCGCCTGTTGCGGTCCGTGAGGAATGTTGCCTAAGTCGTCCTCGCAGACTACGACATCGCTTTCTCACAAAGGGAAAGGGACTGGCCAAGTGAGAGCGGCCAGTCCCTTTGTTATGTGTGATATTCAGGACAAATTTCTAAGCAGTTGTCGAATCTCGCAGAGTTTCACCTTATCGTGGGATTGCTGAATGTGGCCGCTGTTTCTTCAGGATTGAAATTATCGAGGCAGGAATATCGCTGACGTTGAGGGCTTTCCCAAGGGCCTTCTTCGCGACATCTTCACTTTGCTCCGCTATCTTTAAAAGCGTGTGACCCGACCCTCCAAGGGTTCCGTTGATGTCAACCCACGCACGAGACACGGCACCACTCACAAAGGGACAGCCACTAGAACGGCTTGTTGATCGCATCCATCGGCGACTTGGGGTCGGGACTGTCTTCCTGACCGCTCAACGCGTTCGTTAAGCTCCCCGGCTCTGGTTGGGCCATCGGCAGGGCAGGATCTATCAGACGTTCTTCCTCGGCCAACTCATACACCAGCACAGGGTGCTTCTGACGGATTACCTCAAGATAGTGTGTAAGCAAATCATAAACAGCGCCATGGTCCTCCTCAGAGACCCTAATGGATACCCCAATCAGTCGCATGCGTTCCCCCGGCACCGTCTATTTCATGTTGAGATGCAGCAACGGTAACTTCATCTGGATAACAACGAAGCCAATTCGAGAACGGGTACTTCACCGGTCAGCATTTGTGCGTGGATTGTCCCAGCGGCGCGTCCCCGCACCGCATCCCATTAGATGTAGTGCGAAAGGAACGTGCACGCGACATGATCATCCTTCTTATCATTCTGATCCTGCTTGTCGGCGGCGGCGGCTACTACGCGGGTCCCGGCTGGGGTTATTACGGTGGCGGCGGCCTTGACCTGGTCCTCATCATTGTCCTCCTTTACCTGCTCTTCGGCCGTCGCCGCGCCCTCTAGCTGTCACACTCGACATTCATCGCGTGGCTTTACTCCATGCGCTTGCAGGAAATCTGTGCCTTGGAGCGCACCTACAGGGATATTTGTCCCGACGTACCGTTGATCACCTTCTTTGTTACGTACGCGGACGGTGTCAGCCCAAATACATGTGTCGCATGGTCCGGTGATTATAGGGGACGCCTGGTCATAGTGCCTGGAGCCTCGCGATGAGGTCCGATGGATGCACTGGCTTACCTAACAGGTCGAATTTGTAGCCTCGCAGTCGAGCGTCTATCAATAAGTCCGCAGTCGCGGCCTGTCCCGAAAATAAGAGCACCTTGCATTTCGGGTGAAAGTTTTGAAAGTGGATCGCGTGTTCGATTCCATTCATTCCGGGCATCATCACATCGGTGATTAACAGATCTGGGCCATTTCCGCGTCAGCTTTGACGGCCAGCTTAGGGTCTTCAAATGCTGTCGCCGCATATCCGGCGTGGCTGAGAATGGCGACGAGCGTATTGCAGATAACGGGTTCGTCATCCACCACAAAACAGTGAGATCGGTCTACATTATCCTCGTTCCTGGCTTGAACGGCTTTACGATAGCATTCTCGCCCAAGTTTTGCGTCCTTACGGCTCAATGGATGCCCCTCTTAGGCATCTCAAGACGTAGGGGTGAGATATGCCAAATGATTCGAAGATTGATACAGAACAAGGGAAGCGTGACACGCAGGGGCGACCGGTGTTGACAGATGAGGATGAGAAGAAGAGGCAAGAAGAGGAGGCTAGAGAAAAGCCGGTTGATCCTGAGTAGCCTCTGTCAATTCGGGCGTGAGGCTCCTGCTATCAAGGTATTTTCGACGACCTTGTCTGAGCTTGCTTAGGGGCGTCGGAAAGAGAGTGGGCAACGGCATCGAAAAGCACGGTGGGATGTATCGGCTTGGAAAGCATTTGAAATACATGACCCGCCTGCATCGCTGCATGTAGTAGATCTTCCGTGTTCGGGTAACCGAAAAACAGCAGAACGCGACAATTGGGATGACTGGTTCTTAGCGCAATTGCTAGATCGACGCCATTCATATTGGGCAGATTCACATCCAAAAGCGCAAGGTCGGGCTGCCATTCAGCGATTACATCAATCGCCCCTTCAGCTGAATGGAGGGCGCTCGCTTGATAGCCATGGTTTCCGAAGGTCTTGGCGAGCGTCCCCGACGCGGTTTTTTCATCGTCGATGATAAGAACTTTCCGGTTGTCGTTCCAAGTTCACCATATTCCGCCCTCTAGAAACACAACCAAGAAGGGCCGGAGAACGGGCCTAGGCCTGGCTATTTCGAGAGCCATAATCGAACGACACCAAGGCAGGATTCGAGTCAGAAGTAGTGTCCGGCAGAACCGGAACCGCATTCCGTATTTGGATGCCGATGTCTGACTATTCCATAGCTAATCGTAATCGCACCGATCAAATGGCTTCTTGAACTGACAGCTTCCGAATCACTGGATAGCACTCGCAGGCGGCGCTTTCGAGGCGTTTACGGTCCAGGATACGGATGTGGCCGCGCTGGTACTCGATCAGGCCGATGCGGTGGAGTGCGCCCGCGGCCAGGGTGACGGTGGTGCGGGCGAGAAGCCAAGCATCTCTGCCAGGAACTCCCGCGTGATGAGGAGTTCGTCCCCCTCACTGCGGTCCTGCATCATCAGCAGCCAAGGGCGAGCCGCTGCTCAACTTCGTGCAGACGGTTGCAGGTGACAAGCTGGCCGAGGATAAGAGCCTGAGTCTGGATGCCGTGCTGTATGGCGGCACGCAACGGCGCCAGATTTTCAACATCGCGCGCCAGATCGGCAAAGGAGATGCGCAACGCGGTTCCACCCATCTGCATGAAGCAGCGGCTGGGCACCCGATCGCTGCCGGAGAGGTGCATGCACTCCTCGAAGCCTTCCCCGGGCCCACATGCCGGTCTCGACGGAACCGCCATCCTTCATGGTTGTGACGACCGATGCGATGCCCGAAGTGAGGAAATGCGCAAACTTCGGCACTTCATGCGGCTCAAAAAGGACCGTCCCGACGGGAAGCGGCACCGGATCGAGTCTGGTACGAAGTTCATTGAACTGCGGTGGTAGGCCGTTCAGCAGGTAGTAGGAAGGATGGGCGTTCACGGTGACTCCTCTGCCGCGGGACAGATTTAGCCTACTATGTCGTCCACACGACATAGCCAAATGCAGCCAGCCATGAGGAACGGGGAGATTAAAAAAAGGGTTTTGTCGTCTAGGGAACATAAGCGCTTCCTGAGAAGGCGCAAAGTTCGAATTACTGAGCGATTGCCCTTGGAAAGCCTCACTGGGAGATAAAGAGTATGCCGTCAGGTTGCCCACGCATCCTGTGTTACGGACACGATGAGGTACTCCTCTACACCCGGAAGCTCATTCTGGATAGGGAGTTCGTTGCAGAGAAGTGCGGCACGCTCGCTGGATTGACGGAGATCCTGTCTCGCGGCCCCCTGGATCTTCTCCTGATCTGTCAGTCGGTCTCAGAGGCGGAATGCGAAGAGGTCATCGAGATGGTGCGCGCAGCCTCACCGGAGGTGAAAGTCCTCGTCATGCAGGCAGGTCATCCGGGATTGTGCTCCGTGCATTCCGATGCGGCAATGGAAAACCTGGAGGGGCCTCCCGCTTTGCTGGAAGAGATCCGGGGAATGCTAGGAATTGCTGCCCCTCAAAGCCCGCATCTGGTCTGAAACAGCGCCAAAGCGTGAATTACGTCCTTTTCGCCATCGCAGGGTAGCGTCTCACGACCGGGCAGCGGGACGCACAGCCATCAACCTTGACCACGCATCCCGGCAATGGGTTTGGCTCCTTTTGAGCCCAGTCGAACTCGGCAAGAACTCAGACACCTCTGCCGAATAACGGTTCGAAGTGGTTCCGAACAGTGCGGTTTCATCCGCCAAAATATTGGGGTACAGAATGGGGTACACGGGCCTTATAAATCTCGTCAAATTTGTAACCGTCCGATTCTCGCCGGATCGACAGGCCCAATAGTTGAGCAAGCGGGTCTAAAGCAGGCCATTTGTTCAGGATTACCTGTAGCCGTTGAGGGGCCAGCAAAGGAGAATCCAGCGAGAAAAATTGTTCAGCCTCTTCGACGCCGCCAAATCAAGGAAAGATCCAGCCGCGAGTGCGCTCTCCCCTCAACCCGTTCTGAATGACCTTTCTATTCAGCCGTAGCGGGTACTGTGAAGCTACAGAACCCGGCCTCGTTAGGAGAGGGCGTTTGCAGTGGCTCAGGCGCATAGTTTAGCGGGGAACGATGGTGTTTTTGGGGCTGGCTCCGATTGGGCTCGATATGCACGTCGCCGTGTGCGTCAATCTCATGAGTCTTTTCGTTGTAATCAACCGCATCAGCGTGCAGAAGCATCGCACCATTATCGCAACCGTGACCTCCTGCAAAGGAGGAAGAAGTGGTGTGGCCCACACAAATTCAGCTCGGAATCATTGGCACGTCTGCACTCGATACCAAGGATGTGGCGAGCGCGTTTTGGCCTTCCAAGTCCGACCGATAAATGGCAGCATCGACTCTCCTCTCGAACCCCAACCGGGCACCGAGCTTAAATCACGATCAGCTCACCAGAGTGCGAATACAAACCCAGTGGAGAGCACCATACAACTCTCGCCCCTTCGACCTGCCAGGTCCAGAAAGCGGGTCGGATCAGGATGGGCGAATAGGATCCAAAGTGCCTCACAAGTACCAAGAATTGAACTTCTGGACTAAACTACTGAAACTCCATACAGGATCCCTGAATGCTGCTCAAAAGTGTCTAGTCGAAAGACAATATGGCGTCTCGTGTTCCCGTTGGCGCTCCTCGCGCTTCTGATCGGGACAACGCTCGGAGGCGTCTGGCATCATCACGCCAGTTCCTCATCGGACAACTGCCCGATCTGCCACTTGAGCCATCAGGCCATTGAGCCGGCGGTGACAAGCGCCCGCATGTCCGTCCTGATCGCAACCGGACCCGCGCCCGAACCTAAGCGCCTCAGCTTTACCGAGGCGAACTCCACACGGCATGTGCCCGCTCGCGCTCCTCCCGCATAGCCACCGCCTCGTTTCCGTGCCGCTCGCGGCATGCCAATCTTGTATCGCCCTCCTGACGAAGGCTGTTTGCCCATGCGTTTTCAACGTCTGTGTCTTCCGTGTTTGCTGGTCACGATATCGTTTTCCGAAGCTGTTGGCGGGCAATCCACTCCTGCACAAACTCCGTCGCCTCCCCAGGCACAGACGCTTGCGCAGAAGCCCGGAGCGGTGATCATCACGCTTGAAGACGCCATCCAGATGGCGCTGCACCACAATCACGACCTGTTGGCAGCGCGCACCACGATTCAGCAAAGCCAGGCCGAGGAGACCACGGCGAATCTGCGCCCCAACCCGGTACTCCTGGGCGATTCGCAGTTCCTTCCTATCTTCCAGCCCAGCCAATTCAATTCGGACTACATCGACAACACGGCGCAGTTCGACCTGGGCGTCAGCTATCTCTTCGAACGTGGCAAGAAGCGGCAGCACCGCCTGCAGGCAGCTAAGGATCAGACCGCTGTGACACGCTCGCAGGTCGCCGACAACGAGCGCAGCCTTACCTTCAGCGTTGCCTCCCAGTTCATCAACGTCGAACTCGCCGAATCAACCCTGACCCTGGCCAACGAGGACCTCAAAAGCTTCCAGAACACGGTCGATATAGGCGAAGCCCGTTATAAGGCAGGCGACATCAGCGAAGACGATCTTCTCAAGATCAAACTGCAATTGCTTCAGTTTCAGACCGACGTCTCCGCCGCTCGCCTCGCCCGGATTCAGGGGCTCTCCGACCTGCGGCAGTTGCTCGGATACGAATCGATAGCCGCGGACTACGACGTGGCCGGGAGCTTCGACTACCAGCCGGTCAAGGGCAACCTGGAAGGCTTTCAAGCAACGGCATTGCAGACCAGGCCCGATCTGCGGGCAGCGCAGCAAGGGGTCACTGCCGCGAACAGCCAATACGCCTTGCAAAAGGCCATCGGGAAAAAAGACGTCACCGCGCAAGTCAGCTACACGCACCTTACCGATATCAACAACATCTCCCTCTTCGGACAGATACCGTTACCGATCTTCGATCGCAATCAAGGGGAGATTGCGCGCACCGGCTTCGCTATCACTCAGGCGCAGGAGCAGGAGAAGTTCACGGACGGTCAGGTGCTGACCGACGTAAGAGATGCCTTTGAAGCTCTGCGCTCGAACGATCAGATTGTCGGCCTCTATCGCTCCGGCTATCTTGACCAGGCACAGCAGTCCCGCGACATCAGTGAATATTCCTACCAGCGTGGCGCTGCAAGCCTGCTCGATTTTCTCGACGCCGAGCGAAGCTATCGGGCCACCGAGCTCGCCTACCGCCAGGCGCTCGCTTCCTATCTGGTTGCGCTTGAACAGCTTCGCGAAGCAGTAGGAACCAGGAGCCTGCCATGACCACTACGCCGATCACCCGCCGCAGACGCAGACTTCAAAGTGCCACGGCCCTCGTCTTCGCATGTCTCCTCACGGCCTGCAGCTCGAAGGATCGCGAGAGCGCGAACAAGATGACCTCCTTCTCCGCGACGGCCGCGACCTCTGCCACCCCTCGGCTCTTCACCATTCCCGAGGACCAGATGTCGCACGTGCAGGTAGTCACGGTACAGCCCATCCGGCTGACGCGCACGCTCAGGCTTACCGGTGCTGTGGCCTACAACGCCTTCAAGACCACGCCCGTCATCACCCAGGTTGGCGGACCCGTCAGCCGCATCCTGGTCGTGCCCGGACAGAAGGTAAAGGTTGGCCAGCCCATGCTGGACGTGAGCAGCCCGGACTATTCGCAGTTACTGGACGCGTATTTAAAGGCCGCTGACTCCTTCCGCCTCGCAGAGAAGAACTACGCGAGAGAGAAGGATCTCTACCAGCATCACGCCGTCGCCCAGCGAGACCTGGAGCAGGCCGAATCGGATCGCAATCAGGCACAGGCTGATTTGAATGCCGCGGAGCAGGGAATGAAAATCCTTGGCATCAAGAATCCGTCCGAGCTGGCGAAGAACTCCACCTCGGCTCAAATTCCCGTGCTCGCGCCCATCGGCGGCGAGGTCGTGGAGCGGCTCGTCTCCCCCGGCCAGGTGGTGCAGGCAGGCCAGACGCAGGCATTTACCATCTCCGATCTGAGCACCGTCTGGGTCCTCGCAAACGTATACCAGGCTGATCTCGCCCTGGTTCGCAGCGGCGACGATGTCGCGGTGCAAACGGATGCGTATCCCGGCACCTTTCACGGGCGAATCTCCTATGTCTCGCCAGCTCTCGATCCCAATACCAGAACGCTGCAGGCACGCATCGTGGTGGACAATCCCGGAGAGAAACTAAAGAGGGATATGTATTGCACCGTCACTGTGACGGCCGGGTCCATCGCGAATGCCATCGCCGTACCAGACTCATCCATTCTGCGGGACGACAACAATCAACCATTTGTGTATGTCGCCATCAATGCAAATCAGTTTGGCAGGCGCGACGTGGACATCGGCCAGAGCGAGAACGGGCAGACGCAGATACTGAAGGGCATTTCCGTGGGAGAACGAGTTGTGGGCGACGGCAGCTTGTTTCTTCAGTTTGCTAATTCGCTGCAACACTGAGGAGGCTGCTTCGCATGATCCATCACGTCGTCCAGTTCGCATTGCGCCAACGGTTGCTGATCCTGCTGCTGACGGTATTCATCGTCATTGGTGGAGCGATCTCCTTCCACCACATGCCTGTAGACGCCTACCCGGACCTTTCTCCGCCGATGGTGGAAGTGATCACCCAATGGCCCGGACACGCAGCTGAGGAAGTCGAGCGTCTAGTCACGATTCCGACGGAAGTGGAGATGAACGGCGTCCCCAAGATGTCCGTCATGCGCTCGATATCGCTCTACGGGCTGTCGGATGTCATCATGACATTTGACGAGGGCACCGACGACTATTTTGCGCGGCAACAGGTCTTCGAGCGCTTGAGTGGAGTCACCTACCCAACCGGTGTAACTCCCTCCCTGGCGCCGCTCGCCAGTCCGTCCGGCCTCGTCTATCGCTATGTCATCGATAGTCCTGACCGCACACCGCAGGAGCTGAAGGTCTACGAAGACTGGGTCATCGAGCGCGAATACAAACAGGTGCCAGGGGTTGCGGATGACTCCGGTTTCGGCGGCACCGTCATGCAGTACCAGGTACTGCTCGATCCGGCCAGACTCTACGCCTACCACATCCCCGTGCCGACCGTCGTGCAACAGCTCTCAGTCAACAATTCCAACGCCGGCGGCGGATTCTACTCACAAGGCGGCCAGTTCTATTACGTTCGCGGCCTCGGGCTCGTCCGCGATACCGCGGACATCGGCGACGTGATTGTGGGCACTCAAAATGGAGTACCCGTACGCATCCGCGACATCGGCGAGGTGACCATCGGACACGCTCCGCGCCTCGGCGAATTCGGCTTCAACAAGACCGACGATGCCGTCGAGGGCGTCATCATGATGCGGCGCGGCGAGCAAACGCAGACGGTACTGAAAGGTGTGGAGGCGAAGACCCAAGAACTGAATGAACATATCCTGCCGCCCGATATAAAAGTGCACCCCTACTACGACCGCAGCGACCTTGTTCAGCTCACCATAGACACCGTCGAGCACAACATGCTGCTGGGCATGGCTCTTGTCCTTATCGTCCTCATGGCGTTTCTAGTGAGCCTCCGCGCCGCTGTCATCGTCGCGCTCACCATTCCTCTGGCTCTCCTCTTTTCCTTCATCTTCCTCCATGCACGAGGCGTCGCGGCTAACCTGCTCTCCATCGGCGCCATCGACTTTGGCATCCTCATCGACGGCACTCTGGTGATGGTCGAAAATGTCTTTCGCGAGTTGGGCGCGCGCGAAGGTCAGAGTTACGACCTGCAGCAGGTAATTCTGGCAGCAGCCAAGGATGTCGATCGCCCCATCTTCTACTCAGTGGCCGTCATCATCGCGGGCTACCTGCCCATCTACGCGCTCACCGGGCCGTCGGGAAAACTCTTCAGACCAATGGCCGATACAGTAGCAATCGCGCTCATCGGTGCATTGGTCCTGACTCTTACGTTCGTTCCGGTCATGTGCGCCTATTGGTTCAAACATGGTGTGCGCGAGCGTGCGAACAGGCCGTTTGAATGGGTGCGCGACAAATATGCTGGAGAGCTGGAGTGGTGTCTCGACCATCCCAAGACAACCATGTTTGTAGCTACCATCATTTTTGCCGCTACGCTGCTGCTCATACCTTTCATCGGCGGAGAGTTCATGCCGCATCTCGACGAAGGCGCGTTATGGGTAAGGGCGACCATGCCCTACACGGTTTCGTTTGAGGAGGCGAGCCGATTCTCTCCGCAGGTGCGCAAAATCCTGATGAACTACCCCATGGTCACCGATGTTGGCTCCGAGCTGGGCCGCCCCGACGATGGCACCGATCCCACCGGATTCTTCAACGACGAATTCTATGTGGGGCTGAAGCCCTACAAAGACGCCGCCTGGAACGTCGGGCCGATCCACAATAAGGCGGAATTGACAGAAGACATTCAGAAGAAGCTCAAAGCGTTTCCCGGCGTCATCTTCAACTACACGCAGCCCGCTGAAGACGCCGTGGACGAAGCCCTCACCGGACTCAAGAGCGCGCTTGCGGTGAAGATTTATGGCCCGAATCTGAACCTTCTCCAGAGTCAGGCGCTTGAGATCAAGCGCCGTCTCTCGCAGGTGCCTGGATTCACGGAGCTGACCGTCGTGCGTGAACTCGGCCAACCTAGCCTGCTGATCGATGTCGATCGTGACAAGATTGCGCGCTACGGCATCAACGTTGCAGACGTAGAGGCTGTGGTCCAGGCGGCGGTAGGTGGGCAGGCTGCTACCCAGGTAATTCAAGGCGAGAAACTCTTTGATCTGATCGTCCGTATGAAGCCGGAGTTCCGGGAGAATGCACAACAAATTGGCAATCTGCTGGTCGGCACTCCGACAGGTCAGCAAATTCCACTGAGCGAGTTATCGAATATCCATGAAGCTGGCGGCGCATCGTTTATCTATCGCGAAAACAACTCACGATATATCGGCGTGCAGTACAGCATCGAAGGCCGCGACTTGGAGAGCGCCGTGCGCAATGGCCAGCAGGCCATTGCAGATATCACGAAATCGCTGCCTCCAGGCTATCGGCTCAGTTGGGGCGGCGAGTACGGCGAATTCCTCGAAGCCAAGCACCAGATGGAATTGATTGGGCCGCTCGCCTTGCTAATCATTTTCATGATTCTCTTTGCCCTCTACGGCAACTTCAAGTTTCCGGTGACCATCGCCATCGGCGTGGTCCTCACCGAACCGGTGGGCGCTCTGATAGCGCTCAAGTTGACACACACACCGTTCAGCGTTTCATCGGCTCTGGGCCTGCTCGCGCTCATGGGCGTTTCCGTCGAGACCGCTGTCATCCTCGTCTCCTACATCAACAAGCTACGCCTCGAAAACAAAGACATCCGCACCGCAACCCGCGAGGCCTCTCTGCTGAGACTACGGCCCATCATGATGACGGCCCTCGTCGCCTGCCTGGGACTCCTCCCCGCCGCTCTCTCCACCGGGATCGGATCGGACACGCAAAAGCCGTTCGCCATCGTAATCGTGGCAGGCCTGGTCTCACGGCTCTTCCTTGGCTTCTTCGTCAACCCGGTGCTATACGAGATGGTCGCCCGTGACGGTGACGTCCTGCAAGTGTGATCTGGATAAGGTTAACGATAGGGGCTCGCAGGCACCTAGTGGCGAACTGATTTGAATATTCACCGGAGCCGCGGTGGCTCCCGGCCATGTTGCAGGTCCCTTTGTCCGGTAATCCGGTTTTACGTCCAGTTGTACTGGATTTGTAAACACTGGCCGACTCGTCGGTACTAATACTAGTCAGGTGTCCTCGTTTGTGCGTTTCTAATCGTGGCTATGGGCGCGCTCTGTTCTGTCGGTGCGCGCCAACACACTGCACTAAGATCGCGAGGAGAACGGAGAGCCCCATTTTACTTGCGGGCTACGGCCTTTTCCGACGGAAGCTGCGAGGTGTCCCATCCGCCGCCCAATGCCTCAATGAGCTGAACGCTGCTGGTCATCTGTTGGACTTGTAGAGTAATCGCCGTTTGCTGATTGCTCAGCAGAGATGTTTGGGCCGTAAACACGTTGAGGTAGGTGTCAACGCCAGTCCTGTAGCGAATGATGGAGAGATCGTAAAAACGCTGGGCAGCGGCGATGCTGTCCTGCTGCTCTCGTCTTTGCTCGCCCAGCCAGCGTACGGAAGCCAGGAAGTCCTCGGTCTGCTGGAATGCTGTGAGAACTGTCTGCCGATAGGCGGCTGCATCGGCCTCGTACTGCGCCTTGTATTGGGCGATGAGACCTCGGCGCAATCCTCCGTCAATTAGTGTCTCGGAGGCGGATGGGCCAGCGGAGAAGAAACGGCTGGGCCAGGTAAACAGACTGCCTATATTAGCGCTCTGGAGCCCGAGGTTTCCCCCGATAGTAAAGGTCGGATAATAAGCTGCAGTTTCGATACCGATCAGAGCATTGGCTTCGGACATCGTCCGTTCCGCAGCGGCAATGTCTGGACGGCGCTCAAGGATCTGGGAAGGCACTCCAATGGGAATCGCAGGCACGTTGTTGGTCAACTGCCGTTTGGGTATGGAAAATGACGACGCGGCCTGCCCGGTGAGCAGTGCGATTGCATGCTCAAACTGGGCGCGGGCAATGCGGAGATTGGTGGCGGATGCGATGGCGGTGTCGAGGTTCAACTGCGCCTCTGCTACCGATTGCTCGGTGTCCACTCCGGTCCTGCTGCGGACATGGGTGAGAACGAGGTCTTTCTGATAAGCCTCGATGGTTTGCTGATAAAGGTCTATCAGGGAATCCTGCCCCCGCACTTCGAAATAGTCCACGGCGAGGTTCGCCTGCTCTGTCAATCGTTCATTTGCCAGATCGGCAGCGCTTACCTGGGCAGCATTGGCAGACTGGCGAACTGTATTGCGAATGCGCCCCCAAACGTCAGGCTCCCAGGAAACGTCAAACGGCAGACTGAAATCGTTACTATTTGGATTGATGCCGGGGAAAGTCCCAGACGTATTGGCAGAGGTGCGCGCCCTGGTATAGGCAGGACCAACCGAGACGGTCGGGTAATATGCGGCCCTCGCTTGCCTGACTTGAGCGCGGGCCGCCATGAAATTCTGAAACGATTGCGCGATGTTCTGGTTTGAGATATTGAGCTTCTCTTCCAGGGCATTCAGCTCCGGCTCCTGGTAGATCTCCCACCAATTTCCTTTCACGATCGCGTCCTGTGGAGTTGCCGGAACCCAAGTGGTGCCGTCGGAGGATTGTTGCGGTTGCGGCACAACTTCCTTATAGGCGGGTGGCGCCTGGGTAACCGGCGCAACGTACCGGGGGCCCACCACACAGCCCTGGAGCAGTAACAGGCAAGCGCCGAGTGCGATGGTGCTGGTGCAATGTGGCTTTGCGGTTACGAATTTGAGTGTTTTGCCGAGCTTCATCATGTCTTCCTAAGTTGCTGGATTGCTCACCGTTCCAGCGTACGGAAGAGCACGGCGGCGGCTGAATCGATGACTGAGGCGATCGAAATAGAGGTAAATAACCGGTGTGGTGTAGAGAGTCAGTACCTGGCTGAAGATCAGGCCTCCGCAGATCGCGATACCGAGAGGGCGGCGCAACTCTGAACCGGTCCCTGTTCCCAGGGCAAGCGGCAAGGCGCCAAAGAAAGCAGCCAGCGTGGTCATGAGAATTGGCCTGAAGCGCAACATGGCTGCTTCAAAGATCGACTCTTCGGTGCTCATCCCCTGCTCACGTTCCGCCATAAGCGCGAAGTCGATCATCAGGATTGCGTTCTTTTTCACAATGCCAACGAGAAGGAAAATGCCAATTACAGAAATGACGTCGAATTCGCTGTGGAACACTAATAGCGCAAAAACGGCGCCCACACCCGCGGAGGGAAGGGTAGTCAGGATGGTGATTGGATGGACAAAGCTTTCGTACAGGATTCCCAGGACAATGTAGATCGAAAGCAGAGCGGCGAGGATGAGCAGCGGTTCGGTCGAAAGCGATGCCAGGAAGGCCTGGGCGGTTCCGGCGAATTGCTCGCGGAGTGTCGGTGGTGCTCCGATGCGTTGCTGCATCTGGTTGATGAGCGCGGTCGCTTGTCCTAGCGAGGTGCCGTGAGCAAGGTTGAACGAAATGGTCACCGAGGGAAAGAAGGACGAGTGATTCACCGCTAGCGACGACGTAGCGGCATGCGCCTTAGTGAAGGCCTGCAGCGGTACGGATGACTTACCGGAGGCATGAACATAGGTTGAATTAAGCGTGGTGGGATCGCGATAAAACTGGGGCGCAGCCTCCATCACCACGTAGTACTGGTTCAGCGAGGTGTAAATGGTCGACACCTGCGATTCTCCGAACTCGTCGTACAAGGATTGATCGATGAGCTGGGGGGTCACGCCGAAGCGCGCTGCTGTTCGCCGGTCGTAGTCCAAAAACATCTGCATGCCGCTGTTTTGCTGATCGGTAGTCACGTCCTTGATCTGCGGCATCTTCAACATCTCTTTGTAGATCAACGGTCCCCAGGTTGTGAGGTCGTCCACAGAATCAGCCGAGATCTGATACTGGTATTGCGCGTTGCTCTGTCGTCCTCCGACACCAATGTCCTGCGCAGCCTGCAGAAAGGCTGAAGCCCCAGTCAATGCTGCAAGCCTGGGACGGAGTCGATCGACCACCTGGCCGGCGGTGACGCCGGGGCGCTCCGCCAGCGGCTTGAGGGACATAAACACGAAAGCGGTGTTGCTGGCCCCACCCCCTCCGGTAAAGCCCTGGACTGCCTGAACGGCCGGATCATCCTTGATGACCCGTTCCGTGTCGAGCAAGGAAGCTCTCATCGCTGAGAAGGAGGCGTCCTGGGAGCCTTGGAGACCGCCAAAGATGAGGCCTGTGTCCTGCAGGGGAAACAAACCCTTGGGAACGTAGACGAAAAGGACAACATTGAGGGCGACGGTTCCAAACAGGCTGAGGATGATAAGGCGCGGATGTTTGAGCGCCCAGGTAAGGCTCCGCCGGTAGAATTCAAGCAAAGCGGAAAAGCAACGGTCGCTGAGACGATAGAAATAACCGTGCTGCTCCTGATCCGTGGGTCGCAGCAGGTAGACACACATCATGGGTGTCACGGTAAGCGAGATAAACATCGAAATGGCAATCGATAGGCAGAGGGTCACGGCAAACTCGTGAAACAGGCGGCCGATCAAGCCGCCCATGAACAGCAGAGGCACGAAGACCGCAACCAGGGAAAGGCTCATCGAGAGCACGGTAAAGCTGACTTCCTGGGCTCCCTTCAGGGCTGCTTCCCAGGGAGACATCCCGTCTTCGATGAAGCGGGCAATATTCTCCATCACCACAATGGCGTCGTCGACCACGAAGCCGGTGGAGACGGTCAACGCCATGAGCGAGAGATTGTTGATGCTGTATCCCAGCAAGTACATTCCGGAAAACGTTCCGATCAGCGAGGAGGTCACAGCCACACCAGGTACCAGGGTGGCTTGCGGGCTGCGCAGAAAGACGAACACCACGGCCACCACCAGCAGGATCGACAGCCCCATTGCGGTTTCCACGTCTTTGACCGAAGCTCGAATGGTGGTGGTGGTGTTAATGGCGATCCCGAGCTTGTCACCGGCCGGGATGGACGCGTTGAGCGCGGGCATCGCCCTGATGATGCGATCGGTTACGTCGATAGCATTCGCATTCGGCAGACGGTAAACAAGAAGCACTACGCTCGGCTTGCCGTTGGCAAAACCGGCAGACCGAGTGGTTTGTATCGAATCAAACACCTGGGCTACATCCCGCAGACGCACAATGCTGCCATTGCTGGTATCGGTGCCAATCACTATGGGCGCATAATCCCTGGCTTTGGATATCTGATCGTTGGCGGTGATGTCCGCAGTCACTGAGTCGTCGCTCAGTTGACCTTTGGGACGGTTGGAGTTTTGTCCGGACAGTACACGGGCCACATCCTGCGGACCTAAGCCGTAACTGCCAAGTTGTTGCGGATTGAGATCGATGCGCACTGCCGGAAGGGAGCTTCCGACGACCTGCACCTGGCCGACACCCGAAATTTGCGATATCTTCTGCTGAACAATCGAGGATGCAGTGTCAAACATTTCCCCCTGGCTATGGGTATCAGATGTCATATTGAGCACCATCAGCGGAAAAGCGGACGAGTTCACTTTGCGATAGGTCGGGTTAGACGGCAGATTCGCGGGTAGATAGGTTCGGGCAGCATTGATGGCCGCCTGAACGTCGCGCGCTGCGCCATCCACATCCCGGCTGTAGTCGAATTGCAGGGTGATTCCCGTGGTGCTGAGGGTGCTTGAAGATGTCATCTGGGTGACACCGGCAATACGCCCGAACTGGCGCTCCAACGGAGTTGCCACCGAGGAAGCCATGATCTCAGGGCTCGCTCCGGGTAGCTGCGCGGCAACCGTGATGGTGGCAAAATCCACCTGCGGCAAAGAGGCAACCGGAAGCTTCACGAACGCCATGCAACCCGCAATGATGATCGCCACCGTCATCAGGATGGTAGCGACTGGCCGCTTGATGAAGAAGGCGGAGAGGTTCACAGAGGTTCTGCCGTTCTGGGGTTGTTCAGGACGGCGGCGCTCCTCCACGAGAATCGTCGCGCCAGCCGGTCAAAGAACACATAGATGACGGGAGTGGTGTACAAGGTGAGGACTTGGCTGACAAGCAGGCCGCCCACCATCGCAATCCCCAGAGGACGGCGAAGCTCCGAGCCGATGCCTGAACCGAATGCCAGCGGGAGGCCGGCGAACAGAGCGCAGAGCGTGGTCATCATGATCGGCCGGAAGCGCAGCAGGGACGCCTGAAAGATAGCGTCTGTAGCATTCATGCCCTGAGTGCGCTCCGCATCGAGTGCGAAGTCCACGATCATGATGCCGTTCTTCTTGACGATGCCGATCAACAGGATGATGCCAATGATGGCAATCACATCCAGGTCCTGGTGACAGATACGAAGAGCCAACAGGGCGCCGACACCCGCCGAAGGCAGCGTAGAGAGAATGGTGATGGGATGAATGAAGCTCTCATACAAAATGCCGAGTACGATGTACACGGCCACCAGGGCGGCAAAGATCAGCAAGGCTTCATTGCTGCCGATGGACTGGTAAGCCGCGGCCGTTCCCTGCAAATCACCCTGGACACTGGCCGGCATCTTTAACCGGTCCTGTGTTTTTTCGAGCGCGTCAACGGCCTGGCTCAACGAATGGCCCGGGGCAACATTGAACGAGATGGTGACGACAGGAAATTGTCCTTGATGGTTGATTGTCAACGGGGATGACGTGGTGGTGAAGCGACTGATTGCGGAGAGGGGAACGGGGTTGGAACCGGATGACGAGGAGCTTGAGGAATTGGACGACCCGCCACTACCGCCCTGGTTGCTGGAGGATTGGGTTGAGGTCGCGAGCGCCGTGGCAGGCGTCGAGGACGCCAGGTTGATGTTGCTGGTGGTCGAGGAGGACGACGTCGTACTGCTGGCAGAGGAAGTTTGATTTCCAGGCGTATTGGTAATGGAGCTGGAGGGAGTAGAGGACGCCACCCCGCTGCTGGAAGAAGGACTCAATGTGCTGACGGTGCCGTTGGAAGCAGCTGAGGTGCGGCCGGAAGTACTTTGCGCAGCCGAGCCGGAGCCGGAACTGCTCGCGCCTTGAATATAGATAGCCTTGAGCTTGTCAGCGTTCTTCTGGAACTCGGGAAGCGTCTCCAGAATGACGTGGTATTGATTCGATTGCGTATAGAGCGTGCTGATCTGACGCTGCCCGAACGCGTCATAAAGGGTAGAGTCGATCTGGTCCGGCGTAATGTTCAGGCGGGAAGCCGTGGCGCGATCCATGTCGAGATGCACGCTGACGCCATTGTTTTGCTGATCGGTGGTGACGTCGGCCATCTGGGGCAGCTTGCGCAGCTCAGTCACCATTTTTGCAGTCCACTGATTCAGCTCCGCGACATCGGGATCTTCCAGTGTGTATTGGTACTGCGTCCGGCTGACGCGATCGTCCACCGTGAGGTCCTGGATGGGCTGAAGATAGAGGTGGATTCCTGGAACCTGGTCAACGCGTCTTTGGAGACGAGCTATCACTTCGGTTGCGGTGAGATGGCGTTGGGCCACCGGTTTGAGATTGATCTGGATCCGCCCACTGTTCAAGGTAGTGTTGGTGCCATCGGCCCCGATAAAGGAGGAGAGGCTCTGGACTGCTGGATCTTTGAGGATTTCCTCACTCAGCTGCTGCTGTTTGTGCGACATGGCTGCAAAGGAGATGGATTCGGGCGCCTGGGTGACGCCCTGGAGAGTCCCGGTGTCCTGGGTGGGGAAAAAACCCTTGGGGATCTCAATGTACTGATAGATCGTCAGGCACAATAAAGCGGCTGCTACCAGCAGCGTCGTCGTCTCGTATTGCAGAACCCATCGCAGGCTCCGGCCGTAGGCTGCGATGATTCGTTTGAAACGCTCTTCGGTCCAGCGGTAAACGGCATTCTGCTCGGCTACAGGCGTGTGCCGCAGCAGGCGCGCACTCATCATGGGTGTAAGCGTGAGCGACACGAAGGCGGAGATAAGGATGGTGATACTGAGGGTGACAGCAAACTCGCGAAACAAACGCCCAACCACGTCCCCCATGAAAAGCAGTGGGATGAGAACCGCAATTAACGAGATGGTGAGCGAGATGATGGTGAAGCCGATCTGGTCAGCTCCCTTGAGCGCGGCTGCGACTGGCGTCATGCCCTCTTCGAGGTAGCGGGAGATGTTTTCAATCATCACGATGGCATCGTCGACGACGAAGCCGGTGGAGATGGTGAAAGCCATCAGCGTTAGGTTGTTAAGGCTGTAACCCAACAGGTGCATCAGGGAAAAACTGCCGACCAGCGAGAGAGGAACTGCGACGGCCGGGATGAGCGTGGCCGTAAAGCTGCGGAGGAAGACGAAGATGACCAGCACCACTAGTCCGATGGTCAGCATCAACTCGAATTCCACGTCCGCTACCGACGCCCGGATGGTGTTGCTACGGTCGGTCAAGACCTTCAGCTTGACGGAGGCCGGTAATCCAGCCTGCAGTTTGGGCAGCAGTGTCTCAATCTCTTTGACCACCGCGATGGTGTTCGCGCCAGGCTGCCGTTGCACGTTCCCTATGACGGCGGGCGTTTGATTCATCCACGCGGCGAGCCTGGTATTTTCGATGCCGTCGGTGATTTTCGCCACATCCGTCAGCATTACCGGTGCGCCGTTCTTGTAAGCCACGACTACATCTTTGTAGCCTTCGCTCGATAGCAGCTGGTCGTTGGCATTGATCTGGAAGTTCTGGGCCGGCCCATCAAAGCTGCCCTTGGCGCTGTTGACCGATGCGTTGACCAGGGCGGAACGCAGATCTTCAAGATTGATGCCGTACGAGGACAGCGCCACCGGATTGGCCTGAATCCGAACCGCCGGCTTGTTCCCTCCACTGATGGTGACCAGGCCGACGCCGCTGAGTTGGGAGATCTTGGGCGCCAGGCGCGAATCGACAAGGTCTTCTACCTTGGAGAGGGGAAGAGTTTCCGAAGTCAGCGCCAGTGTCAGCACGGGCGCATCTGCCGGGTTCACTTTGCTGTATACCGGGGGCACGGGAAGGTCTGTAGGCAGGTAGCCCTGGGCAGCGTTGATGGCGGCCTGGACTTCCTGCTCCGCTACATCGATGTTCAAGTTCAGAGAAAACTGAAGCACGATGATGGAGCTGCCATCCGAGCTGGTGGAGGTCATCTGCGTCAAGCCTGCGACCTGACCAAACTGCCTTTCGAGCGGCGCGGTCACAGCGGAACTCATGACCTGCGGACTGGCGCCGGGATAGAACGTCTGCACCTGGATGGTTGGATAGTCGGCCTCCGGCAGGGCGGAGATCGGAAGCGTGGTATAAGCGACCAGCCCAAGGACGAGGATCGCAACCATCATAAGGATGGTTGCGATCGGCCGCAGGATGAAGGTCCGCGAAGGACTCACTGGCCACTCACAGCCTGACCGCCTTGGGCCTGTCCGGATGCGGATGGCGTCTTGCCACTCTGCCCCTCGACGTTGATTTTGGAGCCGTCCTGCAGTTTGTCAAAGCCGGTAATGGGGACGGTTTCTTCGGCGTTGAGGCCGGTCACGGCAGCCATGCCGTTTTCCGTGGTCAGCTCGTTGATAGTCCGTATGTGGACGGTGTTGCCGGAAACCACATAGACAAAGGCCTGGGTTCCGTTGTGCTGCACGGCAGCGGTGGGAATAAGGACGGCGCCAGTCAACGTCTTCACCAGCAGACGCGCATTAACGAACTGGTTGGGATAGAGCTTGAGGTCGGCGTTCTCGAACTGACCGCGAAAGCGGACGGTGCCGGTAGCGGTATCAATCTGGTTGTCGAGGGTGAGGAGTTTTCCGGTGGCCAGCCTTGTCTGCTGCGATCGATCGAAGGCATCGACGGTCAGGCCGGTGCGGTGAAGGATCTGGTCGCGCACCTGTGCCAGATCGTCTTCGGCGACGTTGAATACGACGGTAATGGGCTGCAATTGAGTGATGACGACGAGCGGGTTCGAACCGCCGGAGAATACTGTGTTGCCAGGATCAATCAGTCGGAGGCCGACTCTTCCAGTAATCGGTGAGGCCAGGTGGCAGTAGCTCAGCTGCACCTGGGCGTATTCGACCGCTCCTGTATCGTTTTCAACCGTTCCGCGATCCTGTTCGACCAGCTGCTTCTGGTCCTCGTAGGTCTGAGCCGCGATTGCCTGTTGGTCAAAGGCATCCTTATAGCGAGCCTGGTCCATTGCGGCTTGCGCCAGCAGACCGCGATCGCGCTGCAAGGTTCCCTGGGCTTGCTTCAACTGGGCTTCATACGGCCGGGGATCGATGTCGATCAGCGGTTCGCCGCGATGGACCATCTGGCCTTCGACGTAATGGACGGCCACAACCTGGCCGTTGATCTGGCTATATAGGTTCACCGTTGCCACTGGAGTCACGGTTCCCAGCGCTTCCACGTAATATCCGATCGACCCGAGGTGCGAGGTGGCTGTTTTGACCGTTGGAATGGCTGGCGGCTCAATCGCAGCCGTCTTATCTGCCTCGCTCTTGTTTATGCCCCGAACCACCCCGGCTACGATCACTGCTGCAATAGCCAGCACTGCCAGCCATGTCCACCTGCGGTGCTTGGAGGCTGATCGCGGCGGTGTGAGTTCGGCCTTTTCAGCAGTGCTCATGATTTGTTCCTTCGTTAATTGGCGGAAGTGAAATTGCCGCTGGTTAAAAAAGTATTGCACGAAACGTAACGTTCGGTACGGATAAATGATAGACTCTGGTTATTGAAAGAACTATCCAAACTGAAAAAAGGTGCTTTGGCCCCATGGCACCTGTAAGTACCGCCCCGAACCTGCCTGCGCGCACGAGGTCGGAAATCCGTACGGAGCGGGTGACCAACCGGCTGCTAGACGCCGCGAGCAAATTTTTTATGGAGCGGGGGTTCGAGGCCACCAGCATGGGCGAAATCGCGCGCTATGCCCGTGCCTCGAAGGAAACCTTCTATCGTCACTTCCCAGGAAAAGAAGATTTATTCAGAGCGGTCGTGATCCGCGGGGCCAAGTTGGTTGCGGCCGAACTTTCAGCCGTTCTGCTCACCCATGAGACGCCGGAAAAGGCTTTGGCTGCATTCGGGGAACTGTTCCTTGATCGCATCCTCTCGGCGGGTTCCATTTCCTTTCACCGCATTATGATGATGGAAAGGGAGCGCTTTCCCGAACTTATACAGAGCCTGCGCGCAGCCGGTCGTGAGCGAGTGCGTGCCTCTCTCACTCGTTACCTTGATGAGCAGGTGGCAAGAGGAAGACTGCGCAAAATGGATACGGCTGTCGGTGCGCGCCAATTCCTTGATCTCGTTGCCGCGGAAATGATCATGGCGGCTACCCGCTGCGGGGGGCCCAAACCCAGCAAGGCCCAGATCCGTAAAAGAGTGAAGGAAGCTATCGACTGCTTCCTTCATGGCTACCAGGCTTGAACAATGACCGACATCCCCCGCTACTTCATGAGCAGAACGTGTGGCGGTTCCCGTGCCAGAGATAAGCAGCGATCTTGGCCTCCTCCCGGTATGGAGTAAACCCAGGACCGGTTGTCGAAGCGGCGGTTGCCAGGCGAACAGTTTCCCGATCAAGAACGTGGCACCTCTGCATAAAGAGAGCGAGCGCCTCTGACAGGAGGTCTGGTTCACCCTGGGCGACGAGCGCGCGATACGTGCTCTCTTCCCCGAGTACCAGACGGCTTGGAATCGATATATGTCTCTACTCTGCTCCCACGAAGGCTGTAGCCGTTGTGCGCTCGGCACAAAAAAGCGACGCCCGCATAGTGCGGGCATCGCTGAGGAGGTTGATACTAATCGCCTGTTCTTAGTAGGAGCCTGCGCGAACGGGCGGTGCAACGACAATCCGGTCGAGGTCTGGCGCGAATCCCGTGGGATTGCCGATCTGGATTGTGTTCACACCGGCGTTCAGTTGAGCAGGAATGATGGTGACGGCAGGATCGTTGAAGCTGCTGCCATTCAGATCGAGCTCGGTTGCCGCACCGTCGTTGATGCTAACGAAGTACGACCGCACGCCGCTCGTCTGATAGTCGATTTCGAGTTGGTAGGTTCCGCTGGATGGGACAGTGACATTGGAGAAAGTGACGTTGTTTGCGGCTCCTGCGCCAATGTTGCCGGCCTTCGACAAACCTGAACTGTAGTTGCTGAAGCCGGCCGTCACGGATCCGCCGAGGGTGGCGGCCTCCGCCTCATAGGTGATGGCGGGCGACATCGTAGCGTCTCCATTGCCACTGATCACAATGCGGTCGAGATCGGGCGGATAGCTGGTGGGGTTGCCGAATTGGATGACATTGAGTCCGGCCTTCAAACGAACCGGCACCGTGACATTAGTAGGAAGGAAGAAGCTTCCTCCGCCGGAGTTCAGCGTCTGCGGCGGGCCTCCGTTGACCGTGTAGAGATAGGAGCGCAGATCTTCGGTCATCGAGTCCACCTGCATGAGATAGGTGCCAGCCTTTTTCACTTCCACATTGTTGAAGGTGACATTGTTGGCAGCGCCAAGACCAAGACCGCCGACCTTCGCTCCGCCGGAGCAAGCGGGGCAGTCGGCAATCACCGCCGATCCGCCGAGGATCGCCGATTCCGCCTCGTAGCTGGCAGAGGGCGATGGAGGAACACTTCCCTGCGCTGCGACACGAAGAAGCCGCACTCCGTGGCCAGGAAGAATCGTACTGAACCCCTGCTGGGCGCGGCCGAGATCACGCTCGAGCCACAGGTCGCGCACATCGGCTGCATTGGCAAAGCCGAGCTCATCCCACGGTAGCGTGTATGAGACCGGTGTGCCTGCCGTGTTGAACAGCGCAACGATGTAGTTGTTGTGACCGAGGTTGGTGACCCAGACTGGGATATCACCACCAAGCGCCTGCTTTGCCGGCTTGCCCGATTGATCGATGCCGATGACGTCGTCATTGCTCAGAAGCTGCTTCCCAAAGCCGTCGAGCTGGGTAAGATCTCCGCCCAGATACATGGGCGCATTCGCCAGGGCCCACAGGGTCACAGCAGAGCGCTTTTCGTCCTGCGTCAGGCCGTCGAGCGTCCCGTCGCCGATGTCAAGAGTATCGAGATCGTTCCAACCGAGACTGGGCGACGTGGCATTTTCCCAGCCGGGCAGGTCGCGAAAGCGTTCGTAGATTCTGGGCCAATTTGTAAGGGTCGCGCAGCGCCCTTCGCACTCGACATCCTGATTGATACGTCGTGCATTCGCATACTGCTCCCACACACTAAGGAAGTCTTCGTCGAGATCCCAGGAGATGGTGAACCACATGGACCGTCCGCTGACCGCAATGGCCTTCGACCAGGCGGCCACGTCGGCACGGTTGTCGATGGAGAGGCCGTCGCTATCGGACCCGGGCGTCACCCCATCGAGCTTGATGAAGTCGATGCCCCACGAGGCGAAGAGCGCTACGACGGAGTTCATGTACTCCTGTGCTCCGGGTTTGGTGAAGTCGATCTTGTAGTGATACGGAGAGGTGCCGGGGCCGCCGAACGCGTTGCCTGCGGTGTACGGCACTACGAGAATGTCCTGAATGTGGTACGGCGTTCCAAGAATGGGTGAGTTCGCTGCGACCGCGGGCTGCTCGACACCTGGAATCCAATAAATGCCAGCCTTCTGGCCGTTCTGGTGGATATGTCGCACGAGCGCAGTGATGTCGGGAAAGGTGTTGGTGTTTGGAATCGGACGGCCATTTGCGTCGAAGGTCCCCTGCCAGCCGGAGTCGATGTTGATGTATTGGAAGCCATGCGACTGCAGCCCGGAGGATCGGAGGGCATCGGACTGTGCCTGGATATTTGCCTGAGTGAGAAAGTTACCATTGATGGTCTGCTCGCTGAATGTGCTCCAGCCGAGATAGGGCCGCTGGCCTACACCATTGACTTGTGCGACTGCTTGCCATGTAGATGGGAGCAGACCACAAATTAAGAGCAGTAGAAGCAGACGACGCAGAGCGGGGTGTTTAGGAGAGTTGTGCTCTCCTTTGCGTGGGGGATGTGCGGTCATGGGGTGTTGCCTCCTAATGAAAATCGGGGCGCGAGTTCGTACGGACAATCCGTGGGAATGACGGGCATGGGTACGTACCCGGTGCGCGACAACGTTACGAAGCGCTGATGGTGACTGTCAAGTCGAACGGCCATCGCATATCAGTCCCGCTTGTCACGCCTGTTCGATATGTGTGGACAGGCGTCTGCATATGCGCACGACTTAGTCGTACCGACATACAGGCTTCCCCAACAGCCCACGACATCATCATCGTGGGCTGTTTTATTTTTGGCCTGAACCCAATCAACGCTACACACGGAGAGAACAAGTGCCCCGCAAGGTTTCTTTCTCCGTTGTCGATGTAGTCCGCTGGCCTGACCGAACCCAAACCGCGTAACTCCAGGACGCATCTGTTTGTCCTGACTGCTCAGCGAGACGATCGCTGCAGCATCGCAATGTCGCATTCACGACGCGGACGCGCAGTGATATCAGAACGTCCGAACGTTCCCTAGCGCGGGAACAACGCTCTCCTGCGCTCTCAAAACCGGTGTCCCACTCTGTTTAACCTCTGGCCAGCGATCGCGGCCCCGCCGATCCGTCGCAGGTCATCAACCTTACCATCCATCTCAAGCCGCAGAACGAAGCGGCATTCGAGAAGACCGTCGACGCACACTACGATCCCGCCTCGCCTATCTATCATCATTGGCTCACCGACGGCGATCTGAAGAAGTTCGCACCGCCGCAGGCACAGCTTCACGTTGTACAGAAAAAGTTGGAAAGTCATGGGCTTACCATCATTTCCTTGGACGAGGATGGCTTTTTTATCCGCGCCTGCGACATCACTGCAAATGCAGAACGCGCCTTCAATACATCGATCCATCAGTTTTCAGCACAATGGCAGGCTCTTTCGCGCTAATGTTCAGAACACCCAACTGAGCGGCGCGGCCGGCCCCTATGTCTCTGCCGTCTCTGGTCTCGAGAGCCATCAGGTGCGTCCGCTCATCTCGCGTGCCGTTAACCTCAAAACCAAGCAGCCCTTCCCCTCCGTAACGCTCAGCAAAGTGCAGACC
This sequence comes from uncultured Acidobacteriaceae bacterium, assembly GCA_963712845.1. GTDB lineage: Bacteria > Acidobacteriota > Terriglobia > Terriglobales > Acidobacteriaceae > KBS-83. The sequence continues at coordinate 68,813 of CAVQJM010000007.1, forward strand.
TCCGGTGGTCTTTCCTCTATCATTACCAACCAGGCCGGCAAAATACTGGGAAAGTCGCCTATTTCTGATAAAACCGCCGCCATCTTCGTCCGCGACCACGCTCACTGAAACATCCGTGTAATCTTTCAGCCCAACAAAGGCGGCTCACGCATCCAACGCCCGGCTTTCCCGCGTCTAACTAGCGGAGAGGGCTCGTATACACTAGGGCTATCACGCCGGCGATGACACACTGCGACAAGCGCGAACGGAATGGCCGCGAAGGTCGTTTCGCCATCGGTGTGTCCATCCTGCTACTTGCGCTCGCCGTCTTCGGCTGGGGACTTCACTCCAAGCTCTCGCTCTATCACATCCGCGCACGGGCATCGGAAACTGCTCCCATCGCCAAGCTGCTCTCCGAGCGGGAGCGCCCGATGGATACGGCGCAGCACAGCGATGTGAATCACGCCGATCTGCACCGGGCGGCGCTCGCCGCCGTGGTCGTTCTCATGCCCGAACTATCCCAAGACGTGCTTCGGATTCGGCCGCGCAGGGACGCGCCGCCTGCGGCTTCTCGCACACTCGCGCTTAAAGGGCCCGCGCTCCGCCGTCCCCCGCCTTCGTTCGCCGCCTGAGTCCTGCGCGCTTCGCCTTCCGTGTGGCGAATCTGCGCGCTATCGCTGTCTCCAACAAAGCAGATTCACCATAAGATGTGTACCGAAGCCTATGTGTGCCGGAGCAACGTTCGCGCGGCTTTCGTCAAGAGAGCCTCTCTGCGTGGAACCGGTGGCGCATCGTAAATGGTGAGTTTTCTCTAGCGAGCCTGGGACCAGAGCTATTCTCCTGCCAGTCGTGGGCAGGAGCGAAAGAGGTCAGCGCAGCTTCTCTCCATGAAGCGGCCTGATCTTTCGCTCCCGTGACTGGCACCGAAGACCGCTCTGACACCAGCGCGTGACAGGTCTACCGTGCACAAGCAAGCCTCTCGTCTCTGCTGTTGTCTCCGCTGTTGTTTCCCTAGACAGGCCCTCGCCCTGTCCTTCCTTCTGCCTCTTACCCTCTCCGGATGCAAAGCGCGCCAGGGCTCTGCCGATGCCGCCACCCAGCCAGTCTCCGCGGCTGTTGGCGTTGTCCAGCGCGGCAACATTTCGCACGTGCTCTCGCTCGCCGGGCAATTCCAGCCCTACCAGGTGATCGATGTGCACGCGAAGGTCTCCGGCTACGTGCGTCACATCTATGTCGATATCGGCGACCGCGTCCACGCCGGCCAAACGCTCGCGGTGCTCGAAGTTCCCGAGCTCAGTGCGCAGTATCGCGGCAGCCAATCGGAGCAGCAGCGCAGCAAGGAGCAGATCAACATCGCGCAGCACGAGATCGGCCGTGCCGAAGCCAGCCATGCTGCCCTGCAGGCGAACTACGACCGTCTGCTTCAGGCGTCGAAGACGCAGCCCGGCCTCATCGCCGAGCAGGAGCTTGACGATGCGCGTGCGAAGGCCGACGCATCACAGGCGCAGGTCGAGGGGGCGCGCTCCACGCTCTTGGCTGCGCGCCAGCAGTCCGACGTTGCTCAGGCCGACATGGAACGCTACGGTGCCCTTGAGGCCTACACCACCATCACTGCGCCGCTCAGCGGCGTCGTTATCTGGCGCTACGCAGATACCGGCGCACTCATCCAGGCCGGCACTTCATCGGACAGCCAGAGCCTCCCGCTGATCAAACTCTCGCAAAGCGATCTCCTCCGCCTCCGTCTGCCAGTACCCGAGGATGCTGTCGGCTACATCCACGATGGCGACACAGTCCAGATTCGCGTGGACGCGCTGCACCGCTCGCTCACCGGCAAGATCGTCCGCTTCACTCGCAACGTCTCGCTCGACACTCGCACCATGGAGACCGAAATCGATGTGCCCAACAAGGACCTCAGCATCGATCCCGGCATGTACGCCAACACCTACGTGCAGCTTGCGCACCGGGAAAACATCCTGACGGTGCCGCTGCTTGCAATCCAGCGTGACGATTCGGGCCACACCACGGTTCTCGTTGTTGACGCTCAGAATCACGTCCAGCGTCGCAACGTTGAGCTCGGCATCCAGGGCTCGCTGCTGGCAGAGGTGCGAAGCGGTGTTCGGCAAGACGACCGCGTCGTGCTCGGCAACGCCGCTCGTTATCAGGATGGCGAGCAGATCACGCCGCGCATGGAAGCGCAGCCGGCCAACGATGTCATGCACGAAGAAGGTGGCATGACCGATGAATCGGGACAGGGAGGCAACTAGTCATGCCCAAGTTTGCCCTCCGCTATCCCTTCTTCATCATCATGATCTCGCTCATGGTGCTGCTCGTCGGCGTGGTCAACGTCATGTCCATGCCGGTGGATCTCTTCCCTTCTATCGACATCCCCGTCGTGGTTGTCGCCACCTTCTACTCCGGCATGCCGCCGCAGCAGATTGAAGCCGACATCACCGATACCTTCGAGCGCTTCTTCACCCTCGGCGCTAACATCGATCACATCGAGTCGCGCTCGCTCTCCGGCGTCTCGCTCATCAAGATCTACTTTCTCCCCGGGACCGACGCCAACTCCGCGCTCAGCAACATCGCCAACCTCGCCATGGCCGATCTGCGCCGCCTGCCATCCGGCACTCTGCCGCCCGTCGTGTGGGGCATGACCGCATCCAGCCAGCCCGTTTGCCTGGTCACGCTCAAAGGGCAGGGCCTGAACGAGACGGATCTCAAGGACCTCGCGCAGTTTCAGGTCCGCAATCAGATCGCGAACGTCCCGGGCGCCTCCGTGCCGCAGCCCTTTGGCGGCCGCTATCGGCAGATTCAGGTCTACGTCGATCCGCTCAAGCTCGAAGCCCACAACATGAGCCTCATGGATGTGGTGGACGGCGTGAATCAATCCAACCTCATCCTGCCCGCGGGTGACGTGCGCATCGGCACCAAAGACTACAACCTCTACGCCAACAGCCAGATCCCCAGCGCGCAGCAGATCAACTCCATGCCGATCAGGTCTTCCGGCAACGCATCGGTGCTGGTTGCCGACATCGGCCATGCCGAAGACTCCGGCGCTATCCAGACCAACATCGTTCGCATCGATGGCCAGCACTCCGTCTACGTCCCCATCCTCAAACAGCCTGGCAAGAGCAACACCATCCAGATCGTCAACGGTATGCGCGCCGCAATCAAACGGCTCGTGGACGTTCCACCCAGCCTCAAGACGGCCGTCGTCTTCGACCAGTCCGTCTTCGTCAAAGGCGCCATCCGAAATCTGTTGAAGGAAGCGCTCATCGGCCTCGTGCTCACCGGCCTGATGATCCTGCTCTTCCTCGGCAGCCCGCGCGCCGCGGGCGCATCGCTGCTCTCCATCCCCATGGCGATCCTCCTCTGCCTGCTGGTGATGAACGCCTTTGGCGGGACGATCAACACCATGCTGCTCGGCGGCATCGCACTGGTGCTCTCCCGCCTCATCGACAACTCCGTCGTGGTGCTGGAAAACATCATCCGCTTCATGGAAGAGGGTGCGCCACCCGACAAGGCCGCGGACGAAGGCGGCACGGAAGTGTCACTCGCTGTGCTCGCCGCCACCGTCGCCACCTCCATCGTCTTCTTCCCCGTCTTTCTGCTCAACGGCGTCAGCCGCTATCTCTTCACCGACCTCGCACTCGGCGTCGTCATCTGCATCTTCGCTTCATACTTCTTCTCCATGACGCTGGTGCCGCTCTTCTGCGCCAAGTTCATCAACCTGCACGAAGAACACGGCGAGAACGCGAAGGGCGAGCACAAGCGTGGCTTCTTTCACCACATCGTCGACCGCTTCAACCTCTACTTCCAGCGCATGCTCGATCGCTACGAGGTGCTAGCCTACCGCACGCTCAAGCGTCCCGGCTTCACCACCGCCGTCCTGCTCGGCGCCACGGCGCTCATCCTCGTCGTGCTCACGCCGATCCTCGGCCGCGCTTACTTCCCACGTACCGATCCCGGCCAGTTCGTCATCAACGTCAAGATGCCCAGCGGCACGCGTATCGAGAACAGCGACGCCTACATCGCACGCGTCGAAGATGAAATCCGCAAGGTCGTCCCGGCCCACGATCTCGGCATGATCGTCTCCAACATCGGCATCACCCCCGATCTCTCTTCCATCTACACCACCAACTCTTCCATGGACACCGCCTTCGTCCAGGTCAGCCTCAATGAAGACCACTCCGTCGGCAGCTATCAGTACATCGATCGCGTGCGCCGCCGCCTCGCCTCCGACATTCCTGAGATCCAGACCTTCTTCCTGGCTGGCGGCCTCGTCGATTCGGTCATGAATCAGGGTTTGCCCGCCCCCTTCGACATTCAGATCAGCTCCAACGACCAGCCCGCGGCCTTCGCCAAGGCGCAGGAAATCGCGCAACACCTCCGCGCACTCTCCAGCGTCAGCGATGTCTACATTCCGCAGGACCTGAAGTATCCCGGCCTGCAGCTCAACATCGATCGCGAGCGCGCCTCGCTCGTCGGCCTCTCGCCGAAAGATGTGGTCGACAACGTCATCACCGCGCTCACCTCCAACGGCGTCATCGCGCCCAGCTACTGGATCGACCCCAACACCGGCAACAACTACATGCTCACCGTGCAATACTCCACGCATCAGATCGAGCACATGAACATGGAGGAGTTCCAAAACATCCCCCTGCGCGGCAAAGGACAGACAGGCTACACCCCGCTGCGCTCCGTCGTCTTCACCAAACCCATTGACACTCCGACCGAAGTCGACCACTACGCGCTGCGTCGCGTCATCGACATCTACGTGCAGCCGCGCTCGGAGTCGCTGAACACCGTCAGCCGCCAGGTAAACCACATCCTCGATGGTGTGCAGCGCCCGAGGGGCATGCGCATCAACATCCATGGCGCGGTCGAGAGCATGACCGACTCCTTCGCCCGCTTCGGCATCGGCCTCATCCTCGCCATCGCGCTCATCTATCTCGTGCTCATGGCACAGTTCGCCTCCTTCCTCGATCCCTTCATCATCCTCATGGCCATTCCGCCTGGTCTCGCCGGCGTCGTGCTCATCCTGCTCCTCACCGGATCCACGCTCAACATCATGTCGCTGATGGGCGTCATCATGATGACCGGTATCGTCGTCTCCAACTCCATCCTCATCGTCGAGTTCGCCGGCATCCTGCACGCCCAGGGCAAAAGCCTGGTCGACGCCGTGGTGCAATCCTGCAAAATCCGCATGCGCCCCATCCTGATGACCTCCTTCGCAACGCTCCTCGGCATGATTCCCTTAGCGCTCGGCCTCGAAGCCGGCAGCGAGCAGTACGCGCCCCTCGCGCGCGCGCTCATCGGCGGACTCGCCGTCTCCGTCGTCGTCACCATGTTCCTCGTCCCCGCGGTCTATCTCCTCATCCACGGACGGCGGGAAGGTCACGCGTCCGTCGCAACGGAGGCAGTGTAACCATGACCATCACACTTCGCCTCGCCTTTTGTAGCCTGCTCTCGCCGCTGCTCCTGACCGTACTCGCGCGAGCGCAGACACTTCCCGCGACGCCGCCAGCCTCCGCCTCCGCTTCCTCGTCATCCCATCCGGACCTCAGCGATGGACATGCGCAAGCATCCGACACTCAGCAGTCGCCTGCGATAACAACCGCCGCCCCCGGCCCGCGCCTCACCCGCGCAGATGCCGAGCGCATAGCGCTCACCAACAATCCGCGCGTCAGCGTCAGCCACCTGCTGGCACTGGCACAGCATCAGGTTGTCCGTGAATCCCGCTCGGCGGAGCTGCCCACCCTCACCGGCTCGCTCACTGCGCAGGACGCGAATGACGCCAGCCGCGTCTCCTCCGGCTCGCTTTCCGCATCGCGCCTCTTCACTCGCGCCGGCGGCAGCGTCAACTTCTCTCAACTCATCACCGACTTCGGGCACACCACCAATCTCGTCGCCTCTTCCAGGCTTCAGGAGCGCGCACAGCAGGCCAACGAGATCGCCACCAGAGAGGATGTCGTCCTGGTCACGGATCAGGCCTTTTACAACGCCCTGCAAGCTCAGGCACTGCTGCAGGTCGCCAGGCAAACCGTCAACCTGCGGCAGACCACGCAGATTCAGGTCAACCAGTTGACCCAGAACAAACTGCGTTCCACCCTGGACCTCACTTTCGCCAATGTCAATCTGTCACAGGCACAGTTGCTTCAACTCGATGCGCAGAACAACGCTGACGCCACCATAGCCGCACTTGACGAGGTGCTCGGTCTCGATCGCCCGGTCCACTACTCGCTGGTCGACAACACGAAGAACAATCCGCCTCCGCCTCCCGATGAGCAGGCCCTGCTCGATCTAGCCGTGAAGCAGCGCCCCGATCTGCAGTCGCTCGACCTCACACGCCAGTCGCAGGAGAAGTTCAGCCGCGCCCAGCGCGATCAGATGCTTCCCACTCTCTCTGCTCTCGGCACCGTCGGCGCCAGCCCCGTGCGTCCCGGTCAGTACTACGTTTCCAGTTGGGATGGCGCCATCGGTGCCAATCTGAATGTCCCCATCTTCAACGGCTTTCTCTACTCGGCCGAGGCCAAGGAAGCGCAGCTCCGCGCGCAAGCCGCGGCACAGCAGACGCGCCAGCTCAAAGATGTGATCGTGCGCGATGTGCAGACCGCGTGGCTCGATGCAAACAACGCCTTCACCCGCCTCGGCGTCACCGCACAGCTACTCAACCAGGCGAATGAAAGCCTCGGCCTCGCGCAGACGCGCTACAAGCTCGGCCTCTCCTCCATCGTCGAATTGAGCCAGGCGCAGCTTCAGCAGACCGAAGCGGAGATCACCAACACCAACGCGCAATATCAGTACCGGCTCACGCTCGCCGCGCTCAACTTCCAGACCGGAGTACAGCCGTGAAGGATTGCCACGTTCAAGCCGGGAGCGCCGGCACTGCGATCCCCTGCTCCTCATACACAGCGCGATTCGCAATCGCCGCAGCAATCGCCGACCCATACCCCACACGCGCATTCGCCGCCGGCTGCCGCTTCGCGCGCACGCACTCAATGAAGGAGCGGCACGCTGTCAGCGTCGGATCCTCCGTCGCTGTCACTGCAAGCTTTTCGCCTGGTCCGCGATACGGCATCTCGCCCTTGGTGCTGTAGGAGGCGCCGGTGGTGATGCCATGCGTCACCACTTCGCCGCCGGCCACCGCCGGCTTTGGATGCGTCTTCGGCTCGTAGTAAAAGGTCGCGTCTTCAATGGTGATTGAAACGCTGCCCTCCGTGCCGTAGATCCACAGATCGTTGCCCATCTTCGCGTTGTCGGTCAGCGAGCTGAACATCAGCCGCCGCCCGCCCGGATAGCTGAACACCGCCTGCACGTTGTCGCCCACCGTCCGCCCGTCGTGATAGCGCACAATGCTCGTCATGCCGGTCGCGCGCTCCGGAATCGCATCGAAGACCCAATTCGCGATATCAATGTGGTGCGAGCCCAGCTCCGTTACCAATCCGCCCGAACTCTCGCGATAGAGCCTCCAGTTGATCAAATGCTCCAGCCGCCCTTCCGGGTCCGGGCTCGGCACCAGCCGCCTCCAGTTGTTGTTGCGGTGCCAGTACGCGTAGACATGTGTCGGCTCGCCGATCTTCCCTTTCTTCACATCCTCCACCGCCGTGCGCACCCACGGCGCATAGCGATACTGGTGTCCGATCTGAAACAGCGCGCCCGGTGCAGTTGCGGCCGTATAGATCTCCCGGCATTGCTCCGGCGTAAAGCCCATCGCCTTCTCGCCGTACACGGGCCGGTTGGTCTTCAGCGCAGCCAGCACATGCTCGGCGTGGTACGCCAGCGGCGTCGCCACATAGATCACGTCCAGGTCCTTGCGCTGCAGCAGCTCGCGGTAGTCTTTCATGGCGGGAACGTCCGAGCCCACCAAACGGTTCACCTGCGCATAGCGCGGTTCATAGATGTCGCAGATCGCCGCAATCCGCACTCCGGGGACATGTAATAGTTGCCGTATCAATTCCTGCCCGCGGCTGCCCGGCCCAATCACGCCCACGCGCAACTCGTCCGCCTTCGCCGGCTCGGCCAGCCCGGCAACGCCATCCAGCCCCATTGCCAGCCACGCCGCCGAAGCACCACCCAGCATCTCCCGTCGATTCACCGCATACACTCCTTCACGTCGAGTCCCTAATACCACTCTAACGGTCGTCCGTACCCATCATGGTCTTGTAAGCCTGAACGAAGGGAAGGACCTGTAGTTCGGTAGACTCACGCCAAAACGGGTACCATCCTGCCCTGAGCCTGCAGTTTCTACATCCACCGCGAAGCGCCATCCCAAGCGACCACCGGGAGCAGCCCTCACCTAACGCGCCGCCGGCGCGTCTGCTTGGACGGCAGGTCCCCACCGATACTTGTCGACCGAACCGCCCGCAAGCACCACCAGTGCCGCATCGGCCTGCGGGAGTGCCGCCATCACCCGCCGCCGCCCTGCCCCATCCAGCGCGAACATCACATTCGATAACGCATCGCTGTCCGTTGCCGAAGGCGCAATCACCGTCGCCTGCAGCCGTCCCTCCACCGGGCGCAGCGTTCGCGGATCCATGATGTGGCAGTACTGGTGGCCGCCAACAACAAAGTGCTTCTCCGAACAGTTCGCCGTCGAGAGCGATGCATCGCGCAGCGTGACCGTCGAAATCGCGCCGCCTTTATCGTTCGGATCAGGCACCCGCACCTTCCACCCCTGCGCGTCGGGTGGCGCGCCCAGTCCGTAAATCGTGCTCGAACCTGCAGAGAGCAGCGCCGCCTTCACGCCGTCCGCGCGCAATGCATCTACTGCCGCATCCACCGCAAATCCCTTCCCGATCCCACCCGGATCGAGCTCCACGCCCGGCATGGTGAACCGCACCGTGCGCATGCCTGCGTCCAGCACGACGCGCTTCCAACCGGTTTCCGCGCGGACCTTCGCCAGCTCCGCATCACTCGGGACGTGACCGGCGCTGCGAAAGAATCCCCACGCCTTCATCAATTTTCCTACCGTGATATCGAAGGCGCCATCCGACCGCGCACTCCACCCCAGCGATTCCTTCAGAAAGCGGAAGGTCTCCGGATCGGTCGTCACCGCATGGCTCGCGGCTTCATTGTTGATCCGTGAAAGCTCGCTCTGCGGCTGATAATTGCTCAGCAGCGCGTCCAGTTGATCCACAATGCTGAAGACCCGGTCCGCCTCGCGATCCGCGGCAGTAGCATCCGCCGCATATATATAGAGGGTGAAGTCCGTCCCCATCGCGGGATGCACCCGGGTGAAGAGGTGCGCATTGCGGGCGCCGAGTTGCTGTGCCCCCACCAGAAACAAGAGCCACGCCGCCAGCGCGGCTCCCGCGGTCCGTCTTCCTCGACCGCTCTTGAAGCGATCTCGGCCCTTCAGTGCGTTCCGCGCTCCTCTTTCTGCCTTACCAACTGTTCGAGCGACGTCGCCATTCGCTCGAGCGTCTTTGTCGCAGTGATCACTGTCCAGATGATCGTTATCCAGAACCCAATGATCAAGACCAGAACAATCACATTTGTCAGCCCGAAAAGCATCGACGGTGCTCCTTGCGCTAGAGGTACGCATCCATCTTCGCCGCCATCGCCTCCTCCAGCGTAATCCGCCGCTTCTGGCGGTACGCGAGATTCGACATGTGCGCCGCAATCGCCGACTTGTAACCCACATCCACCGAAGCATTGGGCTGCTTGCGATCGCGAATGCACTCGAACCAGTTCGCCATGTGGTCCGTGTCCTTCGAGTCGCCCTTCTGCATCGTAGCGTCAGGATTATTGATCTTCTCCGGCAGATACGTGATCGACGACACAGACTTGCCCGTCACCATATCGTTCGATCCCGACACATGCTGGATCGTCCCCTTGTCACCAAGAATGTGCTCGCCCAGTCCGTACCGGCTGTTGCTGAACGTCGACTGCCAGTTCACGATCATGTCCGGATACTCCAGCGACGCCATGATCGTGTCCGGCACCTGCCGCTTGTCCTTCTCGGAAAACACGCCGCCCATCATCGACGCGGACTTCGGCAGATCCAGGTCGAGCGCCGTGATGATCCACGCAATCTGGTGCACCATGTTCTCCGTCACGTTCCCGCCGGAAAACTCCCAGAACAGCCGCCAGTTGATGTACTTGAAGCCGTCAAACCTCGGCTCCTTCCGCCCATCCAGAAACAGCTTCCAGTTCACGTGATCGGGATCGCAGTCCGACGGCACCGGCCGCACCCACTGTCCCTTGCCGATCGGCGTGTTTCGGCTCATCCACGCATCCACGCTGCACACCTTGCCTACCTTGCCGTCTTTGATCCACTGCAGCGCATCTTTCAGTTCGCCCGAGCTCTCATGCTGCAGCCCGATCTGCACCACCTGCTTGGACGCCGCGGCCGCCTTCCTGCACTCCACCGCGCCGGGAATATCCCACGTCATCGTCTTCTCGGAGTACAGATCCTTCCCCGCCTGGAGCGTCGCAACAAAATACTTCGTGTGCAGGTGCAGTGGCGTCGCATTGATCACCGCATCGACATCCTTGCTCGCCAGCAGCTTCATCGGATCGTCATACATAGTCGCGTTCGGCACCACCTGCTTCGCCATATCGCGCCGCCGGCTGTAGATGTCCGCAATCGCCACGCACTCCACGTTCGGCTGCTTCAGCGCAGTCTTCAGATCCTCCATCCCACGATCGCCCGCCCCAATCAGCCCGAAGCGAATACGATCGTTCGCGCCCAGAGCGCGCGCCGTCGGCAGCAACGTTGCCGCCGCCAACCCCATCCCTGCCTGTCCCAGAAACTCCCGCCGTGTCGTCATCCCTCATCCTCTCCAACAAACCTTGCTCTATATTTCCAACTAAGAACAGCGTCATCCTGAGCGAAGCGAAGACCTGCGTTCCCATCCTCGCCACAACGCCAGACATGAGCGACCATAGGAAGCGAACCCAGCGGCCCGCGCCGCAGGCGCCTCCGCCCCGGACGGCTAGTCCGTCAGCAGTGCACGCCCGCTCCAGCCAGCACCTTCTTCAATCCCGCCATGCTCACACGCGTCGACGCCTCAGGTGTCCCCGCGCCGCGCCAATGCGTCTCCAGGCTGATCGCATAGTGATATTTCATCTTCAGGAAATCCCGAATCTGCCCCGGCCATCCCACTACGCCATCGCCCACCGGCGCCCAGTTATACTTCAGGCCCTCGCCTCCGACCGTCACATCCTTCGCGTGACAGTGCCCAATGCGCGCCTTCGGCAGCAGATCGAATCCCTTGCTGTACGGATACTCCCCGATCGCCGCCGCATTGCCCGGATCCCAATTCAGCATGAAGTTCTTATTCGTAACTGCCGCGAGTGTCCTTTTCGACTCCGCGCCCGTCGCCGTGTTGCAGCTCATCTCGTTTTCCAGCAGCAGGATCAGCCCATCCTTCTCGCACCGCCCCGCCGCCTCGCGCAGCTTCTGGTCCATCGCCGCGCGATACGGCTTCTGGTCCTCCAGCCGCCAGAAATCGAAGCACCGGATGCGATCCGTCTGAAACGCCTTTGCCAATTGAATGCAGCGCTCCAGCAGCTTGTCCTGCGCGCTCATATCAAAGTCCGCATGAAACTGATCGCGCTTCTCGCTCTGCTTCGACTTGGGCGCGCCCGGCCAGTCCACCTTGAACAGCGGGCTCGCAATATCTGTCACGCGCAGCCGGTGCGCCTCCAGAATCTTCCGCGCGTCGTCCACTTCTTTCGCGTTCAGCTCTGTAATGTTCTTGTTCCACATCCCGCGCAGCTCAATCCAGCTCAGTCCGAAATCCTTCGCTGCAATCGAGCACGCCTTCTCAAAATCCTGCGTGATCTCGTCGTTGATCACCGCCAGCCGGAACGGGCAGCCGCTCATACCCGCACCCCCAGCGATTCCAGATACTGCTTGCTCATCCTCGCGCTCTCCTCCGGTGTCCGCGTCGATCCCGGCCGTTCCCCATCCAGCTCCACAATCCCCCAGCCGCGGAAGTGTGTCTCCTTCAGCGCCGCCAGCAGCGCCTTGAAGTCCACGCGTCCCTGGCCCAGCTCCGCAAATTCGTAACCGCCATGCGCACTGGATGGCTTCGTGTCCTTCAGGTGCAGGAACAGCAGCCGCCGCTGGTACTTGCGCACCGCTGCCGCCGGATCGCCGCCACCCTGCACATAATGCGCCACGTCCAGCTCCAGCTTCACGTACTTCGGATCGGCCGCATCCATGATCGCGTCCGTCGCCTCCGGCGCCTGCCCGATGGTGTTCATGTGGTTGTGGAATCCCGTCTGGATGCCGTACTCCGCCGCGCGTTTCCCAATCTCGGTCAGCAGATATCCCTGCCGCTTGTAATCCGCCGCGGTCCAGTTCGCCGGAGCATTTTTCGGATTGCCCGCGCCAATCACCTGCAGATACTTCCCTCCCGCCGCATGCAGATACTTCGCATGCTCGCTGTGTTCCTCCAGCATCTCCTGCTCTTTCGCCGGATCGAGCTGCGTCCCTCCACTCGACAACGCCACAAACGTCAGCTTGTGCGCGGCCAGTGCCGCCTCCAGCGTCTTCGGGTCGGGATGCTCCTTCAGCACATTCCCCAGCAACTGGATTCCCGGATATCCCGCAGCCGAGATCTGCTCAATCGCCTGATCGATATTGGTGCCCCAGGTGATCGCCGCATAGCCCACCCGCAGATCCCATGCCCCGCGATCGACCGGCGTATCGAACAGCGACAGATCCATCGGCGGATACAGCCGCGCCGGCCCCGTTATCCCCGCTGCCGCCTTCTGCAACAGTGGCGAGCACACACTCGCCGCACTCGCCGTCGCCAGCCCCGCCAGCAACCGCCTCCGCGTTACATCCATTCCCACCTCCGGCCCGACTTGCTTCAAACTCCAATAAGTAAACGATTCCCCAACGCGCCCATCCTACACCTGATCGCACCAACACAACGCGAAGCTGGGCTCGGATCCCATCACATCCGCACCGCCCACACAAGTTGTCATCCTGAGCGCAGCGAAGGACCTGCCAGTTTCTCCGCACCACCACACCTGGCTGCCCCATGTCCCTCCGCAGGGAATGTAATAAAACCAAGGTCGCCCACAATGCTGAACGTGAGCCACCAAAGGGAGCGAACGCCACCCCACGCGCCGCAGGCGCTTCCGCCCGTGCGGCCAGCATCCGCACGGCCGGCCAGCACTAGAACGACACCGTAGCCGCAAACTCCAGCACCCGCGGCGCATACCCCGACAGGGGCGCCGTCACCTGTCCAAAGTTGGTGCTGGTAAAGCTCACTCCCGGATTCGCAAAGTTCGGGTGGTTCAACGCATTGAACGCATCCGCGCGCAACTGCAGCGCCACCGCCTCGTGCAGCGGAATGCTGCGGGACAGCGATGCATCGAAGGTGGTCAATCCCGGTCCATAGAAACCGTTCTTCGGTGTGTTGCCATAGGCTGCGGTCGTCGGCTGCACAAAGGCGCCCGTGTCGAACCAGGGCTTCGTCGTTCCAATCGAACCCAGTTTGTGGAAGGGCGCGATCTGGTTCGGCACCTGCGTATTGCCCGGCGCATTCAGGCTGTTGGCGCTCGCCGTCAGGAAGAGCGGTGTGCCTGTGTCCGCGCTCCACACTGCGCTGGTCTGCCATCCGCCCAGCGCTGCCGCTCCGATGCCCTGCTGCAGCCATCGCTTGTCCTTGCCAAAAGGCAGCTCGTAGATAAAGCTCTGGCTATAAGTGAACCGGCGGTCCCAATTCGTCGGCGAATAATTGCGGCGCTTCTCGAGATAGAAGCGGAAATTGTCCAGCCCGGTTGTTGACGAGACATAGCCCATCGACTTCTGAAAGGCGAGACCGCTGGTCCAGCTCAATCCGTTCTGGAAGCGGCGCGTTGCCTTCACCTGCAGCCCGTTGTAGTTGCTGTTCGTCCCATAGGCCATGATGTTGGTCGTCGCCGTCCTCTTGAAGGTCGCGTACTCCGGTTGCCCGTTCGCGCCGGCTCCGGCAACGAATCCCGCGTTGATGTTGTAGTACGCCGGCACGTGCCGTCCCTGGTTGCCCACATAGGCAAAGTCCGCCACCCAGCCGTGGCCAAAGTCCTGCTGCAGCGCTACGTTGAAACTCATCACGTAGGGATCTTTATAGTCCGGGTTCACGATGTTCCAGGCGGAGCTCAGTGGCGCATTCGGGATAATCCCATTGTCCGGAATCACCGGCACCGGCGCCGGCGGAAAGCCATTCTCCAGCGTCGCAATCGAGCCATCCGTGCGCACCGCGGGAAGATAGCTGCTGGTGGAATTGAACGACACATTCTGCCGCACCGGATAATTGAACGCGTAGTTGTTGTCCTGGAAGGGTGTGTGGCTGATGCCGAATCCCGCCCGCACTACGGTCCGCGTCGTCGCGCGATATGCAGCGCCCACGCGCGGCTCAAAGTTTGTCGCTCTCACTGGCAGCCCCAGGTCGTCGGGCACTGACCCGTAGCCTGAGACGTGCAGCGTATTGTCCGTCGGATCGTATTGCGAGAAGCCTCCCTTGCGGTCTGGATTCGCTGGCGGATAAAACTCCCAGCGAAGGCCGTAGGTCAGCGTCAAATTGTGCGTCGCCTGCCACGTGTCCTGCGCGTACGCAAAGTAAAGCGTCTGCCGCCACGAGCCGGAGCCCACATTCACATCGCGCCCCACTGTATTCGGCACATCCAGCAGAAAGCTCGCAAAGTCATTGCCGAAGCTGGTCTTCTGCCCGGCCGCATTCAGCCCGGTCTGCCCCTCCGCATACTCGAAGATGCCGCGCGGAGAGAAGGTCTGCCCCTGCGTCAGATTGTCGCGCACACGCCGCACCTCGAAGCCGAACTTCAGCGAGTGATTGCCCAGAATGTAATTCCAGTTATTCGCTGCATCGATGTTGCTCTCGCCGCGGTTCCACGGAATGCTCGCGCTGTAACCCACCAGCGGACTCGCACTGGTCAGCGTCGCACCCCCATAGCCCGGAATGCTGATGCCCGCCAGCCCACTGGTAAACGCGCTCACATTCACTCCCGGTATGCCGATCGCCGTCGATGCGTCCGTGCCGTAGTCGGTCTGCTGTGCATTGTTCCGGTAGTGGTTCACGCCCACGCGGACGCCGGTCAACAGCCGCGGCGAAAAGACGTGCGTGTATTCGCCTGCCGTGTTGTAGGTATTGTTCGTGCCCGTGCCCTGGAAGCCGCCGCTACCCCCCGGACCGCCCGCCGCGCCGAACGCGGGTTGCTGAAATGTGTCAACCGTCTGGTGGCTGAAGCGGTAGCTCAGACGGTCTTCCGCGCGCAGCTGGTGATCGAATTTGATGTCATACGAGGTGGAGTCCTGGTCGAAGCCCAGGTTCTCCTGAAAGTTGTTCGCCGTCCCCGCGCCGGGAATATTCGGCAGCGGCACCAGGTTCAGAATCGCCACCGCCACCGGGCTGAACCGCGTCGGTGAAATCTGGTTGCCGGCAAACTGTGTCCTGCCGGTGCCAGCCGCATTGCCGGTCGCCGGATCGTAGATCGCCGTCGGGCTCGCGCTCAGGTCGCCGCTGCGGAAGGCCGCCGTCGGCACCGTGGTCTGGAAGAACTGGCTCGAGTGATTGTTGTAGCGCAGAAAATCGCCAAAGAAGAACGTCCGGTCTTTGATGATCGGGCCGCCGATGGTTGCGCCGTAGTAGTTGTTGGTGAACCGTGGAAACTTGCCTGTGTTGTTGAAGTAGCTGCGCGCGCCCGTCGTGCTCACCTCGTTGAACTCATATGCGGAGCCGTGGAAACGATTGCCGCCCGACTTCAGCACCACGTTGGTCACCGCGCCCGCCGCGCGGCCGAACTCCGGTGCGTAGTTGCTCGTCTCCACGTCCACCGTATCGATCGCCGCCGCCGGCGGTATGTACACCTGCAGCAGACCGGTCCGCTCGTTGTCGTCAATGCCTTCCAGTTGCAGATTGTTCGCCAGCTCCGCCTGGCCGTTCACCTGGAACGACTGCGAGTTCTGCGCATCGAAAAACGACGAGTGATCGTAGATCGGCGCGCTCACTCCCGGCACCAGCGACTCAAGCGCCTGAAAGTTGCGGCTGTTGCCTACTGGCAGATCGCTCACCTGCTTGGTCTCGATCTGCGCGCTCACGTCCGCGCGATCTGTCTGCAGCGCTGGCGCCATATCCGTCACCGTTACGGTCTGCGCCGCGCTGCCCGGCTTCAGCTGCACATCCGTACGGTTGGTCGTGTTCACCGTCGCCTGCACGCCCCTGGTCACCGAGTTGGCAAAGCCCTGATTGGCCACCTCCACCGAATACACGCCCGGCGGCAATAGCGTGAACTCGTAGTTGCCGCTGTCGTTGGTTTGATGGACGTAGCTCTGCCCGGTGTTCTGGTCTGTAATCGTGACTGTGGCATGGCCCAGGGCCGCACCAGTTGCATCAGTCACCGTTCCCACCACGGTCGCTGTCGTAGCCTGCGCGTGAACGCGCAAGCCGCCTACTAGCAGGAATGCCGTCATCATCAGCACCCCCGCCAACCGTCTAGATGCAATCTGATATCTCCGCATCCTGCTCGCCTCCCGGAAAAAGTTTTGCTGCTGGCCCCGCGCGCCTTGGGACGCGTCTCGAAAATCAGGCCTTCTACCGCCGGACCGCACCCTACTCTGTTGGCATTTCTTTAGTCAAGTAGCCTTACAGCTTCGCGCCGTAAACAACGCTGCGGATACCCCGGAATGGGCTGCAAAACGCTGGTTGGCGATTCTTGGTTTTGCATAGGCTTCAGCGCAAAAATGGCTGCACGGAATATCGTTAACTTTGTTACCGATTGCGCCCCAAAACGCCTCCGAAACCCCTTTTCGCGACACCAAATCGCGCTCCAAAACGTCCCCGGAGAGCTCCTCCAGACACCGCTTTGCCAACCCCGATTGCTCCATCGACGCCTCCTCAGAAACGCCGGCTGTGGCAGCATAGGGAGCGTGGCGCTCGAACCCATCGTCAACCAGCGGCTCTATCAGCAGGTCGCGGACAGCATCCGCAGACAGATCCAGAGCGGCGCCATGCCGCGTGGATCGCGCCTGCCCTCGGAGAAGCTTCTGGCCCAGCAACTCGGCGTCTCGCGCCCCACCGTACGCGAGGCGATGATCGCGCTCGAGATCGCCGGGCTGGTCGAAATCCGCACCGGCTCGGGCTCCTATGTGCGCCATCGCGATACCATCGCCGCGCCCTCAGTGGACACCGGTCCCGGCCCCATCGAGCTGCTGAATGCGCGCATCCTCATCGAAGGCGAGATCGCCGCGGAAGCCGCGCAGCGCGCCACTCCCGAAGATCTGGAAGACATCGCCGGAACGCTTACCGAGATGGCCTCGATCATCGCCCGCGGCGAGCACAGCCGCAGCGCCGACCAGAGTTTTCACGTCAGCATCGCGCGCGCCTCGGGCAATGATGTACTGGCTTCGATCGTCGGCGAACTATGGGCCGGCATGTTCTCGCCGCTCTTCCATCAGTTCAGCGAACGCACCCGCCTGGTGCGCCGCCAGGACGCCGCTCTTCACGAGCACCGCGCCATCTACGCGGCGCTGCGCACCCACGATGCGCTGGGCGCCCGCGCCGCCATGCGCCAGCACCTCATGCAGGTGCAGGCCGTACTAGCCGACGCCGAGCTCTCCAAAGACTAGAAACCTAAAGCGGATGCCCCCATTGCCACGCCAACAGTCTCAACCCCACAGCGACGCTGAATCCGTCTCACGCCCGCCCAGCCTCCCCTGCACCGAAGCCCCCATCGCATCCAACACGCCATTGCATTCAACACACGCGTCGCTCCCAAGGCACCAGTTGCATCCAAGAAGCGTGCACAACAGATCTCCACCCATCCGATTTTCGAGCCGAATCGCAGCGCAATTTGGGTATCAAACAAACGTTTTCCGGTTCAACCTGCGCGCATTTGGATGGCTTGCGCGGGGTTCACGGGAGATAGAACGATCCTGGCCCGCAGCGCCAGGTTGTCAGGCAGGTTTTGCTTCGAATAGGTTAAGGTGACGGATGCCTCTGCTCCATCCAGACCGGCTCTTCCCCGCTGCCCCGGAGGTTCGCGGAATCGCGCGAAAGATCTTTTCGGAGATTCGGGATCTGCCCATCCTGAGCCCGCATGGGCACACCGATCCGCGCTGGTTCGCCGAGGATGCGCCCTTCCCTGACCCGACAGCGCTGTTCCTGCTGCCCGATCATTACATCCTGCGGATGCTCTACAGCCAGGGCATCGCAATGGAAACACTGCGTGAGGGGGCCGATCCGAAGCATGCGCAAGAGGTTTGGCGGCTCTTCGCAACAAACTATCACCTCTTCCGCGGGACGCCGACGCGCCTATGGCTCGACTATGTCTTCCAGGAGCTCTTCGGTCTCGATGTCCGCCTCAGCAAGGCGACCGCCGATGTGTATTGGGAGACGATTTCAGAGCATCTCGCCAGAGAAGAGTTTCGACCGCGTGCGCTCTACGACCACTTCCGCATGGAAGTGTTAGCCACTACTGACAGCGCGCTCCATAACCTGGAGGCGCACGCGGCAATCCGCAGCTCCGGATGGAAAGGGCGTGTGATCCCGACCTTCCGTCCCGACGCCGTGGTCGATCCGGAGTTCCCCGGGTTTCGTACGAATCTCGCTACGCTCGGCGCGATGACAGACGAGGACACGTCCAGTTGGAGGGGATACCTGGCGGCCCTCGTCGCGCGGCGGCGGTTCTTCAAGCAGCAGGGTGCGACCGCGACCGACCACGGGCATCCAACTGCGGCGACAACCAACCTGTCGAGGAGCGAGGCAGAGACGCTCTTCCGCCGCGTGATACGGACGGACGAGCCGGCCCCCGCGGATGCCGAGCTGTTCCGCGCCCAAATGTTGAGCGAGATGGCCCGAATGAGTGTCGAGGATGGGCTGGTGATGCAATTGCATGTGGGGAGTCTGCGCAACTACAACCCGGTACTGCTGGCGAAGTGGGGGCGCGACCAGGGCGCGGACATTCCTACACCGACGGACTACGTCCACGCATTGCATCCGCTGCTGGCGCGCTACGGCAATGAGCGCGACTTCCGGCTGATCCTGTTCACGCTGGATGAATCTACCTATAGCCGCGAACTGGCGCCACTGGCGGGCCATTATCCGTCGGTCGTTCTGGGACCACCGTGGTGGTTTCTCGATAGCCCCGAAGGCATGCTGCGCTTCCGCCAACACGTAACCGAGACTGCGGGCTTTTACAACACCGCAGGATTTAACGACGACACGCGTGCCTTCCTTTCGATCCCAGGAAGGCACGATGTCGCGCGGCGCACGGATGCGGCGTATCTTGCGACGCTGGTGGCAGACCATCGGCTGGATGAGGATGAGGCGATGGACGTGGCGCGCAATCTGACGGGGCCGTTGGTGCGGCGGGCTTACAAACTGGATGCGCCGTAAACGGTGAGAAGGTTCGTGTTTTGGCGAGCTTACGGGCGGACGACGCGAGGGGGGCTAACCCCATGATGGCAATTCATGAAGTTCCCTTCTTCAACTCAGGATGTTCTGAGACGCTCAAAATATTCCCGTCGGGATCCTTGAACCAGGCGACCTTTGCGCCAGAGGGCGAAGTCCAGATGCCCAGTTCATCTTGATCCATGCCTTGGAAGCGCTCAAAGCGGACGCCGGCTTGCCCCAAACTTCTCACGGTCGCGGCGATCTCAGGGACTTGCCAACCCAAAACCGTGCCATGGGCCGGTGGAAGTTCTTTAGCCATACCAAGGCGAAGCATGATGCCATTGGCCTCAAAGACCAACGCGAACGGCGGCTCTTCCGTCACCAGACGAAGGCCAAGCGTGTTCCGGTAAAAATCCCGAGCCCGGGACACGTCAACGATGGAAACGAATCCGATGATGTTGTAGTTGCCAAGTCCAGTGAGTTGCGACATACAGCTATAGTGAGCTCCCGATACGGTTGTCGCAAGAATGCTGTTACGCCATAATGTATGCCTATTGCGACAGACTAGAGTTCTTACAGAATACGATCCGAAGCGGGGCATTTCTGTTTCGACGCTCACCTATGAATATCCGTCCAGCTATCAGGTGCCCGAACATTCACACGGGTCGGACCAACTGATCTACGCAATCAGTGGCCTCATGGAAGTTTGCTCCGGTCAGAGCATGTGGCTCATACCGCCGCATTTTCCATTGTGGATTCCGGCGCGGATTCATCATCGGATTCATATGTCCGGACCTGTCTCGATGCGCACGCTTTACCTACGGACAGGCTTGGCTTCTGAATTGGAGCCGTGTTGCGCCGTGCTGCATGTAACTCCACTGCTGCGAGAACTCATTGTCGAGATCGTACGCGTCGGTCAGCTTCGTACGCGGGATCGCTATGAGGGTGCCCTTCGCGATCTGCTCATTTTTCAGCTTCAGAATGCGTCTCCGATGCCCACCTTTGTGACGCTGCCACGAGAACAGAGAGCACGCGCGGTGGCTGACTCAATATTGCGGAATCCAGCTGAATCGAAATCGATGGCAGCTCTCTGTGCCGATGTCGGTGTCAGCGTCAGGACTATCGAAAGAACATTTCGCAGGGAAGTTGGCAGCGACTTTGAGTCGTGGCGACGGCAAGTCCGATTGACGAAGGCCGTGGAGTTACTGGTTTCGGGATGTTCGATCAAGGAAGTAGCCTTCAAGATCGGTTACCGCCAGTCGAGCGCCTTTGTCGACCTGTTCCGCCAGACATTTGGAACAACTCCGAAGGCTTGGATCACAGCCCTGGAGACCCTTGGCCAACGATCCACTGAGCTACAGGCAGAAGGTGGCAACGTTCGCGGTATAAAACAGGGTGCAAAGCAGGGCGTCCTGCGTTGTGCGATCTGAAAGGAGATATCTAGTGAGTGAAGCGGAGAGCGAAACACGGCGCGGCACTGCGATGTTCGATCTGCGCGGCAAGGTTGCCGTGGTGTTGGGTGGTACGACGGGGCTTGGGCGAGCACTGAGCGTGGGGCTGGCGGCGGCCGGCGCGGATGTTGTGGCCACCGGGCGGCGCATGGAGCCGCTGGAGGAGACGGCTGCGGCAATCGAGGCGCAGGGGCGGCGCACAGTGCGGCAGGCGGCAGACGTGGGTGATCGGGCGAGCCTGATTGCGCTGCGGGAGCGTATGTTGCGGGAGCTGGGAGCGGTTGACATCCTGGTGAATTGCGCGGGGCGCATCCGCCGGGTGCCGACACTGGAGATTGAAGAGAGTGAGTGGAATTCGATTGTAGACACGAACCTGACCGGCACGCTGCGCGGCTGCCAGGTGTTTGCGCCGCAGATGCTGGAGCGCGGCGCGGGGCGCATTATCAATATCGCGTCGCTGAACAGCTTTGTGTCGTTTCATGAGGTCGCGTCGTATGCGGCGAGTAAGGCGGGCGTCGCGGCGCTGACACGCTCGCTGGCGGTGGAGTGGTCGCGGCGTGGCGTGTTGGTAAATGCGATCGCGCCGGGGGTCTTCCGGACCGCGCTGAATCAGCAATTACTGGACAGCACGCCACGCGGGCAGGAGCTGCTGATGCGCACGCCGCAAGGGCGGTTTGGGAAGGTCGAAGAGGTGGTGGGTGCGGCGGTGTTTTTGGCATCGGAGGCTTCGTCGTATGTCACCGGAGTTGTGCTGCCGGTGGACGGGGGATTTCTGGCTTCGGGCGTGAATCAGTGACCTCTAGCGCCCCGTAGTCTTTTGGGGACTCGACTTGAACCACCGCTGCCATAGGGGCGCTCCCCACGTGGTCATGGCGAGCAGCGCCCCAAAGAGAACCACAGCATCAATACTCTCGCGGCCTTGTTTCGACCAGTACGCCATCGCATCTAGATTGAGCCATATGGCGAATTCGTCGAGCGTAAGGGCGGCGCCGGTGCCATATCCGATGGAGAGGAGCCGGCTCATAAAGATCGATCCCGGCGTGGCTTTGGTGCCGACCTCGGCCAGCGTGAGATGGCCGGTGATGAGCAGCAGCAGGATGCCCCACACCAGGTGATGGATGTGGCGGCCGCCCATCTCCACATAGCCGAATGGGCCGATGTGGTGGGTGATGGACAGAACCAGCAGGCGCACCGCAAGGAAGGTAATGAAGAAGCTGACCGAGGCGAGAAACAGGCGGCGATGCGGACGGTCGGGTATCTGCTGATGGAGGATGTGACCAAGCCGCGTGAGGTGTAACAGCAGAAGGAGCACTGCGGCGATGACGGCGGCGAAGATCAGCAAAATCCACGAACCGGCTATATGCATGGATCAGGATTATCGGGCGACGCGGATGCGGAAGCAATGGCTGTCTGACATGGAGCGTCGTTGAGTGATGCTTCGGTTGCTCGCCGCTTGAATCCAATAAACTATTTTTCATGGCAACGCCGCCTCTGCACCCTTGGGAAAAAGTACCGCGCCAAAGGCCATCGACGGGTCGGGCCAAACAATTCTGGCAGCGTGTTACCGAGGGCATGGAGCTGAATCAGCTCTGGTCTCAGTTCCGGAAAGATGCGCATTCCAGCTATCGGCTGTATTCCCAGGATGTCGATCCCACGCGGATCGAGGGCGCCTCTCACAGCCATCACTTTTTTGGCGTGGCGAAGCAGTTCTTCTGGGCGATTGTCGAAAAGCTGACGCCTGCACGGCGTGTCCTGCTGCTGCTTGCGCTAGTTCTGATCATCGTGCCCGGCGGGGAATGGACCCTGATCACGAAGTCCCATGAAGTGAAGGTCTTTGCTTTGGATTTTCACTTTTGGGGCGGCCTGCTGATGTTCGTTCTGCTGGTACTAGAGGTCGCGGACCGCGTGGTGATGAAGCGAGATCTCCAGATTGCGGAGGAGATTCAGGCATGGCTTCTTCCATCACAACCACCGTCTGTGCCCGGTCTGGAGATTGCATTCGCCACGCGCCCGGCGAACACGGTGGCCGGCGACTACTACGACGTCTTTGCGCGCGCCTCTGCTGAACCGGGAAGCAACACTTTCCTCATCGCAGTTGCCGATGTTGCCGGCAAAAGCATTCCCGCGGCGATGCTGATGGCGACCTTCCAAGCCAGCCTGAAGACCTTGAGCAGCACGCACGGTCCGTTGACAGAGCTGGTGGCGAGAATGAACCGGTATGCCTGCAGCAATAGCCAGAGAGGCCGCCGGTTCACGACTGCATTCATCGCGGAGTACGAGCCGTCGTCGCGCCGGCTGACATACGTCAATGCCGGACATAACAATCCGGTATTGCGCCGCCAAACGGGCTCGATCGAAAGACTCGAAGCGGGAGGCGTGCCGCTTGGCGTGATGGAAGATGCCACATATGAATCGGGCGAATCGATTCTGCAACCGGGCGACTGGCTGGCGATCTTTACGGACGGAGTCATCGAGGCGGAGAACACGCAGCAGCAAGAGTATGGAGAGGCCCGCTTCATTGGGATGTTGCACTCCGGTGTGATGACGACTCCTGACGTGCTGCTAGAGAGCATCCTGACCGATCTGGACCGGTTCGCAGGAAACGCGCCTCAGCACGATGATGTGACATGCGTTCTTATGCGAGCCGTTTGACGGTTCGGTCAGCTGTGTTCGAACATGCGGCGGATGCCGCGGATGGCCTGGCGAGTGCGCTCCTCGTTTTCGATAAGGGAGAAGCGAACGTGGCCGTCCCCGTGGTGGCCGAACCCGATGCCGGGGCTGACGGCGGTCTTGGCATCGCGCAGCAGCTTTTTCGCGAACTCCAGTGAGCCGAGGGCGCGGTACTGCTCCGGTATCCGGGCCCAGACGAACATCGTAGCCTTTGGGCTCTCGACCGGCCAGCCGATGTTATGGAGACCGCGCACCAGCGCATCGCGGCGCTTGCGGTAGGTGTCGCAGATTTGGGCGACACACTCCTGCGGGCCTTCGAGCGCCTGGATGGAGGCGACCTGGATCGGGGTAAAGGTGCCGTAGTCGAAGTAGCTCTTGATGCGCGTCAGTGCGCCGACCAGATCGCGGTTGCCGACCATGAAGCCGACGCGCCAGCCGGGCATGTTGTAGCTCTTCGAGAGCGTAAAGAACTCGACGGCGATATCTTTCGCGCCGGGAATCTCCATCACGGAGGGCGCGCGGTAGCCGTCGAAGACGAGATCGGCATAGGCGAAGTCGTGGAGGAGATAGATCTGCTCGGCGCGGCAGAAGGCGACGACGCGCTCGAAGAATGCGCGATCGACGGTCTGGGCGGTGGGATTCGCCGGGAAGTTGAGCAGCAGCATCTTCGGCCGCGGATGCATGGTTGGCAGTTCGTGCTGCAGGCGATCGAGGAAGCCGGCGGGATCATTCATCTCGACGGAGACCACATGCGCGCCGGCGATCGTCGGCCCATAGATATGGATGGGATAGCTGGGATTGGGGACGAGGATGGCGTCCTGCTCGTCGAGCGTGGCAAGGCAGAGGTGAGCGATGCCCTCCTTGGAGCCGATAGTGACGATGGCCTCGGAGTTGGGATCGAGCTCGACACCGTAGCGACGCTGGTACCAGTCGCAGATGGCCTTGCGCAGGCGCGGAATGCCTTTCGAGAGCGAGTAGCGATGCGTGGAATCGCGCGCAGCGGCTTCGATGAGCTTGGCGACGATATGGGCCGGCGTGGCCCCGTCGGGGTTCCCCATGCCGAAATCGATGATGTCTTCGCCGCGGCGGCGCGCCTCGGCCTTCATCTCGCCGGTGGTGTTGAAGACGTACGGCGGCAGCGAGGCAAGGCGGCGAAAGGCTTCCAAGAGATTCTCCTGCGCTCTATTGTGCCTGACTACCGGCCGCAGGACGCTTGGTAGACTTCCCGTAGACCCACCAAAGGCAAGGCATGTCCACGACACCCAGGCAGGCTCCTCCACTTTTTAGTCCCGCACCCGCGCCGCGCGGACGCAGCCTGACAGCCGTCTCGCTGTTGGCGCTGGCGGCGATTTGCGCCATTGCGATGGTGCTGCAGATCTACCACTTCTGGCCGTACATGACGGACGATGCGTACATCTCGTTGCGTTACAGCCAGCGGCTGATCGAAGGGCATGGGCTGACGTGGAACGATCTACCGCCTGCGGTAGAGGGCTACACGAATCTGCTGTGGGTGCTGCTGTGCGCGGGGCTTGGTGCACTGGGCATGAACCTGGAGTCGGCGGCTCACCTGCTGGGTATTGGCTCGACGGCAGCGGCAATCGCGGCGGTGGCGGCGCAGGTGTATCGCGATTTTCCGGCAAAGATCCGGTTTGTCTCGGCTCTGATCGGATGCCTGGCCCTCTCGCTGAGCGCGCCAATCGCGGTATGGTCGATCGGGGGCCTCGAGCAGCCACTACTGGCAGCGCTGCTGGCCTGGGCGGCATTCTTCGGAGTTCGCTGGGTCTCATCGACAAAGGGCAACGCGCGTGATGCGGATGCAATGGGCGTGCTGCTGGGCTTTGCAGTCCTGGCACGCGCGGATGCTGCGCTGTTTACTGCGCTTTTCTACGCGGGTGCGGTGCTGGCGGATGGGGTGCGTCCACGGACGCTGATGGCGCGGGCGCGGCTACTGCCGATTCCGATCGTTTTCTTTGCGGCGCAGGAGGTGTTTCGCCATCTCTACTATGGCGCATGGCTGCCGAATACAGCTTACGTGAAGGTGGCCTTCACGCTGCACCGGCTCTACACCGGTCTGCGGTATGACTTGTACGGAGTTCGCTCGGAGCTGGTGTTCCTTGCGATGGCGCTGATTGGTTGCGTTGCGCTGTGGATTGCCGGCAAGAAGCGTCAGGTCATTTTTCTGGCGACGGTGTCGGTGGGCTGGCTGATTTATGTCCTAATCATCGGCGGCGATATCTTTCCGTCGTACCGGCACTTCATTCCCTCGATGGCGCTGATGGGCTTCCTTGTGGCGGGTTGCGGCTTGCTGACCCTGGGGGCCCCTTTCCGTTTCTCACGTGTGCGGGTCGCGATCTTTCTGCTGCTTACGCTGCTCGTGCTCACCTCCGATTTGTTTGCACCGGTGGAGACATGGGAGCGTGAGGGCAAGCAAATCGGCCTCTTCCTGCATACGGCGTTTGGCGCCAGGCAACCGCTGCTCGTCTCAGACGCTGCGGGCGTGGTGCCTTATTTTGCTGGCATGGAAGTCCTCGACCCACTGGGCCTGAATGACTATCACATCGCGCGACAGCCGATTGCGGATCGCGGGCTAGGCTGGGTCGGCCATGAGTTAGGCGATGGGAGGTATGTGCTGGACCACAAGCCGGACCTTATCCTTGTGTCCACCTACCAGGGCGACATGGGATTAGCGGCCGATCAGCAGCTGCTGGCCGATCCTCGATTCGCGGCAAATTATCAACGGATTCACATCGATGCCGGACCACCCAACCCGATCCGCGCGGAGCTCTACCTGCGACGCGTGGATGGGAAGCTGGGCATCCAGATTTCGTCGGATGCCGAGTCCATACCGGCATATCTGGCAACCATGGATAACGCCAACTCCGTGCGGCTGGTGGATGGACAAATCGAGCTGGTAGTCCCGCCTCATGGCTCGGCACAATTCACGGCCATTCCCCTGCATGCGGGTGCGTGGAAGGCTACGCTCGAAGGCCCAGGAGCGGCGCAGTTCGCGCTGCACGTGGCGCCGGGAAGCTCGACTTGTACAGCATGTGTCGAGGCAGGCGCGAACGGGATGGCTGGGTGGACGATCGAAAATGCCAGCGCGCAACCGGCGGCGCTGACAAGCATTGCATTGATCAAGAATGCGGAATAACGGAATGGGGAATTAAGGTGAGAGGGGTTAATTGCTGCGGTTGTTCCAGCGCAGGGAACGACATGCCATCGCGCACGTAAATACGATATGCATGGTGCGCTTCCGCATCAAATCCTCGCGAAATGACTACCTTATAATTCCCCGCAAGATACTCGGCAAACTGTGGCCACTGGTTCAGCTTATCGAATGTCGGCAGACGGTTGAACCATTCGTTGGTCAGCACAATGACAGACGGCGGATTTTTCATCAGGTTATTCAAAAATTCGACTCTGTAATAATCCACCACAGGGCTTTTATCCGGAGCAAAGAGCAATAGATCGCCCATCGAGCCAGTACTTTGTACGATGCGGAGATGATAGAGGGCATTCAAGCACCCATCTATCAAGTCGAGACACTGTACTTTGTTTTGCAGCCGATCCGCTCCTATGCGGCTCAGATCTTCTTCAAGTGCGGGTGTGAAAAGGTTAACCGGATGTATTTGTAACGTACGTTGCATATGGATGGGTACCCACACCAGCACGCCTACTGACATGCCTGCGACGGCCACCACTTTCACCCACCCTTCCGCCTTGCGCATCGCGAGCGTGAGTTGTATGGCAATCCACAACAGCACGAATGCCGTGGAAGTATAGCGATGGTAGACGTAGCCTTTATGTTGCAGAAAGTACGAAAATGCGCCAAAGGCCGCACCCACGACGATCGCCAGTTGTTCCCAGTTTTTCCAGTAGCTGGTAACTGAAGCAACTGCGATCGCAAAAGGCAAAAGCCAGTACGCTTCTACGGGCAGACTGAAGCGCACTAATAAGTGGAAGGGGAGATGCTCCATTCCCGCATAGAATGGGATCAGTCTCCTGCTTGTCTCTAGTAAAGCGCTTCCAGCGTTATGGGGAGCAAGAAATGCTGCGACGATCGCTGCGGGGACTAAAGCACCCAGAAGGCTACTCCAGACGTAAGGGCTAACAGCTTCGCCTTCTTTCTTCCGGTCCCATAACGCCAGAATCAGCAGCAACACTCCAAGCGGAGCCACCGTCGGCTTCACCGAGCCGGCCATCCCCAGGCTCAGGCCAAAGGGAATCATCAACCATGGGTTGCGCCTTCTCCGGGATTCGAACAGAAACGCATAGCCGGCCATAATCAGGACGGTCATTACTTCGTCACGCTCGCCGGTCATCTGAGGTCCTTCACTGACGTGGATCAGAGCGAATGTGACGCCCGCGAACCATCCTGCAAGCCAGTCATACGGTCGTGCGATCACCATCATGGCAAGGCACAGAGCGCCCAGCAGCGTGAAGTCAAAGATCCGCCACGCCAGATCTCCACCACCAAACACTCTTATGGCCCAACCATCGATCAAGTAAGCCCCGGGCATATTCATGTCGATGATGTCGCGGTAGGGCACAAAGCCGTGGTCTATAAGGAAGTTGCCGTAGTGAAATACCTGCGCGTCCCACAGGAGCGGCCAATGGTACGTGGTGACGACAATACAGAGTGCCGCGACTCCAAGAAGACTTGCCGTTACACAACGGAAGCAGGTCAGGAAGGATTGGAATGACAAGTCGGGGCACCTATCTTATTTGGAGAGCGATCTACTCTCGAAAATATACAGTGCTCCGAAACCAGGCTGTGTTGCCGCGCAATCCAGTGAGGACCTTACGCGGGGCCGCCAGTTGCGTCGTTCTGGTGGACTGCCGCTGCGCTGCCCTCGTCGCCCAGCGCCGGGCCTTGTGTTAGATAGTGGACGATGACGGAGATGCGGCGGTTGGATGGATCGAGTGGATCGCTGGGGACACGGAGCTGGCGATCCGCAAAGCCGCGAACCTGCGAGATCTGCCCGGGGCGAAGTCCGGCGTGTTCCATCAGGCGACGCGCTGCGTTCGCGCGATCGGCGGAGAGCTCCCAGTTGCCATAGCCGTTGGCATCGGCGTAGGCCCGTGCGTCAGTGTGGCCTTCGACGGAGACCAGGTTCGGCACCTGGGCCAGTTGATGTGCAAGCAGCGCAAGCGTGGTGCGGCCGTTTTCGTTGAGCGTGGCGCTGCCAGTCTCGAAGAAAGTGCCGTCGCGCGATTCGATGAGCTCGATGCGAAGACCTTCAGGCGTGATGGTGATCTCGATCTGCTTCTTGAGCTTCACCAGCGCGGGATTGCTGGCGACCTGCTGCTCCAACCGTGCTTTCAGGTCGCGCAGATCGTTACGGGAGAGGGCAACGGCGTCTCCGGCTCCGGCGCGATCGGTGCCTGGAGTGCTGGAACTGCCCCGGGGATCGTTGAAATAGCCGGCGATCGCTTTGCGCATATGGTCGCTCGAGTTCATTAGCCAGAGCACGATGAACAGCGCCATCATGGCGGTGACAAAATCGGCGTAGGCGACCTTCCATGCGCCGCCGTGGTGGGCGACGTGGGCCGCGCGCTTGCGTATGACGACGATGGGGCGTTGCGGGACTGGCTGCGGCGTCATGCGGCTTTTCCTTCATCGCCTTCCGCGGGTGCGGCCGGCGCACCGCCGCCGCGGCAGACCTGATCCACCTCGGCAAAGCTGGGGCGCACATGTAGCGGGATGGCGCGGCGCCCGATCTCGATTGAAATCTGCGGGGGAGTTCCTTTAATGGCGGAGAGCATGAGCACGCGCAGCATGTGGGTGAAGCAGCGCTCTTCGTCGGCGGCCTTCGACATCTTCGCGCCGATGGGACCGACCAGGCCGTAGCAAAGCAGGATGCCGAGGAAGGTGCCGACCAGCGCCGCCGCGACCTTATGACCGATCTCCGCCGGCGGGCCGCCGAGCGCGCCCATGGTGATGACGACGCCGAGCACGGCAGCGACGATGCCCAGGCCGGGCAGCGCATCCGCAACGGTGGTGAGTGCGGAGATGGGCTGGCTGGTGTCGTGATGCTGCACCTCCATATCCAGCTCCATCATCTGGTCGATATCGAAGGCCTCCACGCCGCCCGTGATCATCATGCGCAGCGTGTCGCACACGAAGTCGCGGGTGTGGTGGTCCTTGAGGAATGCGGGAAATTCGGCGAAGAGCTTACTCTCGTACGGCGTCTCGATGTCCTGCTCGATGGCAAGGTTCCCCTCGCGACGCGCCTTGGTGAGCACGCCGAACATCATGCGCAGCGCTTCGAGGTAGCGAGCCTTGCCATAGCGTGAGGAGCCGAAGACACCGCCGACACCGGAGGCGATGCCCTTGAGGATGTGCATTGGGTTGGCAATCAGCAGAGTACCGATGGCGGCTCCGCCTATCATGAGCAATTCCGGCGGCTGCACCAGCACCAACAGGTTGCCCTTCTCCATGAGGTAGCCACCCAGCACAGCGCCGAAGACGACAAGGATTCCGAGGATGGCAAACACGCGCGATACACTCCGCTTTTGAGGGATCGGCGGGCGTGGGGAAAGCGCCGCCAGGATGTTTATCGGCAGAAGCGCGGGAAAGTATGAGGACTCAGGAGCCGAGGGCGGAGGTAACCGCATTCGAGCCCGGCTGCTGCCTTGCCGTGTACTCGCGGTCGAGCAGAGACATCAGCGCGAGGGTGTGGTATTCGCCATCGAGCAGGATCGCCTCGCGCAGCACGCCGTCGTAATGGAAACCGTATGCCTCGTAGATACGGCGCGCGCGGCCATTGGTTTCGAAGACGTCCAGCCAGAAGCGGTGCGCGCGGTGATGCTGAAAGACGCGTGACATTGCGTACTCCAGCACAACCCGGCCGAGGCCGCGGTTTGGCGTGCGGACGGCGATGCGCTTGAGATGAATGGAATGATGTTCGGACTGGATTCCTTGCAGAATGGCGTAGGCCTCGACTGTGCCATCCTCGCCCGGCGCAACGAAGTATTCCGTATCCGGATTGGCCAGAGCGCGGCGATGCTCGTCCGCGGACCAGGCGCCAATGTAGCTGCGAAACTCCGGGATCTGCTCGATGGCGACGATGTGCGGGATGTCGCTACTCACGGCCGCGCGGATCATTATGTGCGCAGCATATCGCACACGCAGAGTCTCAGAACCGGCCGCGCACGCGGTTCAGTTCCTGGCGGTCGCGCCGTGACGGTTTGCCCTCGCGGATCAGGCCCTGCTGCATCGCAGCGCGGCGCTCCTCGGCGAGCTTCTGGCGGAGTTCGCGGCTCTCGTCCGTCTCGTGATAGAGCGTTTGCGCTACGGCGGCAGGTCCGCGGATTTCGCTGAGCGCACGCACTTCCACGTGGAAGTCGCCTGCCTCTGTGCGTATGTGCAGGCGATCGCCAGGATGGACCTCGCGGGAAGGCTTCGCCTCATTTCCATTGGAGAGGATACGGCCGAGATCGCAGGCACGGGCGGCGAGAGCGCGCGTCTTGAAGAAACGTGCTGCCCAGAGCCATTTGTCTATACGGACGCTGCTGTGCACGCCGGTCATGTCTCCATTTTCTTATAAGGCGCAACGCTGTTCATTTCGAGTCGAAAGAATGGACTCGGTCCCCCTAACGGTTGCCCGGTTTCGCTCGCGACACGAGTCGTAATGCCAGGGACACGAGAAGACTGCGGGTCTTTCACTTCGTTCACGATGACAGCAGAAAATGGAGGGAGACGACCGAGTTGGTGCAGCCTCGCGACCGCCGGCTGAGTCCAAAACTGTAGGCGGAGGTTGGGAGATGGACAGGCGTGCTTTTGCGGCGATGTTGGGTGTGCTGGGATTGGGCTCATTGCGGGCGCTGGGCGCTGCCCGCGAGGGTGCTGTGAGCGGCGGGGACAGCGGCGGCGCGCACGATCCGGAGATTCTGCGGCTCTCGCGCAATGGCTGGATGCCGAATAACGAGCATCTGCCGGTGCTGGTCTACCGCAGCGTAATGCATGCGCGGGGCGACGATGCGGCGGCGCAGTTCGAGCAGATCTTCGAACGAAATGGCTGGCCGGCGCAGTGGCGGAACGGCGTCTACGACTTCCACCACTACCATTCGACGGCACATGAGGTGCTCGGCTTTGCCGGCGGTGAGGCCTGGCTAATGCTGGGCGGCCCGAACGGCCACGAGGTTGTGGTCCGCGCCGGCGATATTGCCGTGCTACCGACGGGAACAGGCCATTGCCGCCTGGAACAGAATGACGATTTTCTGGTGGTGGGCGCCTATCCGCGCGGGCAAAGCTGGGACATCTGCCGGCAGGCGCCGGATGCCTCCTCGACCGCTAGGATGGCGACGCTGCCCTTCCCCGATGTCGACCCTGTGATGGGCGCCAATGGGCCGTTGACGCGGCTGTGGCGGGGATAGATCAAGCACGAGTCTTGGATAGGGAGGAAGCTGTCGCTTACCGACCATTACGGGTTCGCACCTATGGGTTCCGCAGGATGGAGGCCCGTCCGTGGTGATACGGCACTCGCCTCCACTCAGGAAGAAATAGCGCTGGTCTGGGCTGAGTTGGCGGACTGCTGGCTAACCGGCTCGCTGATTGTTTCGCCGCCTTGAATCGGCAGATAGACGGTGAACTCGGTTCCCTGGGAGTTGGAGCGCAACGCGATCTCGCCGCCGTGCTTCGACTCCACAATGCGCCGGGCGATGTCCAGGCCGAGACCGGTACCGCTGCCGACTGGCTTGGTGGTGAAAAAGGGCTCGAAGATGTGCTTCTGGTCCTCTTCCGAGATGCCGGAGCCGCGGTCGGCAAAGCTGACGGCGATGCGGTCTCCGTCCCGCCGCGTGCTGATGCTGATTTCGCCGCCTTCCGGCGAGGCATCGATGGCGTTGTCGAGCAGATTGGTCCACACCTGGTTGAGACCGGGAGCGGCATTTTCGAGCGCCGGCAGCTCAGAGGTAAAGTGCTTGCGCAGCACGATGCCTTTGTGGCGCAGCTTGTGCCCAAGGATGATCAGGGTGCTGTGCAGGCTCTCGTGGACGTTGATCGAGGTCCCCACACCCTTGCCCTCGTAGGCATACTTCTTGACCGCGACGACCAGATCGGTAACGCGGGCGATGCTGGACTCGATGGTAGCCACGAGCTGGAAATTCGAGATGACGGACTCAAGCCAGTTGAGGGTGTCAGAGAGATCCTGCCCCTCAAAGGCTTGCCGGGTGCATCCGAGACGATCGGCATCCATGCCCATCTCGGCGAGGCCGGGTGCGATGCGCCAGGCGTTTTCGACGCCCGCCTTATCCAGCCACTCGGCCAGGGCTTCCTCGCGATCGGATTGTTCGAGCGAGCCCATCAGAACGCAACAGTCGCGGCGCATGGCCTGTTGCTGCAGAGAGTTCATGCAGTCCAACTGCTCCTGGGTGCGGGGCCGGCTGGTGAAGCGCAGGCCAATCTCCTGCATCCGGGCAAGGTTTTCTCGAAGCTGCGAAGCTGCCCTGAGTGCCGCCGCGCCAGGATTGTTGAGCTCGTGCATCAGGCCCGCGGCGAGGGTACCGAGCGACGCCAATTTTTCGCGGTGGACCGCGTTGATCTGATAGGACTCCAGCCGCCGCGCCATGTTGCCGAGGATGGCGGCGCGTACGCGCGGGCAGGAGAACATGAGCTGCCAGAAGGCTTCCTCATCGAAACGAACGATACGCGATGCCGTGGTAGCGACCAGGTCAAAGCCTGTCCGCGTGCCTTTGAGCAGGCCCATCTCTCCGAAGGCCTCGCCCGCACCCGTCGTCATACTCCGGGGCGGCTCGCCTTCCTTCTCGAATTTGCGGATCTCCACCTCTCCGTCAAGCAGGACGTAGAACGCGTCGCAGAGTGAGCCAGGCGGCACAATGTCGGTGCCGGGCGCAGCCTCGATCAGTTCCACAGTTCCGAGACAGGCGAGATTCTCTTCCGTCATCTCGGCAAAGACAGGCACCTTTAGGAGATCTGCGTAAAGAGTCGCAGAAGGAACACGCTGGATACGAAGGCTGGCTTGATCACTGCTCATTGGCTGGAAGTTGTCTCTGTTCCCTTTCCCTGCAAAAAATTTGCTAGCGAGCCGCCATGTACTGATGGATGAACTGTACCGCGATCGATCCCTCCCCAACAGCGGAGGCCGCGCGCTTGACCGAACCGTGACGCACGTCGCCGGCGACAAAGATGCCGGGCACGCTCGATTCCAACAGATACGGATCGCGTTGCAACTGCCACTGACGTGCGAATTGCGTACATCGTTTGAGGTCGTTTCCGCTCAAGACGAACCCTCTTTCATCCTTCAACACACTCGGAGGAAGCCATTCCGTCTTCGGCTCCGCACCGATGAAGATGAACAGCCCCGTCGCATGTACGGTCTGCTCTCCGTCCGGACGCTCGATGCGCAATTGCTGCAGTCGCGTGTCGCCGATTGCTTCGACAACTCTCGAACCTGTCCAGACCTCAATATTGGATTCACGAGCGACCTCATCGATCAAATATTTCGACATACTGCTTTCGAGGGATGCAGCCCGTACCAGCATGACTACCCGGCGCGCATATTGGCTGAAGGCGAGTGCCGCCTGCCCGGCGGAATTGGCGCCCCCGACGACGAAGACCTCCTCGTCTTTGCAGGCGCGGGCCTCCGTCAGGGCCGCCCCATAGTAGATTCCCGCGCCGGTAAGCCGTTCCACACCAGGAACATCCAGCCGCCTCCAGTCGACGCCGGTAGCGATCAGGCAGGTCTGCGCGGAGATTTCCTTGCCGTCCCCGAGGCAGACGAAGTGATAGCCCTGATCGGTGCGCAGGGACGCTGCCCGGGCGGCCAGAAACTCTACATTGAAGCTCACCGCCTGTTTGAAGGCGTGCTCGGCCAGCCGGGCGCCGCTGATGCCCTGCGGGAATCCCAGATAGTTCCGGATCATCGAGCTGGTGCCGGCTTGTCCGCCGGGAGCTTCGTTTTCGATGAGCAGGGTACGCAGACCTTCGCTTCCCCCATAGACGCCGGCTGCCAGCCCGGCCAGGCCGGCTCCCATCACGACCAGGTCGTAGACGTCGCTGGACGGCTGGGTGCGCATGCCGACTCGCTCGGCAATCTGGATCCGTTCCGGATGCTCCAGGAACGTACCGTCCTGAAAAAAGACCACCGGCAGCTTCGCATCTTTGAGGTGGTTCTCCTCCAGCAACTGCTGCGCTTCCGATGAGTTCTCGACGTCCAGCCAGACATAGGGAACCCGATTGCCGGTCAGGAACTGGCGGACCTCGTGATCGCGCAACGCATAACGCGCGCCCACCACGCGAAGACCTTCGAAAGGCGGCTTGTGGGTATCCCGCCAGGATTCGATCAGGTCGTCGACGACCGGATAAAGCTTCTCCTCAGGCGGGTCCCAGGGCTTGGTGAGGTAGTAGTGAATGCGCGCCGCGTTGATAGCGCGGATTGCCGCCTCCGTGTCGGAATATGCCGTCAGCAGCGCGCGCTGGGCGTCCGGGAAGATCTCGATCGAGCGCTCCAGCAGCTCGGTACCGTTCATGCCCGGCATGCGCTGATCGGAAAGAAAGAGCGCCACCGATTCCGAGCGTTGCTTCAGTTGTCTGGCCAAGTCGAGCGCGGCCTGGCCGGAGCTGGCGCGCAGGATGCGGTAGCTGGCGGCGTAACGGCGGCGCAGGTCCTGCACCACGGCTTCCAACACACTGACATCGTCATCAATTGCGAGAATGACTGGCTTGCTCATCGACTCCTCAGCGTTCTGTCCTCCTTGCGAGGAGGCGAAACAGGACTGCCTCTTTAGTGTAGTGCTTCGACGGCAGACGTTGCAGCACGGCTGCGATGGCGGTTGTAGGACCGACGTGCATCGCGAGGACGCGCGTCACTGGTGTTGAAAACACGCAGGATGCGGTGGATGTCAAAGCCGATTTATGCCCTGCATCACACTCCCGTAACACTATCGTGGGGTTGTCGCTCTGGGGTCTATCGCCGATCTTTAAGGGGCAACATTGCAGCAAAAAGGGCAACAGGGCGATCCGCGACGGGTGAATACAAGCGAGCGTCCAGCCCAGCAGTTCACGAGCAGCATAGAGAAGATTTACCGAAAACTGCCGATAAGCCTTGGTGACAGCGCATCCGTTGTGGGAAGTTAAAGAGACGAAACTCTTGTCGGAGACCACCAGTGTCTCCAAACTGGAGTGGATACGTAAGTTGCGCACTCTAATCTTTCGGCAAAGGGGCTTAGCAAACGAGGCGCAATGAATAAGATCATTCTCGGTGACAATCAGGCGATCTTTCGCGCGGGCATCGCCAAGGTGCTGGCAAGCGAAGAAGACTTCCGCGTAGCCGCACAGTGCAGCGACATGGCGCGGATGGTGCTGGCAGTAGACACCTACCGCTCTTCGATTGTGGTCTTCGCGTCCGCCCTTCGGCCGGACATGGCTGACTTCATGAACCGGATCAAGGTTGCCGGCAGCCGCAGCGTGGTGATTGCGGAAAACGGCGAGTCGGCTTCCTCCTACACCGCCCAGGGTGTGCGTGGCGTCGTCTATCGCAACACGACGGGCGCCGCGCTGGTGGACTGTGTGCACAAGGTGATCCATGGGCTCACCTGCGTGCAGCGGCCGGCCGATGCTGCCCACAACGAAGACGAAGATTCGGTAGGGGCGCGCGTACGCGACCGCCTGACGCCGAAAGAGATGAAGATCGTTGCCCTGATTGTGCAGGGTTGCAAGAACAAGGAGATCGCGCAGCGGCTCGGCACCACCGAGCAGGTGATCAAGAACTATCTGCGCTCGGTCTATGACAAGACTGGCGTCTCCGACCGGCTGGAGCTCGCACTCTTTACGATTCATCACCGCATCCTTGCCGCCGCAGCGGCCGAGGCGGTGAGTGGTCTACCGGCAGCGGCCCCCGAGGCAAACGGCATTCAGGCGGCCACCACCACATTACAGATGCGCAGCGCATAAAGATCAAAAGCGCACAGAGCAGCACTTCGGCCCTTCAAAACAGCCCTCCGCAAGGAGGGCTTTTGTTTTGCCTGAGGACTCCTGCCGCCACGCTGCGAATCTTCGATTTGCGGAGGAACAACCAGGGCTCCTCAAAGGTCTTCTATCGACGCACCGCGTAAAGGTCAGACTTTTCCGCAGTCGACGGTTGACAAACGGAGCTCCCCTGCTATATCAAACCAATTGGTTATATAACCGATCGGTTTCTATTATGGTACCTGACAAACTAGATGCGATCTTCGCGGCTCTCGCGGATCCTACCCGCAGGGCCATCCTGGCCCGACTGGCATCTGCCGAGGTGACCGTCAACGACCTCGCGGCACCCTTCGCGATGAGCCAGCCGGCGGTATCCAAGCACCTCAAAGTCCTCGAGCGAGCCGGCCTGATCGCGCGTGGACGCGACGCGCAGCGGAGACCGTGCCGATTGCATCCGGAAACGCTGAAGACGGTGGCCGACTGGGTGGCGTACTACGAACATTTCTGGACGGAGAGCTTCGCCCGGCTGGATGAGTATCTGCGCGGGATGAAGGCACAAGAAGAACAACCGCTGTCCGCCAAAGGGGAGACGCCGGACGCTGCGGCGCGAAAGCCGCGCCAATGAGGAGAATCTCGACCGGCTCGAAGCGCTTCTGGCCGTCACGGTTTGAACAAAGCATTCGCAGCAGAACATGGAGGAAAACAGATGGCAGCAGCAGTTGCAAACCTGGAGCGTGCGCGGCTTGTTGGCGACCGGGAGATGGCGATCAACCGCATCTTCGATGCGCCACGAGACCGCGTCTTCGCAGCGTGGATCGATCCGGAAGCAATCGGCCAGTGGTGGGGGCCGCGCGGCTTCAGCACCACCACCTACTCAATGGAGGCGCACACCGGGGGCGTCTGGAAGTTCACCATGCATGGACCAGACGGCAGGAATTATCCGAACGAGATTCGCTATGAAGAGATCGAAATACCGGAGCGCATCATCTACACGACCAGTGGTGGCGAGGAAGACGACGACATCCATACCCATCGCGTGATCGTGGAGTTTCGCGAGAAGGGCACCAAGACTGAGGTGTCGCTGCGGATGATCTTCCCTTCGGCCGCGGAGCGCGATCACGTGGTGAATGTGTACGGGGCGGTCCAGGGACTGAACGATACGATGGATCGGCTGGGCGAATACTTGTAACAGTCATTCGCACATTACGCATCGAAGAGTGCCACATTCCCTCTGTGGCAATCACCTGCGAGCATCCGGCGTAAGCCGGGTGCTGCAGGCATGCGCGAGCGCAAAGGAGAATACAAATGAAGACACAGACCGGCTACGCTCCGGTGAATGGCCTCAAGATGTATTACGAGATTCATGGCACCGCACATTCCGCGCAGCCGCCCCTGGTGCTGCTGCACGGCGGTGGCGACACGATCCAGACATCCTTTGGACATGTACTCCAGGCTTTGGCACGCGACCGCCAGGTCATCGCGTTCGAGCAACAGGGCTTCGGGCACACGGCGGACATCGCCGACCGACCGTTCAGCTTTGTGCAGTCGGCGGAAGACACTGTGGCGCTGCTTCAACATTTGCACATCGCCCAGGCGGACCTCTTCGGTTTCAGCAACGGTGGCACGATCGCACTGCAGGTGGCGATCCGGCATCCGCACATTGTGCGCAAGCTGGTGGTGGCGTCGGGCTTCTTTCAACGCGAGGGCAGCAGTTATCCCTGGTTCTGGGAGGGGTTCCCCACCGCCAAGCTGGAGCAGATGCCGAAGGAGCTGCGGGAGGCGTATCGGGAAGCTGCGCCGCATCCGGAGAACCTGCAGAGCTTTTTCGATAAGTGCGTCGAACGCATGCGGAATTTTCCAGACATCCCCATAGAAGTGATACGCGGCATCACCGCGCCGGCACTGGTGATCGTCGGCGACGCGGATGTGATGCGCCCCGAACACGCTGTGGACTTGTTCCGGCTGCTGCCACACGCGCGGCTCGCGGTGCTGCCGGGCACTGATCACATGGCGCTGATGACGCGCAGCGCGTGGGTGGCGCCGATGGTCAGCGAGTTTCTCGATGCCGCGATGCCGAATATCGGGCGGTAATTTCGCCTGTTGGGCTTCCACTTGACCACCGCTTTGCATTGGGGCGAGTAAATAACGGTACTGGCCACCCCCTCCCCCTCCCGGCACGGGAGGCTGGCTTGTAACTCTTTCTACTGCTATGAGATAGGCGGCCTCCCGAGGGTCAAATTCGTCTTTCTAAAGGGCTTATTGGTTAATTCGTCATTCCAAAGAGTTTAGGCAGCATGCCGATGCTTGTGCTCAGGCAGCCCACCCACATCTCCGCGAGACTGCACCCGAAAATAAAAACGCCACCGCTTGGGTGACGTTTGTTCTTTGACTCTCTATCTCCAGTGTAGCGAATTGGGTGGGGTAAAGTGGCAGGAATAGTGCTGGTTATTGTTACTTGGTCTCGAAGATGGGCCGATTTGGAATTGTCGCAGGTTGGGATAGATGTGACGAGTATTGGAGCCTACAGCCGCTCAAAACCTGGGGGGATCGCTGGCTCTTGCGCTTGCAGTTACTCAGCTTTCGGAGACTGGCTTAGATGGAAGAGTGACTCGCCCTGTTGGCATCAACAGAGATCTGGGCGGGATTACGGGAACACTTGTCGGCTATCGAGACCAAACTGTGTGCCCCATGCAATGGCTGCAATCAGATGCAGGAATTTCGGCTCTACATGGCCGACGCTTCGTCTTCGGACAAGACGCCTCTCAGATACAACGTCAGCAACTTCTTAAACTCAGCCACAACGAGGACTTTGCCTTTGGAATCTGCTTCCCCATAGAGCGTCATCATGCCCCGGACTATCTGGAGAGAGACGTTTGCAGCAAGTAAAGACTGTTCCTTCGAAAGCGAGGGATTCTTCGCCTGAAAGGCGTTTGCGATTGCGATTCGTGAAGCCTTTCGGGCTGCAGGGTCGCGGCGAAAGCGGATTGGCGCGGCCAGCAGGATCAGATAAGCGGGACGCTCCTGGACGAATTGGGTGATGCGCTCGATAAACCGATCGGCGAACTCCGCATGGGTAAGTATCTCCGTCTGCTCCATCAACGGCTTCCAATGCGCCTCCAGCTCTTGGGAATATCGATTTAGCAGCGTGAACGCGATGGACTGTTTATCCGGAAAGTAGTTGTAGAGCGCGCCGATAGAAGACACGCTTCGCTCCGCGACCGCCGTCATAGTCGCTGCTTCGTAGCCGGCTTCGACAAAGAGCTCCGCGGCTGCGTCCAGAAAACCGGCCAACCGGCGCGTCGAGCGTTCCTGCTGTGGCGCAACGCGGATGGGGTTTGACGAAATCGAGGGCATCCTCGTATTCTAAATCCAGAGAAATCGAGGCCACCCTCGATTTTAAATAAAGAGGATCCATGGCAGAACTCCAGCTCGACCCTAAAAAGACCGCACTCGTCCTCATTGACCTGCAGAATCTCACCGTCGGCATAAATCCAGTGCCGCATACCGCCGCACAGGTCGTCGAAAACTCAAGGAAACTCGCCGACGCCTTCCGCGCTCAGGGCGCTCCCGTCGTCTACGTCCGCGTCGATCTCAACGACTTCATGAACCTTCCTGTCGACCAGCCGCACAATCTGGGCGACAAGCCACTGCCCGCCGCAGCCTCGGAGATCACTCCTTCCGCTGGTTTCCAGCCCGGCGACATCCTCGTCACCAAGCGTCACTGGGGGGCTTTCGCGGGAACCGATCTCGAGCAGCAGCTCAAGTCCCGCGGCATCGACACGGTCGTCCTTACGGGCATCTCCACCAACGCCGGCGTTGAGTCCACCGCCCGCCAGGGTACCGGCCTGGGCTTTGCCTTTGTGCTCGTCGAGGATGCCTGCTCCAGCCAGAACGCCGAGCATCATCGCTTCGCCTTTGAACATATCTTCCCGCGTCTCACTCGCGTTCGCTCCACCGATGAGGTTCTGGCCGCCCTTGCCTAAGTCCTCCAGCGAATCCGGCGGACTCGACCCATTGGTCTGGAAGATCACGGCGGTCGCGATACTCGGCTCTTTTCTCGCGCAGCTCGATGCGACCATCGTCAACGTATCGCTCTCCAGTCTCGCCGTGGATCTGCACAGCAGCCTCACGGCGATTCAATGGGTCACCAGCGGCTATCTTCTGGCACTCGCTCTTATGCTCCCGCTCAACGGCTGGCTGGTGGAGCGCATTGGAGCCAAATCTCTCTACCTCTGGTGCTTCTCAGTCTTCACGCTCTCCTCAGCTTTATGCGGGCTGGCCTGGTCAGCGAACTCCCTGATCGCGTTTCGCATTCTCCAGGGCATGAGCGGCGGCCTGATGGCTCCGATGACGCAGATGATGATGGCGCGTGCTGCCGGAAAGCATATGGCGCGCCTCATGGGCTACGCGGCTGTGCCAATCCTGATGGGGCCGATCCTTGGCCCGGTCATCGCCGGCGCCATTCTGCAACACGCCTCCTGGCGCTGGCTCTTCCTGGTCAACGTGCCGGTCGGTGTATTGGCAATCGTCCTGGCGGTTCTCTTTCTGCCCAATGATCGCGAAGAGACCAGGTCAAGAGAACTCGATCTTCCTGGCTTCGCCCTGCTCTCTCCTGGACTCGTGCTCTTCCTGTACGGATCGGATCATCTGGGCAAGCGCACCGGTCTTACGACTATTCTGATTTCCATTGTTCTGCTTGCGGCCTTCTTCAGGATGGCCATTCGAAAAGGGGACAAGGCGCTCATCGATCTTCAGCTATTCAAGAGAAAAACCTTCTCTGCGTCCGCCACCACGCAGTTCATGTCGAACGGAATCTCGTTTGCGGGCCAAATGCTGATTCCGATCTATCTCATCCGCGCCTGTGGCCAATCGCCGAGTGCGACGGGCTGGTTGCTGGCTCCGCTTGGAGTGGGGATGCTCTGCTCCTATCCATGGATAGGAGCCCTGACGCAGCGGTTCGGGATACGAAAGGTATCAGCTGGAGGAGCATTTCTGGCCTTCGCAGCCACGCTGCCCTTTATCTGGCTTGCCAGTCACGGACTTGTACTCGCCGTGCTCGCAAGTGCTCTCTTTGTGCGTGGGATGGGACTCAGCGCGGTCGGCATTCCCGCCATCTCGGCTGCATACGCTTCTGTGGGGAAACAAGACCTGCCAATGGCGACAACATCGCTCAACATTGTGCAACGTCTCGGCGGACCGATTTTGACCACGCTCTGCGCGACCTTTCTGGGATGGAGGTTGGGGATGGCACAGTCTAGCGCTGGCCTCTCCGGCGCATTTACCGCGGCCTTTGTTCTTCTCTGCGGACTACATGCTCTCCTGTTTGCTGCCGCGTTGAGACTTCCGTTTTCCATCGACAAAGCGATGGAACAACCCGTTGCCGAGGAACCGTCTGCCCTTCTGGAACTTATGTCCGAGTGATTGTCCGCTTCCGTCTCGACGATGAAGCGATCGGTCTCCAAATGAATGCATCCATGCGATGTCATAATGCGTGCCAAATCGCCGAGTCACTCACCGAAGAGCCGATTCGTACCGGCTAGTCGCCTTCTGAATACGATCTGTGATAAATGTTCGACCGACCGATTTGAGCCAAGGGAAGCTGTCCGCTACTGCTCCACCGGCGCAACCGCTCGCTTAGCGCAGCTTTTCGGCGACGGACTTGGCCTGGGTGAAGAGCAAGAGATAATCCGCGCCGCCAGCCTTCGAGTCGGTGCCGGACATGTTGAATCCGCCGAAGGGGTGCGCGCCGACCATGGCGCCGGTGCTCTTGCGGTTGAAGTAGAGATTGCCGACCTGGAAGGCGCGGCTGGCGTGATCGAGTTTGCGGCGGTCCGCGGTGTAGACCGAGCCGGTGAGGCCGTACTCGGTGTTGTTCGCAACGTCGAGCGCTTCCTCGTAGTTCTTCACGCGAATCACGGCGAGTACCGGACCGAAGATCTCTTCCTGCGCGATGCGCGCGGTCGGCGCTACATCCGCGATGACGGTGGGCTGGATGTAATAACCGCCGCCGGCATTCTCGACACTCTTGCCACCGGAGACAACGCGGCCTTCGCCCTTGCCGATCTCGATGTAGTTGAGGATCCTCTTCATCGCGGTTTCGTTCACCACGGGTCCCATATAGA
Organism: uncultured Acidobacteriaceae bacterium; assembly: GCA_963712845.1. Classification (GTDB taxonomy): domain Bacteria; phylum Acidobacteriota; class Terriglobia; order Terriglobales; family Acidobacteriaceae; genus KBS-83. The sequence continues at coordinate 111,321 of CAVQJM010000007.1, forward strand.
GGTTCTGGACGGGATCGCCGACCTTGATCTGCGCGACGCGTGCTTCTATGCGTTCGAGGAATGCGTCATAGATGGGATCTTCAACGATGGCGCGCGAACAGGCAGAGCATTTTTGTCCGTTGAAGCCGAAAGCCGAAGCCACGACGCCTTCGACGGCAGCGTCGATGTCTGCGTCGGCGCTGACAATGATCGAATCCTTGCCGCCCAACTCGAGGACGGTGCGCTTGATCCAGAGCTGACCCTTCTGCGTCTTGGCGGCGCGCTCGTGAATTTCGAGGCCGACGGCTTTGGAGCCGGTGAAGGCGATGAAGCGTGTCTTCGGATTGTCGACGAGCGCGCGGCCGACAACAGGACCGCCCTGGCACAGGTTCACGACGCCGGGCGGCATACCTGCTTCTTCGAGTATGTCGAGGAAACGCGCCGCGATGCTAGGCGCATCAGTAGACGGCTTGACGACGACGGTGTTGCCGCAGACGATGGCCGCGGCAGTCATGCCGGCCATGATGGCGAAGGGGAAATTCCACGGAGGAATGACCGCACCGACGCCGAGCGGGACGTAGAGGAGGCGGTTGCGCTCGCCGGGATACTGGATGGGTGGTTCGGCGTTCGCGAGGCGCAGAGCTTCGCGGGCGTAGAACTCGAGGAAGTCGATGGTCTCTGCCACATCGGCATCGGCTTCCGCCCAGTTCTTGCCGACCTCATAGGTAAGCCACGCGCAGAAGTCGAACTTGCGGTCGCGAATAAGCGCGGCAGCGCGTAACAGCAGCGAGGCACGCAGTTCCGGCGAAACGAACTGCCACGTCTCGAAGGCCTTCAGCGCGGCAGCGATCGCCTGTTCGGCGTGCTCGGCGCCGGCCTCCTGATGTACCCCCACCACCTGCGTGGGCTTCGCCGGATTGAGCGACTGAAACTTGTTCGCAGTGCGCACACGCTCGCCGCCAATCACCAGCTCGTACTCGTGGCCCAGCATGCCGCCTACCCGTTCAAGCGCGGCCTTCATGGCGTGCTCGTTGGCGCCCGACTTGAAGTCGACAAAGGGCTCGTTGCGGAAGTCGCCGCGGGGAGCAAGCGGAAGGATGACAGTGGAGATCTCGGTGGCAGCCATAACACCCTAGTTTAAGGCCGTTCGACCTCTGCTGGCGAGGCGCACTCCGGGCAATTGGGCTGACCGGCGCAGCGGCTTTCGCCGGCACATTTCCTCGGCATGAAAGCCATGGCGCGGTATAACTGCTGCGATGGCCTGGACACCCGGAATGCGCGTGGGCGATTACGAGATCGTCGGAACGCTCGGCTATGGCGGCATGGGCGAGGTGTACCGTGTCCGCCACACGATCTCGGATCGCATCGAGGCGATGAAGTTGCTGCGCGCCGGCCCAGCCTCCGGCACCCAGGCGCAGGAGATGATTGATCGCTTTGTGCGCGAGATCCGTCTGCTGGCCACCCTGGAGCACCCGAACATCGCTACCCTGCACACTGCCTTCCGTCACCAGGAAGAAATGGTGATGATCATGGAGTGCGTGGAAGGCGAAGATCTGGGGCGACGGCTTCCGGCTGGCCTGACTCTGGAAGAATCGTTGCGCTACACGCGGCAGGTACTGGAAGCGCTGCGCTACGCCCACGGGCGCGGCATCGTCCACCGCGACATCAAGCCGTCGAACATCATGATCACGCCCCGGGGTGAGGTGAAGCTGCTCGATTTCGGCCTGGCATTGGCGACCTCGCTGGGCGCGCCCGACCAGCGGCTGACCACGACCGGCGCACTGGTCGGCTCGATGCACTATATTGCGCCGGAACATATTTCCGGCGAGCCGCACGATGCCCGATCGGATATTTATGGAGTCGGCGTCACACTCTACGAGATGATCACTGGCCGGTTGCCGATCGAGGGCTCTACTCACATCCAGGTCATCGCGGGACACCTGCAGCATGCGCCAGTACCGCCGAATCAGACTAATCCGAAGATCCCGGCAGCACTTTCGGCCACGGTAATGCGCGCGTTGGCCAAAAATCCGCGGGAACGCTGGCAGACAGCCGAGGCTTTTCTTGCGGCTCTGGATGAAGATGGGCTGCGCAGCACACCGGCAGGAGATGTGTCGCAGGTACGGGTGGCGCAGGCTCCTGCGGCGCAAGTGGTGGGGTCTGGCTCGCCGCGGCCGACGGGTGCGCACCGGCCCGAGTCGCTGAGCGAGATCACACGCCAACTGGCGGAGCATGTTGGTCCGATCGCCGGAGTGCTGGTGCGTCGTGCTTCGAGCAGTACGACCAATCTGCGCGAGATGTGTGACGCTCTGGCGCAGGAGATTGCATCGCCACCGGCACGGCAGCGGTTCCTCGCCGCAGTGCACAGCCATCTGCGGATCAGCGGGCAATACTGAGGCTCTGCTCGTGGTCTCTTACCCCAGCAGACGCATCGCTTTCGCCAGACTTGTAAAGAGACGGTTGAAGGATGCGGTGAGCTCTGCGATCTCATCCTTGCCGCGAACAGGTAGCTCTGCCCCCTCGAGTTGCCCGGTGCTGACCTGGTTGGCGACATGGGCCAGGCGGCGCACCGGACGGATGATGAGCAGCAACAGGATCACATTCGTGGCCACAATCAGCGCCGCGAATGTGAGGGTGAGCGAGAGCATGAGCGAGTGAAAGGCCCTGCCTGCGATATTGACCGGCACCGCCGTGGGCACAGAGACGATTTGCGCCCCAATGATCTCGTTCGGTTGCCAGCCGAAACCGTGGTCCGCGCCGTATTTCCGGATCATCGATGCCGGCGCCGCTGCAGGATCGCTGTGGCACTGCAGGCAGGTGGGAACGGCGACGATGGGGTGCGCGAGGTAGAGCGCAGTGCCGGTCGGTGTCGCCCGTTCCGCTACAAGTTCAGAGTCGGCGGGGTGATTGCGGAAGTGCTGAATGACATCTGCTTCCCAGTCCGCCGCCCGGTCCTGCGGATTGGTGGGATTCAGGGCGGGCTCGCGATAGGTGTACTGGGGGAATTTCGTGCGCAACTTGGCGAAGGTGGTGGTGGCGCCGTAAGCGGGAACGATCTGCGGCAAAAACTCCTGCTGATATTTTGGATTGCCCATCAGCAGCGGCTTGAGTTCGTCGGAGGTGTAACGGCGAACCGAACTGGCGCTCTCCATCATGAGCTCGGCCTGCTGTAGAACCTGAGCGCGGGCATTCTCCTGCAGAAAGTTGTGCGCAACGAATGCGACCACCAGGAGCCCAAGGGCTGCCAGCGTGACGAGAATCAGGTCGAATTTGAGCAGCAGCTTCATAGGCCCCCTCCGTACGTTCAGACCAGCCGATCGATGGTGAGCATGGTGCGGTCGTCGGCCTGAGGAACGCCCTCGCTGAAGCGTTCTACCGCGGTAAAGATGGCGGCGATGGGGTTTTCTCCAGTGAGGTATTGCTCGAAGTGCGGCACCGTAAACTGCTCTCCTGCAGGGTTTTCCGATTCGCTGACGCCGTCGCTCAACAACACCATGCGGCCGCCGGACGGCAGGTGGAGCGGGATGGCATGGAAGCTGGCCTCGGGCAGCATGCCCACCGGCATGTCGCCGTCTTCGAGCATACTGACGCGGCCATTGGATTCGACCAGCAGCGGGGGAACGTGGCCTCCGTTGACCATCTCGGCCGAGCCATCCCGCCGGCAGCGCAGCGCGACCAGCGTCACGTACTTCGCGCCGGAGACGCGAGCGCAGAGGAATGCATGCACGGCGCTGACAGCATCGACCAGTGAGGCGCCGCTGTTGATCTGCGCGTACATCATGCCGTGCACAATGGAGGCGAGCAGCGCCGCCGACATCCCTTTGCCGGAGACGTCCGCGACGATGGCGACGCAGCCATCATCCGTGCAGATGACATCGTAGAAATCGCCGCCGACTTCGGTACAGGGCAGTGTGCGTGCGCGCAACGCAAAGCCCGGCACGGCGGGCAGGTCGCTGGAGATGATGCGCTGCTGAATGGCGGCGGCGATGTCCATCTCCTTGCGCATCAGGGCAGCCGCTTGCTCCGCCTCCAGCATGCGTGCGTTTTCCACCAGCGTCGCGGCTTCGGTCGCGATGGCGCGCAAGATCTCCCGGCTAACGGTGCTGAGATTGCAGGACTGCAGACGGCTATCCAGGTAGAGCAGACCAAGTAGCGTACCGTTGCTGCGGCGGCGCAGGGGGATGGCAATCACGCTGCGCAGATCGTGCGCGATGATGCTGTCCCGGCCAATGGCGGCGCCCTCGCCGGTCGCGTCGCCCAGGATGTAGTCGAGGCCGGAATGCGCGGCGTCGCGCACAATGGAGCGGGAGATCTTCGAGTCATCCAGCAACGCGGAGCCGTCGCTGCCGCGGCCGGTGCGGAGCCGGAGCGACGCAGCATCGTCACCCAGAAAGACAAAGCCACGCTCCGCGCAGGTCAGACGCAGCGCGTACTCGATCATGGTGCTGAGCACATCATCCAGCACCTGGGTACCGTTGAAGCGCTGCGCCGCCTCCAGAAAGAGCGAGAGCTTTTCCAGGTCGGATCCGCTGACCTGGCTCGAAGCGCGCTCCAACAGTTCGCGCGCACCGGTAGCCGTCTGGTGTGCGCGTACCGACGTCTCCTCCTGCGCCGGCCCATCGAGAAAGACCAGCGTCACGCTGGACTGGCCCAGCGCGATGCGATCGCCGGAGCGAAGGCGCACTCGCTCGATTCGCTCTCCGTTGCGCAATGTGCCATGACGGCTGCCCTGATCGCGGAGATAAAGACCATCCTGCTCTGATTCGATAGAGGCGTGATGGCGCGAGACCTGCGCGTGGGGCATGCACAGATCACTCTCGCCGCTGCGCCCGATGCTGAAGGGAAAGTACAGCAGCGGATACGCGCGGGTGCCCTCGGCATCGGTGAGCAGCAGGCGCGGCTGAGGATCGTCTGTGGACATAAGGCAGAGCGGCGCACCGGCAGGTATGGGCACTACAGGGGCACACGGGGAGGTGGCCGCAGTCTACATCAACGGATGAAGCGGGTGTGCCGGAATCGTAGAGGCGAAGTGGGCGGCACGCGGCGAAACGTGGCCGCCCATAAACTGCGATCAGGCGGCGCTGCTGCCTGCCTGTTGGCGCTCACGCTCGATGCCGCTGAGCGTCTTCCACAGTGCGCCTGCGGTCGCTTCGGCAGCGTCCAGTGCAGCGTCCGCGTCTTGCGGGCGCGCGGTGAGTTCTGCCTCCATCGCGATGCGCCAGACCTTTGCATGGTGCACGTCGGCGGTCTGATGCAGCGTGAAGTAGCGGGCCGTGTCCGTGTCGGCGCCGTAGCGCTGCTTCAGTCCCTCGGCCTTGGTACGCGCGATGGCGGGAACGCGCGACTCGTAGGTGTAGAGCGAGGCCAGTGCCGCCGCCACCGAATCCTGCATCGCACTGCGAAAGTGGGCGATGAGGGCAGTCGTCTCCGGCTGGAGTGTGCGCCCGCGTACGGCGGCAGAATCCGCTCCCATGCCGGCGGCGAAGTCCATCCACAGATCGCTATGGGCCCGGCCCGCGGGCAAACCCTCCTCGTCGGCCAGGTTCTCCAGGACAGTGCGGCGCAACGGCGCGTCCTCCAGACGTGCATGCAGCGCGCTCAGGTATGTCGGAAACGCGGAGACGTGGTGCCAGTACTCGGATGCGTATTCGCGCAGCTCGTCGCGGGTCAGCTCACCCTTGGACCATGCCTGATAGAAGGGGTGCTGTAGCAGGTCGTAGCGGGCGATGCGGGCATCCAGTGCGGCAAAAAACTTTGTGACGGCGAGGGCTTCAGACATGGGGCAGCTCCTATTGCGGATGGTAAACGGATTGTAGCAAGCGAAAGATTACCCTCACAGGCGACCTCAGGCTCTCCATTTGTAGAAGTAGAAGGTGAGTCCATGAGCACCAGCGGTGATCCCGTGAAGCCGCTGCCCGGAGCAGTACATCATCGATCCCGGGGCTACCGGATAAGCCTGCGCTTCTACGGTGATCTCTCCCGCGCCCTCGGTGACCAGCATGATCTCTTCCTCGGGATGCTGATGCGGAGGGTGTGGCACCATCCCAGCCTTCAGGGCAAGACTGCCCACAGTCAAAGCACGGAGCTGCCCCGTCGGACCATCCAAGTAAATGCGTAGGTCGCCGTAGCTCTCGTGAGTGAGTTTCGCGTTGGCAGGATCGATGACAAGACTCGGCAGTTGACCCTGCACCACGGGGACGAAGCCGGCGATGAAGGGCAAGGCCAGCGTGGAAGTACCCAGAAATGCGCGTCGGTCGAGCATGGACGTATGCTACAGGCAGTGGCCGGAGCCGTGAACAATGCATGCGACGGATGGCCGCGAAATATCCCTTCAGGAGAAACAGCATGAGTGCAGCAGTAGCCCCAATCGTGGGGTCCAAAGCTACACATAGTGCACGATTGGACCGACTGGCAGCGGTCGCGATCGAAGTTGGGCTGGGGCTGGCGCGGGGGCAGGAGCTGCTGATCACCGCGTCTCTGGACGCGCTGCCGCTGGTGCGGCGCATCACCGAGCATGCCTATCGGGCAGGTGCGTCCCTGGTGACGACCTTTTACACCGACGATGAGTCTACGTTGGCGCGCTTCCGCTACGCACCCGATGCGAGCTTCGACACGGCGGCCACCTGGCTGCAGGACGGCGTTGCTCAGGCCTTCCGCAACAATGCGGCCCGCATGGCAATTGCCGGCGCCAACCCCGCGCTGCTGGCGAAAGAGGATCCGGAAAAGGTGGGACGCGCAAACCGCGCATTTTCGAAGGCAAGCCGGCCGGCGATGGAGCTTATCACGCGGCACGCGATCAACTGGACGATCGTGGCCGCGGCTACACCGGCATGGGCAGCGTCGGTGTTCCCGGACGAGACCAAGAAAGTGGCGATGGCAAAGTTGTGGGATGCGATCTTTGCTGCGTCCCGCGTGGACGCGCCCGATCCGGTGGCGGCCTGGCGCGCGCACGACGATGGACTTCGCAAACGCGCGGCTCTGCTGAACGACCGGCGATACAGCACCCTGCACTTCCGGGGGCCGGGCACCGATCTGCGCGTCGGTCTGGCTGATGACCACGTGTGGATGGGCGGCGGCACTACTGCGGGCAATGGACTGGCGTGCATCCCGAACATTCCGACCGAGGAGGTATTTACCACCCCGCATTGCAAGCGCGCGGAGGGCACGGTGACCAGTACGAAACCGCTCTCATACCAAGGCACCCTGATCGCGGGCATTCAGGTTCGTTTCGAGGGTGGCCGCGTGGTGGAGTCGCATGCATCGCAGGGCGAGGCCGTGCTGCGCAAGATGCTCGAAACCGACGAGGGCGCGAGCCAACTGGGAGAGGTAGCACTGGTGCCGCACTCGTCGCCAATTGCGGCGAGCGGATTGCTCTTCTCGAACACACTGTTCGATGAGAATGCGGCCAGCCACATCGCGCTGGGGCAGGCCTACAGCACCTGCATCCGCGGCGGCGACACCATGAATGCCGCAGCGCTGGCAGAAAAGGGCGCGAACGACAGCCTGATCCACGTGGACTGGATGATCGGCTCGGGCGAGATCGACCTGGATGGCATCACGGCGGGGGGAGCGACGGAGGCATTGATGCGCAAGGGCGAGTGGGTTAGCTAGCTGCGAGAGCGCTCTCTATGTCCCGGCAGCGATCTTCTCCGCCTGCTTTGACATCTTCGCGGTGCGCTCGATCTTGTCCCAGTTGAAGGGGCGGCCATCGATGGCACGCTTGATGGTCTTGAACAACACAACGGAAAAGACCTGCCGATAGGCGAAGCGCTGCAGCCAGATATGGAAGAGCAGCCAGCCGTCGCCACGTTTCGCCGGATGTCTGCGCTCCAGCGAAAACGCCAGCGCCGAGGTTACGAAATCGATGATGAGGAAGGCGAGGAAGTAGGTCAGCAGTTTTTTGAAGCCGGCGGCATCGACCGTGTCCGGGTGGAAATGCCGGTCGAGCAAATACTGGATGGTGCCGTAAACGAACATCAGGTCGATCAGCGGTGACACCAGCGGCAGCAGGATTTGGAAGATCAGGATGTTGGGCAGGGCAAAGAAGCCCATCGCGCGATTCTTGGTGAAGGCCTGCTTGTGCTTGAAGACCGCCTGCAATGTGCCGAACGACCAGCGGAAGCGCTGCCGCATCAGCCCTTTCGCGTCGACGGGTGCTTCGGTGAAAGCGAGCGCCTGATCTTCGTAAATGACCTTATAGCCCTGTTCGAGCAGGTTCATGGTGAGGTCGGCATCTTCAGCAACTGTATTGATGGGATAGCCGCCACCCTGGCGCGTCGCCTCCGTGCGCCAGCCGCCGATGGCGCCGGGCACCACGGTGACCACGTTGAAGAGATCGAGCGCGCGGCGTTCGAAGTTCTGGCTGGTGATGTACTCCAGCGCCTGCCAGCGCGTCCACAGATTCACGCGATTGCCCACCTTGGCATTGCCGGCCACCGCGCCCACCTGCGGATCTGCAAAGTGGCAAATGAGCTTTGAAACAGCATCGCGCGCGATCACGGTATCGGCGTCGATGCCGACGTAGTAGTCCTCGGTGAGCAGGCCAATGGCGTAGTTGAGCGCTTCCGCTTTGCCTGCATTCGGCTTGCTCAACACCTGCAGGCGCCCCGCGGCAATCTCGTCACGGTAGGCCTCGCGCGCAACATCGTACGTGCGGTCGCTGGACCCGTCGTCGATGACAATCGCGCGCAGATTCTCGTAGTCCGAATTGAGCACGGAGCGGATCGTCCGGACGATCACCTTCTCCTCGTTGTAGGCGGGAATGAGAACGGCCACCCGCGGCGCAAAGCCGCCGGCTACCTCCGGCACCCTGCGATGGCGCAGGCGATCGATGATGGCGAAAAGGCCGATGAGCAAGAGCCGCGCGCTCATGAGCACGTCGCCGATGAAAAAGACCATGACGATAAAGCGGCCGACAAAAGCAAACAGCGTGAAGGCAACGGAATCGATGCGCGCCTGCCAGCGCTGGTTAGGCGTGAGCGGCGGCATGACCTCTGCGGTGGTCTTGCCCATCAGTTCGGAGACAGGAACAATCTGGTACCCGTGCGCGCGCAGTGTGTCGATGAGCAGCGGCAATGCGGCGATGGTGGCCGAGCGGTCGCCGCCACCATCGTGCAGCAGGATGATGGAGCCGCGGAACTGGGGCTTCTTCTTCATCGCGCGCAACTGTTCCATCACGCTCCAGGCGATCTCCTGCGGACTCTTGCGCGGATGCTCATTCCAGTCATCGGTGTCGATCTTGTTGCCGATGATGGTGTATCCCATCTGCTGGATACGATAAGCGGGGGCCGCTTGATCGTTGGTATCGGGCTCCTGGTCGATGGAATAGGGCGGCCGGAAGTACAGGGGCTTGATGCCGAGCTTGCTGGCGAAGAGCCGCTCGGTCAGGTTCAGCTCAAGTTGCACCTGCCGTGCAGAAATCGCGCTGATGTCGGGATGCGTGTAGGTGTGGTTGCCGATTTCGTGGCCTTCTCGTATGTAACGACGCAGAAGGCCCACGTTATCCTGCGCCTGCTCACCGATCACCATGAATGCGCCCTTGACGTGTTTGGCCTTCAGAATGTCGAGAATTTTCGGCGTCCATTGGGGGTCAGGACCGTCATCGAAGCTGAGCGCGACCTGATTCGGATGGTAGCCGTAGTATTCGATGGTGTACGGCTGCGGGTATGTCAGCATGTGCTCGTCGGTTGCGGTCTGGTTTTCCGCGTCCATGTCGACGGTGCGTGAGCCGGGATGCGGTAGCCCTGTGATGCGCAGGATGTCGCCTTCGCCCTCCTCATTGACGTCATTGCCGGGCTGAATCTTTTCCAGAGTTGTCTGGATATTGGGTGTACTTGGCTTGTCCCAGATGTTCCAGAGCGAGGAGTCTTCCGTGCCCAATTGCCAGAGCGCGAAGGTCTGTATGCCCATCGCGCGTGCGGCGCGCATTTCGTTCATGGCGGTAACGGCATCCAGCATCCAGACCTGATGGCGAACGTGCTCGTCCTCATCGTCGTAGGCGAAATGCGGGTTCAATTCGTCACCCGCGAACGACACACTCGACTCCGAATCGCTGGCCTCCTGCCAGCCCTCCTGCACGCTGACGGAGCTGACATCGATCACTTTCTGGGAGGTATGTCCTTTGGCATCCGGCAGCGGCATGGTCCAGTCGTAGCCGTAATTGCCCAGCGCACAGATCAAGCGCTGCTTGGGCACGATCTTCAACACTTGCTGGAGGTTGTTTTCAAACCAATCTTCGGCAGCGATAGGTCCTGGCAGCGATGTGTTCTCGTGCTGGTCGTAGTTCATCAACACGATCCCATCCGTGTGCGCCGCCTCAAATGCAAGCATCTTCTTATCCGTACTGACAGGCACGTTGATGTAGAGCCGCAGGTTCTTGGTGGAGAAATCCGCATAGAGCTCAGCCATAAGTGCCTGATACCCGGCCTCGGCATTGTCTGGAACCTCCTCAAAGTCCAGCGATATGCCGTGATAATCGGGGTTTGCTTCGAGAAATTTATCCAGTTGCAGCCGCAAGCTATGCCGCGCGCTGGGATCGTTCAGCATGGGACCGATCACCGGATCCCAATCGTTGGTCATGATGTTGTAGTTGTTGATCAGCGGAAAGATTTCCGTATCTTCGTGCGCATTGGCAATCGCCTGATGCACATCGTTGTTCGGATCGACACCGTGGACGGTCCCATTGGGATCGACGATGCGATAGGTGTGCGCCGGGGCAAGCGGCATGGCACCGAGCAGCGTGCCGGCCGCATCGTTCACGTGAAGCCACACCGGAAAGAGCATATCGATCTGATGGACATGCTGCTTCAGCGACGACAAGCTAGGTGCATTGTCGGTGTAGAAGGTGGCGCGCAGACCCTCACCGGTGTTCAGCGGAACTTCGGAGGCCCTGCGGCTCGTGCGCCGGCGTGCGGCACGTAGCGCGGCGCGGCGCGACTCCGCGGTCTGCTGGCCCTTCACCGCCTTATAGTTTCGTTTCTGTTGCGGCAGCAGCAGGTCGGGTAGCTGCTCCCTGTGAATGACGCCCAGGAAGAACGCTACCAGCAGCAGCGTGGACGCAACCGCGGTCAGATCCAGGACGCGACGCAGCCGCTTCCAACGCTTACGCTCGGGATCGTAGAAAATCTGGCGGGTCATGGGATTGGATTCAGAGGGTCCAAGACAGAGTACAGCGCTACGTGAATAGGGCCAACCATCTGAGCTTTCTCTCCGGGCTCTCTGCCGCGCGCCCCTGGTCTGTATGATGCCAACCAATGCGACGCTCCTACCGCACCCTCGCGTTAGTGCTGCTTGCCCTGGCGCTCGGGACATGGCTACGCCTGTGGTTTCTGTGGCATTTCCCGCAGGTGAACGGCGACGGCCTGACCTATGGGGATATCGCCAAGAATTGGCTGACCCACGGCATCTATGGCCGCACCGAGTTCACGGCAGCAGGCGCCACGGTGAAGCCGACGCTGATCCGGCTCCCCGGCTATCCACTCTTTCTGGCGGCGTGCTTTCGTATCTTCGGCGTGGACCACTACGGCGCAGTTCTGTATCTGCAGGTAGCCATCGATCTGGTGTCGTCCTTGGTCGTCGCATGGACAACGCGGGCGATTGGAGGGCTCCGCGCGGGAATGTGGGCGCTCTATCTGGCGGCCTTGTGTCCTTTCACCGCGAACTATGTGGCGGCGCCTTTGAGCGAGACACTCTCGATCTTCTGTATCGCTGTCGCCTGCGCCGCTCTTGTGTCGCTGCAGATGCGTCCCGGATGGCGCCCATGTCTGCTGCTGGCCGCGAGTTGGAGTTATGCCACGCTGCTGCGTCCGGATGGCGCGCTGCTGGCAGTGGCGAGCCTTCTAGCCATCGTCCTGTTCGCAAATCGCAGCTTCCTGGGCCTACCCCCGCTAGGACGCACCCGTGCCTGGCGGTACGTTCTCAGCGCTGGCCTCCTGTCGGTCGTTCCTTTCGTGTTCTGGACCGCGCGCAACCTGCGCACCTTCCACGTCTTTGAGCCACTGGCCCCACGCTACGCCACCGATCCCGGTGAATTCATCGCGCCGGGGTTCCAGCGCTGGATGAAGACCTGGGCCATAGATTTCACCTCAACTTCGGACATCTACTGGAACGTAGAGAGCGCGCCCTTGGATGTAAACCTGCTTCCTGCCCGCGCCTTCGACTCGCCGGCCGAGCGTGAGCAGACCTCTGACATTTTCGCCGCGTACAACGAGACCACGACCCTTACCCCGGAGATCGACGCGCGCTTTCATGGCACTGGCCGTCGAGCGGGAGCGCACGCATCCATTCCGCAGCGACGTGAAACTGCCGCTGTTACGCGTGCTGGACATGTGGTTGCGCCCACGCACCGAGATGCTGAACATCGAGCTGCGCTGGTGGCAGTATGATCGGCACAACGCGGAGACGGAGTTTGCCGCCGCATACGCTCTGCTGAATCTTGCGTACCTGATCCTGGCCGCGGTGGGCGCGTGGCGGTTGCGGCGAAGGTGCACGGTGCTGGTAGCCGCGATCGTCGCTACTGCGTGCTGCGCAGCCTGTTGCTGGCAACCATTGAAGCGCCGGAAGCTCGATATACGATCGAGGTGTTTCCGATGCTCTGCATCCTGGCCGGCGCGGCGTGCGCTTCTCGCTCGGCTCGCGGATACTCGGCAACGCGTGAGATCGTTACTTCCGGATGATGTTGAAGCCCTTGTCCTTGGGCTTGAAAATGTCTGCAGGAATTTTCGTGTTGTATTTGACGCCGGTGTAGGTCGCGGTCCGGTTGTCCCCGGATGGCTCGTAGAAAATCTGCTTCAGGCCGAGCGACCGCGCCGCGTCGATCCAGAGCGTGACGTGCGAGAACATGTTGGCGACGCTTTGCTGCTTCGGTTTCAGGTCGAGCTTCGCCGTCTGGGTTCCGTCGATCGACTCCATGCCCTGGCAGCTCACCGTCCAGTTGCTCTGCAGATCCTTGCCGCTGCCGCCAAAGCCCAGCGTCAGGAAGCTCTCATACTGGCCGCGATTGGCGCCGGCGCTGAAGAGCGTCTCCTGCTTGATGTCGGGCTGGAGCAAAGTCAATGTGCTTCCGTTGAAGAAGACCGTCTTCTCCGCCGGCTGCTTGATATATGCAGCCATGGAAGTCGAATCGCCGTGGCGCTCAAAGTAGACCGTGCCGCTCTGGACGTCGTGCTCGTTGACCACAGATTGCAGATACGTCCCACTTGAAGTCTGCCTGCGTGCTCTGAAACTTTGCGGAGGCTGCGTCCATCTGCGCCAGCACCTTGGCGGTGTCGCAGCTCTGTGCATGTGCCATCGGAAGGGCGCAACACACCACCGCGACGGATACCAATAGCATTCGCTTCATCTTGTTCCTCTCGTTGCTGTTAGCGGCGCGCCCAGACCTTATAGCTCTCCACCCTGCCGCTGGAGTCCTTCTGCGCCTGCCAGCGGTCGATGGAAACCGCGCCGGCTATCGGTGCGATGCTGGATTGAAGCTCCGCGCGCAGTTTGCCTGCGTCGGCATTCTCCGGAACCTGGTCGGCGCCCACCTCGAAAGTGAAGCGGCCATTCTGGCCTGCATGCACCAGCACGCCATGGCCGCGGGAGCTGGGTTCCTCCGGACGAGCGTGGAAGTTGATGAAGCGCGGCGAGACAAACAGGAACAGAAGGATCAGCGTCACCATCACGTCGTAGTGGAAGCTGCCCCGCTGATAGGTCCAGAACAGATAGCTCTTCAGTGTCTTCATCGCGTGTTGCCACTCCGCTTCTCGATCAATGTGTCTCCACCCATGTAGGGCACCAGCGCCTCCGGTACCCGTATCGATCCATCGGCCTGCTGGTAGTTTTCCAGGATCGCCAGCCACGTGCGACCGACCGCCAGGCCGCTGCCATTCAGTGTATGGACAAACTCGGTCTTGTTTCTGCCCTGCGGACGATAGCGAATATTCGCGCGCCGCGCCTGAAAGCTCTCGAAGTTGCTGCAGGAGGATATCTCGCGATAGAGCCCCTGGCCCGGCAGCCAGACCTCAAGGTCGTACGTCTTGGATGCAGAAAAGCCCGTATCCCCGGCACAAAGCAGCACGCGGCGATAGGGCAGCTTGAGCCGTTCGAGAATCGACTCCGCATCGCGGGTCAGCTTCTCATGCTCGACCTCGGAGTCCTCCGGCCGCGCGAACTTCACCAGCTCTACTTTCTGGAACTGGTGCTGGCGGATGATGCCGCGCACATCCTTGCCGTAAGAGCCGGCCTCGGAGCGGAAGCATGGTGTGTAGGCAGTGAGCGAGATAGTCAGCGCCGAGTCTTCAAGCACCTCATCGCGGTAGAGGTTGGTCAACGGGACTTCGGCCGTCGGGATGAGCCAGTGGTCGTTCTCGCGATACTCTCCTGCCTTGAATGTCTCGCCGTCTGCGCAGCGAAAAAGATCGTCTGCGAATTTGGGCAATTGCCCGGTGCCGAAGAGCGACCGGCTGTTCACTATCACCGGCGGCAGTACCTCGCGATAGCCGTGCTCGCGGGTGTGGATGTCGAGCATGAAGTTGGCGAGGGCACGCTCCAGCCGTGCGCCCTGGTCCCAATAGACGGCGAAGCGTGCACCGGAGAGCTTCGCGGCCCGCTCCAGATCGAGAATGCCGAGTGCCTCTCCCAGCACCCAGTGCGGGCGCGGTGTGAAGTCGAAGTGCGGCTTGGCGCCCCATTGTTTCTGCTCGATGTTGTCATGCTCAGAGACGCCGGCAGGGACGGAGTCGTGCGGCAGATTAGGGATGCTCGCGAGGATGGCGCGAAGCTGTTCATCCATCGCAGAGGCGGAGGCATCGAGCCCTTCGAGCGTTTCCTTGAGCTGGCGCGTCTCTTCCACCAGGGCGGTCGCATCTTCCTTGGCGCGTTTCCTGCGGCCCACCTCTTCGCTGAGAGTGTTGCGGCGCGCCTTGAGCGTCTCCGCTTCGGTGATGCGCTCGCGACGCTCGGCATCGAGTGTGGCGAAGTTTCCCAGCAAGGCTGCGGGGGCCTGTCCGCGGGCGCGCAACTTCTCTTCCACCAGCGGGAGGTTGGCCCTGACGAATTGCAGATCGTGCATACCCTTCCATGCTACCGGATGACCGGGTATGAATCGCCGGTTTGGTCCTTTTCGTCGGGCGGGTGCATCTTTGTTAATGAGGAGTTTTTCATGCAGAAGCGACAGATCGGCAGATCTTCTTTACAGGTCCCAGTGCTGTGCCTGGGCGGGAATGTCTTCGGTTGGACGGTGAATGAGCACGAATCCTTTCGTCTGCTCGATGCAGCACTGGACGCCGGACTGAACTTCGTCGATACCGCGGATGTCTATTCACGCTGGGCCACCGGCCACACGGGCGGCGAATCGGAGACGGTGATCGGCAAGTGGTTTGCCCGCTCTGGCAGGCGTGGCCAGGTGGTGCTGGCGACCAAGCTTGGCTTCGATATGGGCGATGGCAAGAAAGGGCTCAGCAGGAAGTACATTGCCGAGGCCGTCGAGGCGTCTCTGCGCAGACTGCAAACCGACTACATCGACCTCTACCAGGCGCACACCGACGACGCGGAGACTCCGCTGGAGGAGACCCTGACTGCATTCGACGCGCTGGTGCAGCAGGGCAAGGTACGCGTGATCGGGGCGTCGAACTACACGGGCGCGCGGCTGAAGGAAGCGATCGAAGTCAGCCAGAAGAACAACCTCGCGCGCTACGAGTGCCTGCAGCCCAACTACTCGCTGATGGAGCGCGGCGCATTCGAAAGCGATCTGCTTCCTGTGGTTGAGCAGTACGGCATTGGCGTGATTCCCTACTTTTCGCTCGCCGCGGGTTTCCTCACCGGGAAGTACCGCTCGAAGCAGGATGCCGCCGGTAAGGCGCGCGGCGCGATGGTGGAGAAATACTTGAACGATCATGGCTTCGCGGTATTGGACGCACTGGATGCGGTAGCTGCCGAGTTGCATTCGACGCCGGCACGGGTCGCGCTGGCGTGGCTGATCGCGAAACCCGGCGTTACGGCGCCAATCGCCAGCGCGACATCGCTCGATCATCTGAAGGACCTGGCCGAGTCGACTCGGCTGAAGCTGCCGCCAGTAGCCATCGCAAAGCTGGACGCAGCCAGCAGTCCGGCGCAGAAAGCTGCATGAGTGAGGCGCGAGGTATGCGGTCCGCCCGGAAAGCATGCCTCGCATTTACCTCGTTTTCATTGGATCCGCATTTTTTGATTGCTCCGCGTTGACACGAACGGGCGGCGGAACTAGGGTGGCGGGCATCAGGCTTTCGCCTGATCCATTCTTCACGAAACAGGAGCCTCCCCCGATGCTTCGTAGAACCTGCTTGTATATCGTTATCATGTTCGCGGCCATTCTTTGTGCAAGCGCGCACGCCCAACCCGTCAGACAGGCCCCGGCAGCCTCCAACACGCCACCGCCCGCGCAGATTCAGAAGCAGACGCTGGCCGGCATCGACAAACTGCAGAGCTGGTATACGCAATCCACCGGTCTCTACCAGACGACCGGTTGGTGGAATTCCGCCAACGCGCTCACCATGCTGGCCGACTATTCATTGGTGGCGCGCACCGGAAGCTATACCACGGTGTTCTCCAACAGCTTTCAGCAGGCGCAGAAGACGAACAGCGGCTTCCTGAACAATTACTACGACGACGAAGGCTGGTGGGCGCTGGCGTGGATCGCCGCTTACGACCTCACCCACACCCAGCAATACCTGGACATGGCATCGTCCATCTTTGCCGACATGAGCGGTGGCTGGGATTCGACCTGCGGCGGCGGCATCTGGTGGAGCAAGGACAAAACCTACAAGAACGCGATCGCCAATGAGTTGTTTCTCTCGGTCGCCGCGCACCTGGCTAACCGCGTTGCGCCTGCCGATCGCGCGGGCTATCTCTCCTGGGCCAATAAAGAATGGGCTTGGTTTCATCAGTCCGGCATGATCAACAGCCAGAACCTGATCAACGATGGACTCGACCTCACTACCTGCAAAAACAATGGACAGAACACCTGGAGCTACAACCAGGGCGTGGTGCTCGGCGGACTGGTAGAGCTGAACCGAGCGCAGCGCGCGCCACAGTTGCTGACCACAGCAAACACCATCGCCAATGCAGCTATTACACATCTGAGCGACGGCAATGGCGTGCTCCATGACACCTGCGAGCCGAATTGCGGTGCCGACGGCGTTCAGTTCAAAGGCATCTTCCTGCGCAACCTGATGGCGTTGAACTTCGCGACGCCGAATCCGCACTATGAGATGTTCGCGGTCACGAATGCGGAGAGCATCTGGAATCATTCCCGCGATGCCAGCAACGCCTTCGGCCAGGTATGGTCGGGGCCGTTCGACGCGGAGAACGCGGGCAGCCAAAGCTCGGCGCTGGATGCCTTCGTCGCGGCATACGTAGCCGAACTGGAACAGAAGCCCTGACGCGAGGCTAAGCTTCGGGGCGCCTGCGATGGCGGGCGCCCGTCGGTCAGTTTTTTGTGCCTGATTGCTTACGCAACGCGCGCTATCTGGAAGCAATGGCGGTGTTGTGGATCGACCTGGCGATCAAACGCGGACGCGGGCCGACTTTCGGCTTCCGGACGCTGGAGCGCGCGGCGATACAGCCGCAAACGCGCCTCGGCTCGTGGCAATCATGCCTTTTTGCGATACTGGGAGACGCCTATGGAAATACACCGGCGTCTCTGCTCGCTTGCGCTCGCTTCCCTGCTCATTGCCCTTCCTGTCATTCCCGCCAACGCATCGGCCTACGACGGCAAGCCGAAGCTGGTCGTGCTGGTGGTGATCGATCAGTTCCGCGAAGACTATCTGGAGCGCTATCGCGCAGACCTGAAGGCGCAGCGTGGCTTCCAGCTCTTTCTGGATCACGGCGCATATTTTCCAGATTGCTACTATGACTACGCGAACACCAAGACCGCCCCAGGACACGCGACGCTCGGCACCGGCGCCTATACGGACGGGCACGGCATCAACTCGAACGAATGGTGGGATTTGAGCCGCAATACCAAGCGTCCCATCACCTCAGTGGAGGACGATCGCTACAAACTGGTCGGGCTGCTCACCGCAGGCAGTGAAGAGGGTGACTCGCCGCGCAATGAACACGCCTCCACGCTGGGCGATGAGCTGCGCCTGGCGACCCTGGGCCAGTCGAAGGTCTTCGGCATCTCGCTGAAGGATCGTGCAGCGATTCTGCCCGTGGGCCACTCTGCTAATGCAGCCTATTGGGTCGATGCGAAGAGCGGTACCTTTGTTACCTCCACCTACTACCAGAACGCGCTGCCGGAGTGGGCCACCACCTTCAACGCCGGCCCGCGCGCGCAGCAGGCGCTGGATGAGGCGCACGGCGACTCGCAGAAGAGCTTTTTCGAGCAGGTGGATGTTTCGCCTGCGGGGAACGACTACGAGCTCGACTTTGCCCGCGCGCTGATCACGGGCGAGCAGCTCGGACATCATCCGACGACCGACATGCTGACCATCTCGCTCTCGGCGAATGACGGCCTGGGGCACCGCGTGGGACCCGACGCGCCGGAGATGCACAACATGGTGGAGCAGCTCGACCGACAGCTCGATGGCTTCTTTACCTGGCTCGACCAGAATGTCGATGGCGGTCTGGCGAACGTATGGATCGCACTCTCTGCCGACCACGGCGTCGCATCCACGCCGGAGCAGGCTGCGTCGCTGGGCATGGACGCGGCTACCTGGGATATTCCCAAACTCATCGCCGGTCTCAACGACGCGATGAACGGCAAGTTCTCCCCGGGCGAGAAGACCGATTACCTGCTCGCACATCAGGAACTGCCGTATATCCAGCTCAACCAGCCGGCCTTTGAGCGCGCCGGCATCAACGAGCAGGAGGCGGAAGATGCGATCGTAGCGGCGCTGCCCGCGGTGATACAAAGCCTGCCGGCCCAGCCTCCGGTGCATACGCCCATGGGAACGCCACCGCTAATCGTGCAGGCGACGCCTCCCAAGCCGGAGCCGCATACTCGCCAGTCACGCGCCGCTGCGGCGCGTCAAGCAAAGCAGGAGGCTGAGCTGCCTCCGCCAGCTCCGGCATCCCCGCAGCCGCTGCAGCCGCCGGCAAGCAAGCTGGCACCGCATCCTTCGGTAGTCGGGGTCTACACGCGCACACAGCTTGCCTCCGGGGCATTGCCGCCGGATGAGTTCGGCGAGCTCATCGCGCATAGCTACAGCCCCAACGGCGGTTGGTACGTGATGCTGATTCCACCGGCATATCAGATGAACGGCAACGCCGCGGGCACCGGCACCACCCACTTCAGCGCCTGGTCCTATGACCGGCACGTGCCGCTGGGTTTCTATGGCGCGCCGTTCCAGCCTGGCATCTACTACGGGCGGGTGGCGCCGGTTGACTTCGCCGCAACCTTCGCTGCATTGCTGGGGTTGAACCAGCCCTCTGCCTCGATCGGGCATATCCTGACCCATGCTCTCAAGCCGATTGCCGCCTCCCCGGAGGCTTCGCTGACACCAAAGGCCACGCATCGCACGCGCCGCAGCGCCCCGAGCGAAAAGAGCGTCGCACCCGACGTACCCGCGACTAACACACCAGGGATCGATACTCCGGGAAGCGTGACTCCACCGTGAAGCCCGATATGCGCGTACGGTTCTGCGGCCTGGAACTGCGCAACCCGGTCATTGCTGCTTCCGGCACCTTCGGCTACGGCATCGAGTTTGAGGAGATCCTGTCGCTCGACAAGATCGGCGGCTTCGTCACGAAAGGGCTCTCGCGCGAGCCGATGCCGGGCAACGAGACGCCGCGCATCATCGAAACCGCAGCCGGCATGATCAACGCCATCGGGCTGCAGAACATGGGAGTGGCGGCCTTTCTTGCGGAAAAGCTGCCTGCGCTGCGCCGCTATGCAGGTACGGCGTGTATCGCGAATGTTTTCGGCTACACGGTGGACGACTATCTCGCGGTGATCGAGCAGCTAAATACCGCTGAAGGAATCGCGGCCTATGAGCTGAATGCCTCCTGCCCCAACACGCGCCATGGCGGCCTGATCTTCGGTGCCGACCCCACGCAACTGGCCGAACTGGTGGTGCGCGCAAAGCGCCTGGCCACGCGCCCGCTGATCGTGAAGCTGTCGCCCAACGTCACTTCCATCGCGCAGATGGCGCGGATCGCCGAGGCTGCGGGCGCCGATGCCCTCTCACTGGTAAACACCTTCGTCTCACTGGCTATCGACGTGAAGAGCCGCCTGCCGCGTATCGCGAATGTCACCGGAGGGCTCTCCGGGCCGGCGATCAAGCCCATTGCCGTCCGCATGGTGTGGGAGGCTGCCAAGGCGGTAAAGATTCCCGTCATCGGCATGGGTGGCATCACGACGCCAGAGGATGCGGTCGAATTCCTGCTGGCCGGAGCCACAGCGGTAGAGATCGGCACCGCCTCCTATGCCGACCCGCGCGCCGTCGAGCGGCTGGCCAAAGGACTGGAGACCTGGTGCAGCGGAAACCACGTGGCGCGGGTGAGCGAGCTGACCGGCGGGCTGAGGATGCAGTAGGGATCAGGGATCAGCAAAAGGAGAGGCCATTGGCCTCTCCTTTTTGAGATTCATTGCAATCCTGGTTTCAGGCGACGCGTGAGTCGCGATCGTCGAGCGAGCGCGCGTGCAGCGAGCGCGCCTGGTTCATTGCCACGCCAGTGAGAAAGACCGGGGCAGGGGTCGCGATGGCCACCAAAACCCAGCACAGAAATGAAACCAGCAGGCCACCGACGGCAGCCGCCTGCAGGCTGAGCACGATGGGAATCTCCCACAGATGGAGACTCACCAGAGCCCAGTGCTGCAACGGCTGGATGTGATGAATAATAGCGAGCGCGAGAACGAAGGCAGCGGTCGAAACCGTGGTCATACCGATCAGGACCACATCGATGGTGCGATGCAGGTGCTGACGGCTGCGACAGTAAGCGCACTCTGCAAAGTGCTCTTCGTAGTCGCCGCGCATCGCCGGCGTGATACCGGAGATGTCGTAGCGCCAACTGGAGAGGATGTCGCCCACCACCGGATCGACGCACACGTCACGGCTTGTATAGCGAGGCGATGCTAAGGCGTCGCCGTCAACTTCTTTCGCGTATCCCTGATTCCCCGAAGTCATCGTCGTTAACCCTATGATAATAGTTGGATGCGCCCAAAGACCAGCGGATTCACATATGGTACCCCGGGCGGTACTCAATGCCGCCAATGGCCCCCTAAATCCAGCAACAGGATAGAGATAGCCCTTAGAGCGCGATCGCCGGCAGCACCTGATTCTGTTCAGCCAGCAGTAGCTTGTTCGCCAACAGACTCATCCGCTCACAAAGGGCCCGCTCCGCGCTCACGCGCGCCAGCGCGGGGAGGTTGTTGCTCTCCGAGAGGTGCGCCAGAATGACATACGCAGCCTGCCCGTCGTAGTTCCGTTCCAGAAATTCGGCGGCCGCTTCGTTGGAGAGATGGCCCACCCGCGACATTACCCGCTGCTTGACGCTCCACGGATACGGCCCGTCGCGCAGCATCTCGGTGTCGTGGTTCGATTCCAGCATCAGGACATCGCAGCGGCGCAGCGCCTGCCGGGCATTGGCGGGCACATAGCCCAGATCGGTGGCAAAGCCGATGCGGACGCCCTCACCCTCAAAGACGAATCCCACCGGGTCCGCGGCATCGTGGGGAATGGTGAATGGCTCGACATCGATGTCGCCGACAGCGAAACGCTTCCCTGCCTCGAAGTACGACACGGAGGGTAATGCGGCAGGGTCGCGCTCCACGGACGCGCCTTCTTCGCAAAGCTCGCTCTCCGCGCCGTCCGCAACGGCGGCCAGAGCAATGCCCGGGGTGGAGGCTTCATCATTGGCAACAGCCGTCACACCCTCCTCGCGCTGTCGTAACCAATCCGCATAGGTCATGCGCTTGCGCGGGCGCATCCAGCGCATCCACGCGCGGTGGGTCATCTCTGTGAAGTAGACGGGGATGCCCAGCTTGCGTGCCAGAACAGCGACTCCCTGGACATGGTCCTGGTGCTCATGCGTGATGAGAATGGCATCGAGCGAGCGCGGATCCTCGCCTGCCGTCTGCATGCGCTTGAGAATCTCGCGACAGGAGAGTCCTGCATCGACGAGGATGCGGGTGCGTCCGGTGGCGATGATGGTGCTGTTGCCCTTCGAACCGCTCGCCAGCACCGTCATCCGCATCATGGAAAAAGCATACGCCAAAGACGCGACAAAACCAGAGGAAAGCAGGCAAAAACAGACAACACCGGAATCCAGAGCCTGGCTGCTTTGTCTGCTTTCTGCAGAGATCTTCTCAGCCGCTATTGGCCAAAGGCGCCGGAATGCGGCTGCCGACGCTGCCACTCCCGCAGCCTGGCGTGGGCTTCCGGCCGCTGTTCGGGGAAGCGCTCGGCCTGGAGCTGCCAATACACCACCGCTTCGAGCTCCCGCGCACGCAAGTAAGGCAGCAGCTCATCCCATGTGGGCGCACCGGGATACGACGCCAACGCCGCCTCGATACCCTCGGGCGCAGTGCGCACCAGGCAGGCCACATCCCACGCCGTCGGACCGCCGCACGCATCCTCAAAATCGGTCCAGAGCCAGCCCTTCTCCGTCTTGAGCAGGTTCTTGCGATTTGCGTCCCCATGAATGGGCTGGATCGCGCGGCCGCCATAGCGGAGCGTCTCGGCCAACCGCCAGTGCGTCTCGCGCAACTGGATCAACTCCCCGCCGGAGAGCGCGCGCCGTCCTTCGAGAAACTTGAGCCAGCGCGTGATCTCGTTGAATATCTCGAGGAGGGGCAGCTCGCCACCCGATTCCGCCGGCCGGTAGCCCCGCAGCGTCTCATGCAGATCGCGCAGCATGGGACCAGCCTCTGCAGTAGCAATCATGGCCTCTCGGTCGTGCTCCACCCACTGCCAGAAGCTCATGGTGTAGCCGTCGTATTGATGCGGCCCCGGCGGTAGCAGGTCGCTCGGCGGCGCCACCGGAGCGCCCTGCGCATACAGATACCCGGCTACCGATACATCCCGCCCCAGCCACGCGCTGACTGGCCGGCGCAGCAATGCTGAAGTAGTTGCAACCCGCGCCAGCAGCGGCGCCGGCTTGAGATGAACCAGCAGGTTGGAGCCGTCGGCAACCACCTCCGCATTGCTGACCGTGATGCCGTGCGCCTGCGCCACCTGCTCGGCGGCGCGAACCGCGCCTATGCTGAGTGCGTCCATGCAATTCCTCTCCTCAAAGCAAGTCAGCAAGTTAGCAAGCCGGCGAGTCAGCCGCTAAGGTTCACCAAAATCGTCCGGTAGAAAAGAGACTAGCTGAAACTGCTCAGCAGGCGAAGGCTTCGTTCTTTCGGCCATCTGCCGCTGATTCGCTACTCTTGCGGATATTCAAAAAATCCCTTACCTGATTTCCGTCCCCGCCAGCCTGCGTCCACCATGCGGATGAGAAGCGGGCACGGGCGATATTTCGGATCGCCCAGGCCCTCTTCCAGCACGCGCATGATGTCCAGGCAGACATCCAGTCCGATGAAGTCCGCCAGGGTCAATGGACCCATTGGATGCGCCATTCCTAGCTGGAAGACCTGGTCGACTGCCTCGGGCGTAGCCACGCCTTCCATTACAGCGAACATCGCCTCATTCAAAAGCGGCATTAGTACGCGATTAGATACGAAGCCGGCAGCATCGTTGACCTCAACCGGCGTCTTACCTAGCCGCTCGGAAAGTGCCTTCACCGCATCGAAGGTCGCCTGCGAGGTCTGCAGTCCGCGGATCACCTCCACCAGTTGCATCACCGGCACCGGATTGAAGAAGTGCATGCCAATGACGCGGTCTGGACGCCGGGTGGTGGCGGCGAGCTTGGTTATCGAAATCGACGAGGTATTGGAGGCGAGGATCGCGTCCGCGCCCAGCAAAGCATCCAGTTCCTGAAAGAGCGCTTGTTTGATGGCGAAGCGCTCCGTCGCCGCCTCCACCACCAGGTCGCATCCGGAGAGCGCCTTACGATCAAGCGTGGCCGTGATACGCGCCCGCGCAGCACCGGCGTCTGGCTGCGTCAGTTTGCCTTTCGCGACTTCGCGCGACAGATTCTTCTCGATGGTGCTCAAGCCGCGGTCGAGGGCTGTCTGCTCCACTTCTGCCAACACTACGGGGAAGCCGCCGCGGGCAAAGACATGGGCGATGCCATTGCCCATGGTTCCAGCACCGACTACCCCCACGCGTGTGATTCCAGCCATCCGCCGCACACCCCAAAAATCAGCTTTCGGAAAACTTATGAGTGTAGCAGGAGCAAGCGGGTCAGCGGGTCTCAGTGCCCCGCCTCAGTGCCCGGCATCGACAGCCGGCTTCAACATCTTCGGCGGCCTCCGCATGACGAACGGCAGAGGTGAGATGCAGAGGATGGTGATGCTGAGAATGAAGAACGCATTTTTATAGCTGAGCATCGAGGCCTGGCGCAGCATCTGCTGGTAGGCCCGGGCGTACGCGAGTTGCGCTGCGGTAGTAGAGCCCTGGCCCAGGCGCATCAGACCCGCCTGGGTCTGGGCCATGTAGTCGCGGTAGACCCGGCCATCCGGGCGGACGTGACTGGCCAGATTCTGCTGATACACCTGGCTGCTGCGTGCCAGAAACGTCGTGAGCAGCGCAGTGCCGAGGCTGCCGCCCAGGTTGCGCGCGAAGTTGGAGAACGACGAGATTTGATTGTTCTTCTCCCGCGGCACCCCTACGTAATTCAGCGTGCTGATGGGGATGAAGATGAAGGCCAGACCCAACACCTGGTACACGCGCCATAGCGTGATCTGCGCAAAGCTCACATCGAGGTCGAGCCGCGTGAGATTAAACAGGCCGATCGCGGTGACGATGTAGGCCATGGTCACCAGCAGACGCGGGTCCATCTTGCCGACCACACGTCCGGCAATGAACATCGTCGCCATCATGCAGAATCCCGCAGGAGACAGCACCATGCCCGAGCGCTCTGCTGTATAGCCCAGCAGCACCTGCAGGAATTGCGGGATCAACACCGTAGAGCCAAAGAGCACCATGCCCAGTACGAACTGCAGAAAGATCGCGGTGCCGAAGTTGCGGTTGCGCAGCAGCTTCAAATCGACCACCGGGTCTTCATGGTTCCATTCCCAGAAGACGAAGATGATCAGCAGGACCACGGCGACAATGGCGAAAAACCGGATCGAGGGGTCGCCAAACCAGTCTTTTTCCTGCCCGCGATCGAAGACATACTCGAGGCAGCCCACGCCGACTGCGACCAGTCCCAGTCCCATAGCATCAATGGGGCCGGACCTGAGGCTACGCTCCTTGAGATACGGCGGGTCTTCCACCATGCGGTTGGATAGAACCAGCGAGATGATGCCGACCGGGATGTTGATAAAGAAGATCCAGTGCCAGTCGAGATTGTCGGTGATGTAGCCGCCCAGTGTAGGGCCGATGGCAGGAGCGACCACCACCGCCATGCCGTAAAGCGCGAATGCCTGGCCGCGCTTTTCGACCGGGAAGGTATCGGCGAGGATGGCCTGCTCGCTGGTTGCCAGGCCGCCTCCACCCAACCCCTGCAGAACACGCGCGAAGATGAGCAGAGGCAGCGTGTGGGCCAGTCCGCATAAGAACGAGCAGATGGTAAACATGGCCACGCAGGTCATGTAAAAGCGCTTGCGGCCAAAACGGTTGGCCAGCCAGCCGGAGATGGGCAGCACAATGGCGCTCGATACCAGGTAGCTGGTCAGGACCCAGGTGGCCTCTTCCTGACTGCCGCCCAGGGAGCCGGCGATGTGCGGCAACGCCACATTGGCGATCGAGGTATCGAGCACCTCCATGAAGGTGGCCAGCGTAACCGTGAGCGCAATGGCCCACGGGTTATGGCTCGGCTTCCACTCTTCGGTCATTCGGCCTCAGGGAGTATCAGGATGCTGATAGACTATCAGGAGACTGATATGGTGCGAATTGCCCAAAAGGGGAGCCGAGCCGACAAGGCGCCGCCGGAAGTGCTGAAGCTGACGCGCCGGATGAACGTGCTTTTTCGCGATCGTCTGGAAGAACGGCTGCGGCCGCTCTCCATCACCTCTGCACAACTGCAGTTGCTGGCCGCCCTCACCAAGGAACCCGGCACCAGCGGCGCGCACATCTCCCGCTTCTGCCAGGTGACGCCGCAAACCACGCATGCTCTGCTGGCAGTAGCGGAACAACGCGGATGGGTGCAACGCTCACCTGATCCGGAGAACGCGCACACGCTGCTGGCCACACTCACGCCCCAGGGGCGTCGCATCTTCTCTCGGGGAAAAGCAATCGCCCTCAAGTTGCAGAGCCAGATGCTCAGCAGCCTGACTGCCGCTGAAGTACGGCGGCTCGAAGCAACGCTGGCGCGCCTCATCGAAAATCTCAACTAGCGTCGGAAACCGAAGCGATAACCCACCCGCACAAACTGCGAATCGAGGCCCGGGTTGTTGTAGCCAATATCTTTGTTCGACGTATGCTGCACCCGGTACTCAAGCGTCCACGAGCGCCGATGATCGCGGAACCATTCCACTCCGCCGCCAAAGCTGAAAGTGAAGTTGAAGGCGGAGGTTTTGAACTCGGGAATGTCACGAGGGCTGACGATGAATCCTGCACTGCTGGCGAGAAAGCTCTGCAGGCGATGCTCGGGCAGCAGGTGCACGGAGAAGCCGACCGGCGTGACGCCAGGCGCGTAGGTCCAGCGGCGACCGAGGTCATTATGCAGTACCTCCGTGAAGGTATCTCCTTGCAGCGTGGTGCCGGAGAAGCTTTCATCGCCGTAGACCTTTACATTTTGGATTGGCACCGGCTGGGGAAAGCGCTGATCGTATCCCCCGGTCTTCCCATCGATAGTCACGGTAACCCGTTGTCCATCGAGCGTAGGATCGCTCTCCAACAAGAGCGGCCGAATCTCTGCGCTGTAGTCCCACGCCATCCAGTGGGTCGCGGAGATGCCACGCTGGTACGCAAACGCCACGCCCAGGAACTTACGCTGACGATCGTCGCCAAGAATGATGTGGCTCGACGAGTTCGAGAATTCCCCGAAGGCCCCGACGCTGTTGAGCGGCGCGTAATAGCGGTGTTCGGTTGTCGTCTGCGCGCGCGCCATTAGGGCAAGCATAGGCGCGCAGAAAACCACCAGCGCGGCTCGGATGAAGTTCTGCAACCTAGTGCGCCCGGTGACGTCTGCGTGTGGCAAGCGAGGGCGGCGCGCTGGTGACGCCGATGGCACGGCAGATCGCGGTGTCCTGACCGTCGGCCAGACCGAAGAGGACGCCCTGTCCGCCGCAAAGCCGCTGCTCGAACGCGCGCGCCTGCACGCCAACCATCGGCTCCGTGGCTTCGTGCGAGCCGTAGTATTCGACGCGATACGCGTAGACGATGTCGGTATCCGGCCGGCCATGGGTGCTGAAGTGTGCCCACGTACCCAGCACCACGCGGCCTGCTTCATCATCCAGCAGCGCATAGACCTGCTCGCCGCCGTTGGCCTCCTGCCCTTCGGAGAAGATCGGCGCTCCGGAGGTGGAGCGCGGCCAGCGCACCTCCCACTGGTGCGATTTCAGATCGACGTGGAAGGTGGTGAAGAAGGTGGTGCGCTGACAATCGGCGCAGTCGTTGTAGGTCGCCACCAGCTCCGGAGTGCCTTCGCGCCACATGCGCAGCCATCCCAGCAGGCGTAGCCCCGGCCCGCGCAGCAGCAGGGTTGCGCTGATCTGCCGCTGGTTCACGTCATAGACGCTCAGCGTGTCATCGTCGGGAAGCGCAGAAGGATTCGAGCGCTCGGCAGCGATGACCAGCAGATGTGCGTCGCGCGGCACTTGTAGCTTGGCGCTGTTAGAGGCGGCCGTGCTCGCGGCGGATGCCGTTGCGGCGACGCCCCTGTTGGGCACCGTCGTTGTCTCCTTCGGCGGCAGGCCGATGTAGCCGATCTCGCGCAGGGCGGTATAGGGCTCATTCATCAATGCGCGCGCGACGATGGTCTGCACATCGCTCGGCTGATGCAGATCGAGCCAGCGAAAGTTTTCAATCGACTGTGCGCGCAAAGCCGGCGACGCAAGAGAGGCTGACAGGAACACAATCCAGACACTGAAGGGAAGCCATTTCCTCATGCGTCGAGCCCCAGCCTTTTCCAGATTGAATCGACGCGCGCCTTCGTAGCCGCATCCATCTCGATCATCGGAGGCCAGGGCCGGTGGAAGCCTTCCGCTGCCCACTTGCGCGTGGCGTCGATGCCCATCTTGCTGCCGTAATTCGGCAGGCGCGAGGAGTGATCGAGCGAGTCGATGGGACCGAGGGTGAATTGAATATCGCGCTCGGGATCGATGTTGTTGGCAACGCGCAGCGTAACCGCGGGAATGTCGTGCACATCGCAATCCTCATCCACCACGATGATGCACTTGGTGAACATCGCCTGCCCCAGCGACCAGATAGCGCTCATTACCTTGCGCGCCTGGCCGGCATAGCTCTTGCGAATGGACACGATCATCAGATTGTGAAAGACCGCTTCGGGCGGCAGATGGATGTCCACAATCTCCGGCGCTGAGAGACGGATCAGCGGCAGGAAGATGCGTTCGACAGCGAGCCCCATCCATGCATCCTCCATGGGCGGCTTGCCCACGATCGTCGAAGCGTAGACCGGGTCCTTGCGATGCGTGATGCAGGTGATGTGGAAGACCGGATAGTCATCGGGCAGCGTGTAGAAGCCGGTGTGGTCGCCGAATGG
Source organism: uncultured Acidobacteriaceae bacterium (assembly GCA_963712845.1). Taxonomy (GTDB): domain Bacteria; phylum Acidobacteriota; class Terriglobia; order Terriglobales; family Acidobacteriaceae; genus KBS-83. Next base: position 139,968 of record CAVQJM010000007.1, read on the forward strand.
CCCTTCGGCGCGCATCTCGCCCAGCTCGACGTAGCCCTCGAGCACGATCTCCGCGTGCGCAGGCACCTGCAGATCGACCGTTTCGCACTGCACCAGCTCGACCGGCGCCTGGCGAAGAAAACCGGCGATGATGTACTCCTCAACCTCGGGGGGCGCGGGCACGATCGCGGAGAAAGTCGTCGCCGGATCGGTGCCGATGACGACTGCAACCTCCATGCGCTCGCCGCGCAGATCGGTTGTGGTTATGGCAGGCATGCCGGCGACAGTTCCCGCGGCGCGCGTGCTGCCGCCTCCTGTGGTCGCCATGATATCGATGCGGGCAGCCGTCGCGCTTCCCGTCGCATTTGCTCCCGCGGCCATACGCAACCGTTCGCGGAAGTGCTCGGCCGCTACCTTCTGGCGCTGCCAGTGCATGCCGGTGGTCTGGCCGTCATAGACCTGCATGCGATACATCCCCATATTTCGCTTGCCGTGGCCGTCGCTCCCGCGTGGATCTCTGGTGACGACCAGCGGCAGCGTGATGAAGCGGCCGCCGTCCATGGGCCAGCACTGCAGTACGGGAAAGTCGAGCACGCTGAAGCTATCGCGCCGGATGACCTGCTTACACAGCGCCTCGCGTGCCGCCACGACTTTGGGGAAGTACTTCCCTACCTCGGCCAGTATGGGGAGCATCTTCAGCTTGCCCAGCATGCCTTCGGGCGACTTTATCTCCATGAGCGCCTGGATGCGGCCTGCGATCTCGTCCAGACTCGTCGCCTCAAGGGCCATCTCCATGCGGTGGCGGCTGCCGAACTGGTTCATCAGCACGCTCGCGCCGGGATAGCCCTTGACGCGCTCGAAGAGCAACGCGGGCCCGCCGGGCGCGTAGCCTGCCACGCCGGCTTCACGGCCCGACTTCGAAACTCGATCGGTGATCTCCGCGATCTCCAGGATGGGATCGACTTCTTCGCGGATGCGCCGCAGCTCGCCGGCGCGGTCCAGTTGCGCGATCCAGTCGCGCAGGTCGTGATAGGCCAAGTTCGTCTCCTGACCCTCAATAGTAGCGAGGGCGGCGCTCGCGTGCATGTCCCGTGCAGTGTTCCGTTGGTGCCTGGAGCTATTAGTAGCGCGCGCCTTCCGACTGCATCCAGCGATCCATGAACGTCTGGGCGCAGCGCGCGCCGCACAGGTGTTTCACTTCGGCGCTGTGGGAGAGCGAGTGACTCCAGCGGGTGATGCGGAGCGCTTCCTGCGACGGGCCATCGGGAGGGGTAGTGTGATCCGTCCAGGCCAGCCACCAGTCCTCCGCATCGCCACGCGGACTGTTGCAAACGTCACAGTGAAAGGACTCTGTCCAGGCCATGGCCACCACTCCTTCAGAGATTGCGACAGCCTAAAGCACTGCCGCAAGGGGCCAACTTAGCACAAGCGGGAAGGCCGCCGCATCCCACGCCCGCTATGCGACGGTCCGCTGCTCCATCGGCTCCAGCGGATAGCCAAGCTTCTTCCAGCCATCGTATCCGCCGTGCAGCGGGCGCACGCGATAGATGCCCAGGCTGCGCAGCCGCAGTGCAGTGCGCGCGCTGGTGGCGTCGCTGGGGCAGGTGCAATAGAGAACGATGTCGCGGTCCCGCGGAATACGATCGCCCTCCGCAACCAGCGTGTCCGGCTTGAAGAGCACGGCGCCGGGCAGACGGCGCGGATCGGGCAGATAATCCAGCGGATGGCGCAGATCGATGATGTACACGTCCTCACCGGCATCGAGCATGGTCTTTAACTCTTCCGGCTCGATCTTGGCGCCGCGAATCTGTCGCAGGAAGGCGCGCTGGCGGTAGACGCGGTAACAGAAAAAGCCCAGCAGAAGCAGAACGAAAAGCAGGCCCGCCGAGTGCCCGACCTGGCCTAGCGCGTTCGGATGATGTTTCAGGTAGTCGCCAAAGAAACGCCCGACCAGCGTCGCGCTGAGGCTCCATAGCAGGGCGCCGGCCGCGTCGAAGGTGATGAACGTCGCGTATGGCATTTTGCTCTGGCCGGCGATAGGCGCCGCCACCGCGCCCAGCCCGGGAATGAACTTGGCCAGCAGCAGCGCGCGCGAGCCGTAGTGCTGGAAGAAATCGCCGGTGCGTCGCACGCAGGCTGCGGACTCGAACGAGAGCTTGCACACCACGCGCACGATGGTGCCGCCATAGCGCGCGCCCATGAAATACCAGATCGAGTCGCTGATGAGGCAGGCGACGACGGCGGAGAGCAGGACCAGCGACAGGCTCACCTGATGGGTGGCCGTCAGCGTGCCGGCGGTCAGGAGAAGGGGCACGCTCGGAATGGGCAGCCCGATCTGCTCCGCGGCAATCCAGCCGAAGAGGATGAGATAGGCGTGTTGGATAAAGAAATCGATCGCAACCGGCATTGCCTGCAGCCCTTCCGACTAACCCAAAGGATAGATGTCCGACGACGGACAGGAGCGGCAAAAGTTTCAACCGGAAATAAATAGGGGCCGGATCGCGATAGATCCGGCCCGATTGGTTGACTTCCGTCGGTTACTTCGCCAGAACCAACGGCATATCTACCAGATGTTCGCTGACGAACCACACCTGCATCTCGTTGGTACGAACGACGGAGCTGGCCAACAGATCGTTGGTGCCTACATCGCCCAGATCGTTGGCCTTCTCGGCCAGGTCGCGCGCATCCTTCAGGATCAGGTGATGCGCCTCGAGCAGGCGAGATATCTGCACCGGCACCTCTTCGCGATCGATAGGCGCGCGTTCGAGCCGCGTATTCGCCGCCACATCGTGAGCCATCGCGATGCTGACCCCGCCCAGGATCTGGACGCGTTCCGCGATTTCATCGACCAACTCGGATTGCTCTCCCGCATGCTTGTCGAAGAGCAGATGAAGCTGATAAAAGGTGGGCCCGCCGACCTGCCAGTGCGACTTCTTGTACAGATCGCGCAGCGTGATGGTGTCCGCCAACAGCAGGTTCAGCCGGCCCACAATCTCCTGCCGCGGCGAGGCATCCAGGCCGATCGGCAGATCCTTAACGACGGTGCCGTACTTCTGGATGGATTTCGCATGTTGCCGCCAGTTGGGCGTGACCAGATCAGCGACCTTGGCGCTGCTCTTCGGGGCTTCTTTCAAGGCATTGCTACTCATCTCAAACCTCCCTTACAGACCGTTAGATGCTGCGGTTGCCCCGATGGTCGTTAATAGACGACTTGGCGCAGACCTTCGGCCACTGGAAATCCGAGATATCAACTCCCCTTGACCCGCACCGTCGGTTCGACAGATAGTCCGGGCCGAAGGATATGGTTTTTGTCTTCCTCCGGCTTCGAAAAGTCGATACGGACGGGCACGCGCTGCACCACCTTGACATAGTTTCCCGTTGCATTCTCCGGTGGAAAGAGGCTGAGCATCGACCCAGTAGCGCCACCAATTTGTGTCACCACGCCGTCGTAGTCGCGGCCATTCATGTCCACGTGGATCTTCACCGTCTGGTTGGGGCGCATCAGGTGAAGCTGCGTCTCCTTGAAGTTCGCGGTCACCCATAGGTCGTGCAGCGATACCAGCGTGACCATATTCTGCCCCACGCTCACATTCTGGCCGACTTCGACGTTCTTGGTGGTGATGATCCCATCCACCGGCGCGACGATTTTGGTGTAGCTCAGGTTGAGCTTTGCCTGGTTCAACTGCGCACGCGCCTGCTCCACCTGTGCTGCGGCCTGGTCTGCTTTGGCCTTCTGCACCTGGAGTAGGCGAGGCGCGTTCCCGGCGTTGCGCAAGGCGGCCTGGGAGGCCGCCAGGTCATTCTTGGCGACAGCGATCTGATCCGCCGCCGCCGCCGCATTCGCCTTGGCTGAGATGACCGCTGCCTGATCCGCCGCCGCAGCAGCCACAGCCTGGTCGTATTGCTGCTTGGAGATCACGTCCTTTGCCACCAGCGGCGTAAAGCGCTTGAGGTCGAGCTGCGACTTGGTGTTGTTGGCCTCCGCCTGCGCCACCTGAGCCTGCGCCTGCTCCAGCAGCCCGTTGGCGCGCTTCACCTGGGCACTGGAACCGAGAACGTTCGAATTTGCCCCCGACAATGCGCTAAAGGACTGGACGTCCGTAACCGGGACATTCACCCTTGCGGACTCATAATTAGCCTCGGCTGCCTCCAGATTCGCCTCGTCCTGCGCGACCGTGACTTCGTAGTCGTGAGGATCGATCTCGGCGATCACTGTACCGGCGGGGACTTCCTGGTTCTCTCTGATCGGCACATTGATGACGTGGCCCTGGATGCGCGCGCTGATCTGGATGATGTGGCCGCTGACCTGCGCGTCGTCGGTGTCTTCGTAGAAGGTGGAGTGCCAGTAGTAGAGCAACGCACCCACTATCAGGACAGCGACGATGAAGAAGAGAATGAAGCTGCGCCGCCGCTTCCTCTCCGGATTCTCACGCTGCTCCTGATCACTGCCCTGCTGCTGGTTCTGGTTGCCGGCCCTGCCGGACTCCGGATCCTGTTCCGCCACGGTCACTTTCCTCCGAGAAATTCCTGGTATCGCGTGTCCACCACGCCCATCGCCCGCGCCAGGGACAGCTTGGCGACGTTGTGCTGATAAAGACTCGCTACATACTGGCTGTTGGCCTGGGCCACGCTGGCCTGCGCCTGCACCACGGCGAGATTGTCGCTGACCCCGGCGCCGTAGCGCTGCTGCGCATCGCTCAGCGTCTGATTGGCCAGCTCCGTATTGCTGCGCGCGACCTCAACCTGCTTGGCGGCCGATTCGAGATCGAAGAAGGCATCGCGGATGTCGGCATCGATCTGCCCGCGCAAATCGCTCAACTGCGCCTTCTGGCTATCGAGCTGGGCCTGGGCCTGTTTGGCATCGCCGCGCAGCTTGGCCTCTTCAAACAGCGGCACGCTGGCCGATCCCACCGCGTCAAAGGTGCCGTGCGAGTTACCCAGGGTTGGGCCGATATCGCCGTAGTCTCCACTGAAGGAGACGCTGGGATATCGCTCTGCCGTAGCCGCCTTGCGGCTCAGTTCGGCCGCCTTCACCTGCTGCTCCAGCGCCTGCAAATCCTTGCGCGTCGCGTACGCGACCTTCAGAGCCTCATCCGGCTGCATGTTCTCGAGCGGCGCAAAGGGTAGCCGATCGGCGAGCTCGAATTTCTGTTCGAGCGGCAGGCCCACGGCGCGCTCCAGCGCCAGCTTGTCCTTCTCGTGCGCGTTCTGGTCTCGAATGAGTGCCTGTTGCTGTGTCTGGTAATCGACGCGGGCACGCAGCATATCCAGCTCGGGCGCGGTGCCCGCTTCATGATTCGCCGTCGCCTGATCCAATGAGACTTTGGTGGAGGCGACCTGCGCCTCATCATTCGCGATGTTGGCCTCGTCGGAGATGCAGGCCAGATACGCAAAGCCGATGCTGAGCGCCACCAGATTGCGCGCATCGTTCAGCGAGAGCTTGCTGGCCTCAAAATCGTGGCGCGAGGCGAGATAGTTGTTGAGCGACGGTACACTCAGCAGCGTCCAATCCATGGTGCCGCGGACATCGGTATACGAAAAGGGACCGATGATCGAGGGAAAGCCTGGGATGTTCAGACCCTCTGCCTTGAGATTGACCTGCTGCGCCGATTCCTTGAAGGTGCCGTTCACTGTTGGGAGCAGTTTTTGCAGTTGCTGCAAACGCTGCCCGCCCGCCTGGTTGACGTTCTCGCCGGAGAGGATGATGCCCAGGTTGTTTTTCAGCCCGGTTAGCACCGCGTCCTTGATCGTGAGCTGCAAGACGCCGGGCGTCACGGGTTGATTCGCGACACTGCCCTGATAGGCACTTTGGGGCGGCGCCTGTGGCACTGTAGGCGGCTGAAAGGTTGGCGCGGCAGTCGAGGAGGAGCTGCTACCTAATTGCGCCAGCGCGGGAGTAGCACCCGCCAGAAGCACCAGCAACAGCCGGCCCAGTGGCAGCAAGGGCCGGGCGCACACCCCGGACCTCAACCGCTCTTTCGGGCTCTCGCTGTCGTCATTGTGCACAGCCCGGCTTCGCCTAATGTGGCTTTTCTCGACGGAAAAGTCACCTGGCCAGTGGCGCTTCTTTATACACCGACAGTGAAACAGCATTAGCGAAAAATCCCACATGAGAGTCGCCATTTTGGATGCCAGATCGCCGGCAAAGACTTAAAAAATCAGAAACTTCCGTTGCGGCATAGCCGGAACACCGGCTGCTCCGCTGCCCTGGCTATGCAGGAAACGGGAAGCGGAAGGGCTACGGGAACAATCGATTCAATGAGACGCTTAGTGAGCCGTGGAGTGAACCAGCGAGCTGGCCAGCGAGCACAGCGCAGCCCGATAGGCCCCGCCTACATGCGTTTCCGTCCACGGGTCGCCTGTCGCCTGCTGCAGCAGTTCGGTGGACTCGGCTCCGTTGCGTCCCAGTACCGCACGCATTACGAATACGCTGCGCTCCACCGGCCCGAGTCCCTCCAGCCACTGCCGCATGCGCACACGGCCGCTGCCCGCGAGCAGGACGTCCAATTGTTCGCGCGTGATGCCGGCGGCGCTCAGATCGTCGGTCTCAACGCAGCCACCCAGGTCAACCGCCGCGGAGGGGTGCATCTGGGCAGCCCGCAACGCGGCCACCCGAGCCAATGCCCGGTGAACCAGGTCGCTGGTGGCTGCGCTGCGGGCGGCATCGCCGTCGGCGCAGGGATCCATCTCGACGGAGGCGACGGTCTCCTCCACCAGTTTCATTGCCTCGGTCTCGTCTCCGACGAAGAGGGCTGCGGTCTGATAGAGCTCGCGGGCGGCGGACTCGATCAGGTCGCTGTCATTACAGTCGGTACAGTCTGGGTCGGAAATGGCTGTCTGCATCTCGGCCACGGTGCCTCCATTCGCCTGTCATGGCTACGGTCTGGTCGTTTCTTTCATCCTCAGCCACACCGGGTCGCCCGTCAACCGCATCGGGTTGAAATGCGTTTGCCCGGGCATGAACGGATTTTCGTGCAGCTTTCACATGCTGACCAGCGCGTATCCTGTATCAAAGGAAGGCTCTTCCGAAAACCTCTTCCGCAACGAACGGTTCTTTGCCCTGCCAGCATGACTGAACGACAGCCAAAACGAGAGCAGCTCTTCTTCAGCCGCGATGAGTCCTGGCTGCGCTTCAATGGGCGCGTGCTGCAGGAAGCGGAGGACCCCAGCAATCCGCTGCTGGAGCGGGTGAAGTTCCTCGCCATCACCGCCTCGAATCTCGACGAATTCGTCGAGATTCGCGTGGCCGGCGTGATGCAGCGCATTGAAGATGGCTACAACGAGGTTGGCCCCGACGGACTGACTCCGGAGCAGACCTTCGACCGCGACACCTCCGAGCTGCGTACCTTCGTCCAAAGCCAGTACCGCTGCTGGAACAAATCGCTGCGGCCCGCGCTGCATGCGGCCGGCATCCGCGTGCTGGACTACGCGGAGATGACCGGCGAGCAACTGGAGTACGCCTCGCAGTTCTACCAGCGCGAAGTCGACCCGCTGCTGACTCCCATCACCATCGATCCTGCGCATCCCTTTCCCAGGGTGCTGAACAAGGCGTTATGCCTGGCCCTGCTGTTGCGCAGCAAACGCAAACGCGCGGCCGGCGCGGTTCTGGGCGTGGTCACTGTGCCGCGCGCCCTGCCCCGGCTGGTTCCTGTGCCTTCCTCCGGCGGCACCATCGACTACATCTTTCTCCACGAGCTGATTGAAGCCCAGGCCGGCCGTATGTATCGCGGCTACGAGGTGCTGGCGACCGCTGCCTTCCGGGTGACACGCAACAGCAACCTGTATCTGCAGGAGGAGGAGACGCGCTCGCTGCTCGAAAGCGTGCGCACGGAGCTGCACAACCGCCGCAAAGGGGACGCGGTGCGGCTGGAGGTCGAAGAGGGCGCCGATCCCGAGATCATCGATCGCCTGCGCGTGAACTTCGAGGTGGACGAATCGCAGGTGGTGCGCACCGATGGTCAGGTGAACCTGTCGCGGGTGATGACGCTTTACAGCGATACGCCGCGGCCCGATTTGAAGTATCCGCCTTTTGCGCCGCGCGAGCTGCGCATGAACCGGCACTCGGCAAACATCTTCGAGGAGATCCAGCACCGCGACATTCTGCTGCACCACCCCTACGACTCCTACGACGGCGTGGTGAGCTTCATCGAAGCCGCCGCGGAAGACCCGGCGGTGCTCTCTATGAAGCAGACGCTCTATCGCACCTCGGCGGACTCGCCCATGTTCACGGCGCTCATTGAAGCCGCGCAGTCGAAGGAAGTTACCGTCGTGGTCGAGTTGATGGCCCGCTTCGACGAAGCATCGAACATCCGCTGGGCGCGCAACCTCGAAGACGCCGGCGTGCAGGTCTTTCATGGCATCGTGGGGTTGAAGACGCACTGCAAACTGGCCCTGATGGTGCGGCGCGATGAGGACGGCGTGACCCGGCGCTACGCCCACCTGGGCACGGGCAATTACAACCCCAATACGGCGCGTTTTTACACCGATATCAGCCTGCTGACCTGCGATCCGGCGATCACGGCGAGCATGCAGGCGGTCTTCAATTATCTGACCGCCCATTCGGAGTCGGACGACTACTCGCCGCTGCTGGTGGCGCCGCTTACCCTGGCCGAGCAATCCATTCAATTGATCCGCCGCGAGGCCGAGCATGCGCGCAAGGGCCGGCCGGCGCGCATCATCGCGAAGATGAATTCGCTGCTCGAAAAGAGCATCGTCGAAGCGCTCTACGAGGCATCGCAGGCAGGCGTGGAGATCGATCTGATCGTGCGCGGCATCTGCTCCCTGCGCCCGGGAGTGAAGGGGTTGAGCGAGCGCATCCGTGTGCGCTCTTTGGTCGGCCGCTTCCTGGAGCACAGCCGCATCTTCTACTTCGCCAACGGCGGGGAGGAAGCCGTGTACTGCGGCAGCGCGGACTGGATGCCACGCAACCTCTTCGAGCGCTGCGAGGTGCTCTTTCCGGTGAACGATGCGCAGCTCCGCACACGACTGAAGGAAGAGATCCTGGCCGCTTATCTGGCGGATACGGCGAAGACTCGCGTTCTGGAGTCGAACGGCGACTACCGGCGCGCGCGCCCGGCCGCCGGCAAGACCGCCTTCTCTGCGCAGGACTTCTTCATGCAGCTCGCCGAAGGCCGCGTAACCGCCGACCAGATACCGCCTCCGGTGGAGATGCGGGAGAGCGCAGCAGTCGTCAAGCCGTCGGCTTCGAAATCGCCGGCGCGCAAGAAGACGAGCCGGGCCGTTTCCCGCCTCCCTGCGGGCGATGGACCTGCTGCGTCGCGCCCTCAAGCCTAAGCGGCGAATCTGTTGCATCCACTCACGCGAAGCTGAATCCCTTCTTTGCAGCCTGTTGAAATCATGGCCGGCGACGGTCTAAAGAGACGCTGGGACGATCAGAAATAAGTCCCATTGCAGAGCAGGGCCTGGAGGAGAGAAGTATGGAGCATGACGTTCTTGTCGCGCAGCAATTCGGTGCGACGGCGAGCGCATATCTGGAGAGCGTGACGCACGCCACCGGTGAAGACCTGGAGATGCTCGGGGCAGAGATTGGCGCAGTTCCCGACGCAGTCGTGCTCGACCTGGGGTGCGGTGCCGGCCACGCGAGCTTTGCCGTGGCGCCACATGCCGCGTCGGTAACAGCCTACGACCTGACCGCCCAGATGCTCGCCGTAGTGCAGCGCGAAGCCTCGGCTCGCAGGCTCGGGAATATCACCACCGTGCAGGGCATGGCCGAGGTGCTGCCGTTCCCCGATACGCACTTCGATCGTGTGATCAGCCGATACAGCGCACACCACTGGCATGATGTGCCTGCGGCATTGCGCGAGGTCCGGCGGGTCCTGAAAGCGGGTGGTCAAGCGCTGCTGATCGACACCGCAGGCGGCGAGACCCCGCTGCTCGACACCCATCTGCAGGCGGTCGAGATCCTGCGCGATCCGTCGCATATCCGCAACTACAGCGTGCGGGAGTGGCTGGCCCTCTTCGGCGAGGCAGGCCTTCCCGCGAACGTCCGAAAGGAATGGCCAGTGAAGATCGAGTTCTCCAGTTGGGTCGAGCGGCAGCGTACGTCGCCAGAACGCATCGCGGCCATCCACGCACTGTGGGGCGCGGCGCCAGACGAGGTAGGCGCCTTCTTTGAAGTGCAACCGGATTCTTCATTCACCCTGCAAAAGGTGCTGATCGCTGCTCAGCGCTGAAGCAACCCAGCCCGCGCCGTTGCCGCTACACTGAAGTTTGCTGCGCCTCCCTCACACAGTGCTGCGATACTGGCACCTCCTCAGCCTGGATGCGCCAACGGTGGCTGCGCTGTGGTGCTGGGCCTTTGGCCGCGCGGCCCGGCTGTGGCTTGCGCCGTGGCTTCCCGTCGCACTCGCACTCGGGACATGGTTGTTTTATGTGGCAGACCGGCTGCTGGATGCGCGGCTCTCCCCCGAGTCCTCATTGCAGGAGCGACATCGCTTCCATCACCGCCATCGGCGATGGTTCCTGGGCGTCGCGGCTCCCGTAGCTCTGGCTTTGGCATGGCTCGTCGCGCGCATGCCACGCTCCCTGATCGCGGATTACTGCGTTCTCGGCGCGCTCTCGCTCCTCTACCTGGGATTGGTGCACCTGCCGGCACGGGCACGAGGCAAATCGTTGCGCTATTTTCCCAAGGAGTTCGTCGTCGCACTGTTGTTTGCAGCCGCCTCTGCGCTGCCCGCCTGGGATGAGGCGCGCCGGCGGGCGATGGGGATGCCGCGGCATCATCCGCTGCTGCTGCTCTGTCCGATATTTGCCGCGCTCTGCTGGCTGAACTGCGTTGCCATTGAGGACTGGGAGCAGCACCGCCGCGGTTGGCGCATCCAGTGGCTTGCGCTGCTGACGATTGCCGCCAGTTCCGCCGCGCTCTTCGAGCTGATGAACCGACCGGCTCGCTGGCTGGCCGTCGCTGCGATTCTGAGCGCCGGGATTTTCCTGGCGCTCGACCGTTCCCGACTGACTGCCACGGGACGGCGCATCGCAGCCGATCTCGCCCTGTTGACTCCCCTGATCCTGCCAGTGGCGGCGCGGCTGACGCGATGAGCCAGCCTGCCAGATTCGGCTGTCTGGCTCGCGTCTATCGCTGGATGGAATACTTTAGCTTCGGCCTGTATCTGCAACGATGCAGGATGTTACGCATTGCGGAGATGACCGCCTGCCGGTGCGCCCTGGTGTACGGCGATGGCGATGGCCGGTTTCTTGCGGATCTCGTACGAAGCGCGCGCAGGATGCGGATCGTCGCAATTGATGCGAGCAGCGAAATGCTTCGCCAAGCTACGAAGCGGCTGCCTTCGGAGGCGCGGGCGCGGTTGGTGCAGGCGGACGCGCTCGCATGTGAGGTGTCAGCGTTTCCAGAGGCGCCCTTTGACCTGGTCGTCAGCCATTTCTTTCTCGACTGCTTCGATGAGGAGGAATTGTCCACACTGTTGGCGCGTGTGAATGCCGCGGCAGGCGAGGGTGCGATGTGGGTGGTATCCGACTTCGCCATTCCGCAGCGGCCTGTGGCGCGGCAACTGGGACAGCTGGTTGTCGGCGGTCTTTATCTGGCCTTCGGGCTGTTGACCGGGCTCGCGACGCGTCGGCTGCCGGACCACGGACGGGTCATGCGTGAGTCTGGCTGGAGACTCGAAGATCGGCGGACTCTGCTGCTGGGTTTGCTAGCGAGCGAGCGCTGGCGACGATTGCTATCCCATGAATGACGGAGGGCAATCGATGAATATGCCAAGCAACACGAAGGCGAGGCTGGCGCCATCCCAGAGAACATGATCGCCCCTTTTCTCAAATCCGGCGCTCCTCCCCTGCGACTGGGCGGCTTTCCCGGCACTCCGCCGGATGTCCTGCCCGATCCGTACCCGCCGCCAGATCCGGAACCGGACGGTCCGGGGTTTCCCGAACCCGATCCCGATCCTGCGCCGCTCGATCCGGAACCGAAGCCGATTCCAGTGAACCGGAAGTAGTTGGGAGCTACTGAGCCTTCGTCTTCTTCGCCACGTCTGCGGGCAGTGAGCTATTCCGGTTCTTGAGCCATTCCAGCGACACGCTCTGGCCCGCCTTCTTTGAAGTCTGATTCTTGAGGCTCGGCATGTAAATTTCCAGACCGGCCTGCGCCGTCATCCGTGTATCACCGTTCACCAACTGGTTTTGATAGTTCACCAAATCGAGATCGAACCAGGGCTCGTTGGCTGCGTCGATCATGGTGAGGTCGGCGTGATGCATCGTTAGCTTGCCGAAATTGAGCGCGCCATTGCGGAAGCGGAGAAAGTTATGCCACTGCGCCAGTTGTGTCGGATCATTCGGCGCATTGCCGTAGATGACTTCAATGTCCGGAACCTTTACGCGCACGGTGGTCAATTGCCCGCGAATGTGTGGTGGCGGCAGCAGCTTTTCCGTGTCGAAGATGATGTCGTTGCCCGAAATGGTGACACCAGCCACGTTGGTGGAGTGCACCAGATCGGAGAGCTTGACATCGAAGGTGCCCAGCAATCCCTTCACCGGAACCTTGAGAAGCGAGATGTGCTGCACGTGCAGGCGCACCAGTCCGTCGGGCGTCGCCGCGAGTGAGCCGACGATTTCGATGGGTAGCGGAACCACCTTCTTCACCGTCCCGCGAATCTTGACCATCGCGCCATCGGGCTGAATATCGATGTCCTTGAACGGCGTGTCCCGGGCGGCGGTGGAGTTGAGGTATTTGCAAATATCGCCGATATTGGCGTGAATGACGCCCTTTTCGATCTGCAGGATGAAGGAGTCCGGATCATCGAAGGAGGGGTTCACGTTCTGCTTCGTTCGGACCATCCGGCCGGAGATCCAGACGATGTAGATGCGAAAGTCCGGCCCCTTGCGGAGCATGATGTTGTGGGCGTAGACCAACGTCGGCGCAAGATCATCGCCGGCCGGGGTTTGCGATCCGGGCGTGAGCGAGGCAGCGTTGCCTGAAGAATTTCCAGCCTCGGAAGAGGCCTGCCGTCGCATGGCAAACCATCCCAGGAAGCAGCCGAGAAGCAGGGCGACGATAATGGCTGCGATTACAGAAAAGCGTCGTGCAACGTTCACCGCGCCATTCTATCGGTTGAATCTCTCTTTCCCAGAGGAGGAAATAGGCGCTGAGCGCACTGAGCCATCGCGCACGAGCTTAAACCGGATTGTTACAATGAGGTTACAGAGCCCAGCGGGCACGTCTCGCGGGTACCGATGATCCTCCTATGATCCTTTACATTCTTCGTCATGCCAGTGCCGGGACCCGCCGGCAAAATCCTCTGCTCGACCGTAAACGTGGCCTGGATAGAGAGGGCAAGCAGCAATGCCTGCTGATTGGCGCGTACCTGAATGCGATCGGTGTGAGTTTTGACGCGATCGTCTCCAGTCCGCTGAAGCGCTCGCTGCAGACCGCCTCGCTAGTGGCGACAGAGATCGGCTTTGAGCAGAAGATCGCTGCCGATGCGAGCCTGGAGCCGACCGGCAAATTCGCCGACTTCGAAGCCATGCTCGGAGAACACGCCGGCCAGGAGATCGTCCTGGTGGTGGGCCACAATCCGAATCTGGCGCAGTTCGCCGGCGCGCTGATCTCGGCACAGCGTGGCTCACGGGCCAATCTGCGGCTGCGCAAGGGAGCCCTGGTACGCATCGATGTGAGTCGGCGTCCCGCGCAGTTGTTGGGCCTGGTCGATACCAGGGCGCTGCGCCAGTTTCAGGCGAGTGTGGCGAAGAGCTCGCGACGGAAGACCTCGCGGAAGTAGTCGGCTTCCTTTCGCAGCGACCACAACTCCAGCTCCGCGCCAGTGCGGCCGGGCTGAATATTCAACACCACACGTTTCGGATAGGCGCGGACGGTCACGCGCAGCACATCGCTGGCGCGATCCTGATTGAGCGCCACGGCCAGACGCAGCAGCACGATGGCGCGCTTCACATGCTCGTGGTCGGCGACCGCGATGTATCGGAAGGCACGATCCTCCGCTGCCGGTCGTGACTTGCCCAGATAGCGCGCAATGCCAGAGACGATGGAGCGCTGCTGCGGCGTGAAACCGTACAGCTCGGAGCCGGCGATCACATATTGCGTGTGGCGATGGTGGCCCTGGTAGTTGAGGTACTTGCCCACATCGCGCATCATGGCTGCGGCTTCCAGCCATTGACGGTAGTCAGCCGGCAGGCCATGCACCGCTTGCAGATCGCGAAAGAGCTGCGCCGCGTGGGCGCGAACCGGCTCGGCTTGTCGCGGGTCGACACCGTAGCGCTTGCAGGTGGCGAGCACGCTCTCCCAGCGGTCGCGCTCGAATTGCTGATGCGCGCTGGTGCGTGCGTCCTGCTCGGCCAGCATCTGGGCGAGAACGCCGTCGCGCAGTCCAAGATCGGAGTAGCGGAAACCACCGAGTCCTAGGTGCTCCAGTAGCTCGGCATAGACCTCCGCGCCGGCCACAATGATCTCCGCGCGGCGCGGGCCTACACCGGGCAGGTTGCTGCGCTCCTGGTTGTTCATTTTCGGCAGCTTGGTGGCAAGGCGACGCAGCGCGCGCGTTTCTGCGGTGCGGGCGATCTGTTTCGAGCGCCTGGCCGGCCGGTCTCCTGATTTCGCGACGACAGGGCTGGCCTGAACCAAGGCCGCGGCCGTGCCGGACGTGGCAATGACCGGCACGCGCGACAACCCTGCGAAGCGCTTGCCCGCACGGCTGAGCTCGCGGCGGATGAACCGCTTCATGCTCGCGATATCTTCTGCTGCCGGCGGATCGAGCTCGTGCAGAAACTCCTCCGTCAGGCGCACCGCGCCCAGCGGCAGGCTCATGGTCTCGACGATGCGCCTGCGGTCCGACAGCGTGATCTCGCACGAGCCGCCGCCGAGATCGACCAGCAGGCAGCGCCCCCGCGTGCCCGCTTCGCGCATCACCCCACGATGGATGAGCCGCGCTTCTTCCAGGCCAGAGATGATTTCCAGGTCCCAGCCCGTCTCCGACTTCACCCAGGCGACGAAGGCCTGCGCGTTGCGAGCATCGCGCAGCGCGGCGGTGGCAACGGCACGCACGCGGTCCGCGGCAGCCTGCTGTACCGCCTTGTAGAAGCGCTTGAGAGCGCGCAAAGTGCCGGCCATCGCATCTGGTGAGATCATGCCGCTTTCAAAGACACTGGCGCCCAGCCGCGTGACCTCGCGATCTTCGTGCAGCACTTTGAGGCGATGGTTTTCGATGCGGGCGATCTTCAGCCGGCAGGAATTCGATCCGACGTCGATCGCAGCGAGGGTCTGCATTCTGCGCATGGAACCTAACATTAACCTGATTTGTTCTATGGGACACGCGGCGAGCGAGCGCGGCGCGGCTGCAGGGCTCTCCACTCGCCAACGAAGCGTCGCCCCATCGTTGTGGTCACGCGCAGAGCGTGCGCGTAGGCATGCTGCGCGCGAGCTTCGAGCTCAGCCTGCAGCGACGCGCCGTTCTTCCCCAGAGCTTCCTGCGCCTCTTCCGCCACAACCGTCCAGTCGTGCCAGTCACCGATGGCGTCTTGCACGCGTTTGACGGCTTTCGCCATTGCAGCGGCTGCCGGGTCGCTGTCATCCGACTCCGCCACATAACGTGCCTTCTTCGCGCCCTTGCGGAAGTCATGCAGATTTTCCTTATCGAGGAGCGGCATAGCGTCCATGAGCCGCAGATAGTCTTCCAGCGCCAGGCGAACCGCCGGACGATGCGCGCGACGCAGAATGGAGCGGCGCGTCGCAATCGCGGCCATGAAGCGCTGCTCGGCATTGAGCAAGCGCTGTGCGTGATCGTTCAAGGTGCTGCAGAGCGCATCTGCGGCTGCGCAGCGGCGGTCCTTCAGCCACTGATCAAGCGCGCGCGCCTGCTGCATCCGGGGCGTGATCTCGCCGGAACCGGCGGCCGCGGAAGTCGTGGCTTCAAGCAGTTCTGCAGCCACTTTGTCCGGCGCGGTGTCTGCTGGCGGAAGGAAGTTGTCCGCGAGCAGCTCGCGATGTACATCGAGATCGCGCACTGTCCCGGAGGCCCGGCGCACCTTCTTCAACTGCCGCAGCCAGCGCTGGCGCGCCTCTTCTGTGTCTTTACCCAGGCCGCGGGCGCCTGCCTCCCGCGCCAGTGTCTCAAGCGTCGCCTCGACACGCCGAGTTCCGGTGCGCAGGTGGTGCACTGCCTCGACCTTGGGCGCGTCGCCATGCTTGCGACAGGCGTCAAGTTGAGCAAGCATCTCTGCGGCAACGGCGCGCAGATGCTCGAGCTGCGGCGGAGCGTCCACGCTCCGGGTGGTATGTCCCGGCTGGTATTCTGCAGGTTCCGTCATGTCACGTCCCATCGTACTTCCGGTGCACACCGATGTTGCACCTGCCCGCTTCCTCTCCACGCGCCGCGCCTGGACCATCCTGCTCCTGGTATGGTTCGCCGTCTATTTTGCCGCACTTTTTTCGCCGCCATTGCTGGATGACGCTGACGCCGCGCACGCCAACGCAGCGCAACACATGGCGCTCTCCGGCGACTGGGTGACCTTGAAGATCAACGGTATACGCTATCTGGAAAAAGCGCCGCTTCCCTACTGGCTCACCGCTATCGACGATCACATCTTCGGCTATAACGTCTTCTCTGCGCACTTTCCCATGGCGTTGGGTGTGCTCGCGACCGCTTTTCTTGCGTGGCACTGGGGACGGCGCGCCTTCAGCGAACGAGCCGCATTCTATGCGGCGCTCGCGCTGCTGACTGGGGTGGGCGTCTTTCTCTTCACCCGCATCGACATACCGGAGGCGCTGCTCACCTTCTTCATCGGGCTCGCGCTTTACTGCTTCCTGACGGGGATAGAAGACCGCAGGCCCGCGCTCTTCTACGTAAGCTGGGCGTCGCTCGCCCTCGCGACGCTGTCCAAAGGGCTGATCGCTCCGGTCTTCTTCTTCGCCGCCACAGCATCGTGGCTGGCTCTCACCGGGGAATGGCGGCGCTGGCGCGAGATGCGGCTCGTAACGGGCATATTGCTGTTTCTCGCCATTGCGGCGCCCTGGCACATCCTCGCGGGCCTGCGCAATCCGGACCAGGGCCATCCCGTCGGCAACCACCCGACATTTGGCCATGTGCACGGCTTCTTCTACTTCTACTTCATCAACGAGCACGTGCTGCGCTTCCTGGGCAGGCGGTATCCGCACGACTACAACAAGCAGCCGGGGTGGATCTACTGGGTGGGCCAGATCGCGTGGCTACTGCCCTGGAGCCTCTATCTGCCGCTGCTGCTGCGCCGCGCGTGGCGCACGCGCAGACGGTGGCTAACCAATCTGCGATCGGAGGACGATGCGGCGCGCTTTCGCAGCCGCAGCATCTGGCTGCTGTCGCTGTATGCCGGATTCATGCTGCTCTTCTTTTCGATTTCAACCAACCAGGAGTACTACACCTTTCCCGCGTACCTGCCGCTCCTGATGCTGACGGCGGCCGTGCTCGCGTCCTTTGAGCTGCGGGCAGAA
Source organism: uncultured Acidobacteriaceae bacterium (assembly GCA_963712845.1). GTDB lineage: Bacteria > Acidobacteriota > Terriglobia > Terriglobales > Acidobacteriaceae > KBS-83. The sequence goes on from CAVQJM010000007.1 coordinate 157,396, forward strand.
CGCATCGACCAAAGCGCACGGGAGGGCACAGATGGCTGGCTGGTCGGTGCCCACCTGCTGTTTGCCGCAGTGGGCGTGCTCTCTGCGGCTGCCTTGATCTACGGACTCTGGACCTCTCGTCATCTGCCATTCGTGCCCGACATCGGCACGCTCCTGGCGCATCGTGGAGTGGGTAACTATTCGCTCTCCATGTCACACCTCTTCGACCTGACGGGGCCATCGTTCGCGGCATTGCGGCTGCCTGCGGCCATTGCTGCCGTTGTCCTGCTCGTGGGTCCATTGCTGGCGTTGGAATTGCGTAGAAAGAAGCGGCACTTCGAAGCCACACTCTCCGTAGCCTTCACGATGGCAATCTTCCTCATCGCGGCGCATATCGCGTTCGTGCGCTTTGCGCCCATGCTTTCTTCCGAGCCGATGGCGGCGACGATCAATCGCGTCGCCGGCTACCCGCGCAGCGAGAGCGCGTCAGACCCTGCTGCGGTGCGGGCGACGCTGATCGTCTATGGCGACCAGTCCGATGGAGCATCCGTGCTCTTCTACACGCGACGCCAGGCGCTACTGGTACATGGCCGCTCATCCACCATGCTGTGGGGATCGATGTGGCCGGATGCGCCGCACGTCTTCATCGATGATGCAGAGCTTGTGTCGATATGGGGCACAGGTGATCGCAAGTTTCTCTTTGCGCAGGCGGAGCGGCGCGACCAGGTGGAGGCTGTCTTAGGGAAGCGGCTGATCCCGGTTGAGGAGCTGGCCGACAAAACGCTCTACACCGACCGGCCGCTCTGAAGAAGAATTGGGACTCAATTACCTAGATCGTGAGCGCGGACTCGTGTTCAGTAGACTCGGCATCGGCCAGCGCAGGCAACGTGTGCACGGCGCGCATGTAGCCGCCCTTTTCCAGCGTGTACTCTTCCCCGCGCCAGAGGATGGTGTTGCTGCCATAGCTGGCGAGCCAGAAGCAGAAACCCATGAGGTCGCGCAGCGGGAAAAGCAGCATGGTGCGCGCGAGTGAGCGCTCCTGCACCACCGCCGCGCCGACGATCGCAGCCAGCAGCATCCGGGTCACGAGGGCCCACGCGAGCGATATGGCAGCGATCCACGGCCAATGCAGGGCCAGCGCGGCAGCGCAGGCCAGCAGCCCGAAGGGCATGCTGAAGGTGAGCGCGGTACCGAAATGGCCTTTCGGCCGCGAGAAGCGGGTGCTCTTGCTCCAGCGCACCTGATGCCGCATGGAGGCCATGAAGCCGGTGTTGAGCACGATGTGATCGATCGCATGATGCGAAAAGACGACGCGATGCCCCTTTGCCGCGATCAGATTGCCCAGAAGAAAATCGTCAGCGCAATATTGGCCCAGCACGCAGAAGCCGCCTATCTCCTGCACGCATGCGCTGCGCACTGCCATGGTTGGGCCCAGGGCAAACTGCATGCCTTCCAGCAGATTGGCGACCAGCACGCCCGCCGTCATCTCGATCGACATACCGGCGCCTTCCAGTTGCGTCCACAGCGCGGCAGCGCGGCGGTCGCCGGCGGCAGGCGCGGGACTCGGCACGCCGCGGTAGGGGCAGGTGACTACGCCGACTGCTTTGTCCGCGAACGGCGCTACAACCGCGCGGAGATACTGTGGTCCAACCCGCACATCGCTATCGCTGACTATGAGAATGGAGTGCTGCGCCAATTGCGCCATGCGATCCAGCGATGCGACCTTGGCATTGGCGAACGGCGGCTCACCGCTGGTGACAAAGCGCGACGGGATTGCAGGATAGCGCGCTGCGACCTCGCGTGCGATCTGAAGGCCGGCGTCCTCCAGCGTGCGTGCACAGAAGAGGATTTCGAACGCCGGATAGTCCTGCTGGAAGAAGCCTTCCAGATGCTCTGCGAGGTTGGGCTCAGTGCCGTGCAGCGGTTTGAGCAGGCTGACGGGAGGGGTGAACGATGGATCGGCCACAGCCCTTTGCCTGCGGAAGTGAAGGACTCCTGCTACCACCATGATGCTGTAGACGGTGGAGGTGACAAGGCCAAAAACGCCCAGAGCGAGCAGGAGATGAAACATCGCGATACCAGTTCACCTGATAGCTGAGATAGCTGCTAGTTAGACTACTCCAGCATGCGAAGGGGTGCTATGCCGGAGTTTCGCGGAGGCACATTCAAGTTCATCGTAAGTCTTTCTATGCCTAGCGTTTGCGCTCGCGGGCAGGAGCCGGATCGATGACCATGGCCTTGCGCAGCGGCACCATTGCGGCTTCGTTGGCCCCTGGAAAGCCCTGCTGGATATGCTGCAGCATCTCGGTCCGCACATAGTCGACAAAGCTCTGCATCTGCCGGTTCATCTCCTCCATGCGCTCCCGCATCTGCAGGATGATAGCGATCCCGGAGATGTTTACCCCCAGATCCCGGGCCAGATTCAGGATGAACTCCAGCCGCTCCAAGTCCTCATCGGTGTACAGGCGTGTATTGCCCTCGGTCCGGGAGGGTTTCAGCAGCCCCTCCCGCTCGTAAAGGCGGAGGGTTTGCGGGTGAATGTCGTACATCTCCGCCACCGCGGAGATCATGTAAGCGCCCTTGGACCTGCGTTTCGTCGGCATCGTCTGTCCTAGAATGGCGCGGGCGAATCGCTGAACCACGAATCGCTCTCCTGCGCCACCGGATGGGTGAAGTGTACGCGGTTCCGGGCGCTCCCGCGCCACCGCGAACCGGGGCGTATCCGGTATGGCATGAGGATGTCGGCACAGTACCCGTCGCGCGCTTCGACGTGAAGCCGCACGGCAAGCGAGCGCTCTCCGGAGCCGCTCCGGCCGTAAAACACCGGTGCTGCCAGGAGGACGGCGGCAGTCTCTCCCCGCTTCCAGGCTCCCTGGAGGTCGGCAATGAGTATGGCCTCCTGCTGGGCCACGGACCGGTCGGCAGGGTCGTCTGCAGCCTCCCCGGTGCGAAATTCTGGCTCCCTGTTGCCGCTACTGAGCCACGCCGCGGCAGCGGGAATTCGGCCGGTTTCCTGGAGCCGCGCCTCGGCCCACCGCATGACCGTGTTGACCAATAGTTGCAAATCGGGAGAAACGTGTAATTTTGGGCGCATTTCCACTCTTCGGTAACTGAAAAAACTGATTACTTGCTGGTGCTCGCCGACCCTTCCGCGCACACTACGGTCATGAAGAGCCTTCGGTTCACCCTTCACCGCCTTCGCCTTCGCCGCCGCTTCCATGCTTGCCCAGCCCGTTCTGGCCCAGCAAAGCTGGACCCCGGCTACGACCGATTATCCGGCCGTGAAGGTGCCCGTGGGACTGACCTCCGAACCTGTCATCAACAGCCCGGCCAAGGCCTATTTCCGCACCCGCCTGCGTGAGGGCTCGAGCCAGGGAAGCAACTTCGGCGGCCATTACGCGCTGCTGCAGTGGGGTTGCGGCGATGGCTGCACCACCTTCTTCATCGTTGACGAATTGAATGGCCGTGTCTATGAGCCGGGCTACAATTTGACCGCTCCCAAGGGCAGCGCCGACGCGACTGTGGGCTTCCAGTATCGGCCAGACAGCCGCCTGCTGGTCATGGAGGGTTGCCATAGCAATTCTGCCGCGACATGCGGTAAGTACTACATGCTGTGGACTGGATCGAGGCTGGAAACCGTCGCCCGCGAGCCACTGACTACGACCATCGCGGCAGTTCGCGGAATGCAATAGCCGGTTGCGAAGCTGTCATCCTCGAGCTGGAGCGAAGGACCTGCTAAAAACTGCAGGTCCTTCACTGCGTCAGGATGATTTCTCGACCGCGGATTAAACCTTGCTCCAGAGGGCGGCCCGCGGGTCGTCCGGATTCAGTTGAGCGAACTCCCGCAGAATCTCCTTGGAGCGCTCGTCGCGCAGCTGCGGGACAGTAATCTCCACCGTAACGATCTCATCACCCCGGTGGCCCTCGTTCGAGGCGGAGGGCACGCCCTTCTCCCGCATGCGGAGTTTCTGGCCGCTCTGGGTGCCAGGCGGGATGCGCAACTGCGCCCGGCCGTCGATGGTGGGCACATCGATCTTCGCTCCCAGGGCTGCTTCGTCGACGCGGACGGGAACGCTGATCTCGATGTTGTCAGCTACGCGGTGGAAGATGGGGTGCGGACCGGAGCGGATGATGAGAAAGAGATCGCCTGCCGGGCCTCCGTTGACGCCCGCATTGCCCTTGCCCGCCAGTCGAATGCGTTGGCCGTCGCGTGTGCCAGCCTTGATGCGGAACTCGATGGTCTCGGCACGCTGCACTGTACCGTCTCCGTGACAGGTGGGGCAGCTTTCCTGGATGCGTCCTGAACCTCCGCAGCGCGGGCACTGAATATTGAACTTCATGCGCCCGCCCATCTGGGTCACGTGGCCGGTGCCGTGGCACTCCGGGCACTGCATGGGGGCGCCGGATGAGGCTTTGCCATGGCAGGTGGGGCAGGTCTCCTGACGCAGAATCTGCAGCCGTGCCGTACCTCCACGCACCGCGGTCCAGAAGTCCACGTTGACCGTGTATTCGAGATCGGTGCCGGGCTGCGGTCCGCTCTGCGGCTGCCTGCCACCGGATTGCTGGTTGAAGATGCCGGAGAAGATGTCGCGGAAGCCGCCCCAACCGCCGCCAGCCGCAGTCGATCCGGCCTGGCGCTGCGCAGTGGAACCGCCTTCGAAGTTGGAGAAGTCGAAGCCTTCAAAATCGAAGGGCACTTCCTGCGGCCCGGCGCCGCCGCCGCCGGACGCGGACGTCCATAGCCGCCGCGAGCGGCCGCTTCGGCCTGCGCGGGGTCGATCTGGTCGGAGTAAAAGCCAAGCTGATCGTAGATTTTGCGCTTCTTCTCGTCGCTCAGGATGTCGTTGGCCTCGGAGATCTCCTTGAACTTCTCTTCCGCCTTCTTGTCGCCGGGGTTCACATCGGGGTGGTATTTTCGCGCAAGTTTGCGAAAGGCTTTGCGGATGTCGTCCGCAGTGGCCGTCTTCTTGACTCCGAGTAAGCCGTAGTAGTCCTTGTTTTGTGTGGATGGCATCGTGTGTGTGTCGTCTCAGTCCTATTGTCTGCGTTGATTGCCGACCTACTCCTTCTGGCAGACCGGACACCAGTAGAGCGTGCGGCCTGACATATCCCGGCTCTTGATCGCCGTGCCGCAGACCAGGCACGGTTTGCCCTGGCGTCTATAAACATAGTGCACTTCGCCGCGCTCGGCCGGACCGCGCGGATGAGGCCGGTCCTTCGCACGCGTGGTAACAATGCGCCGGTCCATCATGCCGTCAGCCATCAACTTCATGGCGTCCTTCCAGATGGCCCGAAGCACTTTCGGATCCACCTGACTGCCAGGGCGAAAGGGGCTCAGTCGCGCCCTGTAGAGCAATTCGGCGCGATAGATATTTCCGACGCCCGAGATCACCGATTGATCCATGAGAAGAAGACCGATCGGCGCTTTGCTGTTGGCGATGACGGCGAATGCCGGCTTCGGATCCGCGCCCTTTTCAAGCGGATCGGGACCGAGCCGCGCCATCAGCTTGTCCCATTTTTCCTGATCGTAGATGGAGCAATCGGACGGACCGCGTAACTCGAGCCAGTCGGTTTTGGTCGAGATGCGTAGCCTCAATGCGCCCTTTGGTTCAGCCAGCGGCATCTTCCCTTCCGTGAAGTCGCCGAATCGTCCAAGATGCACATGCAAGATTAGATCGCGGCCGAAATCGTAGCCCAGGTGTTTGCCATGGGCAACGATGCCACGCAACTTACGTCCATCGAGAAGTGCTGCATCTGGAAACTGGCCCGAGGGTGAATCCGCGCGCACTGTGCGACCGATAAAGATCGCTGCCTGCCGATCGCGAAATCGATGAACTTCATTTCCCTCGGGCATCCGTTTCTCGTCACCTTACCTGTTGCGAATATGGAGGCGCTCAGTTCCAGACCAGTCTGGCTTCGACCGGCTCCATGCGCCAGAAGATATCCGGTTCGGCGCGGTGCATCTGGGCGCAGAACTTCTCCGCTTCCGATTTCGAATTGAAGAGCACCTTGTTCAGAATCTGACCGGCGCGCCACTGTACACAACGCCACATGGTATTTGTCATCGCCTGATCCCCTTCGGCAAACCTCGCCGTGCCCGGTGTGCCGCCTTTGGTATGTCCATTCCTCTGTTGCATGCTGTCCCCTGCTGTTGTCCTGCATCCTTTATCGGCCGGATATCGGAAGGGGCGCCCACATTCGCTGCGAGCGCCCCTTACCATCGCCCCGGCAGAGGCCGTCGTGGTCATCTGCCGATGCGTTACCTCCGTCTGACTCTTACTTCTTGTCTTCGACGTCCACGTACTCCGCGTCGATGACGCCCTCGTCCTTCTTCGGCTCCTCTGCCGTGGTTCCGGCAGAAGCCTGGGCGCCGTCGGTGGGAGCGGCGTTGGCGGTGGCCTTGTACATGGCCTCGGCCAGCTTGTGCGAGGCAGCGGTCAGTTTCTCCCGCTCCGCGTTCAGCTCGGTCGCGCTTGGCGTGCCTTCGAGGGTCTTCTTGGCATTGGCCAGAGCGGATTCAACATCGCTCTTCTCCGAGCCGGAGACCTTGTCGCCGCTCTCCTTCAACATCTTCTCGATGTTGTAGACCATGTTGTCCAGACCGTTGCGGGCCTCGATCTGATCGCGCTTCTCCTTGTCCTCTGCCGCGTGGGACTCAGCGTCGCGCGCCATGCGCTCTACCTCATCCTTGCTCAGACCGGAAGACGACGTGATGGTGATCTTCTGGTCCTTGCCGGTGCCGCGGTCCTTCGCAAGCACGTTCAGAATGCCGTTCGCGTCGATGTCGAAGGTGACCTCGATCTGCGGCACACCGCGCGGAGCCGGCACGATGCCGCCCAGCTTGAATTTGCCGAGGGTACGGTTATCCGACGCCATCGACCGCTCACCCTGCAGGACGTGGACCTCGACCTCGCTCTGGTTGTCCGCAAAGGTCGAGAAGGTCTCGGTCTTCTTGGTCGGGATAGTGGTGTTGCGCGCGATCATCGGCGTCGCGACTCCACCCGCGGTCTCGATCGAGAGCGTCAGCGGTGTCACGTCCAGCAGAAGCAGATCCTTGACCTCGCCTGCGAGCACGCCAGCCTGGACCGCTGCACCGATTGCGACCACTTCATCCGGGTTCACGCCACGGTGGGGCTCCTTCCCGAACAGCTCCTTTACCATCTGCTGGATCTTCGGCATACGGGTCTGACCGCCGACCAGCACGACTTCCTGAATCTGGTCCGCCTTCACGCCGGCGTCAGTCATGGCCTTCTTGCATGGCTCGATCGAGCGCTGCAGGATGTCATCGACAAGCTGCTCCAGCTTGGCGCGTGTCAGCTTGCGCACCAAGTGCTTCGGGCCGGTAGCGTCCGCAGTGATGAAGGGTAAATTGATCTCCGTCTCCATGGTGGTGGAGAGCTCGATCTTGGCTGCCTCGGCGGCGCTCTTCAGCCGCTGCAGGGCCATCTCATTGCCCTTGGAGCGCAGGTCCAGCCCCTCTTCCTTCTTGAACTCATCGATCAGCCAGTCGACGATCCGCTGGTCGATGTTGTCGCCGCCCAGGTGAGTATCGCCGTTGGTGGACTTTACCTCGATAACGCCTTCCCCGACCTCGAGGATCGAGATGTCGAAGGTGCCACCGCCAAAGTCATAGACCGCGATGGTCTCGTCCTTTTTCTTGTCGAGACCGTAGGCAAGCGCGGCCGCCGTAGGCTCGTTGACGATGCGCTTGACGTCCAGACCGGCGATGCGGCCGGCGTCCTTGGTCGCCTGGCGCTGCGCGTCGTTAAAGTACGCGGGCACCGTGATGACCGCCTCGGTCACGGTGGTGCCGAGGTAGCTCTCCGCCGCCTGCTTCAGCTTCTGCAGGATCATCGCCGAGATCTCGGGCGGTGTGTAGTCCTTGCCCTGCGCCTCGATAACAAGATGATCTCCCTGCGCCTTGACGGTGTAGGGGACCATCTTCATCTCGTCCGTGACTTCATTGGCGCGGCGGCCCATGAAGCGCTTAATGGAATAAATGGTGTTTTGCGGGTTGGTCACCGCCTGCCGCTTTGCCGTCTGGCCAACCAGCCGCTCGCCGGTCTTGGTGAAGGCCACAATGGACGGGGTGGTGCGCTCACCCTCGCTGTTGGGGATCACCTTGGGCTCGCCGCCTTCCATGACAGCGACCACGGAATTGGTGGTGCCCAGATCGATACCGATAATCTTTGCCATAACTCTCCTGACCTCATCGTTCTTGCGCGTTTCGTTCAATGTCGCACTTGAGTGACTTATTGTCAATCTATCTGATGCGGAAAAGGTATGGGAGGATTCGTGCGGTTGGGAATCTCTTTGCTGAGTTTCACAAAGCCAAGCAGCCACCTCTCCGGCGCTACCATGGAGCGTTTAACGCGTTGACTACAATAGGTTTGATGCTTTTTAAGCTTCAGCCGGCCTTGGTGGATGGCTGGACATCGGCGGCTGGACCACGGGCTCCGGATCCCTGGTCGCCGCCAGGCTCGATTCCAAGCACCTGCTCGATCGGGGCAAATTCATGCGCCGCTTCATCGAAGACCACAACCCGGCCATTGCCGATGCTGTAGATCCAGGCGTGGAGCCGGACGGTCCCGCCAGCCAGGCCGCCGGCCACTGCTGGGTGTGTCCGCAGATGCTGGAGCTGCAGCAGGACGTTTTCCTCTATGAGGGCACGGGTCATGTGATCGCCGGATGTGTTTGGATACTTGGCCCGGACGACCCCTAGTGCGGCATCGGCGTTCCTCAGCCAGCTCTTGACGGTGGGCATTGCAGCCAGGGAGGGAGAATCGGGATCGCGCAGCGCCTTCATGGCGCCGCAGTCGGAATGGCCACACACAATAATGTCCGTGACTTTAAGCGCCATCACCGCGTACTCGACGACGGCCGAGACGCCGCCCATCATCTCTCCATAGGCCGGGACGATGTTTCCGATATTGCGGCAGATGAACAGATCGCCTGGATCGGTATGCGTGATGAGTGAGGGATCGATGCGGCTATCGGCGCAGGTAATGAAGAGGACCTGGGGATTCTGCTTGTTCCTGAGCTGCTCGAAGAGCTCGCGATGCTCCGGGTAGACCTCTTCACTGAAGTGCCGGTAGCCTTCGATCACCTTGGCAATGCCGTCGTTTTCCGACATATCTCTCCTCTGCATGTGTCCGGAGTGCATTTTGATAACGATGGATGTGATGCTGCGCAGATCCAGTATGACCTGTGCAATGTGAAGAACGCCACCGGAGAGTGGTGCTGGAGGCGTACCCCGATTGCGCCGGGTTCTTGATACTCTCCCAACCATGCGCTCTCGAATGGTTCTGTTGGCGACTTGTTCTCTGCTGCTTGGCACCCTCTCCACAACGCTTTCTGCACAGACGAACACGCTCGATGCCGCGACCGCTGCGCGAGTCGATGAGGCAGTGGCCAAGGTGATCGCCGACACGGGGATTCCCAGTGCCTCGGTTGCACTGGTGCAGTATGGCGGGATTGTTTATCTGCATGCCTATGGAAAGGCGCGGCTGGAGCCGCCGATGCCGGCCACCACCGAGATGCAGTACTCGATCGGCTCGGTGAGCAAGCAGTTCACTGCGGCGCTGATCCTGATGCTGATCGAAGACGGAAAGATGACGCTGGACGATCCGGTTGCGAAGTATCTGCCGCACCTGACACGCGCGAACGAGGTGACGGTGCGGGAGCTGCTCTCCATGACGGCGGGGTATCAGGATTTCTGGCCGGAAGATTACGTGATGACCACGATGATGGTACCCACCACGGCCCAGCATATTCTCGACGTCTGGGGCGCGAAGCCGCTCGATTTCGACCCGGGCACGCAATGGCAGTATTCGAATACGAATTACGTAATCGCAGGACGCATTGCCGAGATCGTTGGCGGCAAGCCACTGGTGGAGCAGCTGCGCACCCGCATCTTCGAACCGTTGCACATGACCGGCGTACGCGACCAGGATGCAAGCCATCTGCCGCCAAGCGATCCAACCGGCTACTACCAACATGCGCTGGGACCGCTGCATCCGGCGCCGCTGGAGGGCAGGGGATGGATGTTCGCGGCTGGCGAACTGGCCATGTCGCCGCACGACCTGGCGCTATGGAACATCAGCATGATGAACCAGGCTTTACTAAAGGTGGCGTCCTACGACGCGATGTTCACCAACGTGAAGCTCAAGGACGGCAAACCGACCGGTTACGGATTAGGCGTGCAGGTAAGTGAGCGTGATGGACAGCGTGTCATCTCGCACAGCGGCGAGGTCTCCGGTTTCGTATCGCAGAATGTGATCTACCCGGACAGCAAGGCGGCTGTAACAGTGTTGACAAATATTGATGCATCGAGAGCCGCAGGAACGATAGCTCATGCGCTCGAGCCGATTGTTCTTTCCCCCAGTGCGACTGGCGAAACGGCGTCCGCAGTACACGACGCAGAAGCGCGCGCTCTCAAGATATTCACCGGCTTGCAGAATGGCGAGCTCGATCGCTCGCAACTGACCAGATTATGCAATGACTACTTCACGAACGAGGCGATTCAGGACTTCGCCTCCAGCCTGAACCCGCTGGGCGCGCCACAGAGCTTCACGGAGGTCGCGGAAGAGCCCCGCGGCGGCATGGTCTTTCGAGTCTTTCGCGCGGAGTTCCCAAACCGGCGAATTACGGTGACAACCTACGAGGAGCCGGATGGCAAACTGGAGCAATATCTGGTGCTGCCCGCGGGAAATTAGCGTTCTGCGCTGATTCTGCGCCTCGCGATACCAGTCGCAGAGGCGTCGACGCGACCTTGCGACCCCGACGCGGCTGTGCGAGACTGACGCTGGTCTTACTGGCAGCGCAGGCTTGGGTAAGACCGCCGACGTTACAGCGCGTCGAGGATGTTCGGATAGAAGCCGGGATGGCGGAACTGGCAGACGCAGCGGACTCAAAATC
>CAVQJM010000008.1:0-267935 GCA_963712845.1 uncultured Acidobacteriaceae bacterium
CGGTTGACGGTTTGCCGATATCTCCTGCCAGGACACCAGGCTCGGATCAGAGGAGACTTCTCGGGCCGCAGAATGCAGCTTCGCTTCATCTCTTCCGCCGAGAACAACGACTGCGCCGTGAGCGACTAGACGCTTGGCCGTTTCTTTGCCAATTCCTGAATTGCCTCCGGTAACGATCGCTACTTTTCCCTTCAAATGCATAGACACCTCTCTTTCGGTTGTAACGCCGTTGCGAGTCTAAGGACCAGGGCGCGGAAAACTACATAGAAGGTGACCGGCTCTGATAAGGTTTCGCGTCTACTCGCGATCGCGCGAAACTTGGGTAGCGGGGAGATAGCGCTCAGAGAGTCAGCCAGCGTCCACAGAGCCGCTCCAGCAAAACGAAGTCTTTTATCAGGAACTCCCCTACATCGCCTGAAAGCGCAGGAAAACCGCCTAGGCTTGGTTCCCATCCTGGAGTTGTAATAATGAATGACAGGGTGATCAAAAACATAAACACGGCACCCAGGCTTCCAACAGCGGAGGCCATTGGGAACCATCGCCGAAGAGCAATCAATGTTGCGATGGTCGACTCGGTCGCGCCTATGATCATCGTGAAATGATGCACACTCCAAACGCCGTAGCCCCAGCTCAGGAATGGGCTATGCGCAATAAGAGGTTGAATGCCCACTGCCTCGTATTCTGTAACCTTCATCGCCGCGATCCAGCCGATTGCAACCACCAAACCATAACGAAGGAAAATAGAGCCCAGCTGTTCGATCTTCGCGACTCTTCCTGTCTTGCGGATGTCTGATACCTGCGCTGAATACTTCATGGCCGGTCCTCTTCTTCTGATTCGTCTTTCCTACGCAATACCTTTACGACTCATCCATTGCTCGTCTCGGTGTTGCGACACGTGTGTTCGACGATGACAAAGATCAGCTGAATCCACAAAGATTGTGCGCCGGAAGTTTGTCACGGCCATCCTCAAACGCAACAGTAGGCATGCTGTAGTTTTCTTTAGGTGTGTTCTTCGGCGTCGCTAGTAAGTACTTTCGAGAAACTCTCTCGCAGATGGGCCGAATGATCTTCCGGAAAACGTCCCACTGGCGACGGAAAGTCTTACAACAACTGAACGGTCGATTGACCCATGGCCGCTGTGGCCGTCAGCGGCCTTCCGTCTCCGGAGCATCTAGCGGACAGTCCTGTGAGCGAAGACGATCGCTTTCATGCTCGCTGCGACAGAACTGATTCTCTCGACTAGGTTGGGACAGAGAAGGGCGATCCCAACCTTAAGCACCGCGGAAAGCATAAGCAGTTCAATCAGCATACCGATACTCTGCGCCAACGATCGATACCTGACACCGCCTACGCCTCTAGTTCTCCGGCTAAACATTTGTTCAGCTTCATACCTCGGAGGGGTTTGGATATCCTCATTCATTCCCGCTGTCTTATATGCGGTGACCGCTCCAGTCACTATAGAAAAATGCAGGATGGCTACTACCAGCATTCACGTGGTGGCATCACGTGTGATGAGCAATCATCGCAGGGTTAGGCTTTCGGCAGGAATTCCGATAGCGACTTCAAACCTGCACTGAGCTGCCTCCACAGCCGTGACACATGAACTCCGCTTGGTCAGAAAACAGTTAAAGAGGACGGTGGGAACGATGAAGGCCACAGCATTGCTCAGGGATTTCGGTCAGAGCCTCTGGCTCGACAATATAACTCGCGACCTATTGAACAACGGCACTCTCGAACACTACATCAACGATCTTTCGATCACGGGACTGACGTCTAACCCCACGATCTTCGATCACGCTGTGAAGAATAGCGCTGCGTATGACTCGGCGATTCTTGATGGCTCGCGTCGCGGCAAAGGTGGCGAGACGGTATTCTTCGATCTCGCTTTGAAAGACATAACACGCGCAGCGGATCTCTTTTCGACCCGTCTACGATCGCACAAACGGAGTCGATGGCTGGGTGTCCCTGGAGGTTCCACCTTCTTTGGCTCACGACACGACAAAGACTCTTGCCGCGGCGAAGGATCTCTTCGTCCGCGCAGCACGACCGAACGTCTTCATCAAAATTCCCGGCACCGTCGAAGGCATTCCGGCTATCGAAGAGGCGATCTTCGCGGGCGTGCCCATCAATGTAACCCTACTCTTCTCGTCCGACCAATATGTTGCTGCGGCCGAAGCATACCTCCGCGGAATTGAGCGGCGAATCGCAGCAGGTCTCAAGCCGGTTGTCGAATCCGTTGCCTCGGTGTTCATTAGCCGTTGGGACGTGGCGGTCGCGACCAAGATACCGGAGCATCTCAGGGGGCAGCTTGGAATAGCGATCGCCGGCAGAGCATACAGGAGCTATCGGACCTTGCTACGCTCACCACGCTGGCAGCGTGCATACAACTTTGGTGCCCGCGCTCAGCGACTTCTATGGGCAAGCACCGGCACAAAGGATCCGAAGCTACCGGATACGTATTATGTAAGTGCATTGACAGCGCCCTTTACTGTGAACACTATGCCTGAAGCAACGCTTATCGCCTTTGGGGATCACGGCGAAGTAGGTAATGCGTTGCCACCTGAGCAGCCTGATGTCGAAGACGTCATACGAGAGTTCGCGGAAAGGGGAATAGACGTCGATGCTTTGGGCGCCGAGCTTCAAAACGACGGCGCAAAATCATTCGTTAGATCCTGGAACGAATTGATGGGTGTTATTACGGCCAAAGGTGCTGAACTCGCGCGGGTCGGGTAGGAGGGCGAGGGGTCAATGCGTGTCAGGATAAAGAGGGTTTAGGAGGCGCCGGATGCGAACGATGGTTTCCGCATCCTCGTCGATCGCCTTTGGCCTCGAGGTTTGACAAAAGCTCGTGCGAAAGTAGACCTGTGGCTGCGAGATATTGCACCAAGCACAGAACTGCGGAAGTGGTTCAGCCATGATCCAGTTAAATGCGAAGTGGTTTCAGCGACGATATAATGCGGAGCGTCAAAGCAATTCAACGCAAGTCGAATTGCTTTTGCATGAGCTCAGGAGAGGTCCAGTGACCTTGTTCTACGCTGCAAAGGACGAACCCCCAAACGAAGCAGTAGTTCTTCTGCGATTGTTGAAGAACTCGATGCTCGGCTCGCCACTGAAGTCTTTCTAGTCAATCGCGAACTCTTGATAGGTTGCAAACTGAAGCGCTGTCGCTAGTGCTCCGCGACGCAAATCATACTCGCCCGCATAACGCCAGGCCCACCAGTGGTGCATTTCGGAGCACCATGGACCTAGACAGAACTAGAGTATTGCGGCTGTGCGATGCGATGTCGCCGCGAAGAAGCCTTTAGGACAGAATCGCGCAAGCTGAAGTCAGTCTGACGTCGAGCCATGGTATAAGAGCAAACCGGCCGGATGAAAGGAGCGGACGATCATGAATGAGGACAACGCTCATGGGGGCCTCTTACGTCTCATTGGAGAATTGCTCTACAAAAACCAGCTGCTTCGTGAGGCTATCGCATCGAAGGACGAGGCTATCGAGCTGATCATCAACCATTTGATGGTTGCGACCGCATCAGGTTGCTCATGTGGTATCGGCAAACAAGTAGCGTTTGTCCGGGACATGGTCAAGGCGAGCGACTGCGAGGTAGCGAGCCGTAAAACATGCTACTTCAATGAATTCGGCAATATAGTGATGCACCCAACCGACGCGGCGGCAAATACCCCTTGGGATCCGGCGACCAGAGCTACAGAAAAATAGAGGGTGTCCGCTATGATTTCTGCGGTTTCTGAAAAAGGGTGCAGATCCTAACATAACCCAACGAGAGCCAACCGGAAGCGCGTCTCTGTTTGAGTGCGTCGGCGCGTCAGCTTCACGGAAAGGATGCTGCCGAGTGATGCCTGTTCCTTGTTCAGTCGCGCTCTCGTAGAGACGTTTGACATGTGAGCCTGAACCACGGATCAGAAATGGCGCGCCATCATCCTCACGTGCCTTCACTTTCTAAAGGAGACGAGGTTGGACCGATGACTAATGACCTGGACCTGCTCTGTATCAATACGATTCGAACCCTTTCGATCGATGCCGTGCAACGAGCCAATTCAGGGCACCCCGGCTTGCCACTAGGAAATGCTGCGATGGCCTTCGTTCTTTGGACGCGATTCTTGAAGCACAATCCTAGAAATCCCTCCTGGCCCGATCATGACCGGTTCGTACTCTCTCCTGGTCACGGCTCAATGCTGCTTTACAGCCTCCTTCACCTTACCGGATACAATCTGCCGCTCGATGAACTGAAGCGGTTCAGGCAATGGGGCAGCCGTACGCCTGGGCACCCTGAGCGCGGGTATGAGACCCCAGGTGTAGAAGTCTCTACAGGTCCTCTGGGACAAGGCTTTGCGAACGGCGTGGGGATGGCAATGACGGAAGCGTGGCTCGCCGCCCGTTTCAATCGGCCTGAGTTCAAGCTCGTAGATCACTTCACCTATGGCATCGTCTCGGACGGAGATCTAATGGAGGGCATCGCCTCTGAGGCCGCATCCCTTGCTGGCCACCTGCGCCTTGGCAAGCTCATTTACCTCTACGACAATAACAAGATCTGCTTATCTGGCTCGACAAACCTGAGCTTCACTGAAGATGCTCAGGCGCGCTTCGCAGCGTACGGCTGGCACACTCGTAGAGTAGATGACGGGAATGATCTGGATGACGTAGATGCCGCCATCAGAGAAGCCCAGTCGGTGACAGATAGACCCTCACTGATACTTGTACGAAACCACATCGGTTTCGGGAGTCCGGCAAAACATGACACCTTCCACGCACATGGCAGTCCCCTGGGCAAAGAAGAAGTTGCAGCGACCAAGATTGCGTTGAACTGGCCGACTCAGGACGAGTTCTTCATCCCATGCGAAGCTCTTCATTTCTTCCGTAGGGCGGTGGCCGAGGGCGATCAAAAGCAAAAGTCATGGGAAGAAGTACGCGACCGCTATCAGGAGGCTTTCCCTGATGACGCGAGGCTCTGGACTCAGCTTATGGCGGGCAAACTGCCAGATGGCTGGAAGGAGGCCCTGCCTTCCTGGAAACCAGAGGACAAGCCAATTGCAACCCGAGAAGCAGGCGGAAAGGTATTGAACGCCCTCGCGGGCAAAATTCCGAATCTGGTGGGCGGATCAGCCGACCTCAATCCCTCTACGAAAACGGCAATGGCCGGATTTGGTGATTTCGAGCCCCCAGCGGATAAACCGCCGACTCAAGGGCAAGTGGGCCTGGCGTGGGATTACAGCGGACGAAACTTTCATTTCGGCGTTCGTGAACATGCGATGGGGGCGGCCACAAACGGCATGGCGGCCCATGGTGGAGTGATCCCTTTCAGTGCAACCTTCCTCATATTCTCGGATTACATGAAGCCCTCCATTCGTTTGGGTGCGCTCATGAAAATCAAGGCCATCTATGTCTTCACTCACGACAGCATCGCGGTGGGCGAAGATGGACCTACGCATGAACCGATCGAGCAGCTCTCAGGCCTCCGAGCGATTCCGGGGCTGACCGTTATACGTCCTGCGGATGCGAACGAGACGACAGAGGCGTGGAGCCTCGCCATAGAGCGCAACACCCCGACAGTTCTTGTTTTTACCCGTCAGAACCTTCCCGTGCTCAACCGCTCGGAGGCGACAAATGGAAAAACGGAACGAGGCGCCTACATCCTGGCCGAAGCCGAAGGCGGTAGGCCGGAAGTTATCCTGCTCGGCTCTGGTTCGGAGGTGAACCTCTGTGTGCAAGCCAGGAAGAGGCTGATGGAACTCAATGTTCAGGCTCGCGTGGTTAGCGTGCCCAGCTGGGAAATCTTCCGCGAGCAAAGCACAGAGTACCAGGACAATGTCGTCCCGCGGTCTCTCAGAAGAAGAGTCACGGTCGAGGCGGCGAGCACTATCGGCTGGGAGCGCTTCGCTGGGCTGGACGGAATCATGATCGGCATCGATCGGTTCGGCGCCTCGGCTCCTGCCCCGGAGCTCATGACAAATTTTGGATTTACGAGTGCGAACGTCTGCGCCGCAGCTCTCCGTCTGATGGGTCGAAATGAGGAAGCAGAACAGGAGCAGCGACAACTGTAAAGTTCTCTATAGGACACCCAAGAAGATATTCCCAGGCGATAAATAATAAAACCATCGCGCTCATTGTCTGGCGCTATTCACTTAATACAGATAAATGCGCCGCCGCAGCGATCCACACTGTTGCTTGTATTGCTAAAGAATGTTGACCGCCCTGGCAGCGAGTAGGGCCACTGTCGTAAATGAGATGAGTGCCTGAATCATCATCAAGGATTTGGCCCAACGCGATAGTACCGGCGAATCGGTTGGCGAAAATGCCGTGCTTGTGTTAAATGCTAAGAATAAGTAGTCCACAAATCCAGGACTCCAGCGATCTTCACCCATCTCGCGTTTAGCTTGTTGATCAAGAGTCATTTGCGGAAAGAGGAACGCGCCGTCGGTGTGAACCCCGCGAAGCTCTCGCTCGCGAGGGCCGCCGGCGTCAAGTCGCCAATACCAGGATGCAAAAACGAGGACGTTGGTAATCCATAACGCCGCTGCAGACCGCAACATGTCCTGAGGCAGCTCTTTGCGTGCTGGAATTGCCGCGACGAGTAAAGATAGGGACCAAATCATGTCAGCTGTAACGACAGAGGTCGCGACATAACCCAGAGTTTTATTGAGCGCGTCAAATCCGCTATAGTGCGCCCAGACAATCGGAACCATCAGGACCCCTACGACTACAAGCAGCGTCCAACTCGGGCCCGCAGAAAGCGATCTGGGCAAGGCTAAACGGAGTCCACCTACCGAGAGGAGAGCGATCATTGCTGGCCATCGCGGCTCAAGCTGCTGGGACGCACTCTTCATAGGTGCTTCTGGTTTTGGGAGCACGGCTGCACCTCCGGCGATATGTAGACTTAATCTCAGTTGCCTCATTGTGTTTCATTGACACTCTGCGGCAGCGATCACCTCTACCTCGATCAGGAATTCGGGCCGCACAAGCTGCGGTATGACCAGGAGCATCGACGCTGGCTCAGCTTCACCGAGAAAACGAGTTCTCACCTTTGCGTAGGCGGCAATATCCTCGACGCGGGTAAGATACTGTGTGACTTTGACCACATCGGTGAGAGCCATATCTGCCTGCTTCAGCATGCGGAGTATATGCTTCCAAGCAAGTTCGGTCTGGCCCGTAATATCGGTCGGCAATCTGCCGCCGGTATCCAGTCCTGGAGTGCCAGACGTAAATAGCCAACGCAAGTTCGGGCGTACTTCGACTGCGTCACTATACTTTCCAATTTGGTGAGAAATGCAGATGTCGTGGATTTTATGGCTCATTAGCTCTATCCTCCCTATCGCTCAATCCTCTATGTGGAACATTTCGAGCTGTGAGCCCCAACGGCAGCGATGTCCTTATTGGTCTTCAGCAAAGCCGCCGGTCCGGGCTTTTTGAGGAACCATACGTGATCACAGTGTCCCACTCGAGGGCCGTTCGAGGAATACGGCTAGTACAGGGCACTACCTACAGAAAACTATGTTGGGTGACCGTGAAAACTGTGGTGCATCGAGGCCACGTGAAATCGCAGACTGATATTGCAGCGAACGAAGCGTTTCTGGGTGGCATTCACTCGACGTCGTTCCGGAACGCGGCCAGATTGCGATCGCGCTTGCGGCAAAGCGCTAGAAACGACCGCTCGCACGAGGATCCATGTGGGCTAGATAGCCCCTCTAGCCATCCAGATCATCCTTTGTGAAGACTCCGATCCGAGATTTCTTTGTCTGCGGGCGCTCGTCTTCGAGCGAACGCAGTGCGCGATCACTTGTTTCAGCGGCCGAGTGTAGCCACTCGGAAACCTGGCCCAGCGCGGACTGGATACGGAGTTTATCAGGAGAGTTTTGTCGAATCTGATCTATAGTTCGTTTGGCTCGCTGCAGAGCGTATCCGACATTTAGGTCGAGCATTCGGGCTTCGGCGGCTCGCGCTTGAAAGTTGAGGAAGTATGCGTCATCGAGACTTCTTTCGTAGTGCCGTACAAACCGCCCATAAATGATTCGGAGGTATTCCCCGATGGCTGCTAACGCTAGCGGTCCTAACAAAAGCAAAATACTGACTATGACACTAGACAGTTCCACGAATCCTGCTTTCCCAGGATGATTCGGGTTGCTTTCGCAACGAGCCCCAATATATGTCAGGTAGGCCGAAGCCACCGTATCCATAAGAGAGTAAGCCAGTAGACCGCTACTGGGCAATGGATTTTGAGCCGCTCAGTACCTGTAGTTTCCCATAGCACCCTTCCCAGAAAATGGCTGCATGAAGAAGATTCAGAAGGAGTCGAAATGCAAAAGAGTGTTCTTAACGACAGAGTGGCGGTCGTGACGGGCGCCTCGAAAGGAATCGGGCTGGGGGTTGCAGGAGCAGGGGTCATCGTAAAGGCCGGAACCAAGACAGTTGGAAACTAAGCGCCGCAGGCAGCAAAGCAAACAGGTTTTACTACTTATTAGTAAGCATGGAGCAAGGCTCATACCAGGGTCGGCGGACGAAGTGGACCTACGACATTGCGGCAGCAATAAGCGTGGCCCTATCGTGTGTTATTTGTGCCGCACAGTCGCAGGCTGCGCGTACCGTTCATCTTTCTGGATATGTCCAGGAGGTCAGCGACGCCCTGGTCCCTGGCACAATTGTGACCGTTCATGGTTCAAGACTGTCTCAGACAGTTCCGATCACTATGTTCTGGGCAGCCCTCCGGGGGCTCACTAACCTGGAAATTGCGGTCGGGCAAGCTACCCCGTTTCGGCTGGTCTTGGATCTTGAACAGGATCGCGACCTCAACATCCGCCTGAAGATCGGCAGTGCTGTTACCGTCCAGGCCGAGCAAGATGCTCTCAAGCCCGATGCTTCCACACAGGGATACACGAGCGGGAGCCTCCGAGGAGGTGTCTTGATTGCACTCTCGCTTGGGCGAGTTTTGAGGATCGCTTACGGCCCCGGGCCGTTGAGTTCCTGTTGAGCACCAAATCGCCGAGGCGCCAATCGGGGAGGCGATCAGCCCTAAATGCGGGATGCAGGAACTGATCCACGCGTTGTCGTTGGGTTGCTTTCGGATTGCAGGCCATTCGAAAGTGATGTATGTGGACGAATAGCTACTACGGAAAACTACAGTATCGGGACTATCAAATGCACCGTATGACGACAAGGATGGATAAGGCATGATGATGACACGTAGTTCAGAGGGTCATTGATGTTTTATGCCGCCATCGTGAACGACTTTGAAACCCGGCTGACAACGCCGGCACGCTTCCATAATGAACGAGCCACGATTCAATGACTACCGCGACAATCATTGGTTCTGGACCTAACGGACTTTCGGCCGCCATCGTTCTCGCGAAGGCGGGGATCGATACAAAGGTCCTCGAGAGGAACAGCCGCATCGGTGGAGCATGTTCGACAGCTGAAACAACTTTGCCTGGATTTCGCCAAGATCTGGGATCATCCGCCTATCCGATGGGATTCGCAAGCCCTTTCTTCCGATCGTTACCTGTGGAGATCCCATGGATTATGCCTCCTGCTCAGTGTGCACATCCACTTGATGACGGAACCGCTGTGATGCTCGAACACTCCATCGAGGACACCGTTGCTACTCTCGATTCATGCGACCACAGAGCCTATCGCTCCCTGTTGGAGCCTCTGACCTCGAGCTTTCCTCAGTTGATTAAAGAAATTTTGGGCCCGATGTGGCATCTACCTAGGCATCCGATCCTGCTTGCTCGGTTCGGGCCCTTGGCCCTTCTCCCGGGTGTTTTGCTTGCGAAACTTTTCTTTCGTGGTAAAAGAGCTCGCGCATTTATCGCAAGCATGTCCACTCACTCAATCCTTCCGTTGGAACAACCGACGTCGGCCGCAGTCGGTCTTGTCCTTATGGCTGCTGGACATGCAGGTGGATGGCCGATTTTGCTAGGGGGAGCCCAAGCTTTGACTGATGCTCTCGCGCGTCATCTGCAAAGCCTAGGCGGGAGTGTTGAAACGGACCGCGAAGTTAGAAGCCTTCCGGAATCCGACCTAGTGCTTGCGGATCTCACACCGCGCCAATTAGTTGGCATTGTGGGCTCAGGCCTTCCGCCCAGGTACCGGAAGAGCTTACAGAGATTTCGATACGGCCCTGGCGCTTTCAAAGTCGACTACGCTCTTAGCGCGCCCATCCCCTGGACAGCTCGAGAATGCTCACGAGCTGCAACCGTTCACTTGGGGGGAACATTCGAAGAGATTGTCGCGTCCGAGCGCACATTCTCGTCTGATAAGCCGTTTGTCCTTTTGGGGCAGCCGTCGCTCTTTGATCCTAGCCGGGCTCCCTACGGCAAGCATACCGCTTGGGCATATTGCCATGTTCCCAATGGCAGCGCCAAAGATGCGACGGAGTTGATAGAACGACAGATCACCCGCTTTGCTCCTGAATTTCCAGATTGCATTTTAGCGAGGTTCGTCTCATCTCCAGCGCGCCTGGAACAATGGAATCCCAATCTAGTGGGAGGTGACATCTTGGGAGGCGCTATGAATATTGGACAATTGCTTTTTCGGCCGACTGCATCACTGTATCGGACTCCAAAGCGGGGTCTTTATCTTTGCGGAGCATCTACTCCACCAGGCGGCGGAGTCCATGGAATGTCTGGATATCACGCCGCTAATGCGGTTCTCAGAGATCTTCGGTATCGGTAGAGTTGACGATAGGCTACTGGCGCTTAGTGGACATGTAGCGTTGCTCGTTCGTTACCCCGCAGAGAGTATGGTAGTGGAGATTCTTTCGGGGACGTTGCTCACTGATTTGGGTTGGCAATCTGCCGAGCAGCATGTCCGTCAGTTC
This sequence comes from uncultured Acidobacteriaceae bacterium, assembly GCA_963712845.1. Classification (GTDB taxonomy): domain Bacteria; phylum Acidobacteriota; class Terriglobia; order Terriglobales; family Acidobacteriaceae; genus KBS-83. The sequence continues at coordinate 10,827 of CAVQJM010000008.1, forward strand.
GAGACACCACAATCGTAGTGCCTTGAGGATCGAGCTGCCAATAGATGAGAGCAAACAACGTAAGTCGCTAGGACAATAACGAAATGCTCATACACAGACTGCCTTTATTTGCTTTTCTTGCGGCTTTGGTAACCGTCGGCATTGTTGGCGAGATCTTTGGTCTCCGGGTACTGATTTGCTCTAAACTCGACGATTCTTTTCTCAAGAAGCTAATTCTCGTTTCAGCTACGTATGTTGCCGCGACTTGGGTGATGGCTTTCATTGGTATTCATTTGCTACATCTACGTCTGACGGGACGTTGGTGACGGTTTACGGTCAAACATCTTGCTCAACATTTAAAAATTTCGAGCTTCGGGTCAGTGACGACGGCAAAGGTTTCGATGCGAGGATCCGATCTTGCGTAATGAACGGGCATCTTGGTATCAACGGGATGCAAGAACGGGCTGTTCACATAGGGGGCCCTGCGTTTCTTAAGCTCACCGTCGACGGGGACGACAATCACCGTGACAATACCGGGTAACATTTCCTACGATCCTGAGACCGGTGTGGTGCACCACCGAGAGCCAATTACAAAGACACCGTCTGAGGTTCTCGAAAGTCCCTCAGGCCGCCGCCAAGTCAACAAAGGCGTTGTTGTGGATCGAGAGCAACACGATGTCGTGATGAAAGTATCCGCAAGGGTATGCGGCTTCTTGGTGTAAGTCCTCCCGAGCCCGCATGAGGTTCGCGCATGCCTGTCCTACTAAATCGTACGGTCATCGGGACTTTTATGCGCTCGAGGTGTTCAGGCATGGCATAGTGATGTTCAAATCTAGAGATAATCCAAGTGGACGCATGATGTCAGTAGTCTGTCGGAGCTGCTCCGTGGAAACAGCTGCGCCCCATGAGGTGAGAATAGGGCGGAGCAGGTCGGATAGAGCGGTTTGAAGGAGGGCGTTGGTGCGGTGGCGAACCGTGTTTCTGCATTCCGTGTTATTGCCGGACTAATCCGAGATTGAACTGCACTCTTACCGTCATTTGTCCAAGACTCACGTGAAACTCTAAACGCAAATGGAAGCGGGCGCTAAGCCGCTTCCATTGGAATCACTTGCCCGAATGGTGCCCGCCGCGATTCCGTAGAGGCCCACAACACTGGGTAGGCAGGAGCCTCCTTCGGGAATGCGCCGCACAGATCCGTAAGGAAAACCAGCGTCTGCGGCACAATACCGCGGTCGTCCAACCAGCGGAAGCAGGGCGCGAAGTTCGTTCCTCCTCCGCCAACCGGAGTGAGCGCGATCGGCTGCCCTGCTTGATAGACCTCGGACTTATGGACCGCGGTGTCGAAATAGAGCACATGCACCCGGCTCGGCCGTTGTCCTTCCAAGATGGAGCGAATCTCCGCTTCGAAGAGCCCTAATTGGCGTGCATTGATGGACCCTGAGCAATCGACTGCGATCGCGATCTCCCCCGCGCCTTCACACCTGACACCCGGAAGGTAGAGGCCAGCCCAGATGTGCCGCCGATTGGGGGCATCCAGCTGTAGTCAGACGGAGTGGTCTCGGACCAGGCGCGACGCAACAGCTCGCGCCAGTCCAAAGCCCGCGCTTAATGTCCACCCGCATCTTGAGGCGCCTCTCCCCTCAATCGGCGACCTCGTATGCTTCGAGGGCATTCACGAGAACGAAGTGCCGGGCTGGTTTCGAGTCCGATCCAGGGTTTTCAGCCACGGTCAAATTCCCGGCGTCGAGCCCACACTGGCGATCACCATTGTGGTGGAAAGGATTGAAGATGAGGAGGAATTACGCAAGGCGGGCGTCAGATAACCGCCTCAACAATCCGCCTACTAGGGGCGATCTCCTATTCGAGCCGGACGGATCGTGTTAATGCTGTGCGCTCAATTTAAGCATAGTTGGAGCGTCTTCCTGAAAGCACATCGCTGATCGAGACGTTTCGAAAATGGGCGATTCGCCAGAGCTAATATCATTGTCCCCGATGCGGAACCGCACCGCACCCTGACAGCCGTGGTTTTAAAGCACGGTGAAATTGCAGAAGAGAACCCTCGCGGGAGTCGGCGATTTGCTGAATCGATTACGATCGCACGAAATGGTCATCTGATTCGCCCGACTCAACACGACAATGTTGGGACTTCCGGAGGGACGGTTGTGTCGCCCTGCGCGGGAGATCGTGATCTACTATTAAAATGCGCTTTGGCAATGGACTGTCGGCGTATAGGGCGTATAAATTGACCCGTGTTTAGGAGCATGAAAAGAGCCCTGCTGATTATTCTGCGAGGACGATTTGCCGTGTAGCGCATCGGCGGGCGCCGGTATGATACCTGACCGATTAGGAATCGTTTCGATTTGCCCTGCGGACCTATCTGTCGAGATGGCTGCGGAAAGCGGCGCCAAGGAGCAACAGTTGCCGTCGTCCCCTGATTCATCGCGGAAGTGAGCTGGCTGTGTGGAATCCAGACAGGTACAGAGCAAGCGCCCACGGGGGCGGGCGGCAATTGCAGATTCGATCACGCTTGCCCGTCTTGGGGTGGGAGCAAACTAGAAGGGGTGAGAAGCAAAACTCCTGGAGTCGAGATTGCATCGAATCCTAGGACGTCGGCTGTTTACAAACTGCCAATTGGCACCATCAGTCCAGGAGAATAACCGCTGCTAGACGCTTCCCCTAATTCTTCCGTGACAGGGCGGACGATACTCGATCCCCGCTTCCATCTCGCGGCGATTGTTGACTCGTCGGACGATCCGATCATCAGTAAAGACCTGAACGGAACGATCATCAGTTGGAATCGAGCTGCAGCTCGTCTATTCGGCTATCAGGCAAACGAGATGGTTGGTCAATCGATCCTGCGGATTATACCAACAGAGTTACATCCCGAAGAGGATGTAATTTTAGGAAAGCTGAGAGCTGGACAGCGAATCGAGCACTACGAGACGGTGCGAGTCAAGAAAAGCGGCGAGAGAATTGCCGTCTCTGTGACGATCTCTCCGGTCAGGGACGAAACAGGACAGGTGATTGGCGCGTCGAAGATCGCCCGCGATATTTCGTATCGTAAGCGGAACGATGAAACTCGATCCCGACTGGCAGCAATCGTTGATTCAGCCGATGATGCCATCATCAGTAAAGATCTGGACGGTGTAGTCAGGAGCTGGAACCAGGGGGCCTACCAAATTTTCGGCTACACGGCTGAGGAGATGATCGGTCAGTCCATCCGACGGATCATTCCCGACGAACGGCAGTATGAGGAGGATGAGATTCTTCAGAAATTGAGGGCAGGAGAGCGCATCGATCATTACGAGACGGTCCGTAGGAAGAAGAATAATGAAACCGTCGAGGTTTCGGTTACGATCTCGCCGATCAAGGACGAGTCGGGGTTGGTAATTGGGGCATCGAAGATCGCCCGCGATATCTCTGAACGGAAACAAGTCGAACACCTATTGCTCCAAAGCGAAAAACTCGCAGCGACGGGTCGCATGGCTGCGGCCATCGCTCACGAGATCAACAATCCCCTTGAATCGATCATTAATCTGGTGTATCTTGCGCGCCGAGAAAGTGCGGTAGAAGGTAAGGCATATCGATTTCTCGCTACAGCAGAAGAGGAATTAGAGCGCGTCTCTCATCTTGCACGGCAGACGCTCGGCTACTACCGGGACACAGGCACGCCCGCAGTGGTGCATCTCCATGATCTGATCGAGAATGTGCTCACGGTTTATAACACCAGGCTATTGACCGCTGGCATCTCTGTCGATACACGGTTCAACGACCTGCAGAAGATTCTCGTCAGCAAGGGTGAGTTGATTCAAGTTTTCTCCAACATCATTGCCAACGCCATTGATGCCATGCGGAGTGGCGGCTCGCTGCGCGTCACCACACGAAATCTTCTCAGTAGTTCCGGAGATGGAATCCAAGTCATCATTCAGGACAATGGAACCGGGATCAAGCAAGAACATCTAGCAAGGATATTTGAGCCCTTCTTCACGACGAAAGGTGATCTGGGAAGTGGCATCGGCCTTTGGGTTGCAAAGCAGCTTATCGAGAGGCGGGGCGGCGACGTCTCAGTAGCGAGCAGCACGGAGAAGGGCAATAGCGGTACGACCTTCACAATCTTTTTGCCATTCACTAGCCCCACATCACACATCGGCGATTAGGTATGAATGACTGTATTTCGAGGGTGCTCATGTGCGAGAGAATTTCAGCTTCCATTCATTTATCAGATGAATTCTTTCGGAATCCTATTGAGTCACCGCTAAATCTGCGCGTTTCCAAAGAATCTCAACCAAGTCGCCCAAAGGTCCTGGTGGTTGACGATGAACGGCTTATTGTCGACACTATCGTACAAATCCTGGAGGGCGAAGGCTTTGATGTTGTAGCGGCCTATGATGGTTGGGGGGCCTTAGAAAGTGCTGGACGATTTCGTCCGGATTATCTGCTCTCAGACGTGTTGATGCCCAAGATGAACGGGGTTGAACTGGCAATCGCTATCCAGAAGACTCACCCGGCCACGAAGATCCTGCTTTTTTCAGGTCAGGCGGGAATCTCGGAGATATTGCTCAATGGTCAGCGGCAAGGACTCAAATACGAATTGATCGCGAAACCAATCCATCCGCGGAAGCTGATCCAGATACTAAGAGAGGAAGCATAGCTCACGCGCCTCTAAAGAGAGCCGGGCGACACACGCTCTCAGCATCTTCAAACAGCAGGCGTTGCTGCTCGTACCGTTTCTAGGGTCTCTTTCAGATTTTGTAATCAGTGAGCAAAAGCTTGATCGTAATCTCGTAGAAACTCTGGCCTGGATTGACGGTTCGACTGCCTATGCGATATTCCTGGTAATCGCGTGGCGCGAGGAGGGCAGGTTAACGATTATGAAACCGGCGCCATCGTTTCATTCGCTTCTATAGTCACTATCGCGAAGGTGTCTTCCCATTGATTGGTCTTCGGGTTCTCCAAGGAGACCATAGACCTGCCATGCCAAATGGCTTTCGATCTCGGATGGTGAACTCAATTTCGGTTTCTCACCTTGCTGAGTTTTCTGCCACTCGAGGGAACTGTCGGCTGGAACAATTCAACGGCAAAGGGAGAACGACTTCTTCCAGAAGTTCACGTCGGTGATGCTTTCTGCGCGAGCATTGAAAAGGAGCTGGCCATCCTCTCTTTTGAAGCCCCACCTCATGGGCGAGATCTTCCTCTCTCCCCTGCTGTTGATTCGGATGACCGGCTGCATGGAACCAGGCGCACGTCATCATCGGGTCCGAAATAGAGTTCTTCCAAATCGGAACTCGCTGCAAACAGCTCCGCGATCCGCTGTTTATCGGAACGTCTTGTACCGGCCACACATATATATAAGGACCACCCACCCCGCAAAAATTGTTAGCCCTGATTCTTCATGACCTTGCGTCGACAGCTGCACATCTCTCAGTGCATGACACTTTGACAGCACGTCGGCAATGTAGGCGAATATAAGGCGAATACAGTCATGATCTCCGCCTCCGCACTCCGCCTTCAAATCGAGTCGACCCTTTCTCGCAGGGTTCCCTCGGCGCTCACACCTGCCCCAAAGATGATGCGCCCGGTTGCGGCGACCGGTATAGCGCCACTGGATGATGTGCTCCGGGGCGGTCTGCCGATCGGCGCCATCAGTGAGATGGTTGGACCCGAGTGTTCAGGACGAACCTCTATCGCGCTTTCGTTTCTGGCGCAGATGACCCAGGCTGGAAAGGTCTGCTGCTGGATCGATGTCGCAAATACATTCGATCCCACGTCCGCGGCAGCCATTGGCGTCGATCTGACGCGACTCCTCTGGGTGCGCTGCGGATACGCGCAAACACGCGTCCAACGAGACGCGCGCAACTTCGTTCTGCCCAAAAAATATCTTATTCCGTCTCCTGCCAAGAAGGGGCTGCACGGTGGAGGCTTTGGGCCACATCCGCGAACCGAGGTCAACGGACTCTCCGAGGCAGTGACTGGCTTGTTGCGGCCGGAAGTGATCGCTCCGCGCTGCGCCGAACCGCAACGTCGAGTTCGTCAGAAGCAGGAAATATTCGAGGGGCAGTATCGACATAGTTCGACAACCGGTGTTCGATCTCCGCGCCCTTCCAAGCCGTGGTCAAGGATAGAGCAGGCACTGCGAAGCGCGGACCTGCTTCTACAGAGTGGCGGCTTTGGCGCGATCGTGCTCGACATGGGCAGTCTGGCGCCGGAGTCCGTCTCGCGCGTTCCCTTGGCAACCTGGTTCCGATATCGTGCAGCAGCGGAAAAAATGCAGTCGAGCATCTTGCTCCTAACGCAATATTCCTGCGCGAAGAGTAGCGCCGAGTTATTGCTTCGCCTCCAGGCTGCGGAAGCCCTCTGCGACGAATCAACGGTCTTTACGGGCATCCAGCCGCGCATCGAAGTAGCGCGTCACCGGTTCACACAAACGGCTGAGAGCGACGTCGTTCCTCTCCGGAAGCCGCCACAGAATGTCCAATCTGCGTCCTGGCAGAGTCGAACGACATGGGCAGGTCGCAGATGAAGGAGTCTGTCGAACTGTATGCCTGCCTCTACGCGAATGAGTTTCCGGCGCAGGCGCTCCTGCGTCTACGGCCTGAGCTGCATAACCAACCTTGCGTCGTGATGGAGGGCGAACCCCCGTTACAGCAGGTCTGTTCGCTTAATACAAAGGCGCGGCTACTCGGTATGACACGCGGCATGACACGTGTGGAAGTAGACACTTTCCCTCAGCCAACGGTGCTGTCACGTTCGCTCCAATCCGAGGCAGCCACCAAGGACATCTTGCTTCAATGTGCGGGAGCCTTCTCGCCGCGCATCGAAGATCGAAGTGAAGATGCTGCGTTGCTCCTCGGTATCGACATTGCTGGAACCGTGAGTCTGTTTGGTCCACCTGAGATGCTGGCCCAGGATCTGCTTGAGCGCGTGAGGTCTCTGGACATCTCGGCCCAAGTCACCGTCAGCAGGAACTTCCATGCGGCAGCTTGCCTTGCGAAAGATATGTCGCAACGCACTCCGCTCCACGTGATCACACCAGGAGATGAAGCGACCGTACTTGCGCCGTTGCCATTGTCCGTTCTAGATCTCACCGAAACCCAGGCAGAAACGTTTGGACTATGGGGCATTCACACGCTCGGGATGCTGGCTGCTCTCCCTGAGAAAGAGCTGATCGCCCGCATGGGCCAGGACGCCAAACGTCTTCGTCAATTGGCAGGTGGGGAGCTACCGCATCTATTCCAGCCGGTTGAACCGGCATTTGCGCTGGAAGAGCGCATGGATCTCGATACTCCTGTCGAGTTGCTGGATTCTCTGATGTTCGTCGTCAGCGTCATGCTCGACCAGTTAATCCTGCGTGCGAAGGCACGCATCTTGGCTCTGGCTTCGGTGACCATAACGCTATCGCTCGAAGGTGGAGCATCGCATAGCCGTACTGTCAGGCCTGCACTGCCAACCACTGACAAGCAGCTCTGGATCAAGTTGCTGCACCTCGATCTCGAAGCGCATCCGCCGCAAGCGTCTATCCTTGCCGTCGCACTTCACGCCGAACCCGGCAGCACCGGTAAGGTGCAATCCGGTCTTTTCTCGCCACAGCTTCCTGAAGCGGCCCGTCTGGACGTTACGCTTGCTCGCATCAGCGCCATCGTGGGTGAGGGGAATGTTGGCATTGCGGTACTCGAGGACACACATACACCGGAGGGCTTTCGCATGGAAGCCTTCGCCGTACCTTCGGGCAGCAGCCCTGCCGTGGCCGTTTCGTCGCAGCAGCGAGCCTCTCTACGGCAGCTTCGACCGCCGGAGACAGCAGTCGTCAGATTGCAAGGCTCGCGACCGACACTCTTCTTCTTTCGCAAAAAACGCTATACGGTCGAGCATTCTTATGGTCCATGGCTCGCCGAAGGCGACTGGTGGAATCAAACGCTGTGGGGATGGGAGCAATGGGATCTGGTCGCGCGGGCAGAAGACGGTTCCCTGCTGTGCTGCTGCATGATGCGTGACCTTTTGCACGATGAATGGCAGATGGCGGCGTTCTATGACTGATCGCTATGTAGAGCTGCACGCTGCCAGCGCTTTCAGCTTTCTGGAGGGAGCTTCACAACCAGAGAAGCTCATCGAACGCACCGTCGAGTTGGAAATGAAGGCAATGGCCCTGCTCGATCGCGATGGCGTCTACGGCTCCGCCCGGTTTCATACCAGCGCGACGCGGAATGACATTCGCGCGCATGTCGGAGCAGAGCTTTCGGTATCGAGTCTCGGTCCACGACTCACGCCGCCGACGTGGCTACCGCATCAGCACGTCGCCGAACCAGCTCGTCTGCCCCTGCTCTGCGAGTCCCGCGAAGGCTATCAAAACCTCTGCCAGCTCATCACGCGATTCAAAATGCGTGAAAAATCCAAAGGAGAGGGCGCAGCCACACTCCAAGATGTACAGCAATACGCATCCGGACTGATTTGCCTTACGGGCGGGGACGAAGGACCACTGGCAGCTGCGCTGATGAACGGCGGCGAAGTTGCTGGCCGAGAAGCTGTAGAGCAACTGGTTCACATCTTCGGTCGCGAGAGTGTCTATGTAGAGCTGCAGCGCCATCAGGAACGTGAGCAAGAATGGCGGAATCAGGCTGCGATTCGGATTGCCCGATCCCTGAAACTGCCGGTGCTCGCGACGAATGGCGTCCGCTATGCAGTTCCCTACGACCGCGAGATCCTGGACGTCTTCACGGCGATACGCCATCACACAGATCTTGATTGTGCAGGCCGTTTACTGGCGTTGAACAATCAGCGGCATCTGCGCCCGGCACACGAGATGGCAACTCTTTTCCGGGATATACCCCATGCGATTGCAAACACCGTGGAGCTTTCCTCGCGGCTTGCCTTCGAACTCAATGATCTCGGTTATGAGTTTCCCCGCTATCCGGTGCCGGACGGGGAAACCATGGACAGCTTTCTGCGCAAGCGCGTCGAGGAAGGGGTTGTGCGGCGCTATGGGCCCAAAAAAGATCGTGACTTGCTCGAACGCGCCAAGAGCCAGATTGAGCATGAACTCGCCCTGATCGCCAAGCTCGGATTTGCTGGATATTTCCTGATCGTCTGGGACATCGTGCGGTTCTGCAAGAGTCAGGACATTCTCATTCAAGGCCGAGGAAGTGCCGCGAACTCGGCCGTCTGCTATGCGCTCGAAATCACTGCGATCGATCCCGTGGGTATGGAACTGCTTTTTGAGCGTTTCCTAAGCGAAAGCCGGGGCGAATGGCCCGACATCGATCTCGATCTGCCCTCAGAAGAGAAACGCGAGCAAGCGATTCAATACGTCTACCAACAGTATGGCGAGCTGGGCGCGGCAATGACCGCCAACGTCATCACCTACCGAGGAAAGTCCGCGGCTCGGGAAGTCGGAAAAGCCCTCGGCTTTGACCAGGACTCGCTAGGCCGGCTGTCGGGCCTTGTCGGCCAGTGGGAGTGGCGCGGCAAGACCGACACCATGGCACATTCCTTCCATCATGCAGGTTTCGACATTCGCCATCCCCGTATTGCCAAATATGTGGAGCTCGCGATGCGCATACAGGATCTGCCGAGGCATCTCGGACAGCATTCCGGGGGCATGGTGATTTGCCAGGGACAGCTAAATCAGGTGGTGCCGCTCGAACGCGCTTCGATGCCAGGACGCACCGTTGTTCAGTGGGACAAGGAAGACTGCGCCGATCTCGGCATCATCAAAGTGGATCTGCTCGGACTTGGCATGATGGCGGTCCTCAAGGACTGTCTGGAGCTGATTCCGAAACACCACGGCGATACAGTGGATCTGGCTCAGTTGCCGGAAGACGACGACGTGTACGGCGCGCTACAGCGCGCCGACACGGTCGGCATGTTCCAGGTCGAGAGTCGTGCCCAGATGGCTTCCCTTCCAAGAAATTACCCCAAGAGGTTCTATGACGTAGTTGTTCAGGTTGCGATCATCCGGCCCGGACCGATCGTGGGCAAGATGATGCATCCTTATATGCGGCGTCGCCAAGGAAGAGAAGAGATCACGTATCCCCATCTCTCTCTCGAGCCAGTGCTGAAGCGAACATTGGGTGTACCACTGTTTCAGGAGCAATTACTCCGAATGGCCATGACGGTTGCAAACTTCACCGGCGCGGAGGCCGAAGAGCTACGCCGCGCTGTAGGGATGCGGCGTTCCTGGGAGCGCATGAAGAATCTCGAAGGAAAACTGCGAGCGGGCATGACGGCAAACGGAATCGATGCCGCTACCCAGGAAACGATCATTCAGAACATCAGCTCGTTTGCACTCTACGGTTTCCCAGAATCGCACGCTGCCAGCTTCGCGTTGATTGCCTATGCCTCAGCCTATTTCAAAGTAAAGTATCTGGCGGCCTTCACCTGCGCCATTCTCAATAACCAGCCTATGGGATTCTATTCACCCGCTGTGCTGGTCAAGGACGCACAACGTCATGGACTACGGGTCAAGCCGATCGATGTTCAGGTGTCGGAATGGGCGTGCACCATTGAGCACGAAGACAATGGCGCGCTGTCTTTGCGGATGGGATTGCGCTATGTGAAGGGCATGCGCGAAGTATCCGCGCAGGCGCTTATCGAATCTCGTCGCAAGGACGGCCTATTCCGGGCATCGGAAGATCTCGCGCTACGTGTCCCCTCATTGAATAGAAAGGAACTGACGCTGCTCGCCCGCATCGGTGCGTTGAACCAGCTCGATGGGATCACGCATCGCCGCGATGCTCTGTGGCAGGTAGAACGTGCCGGCAAACTGGAAGGACCGCTTCTCCGGCAACGAAGCGAATGGTTGCGCGATGACTCCGAGGCTCTCCCTCTTCGGCAGATGAACTCCGAAGAGCGTCTGGTCGCGGATTACGCCGGGACCGGTCTCACCATCGGAAAGCATCCGATGTATTATCGCCGCTCAGAATTGCGTCGCCGCAACGTCCTGTCTGCCGAAGAACTGCGCACCAGTAAGGACGGAGAACTGGTGCGCACCGCTGGCTGCGTTATTGCTCGCCAGCGCCCTGGCACAGCCAAAGGCTTCATCTTCCTTTCCATGGAAGACGAAACCGGCATCGCCAATGTCATCGTCACGCCGGATCTCTACGACCGCGATCGCATGCTGGTTACGCGTAGCAAATTTTTGCTGGTCGAAGGGCCTCTTCAGAATCAGGATGGCGTGATTCACGTGAAGGCCACCCGGCTCTTTACGCTCTCTGACAGTGCGCTCGAGCTGCAGTCGCATGATTTTCACTGATCACTTATGTAGACATAACGGAGCCACGTTATTGAGAAAGTTTCTTGTTACACTCCGCAACGCCAGCCTCCACGTTGCATTGCGCATATAGCTCACGCGCCTCCTGCCAGAATGTTTTGGAGGCATCCATTTTTGGCTTCTGATTCGTTCACCGGCGAAACTGGGAAGCCTCAGGCGAAGGTCGTCCGGGTGACCGGCAACGTCCAAAGTGGTTTTGACCTCTGCCTATGTTGCGCGGGTCTGTCGGAATCACTTTCCACATGCCGACTTATCATCACTGATTTTCGAGTCGGGCAACCGCCGAATTTACGGGCTGATTGCGGTGGTGGATAGCGAGCGATCCCCGAGACGCGATAGACATGGGTGGAATTCTTGTCGGCCACGGCGATCCGGCCTGTGTGTATCGCCTCAATACGGTCTTGCTTAGAATTCCTGTGCTGAACGATGGAATGCCCCGAGCTGGCGTCGATTCATTGGTATTCCTGATGGATCCCAGCGACATCTCGACGACCGATCCTGGCTATTATTTCGAGCGTGGCCGCCTGGTACAGGACTCCGTCACAGATATGGAGGCTTTTTACCAGCCGATCAAGGCAGCTTTGCTCACGCGCCTGGGTGACTGCGGGGCCCGATGACTCATAGACATTCAAACGGCGGTAAACGACTTTCGAAATAGCCTCTGGACGATGAGAAAGGCGCCTTCTACGACCCCGCAGAATTCTGATGGAGCCATGCCGCTCGGTAGCGCCCCGAGGAGAACATCTATATATGATTGATCGTTTCCCGCCCGACGCTGCTCGCGAAGCCGCCTCAACGCTCACGGAGTTACACGACCTATGGAAAGCTGAGGTCCTTGTCGGGAGCGAAACCACCGACAGCGCACTCGACGTGGCCGCGTATGCCCTCTATCGCGCGGGCGCACTCGATGATCTCCTGCGGCGTGTATCTCGAACCTATCGGCCCGATCTGACCGTTCAGGCACCCCCGGTCAAAGTGGTTGGCACCAGATCTCCAACAAATGGGGTGAACGGGCATCCCTTCGCGCGGGGGCCCTGGCGGGCTGCAATCATCGAAGAACAAAGGAGGGGCGATGTGAGCCCAAAGGCAAAGATGGTCCGTCTGCGTACGGAGCCGGCGATTGCAGAAATGCTCAAGCGCTGGACGTTGTCGGAGGAACCAAATATCGGATGGTGTTTGGTTTGCGATCGCCCTATTAGGGATTTGAACGATTTGATTCCGGGTACCAACTTCCATAGATGTCGAGCGCACGCCTCGGAAGCAGTGCCTGCGCCCGAGCTACCACGGGACCGAATTCACTAGTAATTCTTCCCGCCTCCCCGCCTCCTGTGGCTTTTCAGTGCCCTTGTCGATCCGCATTGATACCTATGGAAGCCGCGTCATTACTGGGTGAAACGCATGTCGGGACAAAATCCCCCTTACCTTAGTAAGGTCGCCCAAGGAACGTAACGGCACTTTGGAAGCACTCGGCTCCCACTAAAGCGCCCTTGATTGTGGCCTGGCACAGAGGAGCGCCGCCCTGGGGCCCAAACCTGCCTCTTTTGGGGTGCAGAAACAGCGAAACGGCCCGCAACTCGTAAGAGCGGCGGACCGTCGGGACAGGCTTAGATAATTGATCTGCTTTAATTGCCGCTCGCTGCAGAGCCGGCCAACACTGGAGCCACGGCGAATTGCAGTTCTGCTCCATCTCCAAGACGAACATTCTTTCCGTCCGCCTTGAGAACACCGGAATTGGAGCCTTGCACATCGCTGCTCAGGCTGTAGCCGTGCGCACTGCTCGGTGCCTGGTCGATTTTCATCTGCGGGTTGAGATCCGGAGGCAGAAGGCTGGTGCCGGAAGGATAGATGCCGAGGATGGTCGACTTTATCGCGATCGCCTGTCCATCTCTGGGCTGCGCCTTGTCAAAGGTAAGAACCACGGTGGAGACGCCGTCGTTTACGGCAGCCTGCACCTGATCGATGTGACCGGTCAGCAGGGTGTTGCGCTGAAGTTCCGTGCCGCCTGGCAGATGGACGGACGAGGTGAGCTTCGCGGTGACCGCGTCGCCTGCTTTTGCTGTCCTGGCGTCGATCCTGGTTTCCAGTACAGCGTTAGCTGCGACCAATTGTGCTGCGTTCGTGATGGGCTGGGAATCCTTGGCCATCGCGGAAAGCGAGAGTACCAAGGCAGTGCTTGCGATGACTAAATACTTTGCAATTCTCATTACGACATAACTCCTGGATAATAAATTTGGACTAACTGGATAACTGGGCCAGCCAACTCGATTTCGAGCCCTATTCATATGCTTCGACATTATTTCGTCGCAAGGCGACCTACATTTAGTTGACGCTTGATGACGCGCATTGGTCGCAAAACTACGCGCCGGGCAAGAATTTTATTTAAAGAAATAAGGCGCGAATGTATTAGTCGCAGAAAAAAATGATAAGCCGGTCTGCGAACAGACTTATGCGAACATCGCTGCTGCACTTAATGCCGCATTAAATTGATCGCGCAATTTCTCCTCGCGCCGCCTTCGCTCCGGAGCAGGCAGGCAGTTCCGCGAGGTCAGCGTGATTCGCCTAAGTGGTTCACTTCGCACAGCTCATGCTGGCGAGGAAAACATCCACGATGGCGTTGGCGGTGCGCTCAAGCTCGCTATCGCTTTCGCGCTTCGTGACCCCGGCTAGGAGACGGTAAAGAACATCGCCAGTCAGGGAGTCGTGCAGGAATACGGCCAGCCGTTGGACCGGGATCCGTGTATTGCGCAGTTCCTTCGGGTGATTCTCGAGCACCGTCCGGATGAAAGAAGCTGTTCTCGCCGGTCCGTGGGTGTACCACGCTTCGCCGACTTCAGGGCAGTTCGCTGCCTCTCCGATGGAGAGGCGATGCAGATCGACCGAGCGCTTCGCGCTGATGAGCTTCAGGATATGGAAGGCGAGCTTTTTCAGACTCTGCTCGAGGTTCAGGCCCGTGTAGTCGATTTTCGCGAGCCCCTCATTCGATTCCCGGCAAAGGGTCTCGATGCTACTGATAAATAAGCCGCATTTGCCGCCGAACTCACTATAGACGGTGCTCTTGGATCCGCCGGCTAACTCCACTACTTTGTCGATGGTGACGCCATCGTAGCCGCGCTTCAGAAACAGGTCTGCGGCAACGCTTCGCAGCTTTCCGTTTCGCGCCTCGGATCGTGTTCGTTTTGCAGCCATTCCTGTCCTCGTCCCCTTTGAATATGTTGACTTCAGCAGAAAGTGATGCAACCTTTGCGCCTGCCGCGCGTCTCAGTATGCAGGCTTCCCCGCGGCGGGAAGCGGGTCGTCCGCAACGGGGCGTTTGCAATCCTCAACGCGAAAGTCGTACTGTACATTACAGTACACTATTTAGACGGCATCGTCTACGAACTTTGCCGATCCAGAGAACGAAGATCCTTTTGCCTGGCGGCCAAATGCGCAAGCAGTAAATCCAATCCCTATGTAGTGGGAGGTTCAGCCATGCTCCTTGCCGACCAAACAACGTCGCGAAGCGCGATTCAGGTCATCCGTCCGGATCAACTCAATGCAGGAACACTCCAGACACCCGGCTCGCAGCGGCTGTCGGCAATATCCGCAGCACAGGGAATCGCCTCTGCTCTATGGGCAGGCACATTTCTGGTCGAGCCGTCGGGCAAAACAGGCATCCATCATCATGGCCAGCAGGACACGGTCGTCTTCGTGCTTGAGGGAGAAGCCATTGTGCGCTGGGGAGATCGCGGCGAGCATCGCGCAACGGTGCGAGCGGGCGACTTTCTTCACGTTCCCTCCTGGCTGCCACATCAGGAACTGAATCCTTCGACGACGACCGCATTCCGCTGGGTGGTGGTGAGAAGCACGCCAGAGCCGATCGTCGTGAACCTGCCTGACGACTTCTGGGGCTAGCAAGAACAGGGTCGTCAGCAACCGAGGCTGTACGAATGAGAATGATCGCCATAACCGCGCAAATCCTGATCGGAGTCACGCTTCTGTGGCTGGGCCTGAATGGGTTGCTGCACCTCGCGGCCAACCTGCCGCTCAAGTGCATCGCGCCACAATCGATCGTAAGTATTCTCCTATCGCCGTATATCGTGCTTCTCTTTGGGCTCCAGTTGCTGGGCAGCCTGCTGCTGCTGGTTGGCCGCTGGAATGTACTGGCTCTGGTGCTGCTCGGTCCCATCGCTCTCAACATCGTCTTCTTCCATGTGTTTATGGGGCGGGGCAGCCTGCTGTTCGCGGTGCCGCTGGCGCTCGTCGAATCGCTTGCGATCTGGAGCTGCCGTCGCTACTTCAGATCAAAACTTACCTGGCAATCAGACGGCCATATTTAACGGGTTTCGCACGAATATCGTGCAACGCGCCGCGAAGGATTGGAGGAATAACTGTTGAGTACCAGAAGAGAATTTTTGCGTACGGCAGCAATCGGTTCTGCAGCGCTAGCGGCAACAGCGGTTTCGCCCAGGGCAGCTTCTGCCTCCGGCAATGCGGGCATGGATGGGAGTAACAGCATGGAGCAGATGGCAATCAGCGACAACAAAGGCCATTACAAGCCGCCCTACCGATTCGCTATGGGAGGCGTTCCGCTGGGAAATGAGTTCGCCGTCGTCACCGACAAGGATGCGTATGCCACCATCGAAGCCGCGTGGAGTGCCGGCGTTCGCTACTACGACATGGCGCCCTGGTACGGACTGGGGCTGGCAGAGCGCAGATACGGCAACTTTCTTCACAAGAAGAATCGAAGCGACTTTGTGCTCTCCTCGAAGGTGGGGAAGCTTCTGAAAGCATCGAAGACCGCGAAGAACAAGGAGTTATTTCCCTTCTCTCCTTCGCCAAACGATGTGGTCTATGACTACACCGCGTCTGGGGTACGGCGCTCCATTGAGGACAGCCTGCAACGGCTGGGCATCGACAGCATCGATATCGCCTTCGTGCACGACATTTCCCCGGATAACCAATATCTTCCGACGCCATGGCAGGAGCAGTTCGAGATTGCGCGAAGGGGCGCGTTTCCTGAACTGACCCGGATGCGGGAAGAGGGATTGATCAAAGGCTGGGGAATCGGGGTGAATACGCCGGAACCGATCATGCGCCTGCTTGAAGTTGCAGATCCGGATGTGTGCCTTCTGGCGTCGCAGTACTCCCTGATCGACCATAAGAATGCGCTCGATCAGGTGTTTCCCGCGGCGAGAGCGAAGAATGTTTCATTCGTCATCGGTTCGTCGCTCAACGCCGGATTTATTTCCGGCAGCCCTCGTTACAACTATGGGAAGGATTCGTACAAGATTCCGCCTGCCTTTCTGGAAAAGCGCAAGCAACTGCGCGACGTGGCAGGCAACCACGGTGTCGACCTGCGAACTGCGGCACTGCAATTCTCGGCAGCACCCGATGTTGCCGCCGCGCTGGTGGTAGGGGCCAGCAGTGAACAGCAGATTCTTGCGGACTATACCTCCATGCAAACTAAGATTCCTGCTGAGTTCTGGACGGATCTCAAGGCGCAAAAGTTGATCGAGCAAAATGCGCCCATACCAGCTTGATACGAGCGGGACACTTTTCTCATCTAACAAGAGAAAGACACGGAAAGAGACAGAAAGAAAGGCAGGAGACGTTCATGATTCAAGAGCAGACACTTTCAGCCGCTGCCGCCGGCGAGTTCACGATCGGTGGTGATCTAACGGTTAACCGCATGGGTTATGGTGCGATGCGTATCACCGGTCAGGGGATCTGGGGGGCGCCTGCTGACAAAGCCGCCGCACTTGCAACCCTGCGGCGGACGATTGAACTGGGTGTGAATCTGATCGACACAGCGGATTCCTATGGCCCAGGTACATCCGAAGCGTTGATCGCCGAAGCACTCTATCCCTATCCCGTCGATCTGGTGATCGCGACCAAGGGCGGATGGGAGCGGCCGGGTCCAGGTCAGTGGACGCACAATGCCAGTCCCAAACATCTCACCGAAGCTCTTGAGGGCAGCCTGAAGCGCCTGCATCTCGAACGCATCGATGTCTATCAACTTCACGCTCCGGATAATGCAGTTTCCTTCGAAGCGTCGGTAGAGACGCTGGCAAAGCTACGCGGGCAGGGAAAGATTCGCCATGTCGCGTTGTCGAATGTGACTCGCGAGCACATAGAGCGCGCTCGCACGATTGTGCCGATCGTCTCCGTGCAGAACCGCTACAGCTTTGCCGACCGCGAATCCGATTTCGTCGTCGATTATTGCGAGCAGAACAGCATTGCCTTCCTTCCCTGGGCGCCGCTCGGTCAAGCGAAGGAAGCGCATGAGGCCATCAAGAAAGTTGCCGGTGATCTGAAGGCAACGCCCTTGCAGGTTGCGTTGGCCTGGCTGCTGAAGCGTTCCAAAGTGATTCTGCCGATTCCCGGAACGTCCTCCGTCCAGCACCTGGAAGAAAACATCGCTGCTGCGGGGCTCAAACTGCCTCAGGCAGCGTATGACCAACTGGCTGCGGTAAGCCATCCACCAGCAAGCTTGCGCGGTTGAAGCTTGCCCATCCCGCACGGACGCCGGTCTGCTTGCACGAAATGAGTTGATCGGCAAACCGTTCGAATATCAAAGAGAGGTGTTCTCTTGGCCGACGATCAAAAGCCCACACCCGACAAAGAAGCGCAGGAGGGTACCGCGGAACAGTCGCTCTTCGGGCGAGTCACCCGCCGTTCCTTTCTATCCCATCTTGGCGCCGCCGGGATCGCAGCCACCGCTTCACCGGTCCTAGCGGCGACCGCTGTACAGGAGCCGCCCGCTGCGGACGCAGCGGCAGGGGCACCAGCAGCGGGCACCGTACCGCTCACGCTGCGAGTGAACGGGAAGAATCGCGTTCTTCGCATCGATCCGCGGACCACGCTGCTGGATTGTCTGCGCGAGAACCTGAACCTGCCGGGCACCAAGAAGGGCTGCGATCACGGTCAGTGCGGAGCCTGCACGGTGCACGTGAACGGGCAGCGCGTGAATTCGTGCCTCTCGTTTGCAGTGATGCACTCCGCGGATGAGATCACGACCATTGAGGGCATCGGACAGCCGGAGCATCTGCACCCGATGCAGGCTGCGTTCGTGGAACACGATGGATATCAGTGCGGCTACTGCACCTCGGGTCAGATTATGTCCGCTGTCGCGGTGTTGGGCGAGCCTGTCGGACCTTCCGATGAGGACGTCAAGCAGGCGATGTATGGAAATATCTGCCGTTGCGGCGCTTATCCCAACATCGTTGCCGCGGTACAGGCGGTCCGTCGCAACGCATAACTACAGGTTCACCGAAACGTTACGCAGTGCAGTGGAGTGACAATGCAGACTTTTCAGTACAGCCGGCCGACGACGGTGGATCAGGCAGTTCAGGCGGGTGCCAGGTCCAAGACAGCACAGCAGAATGCCGATGTTCGCTTCGCGGCAGGCGGCACCACGCTGATCGACCTGATGAAGCTCGATGTCGAGCATCCCGACCAGCTCGTCGACATCAACGCTCTCCCGCTCGCGCGTATCGAGACAACGCCCGGTGGCGGCCTGGTCCTCGGCGCGCTGGCGCGAAACTCTACGGTCGCTCATCATCCGGCGGTCCAGCGGGATTATCCGGTGCTCTCTGAGGCGTTGCTCTCCGGTGCGTCGCCGCAGCTGCGCAACATGGCGACGACGGCGGGCAATCTACTGCAGCGCACCCGCTGCATGTACTTCCGCGATACGGCGCATGCCTGCAACAAGCGCGAGCCGGGCACAGGATGTTCCGCGATTGGCGGTCACAATCGAACGCTTGCCATCCTGGGCACCAGTAGGGACTGCATCGCTTCCAATCCATCGGATCAGAATGTCGCTTTGACGGCGTTGGAAGCGACGATTCAGGTACAAGGCGCGAGGGGCAAGCGCAGCATTCCCATTCACGAGTTCTATCTCAAGCCCGGCGCGACACCGAACCGCGAGAATGTTCTGGAGCCCGGCGACCTGATTGTGAGTGTGACCCTGCCGGCTCCCGTTGCCGGCGCACGCTCGCATTACTTGAAGCTGCGCGATCGCGCTGCCTATGAGTTCGCACTTGCTTCGGCAGCGATCGTCGTTAAGGTGAATGGCGACAGGATCGAGCATGCGCGTGTTGCTCTGGGCGGGGTTGGCACGGTTCCCTGGCGGTCGCACGAGGCAGAGCGTGAGTTGCAGGGCCATGCCGCCAATGCTGCGACCTTCCGCAGAGCGGCGGAAGCGGCATTGAGGGATTCACAGCCGGCGAGCGAAAACGGCTTCAAGGTGGAGCTCGCAAAGCGGTGCATGGTGCGCGCACTGACCGTAGCGACACAGTCTGCGTAGTGCTCAACGAAAAACGGCCGCGGAGAGTCGCGGTGGAGGACGGTCCCCATGATGTTTGAAGAGCTTGTTGAGTTCATTGGCAGCCAGAACGGTGCTGCACCGAAGGCGATCGATCCCAGCGCTCCTCCGCCATCCGAGATTATTGGCGCGATGGTGCCGCGTGTGGATGGTCCGCTGAAGACGACCGGCACAGCACGCTACGCCTCCGATTTCAACTTCCACGGCATGGTGTATGCGGTGCCGGTCCGCGCGACCGTGGCCAGCGGGACGATACGCAGCATCGACAGCACTGCCGCAGAGGCGATGTCGGGCGTGTTGCTGGTGATGCATCACGGCAATGTGATGCCGCTATACCGGAACGCGCCGGGTGGGTCCAATGGCCGCAATAGCGAAAACCGCCCGCCCTTCGAAGATGAGAAAGTCTCCTACTGGGGACAGTACGTCGCAGCCGTTGTTGCGGAAAGCCTGCAGCAGGCACAGGCAGCCGCAGCCGCTGTTCGAGTGGAGTATGAGCCTGCGAAGTTCAGCGTGGATTCTTCCCTGTCCGATAGCTTGCCCGCTGAAGGTCAGCCGGGCGGCCCGCGCGTGATGAGCCAGCGCGGCGATACCGATGCCGGCTTTGCCTCAGCCGCGGTGAAGATCGACGAGGTGTACAGCACGCCGGTGGAGACCCACAACCCGATGGAGATGCACGCCACGGTGGCGCTGTGGGACGGCAAGCTATACACGCTGTACGAGTCCACGCAAGGGGTGATGAACCATCAGAACGTGATGGCACAGGTGCTGGGCGAGCCCAAGGAGAACGTCGAGGTGATATCGCGGTTTATCGGTTCGGGCTTCGGCGGCAAGCTCTTTCCTTGGCCTCATTCGGCGATTGCTGCGGCTGCTTCGCGCAAACTCAAACGGCCAGTCAAGCTCACGCTGAGCCGCAAGATGATGTTCTCCAACTCCGGGCATCGTCCGAACACGCAGCAACGTATGCGGCTGGGTGCGACACCCGACGGTAAGTTGGTCTCCTTGCAGCAGGATTATCGCAACCACACGAGTTATGGAGATGACATTCGCGAGAACTGCGGTGAGGCGACGCCGTTCCTCTACAGCACCGCGAACCTCAAGGTGACCTCCGCATTGATACGCCGCAATGTAGGCACGCCCTCGCCCATGCGCGGTCCCGGCGCTGTTCCTGGCCTGTTCGCGGTGGAATCCGCGATGGATGAGCTGGCTATCAAGCTGAAGAAAGATCCTGTGGAACTGCGGGTATCGCTGGATACGCTCACGGATGAAGAAAAGAACAGACCCTTCTCGTCGCGGCACCTTAAAGAATGCCTGCAGGTAGGCGCGGAGAGGTTTGGTTGGTCGCGGCGCACGCCCGACGTCGGATCGATGCGGAAAGGCGACCTGATCCTTGGCTGGGGAGTGGCGGCCGCGTCGTGGGGCGCCAATCGCGGCGTGTGTGAGGCATCGGTTGAGCTGCGCCACGACGGCACGGCGCGCGTGAGCTGCGGAACGCAGGACATCGGCACCGGCACGTATACGGTGATTGCTCAAATTGTGAGCGACAAGACAGGTATTCCGGTCGACAAGATAGATGTCGTTCTCGGCAGCAGCTCGCTGCCGCCCGGACCTACCTCTGGCGGCTCTACTGCGACGTCCACCTTCATTCCGGCGATCAGCGATGCCGCGAACGCCGCCGTAAACGTAGTTCTAAAAGTTGCATCCGGCACCAAAGGCTCGCCATTTGAAGGCAAGGATTCGATTGCTTTGACGGCTGGTCGCGTACATGCGAAAGGCGACGCTGCCGGGAGCGGAGTTCCCTATCAGGAGATACTGCGCACGGCGAACCTTGCCAGCGCCAATGGCGACGGAAAGAGTGGTGGTTTGGGAGCCGATCCCCGATCGCACAATTACTCGACGCACTCCTTCGCCGCACAGTTTGTGGAGGTGGAGTGGGATCCCGGGATCGCCCGGTTGCGTGTGAGCCGGGTGGTCAGCGTGGTCGATGGCGGCCGCATCATGAACAAGCGCACCGCGACCAACCAGATGGCAGGCGCCATCGTGATGGGAGTCGGGATGGGGCTGTTCGAAGAGACCGTCTACGATCCGCGCAACGGGCACCCTATCAACGACAACTTTGCCGACTACATCGTGCCGACGATTGCCGACACGCCGCAGATAGACGTTCATTTTCTCGACATCCCCGATCCGTTGCTGAATGAATACGGCGCGCGCGGCATTGGAGAGATTGGCTTGGCGGGTATCGCACCAGCCATTACCGCGGCTGTCTATCACGCTACGGGAGTACGGGTGCGGCAACTTCCGGTGCGCATCGAAGACCTGCTGGGAACGCGGACGAATGTTTAGCTGACTAACTGCGTGATTACCTCAAATACATCTCTAACTCGCGGACTTATAAATAGTCGATAATCCGACAGATTTTTCCACTATCGCACATTCATCCAGATGAATTGATCAGCCTTATCTCCAAAACATTTTTCCGGCAAGACATTTATCTATCACCACGAAACTATTCAGGAAGGTACTTAATCGAATAACTAGCACGCAATCATAACCTACAGGGAGTTAATGCGTCGGGCCATGAACAAGTATGTGATGGAATTTATTGGGACATTCTTTCTTGTCCTCACCATTGGTATGTCGGTTATCGCTGGAGGCAGCGGGATTATCCCTCCGCTCGCGATCGGCGCGGTTCTGATGGTGATGATCTTTGCTGGAGGTCATATATCCGGCGGCCATTACAATCCTGCCGTCACACTGGGAGTCTGGATGCGCGGCCGCACCGAAAGCAAAGATGTTGTACCTTACATGATCTTCCAGACTGCCGGAGCGCTCATCGCAGCCGCGGTGGTCAAGTATCTCGATCCGACAGCAGCGGTCCATCCGCCAGTTCTAGCTGCTCTGCCTGAACTGCTCGCCGAATTTCTTTTCACCTTTGCGCTGGTGTTTGTCGTCATCAATACTGCAACCGCCAAAGGCACTGCGGGAAATTCCTTCTATGGTCTTGCCATTGGCTTCACCGTTCTTGCCGGCGCCTTTGCTATGGGCAGCGTGACTGTCGGCGCCTTTAATCCAGCCGTGGCTATAGGTGTCTCGGTGATGGGAATGGTGGCGTGGTCGAAGCTCTGGATCTTCCTGGTGGCCAACTTCCTGGGTGGAGCGGCTGCCGCGCTTACCTTCAAATTCCTGTGCCCCAATGATAAGTAGTGAAATAGCGTGCCCTTTCACGCGTCGGTGAGCTGGACGTACTTGCGTCGTTTGCGGAGGCAACGAGTCTAATGAACAGAGGTTGAATTTATGCCAAGGTTGAAGGTGCTTTTCCTGCTTTCCCTGGCGACTCTGTTAGCGCCGGCGCTCGTGTTAGGCCAAAGCGCAAACCCAGCCGTACCAGGGACTCTCAATTATGTAGAAGGCCAAGTCTCGATTAATGGCCAAATTGTAAACGAAATGTCTGCCGGCTCAACTCAGTTGCATGAGGGACAGGTAGTCGCGACTGGAAATGGAAGAGCAGAGATATTACTGACGCCGGGTGTGTTTCTCCGGTTAGGTGACAACAGTGCGGCAAGTATGGTCTCGCCCGACCTTGTCAGGACAGAAGTAGAGCTCCTAAAAGGACGGGCCGATGTCGAGGTCGATCAGTTATTCAAGCAGAACGATCTGCTCGTAAAGATTCAAGGTGATGAAACCCATCTGCTCAAGACGGGGCTTTACGCCTTTAACTTCGAAAGTGGAACAGTGCGGGTATTCGACGGAGAAGCCTCGGTATTGCCGGTAAACGGCCATCAGAAGCCGGTTGTGGTGAAAAAAGGCCATGAATTGGCAGTGAACGGAGAAAGAGAGAAGCCATGGGACTTCGACGAAAAGACGTCAGAGGATGCACTGTACAACTGGAGCAGCTTGCGCTCTCAATACCTGGGTGAGGCGAATGTGCAATTGGCCTCGGCGTACGAAGGGGCACCGGGCTTTGCGCCAGGTTGGTTCTGGGACGCCGGGCTTTATGGCTACACCTGGCTGCCTGGCTATGGTGCCTTTTTCGATCCGTTTGGCTATGGCTTCTACTCGCCCTACTACTTATATGGTGGCGGGTTTGTATATGGCTATGGCCGCGGTTACGGTCGAGGCTATGGACGAGGGTACGGACATGGACAGACCAACCTCCACGGTGAGATCGCCAGCGGATCCCATGGCAGTGCCTTCCAAGGTGGTGAGGGCGGCTTTCACGGCGGCGGCGGTGGTGGTGGCTTCCACGGCGGTGGTGGTGGTGGTGGCGGGCATCGTTAGGCAGGACTGAAGCGTGTATGAAGTGGCGGATAAGACAGATTCCTTGTCCGCCGCCTCATTCCTTGTTGCAGGACTTATTGGAGCGATGGAGGCTGCATAACATCGCTCGCGCGAAATACGACCCCAGAGGAAACAGAATATGGCTATCGATCCGAAGACTACAGCGCTGCTGCTGATTGAGTACCAGAACGACTTCACCAGCGAAGGAGGCGCTTTGCATGCCGGCGTGAAGCCGGTGATGGAAAGCACGAACATGCTCGCCAACACAAAGCAGGCGGCGGCCAAAGCTCGCGCGGCCGGAGTGACGGTGATGTTCGCTCCAATTTCGTTTGCGGAGGGATATCGAGAGATCACACCGGAGCCCTATGGCATTCTCAAAGGCGTTGTGGACGCGCATGCGTTTGTCCGCGGAAGCTGGGGAGCGGCGATTGTCGATACCCTTTCGCCCGGCTCAGCGGACATCATCATTGAAGGAAAGCGCGGGCTTGACACCTTTGCCAGCACAAATCTCGACTTCATCCTTCGCTCACGCGGGATCAAGACTCTGGTGGTCGCGGGCTTCCTGACCAACTGCTGTGTCGAATCAACGGCACGCACGGGTTACGAGAAGGGCTTCAGCGTGGTTGCGCTTTCCGATTGTGCCGCGACTCTCTCGGAGGAGGAGCAACGCTTCACCTTTGAAAAGAACCTACCTATGTTCGCGCGCATCCTCACGCATAAAGAGTTCCTGGCTGAGCTTGCTCTCTGACGCGGGGTGAAACGGGCGCGAGAGATATCCGTTGTCTTAAGGTTAGCTTCAGGCGGAATTCACTAGAATCAACCCACAAACAAGGCCCCGGGAGCACGCGGATCATCGCGGCGCGGCTGAGCAGTCATCCGGCAGATCGAATCGGTCCGGATGTCCGCACTGCGCCCACACGAGTGCCAGGGCAGGAAACTTTAGGACAGGGCCAGCAGATCAATAGCGGATACGTATTCTCTACGTCCTGAGGTTTTCTCCTGAATGGTGTCGCATCGTGTTCTCTCGATGTTTCTGTTTGCCTCGGTCTTCTCCGGAGGCCTGCGATCACAGAGCATAGGCTCCCAGCCTGAGTCCGGCTCGCCGCAACCATCGCTCGGCGTGCGTACCATCGCAATGATTGTTCCCGACGGCACCCCGATACAGATCGCCCTGGATAAGGAGGTGCGCGTCCGAAAGGTCGGCCAGCCTATCACAGGACGCGTCATGCAGCCGGTGTATGTCTTCGACCATCTCGTCATTCCGGTCGGCACCGCGGCAACCGGGCGAATCTCGGCTATTTATCCGGTCTCTGGCCGCGCGCGAACGCTGGACGCGCTCAATGCCGACTTCACTCCACCACACAAGCTCGCCGTCGTCTTCGACGAGCTCATCCTGCCCGATGGCCGTCGCATAAGCCTCCATGCAAACGTAGTTCCCGGCTCGGGACAGGTTGTGCGGCTGGTGACCGCAGACCAGCACAAAAAGAACGTGGTAAAAGATGCCGCCGCGCAAAAGATGGATCAGGCACGCGCGCAGTGGAACAATGCCATGAAGCAGGTGGAGTCGCCCGGGCGGATGCATCTCGTCACGCGTTATGCTGTCGCGCAGCTTCCCGCGCACCCGCAATACATCGATGCCGGAACGCTCTACTTTGCCGAACTCTCGCAGCCGCTCGACTTTGGCAGTGAGTCAGTCTCCTCCAAAACTCTTTCTGCTATCGGCACCCAGCCTCCGCCGGGAAGCCTTGTCCACGCTGTGCTGCGGACGCCTCTCAATTCAGCGAAGACCCTGAAGAGCGCCGATGTGGATGCCGAACTCTCGCAGCCGCTCTTCAATCAAGGAAGCCTCATCCTCCCCGCGGGAACCCGCCTTCGCGGCTCTGTCCTTCAAGTGCGGCCCGCCCGCAGTTTTCACCGCAATGGACAACTGCGCATCGCATTTCGCGAGGTTGTCCTTCCCGACGGAGCCGTACAGACGGTGGACACCAGCCTGCAAGGTATCCAGTCCGGCGCTGCAGACCATGCGCAACTCGATGCTGAGGGCGGCACCAAAGCAACTGCGTCCAAAATGCGATATATCTCAACCGGCACGTCGGTAGGCCTGGCGCTGATCGGAAGCGGCGGACGGAACGACGTGGGCGCTGCAGGTCCGACCGCCGGCGGCGCGACCGGATTCAAGCTTATCGGGCTGATCGTCGGCATCGCCTTCCGCTCTCACACCTACGGCATCCTGATGAGCGCGTATGGTGGCAGCCGCTCCATCTACAACAACTTTCTCGGACGAGGACGTAACATTGTTTTTCCAAAGAACACCGCGATGGAGATTGGCTTCGGCAACAGAACGTCGCTGCCCATGCCCGGCGCCGAGCCCGGAAAGCAGCGATGAAAAGAACGATGAAGCAGGCGCTCACTCTGCTTCCCAGCTTCGCAATTCTGCTCTTCTCCGGCGTGCTCCCGGCATGCGCACAGAGTGCCGCGGGCGCGCAGAACCAGCAGTCCAGGCCACGCTCCACGGGCCCTTACACACTGGAGATGAACACCGAAGAAGTCGTTCTGAACTGCACTGTTCTGGACAATAAAGGACAGCTCGTAAACGACCTGAAGAAGAACAACTTCAAAGCGTTTGAAGACAAAGTTCCGCAGGTCATCGTCTCCCTGCAGCATCAGGACACTCCTGTTTCTATCGGCCTTATCGTCGATAACTCGGGATCAATGCGCACCAAGCGCGCTGCCATCACCTCTGCCGCGATCGATCTGGTGAAGGCGTCCAATCCACAAGACGAAACCTTCGTGATCAACTTCTCCGACGAGGCATACCTGGATCAGGACTTTACCTCGGACCTGGGCAAACTACAGGCTGGACTCGCACACCTGAGCCTGTCCGGCGGCACTGCGCTTTACGACACCGTGGTGACGGCTGCGGACAAGATGGAGCAGTCCGCAAGACGCCCCCGGAAGGTGCTGATTGTCATTACCGATGGCGATGACAATGCTTCAAAGCTCACCCTGGACAATGCAATCCATCGTGTTCAGGACCTGCAGGGACCTACTATTTACTCCATCGGTCTGATGTTCGACAGCGACAACGGCCGCCTGGAATCGCGGCATGCGAGACATGACCTGCAGGCGCTCTCGAAGGAGACCGGAGGCATCGCCTTTTTCCCGAGCTCGCTGAAAGACATCGATTCTGTCGCTGCCGAAGTGGCCCGCGATATTCGTAACCAGTACGCCGTCGCGTACCGGCCCGCCCGTACTCCCCGCACCGGCTATCACACCGTCAAGGTGGAAGCGAGCGCTCCAGGGCACAGTAAGCTGACCGTGCACACCCGGGCCGGCTACTTTGCGAAACCGCCTTCGGTCGCAAACTCGAAGGTTCATAGGAGCTGAGCCTATCTCTCACCGGCGAATATTTGGCGCCCCGATGGTGACCGCGATTGGTCTATCGAACGAGTGGGCGTATTGTTGTTACTGTTTCGGGTCGCGTGGGCGGGGTGGATTGGAATGTCGGATTCGACATTTCCTCCTCGCGCACTCGCTGGCCGCAACGCCAACTCCATGGGGAAAGTGAGTTACCGTTTGACGATGCTCGATCGTAGAAAATTCATCCAGACTGCTGCCCTGGCCGCTACGGCCACCCATCTGAAACCTCTCTTTGCGCAATCTTCGTCAACACGTTCTCCCAATGACAACATCCAGCTCGCGCTGATCGGTGCCGGCATTCAAGGCCAGCACGATACCGGCATCGCGGTGCAGGTGCCGGGAGTCAGACTGGTCGCCGCGGCCGATTGCTATGACGGCCGCCTGGCCCACGCGAAAGAGCTGTGGGGGCCGGACGTCTTTACCACCCGCGACTACCGCGAGATTCTCGCGCGTAAGGATGTCGATGCCGTGCTGATCGCGACGCCCGATCACTGGCACAAGACGGCAGCCGTGGACGCGATGAAGGCCGGCAAGGACGTCTATCTCGAGAAGCCGATGATCCACATCTACCCCGATGGGCCGGAGATCATCGAGACCGCGAGCTCCACCAACCGCATCATTCAGATCGGTAGTCAGCGAGTCAGCTCGGTCATCTACGCCAAGGCCAAGGAACTGCTCGCCTCGGGCATCATCGGCAAGCTCAACATGGTCAGCGCCTACTGGGACCGCAACTCTTCCATCGGCGCCTGGAACTACTCCGTGCCGCTGGATGCCTCCACCACGACCTGCGACTGGCCGCGCTTTCAGGGCTCCGCGCCCAAGGTTCCCTGGAATGCCGAGCGCTTCTTCCAGTGGCGCAAGTGGAAGGACTACGGCTCCGGCGTCGCCGGAGATCTGTTCGTGCATCTCTTCAGCGGCACGCACTTCATCACTGGATCGCACGGTCCCACGCGGGCCATGGCCACAGGCGCCATTCGTTACTGGAAGGACGGCCGCGACGCCGACGATGTCATGCTTGCGCTCTTCGACTATCCGGAAGGCTTCAATCTCAGCCTGCACGTGAACTTCGTCGATGGCGGCGAGGAGAGCGAAGGCTTCCTCTTCACCGGCTCGGAAGGCCTGATGACGATCGCCGGAGATACCGTCTCCGTCACTCGGACGCCACCGGAAACGGAGCCCGGCTATACCGTCTCCACCTTCACCGACGCCATGCAGCAGCAGTACATCGAGCAATATCGCCAGAAGTATCCCGAGAAGCACTTCAGCGGCGCGCTGCCGGAGAACGTGCAGAAGTTCACGGCGCCCGAGGGCTACTCCGACAGCTACGACCACTTCCACAACTTCTTTGACTCCGTTCGCAGCCGCAAGCCTGTCGTGGAAGATGCGACCTTCGGCTTCCGCGCCGCGGGCGCTGCGCTGCTCAGCAATCTCAGCATCCAGCGCGGCGAGGTTGTCCGCTGGAACCCGGAAACGATGAAGCTCGCCGAGCACAGCTAAAAACCAACGGAGACCATGATGACGATTCCCTTCAAACGACTTGCGCCCCTGCTTGCTTTGCCTCTCCTCGTTCCCGCCCTGGGCCATGCCCAGGACCCCGCGCACGCCACCGAGTTCCGTTTGCAGCACCCCGGCGACGGACCCGGCGGCGAGCCGCGCATTGCTTTTCTGTCGCATCGCCTCGGCAACGATCACGCCGAAGGCATTTCCCTGCTGGACATGAATGGCGATGGCTTTCCCGATCTGCTCAGCGGCGCCTACTGGTACGAAAACCCCGGCGCCAATGGCGGGGAGTGGAAGCGGCATCAGTTCCGCACGGTCGGCATCCACAATGAATTTGTCTCCGACTGCGGCGAGTGGATCGTCGACGTCGATCACGACGGCCTGCCGGATCTCGATCACCACCGGCTGGATCGCCAACGGCTTGTGGTGGTATCGCAATCCCGGACCGAAGGCCACCGCGGCCGGCGCCATGTGGAAGGCAGAAAAGATCACCGACAGTTTCGATACCGAGGGCGGAGCCTTCTTCGACATCAATGGCGACGGCAAGCCTGATGTCGCACTGGCGCACTATAACCGCTCCGGCGTCCTGTGGGTTGACTTCAGCAAGGACAAGCCTCGCGTCCATCATCTTGGCGGCCGCGCGGAAGACGGCCACGGCATCGGCGTCGCGGATATCAACGGCGATGGCAAGGCCGACGTGCTCACCACGCACGGATGGTTTGAGCAGATTGACGCCGATAACGACAAGTGGAAGTGGCACGGCGACTGGGATATCGGCGATGCGGGATTTCCCATCCTTGGCTATGACGTAAACCACGACGGCAAGCTCGACCTCATCTACGGTCAGGGCCACGGCTACGGCCTCTACTGGCTGGAGCAGGCGGGCACAGCCGATCATCCGATGTGGATACGGCACACCATCGACGAGTCGTTCTCGCAATCGCATGCGCTGCTGCTTGCGGACATCGACGGTGACGGCCAGCCGGAGCTCATCACCGGGAAACGCTATCGCGGCCACTCCGGCAACGATCCGGGCTCCTACGATCCCGTGGTGGTGTACGCGTACAAGCTGCCCACCAAGGCACAACTCGACGCCGTGAAATCGGGCGGTGAGGGCACCAAAGGAACCATGGAGACGATGCGCATCGCCGATAGCGCCGCGGATCCTGTGTTCACTCGCTACGCGTTGTCGGTTAATGGAACAGCCAGCGCGGGGACGCAGTTCATCGCCGCGGACCTGGACCAGGATGGCGACCTCGACCTGGCGAGCGCCGGCAAGCTTGGCGTGCACGTGCTCGAAAATCTCAAAGTGAACAAGGTGCCCAAGAACGTTCGCGAAGAGACGCAGCCACTCGAGCGCAAATGGCCGTTCCCCGGCGAGGGCAAAGAGGTTCCACAAGAGGACGGGCCTACGCCGTAGTCCTCATAGCAGATAGGCGTCGATCTTCAGCGCGGTCCGGTGATGCGCTGGCGATTCGAATACGATGACGGGGCGCGGCGAGTTCGGCATGCGCCTCCGTCGTCATCGCCCTGAGGCCCGAGGTGGCCTAGATCGGGTCGGGGGATGTTCATGGCGGCAGGAAAAGTGCTTTACTGACGGGCATGAGCCGCGCTAGAGCGAGAAACCGGTTGGTGGGGGACGAGCCACTCTCGCCGGGGCGGTTGGAGGCGTTCTCCGATGGCGTAATCGCCATCATCCTCACCATCATGGTGCTGGAGCTGAAGGCCCCGGCCAGCGCCGACCCGAAGACGCTGCTTCACGAGTGGCCGATCTTCATCAGCTATGTCATCAGCTACTTCTACGTCGCCGTGTACTGGATCAATCATCATCACCTCTTTCATCGCGTGAAGCGGGTGGACGTGCCGATCCTGTGGGCGAACATTGCCGTGCTCTTCTGCATGTCGCTGATTCCCTTCTTTACCGAATGGATGGAGAGCACGCGGCTGAGCCCGTTTCCGACGGCGATCTATGCGGCGACGATGCTGCTGAACGGCGTGGCGTTCTCGTTGCTGAACCGGGCTGTTGGACGGCACTCGGTCGCCAGCCCGGACCTGGTGCTGCTGGAGCGGGCGGCGCTACGCAAGAACCTGATCGCGATCGCCATCTACGCGGTGGCGATTCCGATTGCTTATTACCGCACCGGCGCCTCTCTGGCGCTGACGTTTCTGGTGGCGCTGGTCTATGCGGTGCCTTCGCTGTGGGTGGAGCGGTGCGCGGACATTCTGGAGCGCAAGGACGAGCACCGCGCTGAGCACGGAACGCTGCATGAGCCCTATACCGGGCCGCCTGCTGGTCATGAATAGACCTACAGGACGATAATCCTTGACGGAGCGGTACAGCCGCCGCTTCGCAGTAATCCTGACTCATGCACGAGGACCGCCCGTTGACTGCTCGCCGCTTTGCCGCCTTGCCTGCCGCCCCTTCCCTATCGCTTCTCGCTCTTGCCGCTGCGGCCTTGCTGCTGCCGGGCGTCCCGGGACACGCTGCTCCGAAGGAGGCGGCCCGCTCGGTGCTGGCGCTCGATCGGGTGACGGCGAGCAAGGCACTCGACAACGGCATTGCATTGCATAGCGGCTCGGCGGTAATGGAGATCACGGCGCTGCGGGACGATGTGATCCGCGTGCGGGTGGGACCGGAAGGGACGCTGCCCGAAGATGCCTCCTGGGCGGTGCTGCCGGAGGCGCGCACGGCAAAAGTAACCGTGATGGCGGCGAATGGTGGGAACGCCGTGGGTTTCAAGACGGCGAAGCTCATCGTCAGCGTGGACCGCGCGACGATGGCGCTGAAGGTCACCGATCTTGATGGGCATGTCATCGACCAGGACGAGGCTGGGCGGCCGGTGGAGTACTACGATGGCAAAGATGGCGAAAGGGCTTCCGCGTCACCAAGGTTTCGCCGCCCGACGAGCACTACTTCGCGCTGGGGGACAAGACCGGGCCACTCGACCGGCGCAACATGGCCTTCACCATGTGGAACACCGACGCGTTCGGCTTTCAGGAGTCGACGGATCCTATCTACAAGACGATTCCCTTTGTGCTGACGATGAACGAAGGCCGCGCCGCCGGCCTGTTTCTGGACAACACCTGGCGCACAAGCTGGGAGTTCAACAAGCACCAACGTGATGCGTGGAGTTTTACCGCGCCCAATGGTCCGCTGGACTACTACATTCTTTATGGTCCGGAGCCGAAGCAGGTATTGAGCGAGTGGGCATGGCTGGTAGGCCATTCGCCGCTACCGCCGAAGTGGTCGCTGGGTTATCAGCAATCGCGTTACAGCTACTATCCGGAGTCCGAGGTGCGCAACATTGCGAAACACCTGCGCGCGGACCATATCCCGGCGGACGTGATCTGGCTGGACATCGACTACCAGCAGGACAACCGGCCGTTCACCGTCGACCGCGAGCGCTTTCCGCACTTCGAGCAGATGGTGAAGGATCTGGCGGCGGAGAACTTTAGCACGGTAACGATCGTGGATCTGCACGTGGCGAAGCTGCCGAATGCCGGTTACAAGCCATATGACACGGGCGTGGCGGGCGATCATTTCGTAAAGAATCCGGATGGCTCGACCTACTCCGGCGTGGTGTGGCCCGGGCCGTCGGTCTTTCCCGACTTCACGCAGGCGAGCACGCGCGAGTGGTGGGGCACGCTATTCAGTGACCTTATGAAGGACGGCGTTGCCGGCTTCTGGAACGACATGAATGAGCCCTCCGTCTTCAACGTGCCCTCGAAGACGATGCCGGACGATGTGCAACACCGCATCGACGAGCCGGGCTTCCGGAAGCGCACGGCAAATCATCTGGAGATCCACAACGTCTTCGGCATGGAGAACACGCGCGCCACTCACGATGGCATGGCGGCGCTCGAACCGAATATGCGGCCCTTCGTGATGACGCGCGCCAGCTATGCGGGCGGCCAGCGCTATGCCGCCACGTGGACCGGCGACAACTCCAGCACTTGGAATCATCTGCGGATGACGACGCCGATGATCGAGAATCTTGGACTGAGCGGCTTCGCGATGGTGGGCGCGGACGTAGGCGGATTCGCCGGAACGCCGCAGCCGGATCTGCTGACGAAGTGGCTGGAGATCGGGGCATTCCAGCCCATCGACCGCGACCACAGCGCCAAGGGCACCGCCTACCAGGAACCGTGGGTGAGCGGCGTAGCGCAGGAGAATATCCGCCGACGCTACATTGAAGAGCGCTACCGGCTGATGTCGTATCTCTACACCACGACCGAAGAGATGACCCGGACAGGGGTGCCGATTGTGCGGCCGATCTTCGTGGACTTCCCCGATGCGACGCCGGACAAACACCCGATGGACCTGGATGCGGCGAGCGAGTTCCTCTTCGGCCCGGATATTCTTGTCGCGCCCGCGCCGTATCCGGATGAGCTGGACGATTACTTTGTGCAACTGCCGCCGGTCACCTGGTACGACTACTGGACCGGCGAGAAGCTGCCGCCACTGCCGAAGATGAGTAGCCGCGACCTGGAACAGCCCGCCGCGAAGGAAGAGATGGCGCGGCTGATGGCGCCGCTGCTCATCAAGCCGAGCATCGATGTGTTGCCGGTCTACGTGCGCGAAGGGGCGATCCTGCCCATCCAGCCACTCACGCAGAGCACTAAGGAGACACCGCAGGGTCCGCTGACCTTACGTGTGTACCTGCCCCAAAGCGGAGCGAACGAGACTGGCGCACAGCCTTGTGCAGGCTCGATCTATCTGGACGATGGGGTCACGCTCAACTACAAGAAGGGCGAATCATGCGCGAGCAGTTTTCCTGCACGGTAAGTGGCGACACCGTGACAGTGAAGGTCGCACCGCGCGAGGGCAGCTTCGCGGCGTGGTGGACGGCGCTGCACGTCGAGGTTTACGGGGGGCCGGGAACGAAGGCAGATGCCGGCGATGGAGTGCTGGCCACTTACAACGCACAACGGCAAGCGATGGTCGCCACCATTCCGGACAGCGGCAAGGGAACGGAACTTACCTTGAAGTACAGCAGGTGAGTCGCGTGGCAGGAACGCCGGAGCGCTCCATCCTCCGTTCCATCCTCATGGTCAGCGGCGCTCCGGCGAGTGGCAAAAGCACCTTGGCCGGCGCGCTGGCAGAGGTGTTCAGCTATCCGCTGCTCTCGAAGGACACGCTCAAGGAATCTCTCTTCGACTCTCTCGGGACTCATCTGGACAAGAACGCTGGTTCGGCCGCCGAACTCTCGCGACTGCTGAGCCGGGCTGCGATGGATCTGCTGTGGTCGCTCGCGCCGTGCTGCCCAAACGTCATTCTGGAAGCGAATTTCCGTCCGAAAAGTCATCATGAGCGCGAACGCTTTGCTGCGCTCGAGGGGCGGAAGCTCGAAGTCTACTGCCACTGCACACCAGAGGAGGCGGCGCGACGTTTCCAGGAACGCGCCACAAGGGCGGAGCATCATCCAGCCCACAGCATGAAGACGATGTCTGCGGAGTTGCTGCAAGAGTTTGACCGTCCAATTGGCCTGTGCCCGGTGATCGAAGTCGATACAGAAGGGCCAGTTAATCCACTGGAAGTCGCTGACCGCATCCGCCGGTACTGGCCCGATCTGTCGGACTGACGCTGCGACTCGGTTCCCGCAGAGCTGAACGGTTTCCGCATTGTGTTCTGATAGGCGTGTGACGCTGCCAAAACCGGATGTCCGAGGAGTGGAAGTAGATGCGGAGACTCGGTGCGTCCATTACCACTCTGCGCTCGACATCATTGCGATCAGGATGGCTTGCTGTGGCGTTTACTATGCCTGCAAGGATTGCCATGAACTCCTTGCGGGCCATGCTATCCAGGTGTGGCCGCGTTCAGAGTGGGACGTTCATGCAATTCTCTGTGGAGCATGTGGCTACGAACTGACGATTCGCGAATACATGAACAGCGGCTACTTGTGCCCGCATTGCGGGGCTGGCTTCAACCCAGGCTGCAGGAATCACTACCAGTTTTACTTTGCGGATGCCACCCCGACTATCGGCAGTTGAAACTACCTGCTGTTGATCCAAAAGGGCACGAGCATTCTTCCCGACTCATGTTCTGCTTCTCCAGAAACTCCCCAATCAAGGTCGCGCATCCTTCCAGAAAGCTGCGGTCCTGCGCTCCGAATGCTTTGCGATCGTGGCTATCGATATCAATTTTACCAACAATTTTTCCACTCACCCGAATTGGCACGACGATCTCTGATTGCGTCTGAAGCGAGCATGCCAGGTAGCGTGGACTCTGAATGAACGTCGTCCACGATGACCGTATCGTTCTGCGCCACAGCGGCTCCACAGATACCCTGACTCACGGGAATACGCACATGCTCGGTTGGTGCTCCGCGAAATGGTCCCAGTACAAGCGTCTCCGGATCGTTGGGATCGAGCATGTAGCCGTCCAGTTGTAGTAGGGCAGGCGTTGCGGAATGATCTCAACAATGAAGTTCTGCAAAGGCGCAGAATAGTGCTGGACATCTAATCGGCCAGTTCCCCCACGAGCGAATTGCTGAGGACAAAATAACACTCATGTTCACCCGAAAAGCAATTTGCGCATGCGATCAATAGACGACAAAGGGCAATTGCGCCATTGGATTTTAGAAATTCACTTTGTGGACCGTAAGCGTCGAATTGGCGGTTTCTTTGAAGAGCTGCTTACCATAGCTTGAACTCAGTTTGCCCTCAAGATAGGCCGCACGCGACCAAAGTCAACTATTTGCTTCGCCAATGGG
This sequence comes from uncultured Acidobacteriaceae bacterium, assembly GCA_963712845.1. Classification (GTDB taxonomy): domain Bacteria; phylum Acidobacteriota; class Terriglobia; order Terriglobales; family Acidobacteriaceae; genus KBS-83. Next base: position 46,282 of record CAVQJM010000008.1, read on the forward strand.
AGAGCCGGCTCGATCGTGCCAGCGGCCGCGGGTGAAGTCCGGGAATTTTTCCGGGCCGCTACCCGATTGGAGTGAGGCGAGACTGAGCGGCGCGACCGAGGACCACGCAGCCGCGTCGTATACATCCATATCCGGCACGAGACCTTTGGTCATGCACTCGAGGAGCCGGTAGAGCATGATGAAGTCCATGCCGCCATGCCCGCCCGCCTTGCGTGCGATGTCACCCTCCTGCCGCCACAAGGGATGCTCATACTCCTTGTAAGCATCCAGACTCGCCCACTCTTCCTTGCCCTTCTGGCCGTCAAGATAGATGCGCGGCGGGTAGTCCGTGAAGATTCCCTTTGTTCCGGCGATGGTGTTGATGCGATCGTAGGGCCGCGGATTCGAGACATCGTACTTCACAGTGATGGTCGGCCCGTTCGCGGTCTTGATCAGGGAGGTATTCATGTCGCCGGTAACGTAGTGCTCAGCCCAGCGAGGGTCTCCCTTTTCCAGATGTGCATTGCGGTAAACATCCAGTCCTCGTTGCGGCGTGCTCATCGAGACGAGATAGTCAAAGCGATCACCACGATTGATACCCATATAGTTCGCGACCGGACCAAGGCCGTGCGTGGGATAGAGGTTGCCGTTCCGCTGCGTGTGCACGGTGCGGCGCCAGAGTCCCTCGCCCTTGTTTGAAAACAACTCCTCGCGCAGATCGTGCAGGTACGCTCCTTCTCCATAGAGAAGATCACCGAGTTGCCCGGCACGTACCATGCGCAAGATAAGTGTCTCGTTGTAGCCGTAGCAGCAATTCTCAAGCATGATGCAATGGCGCCGCGTGGTTTCCGACGTATTGACGAGCCGCCAGCAGTCGTCGAGCGTGGTTGCGGCAGGCACTTCGACGGCAACGTGCTTGCCTTTTTGCATTGCAGCGACCGCCATGGGAACGTGCCACAGCCAAGGAGTCGCGACGATCACCAGTTCCAGATCGTCCCTGGCGACAAGCTGCTCGTATGCGTGATCGTTTTGGGTGTAGAGTTCCGGCGCATGCTGGCCCGCTTTTTCAATGAGTTGCTGAGCATGTTTTGCTTTGTCCGGCACGACGTCGCAGATCGCCCGTATCTGCGCGTTGGCTGCCAACAGATCTTCCAGCAGGCTTGTACCGCGGCCACCGACACCAATGATGCCGAGCCGCGGCTCCTTCGCTTCGAAGGGCACATTCATCATGGATTTGCCCAGGATGGGCGCTGCAGGAGTGTGGGCTGTCGCCTTCATCGGTGACAATCCCAGTGCAATGGCGGAAGCTGCGCCCACCTGCAGGAAGCTGCGCCGGGAGAGTGGTCCGTGAGCAGGAGTTTCGCTCTCGGACGCAGGCGGATGCGCTTCCTGGATTAGATCGTCATCCATGCTTGCTCCTAGTAGTAGAACTTCAGTCCCAATTGCATCTGCCGTGGGGGACGCGCGGCAGTGACGTAGCCGAAGCTTGAGGTACCAAGCACGGTTGAGTTGTTTGCGTTCTGCGGCCCTGCCGCGGCAAACAGATAATTCGTATGATTCAGCAGATTGTAAAACTCTGCACGAAACTCGACGCGTCGGTTTTCACCGATAGGAAAATTCTTCAGAAGCGAGCCGTCCCAGTTCTTATAACCGGGTCCTCGCAACGAGTTGAGGCTGACGTTTCCGAAAGATCCCGGTTGCGGATCGGTAAACGCGCAGGTATTGAAGAATGTGCCTGGCACGCAGGGCTTGCCATTGCCGTTCTGGCCGGGCACAAAGTCCGGCCGTTGCTGCCCGTCCGAATTCGCGAAGTTGGCGTTCGCATCTGTCACGGTGAACCAGGTGCCCGAAGAGAGCGTCACAATGCCGGAGAGTTGCCAGTTGCCGACCAGGAAGTTTGCAACGCTATTGATATTTGAGGCAAAGCGCTTGTCTTTCCCGATCGGAAGATCCCAGATGTAGCTCGAGAGAAAGCGGTGCCGGACGTCGAAGTCCAGGTTCCCATACTCGATATTTGGCTCGGCGCTCCAGCGGAAGCTGTCGTTGTTCTGAGCGCCCAGGTTGGCGTTGGATGAGTTGCCCAGCGCATGGCTATAGGTGTAATTGACCAAGGCTGATATGCCTGAGCCGAAATGGTGCTGCAATTTGGCCTGGAGCGCGTTGTAGTTTGAGAGGCCCTCCGAATCGAGATAGCTGATGGAGGAGTCGATGTAGGAGAAGGGACGGCGAGGCGCATAGGGCGCTGAGGCATCGGCAGTCGGCGCAGCCTGATTGAGGTTCTTGAAGGTGTAGAGCCTGGTCCCCTTCGAGCCAACGTAGCCGACATCCAGCACCGTGTTCTGGGCAATCTGATACTGCACAGAGCCGTGCCACTGCGATACATATGGCGTCCGCAGGCTTAGCTGCAAAGAGAAAAGGCTGGGCGTATTGGGGTCAGTCAGCGAGCTGGCTGGAAATCCTTGTGCAAGCTGCGTGAGTCCCGGGACCGAGCAGTCCAGCGCGGTTCCGGCGTAGGATGACTGGCTGCAGGGTGCATTGAAGCTCTGGCTCGCGAAGTAGGGAGGGTTGAAGCCGGGACTGGGATTGCTGTAGGGTCCGTTTTCGTCGCCGTTGTAGAAGACCCCGAAGGCCGAGCGGATCACAACGCGCGGCGCGACCTGATACGCGAAGCCAAGGCGTGGCCCTAAGTTGTTGTAGTCCGTGCCGATCAACTGATTGGAGGCCTTGTGGTTGACCGGCAGCAACTGCGCAAGAGTCGGAGTGAGGGTCACGTTGCTGGATGCCGGGATGTCCAACACGCCCGTGATGGGATTGAAGTTTGACTGTGCGTTATGCCGCTCCAGCACGGGGCCGAAGAACTCGTACCGCAGGCCAAGGTTCAGGGTAAGCCGGGGAGTCAGGCGCCAATCATCCTGCGCGAAGATGGAGTAGGTGGTGCGGTTGTAGTCGACGTTATTCAGGTTGTTGATGCTTCCGCCGCCCGGCTGCCCCGTCAAGAGAGTTGCAAAGCCACTGCCGCCGGTGCCCTGGGAAGCAGGATTATCGGTGTACTGTGTCCCGAAGTTCAGCGCTCCGCGGGATGCAGCCGGTTGGTAGATCGTGAATTCTTCTGGCCGATACTCTGCGCCGAACTTCCAGGATTGATTGCCGACGATCAGCGTAAACGTGTCGGAGACCGAGTAGGTGTTCTGTATCTCGTTCGAGGGTAGATAGGTTGGGCTGCCCAGGGTTGCCACGTCATTGAATGTCATCTGCGGCAGGCCGCCGTTGTCTGTGCCGGCCGCATAGGGGACACCGGGGAAACCGACGCTGCCGGAGACATCCGTGTTGTAGTTGAACTGAAAGCGGCTCGAGTGCAGGCGGTTGTAGCCAAGCCGAAGTTCATTCACACGCTTCGCTGTCAGGATGTGTGTCCAACTGGTGGCGAAACTGTAGCCGGAGTTTTCCTCGATGCCGGTAAAGAAACCGCCGCCGTCTGCAATTCCACTGAATGGCCCGGGTATATTCGCCGGCTGCCGGCTCATACTGAAGCGGTAAAAGACGTTGTCATTCGCCCCGATCCCCTGATCGATGCGGACATCCCCTTGATTTCGATCGCGTGCCAGCACGGGGTTCGAGAGAAAGTTGTAGCCCAGCCCGGTTGCGTTCGGCTGCGGAAAGAGCGCGCCCAGCTTGGCCCCGAGCGCATCCTGCCGCGCGAGTGGGATGACATTCGACGGGGCACCGCTCGCGTCATAACCGAACGGCACGCCGCAATAGCCGGTTGGGCTGCTCGCGCTGGCTTGCGTCTTCGTGGTGTCGAAGAGTTCGCCGGCGTAGGTTGGGTTGCCGTTGCAGTCCTGAACGCCGGTGGGCGAGGTCACATCCAACTGGCTGCTGAAGTCACCCCCACGCTGTGCTGCGGTCGGTACCAGTTGGGTATACGTCTGACCCTGCCGCACACGAAGTCCCTCGTAGTCGACGAAGAAGAAGAGCCGGTTGCGCCAGATGGGGCCCCCGAGTGTGGCCCCGAACTGGTTCTGGTGATATGGAGGAAGAGTGCTGTCGAAATGATTCCGTGCATCGAAGATCTGATTGCGGACAAACTCATACACCACGCCCCGGAACTGATTGGTGCCGCTCTTCACAGTGGCGTTGACCACAGCTCCGTTCGCGCGTCCTAATTCTGCGCCGTAGGAGTTGGTCGCCACGCGAAACTCCTGCAGTGCGTCGACCGAAGGCATGACCACATAATTCGCTTCGTTCAGCAGATCCGGCAGATTCGAGTTGTTATCGACACCGTCGAGCAGAAAGTTGTTTTCGAGTGAGCGGGCGCCGTTCGCGCTGAAGCCGTAGCCGTTCTCATCGCGAGCTCCCGGCTCACTCACCGTGACGCCGACCGTCAGTTGCGCCAGTTGCACCGGGTTCCGTCCGTTCAGCGCAAGGGTCTCCATGGTCCTGCTATCGATCACCTGGCTGCGATCCGATGTGTCACTCTCCAGCAGAGGCACGGTTTGCTTCACCTCTACCGTCTGAGTAATCGACCCTGGCTGGAGGGCGACATCCGTGCGCTGCCTTTGCTGAACGTCCAGCGTAAAAGGGCCGACTTCTGCCTTGTTGAATCCTGCCGCCGTGACCGTCACGCGATATGTGCCGATGCGCACCGGACTGATGGTCCACTCTCCCTGCTGATTGCTGGTGGCGTGGTAGGCGAAGTTTGTTTCCAGGCTCACAGCATCGATCGCCGCCCCGGGCACAGCGGCGCCGCTGTGGTCCGTCACCGTCCCGATGATGGAGGCTGTGTCTTTCTGGCCGAAGGCCAGAAGCGGACAGAGCAAAGCCAGACCCAGCAGGCTATAGAGGGAACGGCTCATAGCTGAACCAACCTTTCTGGACGACACCTACCATTACTTATGGTTTCGTATTATTTCGGATTAGCATGAAGTCTAGCAGGGGTCTTCAGCGTGTCAAGACAGAAATTTCTGCGGAATACGGGCATTTGAGACAGCTATCAGCGAACCGCCGCGCTGGGAGGACCGACGCGCAGGTCGGCGGCAAGGTGCGCAGCCTGCACCGCAATAGACGTGATACGATGCGGCACATCGGAAAAGGTAAGCAAACGAAACGTTGCTTCCTCTTCTTTGAGTTAGGCGGTCGGCCCTTACAGTCGGCCCTGCACTCTCCTTCCAGGAGGAGTCATGAACTCCGCTATCGCCGATTCCATTCAGGCGCCGCTGGCTGCAAGCTCAGGCCGCGCTTCCACGGCAACCACAGTCGTCGCCCCTAAACGCAATGTCGCAGTCGACGCCTACCGTGGGCTGGTCATGCTGTTGATGATGGGAGAAGTGATGCAGTGGGCTGCCGTGTCCCACGCGTATCCCCACAGTCTGTTCTGGCGCATATTGGCCTTCAATCAGACGCACGTCGAATGGGCGGGCATGTCGCTGCATGACACCATCCAGCCTGGCTTTACTTTTCTTGTGGGAGTGGCGATGCCCTACTCCATCGCCAGCCGCATCCGAAAAGGCGAGAACTTTGGCCGCATGGTCGCGCATGCCTTCTGGAGGGCTCTGCTGCTGGTTGCGCTTGGAATCTTTCTGCGCTCCACGCAGAGTTCCATGACCTACTTCACCTTCGAGGACACGCTGACACAAATCGGCTTGGGCTACCCCATCGCGTTTCTGCTGGCCTTTGCGCGTCCGCGCTGGCAGTGGACAGCGCTCGGTGTCATCCTGGTTGGCTACTGGGCAGCGTGGGCCATCTATCCAGCGCCTGGTCCACACTTCAACTACGCCGCCGTGGGTGTCCCTGCGGACTGGCACCACAACTTCACTGGATTTCTTTCGCACTGGAACAAGAACAGCAACCTGGGTCAGGCGTTTGACGTATGGTTTCTCAATCTCTTCCCGCGCGAGCACCCGTTCGTCTTCAACGACGGTGGCTATCTCACCCTTAGCTTCATACCAACGCTCGGCACCATGCTGCTTGGACTGGCAGCCGGCCGCTGGCTGCGCGCGTCTGAGCCAGCGATACCAATGAAGCGCTTCCTGCAGGCCGCCGCGATTCTCATCGCAGCGGCGCTGCTGCTCCACTTTGGCCACATCTGCCCCATCGTGAAGCGCATCTGGACGCCGGCATGGACCCTGTTCAGCGGCGGTGTCTGTTTCCTCTTCCTCGCAGCGTTTTCCTGGGTCATCGAGGTGAAGAACCGGCGCGGCTGGGCGTTCCCGCTGGTCGTGGTCGGCACGAACTCAATTGCCGCCTATCTGATTGCCCATCTTTGCGAAGAGTTCATCATCAACAGCTTTCACATCAACCTGGGACAGCGCCCTTTTGCGATTCTCGGTCCAGGGCTCGAGCCGCTGCTGCTGGGAATCGCAGTGATGCTGACGTACTGGCTGGTGCTTTACTGGATGTTCAAGCGCAAGCTTTTCCTGCGCATCTGAACCTGCGAAGTTTACTCCGGTGCTCTGCGTAAACTGCCGAGTCCCTTGACTTCAGACAAGCGTGACTTCAATTTCGGACGAGCGCAGTGTCTCGCAATCCGCTGCGGCGAGGCCATGATCAGTGATGACACGATGGATTCTGTTTGGAGGCACAATCAGCGCCATACTCCTGCGGTGAAACTTCGTCGCATCACAGACAGCAACAACCAGCTTTGACGCGTTGACCATGGCGCGATTGACCCGCGCCTCCAAAACGTTGGGAGTCGTCAACCCCACCTGCAAATCGAAACCGTCCACGCCAAGGAACAGGATGTCCGCGTGAATCTCTCGCAGCATGTCCTCGGCAATAGGACCAACGAGCGATGACGAATTGGGTCGCAACGTGCCACCCGTCAGAACCACTTCCACCCTGCTGCCAGAGAGTAGCGCGGCAATATTGATCGCGTTGGTGATCACCGTGAGGGAGTGGAAGTCGCGGAGCCGGCTTGCGATTGCAGTCGTCGTTGTACCTGAATCGAGCAGGATGCATTCACCTTCGCGGATCAGCTCGACAGCCGCTTCCGCAATGCGGGCTTTTTCCGCACTGTGTTGACGCTTTTTCTCTTTCAGGGAAGGGTCAAATAAGGCCCCATTACTCGGCGCCAGAGCGCCGCCATGAGAGCGCTGCACCAATCCTTTTGACTCCAGGTAGTCCAGATCCTTGCGGACGGTGATCTGAGAGATGCCGAGATCCTCGGACAGTTCTGAGACCAGTACCCGCCCATCTCGCTGAATGAGCGACAGCACATGTTGTCTTCGTTCATCGATGAGCATTTCGCCTTTTGGATCTAGCATCCAGGATTCCGTTCGCTTATCTTTACTTGCTTGTTGTTGTCTTTGCAAACCGCCGCGATCTTTACTGATTCGTCTGCGCCGATAAATCAATCTTTCAACAATACCTATTTTAAAAATAGGTATTTCGGCATAGAATCCTTCCCATGGCAAAGAATCCGGAACATCGCGATCTTTTTCCTGGTGCGCTGGAGATCATGATTCTCCAATCGCTGCGGTTGAAACCCATGCATGGCTATGCGCTGGTGAAGCACATCAAACAAGTCTCCGACAACCTGCTGCAGGTAGAAGAAGGCTCGCTGTATCCCGCGCTCCAGCGCATGTTGAAGGAAGGCTGGCTCGTGGCGAAAACGGGGATTTCTGCCAAGGGCCGCCCCACCCGCATTTACCAGCTCACCGACGCGGGTATCCGTCACCTCGAAAAAGAAGTCATCAGCTTCGAAAAGATGTTCGCAGGCATCACGCGCGTGCTCGCTGTTGCCAAGGCATAGGAGGCCTACGATGCGATGGTTTGCTCAGCTTTTCTCCCGGCGCCGCCGCTATGAGGACATCTCCGTCTCGATCCAGGAGCACATCGAGGAGCGAACTGAGGAATTAATGACAGACGGCATCCCGCGCGCGCAGGCCGAACAAACAGCGCGCCGTGAATTCGGCAACAGCGCTCTTCTCGAGCAGCGCAGCCGCGAAGTATGGCAGTGGCCGGCGCTCGAATCCATTCTGGCCGACTTGAAATTCACCTTCCGCCGACTGCGAAAATCGCCGGGATTTGCCGCGACCGTTCTCCTCACGCTGGCCATCGGCATTGGCGCCAATACCGCGGTCTTCAGCGTGGTCAACAGCGTCCTTTTGAAGCCCCTGCCGTACCCCGATTCAGAACAGCTTGTCGCCTTGTGGCTCAACGCTCCCGGCGCCGGAGGCCTCGCCAACTTTTCCACCGGCCTTCAGCTTTCGGCATCGATGTATTTCACCTTCTCTCAGCAGAATCGAACCTTCCAGTCGATGGGTATCTGGACGCCAGGCACTGCAAATGTGACAGGCGTAGCTGAACCGGAAGAAGTGCGAACTGAGATGATCAGCGACGGCGTACTCGAGACACTGGAAACTCCTCCTGTGGCCGGCCGTTGGCTTTCCGCAGCCGATCAAGATCCACATGGCACAAAGACCGTCGTGCTGAGCTATGGCTATTGGCAGCGCCGCTTCGGCGGAGATCGCAGCGCGATCGGACGCACCATTCAGGTCGACGCGCAGACCAGAGAGGTGGTTGGCGTTATGCCGCGCGGCTTCCGATTGGTCGATCGCGACTTCGATCTTCTGATCCCGCTGGCGTTGGACCGCACCGATCAAAAACTGGCGGGCTTCGGCTACAACGGAATCGCCCGCCTCAAGCCGGGTATTCCGCTCACCCAGGCCGACGCCGACATTGCGCGTCTGATTCCTGTCTGGATGGATTCCTGGTCAAACGGGCCCGGCACCAACCCGCATTACTACGAGATATGGCGCATCACCCCTGGCTTCCGTTCACTGAAACAGCAGGTCATCGGCGGCGTAGATAGCGTGCTGTGGGTGGTCATGGCGACCGTCGGACTCGTCATGTTGATTGCGTGCACCAACGTCGCCAATCTTCTGCTGGTCCGCGCGGAATCGCGCCACCAGGAGCTTTCCATTCGAGCCGCGTTAGGTGCCGGCCGCATGCGCATCGCACGTGAGCTGCTGATCGAGAGCGTCTCGCTCGGGCTCCTGGGCGGTGTAATTGCCATCGGCGTGGCCTTTGCCGGCTTGCGCCTTCTCGTGGCCATTGGCCCAACCGATCTGCCGCGCCTGAGTGAACTCTCTCTCGATGCCCGCTCGCTCGGCTTCACTCTCGCTCTCTCGGTTCTTTCGGGACTGTTGTTCGGATCCATACCGGCCGTGAGATACGCCCGGACCCGAGCCTCCGCAATGATGGGCGGCACAAGCCGGACGGCCAGCGCAGGCCGCTCGCGGCAGCGCTCGCGCAATGGGCTGGTCATAGCCCAGGTAGCAATGGCGCTCGTTCTCCTGGTAAGCGCTTTGCTTATGATTCGCACCTTCGCAGCCCTACGCGACGTCGAGCCGGGCTTTGCCGATCCCCAACACCTGCAGACCATGCACATCTGGATTCCGGACTTACTGGTCTCCGATCCGCAAATGGCCACGCGCGTTCAGAACAACATCGCCGACAAACTTGCTGCGATTCCGGGAGTCGCTTCCGTTGGATTCGCCGGCGCTGTGCCCATGGAGAACATCGATCCCAACTGGGACGAGATTCGCGTGGAAGGGAAAAATTACGAAGGCGGGGAGCCACCCCTCAGGCTCTTCAACTTCGTTTCGCCAGGATATTTCAACGCGATGGGGACACGCCTGGTTGCAGGACGCGACTTCACATGGACGGACATCTACGACCTGCGGCCTGGGGTGATCGTGTCGGAGAACTTTGCGCGCGAGTCGTGGGGTTCGGCCTCCGCGGCCGTCGGCAAGCGACTTCGCCAGTTCTCAAACATGCCTTGGCAGGAGGTCATCGGCGTCGTCGAAGACGTGCGCGTGCACGGCGTCGACGAGAAAGCGCCTGCCATCGTCTACTGGCCGGCAATGCACAAGGATCCGTACACGTCGAAGCCGACCATTGATGCCCCGCGCTTCGTCACGTTCGCCATTCGCAGCGAACGCGCCGGAACCGAGAGCTTCCTCAGTCAGGTGCAACAGGCCGTCTGGTCAGTGAACGGGAATCTGCCGCTCGCGTCGGTGAGCACCATGCAGGAGATCTACAGCCAGTCGCTCGCACGCACCTCATTCACGCTCGTCATGCTGGCGATTGCCGGCGCAATGGCGCTTGCCCTCAGTCTCATTGGCATCTACGGAGTCATCTCCTACGCGGTTTCGCAGCGCACGCGGGAAATAGGAATCCGCCTGGCGCTGGGAGCACAGAAAGGCGTGCTGCGATGGATGTTCGTTCGTTCCGCCCTTGTGCTGACCGCAGTTGGCGTCGTCATCGGCCTCGGAGCGGCAGCCGCACTCATGCAGCTCATGAAAACACTGCTCTTCGGCATCAGCCCGCTCGATCCCCTGACCTTCGTCGCTGTACCGCTCATCCTGGTCGCCGCGGCTGCGTTCGCAAGCTATCTGCCGGCGCGCCGGGCTGCTGGAATCAATCCCGTTGAAGCACTGAGAGCGGAGTAACTGAATCCCTGCTGCAAGGAAAGTGGCTTACAACCGGTTGACGCTTGCTTCATGTATGGCATGAGAGATCGCATTTTTCCGTCAGCGGCTCTGCCCGCATTCCGCATTCATCGTTACGGTGAACAAAGGCATGAGAGTCTCTCAACGATGAAGGATGGCCGAGCCGGGCATTCCGGCCTGACCGAGCGACCGCTCCTGAATGAACTCAATGTGATTTCGGCTGAGGGTACCGGTGACGAATTGGACTCTCGAAGTCCGGAGTTCGACCTCGATTTTTGTTTACTACACCTCGATCTTTGTTTACTACTATGATACACAACGGCGCATACCTGAGAACCTCGCCACTGGTATGCCGCGGGGAATCAGATCATCCAATCACCGTTATATACCGCCAAAACCCGATTATTTCCACAGTAGTCAGGTCGCCCGCCTCGTTTTGTTTGACCTCTAGTTAATACCTATTTGTATAAATCCTTTTGCTGCCCAGAGACATCACTCGATTATCGAGCACGCTTTTGGAGGCAGTCATGTATCAGTCATTCTTTCCGGCTCGGGCAGCCTGTCCGGTCCGGCCGATCCGGAACACGAGCTCCCGCGCTCTAGCACTCTTCGTCATCACCTTTCTTGTATGCTCCGGCGCCCGGATGGCGTTGGCGCAAGCCATCTACGGCACAATCTCCGGCACGGTCACAGACGCGACCGGTGCCGCGGTTCCTAATGCGACGGTCACCGTGACCGATATTGCAAAAGGAACCACCAAAACCGTCCAGTCCAACAGCGGCGGCTTCTATACCGTCAACGAGCTCATCCCGGACAGCTACAGCGTAAAGGCCGCCGCTGCCAACTTCACACCGGCGGAGAACAACAGTGTCACCGTCGCCGCTGACACCACGCAGACCGTCAACTTGCAGGTGACCGTCGGAGGGGCCAGCCAGACGGTGACGGTGACGTCGGAGGCCCCAGCGCTCAAGACCGACCGCGCCGATGTTGGTCAGGTGCTGGACGAGCGACAGATCCAGAATCTGCCCAACCTGGACCGCAATTTCACGTCCTTCGCTCTGCTCACTCCGGGAGTGCAAAGGTCGAGCTTCAACATAGCTCCGACGGAGAACCCGCAAGGCACCACAGCTCTGAACGCTAACGGCTCCAACTACGGAACGCTGGGATATGTGCTGGACGGTACGGACAATCGTGAGCCCGTCGACGGCATCATCGTCATCAATCCCACGCTCGACTCCATCAGCGAAATGAAGGTGGATACGCAGAACTTCCCAGCTGAATTCGGTGGTTCCGTGGGTGGCGTGGTTACAGCGCAGACGCGGTCCGGTGGCAACGCACTCCACGGCGATGCGTTCTTCTATCGCCGCAGCGATGCGCTGGCTGCGCGCAATCCGTTTACCCAATTTCAACCCGATCCGGTCACCGGCCGATTGATTCCTTCGGCTCTGTACAGCCAGTTCGGTGGCTCCGTGGGAGGCCCTATTAAGAAGGACAAGGCGTTCTTCTTTCTCGACTATCAGGGAACACGTCAGAAGGTCGGCAGCAGCCTGCAGCAGAACGTGCCTACCGCAACCGTGCGCAATACCTGCCTGAATGCGGCGAGTCCTATCTGCGATCTTTCACAATACGGCGGCGGGGTCATCTCGAACGCGCTGGTCACGCCGCAAGGCCGCGCTCTGCTCAGCGCCTTTCCTCAACCAAATGCGGGTGCTCCCGGAGCGACCAGCAACAATTACATCGCATCCGGCTCAGGGAATAATGATGGCGATCTCGCCGATACACGCCTTGACTACCAGGTGACGTCCACTGTCCACGCCTTCGGACGTTACGACTACGCGAACTTCCGTCTCCTCGGAGCACCGGCGCTCGGTTCCGCCGGCGGCGAAGGCTTTGGCATTGGAGAGACCACTGGTACTGACCAGGTGCAGAACCAGAGCGTATCGGTGGGCTTCGACTGGGCCGTCCGCTCCGACCTGCTCACGGACTTCCGTTTCGGCTTCCTCGACTACCACGTAGCGGAGAACAAGTTCGACGCTGGAACGACGCCGGCTGCCGCGGCTGGACTGCCCAACCTCAACACTGGCGCGCTCGATACCTCCGGCTCGCCAACCTTCAATGTTGTCGACAACAGCATCTCCCCCTTCGGCACCCAGGGCTGCAACTGCCCGCTGCAGGAGAGTGAGCAGGTCTTCCAACTGGTGAACAACTGGACCAAGATGGTTGGCAATCACACGATCAAGTTCGGCGGGGACATCCGCTACGCATTGAATCTGCGGAATGCGAGCGACTACAACCGCACTGGTCAGTTCTTCTTCAACAACACCACTGGCGCCGGCGCCGGAATCGGCGCTGTACTCACCGGGCAGATCGCGCAGTTCCAGCGGTTCGATGTCTATAACAACAACGCAGCGAATCGCCAGAAGCGCGGCGGCTTCTACGCGCAGGACACATGGCGCGTTACGCCGAAGCTGACCCTCGACTACGGCGTGCGTTGGGACATCATCTTTCCCGAGACTGTCAATAGTGCGGGCGCCGGCGGCTTTACCGACCTGCAGGCGGGCGTCATTCGGGTTGCAGGCATTGGCGGCGTTGCCAGCAACGGCGGCGCTTCGGTTGACCTGCTGAATCTCGGCGGTCGCTTCGGTTTCGCCTACCAAGTTCGTCCCAACACCGTCATTCGCGGCGCCGTTGGCCAGGTCTACGACGATGTCGGCTTCTTCGGCACGATCTTCGGCAGTGCGCTCACACACAACGTACCGGTGGTGAACGCGGAAAACCAGGGCAGCAGCAGCGCCACTTCGCCACTGCCATTCACTTACAACACTCTGCCTGCCCAGGTACCGGAGATTGCGATTCCCGCGAACGGCATCTTGCCGATCCTGAACAACATTGGATACAACGTCCGCCCCAACCGTTTGCCGCTGCCAAAAGTTGATCAGTACAACATCAGCCTGCAGCAGGCTCTGTCTTCGGATACAACGGTGACCATCGCTTATGTGGGCAATGTCGCCGAACGCATCTATCCGAGCGAGACAGAAGGGTTCAACGTTAACCAGCCCGTGTTACCGACCAGCCCAGCTCAACTGGCGAACCGGGACCTTCGCCGCCCATACTTTGACAAGCTCGCCGGTGGAACCTGCTGTTCTCAGGACATCAACTCCTTGGCTCCCGCGGCACGCGCCAACTACAACGCGCTCCAGACCACAGTGGAGAAACGCTTCAGCCACGGCGTCCAGTTGCTGGGTAATTACACCTGGTCGAAGGCCATGAACTACGGCGCCACCTACTTCGCGAATGATCCGCGAGTCGAGTACGGTCCCAACGACACGAATCGCAACCAGCTGTTCGTACTAAGCGGTATGTACGAGTTGCCGTTCGGCCGAAACAAGATGCTGCTCGCCAATGTCAACCGCGCCATGAACTATGTCGTCGGCGGCTGGCAGTTGGCCGGAACGACCACCTGGGAGAGCGGCCTGCCCTTTACGCCTACATATGCAGAATGCGGCAGCGATCAGGACATCGATACCAACTCCAGCAATCCCAGCACCAGCAGCGACTGTCGTCCAGACAAAGCCGTCGGCAGTCTTCCCCTCAGCGTCGGCTCGCTGAACACTGCGCAAGGAGGCCCGTCGCGCCGCTACTTCACTCCGGTAGCAGCGTTCGGCGGCAACGGCTCAGTCTCCGGACCTTTCGCGCGACCGGCGTTCGGCACCTTTGGCAATATCGGCCGCAACAGCTACCGCGGTCCCTCGGACTACTTCGCGGACGCTACGCTGTTGAAGAACTTTGATATCACGGAGCGGGTGAAGGCCCAATTCCAGTTCCAAGCCTACAATGTCTTCAATCACGTGCCACTTGGCGTGCCAAATGCGTCGGACGCACGATGCGTCGACTGTAGCGACGGAGGCGTGATCACCAATGTGGACAACGCCCTTTTTAACAGCGGCCAGCCGGTGATGCGCCAGCTGCAGTTCGGCGCTAAGATCACCTTCTAGTTAGGCGCTCCGCAGAAACAAGAAGGCCGCCGGAGATCGGCGGCCTTCTTGTTTCTCGTGGCCGACCATTCGGACGTCTCGCGACCCCGAGCACGTTTCGCAGTACTTATGGTTTTTTGATAGCGTCCTGTTGGGCGGTGCGACAGGGTCGGGAAGAGCCGGTGTCTAGACGCGGCTTACGGCGAGCAGGTTCTGCCAGCCGGCCTTGCTCATCTTGAGCCGTTGGCCATTGGTGAGAACGACTGATCCTTCGTTCTGGCCTTCACGGATGATCTCCTGCAGGTGCTCCATGTTGACAATGACGGAGCGATGGATGCGTACGAACTTCTGCGGATCCAGAGTGCTCGCGAGCTGTTTGATGGTTTCGCGCAGCATGAGTTTCTTGGTTCCGACATGCAGGCACGAATAGTAGTCTGCCGCTTCGATCCATTCGATATCTTCGACGCTGATGAAGAGGTCTTTTGCGCCGTTATGGACCAGGAGCCGTTTCGGATGCTCTTTCGGCAGCTTGCTGTCATTCTCAAGTGACGCCAGCACGGATTTCAACTGTTCCTGCGTCAGTAGTGCGGCCTTTGAGGCAATTCGCTCCTTCACGCGCGCCAGTGTTGTTCTCAGGCGTTCTGGCTCGATCGGCTTGGTCAGATAATCGAGGGCATGGACCTCGAATGCGCGAAGCGCATATTCATTGTGCGCAGTTACGAATACCGTGACCGGCATGTGCGCCTTACCGATCTGCTCAATGACCTCAAATCCGCCCCGGCCGGGCATCTGGATGTCGAGAAACAGCACATCCATGCGTGACTCTTTGAGGGCAGCGATCACATCCCGGCCGTTGCGGCACTCCCCGACGATATCAATCTCATCATCACTCGACAGAAGGAAGCGAAGCCGCTCCCGGGCCAGCGGCTCATCGTCGGCGATCAGAACCTTCAATTTCATCGGACGCTGCGTTCGTAGGGGATGGCGATCGCGACTTCAAACCCGCCCGTGTCGACCGGTTGGGCCCTCATCATGTATTCGCCCTGATAGAAGTGTGTAAGCCGCTCCCGAATGTTGCTCAGCCCAATGCCATGGCCATTCTGCGGATGCGCACTCAGACCTGGTCCCGAATCGCGTATACGCAGGTGCAACATGGACCCGTCGCGCCTTGCGGAGGCTTCTACCAATCCCTCGTTCTCGCAATTTGCGATGCCATGCCGAATCGCATTCTCCACAATGGGCTGGAGGAGAAAGCACGGCACGAGCCCATCCAGTGCGCTTGGGTCTGCCTTGATCTCAATGCGCAGCCGGTCGGCAAACCTGACCTGTTCGATGGCCAGGTAGTTCTCCATGATCTCCAGTTCCTGCGACAGGGGAACTTTCTCTGGAGTCGTTCTCTTCAAGGTACTCTTTAGGATGGCGTTGAGATGGGAGAGCATCTCGGCTGCTTCCTTCGATCTTTCAAGTTCGACCAGCGTCGTAATGGCGTTCAAGGTGTTGAACAGGAAGTGCGGCTCCAGCTGCATCTGCAGCGCCCGCAGATGTGCGGTCGATAGCTGTTTCTGCAACTCCAGGGAATTTAAGGCCTCCTGCTGGGCACGAATCTGAAACTGGATGATTCCCGTGATCCCAAGGACAAAACCGTAGAGCAGCACTTCCATGCCGAATCGATTGACGTTGAGCAGGCTTGTCCAAATGGCAAGCGCCGTAGTGTGCGCCTGCCACCCCGTGTCTGTGAAGCCGAGGCTTCCCAGCAGCAAGAGATGGACTACGCCAAGAGCCGATCCCGCCAGTACATGAGCTGAAATCGCCTTCGGGGAGAAGCTCGACGCAAGCGGGACGCGCTGACTGAGCTTCCACATGGCGCTGGTAACGCAACCCCACCATCCCCACAGCACCGCCCCGTACAGAAGAGACGGAGGATAGGTGATGGAATGGCACTCGCTGGCCGTGGCGAGGGCAAGAACTGTTGCCAGAGTAAAGATGACGGCATGGCCATTGAGGCGAAGGCCGGCACCAGGCGTTGGGGAAGTAGATGCTTCCCGCCCGGTGGCGAAGGCCACCCGTGGGTACTGTGACGTAACGGCAAGATCGCTCATTGGGGTCCTTTCTCCCGTCGAAGACCTGACAGGAAACCCTCGTGCCCACAGTATCTCTCGGGCCGGCCACCTGCTATCGCTTTGCAGCGAATATCGCCGTTTCTGCAGTAAGCGAGGCTGAATTGGCACATTGGGGCGGCGAATTAACAGCCGAGCGGGACGTCAGATAGAAGACGAGACAGAACATTTTGGGGCGCGACCTCCCGGTGCAAGCCGCGCGTCCTTTCTCGCCGCGCGTTTTCGAGGGCTCCCTGCAAAATCCGTGGCGCCTGCTGCATACGGATGGTTCTGTCCCATGGGACTCGCAGATGCTGACGTTGAGGTCATGCGAGCTTGAAACCTGGCGACCAATTGGCTCTGCTCGGAATGTTGATGTGCCTGCCGCTGACATCGTGCTCCCGCGTGTCGGCTAAGACGAATGCGGAGACGGATGCTGTGCCGGTTCGCGTCGTTCGTGCGGTGGCCCAGGATGTTCCGCTGGAGGTTACGGCCGTTGGAAACGTCGAAGCGTTGAACAGCGTGGAGGTGAAGGCGCGCATTGCGGGCCAAGTCAAGCGTGTTGCATTTGAGGAGGGACAGAGCGTCGTCAAAGGACAGCTTCTGTTCACTATCGACCAGGATGCGCTCGAGCGGCAGGCGGCAGAGCAGCAGGCCGAGTTAGAACGCGATGCGGCCATGGAGCAACAGGCACGCGCGGTTGTGGCGCGTGACGCCGCGTCCGAGAAGCAGAGCAAATCCGAGGCAGAGATCGCGGTGCAACTCGGGACACTCGGCGTTCTTTCTCAGCAGCGTGTCGACCAGATGGTCACGACCAGCGAGACATCGCGTGCGTCGCTCGGGTCCGACCAGGCGGCGGTCAAGGCCGCGGCTAGCGCCATCAAGGCAGACCGGGCGCGCCTTGGACAAACGCAGTTGCAGCTGAGCTTCGCAAATGTCATCGCACCCATCACGGGTCGCGCGGGCGCGGCGATGGTGAAAGCGGGCAATATGGTGAGAGAGAGTGACACAACACTCGTTACCGTTCTTCAGCTAAGCCCCATCCATGTCACGTTCGGCATTCCTGAGCAGGTCCTCCCCGAAGTGCAGCGGCTGAATGCGCGT
This sequence comes from uncultured Acidobacteriaceae bacterium, assembly GCA_963712845.1. GTDB lineage: Bacteria > Acidobacteriota > Terriglobia > Terriglobales > Acidobacteriaceae > KBS-83. The sequence continues at coordinate 63,886 of CAVQJM010000008.1, forward strand.
GGACCGTTGACCGTAGAGACGAGTAACGGCGATGGAGCCCCATTGGAGGGTCAGCTCGACTTCATTGACAACACAGTGGATGCGACCACCGGCACCATCAGGCTCAAGGCTGCATTTCCAAACACCAACAACGCGCTCTGGCCGGGTCAGTTTGTCAACGTGCGCGTCCGTCTGCGGGTGGAAAAAGACAAAACGCTCGTGCCGGACTCCTCGATTCAGAACGGACTGGACGGGAAATACGTCTGGCTGGCGAAGGCGGGCATCGCCAATATGGTGCCCGTGACGGTGCTGCGCACATACAAGCCGGAGAAAGGGCCCGAACAGGCAATCGTCGACAGTGGTATCCGCCCGGGAGACACCATCGTGAGCGAAGGGCAGCTCAGACTTACGCCTGGCGCGCACATTGCATTACTAAACGCGCCCGCGGAGCCGCAGCTCTCCGGCACGGAAACCAAGCCAGCGCCATGACGCGCCCCTCCTCACGTGTCACGCAAGGTGCTTGACTATGGAATTCACCAGCTTCTTCATCCGCCGCGCTACCACGACAACGCTCATGATCGCGGCGATCGCTGGATTTGGTCTCCTCAGTTACTTTGCCTTGCCAGTCAGCAACCTGCCGGAAGTGGAATATCCGACCATCCGTGTATCCGCTGCGCTGCCTGGAGCGAATCCCGATGCCATGGCTTCGACGGTGGCCACCCCCTTGGAGAGCCAGTTCTCAACCATTCCTGGCATCGAACACATGACGTCGTCCAGCTCCGTGGGAGAAACCGACATTACGCTTCAGTTCGATCTGAATCGTAGTGTGGACGCAGCCGCCCAGGATGTACAGGCTGCGATCTCCCGTGCGACAGGTGCTCTGCCGGCGAATATGCCCGCGCCGCCCTCGTATTCCAAGGTGAACCCGGCCGCCTCACCAATCCTGTGGCTGGAGATGTCCTCGAGGACCATGGCATATGAAGACTTTGGGAGGTATGCAAATCAAGTAGTCGCAAAGCGCATCGCGATGGTGAGCGGCGTCTCGCAGGTGCAGGTATACGGCCCGGAGCAGCCTGCTATCCGCGTACAGGCAGATCCCGCGAAGCTGGCCGCATATGGTCTCGACCTCGAGTTGATTCGCACCGCGCTCGCCTCTAACAGCGCCAATCTGCCTACAGGCACACTCTACGGCGATGCGAGGGACTATTCGCTGCAAGCGAACAGCCAGCTGACAACTGCAGCGCAGTTCTCACAGTTGGTCGTGGCTTACCGGAATGGCGTTCCTCTCCGGCTGAATCAGGTGGCGACTGTCTTCCGTAGTTCGGCCAACGACAAGAGCACGTTCTGGATCAATGGACGACGGAGCATCATCCTCGCAGTACGGAAGCAACCCGGCACAAATACGGTAGACGTCGCCGATCACGTCAAAGCCGTTGTGCGCTCTCTGCAGGATTCTATGCCGCCCGGCGTTTCGTTCGGAAAGGTCGCGGATGACGCTGGTCTGATCCGCGACTCCATCGCGGAGGTCAACCGGACGCTCCTGGTGACGATCGGTCTGGTTGTGCTGGTCATCTTTGTATTTCTCGGCACGGCATCGTCCACCATCATTGCAAGCGCGACGATTCCTGTTTCTATTCTTGGCGCATTCGTAGCGATGCGGCTGCTCGGCTACTCCGTAAACATGTTTTCGATGATGGCGATCACGCTCTCCGTCGGCTTCATCGTGGACGATGCCATCGTCATGATCGAGAACATCGTGCGTCATCGTGAGATGGGAAAGCCGCAATTGCGGGCAGCGATCGATGGTGCGAGCGAGGTAGGTTTCACGATCATCTCCATGACCATTTCGTTGGTCGCCGTCTTTCTGCCGATAGTATTTCTCCAGGGAGTGCTGGGGCGGTTGCTTCGCGAATTCGCGATCACTATCTCAGTATCCATACTGCTCTCCGGCCTCACCTCGCTCACGTTGACTCCCATGCTGTGCAGCCGATTTCTCAGCTCACGCGCGCAAACGGAGAACTGGTTCCAAGTGTGGTCAGAACGCGTCTATGACGCGATGCAAAACGCCTACAGGCGTTCACTCGATGCGGTCCTGCGGCATCAGCGCGCGATGATTGTTGCCAGCATCGCGATGACGGCGCTGACCATTTACCTCTTCGTCGCTGTGCCCAAGGGTTTCATGCCCACGGTGGACGTGCCTTACTTCTCCGGATCTCTGGAGGCTTCGCAGGACAACTCCATCGACCGGATGATTGCTTATGGCGAAGAGGTGAATAAGCTACTGGCGAAGATTCCATGGATGGAAAGCAATCTCTCCGGCGTCGAGAGACAGAACTCAGGCTGGTTTTGGGTCAACCTCTCTACTGACAGGCACCGGCCAAACTCGAAGCTGCTCATCGCAGCCCTGCAGAAGCAACTGAATCGTATTCCAGGTCTGAATGTGTATCTAAGGCATGGCGAGTATTTGAGCCTGGGACAGGATGAAGGCCGCTCGCAATACTCTGCCGCCCTGGAAGGGATGGATGCCGAAGAGCTGTACAGGTGGGCGCCCAGGCTTAAAGCGAAATTACAGTCCCTGCCCGAATTAGCGAACGTCTCCAGCGATCTCCAGATGAGCGCCCCGCGTGTCAACGTCGACATACGGCGCGATCTGGCCATGTCGCTCAATGTCGATCCGGAGAAGGTCGCCAATACTCTCTACGACGCCTACGGGAACAGGCGCGCAAACACGATCACGGTCGCCTCCGAGCAGTACGACGTGATCCTGGAAGTCGCGGACCGATACCAGCGCGATCCGGAGGCGATGGGTAGTTTGTATATGCGGTCGAACACGGGTGGGCTCGTCCCGCTTTCCGCAGTTACGACCCTGACCCAGACGGTTGCGCCGTTGACGGTGAATCACGTCGGCCAGTTTCCTGCTGTGACGTTCCAGTTCGATCTGAAGCCGGGCATATCTCTCGATGCCGCGACAAGGATCGTCCGGCGGGCAGCAGAAGAGATCGGCATGCCAGCAACGATGACCTTCGCCTTCCAGGGAACCGCCGCGCAGTTTCAAAGCTCGCTAAAGGGTCTCGGCCTTCTGCTGGTGATTGCCGTGATGGTGATCTATCTCGTTCTCGGAATGCTGTATGAGAGCTTCATTCATCCGATTACCATCCTCTCCGGTCTGCCATCGGCAGCCATCGGTGCGCTCCTCACCTTGCTGCTCTTTGGTGAGGATCTCAATCTCTATTCGTTCCTCGGTGTCATCCTGCTGATCGGCATCGTGAAGAAGAACGCCATCATGATTGTGGATTTCGCACTGCATGCGGAACGTACGACTGACATGCGGCCGGAAGAGGCGATCTACCAGGGCTGCTTGCATCGCTTTCGTCCCATCATGATGACCACGATGGCAGCGCTCCTGGGTGCGCTTCCGATTGCCTTTGGAAGCGGAGCCGGCGGTGAGGCACGCCGCCCACTCGGTATTGCGGTTGTTGGCGGACTCATCCTCTCCCAATCGTTGACTCTCTACGTCACCCCGGTCATCTATCTCTACCTCCATCGCTTTCAGAGAAAGCGCGCCAACACGGATCGAGACGCGAGGCTCGAAGAGCGTTCCCTCGATGCGCTGATCCGAACTTGACGGAGTGTCTCAAACCCATCGGCGGCGGGGCCGATCGTCTCAGCGATTCGGAATCCACTAAGCTTCAGGAGTGGCTTCCCACTTGGGTTTGGTTTCTCTACCCCACTTTTTCGGATCTTTGTTGTGCATCTGCTCCATATGCTTCGCGACGTCAGGATGATTCTCTGTTACGTGCTTAACCATCAAGCCGACCATTTCATTCCACGATTCCGCCGAAAGCTTCTGATCACAAGTGCCGCCCAGATCCTTACATGTCATGGTTTTCATGGATGCCTCTCCTCATAGGTTCGAGGCCCGAGCTTTCGCTGTTGTTGCTTTCGCTAAAATCGAATTTCGTCCCTTCTCCAATGCAGCACCTGAGTGCAGTGCGATCTCGCCTTAAACGGCGTTTTTCCGGGTTCGGCAGCGGGCGGTCTGTATCCGTCATCGCTCTTTATGAACTTGCCTTGAGACCAAATTCCGCGTGCTACAGTTTTGTTCAGCCTTTTTCACCATGCTGGCCACTTTGAATCGGGTTTCTCTCGGAAAAAGGTTGAGCAGAATCGGACAAAAGGAATACCCAAGTATGCGATTGATGTTCAGTGTGTCTGCGTGCTTGCTATTTTGTGTGTCCGCCGCACTGGGTCAGGTGAATACAGGGGAACTCCGTCTGAAGGTAACCGATTCAAGCGGCGCCGGCCTCCAGGCGACAGTGACCGTGTTAAGTGAGGGAAATCAATACAATTCTGTTCTCGTCACCGACGACGCGGGCACGGTAGACATTCAGACGTTACCCTACGGGATTTACCACGTTGCGGTAAACAAGCAGGGTTTTTCAGCAGTTGTAAAGACGGTCGAAGTCAGATCAGCTCTTCCCGTGGCATCTACGGTGGAACTGGAAGTCGCCCCGCTGAATAGCACAGTGACGATCAATGAGACCGGCACGCTGGTCGATCCCGACCGGCCCTCCTCCGTCATGCAGATTGGCGCCAAGCAGATTGAGGAAAGGGTCACTTCCCTGCCGGGGCGCTCCGTGGAGGACCTGGTCAACACCCAGCCAGGCTGGATTTACGAAGGCAACGCCGTCCTTCACCCCAGGGGGGCAGAAGCCCAGACACAGTTCGTGATCGACGGAATTCCGCTCACCGATAACCGCTCTCCGAGCTTCGGTCCTGAGATCGAGGCTGACGATGTGAACTCGATGAGCATTTATACCGCTGGCATTCCCGCAGAGTATGGCCGAAAGATGGGAGGCGTGGTCGAGTTGAATACCAAGAGGGACACAAACCCTGGACTGCACGGGCTAGTCGTCCTGTCGGGGGGAAGCTATGACACAGCACAGGGATATTCGCAAGTGCAGGACTCCTGGGGCAAGAACACATTGAGCGCGACCGCCGCGGGCGGCAGAACAAGCCATTACCTGAATCCCGTCGTACCCGAGAACTATTCCAACGCCGGCACGACGGGGGACTTCTCCGTTAAATACGAGCGCGAATTGTCGAAGCAGGATCGGTTGACGTTGAGCGTGCGTCACGAGCTCTCTCGATTTGAGATACCAAACGAACTTGTGCAGCAACAGAACGGGCAGCTACAAACCGGCGACAATTTTGAAACAATGGGAATTGTCCGGTATCAGCACATTTTCTCTCCGGAAAGTACTGGCACGCTGTCGGGGATGGTACGCGACACTGCCAATAACCTCTACTCGAATGAAAACTCGACTCCCATCATTGCATTTCTTCATAACGACTTTCGCGAAGGATATTTCAAGGGTACGTTTTCTTTACATCATGGTCGTCAAGAGTTCAAGGCCGGCGTAGAGTCGGACGCCGCTTTCCTCCACGAGGACTTCTCTTACAAGATCACCGATCCGACCCAATTCGACCCTGATACTGCGCCTAGCTCGACGTTTAAGGCGAGTCGCCCCGATCTCGAGCAATCGGCCTTCGTCGAGGACTTAATCCGATTGGGCAAATGGACGGTCAGTGCAGGATTGCGCTGGGATCATTATCAACTGCTGCTAAACCAAAATGCCTTCAGTCCCCGCGTGTCCATTGGACGTTATGTGCCGTCGATCAACACAGTGCTGCACTTCTCTTATGACCGTGTGTTCCAAACTCCGTCGTTCGAAAATATTCTTATTTCCAGCTCCAATCAGATTAATGTTCTAAGCGGTAACTTCCTGCATCTGCCTGTTCAGCCTTCCAAGGGCAGCTACTACGAGGGCGGCCTCACTACCGGACTTTCCGATCGGTTGAAGGTTGACGTCAATTTTTATCGCCGGGATGTCCGGAACTACTCGGACGATGATCAGTTGCTGAATACCGGCGTGAGCTATCCCATCGCGTTCGATAAGGCGGTTAACTATGGCGCGGAGGGAAAGCTGGAGGTCGTTCGCATGGGTCAGCTCACCGGCTACGTCAGTTATTCATATATGGTGGGCAACGCTTGGTATCCGGTAACCGGTGGACTTTTTCTCGGGGACGATGCGGCCGCCGCACTCTCGCAGATCAATGGGCATTTCCCCGACTCGCAGGATCAGCGCAACACAGTGCGCACCAGATTTCAATACCAGATCTTGCCACGGATTTGGCTGGCGAGTGGTGCGTCCTACGGATCGGGGCTTCCGTTTGAATATGAAGGTGACCTGGCCACCGCCTTAGCTGAATACGGTCCTACGGTCATCGATCGCATCAACTTCGATCGGGGGAGGGTCCGGCCCTCGCTTGCCGTGAGCGCCTCCGTCGGCGCCGATCTGTATAAGAGCGATAAAGTCAACATGCGTCTCCAGGTCGATGGAGACAATTTGAATAATCGACTCAATATTATTGATTTTGGTGGACTATTCTCCGGCAATGCAATCGCGCCGGGACGCAGTTTTGTGGTTCGGCTTAATACAAGCTTCTGATTTGTTACTGCGTGGCGACGTGAGGCATGAAGAGCTGGGTAAGCCGGTCCCAGCCAGTACGCCGGAGACGCGATCGACCTATACGGAGCTACTTTCAGAGGCGGAAGGCTCTCCAAGGCACGCTGCCATATTCACCCATGTCCGCTGTGCCGGTTAGCCGATCGCCGGTGTTTGTACCATGGAAAGTCCATTGCACCTCATACCCGCTGGTTTGCATGGTGCCTTTCAGGGTGAGCTGATTGGCTTGCACTTTTCCGCTGAGCGATGCCGTATAGATTTCACCGTGCAACGTGCCGTTTACATCTTCGCCGTTTTGCTTCAGTTCGAAGCGCTGCATGCCGGTGCCGCACAGATAGTCGACCAAGACTATCCATGAGCCGCCCAGTTGAGCCGTCTGCCCCTGCGGAATAACCGGGTTTTGATAGTCGCCGGGCTTCGTCAAGCCTTCGTAGATTGCGTCAGCAACGATCTCTGCCTCGCCAGGCGCCATCATGTACGGCATGATGGTGATGGCACTCGCCATGCGATCGGGTCTGACGCCTGTGGCGTTGCCAATCAGAATGCGCGGGGTGCCGGCATCGAGCTTCGCTTCCAATTCTCTGCCAGTAATCTTCAGCGCGTTCGCATCCCAGTGCACCCGCAATTCAGGACTGCGATTGGAAAGGTCCTCCGGTTGAAGTATCTCGGTTGTGACTGAGGGAAGATTCTTCACCCGGCTGGCGATTGTATCGAGCCAGCTCTGCCACTCCTTCCATTCCGCTGCGTGGTCGCGCTTGTACCACTGCCGCACTGCGGCGAGCATCCCCATGATCTCTTCTTTACCGACCTTGTAGCCTCGCCCGTAGTTGTGATGCGGCGCGGCCTGAAACCATGCCGCGCGGATCAGCTCTAGACTACCCAGGAGAACGCCAGCCGCCTGCGGGCCACGGATACACTTGCCTCCCGAATAACCCACTAGCGAGGCTCCGGCCTGGATATGGATATTCGGTACTAGTGGCTCCTCCGCCGCGGCGTCCACGAATACCGGCGTGCCCTTCGCCTTCGCGATGCGACAGATATTCGCGATGGACAACGGGCCGTTCGCTGCGGCGGGGCTCGACATGACATAGATCATGGCCACCTGCGCGGTCAGCGAGTCTTCCAACTGTTCGGGTGTTTCCACCTCTACGACTTCTGCACCTGTCGTGCGCACGCCGAAGTCGTAGGGATTTCGCGAATGCTTCGGAATGATGACCTTCGTCTTCTCGCGTACGTATGGGAGCGCCTGACATTTTTCGATGTCCGCGCCTGCCGTACAGGCCAGAGTGGCCAGCGCGATCGCGGCTTCGCAGCCGGTCGTCACCATGGCGCTTGGTGCGCCCATCAGCGAGGCGATCTCTTTTCCGACTGCTGCCATCAGCTCGTCCAACTGGACGAAGTAGAACGATGCCTCATACATGGCACGCTTCACTTCCGGCAGCGAGCAGGAGCCTGTGATGATCGTGTAGGTACCGCGCGCGTTCAGAATGGGGCGCACGCCAATCTCGGTGAATAAATTCTGTTTCTCGCGGCCATTCAACTGCGGAAAACCAGCGGGAGCCTTTACACCCTCTGTGCTGGACGAAGCCAGAGGCAGAGCCGCCAGGGGGATCGCGGTTGTCGTTAGACCGAAGGCCGAAAGCGCACCCGAGGCTTGTAACATTCTGCGACGCGTGATCTGCGTTTCTTGGCTGAGCGGCCGCATGCATCTCCTTTAGCTTTGTGACTTGGATAACAATGCAGGTCTACTTCACGACGGACCGAAGCAGACCTGCAGGAATTCTCGTCAGATATAAGCGATCACGTCGATCTCGACGAGTGAATTGCCGGGAACTCCGCCGGCAGGGGCGACAGTGGTTCGCACGGGCGGCATATCGCCAAAACGACCTTTATAAGCCTCGTTCATGCCCGCATAGTCCTTCAAGTCATTCAGGAAGACACTTACCTTCAGCACCTTATCCATGGATGAACCCGCCGATTTGAGGTTTTGCTCAATCTCGTCCAGCACGGCCTTGGTCGCCTCCTGGATCGTGCCAGGTTTGTGATACCCGACTCCGGCAAGAAATAAAAGGTTGCCGTAAGAGACTGCGGCGTTGAAAAGCGGCGGCCCCTCGCCTGGCTTCCGGTTCGCGCCGTATCCATAGCTCTTCTTCTCCGAGACTCCGGGTTTTTGCGCGACCGCGTCTGCCGCTGCCAAGGTTGCCACGCTGGCTGCAACTGCCGCGCTTTTCAACATGGATCGCCGTGTCTGTTTCCCCATTATTACTTCCTCGCTTTCCTAAGTGTGTCGATTTATACGCGTGTCTTCGTCAGTACGCTACGAAGTCTCGCTGCTACCGTGTGTTCTTCCCCGTCTTCGAGCATCCAGGTGGAGAGAACGATGGAGTTTGACGTTCCCGTCAGACCTCGGCCGTCGCTTCCGGTTGCCGGATTCAATTCAATCGATGGCGTACCACTCCGCAGCTCTTCCGCCACCTGCAGCGGCGTGATGCCGAGTTGTTTCGGGTCAATGTCGATGATGAGATGAGGCACATGATTGGCGATGGCTGGCGTAAAGATGCGGGTCTTTACAAAGGGAATCTTCTCGACCGCGCGCTGAATGACGGTCGTACGCCGTAGAAACTCTGTCTCCATGCTTTCGTTGCTTTGCGCCAGCAGCCAGTCGACGGCTGCCACCATGCCGACGATCTGCTCCTTTGCCACCTTCATCCCCCGGCCGACCGCGTCGCTGTTCGGATTGTCATTTTGAGCGGCCAGCTCAATGAGATCTTTGCGGCCCAGCAGAAGCCCGGCATTCTGCGGACCGCGGATGCCCTTGCCGCCGGAGAAACATACGAGGTCAAAACCCATGCCTGTGTATTTCCAAAGGTTTTCGATCGGGGGCACGTCCGCGGCAGCATCCAGGTGACATGGCACCTCGTGTTCATGTGCAACCTTAAGCCACTCTTCACGGCCGATCTCGCCTCCCTCCGCTGCATTGAAGAAGTTCGTCATCACCGTGCGATCGCTGAGCGCAGCGCGGTAGTCGCCGAGACTGACGACCTCCTTGATCGTGACATTGCAGAGCTGCATGGCGTGGTCGTACTCATAGCGGTGCGCCTTTTGCACAACGACTTCATTCTTGTGGCCTGCGACAGCGCCGGGAATTGACTCCGGCGGAAGCCCATTCGCTTTCGCGATGCAGGCGGCTGTAGCCAGCGTAAGAGCAGCCGATGCTCCACAGCTGACGAGTGCAGCCTCACAGCGAAGTTTGCGTGCCAGATATTCGCCCGAAGCCTTCTGCAGGTCCTTAAGACGCACCGGATGGTGTGCTGCCTGATCGACTGCCCTGCGCACGGAAGGCGGCATCACCGCCGCAGTCAGGTATGTATAGGTCCCGGCCGCATTGATGATCGGCTGTACACCTAGTTTTGCGTAGTAGTCTTCACCTGCCGGTGGTGCTGTCGCGGCAGATGCACGGAATGGCGTCGCCGCAGCTAGAGCGGCAGCCGGCCCGCAGCCAAGAAACTTGCGGCGCGATAGGCCAGATCGTTTTTCACTCGCCATCGGCATACTCCTTCGTTTCTATAGAGCGTGCATGCTGCCGATGTTCGCTCACTCTGGTTAAGGATTCAGATCCTTCCAAACTTTTGAACAGCTTCAACGATCGAATGGTATTTCTCAATGAATGGGTACATGGAGTGTTCGGAATTGTCGAGCGCCTGCGCCTTTATCAGGATGTCCGCGGCATGTGCCTTCGGAACCACCACCACTCCGTCCTGGTCAGCGACGATGATATCCCCGGGATCGACCTCGACTCCGTCGCACACGATCGAGATATCTGCTCCTGCGAAGCGATAGTGCCCAACAGAAGTGGAGGGCACGGGGCCGAGCGCATAGACCGGAAACTGGATCCGCTTCAACTGCGGAACGTCCCGTACCCCGCCATCCACGACCGCCCCCGCATAACCACGAGCCGCCATGGCGGTCCCCATCAGTCCGCCCATGCCGGCAATATCGGCCCCATCCTGCACGGTCATGACGTAGACGGAGCCGGTTCCTCCGCTATCGATTGCCTTGAGCATCCCGGTGAGCGCGTCCGGATCTCGGTTCTCTTCACGTTTCAGAAGAACAGTTACAGCGGTCCCGGCAAATTTTGTCGGAAAGATAGCCTGCATGCGATGCGACATATACCGCTTCTCATGAAGCAACTGTTCCATTGCGTCGGAGACCGATGCTGCCTCGACATGACGATATGCATCGACCATCTCCTGCGGATGCGCCGTGTAATCGGCGGCTGTCATCGGCGTATCGGCCCAGCTGGCGATACCAATAGTTCCGGCTATTCCCGCAGCGCAGATGGAAAGGAGAAGCCGCATGCCGCGTTTGGTCATTACCCATGTCCCTCGCTATGTGTCAGACGCTCGCTGCGGAAAAGCTTAAGCCGTACCGTCCAACAATGCACGCGGAATTGCGTTCGGCATCCTGCAATCGAGCCGAAGGTGTTGCGCCTACCATGGAAGTGCCTATTGCAAAGCACGAGCTCGAACTTGTCATCGGACAGAAAGCGTGATTTGCTCTAGGACATGCGACCTAGATTGTGAACGGCGGGAAGAGTTGTCAGCAGAACACTATTCCAGATGAACGAGTCCGCGTTGCAGGGCGAAGATAGTTGCCTGCGTTCGGTCTCGGGCTCCCATCTTTTCCAGAACAGCGCTCACATGAATCCGCACGGTTTTTTCCGAGATGTGTAGATGCTCCGCTATCTCTCGGTTGGACCGGCCCTGGGTAATGCAAGTGAGCACCTCCGTCTCACGAGGTGTAAGGTCGGTGACCGTGGTGCGTTCTGCCAATCTGTCCAGTGCAGTACGAGGAAGATATCGAAGATCCCTGTGAACTGTCGTAATCGCGTCGATCAGTTCCTGACCACTTGCATCTTTGGTCAGGTAGCCCGCCGCTCCGCTGCGCACTGCGCGGTACACGTCTTCACTCCCCTGATAATTCGACAGCACAACAACGCGCGCATCGGCAAACTCGCGGCGCACGCGTGTCAACACTTCGAAACCGCTCGTACCCGGCAGGCGTAGGTCCAGCAGCATGACATCGGGACGCAACGCGCGGTACATCGCGAGGCCTTGCTCGCCGTCACCTGCTTCTCCGATGACGCAGATCTGCGGATGGCCGGCAAGCACAGAGCGCAAAGCGATACGCGCCAGAAAGTGATCCTCAACCAGCAGGACGGTAATGCTGTCTACAGGCCGATCCATTGCACTACCTCTTTTTCCTTAATGTTTCGACTGGAATTACGGGTCAAGTAGATTCCATCAAAAGGAACGGTCACTTCTACTTCGGTACCAAAGTCGTCGCTGTGCAGGCGAAGCGCGCCGCCCACCTTCCGCGCGCGCTCTTGCATCACCGCGATTCCGAAGTGACCCGTCCTCGCTGCGGCCTCGTCGAGATGAAATCCGCGGCCATCGTCACGGATCAACAGGCGTAGAGCATCCGTTTCATAGACCAGCCGAATATGAATTGACTCAGCGACGGCATGTCGCAACGCATTGCGGAGGGCTTCCTGCCCGATCCGCGCCAAATGATGTACGGAGCCTGGTGGTAATGAGACTTCCTCGCCTTCCATCTCAAAATGAAGTACGCATTTTTCCCCGTGGTGGTTCTCTTCCAGCATGCGGCGCAAAGCCTTTGATAAGGAGCTTGTGACTTCCTCAGTCTCACGCAGGTCGTAGATGATCCTTCGAGCCTCCGCCTGACAAAGGAGAACCATGCTGCGGGCCAGTTCGCAAGACTTTGCTGCCGGACTCTGTGCCTCTTCGCTATCGCGAAAGAGATTCATCGTTGCTTCCAACTGCCATGAAATTGCAGAGAAGCCGGCCATCAGGGTGTCGTGACACTCCTGTGCGATACGGTTCCGCTCTTCGAGCACAATGCCCATACTTCCCTTGACGTGCTGCATGCGCTGCTGCAGACGCAGACGGAGAAGAATCCCGAGCAGGATCGCAAGAAGCGTGATCGCCAGCAGTCGAGCCCACCAACTCTGGAAAAACGCAGCTCTCGAAAAGCCGACGACTGCATCTCTAACGCGGCCATGCACGTGCGACGCGGAGAGGGCTGGATTCTACGAGCAGGCAATGCAAATCGATCTGCCGGTCCATCTGCCACACCAGGCCATGAGAGACGGAACCGTTGTCAGGCGCTTGGGCTACTGCACGGCCAGGGCCGAGAAGTGCACACAAGAGCAGCAGAGCATGGGAGATGCAGAGGCCTGAGCCCCCCGTCGCATTCGGGTCGGCGTCGCCTGATCTTTTCTGTCCTGCGCCGAGAGAACCATACGATGTCAGACGCCGTCACCAGGGGCTGGGTTCGAGTTGCAATGGCTGTTCCGGGTGGACAAACAGCCAGCACACTGCTGCCGTAACAGCGAAGAACGCCGCCAAACCGAATGAGCTTGTCCAGCCTGCCCGTTGGGCAATCCACGGCGTAAGCGAGGCGGTGACGGCGCCGCCAATTTGGCCGCCCATGTTGACGATGCTGGAAAACAGACCCGAGGATCGTCCTGCAAGATCCACCGAAACCGACCAGAAGGAGCTCTGCGACAGGTACAGCGCACCTGCTCCCGCCGCGAGAATGATGCCGGCCGCTCCTGCGCTGCGCGCCTGCGAGCCAAGGACCAGGAAAACGGCGGTTAATCCAAGCGCGAACGCGGCCAGTCCGCAACGGCCCGCGCGCAGCCCCCAGCGGCTTGCGATCCAATCGCTGAGTGCGCCGCCAGCCAGGCAGCAGACTGTCATGGAAAGGAAAGGCAGCATCGCGAAGACGGCGCTCGCCTTCAGATCCAGGCCGCGCACCTGCGCCATATAAAGAAAAAACCAGCTAAAAAATATCCACGCGATATAGCCAAAGCTGAAGTAGCCAAGCATGAGAGCGAGCAGATCGCGCCTCTGAAAGAACTTTATTCCCGAAACGCGTCCTTTCGCTGGCGAGCCCTCCGTCTTTGCCGCAATTTGCCGTCCGCGTATCTGAAGGACCGGCACGTCGCGACTCTCAGCCAGCTCTTCATCTGAAACCGATGGATGCTCTTCTGGCAGATCGCGCGCCATGAACCACCATGCGATGCCGACGGCAATACCAAGCCCGGCGCTGAACCAGAAGGCCGCTCTCCAGCCATAGTGAGTGATCAGCCAATTGAGCAGCGGTGGTGTCAGTCCGCTGCCCGCGCCTACACCGGCAAAAATCAACCCGTTGATGAAGCCGCGCTCGCGAAACGGTACCCACTGCGCTACGAACTGGTTGGCCGCCGGGTACACGATCGCCTCGCCCGCGCCCAGCAGAAAGCGTATGCCGATGAGCCAGCTCATCGCATAGGCAACTGTCGAAGGTAGCGCGGCAGTGCATGCTGTCGTCAGGCCCCACCAGATCGCGCCCAACGTCAACGAACGCCGAGGTCCCCAGCGCGTCGCGAGCCATCCTGCCGGCACCTGGAAGATGGCATATCCGACAAGAAATGCGCTGAAGATGCCGCCCAGCTTCTGGTTGCCCAAGCCGTACTCTCGACCGAGCTGTAGCCCCGCGATGGCGATGTTGGTGCGGTCTAGAAATGCAACACCGCTGAGCACGAAGAGCCAAAAGGCCAGCAGATAGCGCACGCGAAACCAGGACCGATGGCGAGGGGCCAACGCTCCCTTCTCTTGTTGTTGTTGTCTGAGTGCCCGCAGGCCCGCATGACTCACTTCAAAGCTCCGTCGACGAGTGTTCTCACATGCTAGGAGCAAGGCCAGTTTCGCGCCAGACCTACTCCGCTCTAGGGCAAATAGCCTAGAAAAAATGCGGTTAAACTGCAGATGCCCGGTTCTGCTGCCGGCTCTAGAACTGTGTCAGCCGTACTGAGCACGAATTGCAGCCTCGTAAAGTTATCCAAGGATCCTTCATGCCATTGGTTATCCGGCCCACTCTCCGTATTGCATCGCTCGTATTCGGAAGCATACTCTGCACTGCCGCTGCACCTGCGCAGACCGCTGCTCCACCTCCGCAGTTTCCCCCGCTTCCGCAATTTCCGCCGCCGCTTCGGTTTCCCATCCTGCCGCCGCTTTCCTCGCTCCCGATGAGCCAGCACAAATATGACCTTGTGCTCTCCGGCGGTCATGTTCTGGACCCCAAAAATCACCTTGACGGCATCATGGATATCGCCATCAAGGATGGCAAGATCGTTGAGGTTGCACCGCATATTGCATCGCCGGATACGATCAAGACCATTCGTCTACAAGGGTTCTATGTCACGCCCGGCCTTGTTGATATCCACGTGCACGCCTATGCCGGCACAGGGGAGAAAGGCTCCTACGCAGGGGACAACAGCCTCTATCCCGATGGATTTACCTTTCGCAACGGCGTCACAACCGTGGTCGATGCCGGCAGTTCAGGATGGCGAAATTTCGAGGATTTCAAGCAACGTATTATCGATCGTTCGGAGACACGGGTGCTGGCTTTTCTCAACATCGTCGGTGCAGGCATGCGCGGCCCGCTCTACGAAAACAACAACGACGACATGGATGGTCGCGCGACCGCTGCCATGCTCATGAAATATCCGAATGTGCTGGTGGGTATTAAGAGTGCGCACTATTCCGGCCGCGGCTGGAAGCCGTTTGAACAGGCTGTGATTGCGGGGAACATTGCCAACCGTCCAATCATGATCGATTTCGGTGCGAACGGGACGGAGCGCCCACTGCTCACATTGCTGTCTCAGATCCTGCGGCCCGGGGACATCTACACACATATGTACTCCGGGTTACGCGGAGAGCAGGACTTGCGGACACTGGGGCCGAGTCAGGCTATGCTCGTCGGACGCCAACGGGGTATCTACTTCGATGTGGGCCACGGGGGCGGCAGCTTCAACTGGTCGGTCGCCGTACCGCTTACGAAGGACGGCTTTCAGCCAGATTCCATCTCGACGGACCTGCACATCACCAGCATGAATGCAGGCATGAAGGACATATTGAATGTTGCTGACAAGATGTTGGTGCTCGACCAGACGGTGCCGCAGGTCTTCGAAGAGATGACATCAGCTCCGGCGCACGAGATCCGTCATGAGGAGCTCGGCAATCTCTCGGTCGGCGCGCCTGCGGATGTCGCTGCTTTCAGCATCGAGCACGGGAAGTTCGGCTTTGTGGACATGTACAACCAGCGCAAGAATGGTGACCGCAAGCTAGTCTGTCAGCTGACTGTTCGCGCGGGCAGGGTAGTCTATGACCTGAATGGGATCAGTTCGGACGTGTGGGATGGACCGGCAACGAGCGATTACAGGATAGCCGGTCATTGGACTACTTTGAACACACGTGATGATAGAAAGATCGAAAAGGAGCAACCCGCCACTCCAGCACCAGTCCACTGAACTGGAAGATATGTAGCAGCTGCTGTCTAATTCTCTGGGCGATGGCTGGGTATGCTCCATACCCTCCACCCCTGTGACCAGGGTGAGTATGGATGTCTCGGTAAATCGGCAGGATCCGCGCTATCAATCCTTGCTGCGTGGACACAACCTGCGGTTTCCGGAAAATGCGTCTGTGGCGCCGGCGCGCATCCTGATTTGTGAGACGCCGGCAGAAGTCCGGCAAGCCCTGCAGAACGCCGTTCATGATGGAGTACGACCTACCGTACGCTCCGGCGGACACTGCTATGAGAACTTCTCGGCAAACAATCCGGGCGGTGTCCTGCTCGATCTGTCGCTGCTGAATACCGTGGACTTTGATCCGTCAACCGACGAATACTGCGTAGCACCTGGCGCCGTCCTGGGAGATATCTATCAGTCTCTTTACAAGCGGGATGGACTCACGCTGCCCGGCGGTAGTTGCTATTCCGTAGGTGCAGGCGGCCACATCTCCGGTGGAGGCTATGGCTACCTTTCGCGGCTGCAGGGGCTCACTTCAGACTGGTTAGCCGCGGTCGATATTTTGACCGTGGATGCAGCTGGCCGCGTGGTGGAACGCCGCGTGGATGGAAAGCATGATCCAGACTTATTTCGCGCCTGCTGTGGCGCCGGAGGGGCCGGCTTTGGGGTCATCACTTCCTTTCGCTTCAAGCAGCTGCCGGTTGCTCCACGCGAAGTAGTCGAGGTCGGTCTGCACTTTCCCTGGGAGACGATGACCGAGGATCAATTCGTTGCGCTGCTGACCACCTACGGAGACTACTGGGCTACACGTGGACGGGATCGGGACACGTGGGGTCTTTTCGCGCTTCTTGGAGTGGGACCGCGACGCTACCATGGCTGGCTCGGTATGCACATCCAATTCTGCCAGCCTGACGGGAAAGTGGATGACCTCTCCGTTTTGCGTGAGTTCCTGGCAAGGTTTGACAGATTTAATCCCATCCTCATCGCTTCGCGGCGTGAGGAGTTCGGAAACCCCGTCGCAAGGCAGGCAGCGCGACGGCCCGCGTCAGCCGCGTATGAACCGGTGCGCATACCCTGGCTGGAGGCGGCCATCTCCGATCGCGGCGGCCGTGATGGGGCACGCGCCAAGTACAAATCCGCCTACATGAAACGCACCTTTGTTCCGGCAGAGGCCCGCGCCATCTACCGCTTCTATTCGGGCGACAGCATCACTGCCCGCTCCTCCGTCATCTCGATCGATTCTTATGGCGGAGCCATAAATAGACCGCAGCTTGCCGCGGAGACCGCCATTGCGCAACGAAGTTCCATCATGAAACTGCAGTGGCAATGTTATTGGTTCGACCCGGCAGAGGATGCGCAGCACTTGCATGAACTGGATGCGTTCTACACCTCGGTCTATAGCGGGGAGCATGTGGACGCGCATCACCAGGGAACGCCGTGGGGCGACGCTTACGAAGGCTGTTACATGAACTACGCTGACGTCGATATGCTCCGGTACTCATATTGGCCAGAGCTTTATTACGGACGCGACGGTCTATACAAATTCTTACAAAAAGTGAAGCAAGCGTACGATCCAAACAACGTCTTTCACCATGCGATGAGTATCCGTCCAACGTAGGGAAGATAGAGCACATGGATAGACAATCGACCCGAGACCCGCTAAGTGCCACCACCTCATCGATGCCACCTCCCGTGAGCCGGAGAGCCTTTCTCGCCGGAGCTGTAGCTTGCGCGACCATCGCTCCTACATTTTTGCGGGCCGCTTTTTGCCGGGCCGAGCAGGCCGTGCTGCACTTGGCTACCCGCTCCTCACAATCCGGTCATGTGCACACGTTTGCCCTCACCGCAACGGGTTGCGAGCTCCTCGGAAGCACCGCCATTGATTCGATCGCAGCCTTTGCCCCCCATCCTGTCCTCCCGGTGCTCTATGTTGCACGAGATTGCAGCCAATGGGAGGATCTGCCGCGCGGCGTTATCGAGACTTATGCGGTCGAATGCGGGACTTATTCGCTACGGCTTCTCGCGCAGACGCCTATGGCACTCTCTGCAACCGGCCCTCGGGCGCTTGCTGTGGCGCGCTGCGGGCGACATCTGCTCGCTTCAGCATCCACCGGTGGAGCATGGAATGCCTTGACTCTCAACGGTGACGGAATGCCTACCTCCGTCGCAATCGCCCGCAAGGAAACTGGAGCGATGCTGAACTCGCGCACCGTGTCGCTGCCAGCTCCGCATGGCCTGGTCTTTTCGCCTCGTGGACTCTTCGCGGTCGGCACCGACCCGGGCAGTGGGCATATGACACTTTTGCAGCCTTCGTCCGAAGCAATCGCGGCGCTGGCCCGCTGGGAAACACCCTATGGTCTTGCTCCCTCCTCTCCCGCGTGGACGATCGACAGCAAATACATCATCGCTGCAACCGCGCGACGTGCGTCGCTACAAATCTATGAAATCAGCGCAGCGTTAGAAGATCGAAGCAATTCGAGCGTCCATCTCATTGGCACGACCTCGACACCCACGCCCGTCACCACATTGTTGGCGCATCCGCGAGAGCCAGCCGTCTTCACGTCTCGTCCCCAGGGTAACGGCAGCCGTTTGGAACTTTGGCAAGTACACGGCTCGCACTTGCGGCTCGCAAACGACACGTGGGTATCCGGTCATGTTATCGGCCTCGCACATCGCGCCGGCGGCCTGTGGATTGCCTCTCAGGATGGTCTGATCCGAATACCGATCGACGATCTACGTAGTCCGTACCTATTCCACGTGCCGCTGCCCATGCACGGAGCGCACGCGATCGTCACTCAAGACATTAGCGGCGGTCGCCCGGCCAACGTGTAGTCGGAGCTGTAACAGCGACGGCACTCTGGCGAACGGGTTGATTGCCTCCCGGATGATCCGCGACGTGTGCCGATAGCGAACGGGGTGTCTCCGCAAATTAGATGGCGCACATGCGGGTCCTTCCTTATCGGCAGCTCTGCAGGGCAGTTGCTAAGAGGGTCTTCCCCTATCCAGTGGCGAAAATGGCCGCAGCAGTCGAGCCTAGGGCATTTGTCCTGCATAAAAACAGTGAAGGAGCCCGATGACAGATTGCATTCGCCGTTATTCAATCCATCCAGTTCAATAGTTGCAAAGCCAGCGGCAGCGCCTCCTCCTTGAGCTCAACTACGCAATCGCAGGCAGGGCGCACCGGTGTATCAAGTCGACGCTTTCCGAGGACCGACTGGCTCTATCTAAACTGGGGGGTAGAGCGAGTATGAAACGCCTTTTCTTACTCTGTATCAAGCCGCTGGCAGTAGCTGGAATCTTCTCAATCGGGTCGCTATTACATGCTCAGGTTGCCAACAATACCTCCGTCGTAGGGTCGGTGCTGGATCAATCCGGGGCCCCTGTCGCTGGTGCGAAAGTAACCGCCGTGAACGAAGCGACACAAGTGACTTATCCAGGCGTGACAAATGCAGACGGCTACTACTCCATCACATTTATCGTCCCAGGAACATACGACATCACTGTCGAGCAATCAGGCTTTGGCAAGCTGACGAAGACGGGGCGCATCGTGGTGATTGATCAGGCCCAGCGAACGGATTTCAAGCTTGCTGTTGGCTCGACGGCTACCTCGGTGACGGTCTCCGCATCGTCACCGCCGATCGCAACCGATGATGCAACACTCGGCGAAACCTTCAATACCAAGGCAGTCGAAGACCTGCCGCTCATCGGTCACAATGCCCTGGAAGTGGCCGCGACTGCATCAAATGTGATTATCGGGCCGACCAGCAACTACTCGGGCGTTCCCCCCGGCGAGGATTTCATTGGAGCAGGCCAGCGAGAGATTCAGAACAGCCTGAATCTGGACGGCGTGTCCATCATGAACAATCTGATCAGCCTCGCGCCTGCGCGCCCCAGTTCGGACATGATTTCCGAAGTGCAAATGCAAAGCGGTAACTACTCCGCACAATACGGCTCGTATCTCGGCCTGCATATCAATCTGGTAAGCAAGTCGGGGACAAATGACCTGCATGGCGCAGTTTACGACTACATCCAAAACACGGCATTAAACGCCAGTCCGTTCCTGAATCCTGCCGGCGCGCCGACCCCCGTTCAGCACTACAACCAGTATGGTTTTGATCTTGGAGGTCCGGTCTATCTTCCGAAGCTCTATAACGGACGCAATAAGACCTTCTTCTTCGCCTCATATGAGAAGATCAATCAGGTTCAGCAGTCGAATCAGGGGCCTGTTTCAACGCTGACGCCAGCAATGGAAACAGGAGATTTCTCCTTCTTGAACGGCAGCCAGCAGCTAGTTGATCCCTTTACCGGCGTGCCTTATCCCAACAATCAGATTCCTGCCGCCGAGTTAGGAACTCCCGCTGCGCAAATTGCCAAGAGTATCGAGCAGTACATCGCTCCGCCCAATCTTTCAGGCGGCACAAATAATTTGAACGTAAACTACCCCAGCAATCTCTTCATCAATCAAACGCTGGACCGCATTGATGAAAATATTGGTGATCGCGTTCGGCTCTTCGCCCGCTACCACTGGCAAAACTTAAGCATTGTGGGCGGCGACCCCTTCCCCACTGATGCATCGTACGGCCCCACCAATACCAGAAACCTGGCAACTGGCTACACGCACACTATTACGCCTAACCTCATCAATGATTTTCGTATCGGCTTCAATACTGTCAGCTCAAATAGTCTGAATTATTTTGCCGTGAACAATCTGACGGATGCCGGGACGAAACTGGGCATTCCTGGGTTTAACTCGGATTCTATCTACAATAACCCCGGAATTCCTTCCATCAACTTCGACACTTACCATGAAGCAGGTAACGATTCGTCGAATTGGTACCAGGATGACCGCACGGTTGACGGCTACGACCAGCTGAGCTGGAACCACGGCAAACATACGATTATGGCGGGCGTCGAGTTGCGCAAGCTTACTATTGGCCGCCAGGCCACGAACGATCCTCGCGGATCCTTTACGTTTTCTGGCGCCGCTCCAACCGACACAGGTTACACCAGCACAGGTTATGGAGCCGCCGACTTTGTCCTGGGCTTAGCTCAAAGTTCACAGACCCCTGTCCTTCCCGTGAAAGGGTCCATTGGCGAGTGGCGCGATGGCTTCTTTGTTCTCGATAACTGGCAGCCATTCAGTAAGCTGACTTTGAATTATGGCCTGCGTTACGAATTGCCGACGGTGCCCTACAGCCTGAACGGCTACGCACGCATACTGAATCCAGATGAGACTGCGCTGATTCCAGCGTCAAATGCCAACGTCGCTGCAGATTTTACGCCAACGCCCGGCTTCAAATTCAACGGCCCTAACCATAATGACTGGGCCCCACGTATCGGCCTGGCCCTCCGCGCTACAGATAAGACGACCATCCGCGGCGGATTCGGAATTTACTACAACGCAAACCAGCTCAACACCTACACCCTGACCACGCAGAATTATCCACTATCGGCTTCGGTGAATTACTTCACAACCGCCGGAAACCTGCTTTCGTTGTCAAATCCCGCTCCGGGTGCTGGATCCGGTTCGCCTATGGCAGGCACCCCCGGCACCTACGTGAGCGCGGTAACGATGGGTCCATATCTACCCACGCAAACGTTGTACCAGTGGAATCTATCGTGGGGAGAAGAGCTTTGGAATGGGGCAGGCGCCGAACTGCAGTATCTGGGCTCGCATGCCATTCATCTGGATCGAGATTTCTACGACAACCAGCCGCAGCCCTCGACGAACAAAGACATCAATAGCCGCAGACCCAATCAACTCTTCGGAACCATACGACGTATTCAGAATGATGAATACTCTCATTACAACGGTCTCACGGCGATCCTCCGTCAGCGCACGAACCATGGCTTGTCAGGCATGCTTAGCTATACCTGGAGCCATGATCTGGACATTACGGACAATTCAAATGGCGCCAGCACAACCATGGACCAGTACAACATCGGCCTCGACTACGGCGATTCAAATTGGGATATCCGGAACCGGTTTGTGGGCACGGCGACTTACGAGCTCCCTATCGTTCCTCATGCAAATGCTTTAGTGCGGGAAGCGCTTGGCGGCTGGCAGGCGAATGCCATTGTTACGCTTCAGTCGGGCGAGCCATTTAATGTCGCTCTGGGCTTCGATCAGGCGAATGTCGGCCTGCCGAGAGGCAATGTCCAACGTCCCAACTGGGTTCACAAATCAAGCGCCCATTGCAGCCTTCATGATTACATCAGAAACAATGGGTACAATAACGGCGGAACATCGTGCATCGATGCGACGGCATTCGCAATTCCCGACCTGGGCACCTATGGAACCTCAAGGCGAAATTCCATCCACGGCCCCGGCTTCAGCAATGTAAACTTCTCTCTCTTCAAGAGCTTTAACATCTGGGAGAACTTGAAGTTCCAGTTCCGGGCGGAGGCTGGAAACCTGTTGAATCATCCCAGTGCCGGCAATCCTAACTCAGAAATTGAGCAGGGATTTGATCCGAATAATCCGGTCGCTACAAGCAATTTTGGTTCGGTGACGACTACGAGTACTTTTTATAGCCCACGCTCCATCCAGCTCGCGGGAAAACTGGTCTTCTGATACCGCTGGATTGTTTCGATATTGCCTTAAGTGTAGCTGTGCAGAAGCAGATACGTCAGTCGTGCTTCTTTCTTTCAAGCAGCGCACTGAATTCGGCTCGAGGCATCTTCAACTTCTCTGGGTGGGCATCGACCCACCTTGCCAGGGCGTCATATTTGTCTGGTGTCCATCCCCCTTCAAACTCACCGCCATTCTTGCCGGAACGGTTCAACTCGAAATTGAACGCATCTTCTAGATTGGTAAACTCAGCCGAACTGACCGCTGCCTCCGCCAGAACTGCAGGAATGAAGATCACCCCATCGGTCTTGGCGAGTACGAGATCTCCTGGCAATACAATCGCTCGCCCTATCCGTACAGGAGCATTGACTGCGGTGAGCGTCATATCAGCCCAAGCCGATGGATCATAGCCACGGTAGAATCCATTCAAGTTTGCAATTTCGCGATTCTCTTCCTGATCTCTGATACCCGCATCGAAGACGAATCCAGCATGAGTGTGGGCTGCGATTCCGCTGCCCAGGTTGGAGCCGATCAGCGTACCTTCCACGACCTTGCCAAAACCATCGGCAACGTAGACATCTCCAGCCTGCAGTTGCTCGATTGGCCAGCTGTTGTTGCTGCCCTGTCGTCCTTCGGACTTGCCCTCGGCAGCTATAGCTCTGGCCATGTCCGGCCGCAGCGGCATATATTGCGCAGTCAAAGCTCGCCCGGCAAAGGGTCTGTCGATATGCAAAGCTTTCCAGCCGCCATCAAACTGGCAGCGATAACCTTGCTCTTGCAGATAGTCCCAGACATCTTCGATCGAAACATCCAATGCCCTTGTAAGTAGACTGTCGGGAACTTTGGGGCGGCCGTCTGGAAATCGCTCGCCTTTCCATTCCGCGGTATAGAACAGGATCTGTTCTTTCGTTGTTCTAACCTGGGAAAAGACGGGAACTACCATGGCGCAGACAAGCAGAATGACCGGTATAACTCTTTTCATTCATTCTTCTCCGGGATCATAATTTGTTGTGTGTGGCGCTAGTGTTTCACTGCGATCGCTGAAATCTCAATTTTTGCCCCACCAATCAAGCCCGCGACCTCGACTGTCGCACGCGCTGGCTTGGGGTCCGGCATGAGTTTTTTGTAGACCTCATTCATCCCATCAACATCGTTCAGATCGGCAACATACACCGTCACGGAGACGATGTCTGTCATCTGAAACCCCGCTTCTTTCACAACCTTTTCTACGGCAGCAATAGCATTTGTGGTCTGAAGAGTGATATCAGTACCGGTAACTTTGCCATGCGCATCAGGCCCTTGTTGCCCGGCAACATAGAGCGTATTGCCAGAAACGTAGCCCTCACTGAAGGGCATGCCCTTCTTAAAGCCAATAGCTTGATGCTGGGCAAAACCACTCCCTGACATGAATAGGGCAAGCAGACCGGTTAGCCAGATGCCACGTTTTATCGAGCGTGAGTTTGCATGGTTCATATTCAGTCTCCTATTGCTTGTGGATACGAGAGTCAGATTCCATTTTCTCTCTTCCCATAATAAGGTCAGCCAGACAAGCCTTCGATTTGGACCATGTGAAACAATTCAGCAGAACTTCAAAATGGCCGAAGCGGAGCAAATGCTGGAGCATGAAGACCCGGAACAGAAGAGAATTCCTTTTAGGAGCCGGCATCACCTTGAGCAGCGTGGCTGCGTACCCGCATCTCTGGGGTGAGGCTCCTACGATCCGCGCGATGCCAAAGTCGACAGTGGAGGCGCTGCCATCCGGGGCCGACGAATCTGCTCCGGCCCCCGGCGCTTCTCGCGAAGCAATGCGTGGCCTCATGGTGGATGCGGCTCGTGTCCCCGAGTCGATGGATTACTATCGGCGCGTTATCGAGTTCTGCGCGGACTGGGAGCTGAACACGCTTCAGTTCCGACTGGCCGACGATCAAGGAAGCGCCTTGCGCTTCGCCTCTGTTCCTGATCTTCTGATCCACAAGAACGCGTTCGCGCCCGAACAACTGAAGAGCCTTGCGGACTACGCAAAGAGCCATGGCGTCGATTTGATCCCGGAATTGGAATCCTTTGGGCACACTGGATACATCACGCGCTCTCCGGCATATGCCCATCTGCTGGACGACAGTTCACAGGGCTCATCTGAATTTACGGGCATCATTCCGGTAAGTCCCGAGACGCTGCAATTATTTGAGAAGTTATATCGTGAAGTCGCCGCAATTTTCCCGTCGACCTATCTTCATGGCGGTTGCGATGAAGTCAACTGGGGAGGCTCAGCGCTATCTCGCAAAGCGCTTGAGACGAAGACTCGGGCTCAGATATGGGCCGAATATCTGAACGCACTCAGTCACATATCGGAAGGCCTGGAGAAGCAATTTATCGTGTGGGGTGACTTCGTCCTCCGCAAAGTACCAGAGATTCTGGCGCGGTTGAACAAGAACACAATCATCATGGATTGGAACTATTCGGAGAATAGCTCTTCCAACCTTCAGGACGCCCTTCTGAAGGTCCGCGCCAACGGCTCTCGTGCCATCGGGGCGCCAGCATTGATCCGTTACCTGTGGGGTGCACGCGCCGGCAGCGAACAGCTACGGAATATCGACGCATATGCCGATGCCTACCTTGGAACCAAGGATCCCGGCGTATTGGGGGTCATCCTGACCAACTGGGTACCGAGCCGCTACGTCCAGAATTCGATTTGGGATGGATTCGCATACGCTGCGGTCGCGTTCCATCAAGGAACGGCGACCGCGCAGACCTCCGGGTTGCGCCGTTTTGTGGAGAGGTACTATCAGGCGAACTGGAACGAGACCTGGGACGAAGCATTTCAGTTGATCTATGATGATGCGCCTTATGTTGAAGACCGCGAATCCTCGACCTGGATGGGCCTCCGATTGTCTATTCCGTGGAGTAATGACGAACAGCTAACGACACTGATAAGGGACGGATCCCCTCGCCAGAATCCATTTACGCGGCTGCGCAGCTTACTCGTTCTGCTGGAACCATCGGTTCTCAAGAATCTCGGCGACTTTCAAGCCTTTGCACTTTCCGTCGAATATCTGGAACGTATGTTCTGGCGGGAGGCGGTCATTCTTGAGCATGCTGCCAAGCAGCCGGTCGCGCGGGAAACCGCGGACCTGTTGATTGAAAGCATCGCCGAGCGAGATCAGACTCTGGCAGAAGCACTGTCCCAGGACTGGGACAAAGGTCGTCCGGCGGATTCGCCGGCAAAATCGGAACCCGTCTTTGGCCTTGCGCCAAAAGATCAGCTGCTTTTCCAGTGGAGGCGGGCGGCGACCTATTCAGCCTCGCTAGCCAGCCATCCGGATCGTTTCTATCAACTTATTGCGAGGCCGAAGCTTGGGTGACCCCTTTTGCGGACGGCGCAGGGGTTGGCATCGTGGCGATAAAGCAACTGAAACGTTCACACCTCTTCTTCTTCAGGCGTTATCAGCCAAGACCGATCTGCCGCCAGCCGTCTCAAACCTTTTCATGTGACCGCAATTTGCCTGAATACCCTTGCCCTCGCGCCAGGAAGAAACCGTATCCGTAACCAATGCCAGCGTGCATATAATCAAGGAACTGGCGGGAGTAGCTCAATGGTAGAGTAGCGGCTTCCCAAGCCGTTGGTTGCGGGTTCGATCCCCGTCTCCCGCTCCAGGGTTTGTCCAACCCGGCCCGCAGCGAGCTATGGTTAGAGCATGAGACCGCTCCACTCTGCGCTCACT
Source organism: uncultured Acidobacteriaceae bacterium (assembly GCA_963712845.1). Classification (GTDB taxonomy): domain Bacteria; phylum Acidobacteriota; class Terriglobia; order Terriglobales; family Acidobacteriaceae; genus KBS-83. Next base: position 90,058 of record CAVQJM010000008.1, read on the forward strand.
GTCTGGTTTGCTTTATTCGCGACGGCTGCTATCGCGCAGTCCGCATCAAATGGAACTGCTTCAGGTGGTACCCCCGGTGACATCATTGATCCGCGCGGAATGCCGGGCGCCGACATTGGTGCGAAGGTGAATGCGGCCATTGCCGCAATGCCTGCCAGCGGCGGCACCGTGCGCATTCCGGCAGGCAGCTACAGGTTCTCCACCACCATCAAGCTCACGCGAGCAGGCGAGCATCTGATGTGCGATGCCGGCGCGGTGCTGCATTACACCGGCAGCGGCGATGCCATCCTGGCGGACACATCCGCCAGCGGCGCAATGAATCTCACCATCGATGGCGAGGGCGGCTGCGACCTGGTGGGCAATTCCACGGCGCAGAACGGGATTCATCTGCTTCCGGGCAACAGCTTCGTCGTCCGCGGCATGCGCATCTACAGCTTCACGCACGGCAATGGCATCGAGCTGAGCGGCGCGAATGGCGTACAGATCGCGATGAACGTCATCGAGGAGAATCAACACGGCATCGATATGGTGACCGTACCGCACTTCGCGCCCAACGCCGTACACGTGGAGGACAACGAAATCTCAGCCAATGACTGGGGCGTCTACAGCCGCGACGGCCACGTACCGGCGACGCGGGCGCTTGGCAATGTCTATCGCGACAACGTACTGGAAGCTAACCGCAGCGGCGATATCTTTCTGGGCTGGGACGCGCACACGCTGGTGGAGGGAAATTACTTTGAGTCGCTCGGAGTCGCGGTCGCCGCAGGCGCGGGTACCGGCAACGTCTACGACATTCACATCGTGCGAAACTACTTCACCGTGAACGGCACGGCCGGCTATCGATCGGAGATCGAGCTGGGCTATGGCTTCGGCTTCTTCATCGAGGGCAACTACGAGGAGGGCCCGAAAGGCTCGGGGTCGGAGTGCGCAGTGAATGCCGTGCCCGGCCCGCACGGCGGTACTACCAAGGTCATGCTGCGCAACGCATTCTCTCGGGTAAGCGAAGGCCAGATCAGCGCGCACGAGTTTTGCTACCGGGGCAGTCCTGAGATCCCACCCGGAGTGCTGGGAGAAGCGCGGGTGATCGGCGACATCTCTGTGAACGGAGATGTGCACGCGAAGAGCGCTCAGCTCAGCGGCCCGTTGGAGCTGGGCCAGGGCGCGGTGGCGTCCACGGAGTCATCGATACGAGCGGGCGAGGCGTGTACAACGGAAGGGATGCTGTTGATCTCAAGACCCGCCGGCCAGACGGCGCGGCTCTTCTTCTGCAGCGGCATGCACTGGCAGGCGGTCGTTCCGCCTCATCCCTGAGCGCGGCGTCAGATCATGTAGTTGAGGTGCATCACCAGCACCAGCAGTGCCACCAGCAGCAGCCCGACCGAGGGCACATAGCCCCACTGGCGGCTGTACGGCCAGCGCGGGAACGCGGCGGCGGCCAGCAGCAGCGGCACCAGCCAGAGAGCCACGATCATGCGCGCACCGCCTTCTTGGGACGCGAGGCGAGCTGTCGCGCTCGCGCGAAGACATCCAGAAACATCTCCCGCGTAAGCCGGCCGGTGTTGGTGTTCTGCAGCGAGGGATGGTAGCTGCCGAGCAGCGTGACGCCGTCCGGCATCTCGTACTCGGCACGGTGGCGAAAGGGATAATCGCTCAACCGTGCTGCGTGCCCTTTGCGCCGTAAGTGCGCGAGGTAGCCGTTCCACGCGATGTGGCCCAGGCAGACCACCACACGCAGCCGCGTGAGCAGGGCGATCTCCTCGTCGAGCCAGCTTGCGCAGTTCGCCAGCTCGGCGGGCGCCGGCTTGTTGCCGGGTGGCGCGCAGCGGCCGACGGAGGTGATCAGCACATCGCGCAACCGCATGCCGTCCTCGCGGCTGCGCGCGGCGGGTTGCGAGGCGAAGCCCGCCTCATAGAGCACGGGATAGAGGAAGTCGCCCGAGCCATCGCCGGTGAAGGGCCGGCCCGTGCGGTTGGAGCCATGAGCGCCGGGCGCAAGGCCAATGATGAGGACGCGCGCCGCGGGATCGCCGAAGCTGGGCACCGGGCGTCCCCAGTAGGTCTCGTCGCGATAGGCGCGGCGGCGCTTCTCGGCAACCTCGGCGCAATAGGCCCGCAGCCGTGGGCATCGCTCACAGAGGATGATGCGCTGATTGAGTGCGTCGAATGCGGATACGGCAGAAAGCTCAGGCGGCATGGAAGGGACTTGTGGAAGTTAGAGCGCTACGGCTAGTTTAGAGGCACCTGGTCGCCTGTGAGGCGACGCAACAGGATACTGGGTCAGGCGTCCGGAAATTCGCGACGGAACTTCGCGCAGGAATGGCGCGCAAAGCAGAAGTTCGGGGCCGGAAGAAGCATCGAAGTTACGCTAAAGTGTTTCATCGTAGGCGGATACAAGAGCGCCGCGGTCCGCGTGGCTTCGCGTCAAGAAAGGCCACACTTCGCGAGCCTGGCCGGCGCTCAGCAACAGTGAAAGCGCTCTAAAGTGCTGCGAATGGGTGACATCCGCAGGGCTGGATAGTCTTTCATGTATTCCCTCGGCGAGGGTTGCAGCCCGCATGCCGAGTTTTTACCGGGGATGGAAGGTACCATGACAATCTTCTGGGTCAATCCAGGGGCCAACGGGCGTCTTGCCATTGTGCCGCGTCCGCGCGGCAACGACTGGCTGGCGGAGGATCTGGCGGCGATTCGCCGCGACGGCATCGACATTCTGGTTTCGCTGCTCACCACAGCGGAGACGGCGGAGCTGGGGCTGGCACGCGAGCAGGCGCTGTGCGCAAGGGCGGGCATCGAGTTCCGCTCGTTTCCCCTGCCCGACCACAGCGTGCCCGTCGCTCATCATGAGCTGTACGCGCTGGCGGAGGAGCTGGCCACCGAACGCCGTCACGGCAAGAATATCGGCGCGCATTGTTGTGCGGGCATCGGACGCTCGTCGTTGCTGCTCGCTGCGGTCCTCTGCGTGGAGGGGATTTCGCCGGAGCATGCTTTTCGCCTCATCTCGAATGGCCGCGGCCTGCAGGTGCCGGACACGCCGGAGCAGGCGGAGTGGCTGGCGGCCTTCGCGAGCGCGCTGCCTCGCTGTTGAGCGGGTTCACTTCGCTTGATGTCTGCGGAACCGCATCCATAAGGCGTCCATAGCCTTCGAAAAGGGCCAATAGAGTCCGCAGAGGACGACGAGAAATGCGGTCTCCGCTGAGGATAAGGCTATTCGGTCGTTATGGTCGCGATTTGCGATGAACAAAAGAAGCCAAAGCACACATGGCGCTGCAAGGAGCAGACACACTTGCTGCGCCGTCTGAAGCCTGAGCCAGAAAGTCTGAAATCGCCGGTGTGTAATCGCCGCGAAGATCCCACCCATCATGCCGCCGATGAGGCCGTCTGCAGAGAAATGTCTCGCGAAGACAAACCACACGAGACCAGACACTACAGCCACCGCGACGATCCATCGCTTCCCGTTCCACGCGAGCATGGCTCCCACCATAATCATAGGATTCTGTTCCCGTCCTCTTCTTTCCGCCGTGATCACGGTTCTCAAGTAACTCCGGCGTAGAATGGGTGCGCTTCCGGCGGCTTGGCCGTTGCGATGCAAACGCTTCCCCACCAGAGGATCGAATCCATGCCTGTTTCCGCTCGACCTGTTGTGAATAGAACATTCGCGTCAAGATACGCGTCAGCATACGCATCGGCCGCCGTGATGCTCGCCGCAACCCTGCTCCTGGCCGGCGGCTGCAAGTCCGCCGCGCCGCCTGAGTCGGTCAATCCGCAGAACGCGCCTGCGGCCGCCCCGCAGATCAACGGCCAGGATGTCGTCACCTTGCAGCGCAAAGCCACGCAGAATGGCGCAGCGCCAGAGTTCCTCTCCGCCACCGTGATTCCCGGACGCGGCATGAACCTGCTGCAGATCACGGCGAACCTTCCCGGCAAGGGCACGACGAATGTCTTCTTCGCGCCACCGCTCAGCGAGGTGCAGACCAAGCTCAGCGGCTCCGATCCAGCGGACAAAAATGGCAATGGCTCATTCGGGTTCGGCGGCGCGTTCCTGGTGCCCTATCCCAACCGCATTCGCGGCAAACTCTCCGACGACAAGCAGACGATCACCACTACGTGGGAAGGCAAGACGCTGACTCTGCCCGCAAACTTCTCCGGCAAGAAGCCGGGCGCGGAACTGCACTCCATCCACGGCCTCATCCTCACCTCGAAGACGGACGATGTGAAGGTGACCGATTCAGCCGATGGCCAGACGGTGACCGGCACCATCCACGCCGGCGACTTCGGCGGCCACTGGCTCTCGAAGACGGATCTCGACTTCACTATCGAGCTCGCAGGCAAAGACGTAACCGCAACCATCACGGCGAAAAACGTTGGCGATGCGCCTGAACCGATGGCCATTGGCTGGCATCCTTATTTCGCCATCCCATCGGGCGATCGTACGCAGGCACGGTTGCACATACCCGGGGCGGAGATGGCGCTGGTGAACAACTACGACGACGTCTTCCCCACCGGCAGACTGAAGCCGGTGAAGGGCACCAAGTACGATTTCAACGCACCCGGCGGCAAAGCGCTGGACGACATGTTCCTCGACGACAACTTTTCCAAACTCACTCGCACGGACGGCGCAGTCGATGTCCAGCTGACCGATCCGAAGTCGAACTACGGCATCCACGTGCTGGGTGAATCGCCGGAGATCAAGACGGTGCAGGTCTACGCGCCGACCGATCCCGGGAAGAACTTCGTCGCCGTCGAAGAGCAGTTCAACTTCGCCGATCCCTTCGGCAAGGAGTGGCATGGCATGGACACTGGCATGGTGACGCTGAAGCCAGGCGCCTCCGTTACCTGGAAGGTCAAGCTGGAGCTGTTCACGCCGCCTCCGACGGCAAAGTAGCCTCACGGCTGCAAAGGCGCCGCGGCCTCCGGGCTGCGGCGCCTTTTTTCATTTCCGGAATCGCACCGTCCATGACCAAGGTCACGTGATCTTCACGGCGAAATTCTGCAACTCCTTGCTACAAGCGCCGTCTTAGACAGGTATGCAAACCACAAATGTGCTTTGCCTGTGCTGTGGCAGCCGGACGCTGACGGCTCCGGGAGTCTTCGAGCTCTGCCCCGTCTGCTGGTGGCAGGACGATGGACAGGACGAAGTGGATGCGGATGTGGTGCGCGGCGGCCCCAACGGCACCCTGAGCCTGACCGCGGCACGCGCGAACTTCCTGGCCTGCGGAGCTTCCGATCCACGTTTCGTCCGCCGGGTGCGCGCGCCGTTACCCTCGGAACGCAGCGCCTTGCGAAATTCGGCGTTTCGCCCGGCTGTCTAGGAATCCTGGCAATACCGTTACTCTAGCTGGACCCACGCGCCTGCGCGGTTTGACCCCCTCCCCAAAGCCTCTTACCATTGAATCAGGCGCCTGCCTACGCATCGCCTGGCACGCAACTGCGTCTACCAGGCTCCCCGTCCTATCAGAATTGCAGGCGCAGACATTCACGGAAGGCACACCAGAGCGCTACCTTGAGCACATCTTTGAGCACCCAAGACACAGTCGAGACCTCCACCACCCCCGAGAGCACCACCGCCGCCCAGCCTGAGGCAGGCGCAGAGCAGGAGCACGATCACTCGGGCCACGATCACACCCACCAGCATGGGCCTACCTTCAATCCCGAGGTCACCCGCGCGATCGAGGTGACCATCCCGGAGGATGAAGTCTCCCGCGCCATGCGCTCCACGGTGAAGCGCTACCAGAAGCAGGCTCGCATCCCCGGCTTCCGCGCCGGCAAGGTGCCGGAGTCGCTGGTCCGCGGGCGCTTTGCCGAGCGCATCCGCCAGGAGGTGCTGGAAGCGGTGATGCCGCAACACTTCCAGCGCGCCATCACCGAAGGCAACTACAAGCTTGTCTCGCAGCCCCAGGTGGTCGACATGACCATGGAGGACGGGAAGCCGCTGTGGTTCAAGGCTGAGTTCGAGGTCATGCCGGAGTTTTCTGTCGAGGGCTACCACGACGTCAAGGTCGAGAAACCAAGCGCAGCCTTCACGGATGAGGACTTCGCGGCCGAGGTCGAGCGCGTGCGCGATTCCCGCTCCACCATGGAGCCGGTCGAAGAGGAGCGCCCGCTGGTGGACGGCGACTGGGCACAGATCGCCTTTACCGGCAGCGTGCAGCCGGCGGCCGAAGGCGAGCCCGCGACGGAAAGTGCGAGCCAGAGATGCTCCCCTGACCGGTGAGGACGTAATGCTCGAGGTTGGCGGATCGAATACCCTCCCTGCGTTCACGGAAGCACTGCGTGGCGCGACCGTCGGACAGGAACTGAAGTTCGAGGTCAGCTATCCCGAGGACTTCGGCGAGAAGCGGCTGGCCGGCAAGAACGTCGCCTATGACGTGACCGTGAAGAGCATCAAGCGGAAGCTGCAGCCGGAGTTAAACGACGACTTTGCAAAAGAGCTCGGAGACTATTCAAGCTACGAGGACTTCACCACACGGTTCCGCGAAAATCTGCAGGCCGAAAAGGATCGCCGCACCGAGACGGAGACGCGCGATCGTCTGCTGACCGCGCTCAGCGAGCGCTTCCAGTTCCCCGTACCGGAGTCGATGATCCAGTCGCAGATCGATACGCGCCTGGACCGCGGCCTGCGTGCTCTTGCCGCGCAGGGCATGCGCGAAGAAGACATGAAGCGGCTGGACTTTGCGCGGCTGCGTGCTGCGCAGCGCGATTCGGCCACCAGCGAAGTGAAGTCGCTGCTCATCCTGGACCACATCGCGGACGCGGAGCAGATCGGCGTTTCGGACGAGGAAGTCGATCAGGAGGTAGAGTTGCTATCGCTACAGTTACGTGAACCGGTAGATACCCTGCGCGTGCGATTGACGCAGGAGGGGTCCATCGCTAGAATCCGGGAACAAATTCGAAGGGACAAGACGGCGAAGCTCTTGTACGAAAGACTTTAGTTGTAGTTGGAGCGCGACGGAATTGAATTCGGCAAGCGCGCTTGAGGGGACGCAGGAGAACCAGCCAGCCGGAGGAAGCATCGGCGGGCGAGGAGCATAAAGAAGAGCATGGCACTTGTACCGATGGTTATTGAGCAGACGAGCCGGGGCGAACGCGCCTACGACATTTACAGCCGTCTGCTGCGCGACAACATCATATTTCTGGGAACGCCGATCGATGATCAGATCGCCAACCTGGTGATTGCACAGATGCTCTTTCTCTCCGGCGAGGACCCGGAGAAGGACCTTCAGCTCTACATCAACTCGCCAGGCGGCTCCATTACCGCCGGTCTGGCGATTTACGACACTATGCAGTTCATCAAGAACGACGTGGTGACCTACTGCATCGGCCAGGCGGCCTCCATGGGAGCCTTCCTGCTGATGTCCGGCACCAGAGGCAAACGCTTTGCTTTGCCAAACTCGCGTATCCTTATCCACCAGCCGTCCATGGGCGGACTTTCCGGCCAGGCAACGGACATCGACATCCACGCTCGCGAGATCCTGCGGATCCGCGAAATCACCAATCAACTCATGTCCAAACACACCGGTCAATCGCTCGAACGTATTGAGCGGGACGTCGAGCGGGACTTCATTATGAACTCCCCACAGGCGAAGGAATACGGCATCATCGACGAGATCATCGATCGTCCGCGCACCTAAGCAGACGACAAGGACCTCGGCGAGAAGGAGCAGATTCCATGAAAACGCGCACGGGTTCCGACGAGACACTCCGCTGTTCGTTCTGCCATAAATCGCAGGACGCTGTAGCTAAACTGATCTCTTCTCCCAGCGACTATCCGCGTGCGTACATCTGCGACGAGTGTGTCGCAGTGTGCAACTCCATCCTGGACGACGACCGGACGGAGACACAGCCCGGCGCCGCGCCCGCCCACCTGCCCAAGCCGCAGGAGGTCAAGGCGTTCCTGGACGAGTACGTCATCGGGCAGGAGACCACCAAGAAGAAGCTGGCGGTCGCGGTCTACAACCACTACAAGCGGGTGCAGATGAACCGCACGCGCGGCAACGATGTCGAGCTGTCGAAGTCGAACATCCTGCTGGTGGGTCCGACGGGCAGCGGCAAGACGCTGCTGGCCCACACCCTGGCCAAGATGCTGGACGTGCCCTTCGCCATCGTGGACGCCACCACGCTGACCGAGGCGGGCTACGTGGGTGAGGATGTGGAGAACATCATCCTCAAGCTGCTGCAGGCCGCCGACGGCGACGTAACGCGCACCCAGACCGGCATCATCTATATCGACGAGATCGACAAGATCGGCCGCAAGGACGAGAACCCGTCGATCACGCGCGATGTCTCGGGCGAGGGCGTGCAGCAGGCGCTGCTCAAGATTCTCGAAGGCACCGTGGCCAATGTGCCTCCGCAGGGCGGCCGCAAGCATCCACACCAGGAGTTCACGCCGGTCGACACCACCAATATCCTGTTCATCTGCGGCGGCGCCTTTGTTGGCCTCGAGCGCGTGGTGGGCAGGCGCGTAGGCAAGAAGGCCCTGGGCTTCAAGGCGCTGACCGAGAAACAGGCCAAAGCCGAAGGTGCTACGGCCGCACAGCGTGACACCGAGCTGCTGCGCCAGGCCGAGCCACAGGACCTGATCAAGTTCGGGCTCATCCCGGAGTTCGTCGGACGCCTGCCGGTGATCGGTATTCTGGACGAGCTGGACGAGGTCGCGCTGGTCGAGATCCTGACCAAGCCGCGCAACGCCATCCTGAAGCAATACCAGAAGCTCTTTGACTACGAGGGCGTCAAGCTGAACTTCAATACCGACGCCACCATCGCAGTCGCGCGCGAAGCGCTGCATCGCAAGGTGGGCGCTCGCGGGCTGCGCATGATCCTCGAAGAGCTCATGCTGGACCTGATGTATCACCTGCCCAGCCAGAAGCAAATCAAGGAGCTGGACATCACGGCCGAGATGGTCGCGAAGCGGGACTTCTCCGAACAATTGCTGGGGAAGGCCGGCTAGCTCTCCTTACAACGGAAACACGAAGGCGCTGCTCCATGGCAGCGCCTTTGTCGTCTTTGGAGGGCAGTTGGAAACGTCCGGCCGTTCGCAGCTAGGCGTTGTAGTTCGCCACCACTCGAGCTATTTTTCCCATCGCTGACAGCTCCATGAACTCTCCCGTGCGTGTTCCCTTCTGGTTTGTGTAGTAGAGCACCACGCTGTTGACGCCCCAGAGCACGTCCTCAATGCGAAAGTGGAGCTCCGGGTAGGCCTCCAGCCCTCGCTGAAAGTAGGCTCTCAAATTTGTCTTGCCGACTACTTTGCCGTCGGATGTCCCCAACAACCGGGCGGCAACTGGAGACGTCAATTCGATCGCATCCTCATAGTGCGTCATGATCAATTCCAGGTCATGACCGTTCCAGGCTTCTACCCAATGGTTGGCCAGATCCCACGCCTCGTCCCTCGTCATTGCCGTCTCTCCAGTGGAGGTTCATCAACACGGTTAGAATGACACGCGCTCAACTGGATCTGCCGTCCCGGCGACATCGCATCGCCGATTCACACTTTAGTCATGTTCATATTGGGCAGCGACTTGCAGCGGATGCATCCGACCAAAGGTGCACGCGAGGACCCGATGGTTTACCCTTTTTACAGGGGATCGATACAACTGCGCGCGTTGTCGGTTAGCATACGTTGTCCCTGCATATATTCGCCTGAAGGTGAGCCTCCCACTGGCGTTTGAACATCTGACAAACACAGTCCGGCCCCGCACCATACCGGCTGTCTCGCTTACCGCGTTTCTACGCAGGTTTTTGATGCCGATGCTCACCGGCAATCGTGAGCGGAAGGACAGAAGTGGCAACCAGTAAAGACCCGAAAGAGCCCAGGGAGACCAAAGAGCGCGGCGAGACACGCAAGCTGCCCATGATGCCCATCCGCGAGATGGTGATCTTCCCCTTCATGATGACGCCGTTCATCGTTGGGCGGGAATCCAGCGTCCGCGCGCTCGAAGAGGCACTCAACGGCGACCGCCGTATCTTCCTCGCCACCCAGCACGACGCCTCGATCGACGAGCCCAAGGCGGATGACGTCTACGCCGTCGGCACCATCGGCAATATCGTCCAGAGCGTGAAGATGCCGGACGGAAACATTAAAGTGCTGGTTGAGGGATTGGAGCGCGCCAAATCCACCGAAATCAATGACTCGGACGGATTCTTCGTCGCCACCGTGCGCATCCCGCGCGTCGCGCCTCCAGGACCGCAGACCGAGCAGTTGATGCAGAAGGTGACCGGCCTGTTTGAGCAGTACGTGAAGCTGCAGCAGAGTCTCAATTACGAATCCATCGTGGCCGCGGTGCGCATGGACGAACCGGGCAAGCTGGCCGACACCATCGCCGCCAACCTGCAGCTCACGGTCGAAGAGAAGCAGGAGCTACTCAACCTCTTCGATCCCACCGAGCGGCTGGCCCGCATCGCCGACCTGCTGGACATGGAGATCGAAAAGCTGAACATGGACCGCTCCATCCAGGGCCGGGTGAAGCGGCAGATGGAGCGCGCGCAGAAGGAGTACTACCTCAACGAGAAGATCAAGGCCATCCAGAAGGAGCTGGGCCGCGGCGAAAAGAGCGAGTTCGACGATCTGAAGAAGAAGATCGAAGCCGCCGGCATGCCCAAGGACGTGATGGACAAGGCGATGCAGGAGCTGAAAAAGCTCGAAGCCATGCCGCCGATGTCGGCCGAGTCCACGGTCTCGCGCAATTATCTGGACTGGCTGCTGGCCGTGCCGTGGAAGAAGAAGTCGAAGGAGACGCGCTCCATCGACACCGCGGAAAAGGTTCTGGATACCGACCACTATGGGCTGGAAAAGATCAAGGAGCGCATCCTCGAGTTCCTCGCCGTGCGCCAGCTGGTCAAAAATCCGAAGGGCTCCATCCTGTGCTTCGTCGGGCCTCCGGGCGTGGGCAAGACCTCGCTCGGCATGTCGATCGCCAAGGCCACCGGCCGCAAGTTTGTCCGCATGTCGCTAGGCGGCGTGCGGGATGAGGCGGAGATTCGCGGGCACCGGCGCACCTATATCGGCGCGCTGCCCGGACAGATCATCCAGTCCATGAAGAAGGCCGGCACCAAGAACCCCGTCTTCATGTTGGACGAAGTGGACAAGATGGCCTCGGACTTCCGCGGCGATCCATCGTCTGCTCTGCTCGAAGTGCTCGACCCGGAGCAGAACTCGAACTTCCAGGATCACTACCTCGACGTGGAGTACGACCTGTCTCAGGTACTCTTCGTGGCCACCGCAAACGTACTGCACACCATTCCCGGTCCGCTACAGGACCGCATGGAGATCCTGCGTCTGCACGGTTACACCGAGGTGGAGAAGATCGAGATCGCCAAGCAGTACCTGGTGAAGAAGCAGACCGACGGCACTGGTCTGAGCGACAAGAACATTTCGTTCACCGACGAAGCCATCACCGAGATCGTGCGCAGCTATACGCGCGAGGCAGGTGTGCGCAACCTGGAGCGGGAGATCGGCAATGTGTGCCGCAAGGTGGCGCGCCGCGTAGTGAAATCGGGCGCCAAGCACAAGGAAGCGATCACCCTAGAAAACATCGCCGACTTCCTCGGCGTGGCGAAGTTCCGCGACTCGCAGGCGCACGAGAAAAACGAGGTTGGCCTGGTCACGGGACTCGCGTGGACCGAGGTGGGCGGCAGCATCCTCTCCACCGAGGTGCAGGTGCTCGACGGCAAGGGCAAGCTCACGCTGACCGGTCAGCTTGGCGACGTGATGCAGGAGTCGGCGCAGGCCGCGCTCTCCTACATCCGCAGCCGCGCCCATCAGCTTGGCCTGCCGCGCGACTTCTATCGCAATGTCGACATCCACGTGCACGTGCCCGAAGGCGCCATCCCCAAGGATGGTCCGTCGGCCGGCATCACCATGGCGACAGCGCTCGCCAGCGCGCTCACCAAGATTCCCGTGCGCCGCGACCTCGCCATGACGGGTGAGATCACGCTGCGCGGCAAGGTGCTTCCCATCGGCGGCCTGAAGGAGAAGCTGCTCGCGGCACACCGCGCCGGCATCTTTGAAGCCATCCTGTCGAACGAAAACGAAAAGGACGTTGCCGAATTACCCGAGAACTTGAAGACGGCGATGAAGCTGCACTTCGTCGGGACGATGGACGAGGTGCTGAAGATCGCGCTCGAGTCGCCGCTGCCGGAGTTGAAAGAGGAGACGCCGGAGGCGCTCGCCGTCGTCCACGCGCCGGTTGCGCAGGAACAGCCGCGCGCGCATCAATAGCGCTTCAACGCTTCAAGACAAGGAAGGGCGCTGCCGCGGCGGCGCCCTTTTCTTTTATTGCCGGTTCATGAAGCGCAGCAACGGGAACAAACTCGAATAATCATCGGTCCAGATCCGCATCCCGGCGCGCTGTTCCGGCTCCCGGCTGCAGTTCGCCACGGCCGGAAGAGCAAGAAATGCTTCATTGTCGGTGACCAGTACCCAGGTCGCGCTGGATTCACCGCGCTCATCGTTCGCATTGCTGTGCACCGTGCGTGCATGCATGCCGGCAGAGTGAGCCAACAATGCAATGGCAGGTTCAAGGTCGACATGCCGATTTGAGATGTGGAAGGCGACTATGCCGCCCGGTGCAAGATGATGTTGGTAAAGCTGAAGTGCTTCCTGCGTCAGCAGGTGCAGGGGTATGGCATCGCCGGAAAATGCATCGACGACCAGTACATCAAAGTGCTGGGGAGCCTCCCTGGCGAGTGAGGCTCGTGCATCCCCTTCCGCAAAACTGATCTGAGCCGGCGTGTCGCGCAGATAGGTGAACAGGTGTTGCGCAATCGGCTGGACCGCGGGGTTGAGCTCATAGAAGCGCATGCGGTCTCCCGCCCGGCCATAGGCAGCGATGGTGCCTGCGCCCAGCCCTACGACACCTACATTCCGTGGGCGCTCTCCGCAGCAATAGCGGAGCGCGAGGCCGACGCCTGAATCCTCGGCATAGTAGGTGGTTGGGGTCTTCTCCAGCGCCGGCGTAAAGATCTGTGTACCGTGCAGGATGATTCCGTTGCTGAGCGTGCGCGTCCACTGTTGTTTGCTGTCATAGGTCTGCTTCACGCGCAGGCTTGCGTAAAAGTTACGTGTGGCGAATAACGTATCGCGGCGGTACGCAGTATGCAGCAGGACTAAGACGTAAAGCAACGCTGCGGAGCCGGCGAACCAGAGCAGGCGCTCTGACCAGGTTTCCCTCCACACAACCAGCAAAGCCGCCAGCGCCGTCGCAAAGAATGAAATCGCCACGTCATAATTCGACGAGAACAAGAGCGGCGACGCGATGCCGATGAGGAATGACCCGACGGCGCCGCCCATGGCGAAGAGCAGATAGAAAAGAGTCAGCTCCCGCGACGATTGCGGACGCAGCCGATATGCCTCGACATGGCAATAGAGACAGGCCAGGAACATCTCCAGCATGAAGACTGCAATCCCTATGCCGACCGGCCACCACACATCCCCATTTGCCGTCATGTACGCCAGTGCGGCCAGCATTACTGCGAGCAGCCGCGTTAGCACCGGGCGCGGCACGAAGCTCGCGTATTCGAACGCGATGATGAGTGTGATCAGATACGCGGCCAGCGGCAGAATCCACAACAGCGGGATGGCTGCGATGTTCGCCGTAAGGTAGCTGGTGACGGCGCTCAACTGCATGGCCGCTACCATCGGCAACACCAGCCACAGACACTTGCTTCTCAATGATGCTGGCGGCTCGTTCTCAGCGCGCTTCTCCTTGTTCTCGATGAGGATCTCGATGGGGATCTCGAGGAACTCGGCTGGCGGCTTGCCTGCGCCCCAGCCAAGGACTGCGAAGAGCACAGCGAAGCATGCGAATCCGCAGCCCCAGGCGATCCGCTGCGTGCGCAAGGCCAGGTGCGGCTCCACGATAGTTGGATAGAGCGCCAGGGCGAGCAGCGAGGCGAGGTTCGACAGCGCGAAGAGGCGGTATGGAATGCGGCCCCGTTCCAGCCGCGCCAGCCAGGCCTGCAGCAGCGGGCTGGTCGATGCCAGCAACAGAAACGGCAGCCCGATCGAGACCAGCAACAGGCGAAAGATCATGCCGACGGGATGCGATACCGCCTGGCTGGAGTGTCCGCTTCGCAAGGCCCATACCACGGCGAGGATGGCCGCGAGCACCAGCAGGGACATGTGGAGGGGCATCTGCCATCGCTGCTGCGAGCGGCGCGCCAGCCAATGTGCATACGCGTAGCCCGCCAGCAGAGCGGTCTGGAAGAAGACCAGGCAGGTAAGCCAGACGGCCGCCGAGCCACCGAAGGTGGGCAAAAGCTGCTTGCCGGCCATGGGCTCTACGAGGAAGAGGAGAAACGCGGCGAGAAAGACCGCGCTGCCGTACAGAATTTTGGTGGTTTTCAATGGAACGCGTCTCCGGAAACAGTGGTTCCGTCTGCACCGTGAGCTTTCCAGCGATAACGGCTCGTGTCAAATCTGACGCGACGAGAAAAGGGCGCCGCCGAGGCAGCGCCCTTCCCTGTTGACCGCGCTTGCGTTTATTTGTGTTTCCAGAACGTTGGGTCCCCACTCACCATTTCATCCGAGGGGAAGCTCATCGCCGGATCGAATGCGTAGAGGTTACGTTGAGAGGATTCGACGGCCGCGGCAGCGAGTTCGCGATAGTGCTTCATGTTTGTGTCGCCCATCGCTTCACGGAACTTCGCAGCATTCGCATCTGCTTCGTCCACTTCCGACAATGATTTCATCGGGGTGATCAGCAGCCATATGCCTCCGTTCTCCCAGCCATAAGCGCTCTGGTATAGAGCTATATGCCTTCCCGGCTCCGCCTTGTCCAGGTTGCTCCGGAGCATCTTCAGATATTCTTCCCACTCCCCCTGGTGTCCCGGACGCACGGTGACACGAGTGATCTGCATGTAACGCATGGTTGCAATGGCAAGACCTGGCTCAGGCATGAGGTCGTCGCGAAGAGTAAAGATGTTTCTCGACATTGAAGAAAGCAGCTCACCATCTGCGGCGAAGGCCTGATCGAGATCGGCGCTCAGGCTCGTGTTAGCCATCTCCTCCTTCTGCTCCTTCTCGAGCGCGGCAAACGAGTCGTAGCTGAAAAGGAAGAGCGAGCGCGGTGGGCCGGAGAGCGCCTGCAATGCCACGTAATGCTGGTTCGATTTGGCCTTCTCGGCGGCTTGGATGAACGCGTTTTCCGACTTCTGGTGAGCGCTTCCGCCCTTCCCCGGCTTGAGCCATTCGATATCAGCCACCAGAACCTTGGGTGGTGGAGTCGCCTTCGCCCCAGTCGCCTGTGCCCTGGCGTTTGGGAGTCCCGAGACTCCTCCGATCAGGAAGCACAGTCCTGCACATATTCCGATTGTCTTGCTCAACATACGATTCCTTCCCTCCAGCGTAAAGAGGCAGCGGTTGAATTGCGGGGGTAGTCAGCAAATGGGGGAAGGGACCCTTATTCGGAAAGCAGATTGGCAGCAAGCGGGAGAGGGTGCTTCGCCAAGCAAAAGCTCAGACAGCGCAGGCAGGACACTGTTCAAGCCAACCGTTCAGTCAAAAGAACGGCTGTGCAGAACGCACGCTTCCGGTGAATGCTATCTGTGCATTGCTTTATATACCCGGCAGCCACGCTGCGCAATGGAATACGCCAGATGACGATTAAGCTGCGGCGGTATGCGCAGGAGATCGCCGCTCGTCTCTGTGCACACCGTCTCTGCGCACGTGGTCTCTGCGCATACCGTCTCTGCGCATACTAGGAGCCGTTGCTATACGGCCACGGTGACGAGTCCGGACTCGCGCCACTAACCGCGCGACCAGCAGCGCCAACGTGCTCCAGCACAACCAAACCAGCGCCGTCCGCAGATGCGCCGCAGTGGTCAACGACACCCCCAGGCCGCCGCCGATCGCAAGATAGGCAGCCACGCACATGGGACACTTCGGAACCAGAGCCAGCGCGACGCTGGGCAGCGCCCAGGCTGCCGCCCCGCGCGTGCGCCGCGTCCCCTGACTCGCCCCAGCCCTACCGTTGGCGATTGGAGCAGCCACGGCCGGGGGAGAGGCGGCGATCCGCTGGCACGGGCAGATGGCCCGCACCGGAAGAGCGCACAGATCGCCGCCGCTGTCCTTATTTGTCACAGTCGCCATCACGCATGCGCCTCGTCGTGGCAGCAGGCAGCAGATTTCGGCGCGTCCTCGTACTGATCGTGCCGCTTCACCCACTCGACCATCTTGCCGTCCGGCCCGCGCTCGTTGCGGCCCTTCGGTGCCAGATCGAGGAAATGATTCACGCCGATGATGGGGTCGAGACCGCGCGCGTAGGTGGAGTAAGTGTGGAAGATCTGCCCTGATGGGTCTTTGTAGAACACGCTCAGCCCCGGCAGCTCTTCACTCATGTATCGCTTCTCTTCCATGATTCCGTAGTTATAAGGAAGCTCGGCCGCATCCACCTGATCTTTTGTGAAGGACACGCCATAGTCATAGTTGAAGTCGCTTCCCTCTGAGGAGACCCACGGGAAGTGCCAGCCCATGCGCTCCTTGTACGCTGCCAGCTTGCTGTACGGCGCGTGTGAGATGCACATCAGAGTCACGTCATGATGCGAAAGGTGTTGATTCGGACCATCGATGTGGTCCGCCGTGAACGAGCATCCCGGACATCCCTCAGTCCAATCCGGCCCGAACATGAAGTGGTAGACGATAAGCTGGCTGCGCCCGGCGAAGAGTTCCGCCAGCATCATCTTTCCCTTCTCGCCCTCAAAGACGTACTCCGTCTCCACCTTCTCCCAGGGCAGCTCGCGCAGCTTCTCTGCCATCGCCTCACGTGCCTGCGTGAACTCCTTCTCGCGCACCAGAAACGCCCTGCGCGCCTGCACCCACTCCTGATGCGAAACCACTTTGTGATCCACTGCTTCCGCTGTCGGCATTGCGACTCTCCTCTCTCTGGTTGATCCGTCTCATTCGTTTGCCAACTCGGGAGGGCGTTGAGCCTCGGTCATGCTTTCGCCGCTGTCTCGCGATTTCGGAAGGCGGCTTCTCCAGCGTCGGATACTTCGACCCACTTCCGGTCAGGCGCGGCTTCAGCGTCGTAATTGTCATGCCAGTTCCACCACTTGTACGTTTGGGTCTGGGGGTAGCCCTCGGGCGAGTTCTCCCAGGTTTCCTGGCGTCCGAGCGCGGTCAGGTCGAGATAGTTCCAGACGGTGCCCATTGCTTCGTCGCCGCGGTTGTTGATGAAGTAAGTGCGGAACACTTTGTCACCGTCGCGGATGAACGCGTTATGGCCGTGCCATTCGTCCACGCCGAAGTCCTTGTCGAAGCTGTCGGTGATGGTGTACCAGGGCATCTCCCAGTCCATGCGCGCCTTCAGGCGCTCGATGTCCTTCTGTGGCGCGCGCGAGGCGTACGCGAGCGTGGTGTCGCGGGCGTTCAGATGGGCGAGGTGGGAGACCTGGTCAGCTCCCAGAGAACAGCCGCGGCAGGCATGGTCGGGCCAGCCGAAGACGCCGGGTTCGAAGAAGGCGCGGTAGACGATCAGTTGACGGCGGCCCTCGAACAGGTCGAGCAGGCTCACTTTGCCCTTGGGTCCGTCGAACTCATACTTCTTCTCCACGGCCAGCCACGGCATCCGCCGGCGCTCGGCGGCTAACGCGTCACGGGAGCGGGTGAAGGCCTTCTCCTTCACGAGCAACTGCTCGCGCGCAGCTTCCCACTCTTGGGCCGACACGATCGGGGGCGTCTTCATCTCTGATTTCTTGTTCTCCATATCTCTCTCCTTTGCCGTGATTCTTGAGGCGGCTTTTGCAGGTTGACGATCGCTCCGCTGTTTCAGGACTGGCGTGCTCTGCGCTCTGCGTCAGCGCGAATATGTTTCAGCATGTTGTCCCATCCCGTGCTCACATTCGCGGAGATATCGTCCGGGATCAGTCCCATTGCTGTGTGATTGAACTGGAGGATGGTTGCGTTGCCGTCGGCTTTCAACCGATATTGCACATTTGAAGTGGCGGGAAAGGACATGAAGAGCGGCCCGTAGATCTCGAGCAACTCCGGCGCCTTGATTGCCTGCACATGTCCCCACATGTGCCCGTTGTTATTGCCGAGTTCGCGATACCAGCGGCCGCCAGGCCACGCTTCCAGCTTCATCGGCATCGGTACACCGTCTGGCTTTACGTTGAGATGACTCATCTGCTCGAGAATCGTCTCGAAGACAATCTCGATAGATGCCTCAATCCGATCTTCGCGCTTGATGGAAAAGCTGCGGACAACCTCTTCCGCGACGGGTTGCACAACGGTGCGCGCTGCGCTCATAACTTCATCCCTCCTGGTTGTTGTTTTCCTGCCTGCGATGCAGCATCTTCTGCTCCGCGCGTTCCTTGATCCGATCCAGCTGGTGCGTCCAGTACCGCTCGAAGGTCTTCGCCCAGTCGTGGACGGGTTTCAGATTGTTTCCGTTCAGCCGATACAAACGCATCTGGCCATTGCGTGTCACGCTCACCACCCCCACCTTGAGCAACACCGAGAGGTGCTTCGAGACCGAAGGCTGCGGCATGCCGACGGCATCCACCACTTCGTTCACCGCACGCTCGCGGCCGTCCCGCAGCACGTCGAGGATCTCCCGTCGCCGGGGCTCGGCTACAGCGTTGAAGACATCCAGAGTAGTAGCGGCTCGTGCCATGCATTTCATAATATTCCTATATAGGAATATGTCAAGCGTAAGCAACAGCGACCTCATGCTGGATGTCTTCAACCTCTGCAGAATCCGGTAGCGAGCTCGTCAAAAAGGGCCACGCCAAATCCATCTGCGAGAATTGAGAGCGATGCGCCTCATCCCAAAGTTCCTTCTCTCGGCCTTGTCGCCCGACCATTTCCCGCCGCCCACAGTGCCGGAGGTCGCCTTCCTCGGCCGCTCGAATGTCGGCAAGTCGAGCCTGCTGAACGCACTGGTCGGGTCCAAGCAGGCGCACGTCTCCTCCACGCCGGGACGCACCCAGTCCATCAACTTTTTCGCCTTGCACGAGTCCGCTGCCAGCATGCAGCCGGTGCTGTTCTTCGCCGATCTGCCCGGCTACGGCTACGCCAAGATCTCGAAATCCATCTCTGCCGAGTGGCCGAAGTTCATCGAGCCGTACCTAGCTCTCCGCCCCACGCTCGCTCTCTGCATCTGCCTGGTGGACAGCAAAATCCCGCCCC
Source organism: uncultured Acidobacteriaceae bacterium (assembly GCA_963712845.1). Taxonomy (GTDB): domain Bacteria; phylum Acidobacteriota; class Terriglobia; order Terriglobales; family Acidobacteriaceae; genus KBS-83. The sequence continues at coordinate 109,178 of CAVQJM010000008.1, forward strand.
AGGAGAGCGACGCACAGCTCATCCGCTACTTGAAGGAAATAGAGAAACCCTATCTTGTGGTGGGAACAAAGGCGGACAGGATTTCCGGCAACGAACGCACCAAATCAGCCGCCGCCCTCAAGCGCGCGCTCGGCGTAGAGGAGCTGCTGCTGTGCTCGGCTAAGACCGAGCTGGGACTGAAAGAACTCTGGGCCAGGCTGAGGGCGATCGCCGCTGTTTAGGCTACGCTCCTCTCCAAACATCATTTTCGGGTCGTCAAAAGAGAATCACTGGCCGAAGCCGCGCACCTCGCCGCCAGCCTCGATCTGCACCGGTGCGGCCAAAGCGCCCTGCTGCGCCCGCTCTTCTACCGCCGCAACGAACGCGACGCACTCCTGCTGTGTCATCGAGACACGCCGCTCCAGCCGCAGCGCACGGGGCAGGTAGCGCGGGGCGAGCGCGATCCAGTTCTGCCGTTCGACATCCGTGGGTGGCAATATCTGGGCAGCCAGCAGCTCGAGCTGCCGCAGGGCAGAGCTGCCTCCTTCGCCGGCACGCCAGCACACCTCGCTCGTGGCATCAGCGCGCACAGGATCGGCACCTGATTCGAGCGGACCGGAGATCGAACCGGGAAACGGCCACGCGCCGCGCTCCATCAGCGTGTCGATATAGGCGTCTAAGGCCGGATCGGGCGCCGTCCAGCGCAGTATGTCGGGCTGCGCTCCGCGCTCCACCATCGCGGCCAGCACCGCGGCCGCGTCTCGCTCCACCAGCACCGCAATCGGCTGCTTCTTGCGCAACTCGTTTTTCAGGATCCGCAGGGCTTCGTTGAGAGTGGTTACGGCAAAGTCCACGATGCCGTTGCGGACGCAGTAGCGAATCACCTCCGTGCGCGTTTCAAGCACCAGCGATGCCGCGCCGGCGATGCTGGCTGCGATCATCAGCGCATCGCCCTCATCGGCCAGACCGTCGATCAGCAGCAGACGCCCGGCGAGTGCTCCGGTACCGAATTGCGCAGCTGAGGCAGCGCAGAGCGCCACGTAATGCGCACGCACGCGCGCCACCGTCGGCATGGTGAGCGGAGGCGGAGTCGTGCGCGCATCGGGCATCGTCCACAGTTAGATGCAGCTAATTTTGAAGATTCACCAACTGGAGTAAGGCTGGCCGTCGCTTCCCGTGTCTTCCGAACCGCTATGCACATCGTTCACACCGGGTTCGCTCTGATCGATATCCTGCAGCGTGTCATCGGTCGCCGTGACCCAGGTGGTATCGCTGTGGGTCATCGGATCGGTCGGCAGCTTCTTGAGATAGCCGCCCTGCACCAGGTCATCCAACGACTGCGGCGCCTTCGCTTTATCGGCGGTGTAGGCGTCGATGGCACCGCGCATCACGTGCAGATCTTCCTTCAGCACAGCCTCTTTCGCCGCCTTGATGGATGCCAGGTACGCCGGAATCGCCACCGCCGCCAGGATCGCGATGATGAGCATGACGATCATCAGCTCGAGCAGCGTAAACCCCGACTCGGTTCCCTTCCCGGCCCTAGTCGCCCGCGCGACGTTCAAGTTCAACGTCCAGCCGCGTCGTTTACCAGTCGGCATATTTGGTCCCGTTCAGGGCCGTACCCTGGGATTTTGAATACACATCGAAGACGTTCTGCCCGCCGAAGGAGTCACCGTCCGGGTCGTCCTGCTCCGATCGCAGACCCCAGTCGGGCTTGTTGGTCATGGGATCGATCGGGATGCGGCGTAGGAAGCGCATCTTCTTGCCCTTCACCTCGACACCCTTCACCAGCGTGTCCAGGTCCGGCGGATAGTTGTCGCTATCTACCTTGGTCTGGATACCGCCCTTGTCTGCCGCGTCCTTGTATTTGTCGATGGCTGCGCGCATCTCCCACAGGTCGGCGTGCAGCTCGCGCTCCTTCACCCGCTTGACGTTCCAGCGGGCCAGCGGCACCGCAGCCGACGCCAGCAAGCCGAGGATGGCCACGGTCACGATCAGCTCGATCAGCGTAAGACCGGCCTCGCGCCCCAGGGGCGAGAGCGACGTGCGCGAGCTTAGACTGCGAATCATACCGTTCCTTACTTATTCCTTAACTGACGCGGCGGCCGCAGGATTGTGACGCTGACTGCGCGTTAACGGCTACTGCACATGCACGATGGTTCCGGAGGTGATGACCGGGAGCGCCTGCTGTTTGCTGTCGCGGGCCGCCGCCTTGGTCACACTCACGATGCTGTCGCCCGCGGCCTTGGCCTGGAATGTAAGGACGCAGAGCTGTCCCGATCCGCTCACGCCGGCGACCCCGGGCGGACGCGAGGCGGAGATCGCGACACCTCCGGCTCCGTCGTCGCGATGCACCAGCGCGACCGTCTGGCCGTCGTGGCCCAGATAGGCGCCCGAGTCGACGTTAATCAGCGTCAGCTTCGCCGGATCGTACTGCAACTGCAGCGGGACGGAGAAGACATCCGATCCGCCGGAGACGTTGACCGGCATCTGGAAGGTGGTGCCCACCTTGGGTGGTGACGGCGGCGCGGCCAGCGCCACGGATACTGGCGCTGCATTGTTCGCCGCGCTTGCCTGGTCCAGCGCCTGCTGAGCAGCCTGCTGCATGCCCTGCGGCTGCGCGCCCGCCGGCGCGGCCTGCTGATTCGCAGGCTGTGCCGCCGGTTCCACCGCGGAGGCCGGGACGCGAACCGAACCGATGCGGCGCAGCGAGACGCTGGTGCCGGTACCGGTGTCGATCTCCTTCAGGTTCAACGGGCTCAGGTCCTGACCGCGCACCACGTGCGGGATCAGCAGGAAGACGATCTCGTCCTGCGCGGTGATTTTGTCGTTGTTGCTGAAGAGGTATTTCAGCAGCGGAATCTGCGACAGGCCGGGGATGCCGGAGAAGCTGTTCGACACGCTGGTATTCAACAAACCGCCCAGGATGCTGGCCTCGCCCTCTCTCAACCGGATCGTCTGATCTACGGTGCGCTGGCTGAAGATGGGCTCGTTGATGCCGCTCAGGTTTTCCACGCCGCTCTGCTCCGAGATGGACATCTTCAGCTTCAGACTCACGTCGTGGTCATAGTGGATGGCTGGCGTGATTTCAATCTCGACGCCAACATCCTGATACTGGAACTGTGTATTCACCAGCGAGCTGACAACGGCTGTTGCCGCGCCGGTCTGGTAGGAACCGGTGGCAATGGGAATCTTCGAGCCGACCTTCAGGTCCGCCTTCTGCCCGTCCGTGGCGCGGATGCGCGGATTCTGCAGCACGCGCGTGTCGGTGTCGGTCAAGAGCAGATTGGCGGTCGCCGAACTGATCGTCAAGGCGACGTTGTTGCTATTCAGGTTGCCCAGGTTGTTGAGCGTCAGCCCATTATTGCTGGTGGTCGTGCTCGTCGTGCCGGTAGTCGTTCCTGTAGTGGTGGTGGTGCCGGTAGTCGTTCCTGTAGTCGATGTCGTCGAGGTCGTGCCCTGCAGTGTGGCGGAAATCTGTTGCGGCAGGATGATACCGAGGTTGCGCTCGTGGTTCCGGTTGACTTCGAGCACCGCTACATCGACCACCACTTCGGGCCGCGACTTGTCCAAATCGTCGATCAGTTTGCGCGCCAGCAGCAGCTCATCCGGGGTTGCGCGCATTACGATCGCATTCTGGCTGGGCACTGCGTAGAGCTTGGCGTTGGTCAGCACATTGCGCAACGCGGTCTGGATGTCGTTCAGGTCGTTGGTCTGTGAGGTGTTCGACAGGTAGAAGGTCTGCACCGCCTGCGCATCCAGCTCTGTTCGTTTCGCGCGGGTGTTCTGCGCGACGAAGATGGTGTTGCTGGTAACCGGTCGCCAGAAGGTGTTCGTGAGCACTCCCAGAATGTGCAGCGCATCCATCAGCGAGACGTTCTGCAGATCGACCTGCACACGCTTGGCGGTGTAGTCGGGATCGAAAAGCACGTTGATGCCCGCGATCTTGCCCACCGTCTGGTAGACCACCTTCGAATCTTCGAAGGCGTGGATGGTGATGGGCTCGTCCGACGTTGGCTTCAGCTCCGCCGGCGAGGCAATATTCGCCATGGGAGCCTCGTTCTCCGGCGTCTCGGCAGGCTGATTTGAGGACCCCCCGGCGATCTTCTCTTTGGTCAGGCGAATGTCTTGCTGGGCCAGTTCGTTCGACGGATCGATCTCGAGGGCGCGCATGAACTCCGTCATCGCGCCGGTCATGTCGCCCTGGTCGCGCAACTTCTCGCCCTGGTGCGTATGCACCGCCGCGGCGGTGAACTTCAGCCGCTGATAGGAAGTCTTGTAATAGAGGTTACCGGGTTCCTTCTGGAAAGCCGCCGCGTAGTCTTGGTAGGCGGTGAGGTAGTCGTCTCTGTCCTCTGCCGCCTGCCCAGCCTTGTAGAGCGCCTTCGCCGACTTGCCTTTCGCTTGCACGATGGGCGCGATGGCCGGCAGGGTGAGAAGAAGAAGAATGGAGAGGGTCCAGAGTAGGGTGCGTCGATTCATGAAACTCCACAGATAAAAGAAGCGACGGTGCGCACGATTTCCCCGTCCACGAACTTGAGCCATGCTGCTGGCTACGATGCGCAGAGACGCTCTCGCGTGCTTGCGACTCACTTTCACGAGAGCTGGCTCGCTGATGCGGGATTATAGCAAAGCGCCGCGGGAGTGCTGTGAACGCGATCTGCCTGAGAAATCGCGGCGCGACTGCATTTTTTCCGTATTGGGAAGTCTTGCAATGTCTCTTCGCGCGGCTTTTCCGTCAAGATATGCCGCATCGCCCCTTCGGCATGGCCGGAACACTGCGACCAGAGAAATGCTTTAGGATGAGGGTTACGCCTATGTCCCGGCAGACCACTCATACCCTGCAGCCAGCCTCGCAAAAGGCAGCCCCGCCAAAGCCCAAGGAACGCGATCCGGTAGCCGCCGGGGCGCGGGATGCCGCGGTGAACCGGGCGGCCAGCCACAACTACTTCCTGCTGGAAAAATACGAGGCCGGCGTCGCCCTGCGCGGCACAGAGGTCAAGTCCATCCGCGAAGGCCAGGCCAACCTGAAGGACGCTTACGGATTGATCAAAGATGGTGAGGCCTTTTTGTTGAACGCCCATATTGGTCCGTACTCCCACGGCAATGCCAGCAATCACGAGGCTACGCGGACACGAAAACTGCTGCTGAAGCGGGATGAGTTGAGGAAGCTAGAGGGAAAGACGCAGATCAAAGGCCACACGCTCATTCCCACCCGGCTTTATTTCCGCAACGGCCGCGTGAAGTGCGAGCTGGCCGTTGCCAAGGGCAAGCAGGACTGGGACAAGCGAGAGACCGTCAAGCGCCGGGAGGCCGATCGTGAGGCCAGGGCCGCCATCGTCCGCAGCCAGCACCGCAACGCTACCGCATAACCATTACTTACTTACCCGCAGGAGACCCATGAAGACAGAGTTGTCGTCGCTCGCACCCGCATCGTTCGAGACCGAGATGCTGGTCGTATTCGCCGTGAATAAGGCTGATAAGAAGGATAAGAAAGCCGATCCCCAAATAGAATTGCTCACTCCGGACACGGAAGTAACCTCCGCCGCGGCGAAGGCAGTCAGCGGACGCGAGTTCGCCGGGGGCAGTTGCGAGACGTTGCTGCTGCACCAGCCCAGCGGCCTGAAGGCCGCCCGCCTGCTCATCGTGGGCGTCGCCAAGCCCACCATGGCCGAGCTGCGCAAGGCGGCCGGAGCCGCAGTCCGCTTCGCCAAGCCGCGCGGCATTCGCTCGCTGGCCCTGCTGCTTCCCACAGCAACAGATTTTCCTGCCATCAACACGGCGCGCGCTGCCATCGAAGGCGCGATCATTGCCGACTACGACTCTGACACCTACCGCACCGACCGCAAAGACCGCAGCGTCGAGCGCGTCACGCTGCTCGCGCCCGGCGGCGCCGCGGAACCCGTGTACAAATCCGGCCTCAATGAGGGCGTCATCCTCGCCGAGTCGCAGAACTTCGCTCGCGCCCTCATCAACGAGCCTGGCAACGTTCTAACCCCCACCGAATTCGGACGCCGCGCCGCCGCCATGGCCAAGGAAAATGGTCTCGCCTGCGAAGTCCACTCCACCGACAAGCTCAAAGAACTCAAGATGGGCGCCTTCCTCGGCGTGGCGCAAGGCTCGGCTGAGCCGCCCGCGCTGATCGTCCTGCGCTACGAACCAGCCGACGTTCCGAAGGACGGCCCCGTGCTCGGCCTGGTCGGCAAAGGCATCACCTTCGATACCGGCGGCATCTCCATCAAGCCCGCGGACAACATGGAGAAGATGAAGTACGACATGGCCGGCGGCGCGGCGATGATCGGCGCCATGCGCGCGATCGCGCAGTTGAAGCCGAAGATACGCGTCGTCGCCGTGATCCTGTCCACGGAGAACATGCCCGGCGGCAAAGCCTACAAGCCCGGCGACGTGCTGACCGCCATGTCCGGCAAGACCATCGAGATCATCAACACCGACGCGGAAGGCCGCCTCGTCCTGGCCGATGGGTTGCACTATGCGCAGCAACTGGGCGCCACACACCTCATCAACGCCGCAACGCTCACCGGCGCCGTCGCCGTCGCGCTTGGCCAGATCAACGGCGGTGTCTTCACCAACAATGATGACGAATACGCGCACTTCGCCAAGGCGACCGAGCAATCCGGCGAGCGCTTCTGGCGCCTGCCCATCGAGGACGAGTACCGCGAAGCCATCGTCTCGCAGATCGGCGACATCAAGAACACAGGCGGACGCTACGGCGGCGCCATCAACGCTGCGATGTTCCTGAAAGAGTTTGTCGGCGATACGCCGTGGTTGCATCTCGACATCGCCGCGATGGCCTGGAACGACGACCCGAAGGCATGGATCGCCTCCGGCCCCACGGGCGTGGGCGTGCGCAGCATCACGGAGTGGGTGCGCACGTACGCCTGACCTTCTGAGCTATTTTGAAGATCGTGGTGGCGAGCGCCTGCCAGGCTGCTCCCACCACGATCGGTTCTTAAGAGATAGACGCAGGAGTCAATGCGCGTGCGCATGCTGCGGACTCTTCGCCACCACTTCCGTCAGTTTTTTGCTGAATGCCGGAATATCGTCGGGTTTGCGACTGGTGATGATGTTGCCGTCCTCCACCACTTCCTTGTCCACCCACTTCGCGCCTGCGTTGATGAGGTCCGTATGGATGGACGGCCAGGAGGTGACGGTCTTCCCCTTCACCACGCCTGCTTCCACCAGCATCCACGGCCCGTGACAGATGGCTGCCACCGGTTTGCCCGATTCCACAAACTTGCGCACGAAATCGACCGCTGTCTTTTCCATGCGCAGCTTGTCCGGATTGATCTGCCCGCCGGGCAGGATCAGCGCGTCATAATCGTCTACGTTTGCCTTGCTTACCTGTTTGTCGACCCGGACACTATCGCCCCAGTCGGTGAACTTCCAGCCCTTGATTGAGCCATCTTTTACGCTAAGCACTTCGGTCGTAGCGCCGGCCGCTTCCACATTCTTCTTGGGATCCGTCAGTTCCACCTGCTCGAACCCATCCGTCGCCAGAATGGCGATTTTGCGTCCCTTTAATTCACCGCTCATAAACATACCTCTGTTATCTAGGACTCTGGAGCTTTCCGTGCCGTTGCCAGCACACTTCGCAGGAGGCAAAAAGCACTGTGAAGGCTGAATGGGTTAGCCTGTGGAACGGGTCTGTGCATCCCACTGGCCGGAGCCAGCAACATCGATACAGCAACTTCCAGGAGACCACGAACGTGACACCCCGCACGAAGGCGATTCTCGCCGCCGCCACCGCACTGCTTGCCCTCACCGCCTGCAACTCCACCAAGACGACCCAGCTCGCCGGTGCGGGCAGCACCTTCGTCTATCCCGCCATGGGCCGCTGGACGGCGGATTATCAGCAGGCACACAAGAATGTGCAGATCAACTACCAGTCGATCGGCTCTGGCGGGGGCATCCAGCAGGTGAAGTCAGGGACGGTGGACTTCGGCGCCTCTGACGCCGCGCTGACGGATGAGCAGCTTGCGGCGATGAAGCCGGTGCTGCAATTGCCGGAGTCGGCGGGTCCCGTCTGCATCACCTACAACCTGCCGGGGCTGAAGCAACCGCTGCATCTCTCGCCGGAGGCGCTGGCCGGCATCTTCCTGGGGACGATCAAGAGCTGGCAGGACCCCGTCATCAAGAACGCAAATCCGGGCGTGGAGCTGCCGAAGAGTGGCCTTTCGGTCATCCATCGCGCGGACAGCAGCGGCACCACCTCCATCTTCACCACCTATCTCGCCGAGGTCAGCAAGGACTGGGCCAGCAAGGTGGGCAAGGGCACGCAGGTGAGCTGGCCCGCGGGCAACGGCGGCAAGGGTAGCGAAGGCGTGACCGGACAACTTCGCCAGACACCCGGCTCGATCGGTTATGTGGAGCTGACCTATGCGCAGCAGAATAATCTGCCCATCGCGGCAATCGAGAACCAGGCTGGTCACTTCGTGCTGCCCAGTCCGGCGAGCACCACCGCAGCCATCAACGGCTTCCTGAACCAGTTGCAGCAGGACCCGCGGCTGCCCATCGTGAACCCGCCCGCGGGTGCCAGCGAGGCCTATCCCATCTCCGGGCTCACCTTCCTCATCGTGCCCAAGGACGGCACCGACGTCGACAAGCGTCAGGCGCTGAAGAACTTCATCAAGTACATCGTCACCGATGGCCAGAACGTCGCCAGCTCGCTGAACTACGCCCCGCTGCCCGACGGCGTGAAGCAGAACGACCTGAACCTGCTGAACCAGATGACCGCGCAAGGCAAGGCGCTGCAGTAGGAAGCCAGACGACAGAAAACCTCAGACGAAAACAGAGACGGCAGATGCGGATGCTCTATCTGCCGTCTCTCTTTGCGCTGCTGCTGTCTGCAGTTATCTGGTGTTGTCCGCTTGCCTTCTACCCTTACATCACTTCCGGCGCATCGATGCCCAGCCAGCCCAGGACGCGGATCAGCTCGCGTTCTGCAACCGCGGCGGTTGCCAATAGCAGTTGCTTCCGCGCCGCGTCTGGTTCGGTCAGGATGTGGAAGCGGTGGTAAAAGTTGTTGAACTGCTGCGCGAGCTGAAAGGCATGCTTCGCCAGGTAGGCGGGCTCGGCTGTGGCAATGCACTGCTCCAGCAGCAGCGAGGTTTTCGCAGCCGTCTGCCATAGCTCCCAGATATCGCGGCCGTCTTCGCCTTCGACATACTGCTTGAGCGCCGCGCCATCGACCGCAGCCAGCGCGGCTGCAACCGTCGTGCCGGCCTTGCGGAAGATGCTGCGCACCCGCACCACCGCGTATTGCACGTAGGGGCCGGTCTCGCCCTCGAAGCTGAGCGCATCGTGAAAATCGAACGCGATCACCGAGTTGCGCGTGTACTTCAGCATGAAGTAGCGCAGCGCGCCGATGGCGATGCTGGTGCCGATCTTCAAGCGCTCCGCAGCGTCAAGCTCGGGATGGCGCGCATTGACCTCGGCCGTGGCCGCGGCGATCAACCGGTCGATCAAATCGTCCGCCTTCACGCCAAAGCCCTTGCGGCCCGACACTTCGATATACGGGCGGCCGCGATCCTCGGCCGACAGCGTGTAGCCCAGCTCCTCTGCGCAGCGCGGCGTCAACGCCACCATCTCGTAGGAGAAGTGCACATAGCGATCCGCCGCGTCGTTGTATCCCATGCCGCGCAGGGCCTCGATCACATTCGCCTGCGGATCGGCCTGCCGCGAATCGATCACGTTGTAGATCGCCTGCGCCCCGCCAAAGTGCGGATGCTCCTGCTCGCCATGCTCCGTGGAGATCCAGCAGGTGTGATCGGGATATTCGAAGAACCGCCTGTAGCCAAAATCACGCCCCAGCAATCCGAACTTCCAGAGGTGATAGGCGATGTCCTTGCCGACATAGGTCACGGTGCCGTTGGAGCGCACGATCACCTTGGCGTCTTCGTCCGGTGCCTCACTGGTCACGCCTTCCGTACCCGCGCGCCGCATCACCCAGCAGCCCTTATTCTTTCCTTCGTTCTCGAGATACAGCACGCCGCGTTCCTTCAATTGCGCAAAGGCCAGCTCCCAGAAGTGCAGGTGCAGGATCTCGCTCTCCCGCGGCAAAAAGTCGTATTCGATGTCCAGCCGCTGCATCGTTTCGAGATGCCGCCGCAGCACCGCGGTCGAAATCGTATCCGCCGCTGCGGCAATTTCATTGCCGCCTGCCTCGATGGCGTGCAGCGTTCCCATCCGTAGCCCGCGGCGATTCGCCTTCTCTTCCGGGTCGTCGCCGGCGTCGTACCAGGCCGAGACCTTCGCGTATACATCCCAGCAGTAGTAGTCCAGCCGCTCGTGGCGCGCCGCAAGTTCGCGAAAGAGCGTCGCGATCTGCTCCCCCGACAGGTTCTCCAGGTGCATCAGGCCGACCACTACATCCGCCACCTGCACGCCGGTGTTGTCGATGTAGTTCTGCACAGCCACGCGCTGGCCCGCAGCCCTCAGGAGCCTTACAAACGTATCGCCCAGGATGGCGTTGCGCAGATGTCCGACGTGCGCCGCCTTGTTCGGGTTGATGCTGGTGTGCTCGACCAGCGAGTGAATGCCCACGCCGAAGCTGGAGTCCTCCCGGGCCTTCGCAATCGCCGTCAGCGCGGCACCCCGGTCGAGCCGGGCATTCAGGTAGCCCGCGCCGGCAATCTCAAAACTGGCAAAGCCGGGCAGCGGCTGCGCGTTCAGCGACTCCAGCAGCTCCGCGGCGATCTGTTTCGGCGCGCGGCGCAGCGGACGCGCCAGCTCAAAGGCCACCGGCGTCGCGTAATCGCCCAGCGTCACCTGCGGCGGCTGTTCTATGTTGATCTGGCCGGCGGCGCTATTGGTCCCGCCAGCCACCGGCGCAGCCGCATCGCCGTAGCGTTCGCGCACGATGCTGCGCAGTCGCTCGCGAAGAACTTGTTGCATGTGTCGGTACAGTGGAGGGTCCTTGCGGCTGCGGCCCACGTCAGCAGCGACAAGGAAGGGCCGCAAAAGCTTTGATTTTATTGCCGATTCTAGCAGAGCGACCGGAAGGAAGCTGCTGCACGTGTGCGCGACTTGTCACATGTAGGTGCGGCCCCTAAGATGAAAGATGTCATACCTGCGTGCCACCTGAGTCACTGTTGCAAGCGCCGGAAAGCCCAGCCTGCTGATGCCTGAACGCCCACCCTACTACCTGACCACGCCGATCTACTACGTGAACGCGCGGCCGCACCTTGGCACCGCGTACTCCACCATCGTCACCGACACCATCGCCCGCTACAAGCGCGCGCAGGGCTTCGACGTCTTCTTCCTCACCGGCACCGACGAGCATGGGCAGAAGATCCAGCGCTCGGCCAAAGCAATGAACTGCACGCCGCAGGAGTTCGTAGACAAGATGGCTGCGGAGTTCCGTGCGCTGTGGGACAAGCTTGGCCTCAGCTACACCGACTTCATCCGGACCACCGAGCCGCGGCACAAAAAGAGCGTGCAGCGGCTCTTCACGCTGCTCCAGGAGCGCGGCTACATCTACAAGGGCTTCTACACCGGCCAATACTGCGTCACCGACGAGGCCTGGGTGGACGTCGGCCCCGGCGAGCCCTGCCCGGACTGCGGCCGCATCACCGAGACGGTGACGGAAGAGAACTACTTCTTCAAACTCTCGGCATTCGAGCGCAAGCTGCTTGAGTACTACGACGAGCATCCGGACTTCATCCGGCCAGACACGCGCCGCAACGAGGTGATCTCCTTCGTGCGCAGCGGCCTGCGCGATCTCTCCATCAGCCGCACCAGTTTTTCCTGGGGCATTCCGGTGCCGGGCGACGAGAAGCACGTCGTTTATGTGTGGATGGACGCGCTGGCCAACTACATCACCGCGCTCGGCTGGGGCTCGGACGATGACTCGCTCTACCAGCGCTTCTGGGCCGGAGAGGGCCTACGTGCGGACGGCGCGCCGCTGCACATCATCGGCAAGGAGATCTCGCGCTTCCACTGCGTCTACTGGCCCGCGTTCCTGATGGCCGCCGGTCTCCCTCTGCCTAGGTCGATCTTCGCGCACGGCTGGCTGCTCTTCGATCAGAACAAGATGTCGAAGTCGCGCGGCAATGTGGTGCGCGCCGAGGCCATTCACGATGTCCTCGGCAACGATGCGATGCGCTACTTCCTGCTGCGCGAGGTGGTCTTCGGCCAGGACGGCAACTTCACCTTCGAAGCCCTGGTGCAGCGCTACAACGCCGACCTCGCCAACGGCTACGGCAACCTGGTCAGCCGCACGCTCGCGATGATCACGCGGTATTTTGGCGGTGTGGTGCCCGAGGGCACGGCCTATCCCTACGTTCGCGAAGCCGCGGAGAGCGCGGCTGCCGTTGCCCGCAGGTACATGGACGCGTTCGATTTCTCTCGCGCGCTCGAAACCGTCTGGCAATTTGTCGGCACCGTGGACAGCTACATTACCGGAACCGCCCCATGGAAGCTCGGCGCGCTCGAAGACGAGACCAGCCGCGCCCAACTCGGCGACATCCTCTACACGTGCGCCGAATCCATTCGCATCATCACCGCGCTGGTCGCGCCCGTATTGCCCGACGCCGCCGCGAAGGTCTGGCACCAGCTCGGTCTCGGCGACATTGCGCAGGCCGACCTCAAGAACATCGCGTGGGGCGGCCTCAAGCCGGGCACAAAACTCGGCGAAGCCGCAGCGCTCTTCCCCCGCACAGAAAAGGACGCAGTCACCCGTATGAAAGAGATTGAAGAGAACCGCCCGCAGAGCGCCCTCGAACAGGCACTTGCCTCCATCCCCACCGTCCGTGTGGAGCCTTCGCCTGGTGCGCCGCCCCTCGACAAGCCTGCAGAAGAGGCGGATACGTCTGCTCCAGAGGCGGGTCCGAAGCCGGTAACCGGTGCACCCCCCAGCGCTCCTGCGGCCACGCCCAAACCCGCTACATCAGCGGCGCCCGCGGCAGCTCCCGCCACGCCCGGCCAGACCACGCCAGGCCAGATCACCATCGACGATTTCACCAAGATCGAGCTGCGCGTCGCTCAGGTAAAGGTTGCCGAACGCGTGCCCAAGGCAGACAAGCTGCTGCGCCTCGAAGTCGATCTGGGCACAGAGACGCGCCAGATCCTCGCCGGCATCGCAGAATCGTACGAGCCGGAGTCGCTCATCGGCCGCAAGGTGATCGTGGTCGCAAATCTCGCACCACGCAAGATGCGCGGCCTGGAGTCGAATGGGATGCTGCTCGCCGGCTCTCTCGAAGGCGGCAAGGCTGCGCTCGCCAGCTTCCTCGAAGACGTGCCGCTCGGTGCGAAGGTCAAGTAAGGAAGGGGTCAGGTAGTCCAATGCCGCCTGTTCCGGCCCTCACCGACTCTCACGCGCACCTCGACAGCGCGCGCTACGATACGGATCGCGAAGCCATGCTCAAAGCCGCGCGAGACGCCGGGGTGGGCACGGTGCTCTCCATCGGCATTGGCGATGGCCCGGACACCATGCATCGCGCGCTCGACCTGTGCCGCGAGTATGCCGGCCGCACCGATGTGCCGCGGCTCTTCGCCACAACCGGGGTTCATCCCGACGAGTCCGCCAAACTCGACAACAGTGCGCTCGATACGCTGGACAAGCTGCTGGCTGCGCCCGAAATCGTTGCTTGCGGCGAGATCGGACTCGACTACTACTGGGACACAGCGCCGCGCGCCGTGCAGCAGGAGGCCTTCATCGAGCAGATGGAGCTGGCCGCAGGCCACCGCCTGCCCATCGTCATCCATTGCCGTGCGGCGGAGCGCGCCGGTGCCGGCGATACCGCCGCATGGGACGATACGCTCGACCTGCTGGACCGCCACTGGCGGCAGACCTGCCTGGGTGGCATCCTGCACTGCTTCGCCGGCACCGTCGAGCACGCGCGCCGCGCCATCGACTTCGGCTTCCTCATCTCCTTCGCCGGCAACATCACCTTTCCCAAGGCGCAGGCCATTCGCGATGCCGCCGCGGCCCTGCCGCTCGCATCCCTGCTCATCGAAACAGATGCGCCGTTCCTCACGCCGGTGCCGCGCCGCGGACAGCGCAACGAACCCGCGTACGTAACCGGCACGGCCACAAAACTCGCCGAGCTGCATGGCGTCGGAGTGGACGAAGTGGCCGCTATTACCACGCAAAACTTTGAGACGCTGATGCGGATCGCAGGCTAAGATGGCGGAGCGCTGATGGAAAGCGAGACCCGGAGGCTGCAGGTCGATCTGTTCGTCATCGAGCAGATTGACAGCGTGCCTCATCTCGAAGCTTTGCTGCTGCTTTTCAATAGCCGGCCGAAGGCGTGGTCCATAGAAGAGATGGCGAAGTCCCTCTATGTGCGCAGCGACGTGGCAGCTAGGATTCTCGACAGCCTGTTGCAACGCAACCTGATCGCCGTAGATTCCCATCGGCCGGACGTTTTCTTTTACGCCTCGGAAGAGGATTACCAGAACAAATTGGTGGAGGCTGTCGATGCGATCTATCGCAAGGAAGTGGTTCGCATCTCCTCCCTGATTCACTCCAAGGGCTCGGCCGGCGTGCGGGATTTCGCACGCGCATTCCGCATTAAGAAAGACAAAGAATGATGGCTGCGTCGGTTTACATCGTCGGCACCCTGGTGGCCCTCTGCTGTGCCATACTTCTGCTTCGCGGGTATGCGCGGGGCCGTCAGAGACTGCTGCTGTGGAGCGGTCTCTGCTTCTTCGGTTTGGCGATCTCCAACGGTCTTGTATTTGTTGACATGATCGTGTTCCCCACCCAGATCGATCTCTACCTGCCACGCCTCGCCACGGCTGCTGTCGCCATGCTGCTTCTGCTGTACGGCCTCATATGGGAGGGCGAGTGAATACACTCGAAGCATTCCTGCTCGGCGTCATCGCGACCTCATCGTTGACCGCAGGTGTCTTCTTTTTGAAGTTTTGGAAGCAAACCCGCGACTCTCTCTTTCTCGCATTCGGCCTCGCGTTCGTCGTCGAAGGGCTGAACCGCTGCGCCGTGCTCTGCTTGACAAAGGCCCACGAGGGAAATCCCTACATTTACGGCGTGCGGCTGCTTGCTTTTTTGCTTATCCTCGCCGCCATCCTGCGTAAGAACTACGGAAAGGCTGCGTAGAGCAAAAGCACGGACCCTGTAACGTGGTACACAATTCAGAACGCGGCTGTTCTCCCAGGGAACGGCTGCACGGAGCGGATCTCTTCACGTCTGTGCTCTTGCTTTAGAATTTGCCGCCATGCGGCCGACTACGCATCTAGTGAAAGAAAGGAAGACCTATGGCAGCAGACAATTCATTTGACGTGGTCAGCAAAGTCGAGATCCAGGAGGTGCGCAACGCCGTCGATCAGGCCCTCAAGGAGGTTCGCGCGCGCTTCGACCTGAAGGATTCGAACTCCGAAATCAAGCTCGAGGACCAGGACAAGGTCATCCAGCTCGCCTCCTCTGACGAGTACAAGCTCGAAGCGGTGAAGGAGATCCTGTCGCACAAGCTGGTCAAGCGGGGCGTCTCGCTCAAGTCCCTCAAGTACGAGAAGCTGGAGCCGGCCATGGGCAAGAGCGTCCGCCAGAAGATCACGCTGCAGCAGGGCATCCCCGGCGAAAAGGCGAAGGAGATCGTCAAGCTCATCAAGGAGTCCAAGAAGAAGGTCCAGGCCTCCATTCAGGGCGAAACCGTCCGCATCACCGGCAAGGACCGCGATACGCTGCAGGAGGCAATTGCACTGCTGCGCGGCCACGACTTCGGCCTCGACC
The DNA here is from genome assembly GCA_963712845.1 of uncultured Acidobacteriaceae bacterium. Lineage (GTDB taxonomy): Bacteria > Acidobacteriota > Terriglobia > Terriglobales > Acidobacteriaceae > KBS-83. The sequence goes on from CAVQJM010000008.1 coordinate 124,869, forward strand.
TGCAGTTCACGAACTACCGCTCAAACTGACGGTCCGGCCTTTAGCGCTGGGACATCTCATAGCTGACCGGATCTTCGCTGTCTCGGGCCTCGCCGTCTTCCGGCGACCAGATATTCGCCGTCTTGGGCGACCAGATACACTACTTGAAGGAGAGCCCGCACCTACGTGAGCACACAAGCTGTAGGGACAGCCAAAGAGGTGTTCGAGCTGCTGCGGGATGACCTCCGCGCCGTGGAGCGGGAACTCGCGCGCGATTCCGACTCGACCGTCCAGGCCATCACCGAGATTGCCGGCTACCTGCGCGAGGGCGGCGGCAAGCGCATCCGGCCCACCCTGCTGCTGCTGGCGGCGCGCGCGCTCGGCTATCGCGGCCGTGGCAGCGTCCGGCTGGGCGCTGTGGTGGAGATGGTCCACACCGCCACCCTGGTCCACGACGACATCATCGACGCGGCCGACACCCGCCGCGGCCGGCCCTCCGCCAACACCACCTGGGGCAACTCGCGCTGCGTGCTGGCTGGCGACTGGCTCTACATGCAGGCCTTCCGCGTCGCGCTCGAGGAGCGCAACTTCAAGGTGCTTGACCTGCTCATCTGCCTCACCCAGCAGATGGTCGAGGGCGAGCTGCTGCAGACCGAGACCATCGGCCGCCTCGTCTCCGAAACGGAATACTACGAGCTGATCTATCGCAAGACCGCCTGCCTCTTCCGCGTCTCCATGCGGCTCGGCGCGGTGCTCGCGGATGTGAGCGAGGCAACAGAAGAGCAGCTCGGCGAATACGGCCGCAATCTCGGTGTCGCCTTCCAGATCGTCGACGACGTGCTCGACCTTACCGCCAGTGAAGAGACACTGGGCAAGCCGGTCGCCAGCGACCTGCGCGAGGGCAAGGCCACCCTGCCCGTCATCCACGCCTACAATCACGGCACACCGGCGGAGCGCGCCATCATTGACCAGGTGCTCGCCGATCAGTCCTTCGATCGTGTCGCACACACCGAGATTCTCGGCATCCTCGAACGGCACCGCTCGATCGACTACGCACTTGCCTCCGCGTATCGCTACGCCGACCTCGCCCGCGCATTGGTCGCCGATCTGCCGGAGAGCGACGAGCGCCGCGCCCTGCTATGGATGCCGGATTTCGTCGTCGCCCGCGACAAATAGCGCAGGCCTGTCCCCACGCCTGCGTGCAAATAGCTGGCGCGCCTTGTCTTCAGAACATTCCCATGGCAGCATGGAAAGAACTCATTGAAGAGGACAGACCCCTCTGAGAGGTTCCCGCAAAAAGGAAGCTGGCTTCAGTAGGCCCTAGTAGCGGGAAACGTATCGTTACGACACAACATGAATCAAGCGCCGGCTCTGTCCGGAAGCTGGATGGTACCGCCGCCGCCCGTGGCTCCAGCAAAACTCTCCTGACCGGAGGCTTTTGCGATGGCCGCGAAAAGAAATCCGCGCATCTTCATACAATCTCTTCCTGAACACCTCCAGCAAGAAGTGATCCTCCGCGGCTGGGTCTCCCGGCTCCGCGTACTCGGCAAAACAACATTTGTGATTGTGAAAGACTGCTCCGGCGAAACACAGTGCGTCGCAGCGTCGGACGCGATCCGGGAACTCCGCCTGAAGGCCGAGGACGTGATCGAAGTGCACGGGCGCGCGCGCCGGGACGAGCGCGCAAAGGCCGGCTGCGAAGTCGACATTCTGGATGTTCGGCTACTCAATCGTTCCGCGCAGAATCTGCCATTCCAAGCTGCAGCCGATCTCGAATCGGTTGGACCTGAGACTCTGCTGGAGTATCGCCCTCTCGCGCTGCGAAACAGTTCGATTGGCGACATCTTTCGCATCCAGGCTGCCCTGCTGAAGTACTTTCGCGAATATCTCGCGAGCCAGCGCTTCACGGAGATCATCACGTCAAAGATCGTGGCATCGGGAACGGAGGGCGGTACGAATCTCTTCGCGCTGCAGTATTTCGACCGTGTTGCATATCTGGCGCAGAGTCCGCAGTTTTACAAGGAACATGCCGTGGCGGGCCTGGAGAGAGTCTTCGAAACGGGGCACGTCTATCGGGCGGAGCCTCATGCGACCAGCCGCCACCTCACCGAGTATTACTCGCTCGACGTCGAATTCGGCTTCATCGATGGACCCGAGGATGTCATTCAACTCGAACGCGAGCTTTTGGACTCAATCTTCTCTCGCCTGAACGAGAACTTTGCCGCGGTCCTCCACACCCATAAGGCCGCGCCGCTTCCGCGCATGCTCGATGTTCCCTGCTGGGAGTTCGCAGAATGCCTGGATCTTCTGAAAGAGCATTTCCATCGGACGGAGCTGACAGATGACCTGGACCCGGAGGCGGAACGCCAGCTATGCCAGATTGCACAGCAGAAAACTGGAACGGCCGCTGTCTTCGTCCTCGGATTCCCGCTCGCCGCGCGCCCTTTCTACACTGCCCCGCGAGGCAGCACCGGAGCCGCAAATAGCTTTGACCTGCTCTTTGCAGGGATAGAAATCACCACCGGCGGTCAAAGATTGCATAGACGAGACGATCTTGAAGCCGCACTGCGCGGACGTGGCATGGAGCCCGCCAACTTTGAAAGCCATCTCAGGATGTTCGACCTCGGAATGCCTCCGCATGGAGGTTTCGCGATCGGGCTCGAGAGGCTGACAGCGCGCATTCTGAATCTTCCGAATGTACGTCAGGCTGTGCTCTACCCGCGGGATCGTTACCGACTTACTCCGTGAAGATCGCCACCATCGGACCTCATCGTCGCCCGCGACAAATAGCCATCCCACGGTGTTCACTTCGAAGACGCGGCGGAAGATCGGTGCCAGACCTGAGTGAACCGTTGTGTCTGTAGAATTCGTTCGCAATCGGCTGCTCACCAAGTCCGAAGACCCGCGAGGCTGCAATGAAACCTTTGTTCTCCACGCTGCTGGGTGTGACACTTCTGATCTCCGGTTTGTCCGCGTCATCGCAGTCGACAAACGGCTCGCTGGAAATGCATTGGAATGAGGGTGCCCAGGACTGCAAGGCGAGCCCGCAGCCTCCTCTTCAGGTGCATGCCTACAATCCGCAGACATTCATCCTTCGCGAGAATCTCTGCGCCACCTTCGAAGCCCCCTTCATGTATCTGCTTGTGGGATCCGCAAGAGCACTCCTTATCGACACTGGCGATGTTGCGAACCCGGACCAGATGCCACTGGAAAAGACCGTGATGGGCCTGCTGCCCCAGGATGGCCCTGCGAAGCTTCCTCTATTGGTGGTTCACAGCCATCGTCACCTCGACCACCGCGCGGGGGATGGACAGTTCCAGGGCGTCCCCAGCGTCCAGGTTGTCGGCTATGACCTTGACAGCGTGAAACGCTATTACAACTTCACCGGTTGGCCAAATGGCGTCGCCCAAATTGATCTGGGCAATCGAATCGTCGACGTGATCCCCACCCCGGGCCACAACGAGACCCACGTCGCGTTCTATGATCGAAACACTGCACTGTTCTTCTCCGGCGATTTCCTCATGCCCGGCCGCCTGCTCATCGACGACACCGATGCGGACCTTGCGAGCGCGAAACGAGCAAGTGCCTTCGTGCAGGATCGCCCGGTGAGCCATGTCCTTGGTGGTCATATCGAAATGAATGCCGCCGGCGAGCTATACCCTTGGGAGTCTCAATATCACCCCAACGAACATGCGCTCGAAATGACGAAGGACGATCTGCTCGCTCTGCCGGCAGCCATCAGCAGCTTCAACGGCTTCTACACCAAAAGCGGCCAGTTCGTCATGATGAACTCGATGCGTGTCCTCATCGCAATGGCCGCGCTGGCCAGCGCGGTTCTCCTCGCGCTCCTTGCATCGCTGTTTGTCTACATCCGCCGGCGGCGCGCACGCAGAGTGCTCTCTTCTTAGCTCACGAACGCAATCCGTCGATCGAGAGCGGTCCCGCGCCGCCGAGCACAAGCGCCGCGAGACAGGCGATATAAAGGAGGTCGCACTCATAGCCCGGGGGCCCAAATTGTGCGCCCATGGCTGTTACCGCGATCAGCTTGATGGAGCTGAACCCATAGCGCACATGCACAGTAAACATTGCAACAAGCAGGACCGCGGCCATCGGTATGCTGGCGAGTGCGACAAATGCGCCCAATAACACCGCTAGCCCACCCAGCACTTCGATACCGATCGTCGCCCACGCCATCAGGTGCGGGGCTGGCACACCGAGTGCTTGCAGGATCACGGCAAATGCATCGGGGCCTTTTGCCAGCTTCGCAAAGCCGTGCTGCAGGAAGCCAAATCCGACGATCAGCCGCAATGGAATAGGCGCCCATTGCCTCATGGCGCTTCGCATCGGCATACTTCGCAACTCCTCCACGTCTCAACTCTCCTTGTCATGGGAGTCGTTTTCGACCCGGGGGTTACGGCTGCCGCACCCGAAAGATGGATTGAACGATGCGCTCCACGAAAAGTGGCGGAACGCGGCCGGACAAGCCCGTGTCCAGAAGTGTTCCGCCCTTCCACGCTTACCGCAAGCCGCCCGCGGCCTGAAGCAGTGCTCCGGTGACCCAGCGCGCGTCGTCAGATGCCAAAAATGCCACCACCGTCGCGACATCGTCTGGCTGGCCCAGGCGACCCAGTGGCGTGCCCTGGATCATGCTTTTTTCGAAGTCGCTGCCCTCGATGCCCCCGGCCTTAAAGCCTTCCGTCACCACCGGCCCCGGGTTCACCGAATTGACGCGGATCTTCTTCGGTCCCAGCTCCTTTGCGAAGACGCGGGTAATCGCATCGACCGCGCCCTTGCTGCCGCTGTAGACGGCCGATGTAGGAGGTGTCTGTTCGCTCGCTACCGATCCGATATTGATGACGCTCCCGCCTTCCGGCGGAAACAAAGCAACACCTGCCTTGGTGACCAGCAGCAGCCCGCGAACGTTGGTGTCGTAGATGCGATCGATCTCCTCTTCCGTGATTGCCTCGAGCGGCGCAAAGGCGTACACGCCGGCGTTGTTCACTAGGACGTCCACTTTGCCGTAAGCTTTCTTTGTCTCAGCGAACAGCTGATCGATCTCCGCGGCCTTGGCGACGCTGCCGCCTACCGCAATCGCTTTGCCCCCAGCCTTGGTGATCTCCGCAACCACCTTCTCCGCGCCCTCTTTGCTCGAAGCGTAGTTCACCACCACCGACGCCCCCTGCACTGCCAATTCCTTCGCGATGCTGGCGCCGATTCCCTTCGACGCTCCGGTTACTACAGCTACTTTCCCCGTCAGCTTTGCCATCCCTCCACCTCATTTCGATGCTTGTCGAATAATTCGACGTATATCGAACAGATGCGTGGCCCAATGGAATGGATTCAGGATACCCCTGTGGAGAATTTCTGGGCATTCAGAGAGAGGACAGGCGTTCCAGGTAGGCATCCAGGACCGGCCGGATGAGCGAAAGATACGCATCCCGGCCTTCCCGCTTCACCTCGATCAGGCCCGCCTCGCTGAGCTCCTTCATGTGGTGAGAGACCGTCGCTGGGCTGAGGACGTCGTGCTCCTCAAGCCGGCTGCACGCCATGCCGTTCGCCGCAGCCACCTGCTGCAGGATGGCAAAGCGGTGCGGATCGGCAAGTGCCCGGCCGATGGCGCGAAACTGCGTCTCGGGCAGCATCGCGTTCGAATTGGCACTCTTCAATCGCATACCGAAGAGATGCCATTTCAGCAGAAACGATGCGGCGCCGGACCGGACCGGCGACTCTGACAGCAGGCCGGCTGTGATAGTCTCCTCTGTCCGATGCCTGAATCTTCGCCATCCCCAACCCGTGTACCGATCCGCGTACTGGTCGCCAAGCCTGGCCTGGACGGCCACGACCGCGGCGCCAAGGTCATCGCACGCGCCCTACGCGATGCCGGCATGGAGGTCATCTACACCGGCCTGCGCCAGACTCCGGAGATGATTGTCAACGCCGCCCTGCAGGAGGATGTCGATTGCGTCGGGCTGAGCATCCTCTCTGGCGCGCACAACGCCATCGTGCCTCGCATCACTTCACTCCTGAAAGAAAAAGGCGCCGGCGACGTTCTCGTCGTGGTCGGCGGCACCATTCCCGAGCAGGATGTCGCATTCCTCAAGCAGCAGGGCGTCGCCGCCATCTTCGGCCCCGGCACCTCGCTCGACGCGACCGTCACCTTCATCCGCGAACACGTCAAGCCGCGTGACCTGCTGGTTTAACTTGCTTTAAACCGCTTCGCACCGTTGCCTCAAACCGCTTCGCACCGCTTCTAAACCGCTTCAGGCACATCCGTCAGCGGCAGAGTGCCGTCCGACTTCCAGCGAATCTGCTCCACGCGTCCTACAACGAAGAGCCACGCACATCCGCCGACCACCGACATCGCAGCCGCAATCGCCACGGGCACTTCGAAGTGTCCCGTCTTGTCGACGAGAAAGCCCGTCAATGCCGGCCCGATGACGCCGGCCAGGTTCGCAAAGCCATTCTGCAGACCGGTCCACCGCCCCACACCATCCGTGCCAGCCAGCGTCTGGCCGAAGGCGAAGGCGCCTGGAGTGGCGAGACCGGCGCCCACACCGGTAGCCAGCAGGCAGTAGAGATATGTGTGCGGAGTGGCGACGGACAAGCAGCCCAGTGAAACGGCGGACAGCGTTAATCCCACGCCCATCGCCGTCTTGCGCACCAGCGTGGTCCCGCCTCCATGGCGCATCCATACGTCGGCCAGCCAGCCGGACACAAAGGCCGAAGTAGCATCCGTCAGGTAGTAAAGCGCAGCGATCCTCGACATCGCGACCATGGTCGTGTGCTGCTCGTGCACCAGGTAGAACGGCAGCCATGTGACCATGAAGTACAGCAGATAGTTGATGCTGAAGTGACCGGCAGACGCGCCCCAGAACGAGCGCTCGCCAAATATCTCTGCGAACCCTGGCGTGCGAAAGTTCACGGCCGGCGCGGCCGTCTGTTCTTCGCGCGGCCACCATCGCCACCAGGCAGGCAGCCACAGCAAACTCAGCAGCCCGATGCCGAGAAATGCCGCACGCCAGCCATATTTGGCCATCAGCATCCCGCCGCCGAAGCTTCCCACGACTGCCCCGAAGCGCATCCCCGAGCCCACCACGCCATTTGCAAAGCCCCGCTTCTCCTCCGGCAGATAGCGGGCCAGAATCTTGGAGGAGGTGGGAAAGATCACCGACTCGCCGACGCCCAGGAGCAGACGCAGCGATAGCAGCATGGCAAATCCCGTGGAGAGGCCGGTCAGGGCCGTAGCCGCGGACCATACCAGATAGCCCAGCGCCAACAGCCGGCGCGGATCGAAGCGGTCGACCACCCAACCACCCACGAACTGCATCGCGGTGTAGGTCCAGAAGAATGCGGAAAAGAGCGCTCCGAGGACGGATGCGTTCAGATGCCACTCCTCTTTCAACAGAGGTGCGGCAATGGAGAGATTCCCGCGGTCGACATAGTTGATCAGCACCGCAACGAAGAGCAAAAACAGCGCCGGTGCAAAGCTGACCCCTCGCCCTGATCCGTGGGAATTTAACCCGGCGGAGCTTTGCCTGACATCTGCGTTATTGCCACCTGCGTTGTTGCCACCTGCGTTGTGGACCCCTGCTTTGTTTCCCATGGATATCCTGCAGGATTCTCACTTGCGCTCCGCCGCTTGGCAAGCGCGCCGCAGAGATTCTTCGCCAGACTCGTCTTCCAGGCGCCCTTCCCGAGTAATGCAGAGAAGCGAAAGGCGAGACCGTGTGGTCTCGCCTTTGTGTGTTGCTCTCCGACTGCAATCTATGCAGGCCGGTGAGTATGTTGACGATGGTGATGACGGTGATGACGATGGTGGGTGACGGCAAATGCAGGTGCAGCAGCCGATAGCAACACCACAACGAAAAGGGCCAAGGCGGTCTTCCTCATACACCCATACATACTTCTGGTTCTGGGGATTAGCAAGACAACTTTCCGGGTATGCGCCTACTCGTGCACGTGTCGCGTCATCCCGCGCAGCGCCGCGGCAAAGCGCTCCGGCAGTGGCGTCTTCTGCATGGTGCGGTCCACGACAACGTGCACCGTCTCGCCTTCAGCTAAGAGGACAGGTACCGGCTCATCGATCCGGCTCGGCATCTCCCGCAGCAGCCGGTAGCCGAAGCGGATCATCGATGTGCGCTGGTTCAGCACTCGCGTTTCCAGCGTGAGCAGATCGTCATAGCGGGCAGGCGCCTTGTAGCGGCAGTTCGCCTCCACCACCGGCAGAAAACACTGCGCTTGCTCTTCGATCTCACGATAGTCGAAGCCGAGTGAGCGCATCAGTTCCACGCGGCCAATCTCAAACCACACAAAATAATTGGCGTAATAGACGACACCCATCTGGTCGGTCTCCGCATAGCGGACCCGGATGGAAACGGTATGAGCTGGCGACATAGAAATCCAGTTTGCCTCAGATTGTCATCCTGAGCGAAGCGCTCTAATGTGTCATCCCGAGCGAAGCGAGGGATCTGCAGTCCGGCTGTCGGCGGCACCTCGCTCGATCGCCGCGTAGGCCAGCGTCACCGTAAGCGGCACCAGCGTCATCGCAAAGGGCAGGAAGATGCGCACCTCCCACGCGATGCCCAGGATGTAGAAGAGCGCGAAGTGCACCACCGAGCCAATCACCAGCCCCACCGACCAGCCATCCAGCGCGCGCCAGCGGCGTATCGCCAGTGTGAGCGTGATCCACCAGGGAAAGAGCGCCGCAGCAACGACGAAGTAATTCATCCACAGTTTGAGGTTGTTGAAGAGCTGCATGGCCGCCACCTGCCGCGGCGCATCGGGATACATCCTTTGCATGATGAAGTACGCAACACCGATGGCCGCCACGATGGAAAGCACGCTCGCCACTGCCTGCACTGCGCGGCCCAAAGGCAGCGATCGCGATTGCAATAGCGACTGGGGCAACACGCACGCCACCAGAAACCCCACATGAAAGGCCACTAAGGCATCCACCCGCACGGTAGCTCCGACAGCCGCCAGCGCAATCAACGCGACGACCGCGGGAACCCGCCGCCGCCACTGCGCCGCCGCGGCGCTCAGCACCAGCAGCAGCAAGGTGGCATGCGTCTCCGGCTTCTGATACCAGAAGCTCCACAACAGATACAGCAGGAAGCAACCCAGCGCCAGGCTCGCCTGCAGCCAACGTCCGAGGCGCACCGCGCTGCGGAAGATCTCGGTCCGGCTGAGCAGCCACAGCAGCAGCCACAGGCTGACGCCCAGGCAGACAAAGTCGATCACGGCAAACGTATGCCGCAGATGCGTATGGGTCAGCCGCGCCAGCAGATCTGCGGTACGCAGCACACCGATGCGATATTGCGCCGGGGCAAAGCTGCGTCCAGCCAGCAGCGCGTCCCACTCACCGCCGCCCCCTTCATGGAAGTTGCGGCTGTAATTCCAGTAGTCGAGGAATGTGTAACCGCTGGTGATCAGAATGACCGCCCAGCCAAGAAAACGCCGCAGAGCGGAATCGAATCCAGCGTCGAACGCTCCGGCGGCCTGCCGTTCCTGTCTTGCCGTAGATGCGGCCGCCTGGCCTCCGCTCACTTACGGTTTGACCTTGGAGAGGATCGGCAGCTTGGTGATGTCGTTGATCATCACGAATGCCGCGAACAGCAGCAGCAGCACGAACGCTCCCTGATAGATGCGCTCCTTGAACTTCTGGTCGAGATCGTGCCGCAGCACGCTTTCGATCAGCAGCAGCAGGATCACGCCGCCATCCAGAATCGGTACCGGCAGCAGATTGAAGATGCCGAGATTCAGGCTGATCACCGTCATCAACGCGATGATCGGCTGCCATCCCGGTGAGGTTGCGGCCAACCCCGTCTCCCGCGCAATGCCGATCGGCCCGCTCAGGTTTTGCACCGCCATGTGCCGCGTCACCATGCGGCGCAGCACCTCGATGATCAGGCTGGAGTTCTTCACGTTGAATTTTACTGACTGGATCATCGCCGCCGGCAGCGGCAGCTCCTCGACCTTGAACGGCGGCGGCTCGGTCTCAAAGCCGAGCTGGTAGGCCTTCCCTTCTCCCGTATCGACACTCTGCGGCGTCACCTGCAGGTCATGCACGGTGTTTCCGGTCTGCACCTTCACCGTCACCGGCGCGCCATGAATCTGCTGCAGGTAGGCCAGGATTGCCGGCGCGGAGTGCAGCGCCTGCCCATCCACGGCAAGTATCTTGTCGCCTGCCTTCAGGCCTGCCTTGGCCGCGGGCATACCCGGCTCCACGCCATGCACCAGGATTGGCGTGGTCTGCATCAGCGGCACAAATCCCAGCGAGCTCATTGAGAACGAATCGGGATCGCGCGGCGCCGGAACGCTCAGCATGGTGTCCACGCGCTGTTCCTTGCGCAGCACCGTCAGCGCTACCTTCTGGCCGAGATTCGGCTCGGTCCGCATCCACAATGTGTCCCATGTCGGATTGCTGCGGTTGTCGAAGCGAACAATCCGGTCGCCGGATTGAAGACCGGCATCGCTGGCGGGCGTGTTCTGCAGCACAAAGTCGATGTCTGCCGGCTTCGACCGGTAGGCATCCACCTCGTTGTGCATCATGTAGAGCCCGGTCATCAGCACCAGGGCCAGGATAAAATTCGCGACCGGTCCAGCCAGCGCAATCAGCACGCGCTGCCAGCGCGGCTTGGAGTTCAGGTCGCCGGAGTCGAGCGGTATATCACCGGTGGCGGCCGTGCCGGTCAACGCCGGAGTCTCCAACGGCACCGTGCCGTCGCCGCCCAGTTCGCCCTGCATCTTCACGTAGCCGCCCAGCGGCAGCAGGCTCAAACGATAGTCGGTGTCGCCGCGGCGGAAGCCGAAGAGCCGCTTGCCGAAGCCGATGGAGAAGACCTCCACCTTGACGCGGAACAACTTGGCCACCGCAAAATGGCCAAACTCATGCACCAGCACCATGATGCCGAGCACAATCAGCGTGGACAGAATACTGATAACAACGAAAGGCATATTCGAGAGAGAGAAGCGGTTTCCCTTCCTGGGGGTCGCAGCAGTACGTTCGATCGCCGAGCCCTGGGCCAAAGCCTCAGGCGCGGACTGGCGTATCCTTCCTTGCCGCAACCGCCCTTGCCGCTATCGCAACACGGGCCCGCTCGCGGGACTGGGAGTCCACTTCCAGCACCTCGGCGATGGTCACCGGGTGGCTGGCCGGGGTGGCTGCCAGAACTTCCTCGATTGTACGCGGGATATCCATGAACGAGATACGTCCTTCGAGGAATGCCGCAACCGCCACTTCATCAGACGCATTCAGCGCGATCGGGTGAGCGCCGCCCGCCTCCGCCGCCTCATACGCCAGCCGCAGACAGGGAAAACGCTCCAGGTCCGGCGGCTCAAAGTGCAGGTCGGCCAGCGCCCGCATATCGAAACTCAGCTCGCTCTCCACTCGCTCCGGATAACTCAGCGCATACAGGATCGGCAGCCGCATATCGGTGACGGAAATCTGCGCCAGAATCGAGCCGTCCACATACTCCACCAGCGAGTGCACCGTCGACTGCGGATGCACCGTCACTTGCACCTGCGCCGGCGGCAAATCGAAGAGCCGACAGGCCTCGATAATCTCTAGGCCTTTGTTCAGCAGCGTTGCGGAATCGATAGTGATGCGCTGCCCCATCACCCAGGTCGGATGTTTCAACGCCTGCGCGACTGTGATGTGCTCGAACTCGCTCAGCGGCAACTGGCGAAATGGGCCGCCAGACGCCGTCAGCCAAATCTGCTTGACCTCTTGCCGCGTTCCGGCGCGCATGCACTGGTGAATCGCGTTGTGCTCGGAGTCGATAGGCAGCAGTGGTACGTTCTGCTCACGCGCTGCGCGGGTCAGGATCTCGCCCGCCGCCACCATGCATTCCTTATTCGCGAGGCCGACTGGCTTGCCCGCCATCACTGCGCCATAAGTCGCTTCGAGTCCCGCCACGCCCACGATGGCTGATACGACGAAGTCAACCTCCTTGAGCGTCGCCGCGCGCACGCTGCCCTCGCTGCCGGAGACCACCTCGACACCGCTTACTCCTGAAGTTCGCAGCCGCGCCGCAAGCTGCGCGGCCAGCTCCGGCGTTGCCATGGATGCCACAAGCGGCCGCCAGCGCGCGCATTGCTGAAAGGCCAGGTCGACATTGCGGCCCGCGGCCAGCGAGGCCACGCGAAAGCGCTCCGGATAACTCGCGACAATCGAGAGTGTGCTGGTGCCGATCGAGCCGGTCGAACCCAGGATGGCGATGTGCTTCAAAATGTGCAGCGCTCCTTCACTTCGACCAGGGCGGCACAATCCCGTTCATCCGCGCGTATGCGACCAGCTGCCCCATGTGTTCATTGTCGTGGATGATGATGCGCAGGTACATGCCGTCGACCGTGACCGTTTTGCCCTCTATCTTCACCTTGCGCTCCAGGTCGCCCGGCTTTAGCTGGGCACGCGCCGTCTTCACCGCAGCCAGCGAACGCTTCAGCCAGTCGATGACATCCGCCTTCTTGGTTACGGTTTTCTCCAGGTCAGGCTTCATGTCGGCCGGCACCTTCGGTCCGGTGAAGCTCAACAGACCAAAGTTCGCTATCGCGATGTGCATGAACACTTCGCTCACCGAGCGCACGCCGGGTGCCGGACGCCAGGAATATTTATCCGCGGGTATGGCCTCCGCCAGTGCGATCAGCTGTTGGGAAACATGTCCCCACTCGCCGTCATAGCCTTCCCAGAGGCCCTCAGTCTGGAACTTGTCCTGTGCATAGGCTGCCCGAACATTCAGAGCGGGAAGCGCGAGAATCAAACACAGCAGAAATAGTCGTTTCATATTCGTAATCGCACCTTCGCCAGGGTGGCAGACCGGTCTGATTCTAGAACGACTGCTGTATCAGTTGCGCATACCACAACACCGGAGCCGCCAGAAGCAGCGCATCGATGCGGTCCAGCACCCCACCGTGGCCCGGCAGCAGCGACCCCGAATCCTTCACGTTAGCCCCACGCTTCAGCGCCGACTCCACCAGGTCCCCCACTTGCGCCGCGACGTTCAGCACCACGGCTAAGAGCAGCCAGTGTGCCCAGCTCCCGTCGTAAGAAAGCCCCGCCAGATTGTGCCGGGCCATCCATTCCGCCAGCATGATCAGCAGCGCCGTCACCAGAAGACTTCCCGCCACCGAGCCCAGGCTGCCCTCCCACGTCTTGCCCGGGCTGAGCTTCGGCGCCAGCCTGTGCCTGCCCAGCGAGCGCCCCACGTAGAGGGCGACCGAATCGCCCGCCCAGACCACGCAGAACAGCAGCAGCAGCAGCGACGGCCCGTGCTCCTGCGCCCAGATCAGCGGAATCGTCACCAGCGCCAGCCCGATGTAGAGCAGCCCAAAGATCGACGCCGAGGTATCGACCAGGACTCGTTCCAGCGGCGAACGGAAGGCGATTACTACGAACAGAACGAAGGCGAGTGCGCTGAAGCCGGCCATCAGCATCTCGGGGCGAAAGAAATTGATGGCGAACAGCGCCGCCACCGCAATCAGCACCAGCCAGCGCGGCGTCTGCGCACCGGTCGCATACGCCAGCCCCAGATACTCCCAGCAGGCGAGGATTGCCACCGTTCCGGTCGCCAGGGTCACCGCCCAGAAGGGCGCGCGAAACAACAGGAGGATTACCAGCGGGATCAGGACCGCTGCGGTAAGGATGCGTGCCATGGTCGGCCCTCAGCATAAATGACCGGGCGGCGGCCGCCCCACTGCTTAGCCATGGGCCTGGCGTCGCCGCGGCTCGATGCGCTTCGGATCTGGTCACCGCGCTTTGGTAATGCAGACGACATAGAGGGCAACCCTGCCGCAAAATCGGTGTCCAACCTCTCATCATGGAAGAACGAACGGCAACGCATAGACAAAGCGACACTTCGCCAACGCAAGGTCCAGTTCTGAATCCTGCGGGGCATACTTTTCCGAGGATATTCATCACCGCCACCATGGCGTTCGCGCTGGGCGTTCTCATGCCCGGCTGCCACGGCTCCAGCACCCGGAATGGCGCCCAGAGCTCGAGTGGCGATCCCTCCGACGTAAACGCCGCCGAGACGCAAAGCTCCTGCCCCAACGGTCAGGTGCTGATGAGCGATGGCAGTTGCGGCGCAGCGAACCAGGCCCAGCCCCAACCCGCCGCCGGCGCGCAACCCGCGCAGAGCACCCCTGCCCAGACCGCTCCTGCCCAGAGTTATCCAGCCCAAAACAGCGCACCTCCACCGCAGCAGGATGCGCAATACTCCTCCCCGCCACCTCAGCAGCAGTACCCTCCAGACCAGCAACAACAAGATCAGCAACAATACGACCAATCGGGAGGGGACGCCGGCGTCTACGACACCCAGAATCCCTACGACAACCAGACCTATCAGCAGGACGCCTACAACGACGGCTACCAGCAGGGCTATGAGCAGGGCGTACAGGCCAGCGCGCCGCCGCCGGAGCTTCCCGTCTATGAGCAGCCACCGTGCCCCGGTCCCGGCTACATCTGGAACCCCGGCTACTGGTCCTGGGGCGAGTACGGCTACTACTGGGTGCCGGGCGTCTGGGTGCTCGCGCCCTACACCGGCGCGCTATGGACGCCCCCGTGGTGGGGCTTCTTCGGCGGCCTCTATCGCTGGCACTCCGGCTACTGGGGCTCGCATGTCGGCTTCTACGGCGGCGTTCCCTACGGCTACGGATATACCGGTTCCGGCTACCACGGCGGCTATTGGGACCATGACCGCTTCATGTACAACCGCTCCGTCAACAACATCAACGTCACCAACATCACCAACGTCTACAACCGCACCGTGATCGTGAACAACCATACCCGCGTCAGCTACAACGGCGGCCGCGGCGGCATCAACGTGCGGCCCTCGCAAAGTGAGTTCACCGCCATGCGCGAGCAGCACGTTCGTCCGCTGCCCGCACAGGTGCAACATCGCAACCAGGCCATGCAGAACCGCCAGCAATATGTCCGCTTCAACGGCGGCAAGCCGGCGGCGCTGGTCGCGGCGCGTCCCATCCAGACGCGTCCCATCCGCGTCGCACCGACAGTGGTAAATCCGGGCGTCCGCGGAGAAACCCGTCCGTCACCCGCTGTCGCACGTCCCGCACCCGGCGCCAGACCCGGTCAGCCAGGCGCCAGGCCAGCGACGCCTGTACCAGCGGCGCGGCCGAATGAGCCGGCCGCACGGCCCAACCAGCCGGGTGTGCGTCCCAACGAGCCCGTTGCAAGGCCCGGCGTAACCCCGAACCACACGCAACCCGTCCGTCAGCCCGCCACGCCGGCCCGTCCGGAGGCTCCGGCAGCCCGTCCACAGCCTACGCACACACAGCCCACCAGGCAGGTGGCGCCAGCCGAGACCCGGCCGGCACCGCAGCCAGCACGTCCTGCGCCCCAGCCCCGTCCGGCACCCGAGGCGCGACCCGCACCACAACCAGTACGCCCAGCGCCGGCGCCCCGCCCAGCACCCGAGGCGCGACCCGCACCACAACCGGTACGCCCGGCTCCGCAGCCGGCACGTCCTGGGCCCCAGCCTCGTCCTGAACCCGGCCCGGCCCCAACCGCCGCGTCCAGCGCCGCAGCCCCGCCCTGAACCCCAGACGAGGCCCGAGCCCTCGCGTCCTGCTCCACAGCCGCGCCCGGATGCACGACCCGAGTCTCGGCCGGCGCCCCAGCGAGAAGCGCCGCGCGGCAATCCAGAGGAGCACAAACCACAACGCTGACGTTCGTCCCAATCCTGCCTAAGAAGCCTCCAGCCGCTGCTATCCTCACTCGTCCCGAAATGGCAGTGGCAGATAGCAGCGGCAGACAGCAGCAGTATTCGTAACCACCGGAGGCACCTTTGCTCAATTCACTCCTACACGTGGCGGCAGGAGCGCTCCTGCTCCTGCCGTTTCCTACTTTCAGCCAACAGCAGTCTTCGCCCGCGCACCAGACCCATCACTACGACCTGGCCGACCCCGCGCTCGCTGCGGCCGCGCAGCGCTACGACTGGGCGCAGGAGGGCAAGGGCAATCGCGCAGAGCTGGAAAAGCTGGTTGCCGACAACTACGTTCTCGTCCGCGCCAGCGGCAAGGTCACGAACAAGGCCGGCCTGATTGAGCTGGTCTGCCATCCCGGCTCCTATACAAACCCCTACATCGTCGAGACGCCCTTCACCCGCGATCTCGGCAGCACCGTCATCCTCGGCGGCTGGGTCAAGTTGACCGGCACCGACAACGGCAAGCCGTTCGAGCAGAAAGCGCGCTTCGCCGACATCTGGCACAGAGGAGCGAATGGCTGGCAGCTCACCTTCACCCAAGTCACGCTTGCCGACCATCCCTGATCCACAATCACGGATCTGGAGCCACGCCAGCGCGCACATGTAACTGCGAAAGCTTCTTTTCCCATTCGCTGCTCGCGGGGCGAAATTTTCGTGGCTCGGGGGCCGCCGTGAGAAAATTCGCTTGCAGAAATACTTCCATTCCAGCATCAAGATTCAAGAACGGCGGCTATGCGAATCAGGACCATTTGCCTGCTCGGCTCTCTCCTGTTGTCACTTCTCTCCGCGCAAGCACAAGGCACCATCCCCACATTTCAGCGAGCCATCGGCCAGAGCACCTACACCCTCGCAGGCCGCGACCCGGCACAAACGGGCACGACAGTCATCCCCACCCTGCTCGTTCCCATCGCGCTGACCTTCGAGGGCAAGACCATCCGCATGGATGCAGCGCCCGATGTGCCGCGCATTCTCAAGTCGCCCATCTACTCCCGATTTCTCTTCTCCCCCGGCGAGAAGACGCAGTACGCCGACGCGCTCCTCCGAGCGACCTTTCCTCCAGAAACAAATTCGGTCAAACAGGGCCACACCTTGCTCGGCAAGCCCGAGGTGAAGCCGGTCACCATCGCCATCCCCGCCGGGTATGGTTATCTGCTCACCTCGAAGAAAAGCGGCCAGTCCTTCGCCATCGTGGATTCGGAGTTTCTCCAGGCTGAGCTCTTCAAGCAGATTCCGCGCCAGGACGGCAAGCTGGTCATCGCCGTCACGCATAACACCACCTACTACGCGGCTGCCGATGCGACCGTCTGCTGCGGGTGGGGAACGCACGGCGTGGACGCCGCCAGCGGCAACTCTTTCGTGCTCGGATCGTATCTCGGCGCCGCGCCCGCCATCGTCACTGACCGCGACATCCAGCCCCTCACCCAGCAGCTCGCGGAGTTCTTCAACGATCCGCTGCACGATCCGCACATCTACTTCCGCACTGTCACCGCTCCGGGCAACTACTTTGCACCCTGGATACTTCCTTCGCTGCTCGCCGGAGAAGACCACGGCTGCGCCGGCGCTGGCATCGGCTCCAACTACTTCCTCCTCGAGCCCACCAATACGAATCCGAAGAACGGCTTTCCTGCATCGGCGCCCTTCCCTGCTCGCGCCGCCGGATTCACCTATCACCTGCAGAACGTTGCGCTTCTGCCCTGGTACGCCGGATCAGCCGCGCCCGCTAACAGCGTCTACAGCTTTCCCGATCCTCGCGCACTCTCGCAGCCCGCCCAGCCATGTCCCGATCGCGCCGCTCAAATAGCCAGCAGCGGAGAGCCTACCGCCGCACCCACGCCGTCCACTGGGGCAGCCAACGGACATCAGCTCATCGGCTACTGGACTGGTTCCAGATTCAGCGGCATCAACACGCCGTTTCCGATGCATGAGGTCGCGCCGCAGTGGGACGTCATCCTCGTCGCCTTCGCCTCGCCCGACAAAACCGCGCCCGAAGGAACGCTGCACTTCCGCCTTCCTCGCGGCATCGATGCCGATCAGCTGAAGGCAGACGTCGCCGCACTCAAGAGCCAGGGGAAGAAGGTGATGATCTCCCTCGGCGGAGGCGGCGAGTACTTCAAGCTCGACGACGCGCGGGACATTCCCAACTTCGTCTCCTCCGTCACCAGCATCGTCTCCGACTACGGCTTCGAAGGCGTCGATATCGACTTCGAATCTCCCTCGCTCGTCCTCGCGCCCGGCGATACCGACTTCCGCCATCCCACCACGCCATCGATCGTGAACCTCATCACCGGTCTGCGCCAGTTACGTGAGCACTTCGGTCCCGGATTCATGATCAGTCTGGTGCCGGAAGGAAGCCAGGTCCCCGCCGGCTACACCAGCTACGGCGGGCAGTTCGGCTCCTATCTGCCCATCGCCTACGCTCTACGCGACATTCTCTCCTTCGTCGACGCGCAGGACTACAACACGCCGCCGCTTCAGGGTCTCGATGGCGAGATCTATCAGTCGAGCTCGGTCGACTACCATGCGGCGATGACCGAGCTTCTGCTGCACGGCTTCAATGTAGGCGGCGATCCGGCGCACTTCTTCCCGCCACTGCCGGCCAACAAGGTCGCGGTCGGTTTCCTCACCGGCTACAACACGCTGGATGTCGTAAGTCAGGCGATGGACTACATCATCGCCGGCAAAGCCCCCGCGGAAGCCACTTACAAACTGCGCCAGCCTTCAGGCTATCCAGCGATGCTCGGTGCCATGTTCTGGACCATCGACGCCGACCGCCACGACAACTACAAATACTCCAACTTGATCGGACCTCAGCTCCATAGCTATCCAAAGGCCAGATAAACGCTATCGGTGTCTGCCAACCAAGACACCTCAACCGCCAGCAGCCGCTTGACGCAAAATCGTCACCGTTCTGGTTCCGTTTCCCTTGGCTTCGCTTCCCGGAAAAAGCCCTGCATATTCCAGAGGAGTGCACTCCACCCACTCCTCCGGGCGTTCGTAGTGGCCAGGCAGCTTTGCCCGGACGCTGAGATCCGCTCCCCGCTTGAGCAGCAACTCGACCATGGGAAGGCCAAAATCGAAATGTTGCGTCGCCGCGTGAAAGATCGGCGTCTGCCCGCCGACTCCGTGCGCGTCCACATCGGCGCGCGCATTGACGTCCGCTCCACGATCGAGCAGCATCGTCGTCGCTTCAAGATTTCCATACTCCGCAGCGACATGGAGCAGCGTTGCCCCGCGCAAGGTCAGCCTTCGCGCGCCTGTTGCACCGAAATCCAGTTCTGAGAACCGGCGGTGCAGATCTCGATCGCTCTCCACTTGTGCCGACAGGCTGTCCAGCCGGTTCCGCAGCAGGTCGAGCAGCGGCGGCAGATTCCACCGCGTTGTTCCTCCCGCGCGGAGAAGAATATCAATGCACTCGCTCAGTTGCGGTGAGCGCGAATACATGCCTATGACTGTATCGATAGCCGTTCCCGGCTGATTCCGCCCGGCTCGCGCGCAGTTCGGATCCGCGCCATGGTCCAATAACCACTTCAAGGGAATCGGCTCAACCGTCTCGCACGGCGCGAAGAGGATAGGGAACCGCCCCGCCCACTCTGCGTTCACATCCGCGCCATAGGAGACCAGCAGCTCCATCATCGGAACCCGATAGCCGACCAGCGCCGCACGCATCAGCGGACCATCGCCGCCCTGGTGAATGTCCGATCCGTTTTCGATCATCCACCGCGCCATCTCCAGCCTCGCTTCGGTCGGCGCCTCCCAGGGAACGCGGCATTCAGCCACCCAGGTCAGCGGGCCATTCTTGCCGTAGCCCAGCGGAGCACGGTGCAGCTCGGGATTCCGGCTCATCAACGCCTTCACTCGCTCGAAGTCATTCGTGTCGATCGCTTGTTTAAGCTCGCCCGCTTCGTTGGAAGGCTTCAACATGATATTTAAGCTTCTGCCAGCTCGCGAAGCCGTAACGGCGCGCAATCTGGAATTGTGCAGATGTGAAGGATCCTACTTCACCGGCCCTAAGCAGATCTATGGCCTGGTCCTTCAGATGGCGAAGGTTAGATCGTGCGGGAAGGAGACGTTGGTCTTCGATCGAATGGGTCAACATAAAGCATTTTCCTGTAGACCTCGAGTGTTGGCGATGGTTCTTGTGTCCTTTCGTTAATGAAAGGACACGCGTAGATCCACTCTGCATCCGCCGCAACAGGAAAAATGCTCGAGCGACCTCCTTTCTCGAAACGGCCCGATGTCCGCACTCCGGGCTGAAAGAAGGTTCGCGAGTTAGAGACTTCTGGAGTGGGCTTCTACCCTTTCCGCCGACGGATGCGTTTCCTGACGCTAACAGAAGCGTAGCGGAAAGCCATGGCAGATCGCACAAGCACCTGCGAACGGCGCCCAGCGGCCAAACAACTCGCGGCTCAGGGTTGCCTCGCGGGTGTTGTTGAAAGCAAATTTGTCCTCGTCCACAACCCTCGCTCACAATCCCGATGACATGGCAAAACCGCGCGCGTAACACGCATCCCAAACGATAGGGCCACAACACTCCTCAAGGAAGTGAGGTGATCCAATGACCGTGCGAGATGCCAAGCGACTTTGGCGCCATCGCCAGACAACCATCCAGGGTCATATTCGTAGCCTGCGAGACTCTTCAGAGGAGTCGTCGCACGACCGCGGAATCGTTCAGCGGATCATTCGCAACTACTATCGCGAGTGGGATCGCTACAACCAGTTGATCCACGCGAACGACCGATTCCGGTTGCACGCGTGAGGTATGTGTTTGCTCGGCCATGAAGTGGATAGCCCGACGACCCATGCGCCAACTAACAGTTCAGCCCAAACAGCTGACACAAACAAAAGGCCTCACCGCTGCGGTGGGGCCTTTGTACTTCTGATCGACTTATCTCGCACGGGCGCGGCTCTATTCCGTCATCGTCGATCCATAGTTCTCCGGCTGAGGCACATTCCCCCGAATCTGCTCGATGAACTGCGGCACCTCTCTTTCGATCAGCTCCGAGCGATCCAGTTGTATGTAGTGTGTGCTGCCTTTGGCAATGATCCTTCGGCTGCGCGTCGAGAGCTTCTTTAGATCTTCCTGCATCTGATTCCATGCCGTCGCCACGGCCGGCGGCTCGTCCCCGGCAGCGGCCTTCGCTGTGTCCTGCGAAAAAATCAGAATCGGCAGCGCGCCATAGGGGCCGGTATGTACCGTCTCCGTGCCCGAGCGGCCGAAGCTCTCCATCTCGGCATCAATAGCGCTCCATTGCAGATGGCAGAGATCCTCGGCCTGGAGCCGCGCGGCGCTCGCATCGAAGCCGGGAAAGCCTTGTGAACACGCCCCCGAGAGACGCGGAATGCCCATGCTGAGGAGTGCCCGCCTTTGCAGCGTCTGAATCCAGTCAAACGGCTTCTTGGCAAAGAGGGCCTTGAACGCCGGGTTTCGTTCCTGCAACGGCGTCGAGCCGTCCACAAAAATCAGTCCCGCCACCTCTGCCGGATACCGCGTCGCGTAATCGCGAATGTACATCCCGGCAATCGAATGCCCGATCAGCACGATCGGGCCGCCAATCTTTGCCGCCGCGAGCAGCCCATGCAATTCATCCGCAATATGGTCAGCGTCGCGCGGCGGCGGCAGCGCGTCGCTCCAGCCGAAGCCCGCCCGGTCGTAGGAGCACACGCGCGTCGTCTTCGCGAGCGCCGGCTGCACACCGCCCCAGATCAGCCCATCGTTGCCCAGCCCGGCATCCAGCACAATCGTCGGCGAGCCGCTGCCGGTGCAGGCGATGCGCATCTGGTGCCCGTTCACCTGATACATCTGACCGGGCGGATTCGAGCGGAAATGATGCAGCACGACCGCATTGAACCCACTGCTCGCCGCCAGCACCACGGCGGCCAGAGCCACCAGCGACAGAACAATGCGCTCCGAGATCTTTCGCCATGCGGGATAGCTCTTCCCTGGGAGCGACAGGATGCGTCGCGTCGCGAGCCACGCAACCAAAATGCCGGCCAGCACAATCAGCGTCGGAGCCACAACGTAGTTGAGATCCACGGCTTCATAGTAATGCCGCGGCCGATGATTTCAACTTGATCCCACTGAGAAGTATCCGCAAAGAGCAAAGGCCCCACCGTTTCCGATGAGGCCTTCGTTTTGAGATGACAGCGATCAAGCCGTAGCGTGCTCGATCACCTGCTCGCGCAGCTCGCTATCGTGCGCCGCTTCACTGCTCGATGCCGGCAACGCCACTGCCAGCACGTCGTCGATGGTCTTCGCGTAGTGGATCCTTACGCCGTCGATCTGATCCGGCGTCAGGTCCTCTTCTACGTTCTGCCGATTCTCCGCCGGCAGGATCACATCGAGCACGCCCGCGCGCTTCGCCGCAAGGAACTTCTCCTTGATGCCGCCCACCGGCAGCACGTTGCCGCTCAGCGTGATCTCACCGGTCATCGCAGTCAGCGGATGAATCGGCGTATCGGTCATCAGCGAGACGATCGCGGTCGCCATCGCCACACCTGCCGACGGTCCATCCTTCGGAATCGCGCCGGCCGGCACGTGGATGTGCAGGTCCTGCTCCGAGGTGAAGTCCTCATTCAGGCCCAGTGCAGCCGCATTCGAACGCACCCAGCTTAGCGCTGCCTGCATCGACTCGCGCATCACATCGCCGAGTTGGCCGGTCATGGTGAAGCCGCCCTTGCCCTTCATGCGGTTGGCTTCGATGAACAGCACGTCGCCACCCGCGGGCGTCCATGCGAGACCGACCGAAACGCCAGAGCGCTTGGTCCGCTCGGCGATCTCCGTATCCACCCGCACCTTGATGCCGCCCAGGAACTCGTGGATGATCTCGCGATCCACCACCAGCGTCTCCGTCTTGCCTTCCGCGATGCGGCGCGCCTGCTTACGGCAAACCGTGCCGATCAGTTGCTCCAGCTTGCGAACGCCCGCCTCGCGCGTGTAGTGCCGCACGATGAAGCGCACGCTGTCCTCGGGAAACTCGATCCGCGCGCGGCCGTCACCGCCGGGGCCGTCATCACCGCCGGGGCTGCCGTCACTGACCGGTTGGATGCCGTTCTCCTTAATCTGCCTCGGGATCAGGTAGCGGAACGCGATGTGCACCTTCTCCTCTTCGGTGTAACCAGAGAGATCGATCAGTTCCATGCGGTCCAGCAGCGGCTCCGGAATCGGATCGAGCATATTCGCCGTGCAGATGAACAGCACCTTCGACAAGTCGAACGGCACGTCGAGGTAGTTATCGCGGAACGTGTTGTTCTGCTCCGGATCCAGCGTTTCCAGCAGCGCCGACGCCGGATCGCCGCGGAAGTCGCGGCCCAGCTTGTCGATCTCGTCCAGCATGAAGACGGGATCGTTGGTCTCCGCCCTGCGCAGCGCCTGCATGATCTGCCCCGGCAACGCGCCGATGTAGGTGCGCCGGTGCCCGCGAATCTCCGCCTCGTCGTGCATGCCGCCAAGCGAGATGCGCTGGAACTTGCGTCCCAATGCCCGCGCGATGGAGCGACCCAGCGAAGTCTTGCCCACGCCCGGAGGTCCGACGAAGCATAGGATCGGCCCCTTCATGTCCGGCTTCAGCCGGCGCACGCTCAGGTAGTCCAGGATGCGGTCCTTTACCTTCTTCAGGTCGTAGTGGTCCTCGTCCAGAATCTCCTTCGCCTTCGCGATATCCACTTCGCCGCCCGAGCTCTTGGTCCACGGCAGCACCGCCAGCCACTCGATGTAATTGCGGGTCAGCGAGTAGTCGGCTGCCATCGGCGACATGCGCGAGAGCCGGTTCAGCTCCTTGGTCGCCTCTTTCTTCACGTCCTCCGGCATGCCCGCGGCTTCAATCTTGTCGCGCAGCTCCTGGATATCCTTCTGGCCCTCGTCCATCTCGCCGAGTTCCTTCTGGATCGCCTTCATCTGCTCGCGCAGGTAGTAGTCGCGCTGCGACTGCTGCACCTGGTCCTGCACCTCGGACTGGATCTTGTTGCGCAGTTGCTGGACCTCAAGCTCCTTCGCCAGGTGCTTGTTGATCCGCTCCATGCGGGCAACCACGTCCGGGGTTTCCAGCAGCTCCTGCTTCTCCGTCGTCGGCAGAAACGGCAGCGAGGACGCGATGAAGTCCACCAGCCGGCCGGGATCTTCGATGTTCAGCGCGATGGTCTGCAGCTCGTCCGACAAGGTCGGCGAGGAGGTGACGATCTGCTGGAACTGCGAGGTCACGTTGCGGTGCAGCGCCTCGAGCTCCGCGCCCTTGGCCGCCATAATCTCCGGTACCGGTTCCACCGATGCGGTCATGAACGGCTCAAACTGATTGAATTCGCCCAGCTTCACGCGCTGCGTGCCTTCGGTGAAGACAAACAGGCTCTGGTTGGGCATCTTGACTACTTTGTGTACGGTCGCCAGCGTGCCGACCGCATGCAGGTCGCTGGGCTGCGGGGCGTCGACGCGCGCGTCGCGCTGCGCCACCACCACCACGGTCTTTTCGTCGCCGAGCGACTGGATGAGCTGGATCGAGCTCTCCCGGCCTACTGTCAGCGGCAACACGGCATGGGGAAACAGCACGGTATCCCGCACCGGCAGAACTGGCAGGACCCGCCCGCCCGCTGCGGGTTCGCCGCCCTGGTCCTGCTGATTGCGATGGGCGGGTTCGATAATACTGAGGAAGTCGCTTGCCATGAGTGTCCTTATATCAGGTATGTGTACATTGGACGCATCAGGTTTCCAAAAGTCGCAGGAATCGACGGTACTGGGCGACGTGACCGTCGAGGCCCTACCGGTAGGATGCATGCCCTCCCGGTCCTGCCACGCCGCCCCAAAGTCTATCGGCGAAATTGTCCGGTGTCGTACCTTTTTGTGCGTCCGGGCCGCACATCGGTGCGTTACGAGCGGGAGCGATCGCGCCCCAAGTGGGCGGGATGGTCGTCCAAAGCCAGCCGGGCCTTTACTTTTCGCTATTTCCCATTCGCTACCCTGATTCAGGCAAACTCCGGTGCCGCAGGAAATCGCCCCAGCACCTTGCAGGGGGCGGTCAGGCCGGTCAGCCGGTCCAGCAGCCGCTCCGTCGCCCCGGCATCCGGCATCAGCGCGTCGAGGAAGAAGTGGTAATGCCAGGGCCGCCCATGCACCGGACGCGACTGCACCTTCGTCACGTTGCCCTGCGCGGCCGCGACCTCGGCCAATAACGCAGCCAGGCCTCCCGGACGATGCGGCACCTGGCAGCATAGGCTCAGCTTGTGCACTCCCTCCGGGTAGGTGGTCGCCGGGTCCTGCGCACACCAGCAGGAAACGGGTGAAGTTGGCAGCATCGTCTTCCACGCCCTCCACCAGCACCCTTCCGCCATAAATATCTGCCGCCTGTATGCCCGCAATTGCCGCCGAGTGACGATCGCGCAGCCCGATGATCTGCTTCACGGCGCCGGCCGTGTCATAAAACGCGATGGGCTCGATGCCCGGATGCTGCGCAAAAAAACTCCGGCACTGCGCCAGTGCCACCGGATGCGAGTAGATGCGCTGCACTTCCGCGATATCGCTGCCCGCAATCCCAATCACGTGATGCTCGATGCGGATCACCGTCTCACTTTCGATAAACACCGAGTGCTCGCGCAGCAGGTCATAATGTTCGACGACCGATCCCGCCAGTGTGTTTTCGATCGGGATCATGATCGCGTCTACTTTGCCCTTGCGCAGCCGATCGAACGCATCGGGGGAGAGAACACAAGGAACGACGGTGGCATTCGGAATGGCGCGGAGCGCGGCCTGATGGCTGAACGAGCCAAGCTCGCCCTGGATAGCTATCTTCATGATTTTCAAACCTGGATTTATTTGTGGAGATACGGCAACTCATGCTTCGTCAAGCGCACCATACCATACCGAAGCGCGCATATTTGCGGGGAGATAGATACAAATGCTCTGGACAATCTTCGTTGTATTGCTGGTGCTGTGGCTGCTGGGTTTCGTAGGCTTCCATGTACTGGGAGCATATATCCATATTCTGCTTTTGATCGCGTTGGTGGTGCTCATTCTGCAGCTTGTCGGCGGCCGTCGAACGGTCGTTTAGCTGCGGCGTTCCAGCGCACGGCATGCGATGTAAGCAAGTATGCCGTGCGCACAACCACTTAGGAAAGGTTCAAGGAGGTAAAGATGGATAAGGACCGGGTATCAGGAAAAATCGATCAAGGTATCGGCAAGGCAAAAGAGAAGATAGGTGAGGCAGTCGGCAACCAGAAGCTCGCCAATGAGGGCGTAGCCGACCAGGTAAAGGGCGCGGCGAAGGAGACATGGGGCAACGTGAAGGATGCCGCACGCACCACGCATGATAGTCAAGCCGCCGACGCCGAAGCCTCGGCAAACGAGAATCGCGGACAGTTCACCGACAAAGTTGCCGAGATGAAAAAGAAGGCCAACGACAAGATCGACGACTTCAAGGATCGGGAGCGCGCGAAGCACGGCACTCACTCTTAAACCGTTCCACGGCATCTCACGGAAAAGCCTGCGCGCTGGCGCAGGCTTTTCGTTTTATCCAGCGTTCAATGCCACATGACTGCGGCCGCGACAAAACAGAAGAACAGCACCGAGATGATCCCGTTGAGCGTAAAGAACGCGGCATTCAGCCGCCGCATGTCGCGCGGCGACACGATGGAATGCTCATAGAACAGGAGCCCCATCACCACTACCAGCCCCCACCACGCAATCGCTCCCAGGTGGAAGAGGTGCAGCAGCCACGCCAGCAGCAGCAGCATCGCGCCATGCATTGCGCGTGCCACGCCGAATGCCCTGTGTACACCCAGCGCCTGCGGAATGCTGCGCAGCCCCGCGCCGCGATCATGCTCCACGTCCTGGCAGGCATAGAGCACATCGAAGCCCGCCACCCAGAACAGCACCGCTGCCGTCAGCACCAGGATGCGCGGGTCCAGCCCTCCGCGGATCGCAATCCATGCCGCCGCCGGTGCAATGCCCAGCGCGAGCCCCAGCACCAGGTGCGACCAGCGCGTGATCCGCTTCATGTACGAGTAGCCCAGCAGCACCACCAGCGCCACCGGCGAGAGCAGCAGCGTCAGCCGGTTCAGCCGCGACGCGCCGAACACAAACAGCAGCGCCATCGCCACGGTGAATGCGCCGACAAAGCCGCGCGACAGCAGCCCTGCCGGGATCGCCCGCGATGCGGTTCGTGGATTGGCTGCGTCCAGATCGGCATCAGCCCAGCGATTGAAGGCCATCGCCGCCGAGCGCGCCGTGACCATGCAGACGATGATCCAGAAAAGCTGCATCGCGTGCGGCCAGCCATTCGCCGCCAGCACCGCGCCGGTCAGCGCAAAGGGCAGCGCGAAGACGGAGTGCTCCCACTTGATCATCTCCAGCGTGGTGCCCAGACTCCGCAGAAACGCCATGCGCCGCTCTCCCCCGATGTATCAGTCTACCGGGCGAAAGCGGCGCATCTCTTTTAACGGCCGAGCGCGTCATCCTGAGCGCAGCGAAGGACTGCATTTTCCCGGGCTCGATGAGCGGCTACTGGCGTTTCTCTTCCGGCTGGCCGGCCACCTGCAGGTCATTGGTCACGCTGAAGACCCCAGGCACGGTGTTCGCCTGGATGCCCGCAACATCCTTGTCCGCCTGGCTGTCCACCACGCCCGACAGGATCACGTGGCCATTGATCACCGTAATGCGGATCGGATTCGCCGGATTGATCGCATACTTGTTCAGAGAAGGATAGCCATAGACGCGACGTGCAACGGCGATGCGCGTTTGATTGTCAAAGGGCGATAGCGGGTCCACCTGAATCTTGTCGACGACGTTTTGGACACCCGGCGTGCGCTTCGCCAGATTCAGCGCCGACTCCTTCGCCACCGGTCCCAGCGCATGGCCGCCCAGCGTGGCAACGCCGTTGTTCACCGAAACCGTGATCGCGTTGAAGGCATTCCCGTAGCCCACGCGGTCATAAGCCAGTTGCTTGGCGATCTTGTCGGCCAGTTGCTGGTCGGTCGTCTCACCCGCCTGCACCTGGAGGTCGTTCACCACTGAAACAACGTTCTTCACCTTGCCGACGTTCTTTTCAGCATCCTGCTTGTCGGCATACAGCTTGACGGTGCCGGTCAGCGTCACGATGCCGCTCTGCACCGCGACCTGCGCCCCGCTGAACCGCTTGTTTTTCAGCTTGTTCTGCGCATCCTTCAAAATCTGTGCATCGTTCTTGGTGGAATCCTCAATCGGAGCAAATGCGGCGGCTGCCGGAATCGTATAGGCAACAATCGGAGCAGCCAGCAGTGCGGCGGCAATCATGGTTCGCAAAATGCGCATCGTCGTTCTCCTTGCAAAGCGTGGGGCGCCTGGCTCAATCGTGCGGAATTTTCCCGGATAACCGGAGAGCCGAAGCCTATCACTCCCCATTCGCATTTGTAAGACGCAGAAAACAACCCCTACGTCACCTGTAGCGTTTATGCACCTTGAAAACCAGGCTGAAGACATCGGCTTCGTCGCGTACCGCAGTCACGGAAAAGGTCGGCGACAGGTTCACCTGCGCCTGGATCAACTGCTGGGTGGTCGAGTTCACGCTGGTGGCATAGGTCAGCAGCACCTGCTGGCCGATGTTCTGCGACACCGTAATGCGCGCGCTCGACTGCCCCAGCGAGCCGGTATAGGTCGGGTCGATCTTCACGCTGCCCACCCCGAACAGCTTCTGGATGCGGTTGCTCACCGTGGCGTTCAGCGCGCCGCTCAGTACGGCGTTGGCGGTGCCGTTCACCCCGGCCGCCGACTGCTGGGTGCTGTAGATCGACTGCTCCTCCTGCGTGCGCCCCTGCGCCAGCAGCGAGAACACGTCCGCCTCCGGCAGCGGCGGCTCGGAGCGGAAGGTCGGCGTCAGCTTGCTGGACGTCCCATGCAGCCCGATGGTCACGTCGTACTCCTCGATCCGCGTCGTCACATCCATGTCGATCACCGGCTCGATCTTCACCGGATTCGTAAAGTAAATGTCGCCGTGCCGCAACTGATACGTCGTCCCGTTGTAGGTTGCCTTGCCATCTGTAATGTTGATGCGGCCCAGCACCGCCGGCTGCGCCACCGTGCCGCGGATGCGCAAGTTCACACTGCCGGCAATCTGCGCAAAGGAGTTCTGAAAATCCATCTGCGGCGAGGAGGTGATATGTACGTCCAGCCGTACCTTGTTGCCGAAGGCATTCGGATCCGGCGGCGGCGAGACCGCACCCGCCCCGCCCGTCAGCGCGGCAAAATCCATATTCGGTCCCACCAGGAAACGCGTGATCTGGACGTTGCCGCTCAGCAGCATTGAGTTTTGTGTGCCCTGCAGGCGCAGCTTCGAATCGGCAGAGCTGCTCAGCCCCGCATAGCGGAAGCGAGTATTCTTCATCGTCACGGTGACATCGCCATAGACGCCCTGCTGGTAGATGAGGAATCCGCCCAGCGTCACCGTGCCGCCTCCCGTCGTGCCCTGTAGGTTGCGCAGCTCCAGCCGGTCCTGGTTGAAGACCATCGACCCGTTCAGGCGACTGATGCCGTTCGGTATCTGCTGGTAGGCCAGGTTCACGTCCTTGAAGGTGAAGGTGCCTTCGAGATCCGGCTTCTTCAGCGCGCCCTGCGCCGTCACGTTGAAAGCGATGTGGCCGGTGGACGTAAGTTCGGTGCTGAGGCTCTGCGCCAATTTAGCGTTGATCGCGCCATGGGCCTGCACGTCCATTCCGCCGTCGCCCAGCAGATCGGCCGTGCCGCCCGCCACTAGGGTGGTGTCCTCCGCATCGATCTCTAACTGGTCCAGCTTCACCACCCCGTCAGTCAACGATGCCCGGATCGGCCCCTTGCTGGTCAGCGGCAGGCCTTCCAGCGTTACTTTGAACTGGTCGATCTCCGCCGTGCCGTCAAGCTGCCTTGGCGTCTTCGCCGGACCCGTGACGTGGATCACCCCCGTCAGTTGCGAGTTCCCCTTCACCCCGCTCACGTTCAGCAGCGCCAGCACCGGCGCGAAATCGAGCTGGGAAAAGGTCAGCTTTGCGTCGACCGGATAGTTGTCGGTCCATTGCATCTGCCCGGCCATCTGAAATTGCGCCTGCGCCAGCGTCGCATTCCCGTTCAGGTGAAGCGTGTGTCCGGTCGTCTGCACATTGGCGTTCACATTGCCCGCCGCCTGCCCGTTCAATGTCAGATTTGCCAGCGCCAACTTGCCGTTCACCTGTGGCGCAGCCGTGCTGCCGGAGGCGTGCAAGTCGAAGCTCAGCGCACCGCCCAGTTGCTGCTTCGCCGACTGCAGCCGCTGGATATGCGATAGATCGAAGCCCGTTCCCTGCGCATCCCCGCGGAAACTCTTCGCCTGAATGTTGTAATCGCCGTCCCCGGTGATGCGCCCGCCGTCCTGCAGAAACACCAGATTCGTCACCCCGGCCGACTCACCGGCAAACTTCAGATCGGTGGTCAGGCTCTTGTAGCCTTCGCCATAGATCTGCCCACCCGCCACCGACAGATGCCCGCCGCCGGTGAGCGCGTTCAGCGCGCCACCGGCATGCGCCTGCAGGTTCAGCGTGCCGGTCACCGGCAAACTCTCCCCGGCAATCGACAGCAGGTCGGTCACGCTCGCATCGGTGATGTGCGCATCCGCATTCAGCATCGAGCTGTTGTTGTAGAGCAGCTTTCCGCGGCGTCCGTGGACTGCATGCAACTGCGCCGAGCCATGGATCGAGGTCTTGCCGCGGGTCAGCGAGAGATTCGAAACCGAGATCAGCGCCGGGCTGTACTCCGCATCCAGCTCCAGGTCGTCCCACTGCACCGTCTGCCGCGTGCCCTGCGAGGGTGGCGGCGGATGCGGCGGCTCGGCACTGACGGGTGTTGTCGGTTGCGGCGGAGGATGTGTCGCTGCCGCTGTTTCAATTACGGTTGCGAAGTCCTTCGCGCTCACGTGCCCCTTCACATCCGGATTCAGCAGCGACCCCGTCACCGTTCCCTGGAAGCCGGCCTGACCATGTAGCTGCACAGGAAGCGCAGCAACGCCCTTCTTCCCATTCGCCTTCACCCCGAAGACGATCAGCGCGCGATCGAATTCGTTCAGGTTGTCGGTCGTGAAATCGACGTTCAACGCGCTCGCCCCGGTCATGGGGATGAACGCTGCCCTGCCGGTCACATTCAGGTTCGACGCCGGCGTGTGCATCTCGATGTGCCGTGCGTCCAGCCTGCCGCCGCGCAGCGCAAAGCTTGCGTCGACCGCGCCCGTTACCGGGATCTCGTTTGGCGTCGGTGGCCGCGGCGGAGCCACCGTCACATTCGCGCTCGCCACCAGGTCGTTGATCGATCCTTTCCAGCGAACCTCCGCCGTGCCATCGGCCTGCGCGTCGAAGCCCAGGTTCGCGTACTTCGGCTCCGCGATGATCTCGAAGATCATCTCCGGCCGAATGCCGAAGATGCGCGCGCGGATTGACGCTTCCTGCTGCGGCGAGGTCGTCCGCGCCGGAGGCTTTCTGGACGAAGTCATCGCCGCTGCCGGCTCCGCCGTCGGCGCGGGCGCCATATAGTTGGTGAGCTTTGCGCTCGCATCGACGCCGCCGCCCTGCCGCAGCCGCACCCGCACATTCGGCAGCGTCACCGCATCCTGCGTCGCATGCAGCGAGCTGGTCGCGTTGATGCCGCTCAACAGCAGATAGGACTGGCGATAGGTCCCGTCCTTCAATCGCACATTGCCGGTCACGTCAAAGGCTTTGACGCCTGCTCCCTGTCCCTGAATGTGCAACTCTGTCTCGCCGCGCTCCAATCCATCCACCGCAGCCAGCGCCGCCACCTCGCGCAGATCGATCGCCCCGTTCGCCCCGATCTGCCAATTCAGCTTCGTGAAATCGTTCAATGCCCCCGACGCATCCAGCTTCGATTCACCGGTTATAAAATGCAGCCCATCCAGCTTCAGCGCATTGCGCGCCATCTCTACATTCAGATCGAGCGCTGAGTGCACCGCCGGCGCCTTGCCGAGCTCGGCAGTCAGGTCTTCCACATGGACCGTGCCCAGGTAACTCTCCGGCTGTGCCCGATACGTCACCGTCGTCGCTAGATTATTCGCCGCCACGTTGAACGGCAGAGCGCGCTGGTTCAGCAGCAGCACACCGTTGTTCACCTGCGCGCGGTTCGCCTGCAGATCGAAGATCGTGTCCGTCACCGGCTTGTTGCTCTCGGTCTTCGTCTTCGGCACCGGTTGATTGGTCGATCCATCGGGATACACGATGAGGTGAAATACCGGATGCTCTACGTCGAGCGAGCGCAGCCCGATCTGCGCCTTGAAGGCATCGATGATCTTCGCCTGCACCCGCAACGTATCCACATGCAGGTACGGCACCTGGCCCGGCGCTTCAAGGCCATGGATGGTCAATCCATCCACCTCCGCCTCCAGCCGCAGCGGATGCCAACTAAATCTCGCCAGCTCCACGCGACCACCAGTCGCCGTGGTCAGCACATCGATCAGCTTCGCCCGCACATGATTTGCAAACGACTCCGTGTTCACATACCAGAACGCGATACCGAACAGCACCAGCACACCGACGAGACAAAACAGCACGACGTATCCAAAGCGCCGCCACCCACTTCGCTGTGGGCGTGAAGGCGGAGGCGTTTGCTGCGGCTGCGTACTCATTGCTCGCCCCCGTGATGCCCCGGCTGCGGGATCTCCCCGCCGCCGCTGTTGTTCGCGTTGGTCGCAGGCGAGTTGCCCAGAGTGTTGTACTGCGGATCGAGAATCTGCACGTTGCCCGCATCCTTCAGACTGCGCAGATAATCGTTCAGCAGCACATTCACGTGCTGTTGCAGCAGCACCTCCTCGATGCGATCCGAGACCTGCGCCAGCGGCGGCGGCTTCAGCTTGCGCGTCTCAAACTCCGGCACCAGCGTCTCCTTGTAATAGGTCTCGATCTCCGGCTTGGTGATGCGGATACCGGTGCGGAAGCGCACGCCAACGAAATCAAGAATCTGCATCCGCTGTTTCCAGTGCGTGTGCAGCTCCGCCGCGGTGAAGCCGTGGGCCGCCAGGAAGCGCTGCCATCCCTCCTCTGTCTCGCAGCTCTGCCCCGCGCATGCCGGCAGGTGTTCGCGCAGGTAGGCAAGCTGCTCGTCCACCTTGCGGTTCGCGGGTGGGGGCGCCAGCGCCTGCTCCTGCATCTGGTCCAGCAGCAGGGTGCGGTTCACAATCTGTTGCATCGCCTCCATCGCCGTAAACTCGCCGCGCGGTGCGCTCAAGGGCTCAAAGACCGCGAAGCGCTGCTGCTCGCGCACATCGCTTGCCAGGATTACCTCGCCGTTGATCACCGCCACCGCGCTATCCAGCAGCATCGGCTTTTCGCCCGTCGCGCTCGCCTCGCCGGCAATCTGCGCATCGCCGCTCTTCTGCGCCGCCAGGTTCACCACACCGTCAGTCGGCTTCAGCTCGGGCAGAAATGTGAGGCCGCCATTCTCCGGCGCCAGTTTGTTTTTTTCCGGCGTCGAGGGCTTCTGCTCCAGATGCGCTGGACCGCTCTTGTCCGTACCCGTCGTCGCCGTCACAGGCCCCTGTTGCGCGGAGGACCCCGGCATCTGATTCGCTGTCGATCCAGCGTCTTGCGGTCCGGTCATCGGTGCTGCGGTGCCCGCCCCTCCTGATCCCGATGCTCCCGCCGCGGGCGCTCCACTCCCGGTCGGCGTCTGCGATGTTTGCGCCGCACAGCACATCGCCACCAGCGTCGTCGCCAGCCACCACGCCGCCCTGCCCGTTGTGTGTGCCCGCGTCATCATCAGAACGTCTGCCCTATCGAGAAGAAGAAGTTGAAGTGGCCCGCCTGGCCGGTCTGCGGCTCCGGCACGTTCGATGTAGAGCTCTGGTAGTTATAGACCTCCGGAAAATACGGTGGATCGAGGTTGTAGCTCAGGTCCACGCGGATAGGCCCGATCGGCGTGCGATACCGCAGGCCCAGCCCCAGCGCATGCGACCAGTAGTTGAAGCTGCAGTTGGCTTCCTGCACATTCAGCGATCCATCCGTATTTGTGTTCACGGTCGGCACCGTGCGGCAGCCCTTCTGCCCGGGCTGGTAGAAGTTATGAAAGCTCGGCCACACGTCGCGCGAGCGGCTGAAGACGTTGCCCATATCGTGGAAGAAAACAAAACCGAGATTGTTACCAATCAGCGGGAGGTTGGGATACGGCGTCCGAACTTCCAGCGTGTTCACCGCCACCGCAGCCCCGCCAATCGGATACCCGGTCTCCGGATCACGCGGCCCCGCTGCGTTGATGGCAAAGCCGCGAAGCGATGTCGCGCCGCCCGCGTACAGCCGCTCCGGCAGCGGAATCAGCAACTGGTTCCCATTGCCGAACGCCCGCTCCTGTCCATAGCGCGTCTCCCGCGCCAATACCCAGTGCCGCTTGCCGATGTCGTAGTACGACGAGTTCGTGATGTCGATCCGGCTGAAGTTCGCCTGCGATCCGAAGATGGAATCCGACAGAAAAAGCTGCACCGTGTTGAAGGTGCCGTGGTGCGCATCCAGCGGGTCATCGCGCGTGTCTCGAAGGTAGTTGATGCCCGGGCCGCCAACACGTGCCGGCTGCGATAGCAGCGGAATTAGCGCCAGGCTCACCTGAATACTGTTCGGGTTTACCTTTACCTCGCGGTACGACCAGGAATAGATCAGCGTCGTCGGCTTGGTCACATGCTGGGTCACGCGCATGGTGGCAAACAGCGACGACGCGGAGAACGTCGTCACGTTCTGACTGCTGGTATAGCCGCCGGAAATCGACCCCGTGAAGTTCGGGTTCTTGAACAAATCCGGGTACTGATACAGCAGCACCGCCTGCTGCTCCAGCGTGCCGTATTCGGTGCGCAGCGTCAGCGATTGATTCGTACCGAACAGGTTGATGCGCGACAGGTCGAAGATCAGGTCCGGGCTCACTCCGAAGTGTCCATTCGCACCGCCGCTGAAGGTGCTCGGATTGATTCCCTGCTGAATCAGATAGGCAGCCGATGGCGTGTTGCGGTACGGCGTCCCGGTCTGCGCCTGGAAGCCGAAGCCGTAGGTGATATCCCAGCGCTTGGCCTCGGTGGTCAGCAGCAGCACGTTCTTGTGCGGCTGGTCCGCGGCCTGGTTCTGCACCGCCGTGTCCACCTCGTTAAACAACGCCAGATTGTAAAGCTTGCGCTGCGAATCGAGCAGAGCCGATTGATCCAGCGGCGCGCCCGGCCGCACAGTCACACGCGGCGTCACCACTGCGGGCCGCGTGTAGTGCAGTCCCGAGACCAGCACCTTGTTGACGAAGACCTGCTGACCCTCTTCCACATTCATGGTCACGTCCACCAGTTGCGGATTCTTCGGATCATTCCGCTGCACCACGTTCACCTGCGCATTCTGATAGCCGTGGCTCAGGTAATAGCTCTGGATCAAATCGCGATCGCCGGTCACGTTCAGCGACGAATAGGGCTGCCCCACTTCCGTGTTCAGCGACGGCCGCAACACGTCGGGCGAGATCTTCTTCATCCCGTTGAGGACGTAACCTCCAATCTTCTGCTGTTCGCCCTCGTCGATCTTGTAGACCACCGTGATGTGCGCCGACTTCTTTCCGTTCTTGTCCGGCGTGTCGACGTCTTTGATCTCGGGCGTCACCACTACGTGGCTGAAGCCGCTGCCCTGATAGAGCGCGGTCAGGTTGCCGACATCGTTGTCCACCATCGCCTGGCTATAGGTGCCATGCCGCTCCACAAAATTTGCCGGCCGCACGCTCACGTGCTCCGCCAGGGTGTCGTGGTCGAAATACTTATTGCCTGTAATGCGCACCGAATCCACGCGGTGTTCCACCCCACGGTCCACCTTGTACAGAACCGTGATCTGGTCCGCGGCGTTGTGTACCGGCTCATGCATCACCGTCGCGTCGAAGTAGCCCTTGCCCTGCAGATCGGCGCGCAGGTTGTGTGCGCCCTCGTTCACCAGGTCCAGATCGACGGTGCCCTCTTCGTAGATCGGCACCAGCCGCTCGATGGCGCTCCGGCTGTACCTCGCGCCATCCACCTGCACCTGCACCAGCGGACCCTCCTTCGCCTGGAACGAGTAGTCCAACTGATTCGTACTCGGGTGATACTCCTTGGTCTCCAGCGTCACCGCGCCCGCCCAGCGCCGCTTCTTGTCGTAGTATTTGCGCAGCCGCGTCAACGCCCGGCTCACCGTCTGGCGATTCACTTTGCTGCCCGCCTTCAGCTTGCTGGTCTTGCGAAACTGCTCCAGCGACATCCCCGGTGTCCCGTCCACCTTTACGTTGCCGACCTTCGCCTGCCTCCCCGTCTCGATGTTGTAGATCACATTCACCTGCGAGTTCGCCGCGTCCAACTGCTCCCGGCGCTCCACCTTTGCCTCGTAAAAGCCGTTCTCCGTCAGCGCCTGCTCGATCGCCGCCTGCGAGGCATTCAGCTTGCGCTGGGTATAACGCGTGCCCGGCTGCAATCGCTCCGACCCCGACAGTTGCGCCTGCAGCCGGTCGTTCTTGATGCCGAAGATCTGGGTGCGTCCAACGAACAGCCGTGGCCTGCCGGCAAAGATGACCAGAACTCCGCCCTCCGCCCGCACCCCCTGCACCTGGATGGTGTCGTAAAGGCCGGAGTCGTAGAGCCGCCGCAGGCTCGCGCGCACATTGTTTTCGGTCAGGACGCCGCCCGGCTGCAACTCCAGTTGCGCGGGCAGCGGGCCTAGCATCAACTGCTTCACCCCGTCGAAGCGGATGCCCGTCACCTTGCTGCCGGTAAAGGCCGCGATGCCCGGCAGCGCCGCCCCGCCGTTACCCGCTTGCAAAGACTGCGCCGAGGAAGACGCCTGGGGCAGAAACTCCGTCGCTGCAGGCGACTGCGCCGCCGGATCCGCCTCGGGTTGCGCGGCGGCGGGGTCTGCCGGAGTTGTTATCTGCGCATGACAGAACGGCATCGCGCTCAGCAGCAGCGATAGCACCCACGCTGCGCGCCTGTACGTCCGCCTGACTTCGCTGGTCCTCTGGTCTCTGCCAGAAAAACGGCTGAGCATTTTTGCGAAAGAGGTGTTTGCGAAAGACGCGGACGGGCCGGCGACAGGTACCTTAGCTCTTCCATGAAGAAAAGCCACGCCAGACCCCGATCCGCGTTTCACACCATTCGCAAATTTGCTCTCACAAACTACGGTCAAAGAGCCTCTCAGGGGATTGCGCCGCTGGGTTTGTCCCCCATGGAGCTGTTTTGGAGTACTTCCTATCGTTGAATACCCGGTTGACGTTGCTTTCGACGCACCACTCCCGTCAGGGAAAGCTGTGCGTCGCGTCGACCCCCAAGGCCACGGCAATAGAAACATGCTCTCGTCATGCGGAACACGGCAGCATCACGTTGTGTGAGATGCAGGGGGCAAACCAACGTCCAGCAGGACCGTTACGCGCCTTTCTATACTAGACACAATGGACAGTGCCAGCACCGTTGCCGCCGCGAATACCGACCGCTACTCACGCCAGGTGCTCTTCGCCCCCATCGGCGAAGCAGGCCAGCAGCGCCTCGCCGCCTCCACCGTGGCCATCGTCGGCTGCGGGGCCACCGGCGCAGCCGCCGCTGCGCTGCTCGCCCGCGCCGGCATCGGAACCCTCATCCTCATCGACCGCGACTTCGTCGAAGAGAGCAACCTGCAGCGCCAGGTGCTCTTCGATGAGGCCGATGCCGCCGCCGCCACACCCAAGGCCGAAGCCGCCCGCCGCCAGATCGCCCGTTTCAACTCGGAGATCCACGTCCGCGCGCACGTCGCCGATCTGGTCCCGGACAACATCCACACCCTGCTCGGCGATGCAGCGTTGATCCTCGACGCCACCGATAACTTCGAAACCCGCTACCTGATCAACGATTACGCAGTCGAGCAGAGCAGCCCTGAGCGGGGTCAGCATTTTGTTCCCTGGATCTACGCCGCCGCGGTCGGCGCATACGCCGCCACCATGAATATCCTGCCCGGCGAGACCGCCTGCCTCGCCTGCCTCTTCCCCAAGCCACCCTCCGGCCCGGTCGAAACCTGCGACACCGCCGGCATCCTCAACACCGCCGTCAATCTCGCCGCCTCCATCCAGGTCACCGAGGCCCTTAAGTACCTGACCGGCGCGCGCGATGCCATGCGCCGCAGCCTGCTCTCCTGGGATCTCTGGCAGAACGAGCGCTCAGAAATTTCGGCCGCCGCTCCAAATCCCGAGTGCGCGGTCTGCGCCGCCGGTGATTTCGCCCATCTCCGTGGCGAAGGCCGTCCTCACATCACCCTGTGCGGCCGCAACTCCGTCCAGATTCACGAGCACCACCGCCCGGTCGATCTCGCCGCCGCCGCCGACCGCCTGCGACCCCACGGCGAAGTCCGCCAGAACGGTCTGCTGCTCCAGTTCCGCCGCGGCCCCCACACCCTCACCCTCTTCGCCGATGGCCGAGCCCTCATCCAGGGCACCACCGATATCGCCCTCGCCCGCACTTTGTACGCCCGCTTCGTGGGAAACTAGTAGATATGACCTTCTCACGATCGTTTATTGAGCTTCACGTGCGCCTCCTGAATGGAGGAGCGGAGGCATTCCGCCCGACTCGCGGTTTGAAACTAGGCGGAGGGCTCTTCAAGCTCATTGCCTCTCCGGATTACGATCCTGGCCATGAGAGATGGGAACTCTTACCCGGCGCAACGGTCCGTGTGGAGCTTCACCACGGAAGGCATGGAGACTTTCCTGTTGCCGTAAAGCCGTAGCTTCGCGGAATGCGGAAGGGCATGGTTCGATTGAGTTTGCGGCGCGCTGACTTGCTGATCTCCTGAGCCAAGGCAACCCCCGGCCTTTCCCAGGCGTCCGACAGGCATTGCCCAACCAGATGCCAGGGTGACCTACCATCAGGACTTTCCCCTCAGGACTTTCATGATCGATGCGCTGGCCGGCAGACAGAGAACAATGACAAAATCCGTAACGAATGGCGTATTTTCCCCTCCTGCCAAGGGCACCGCGACGGCTACTCCCGAGCGTCAGAAATCCAATCAGCATTTGCGCCGCAATCCCCCCATTGCCGGGGAGGCAGAGGCCATCGCCGCCGCCCAGGCCGGGGACGCAGCCGCCTTTGAGCGCCTCTACTCGCTGCATAAGCGCCGCGTCTACTCCCTGTGCCTGCGCATGCTGGGGAACGTAGCCGAAGCCGAAGACCTGACCCAGGAGGCCTTTCTGCAGCTCTACCGCAAGATCGGCACCTTCCGCGGCGACTCGGCATTCTCCACCTGGCTGCATCGTCTCGCGGTCAATGTGGTGCTCATGCACCTGCGCAAAAAGGGTCTGCCCCAGGTCTCGCTTGAAGAGACCCTGGAGCCCTCGCAGGAAGACGGTCCGCGCAAGGACATCGGCGCGCGCGACCTCATGCTCTCCGGATCCATCGATCGGGTCACGCTCGAACGCGCCGTCTCCGATCTTCCCCCAGGTTACCGGCTCGTCTTCGTCCTGCACGATGTCGAAGGCTACGAGCACAACGAGATCGCCGACATGCTGGAATGCTCCATCGGCAACAGCAAGTCGCAATTGCACAAGGCGCGGATGAAGCTGCGCGACCTGTTGCGCACCGGACAGCAGACGAACCGGCGTGAGGCCTTGCTATGAGCATGGGCAAAAATAACGAAGCGATGATGAGCAGCCAACAGCCCTGCGCGGACTTTCAGGAACAGCTCCCGGAGCTCTTTGAATCCGGCGCCGACCTGAAGGAGCAGGAACATCTGAAAACCTGTGAGCAGTGCTCCGCCCTGGTTAGCGATCTTGAGTACATTGCGCAGCAAGCCAAGCTGCTACTCCCCATCCACGACCCCAGCCCGGCCGTGTGGGAGAACATCCAGACCTCGCTCTCCGGGGAAAAGAGCACCGGCTCAACGACGAGTCAGACGAAATGACTGCAGGCCCCACCGGGCCCGCGTCGTCGCCCGCACCTCGGCCGCTCCCCAACCTGCCCCGGCGGATTGTCCTTACCGGCTTCATGGGTGCGGGCAAGTCCACGGTGGGCCGCATCCTCGCGGCGCGCCTGCGCTGGCCTTTCCTCGACATCGACTCCCTCATCACAGCGGAGCATGGCCTCACCGTCGCCCAGATCTTCGCCCAGGATGGGGAAGAGCACTTCCGCCGCATCGAAGCCGAAGCCACCGCCCGCGTGCTCGATCCCGCCCATGAATACGAACACGCCGTGATTGCACTCGGCGGCGGCGCCATCGAGACCGAGGCTGTCCGTCTGTTGCTCTTCGACCCGGCGCTATCGGTGCCCGCCACGGTGACGATCTTCCTCTCCGCCCCGCTCCGCGAGCTGCTGGCCCGCTGCCGCGTGAATCCCGATCTAGATCCAAACACCTGCGCAGAAGCCGCTGAGGCAGTACCGGTGCGCCCCCTGCTCACCGCCCCCGAGCCTGCGGAAGCGCGCCTCACCCGCCGCCTGCCCCACTACGCCCGTGCGCATCTCACCCTGGACACCGCCGCTATTCCTCCAGTAGAGGTCGTGGAACGCATCCTGCATTGGTTTTCGGAGGACCGGGTACCCGGAGCCCGGCCTGCCGCACCGGCCGGTCCCGCGCCTGGCACGGTCATTTAGAAACCTCTAGTCATCTCGATCCTGCTAGCCAATCTGATTTTCCAGAATCCGCATCCAACAGCATCCGGGCGCACAAACCACAACCGGCCCGCATAATAG
The DNA here is from genome assembly GCA_963712845.1 of uncultured Acidobacteriaceae bacterium. Lineage (GTDB taxonomy): Bacteria > Acidobacteriota > Terriglobia > Terriglobales > Acidobacteriaceae > KBS-83. The sequence continues at coordinate 165,202 of CAVQJM010000008.1, forward strand.
GAGCCACCTCAAGAGAGCCGCATGCCCGACAAGCCCAACCCGTACGATCTGCAGATCACGAACCTCGAACACCCCATGGAGCGCAAGCGGCCGCGCACCTTGCGCAGCGACATCCTCTTCACCTTCGCGCTCGGCATCGGTCTGGCCATCGCCTATCAACTGCGCGAAGAGCTGGCCCTGCTCTATGTCAGCGCACTCTTCGCCGTCGTGCTCATGCCCGTCCTGCGCGGCGTGCAGAGGATCAAGATCGGCAAGTGGAGCCCCGGCCGCGGCTCCGCCATCGCCATCATCCTGGCCGCCGTCAGCGGCCTCATCACGCTCTTCATCCTCTTCGCTCTGCCGCCGGTCATCCGCGACGGGCGCGAGTTCGTCAAGGAGCTCCCCACGCGCGGGCCGGAGATGCTGAGCCGCCTCAAGCATCTGCCCTTCGCCTCGCGGCTCGACGTCGCGGCGCTCAACGCCAAACTGCAGGACTACGCCTCCAACTTCGCTACGTATCTGGTCACTTCCGTCAGTAGTTGGGCCAGCAAGCTCTTCAAAATCATCGCCGGCGTCGTGCTCACCATCTACTTCATGCTCGAAGGAGAGAAAGCCTACTACTGGGTGCTTTCTTTCATCTCGCCCGTGCGCCGCGAGCGCCTCAACCAGACCCTGCTGCGCGCCGACGTCCGCATGGGCCGCTGGCTGCTTGGCCAGGGCACGCTCATGCTCATCCTCGGCGTCTACTCCACCGTCGTCTTCACCCTGCTGCACGTGCGCTACTCCTACGCGCTCGGCGTCGTCATGGGCGTCTTCAACATTATCCCGGTCATCGGCGCCCTGATCTCGATGGCGCTGGTCATCATCGCCGCCGCCATGGACTCCTGGATGCGCGTCCTCTACGTCCTCATCGCCTACGGCATCTACGCGCAGGTGGAGAGCTCCTACCTCACCCCCAAGATCATGCAGAGCTCGGTCGATCTGCCGGGACTCGCCATCATCGTCTCGCTGCTGATCGGCTCCGCCATCGACGGCGTCGTGGGGGCCATGGTCTCTGTACCCACCGCCGTCCTCGTCGCCGTCATCCTCGACGAATACGCGGTGCAACGCGACACGCCGTAGCGAAACGGGATCCGCCCTCTTGGGGCGCACTTGGATATCAGCGCTCGTGCGATTTGCTATCAAAGGGATGCCGACTTGGTATCATGAACCCAGGCGCACGCCACGCTGACCAACTCCGGTCCCCGCAAGCCCGCGCCCCTCTCGCTCATGCATCTGCCCCGCATCTCCGCCGCGAGTACGCCGTGTCACTAAGCCCCGCGCGCGCCACCACCGGCATCGCCGTTTCCGAGACAGAAGCGGCCGAGCTCCCCGCCGAGTTCCCCATTGAGCCGGTTCCCCTATCCGCTGGGAAGGCCCGCGCCAAAGCCGCCCCCACCCTGCTCTCCGACTACATGGAGCTCTTCAAGGCCCGGGTCACTGCGCTGGTCGTCATCACCGCCTGGGCCGGCTTCTATCTCGGCTCCGTACGCTCGGCCATCCCCAGCTTCCACATCGGCCTGCTGGAAACCCTCGCCGGCATCGCACTCATCTCCGCCGGCGCCGCCGCGCTCAACGAAGTCCTCGAGCGCAAGTCCGACGCCCGCATGGTCCGCACCGCCGGGCGCCCAGTAGCTACCGGACGCATCAGCCTGCCGCATGGTCTCCTGGCCGCCTTCGCCACCATTACCGTGGGCTCGCTGCTGCTGCTGCGCTTCACCAACCCGGTCACCGTCATCCTCGGCCTGCTCACCGTCTTCACCTACGTCGCGGTCTACACGCCGCTCAAATACCGCAGCACCCTCGCCACCTTCGTCGGCGCATTTCCCGGCGCCATGGGGCCGCTGCTCGGCTGGACCGCCGCCCGCGGCCGCATCGAGTGGCCCGCCGTCGCCCTCTTCGCCATCCTCTTCGTCTGGCAGTTCCCCCACTTCATGGCCATCGCCTGGCTCTATCGCGAGGACTACGGCCGCGCCGGCATCCGCATGCTGCCCGTCGTTCAGCCCGATGGCTGGTCTACCGTCGTCGAAGCGCTCGCCTACGCCGTGCTTATGATCCCGGTCTCGCTGCTGCCGTGGTATTTCGCCATCTCCGGCCGCATCTACGCCGTCGCCGCCCTCGTCCTTGGCATCGGCTATCTCGCTTACACCATCCGCTTCGCAAAGATCCTCAAGGCGCCATCGTTCGCCGCATCGCGCCCCTATGCCCGCGCGCTGCTCAAGGCCAGCGTTCTGTATCTGCCGCTGTTACTCATCATCATGATGCTGGATGCCACGGCAGGAAGGAGATAACCGCCCCATGTCCTCGACCACACCCATGCTCGAAACGGCCACCGTCGTCTCCGCGGCCGCATGCGCATTCCGACGACCCCATCGTGCTCTCGTCCCTTACCCACGACTACGGCACACGCCTCGCGCTCGACCATCTCTCCTTCTCCGTCGCGCCGGCGCAGATCTTCGGCCTGCTCGGTCCCAACGGCTCCGGTAAGACCACGCTCTTCCGCATCCTCTCCACTCTGATGGTCCCCTCCGGCGGCCTCGCCACTATCCGCGGCTTCAACGTTGCGAAGGAGCCCGCGCAGGTCCGCCAGCAGACCGGCATCGTCTTCCAGTCGCGCTCGCTGGACATCAAGCTCACCGTCGAAGAAAATCTGCGCCACGCCGGCCATCTCTACGGCCTTAGCGGCAAACATCTCCGCGCCCGCATCGCCGATGTGCTCCAGCGCGTCGCGCTCACCGATCGTGCAAAGGACTACGTCGAAACCCTCTCTGGCGGCATGCAGCGCCGCGTCGAGCTGGCCAAGGGCCTCATCCATTCGCCCGCCGTCCTGCTGCTCGACGAGCCCACCACCGGCCTCGATCCCGGCGCGCGTCTCGACCTCTGGCAGTACCTCCGCATGCTGCGCGACGAAGAGGGCGTCACCGTGCTGGTCACCACCCACATGATGGAAGAAGCCGAGTACTGCGACCGCCTCGCCATCCTCAGCGAAGGCAAGCTCGTCGCTCTCGGCTCGCCCGAAGAGCTCAAGTCCACCATCGGCGGCGACGTCGTGCTCTTCGAAACCGAAAGCGAGAACGCCGCGCAATCGCTCGCCGCTCGCATGGCCGGCCGCTTTGAAGTTGCACCCACCGTCCTCGGCAACACCGTCCGTCTGGAGCGCGAAAACGGACACCGCTTCCTCACCGCCGTGCTCGACGCCTTCCCTGGCGAGGTCCGCGGCGTCTCCGTCTCCCGCCCGCGCCTCGAAGATGTCTTCATCCAGCGCACCGGCCACCGCTTCTGGACCGAAGCCACCGACGGCAGCGCGAAAGAGAAGGAGGGCATCGACTAATGGCCACCGTCGCCACCACGCACGCCACGACAGCGACACAGCACGCCATCCGCACGGCAAAGCCCGGCCTGCTCATCCCGTCCTTCTCGCTCTGGCAGCGTGAGATCGTCCGCTTCTACCGTCAGCGCGCGCGCGTCATCGGCGTCATCGCCTCGCCGCTGCTCTTCTGGGTCGCCTTCGGCGCCGGCTTCTCGCACTCCTTCTCCTCCGGCAACGCCGGCGCCAGCGGCCACGCCTTCGGCTACTTCTTCCCCGGCTCCATCGTCATGATCGTGCTCTTCACCGCGATCTTTTCCATGATGTCCCTCATCCAGGATCGCAACGAAGGCTTCCTGCTCACCGTGCTCGCCTCGCCCGTCTCGCGCTCCGCCATCGTGCTCGGCAAAGTGCTCGGCGGCGCTACACTGGCCGCCATTCAGGGACTCATCTTCCTCCTCTTCTCGCCGCTCGCCGGTGTGCATCCGTCGCTCGCCGGCGTTCTGCTCGCCGCCGCCGTCGTCCTGCTCATCAGCTTCGAGATCACGGCGCTCGGCTTCACCATCGCGTGGCCCATGGACTCCACCCAGGCCTTCCACGCCATCGTCAATCTCATCCTGCTGCCGCTGTGGCTGCTCTCCGGCGCGCTCTTCCCTGCGGACAAGGCCTCCGGCTGGCTGCGCGACATCATGCTGGCCAATCCGCTCACCTATGGTGTCGCCGCGCTACGCGGCGCGCTCGATCCAGATTCTCTGCGCAACGGCCTTGGTCCCGCCGCGCACGCCATCCACTCGCTCCCCATCAATCTCGCCGTCACCGTCGGTTTCTGTCTCGTCACCTTCGCGACATCGTGGGCCGTCGTCAACCGCCGCACCCGCAAACCTGCTGCCTGATCCATATGCCGACTACTGCCGCACAATCGCACAAGCCCGCCGCCTTCCCTGCCGGCATCGCCATCGGCGCCATCCTCGCCGTCTCCGCACTCGCGGCTGCCTTTCTCTTCTGGCTGGTCTATGCGCATCACGCTCCGGACGCCTACGGTATGCGCCTGCGCTTCCTGCCCGCGCTCAACGCCCTCTTCAACGGCCTCAGCGCCATCGCGCTGGTCGTCGGCTTCCGCTTCATCAAGCGCAAGCAGATCGCGGCGCACCGCGCCTCCATGCTCACCGCCTTCGCGTTCTCGTCGCTCTTTCTCGTCAGCTACATCACCAACCACTGGCTGCACGGCGACATGCGCTTCCCCGGCCCGCACAACACTGTTTGGATCACCTACATCGTCATCCTCATCAGCCACATCGCGCTCTCCATGGTCGCGCTCCCGCTGGTGCTCATCACCTTCTTCTTCGCGCTTACCCGCCGCTTTAGCACGCATCGCAAAGTCGCCCGCTGGACCTATCCCATCTGGCTCTACGTCTCGGTCACCGGTGTGATCGTCTACGCCATGCTCGCCGGCTGGCACGGATAGATATGTCCGCCCCCGTCCGCACTCCAATGACAGAGCCGGCCAGCCACAAAGCAGCCGCAGCAGAGACTGCCGCACGCATCCGCGCACCCCGCACTCCTCTACCCGATGACGGTACCCGCCCGCTCCTTCAGGGCGCGTTCTGGACGCTGCTGGTCGGCATCCTCGCCGCACTCGCCACGCGCTTCCTCTTCGGCGGCATCGGCATCCACGGCCCGCACACCAACGGTGGCTGGCTCTCGCTCATCGTCACCATGATGTGCCTGCCCTTCGGCTGCATGCTGCTCGCGCTCGGCGGCGCGAAATACCTCCGCAACCGCCACCTCGCCCGCAAGAACCAGCACGCTCACTAAAGCATCGTCATCCCGACCGAGGCCGTCTCGCGAGAGCGAGACGGCGCAGTGGAGCGATCTGCTGTCCCCACTCCGCGTCGCAATCAAACCAAACGTGAGCGACCAAAGGAAGCGAACCCCACATAACGCGCCGCAGGCGCGGCCGCCCGGACGGCCAGTCCTGGACAATAAACAAACGTGTGTCTAGAATGGCCCCGCCCTCAAAAGCCCCTCCGGAGGCCACATGCACATCAAGTTCTCCACCTCGCTTCTGCTTTCCGTCGCAGCATTTCTGCCCCTGCCCTCTCTCGCGCAAAAAGAAGCCACCCTGTGGCTCACCAATCCCGATCGCTCCGCCCTCCTCGCCGAGCAGTCACCCAAACTTGCCTTTACCAAAGAAGTCCCCACCGGCCAGATCATCGACGTCGACAGCGCGAAAACCTACCAGACCATCGACGGCTTCGGCTTCGCGCTCACCGGCGGCAGCGCCATGCTCCTCCACCACATGGACGCCGCCAAGCGCGCCGCGCTGCTCCACAACCTCTTCACCACCGAAGGCGACGGCATCGGCGTCAGCTATCTCCGGCTCACCGTCGGCTCCTCCGACATGAACGACCACGTCTACTCCTACGATGACCTGCCGCAAAGCACTTCGGATTCCAGTCATCAGACCGATCCCGACATGGCGCACTTCTCGCTCGCGCCCGACCAGACCGACGTCATCCCCGTCCTCAAAGAAATCCTCGCTATCAATCCGAAGATCAAAATCCTCGCTTCACCCTGGTCCGCGCCGCTCTGGATGAAGACCACCGGCAAAGCCCAGGGCGGCGTTCTCCTGCCCGAAGACTTCCCCGCCTACGCCAAATACTTTGTGAAGTACATCGAGGGCATGAAGGCCGAAGGCATCACCATCGACGCGCTCACCATCCAGAACGAGCCGCTCAACGAAAAGAACACGCCGTCGATGGTCATGCTCGCGCCCGAGCAGGCCGACTTCATCGAGCACGATCTCGGCCCTGCCTTCCAGAAGGCCGGCATTCAAACCAAAATCCTCGTCTACGATCACAATCTCGACCACCCCGCCTACGTGCTCTCCATCCTCAAAGATCCCGAGGCCAACAAATACATCGACGGCTCCGCCTGGCATCTCTACGGCGGCAAAGTCGACGCCATGACCCAGGTGCACGACGCCTTCCCGAACAAAAACATCTACTTCACCGAGCAATCCATCAACGACCGCCCCGGCGCAACCGCCATGAACGTGGCGGGGCCCGTCGCCCGCGTCCTCATCGGCGTCACACGTAACTGGAGCAAGAACGTATTGCTCTGGAACCTCGCTGCCGACCCCAACGCCGGCCCGCACACCAACAACGGTGGCTGCCCCGTCTGCTATGGCGCCCTCACCATCGACGGTGACAACGTCATCCGCCTGGTGGCGTACTACGTCCTCGGCCACGCGTCGAAGTTCGTTCCGCCCGGCTCCGTTCGCATCGATTCCAACACTTCCGAAACGCTGCCCAACGTCGCCTTCAAGACCCCCGAAGGCAGAGAGGTCCTCATCGTCTCCAACCCTGGCGACACACCGCAAAACTTCGCCGTCCGCTACAAGGGCAAAGCCTTCAGCACATCGCTAGGCGCCGGCTCCGTCGGCACCTATGCCTGGTAGAGGGCGCGCCATCCATCCGCATTCGCACCGTGGACTTGCCTGCTCCGTGCAGAGTTAACGGATGGTTTCATCAAAGCAGATAGCTCTTCAGGCCTGTGAATCAAATTGCAACTGAAAGCGTCGCATGTCGACACACAATCTCGTCGGACCATACACTGGAAGGCATAGCAAAATCTCTCCATCCCGTGATTGAATACTTTCCAACGTTGCGCTCGCGCCGCTCTATTCTGGCTGCGCTCTTTTCGCTTCTCGCCGCGGTTTTTTTTCTTCCTTACCTTGTACCGGTCACGCCATCGGTTTCGCTCTCCTACGTCGTCGGCTACAACAACCGCGCGGCATTTGTTATCTTCTCCGTTGGAGGCGTGCTCTTCGCTTTACTCAGCCGCAGCCGCTTCCCTGAAGCGGTGTCAGCCGATCGGCCACTCGGCCGCCCTTCGCTCATTGTGGCGCTCGCCATCGCGCTTCTAGGTTGCGCTTATCGCCTCCTGCCTCTCGCCCGGCATACGGTCGGCGGCGAAGCCTTTTATGCAATCAACCGTATCCAGATGTGGGTCCAGGGTCTCCGCCCGTACCGCCAGTTCGAATTCGTCTACGGCCCCGCGCATATTTACATGCCCGTCCTGCTCGCGCGCCTTACCCATGGCTCGATCTTTCATGGCTATTACGGCTGGTGGATACTGCAATGGCTCCTGGGCACAACGATGCTCTGGGCCACCATGCGATGGCTCCCGTTTCCCCTGCCCCACCGTCGCGTCATCTTCTGGATCGTCTTTGCTATCCAACTTCCGTCCATCATCGCTGAGGGCACCGCCTATACGCCCACTCGCACCATCGGTTCAGCCTTTTTTGTCGTTCTCGTTGCTCTGCTCTTCAACCGCGGGACGAAGCCTCTTCTCATCGCGGGTACGGCCATCCTCTGTGTCGGCGCCGCGCTCTCCATCTCGCCAGAGCAGGGCATAGCCCTCTTTAGCGGATTGCTCGTCTGGTTCATTTTCCTTAGCAGGCCAAGCGCAGGACTGCTCCCTCTCCGCGCTACAATCGCTTTCTTCTTTGGAGGCGCCGCCGCCCTACTGGGTGCCTGGTATCTGGGCGAGTTCTCCTCGCTTACCGTCTTCGCGAAAGGAGCTTTTTCTTTTCCACTACTTCCCTCGCCTACCAATATCGTCATACTCGCCACCTATATCGCTGCCGCGTGTGTCGGAGTCCATGCTTTTTTGGACCGGCACTTTGAGAGTGCCGCCATCCCCATGTTTCTGACCGGATTCGCACTCCTGCCTGCCGCGATGGGTCGTTGCGACTATGGACACCTCATCATGGCCGCACCCGCCTTCCTCCTCGGCGTCGCCGCCATGGACGCCCGTCCCTCACTTCGCATCTGGTGGTCGCCCTTCGCTATTGTTCTGATTGCGATTCCCGCTGTTACCGTTCCTTTCTATCTACAGCACTGGCCATTGCAGGGTCACGTTGCGGGCTCGGCAAAGCGCGCGGCCGCTTACGCCGCCGATCCAGCCGCGTTCGCCCAGCATCCGTGCCCGGTCATGTACCGCACTCTGACCGTCGCGCCAAAATCCTTCGAAACCCCGGCGCAGGACTGCTTCGATACTGGACGCTACGTCATGACTGCCGACGCCTTCACTCCCCAAACCGTTGACATCATGCTGCGCGATCTCGACCGACGCCCACTGGCTCCACTCGTCTTTCACGATCTGCCGCTTGCCGAAGAGCTCAAGCCGTTGAACGACAACCTGACCGATATTCGCGTCTATGAACTTAGCCCGTGGCTTCCACGGCCTCGTAACCCGCCTTTCAGCTACCAGAAGCTACAGGCATATGTCGAACAGCACTACACGCCTTCGCCAATCCCTGTGAATGGCTTTCGCATCTGGTATCCCAGGTCCGATGAATCGCAATAGATGACAATTTCGCCGATCCCGGAGCGGCGTATTGCGTTTCATTGTGCACAGTACAAGGGAGGCGTAATATCCACACTCGAAGCTCCCTCCCAAACGCGGTCCCCCCTCGAAGAGTAAAACTGTAATCACAGGGTCCGGACCCTAAGAAATCTCGACACCAGGAGAGACGGAACTCATGCTGCGCATCAACGACGAAGCTCCCAACTTTACTGCCGAAACCTCGCAGGGAACCATCAACTTTCATGACTGGATCGGCAACGGCTGGGCCGTCCTGTTCTCACACCCCAAGGACTTCACGCCGGTGTGCACCACAGAACTCGGCTACATGGCCGGACTGCAGCCGGAATTTGAGAAGCGCGGCTGCAAAATCATCGGACTGAGTGTGGACCCGGTGAGCAGCCACTCCAAATGGCTCGTGGACATCGAAGAGACCCAGGGCCACAAGGTCAATTACCCGATGATCGGCGACACGCAGCTGAAGGTCGCCCAGCTCTATGACATGCTGCCCGCCGAAGCCGGCGAAACTTGCGAAGGCCGCACCGCAGCCACCAACGCCACCGTGCGCACCGTCTTCGTCGTCGGGCCCGACAAGAAGATCAAGCTCATGCTCAGCTACCCCATGAGCACCGGACGCAACTTCGACGAGATCCTGCGCGTCGTTGACTCGCTGCAGCTCACCGCGAAGGAGCAGGTGTCCACACCGGTAAACTGGAAGCCGGGGGATGACGTCGTCATCGCCGGTTCGGTCAGCGACGAGGATGCGAAGAAGAAGTATCCGCAAGGCTGGAAGTCGCCCAAGCCCTACCTGCGGCTCGTCAGCCTGGAGAAGAAGCCGGAGCCAGTGGGGGCGAAGTGATCTTCAAGCAGTTCTATCTGCCGTGCCTGGCGCACGCCTCGTACTTGATTGGTGACGAGGCTACCGGCACGGCAGCCGTAGTCGATCCGCAACGCGACACCGATCAGTACATCGCATTCGCCGCCGAACACGCACTCAAAATCAAGCACGTCTTCCTGACCCATCTCCACGCCGACTTCATTGCCGGGCATCTGGAGCTGCGCGATCGCGTGGGCGCGACCATCTATCTCGGCGCCACGGCGAAAGCAGGATATGCATTCACTGCTCTTGATGATGGCGACATTCTCGAATTCGGACGCGTACGCCTGAAGGCGCTGGAAACGCCAGGCCACACTCCGGAGTCGATCTCCATCGTCGTTTACGATCTCGACGTCAGCGATGCTCAACCCTATGCCGTACTCACCGGGGACACATTGTTTATCGGCGATGTCGGCCGTCCCGATCTGCGCGTGGCGCTCGGCTGGTCGGCCACTGACCTCGGTGGAATGCTCTTCGATTCGCTGCACCAGAAGCTGCTGAGCCTGCCTGACCAAAGCCTGGTCTATCCCGCCCATGGCGCAGGTTCGCTTTGCGGGAGGGCGATCAGCAAGGAAACAGTATCGACCATGGGAGAACAGCGGCGATTGAACTATGCGCTGCAGCCCATGAGCAGGGAAGCATTCATCCGGGTGGTGACGGCCGACCAGCCGGAAGCTCCGCCCTACTTCACCTATGACGCCGTGCTCAACAGCCAGGAGCGGCCCACTCTGGACGAAGCATTGGCGCGTGAGATGAAACCACTGACGCTCGATGCCGTGCTGGCATTGCAAGCGGATGGCGCGCAGGTCGGCGGCGTGCAGATGGGTATGCAGATTGGTGTGCAGATTGGTGTGCAAATCTTAGACACGCGCGACCCCGAGGAATTTGCGGCTGCGCACCTGGCGGGCAGCATCAACATCGGCCTCAGTGGCCAGTACGCAACCTGGGCCGGAACCGTGCTCGATCCGGCGCATCCGATCGTCATCATCGCGGCCCCTGGCCGGGAATTCGAATCGGCCACTCGGCTCGGGCGCATCGGATTTGATCACGTAGTCGGATATCTCGAGAACGGCATGCAGAGCCTCGACTCCCGTCCCGACCTGATCGCCTCCACCGAACACCTCAGCGCTCAGGCCGCCGCGGAACGCCTCGCTTCCGCTCACCCTCCACTGGCTATCGACGTCCGCACACCGCGCGAACGCGAACAAAAGCACATCGATGGCAGCCTGTCCGTCCCGCTCAATCGTCTCGCGGCCCATCTGCCATCCCTGCCCAAAGATCGCCCCCTGCTGGTTTATTGCGCGGGTGGCTATCGCTCGTCGGTCGCCGCGAGTCTGCTGCAACGAAGCGGATTCCATTCCGTCGCCGAGATCGCCGGCGGCTTCGCAGCATGGGAAGCGGCAAACCTGCCCGTCGTCGCGCCGGCCGCTGAAGCAAGCCGATAGGAAGGCTGCCTCCCGCCCTAATTTTTCGCAAACCTTTCTCCGCTTCAGGCATCCTTAAGGCGTGCTTCGCCACTCACATCTCCTCGCCCTGGCCGTCCTGGCGCTCTCGCTTCCCCTCGCGCACGCGCAAACCCCGCAGCAGATCATCCAGCAGATCGTCGACACCGAACGCGCCGAGAACAAAAACGACCACTCGCACTGGATCTATCTCGACCACTCCGTCAAGCCCAAAGCGCAGCTTCTTTGCTGGGTCGCTACCACCCCGCAGGGCAACGTGGACCGCATCCTCGTGAAGGACGGCCGCGAGCTAGTCGAGCCCGAGCAGCAGACCCAGATCCAGAAATTCGTCCATGACCCGCACGCGCAGAAGAAGCAGATGGCCGAGAACGCGCACGACTACCAGCAGCTTGACGACATCCTCCGCCTCCTGCCTGACGGCTTCATCTGGACCGTCCTCCGCACGACGCCAGAAGAAACCACGCTGCACTTCGTGCCCAATCCCGCCTTCCATCCACCCACGCATGAGGCGCGCGTCTTTGCCGCTGCCACCGGCGAACTCGTCGCCGACAATCATCAGCACCGCATTCGCAGCGTGCATGGCACTCTGATCCACGACGTCACCTTCGGAGGAGGGCTTCTCGGCCGCCTCAAGCAGGGCGGCTCTTTCGCCATCGAGCAGCAGCAGGTCGCTCCCTCACTCTGGCAGCTCACCCTGATTCACATTCATCTGGACGGCAGCGCCCTCCTCTTCAAGAGCATTTCCTTCCAGGAAGACGACGATCGCTCTCGCTTCACAGAAGAGTCGCCCAGCCCCACGCTCGACCAGGCCGCATCCGCCGTCATGCAACAACCTGGGAGCGCCCAGCGGGAAAACGCCGCCGACCCCAAGTAAGTCCGCAAGCGGCGAACGGCCTGTGTCCTGAGCAACGTTGAATTCCATGTCCCTGTGTCGGGATATGGAATTCAGTCAGCTCCCCCACAACCGTGATCGTGAGCGACCAGAGGAGCGAACCCCTCAGCTCGCGTCGCAGGCGCCTGCGCCTCGGACGGCCAGTCCGCGCGCCGCCGGCACCTCCGCCGGGATGTCAAATCCTCAACTGTCGACGAATCCCTGCACCAGCTCAGCCGCAATCATCCCGCCGCGGCTGTTCAAATGGACGCCATCCGTGTGGAATCGCCAGCCATTCATCTCGGCCACCTCATCCGGACTCCTCTTCAGCACCAGCACGCGAAAAGCGTCTCGATAAAACGGAAGGAATTGGAAGCTCGTGAAAGCACATCCCGGCGATGCCTGAATCTGCGCAAGCATCACTTCATAGACAGCAAGATAGGCGCAACTCTCACGCTCGGCGACGTCCCGGATGATCGCGCTGTACTCCTCGATGCGACGGTTGATCTCGCTCTGAAATGGATCGGCAGACGCGGGATCTTCCCCGATCGGAGGCAGTGAGCAGAGCGCGACGCTTGCCGGCGTCTCAGCCTTCAGGCGGTGCGCAATCTTCTCGATATTCTCGCGGAACCAGCCCGGCGATGGCGCTCGTGGAAGATGCTTCGAGATGCGGAAGAACCGCCTCATCTTCGCCGAAGCCAGGGCCAGCACGTCGTTGCCACCGACCCAAACCACAACCTTGTCCGGACGGCAGGCCAGCGCCGCCGGCAGACGCTCCAGCGCGTTACACGCCAGATCGCCGCCAACGCCGAAGTTGAGAAACTGAACGCACTGGTTACCAGGCTTCCGCTTCAGCTCGCTAATCCAGTCAAAGGCCTGTCCACGTCCCGCGGTGCTGCTGGAACCAAGACACGCCACAATCATGCGCTTCGCCTCAGAACCATTTTTCACCGGGTACCCCAATTCTCGCCCGTTCCCCTAACTGAGCCCGTGCGACGACCGCGAAAGAAACCGCACCCATTCCCAAATCGAATCCCACCCGCAACTCCAAAGCAAAAAAGTGCCAGATCATCCCATCCAATTCGCTACCATTGAATCAAGGGCATATCTCTTTTTTCGAGCGGCTGCAAAGGACTGGCCCCCCGTAAGTCCAATGGATAGACGTTTTTACCGCTAACCCCTTTGTTTGGACGATTTTGGCCCTCGGGAGAGGCCCTAAGCCGCTCATTACAATCGAGTTTTTAACCGGCCTCCCGCACCGGGAGGGGGGAGGGGGTGGGGGTAACGTGACCTCTGCTATGCTCGACGTTTAGCTCTCACGAAGGACACGAGCCATGGCAAAGCACGTCAACAAAGTCATCCTGCTGGGCAATGTCGGCAAGGATCCCGAAGTCAAGTTCCTCCCCAGCGGCGCCGCCGTCGCCAACTTCAGCATCGCCACCTCGGACCGCTACAAGGACAAGGCCGGCGAATGGCAGGAGCGCACCGAGTGGCACAACGTCGCCGCCTTCGCCCGCACCGCGGAGATCGTGCGCGACTACGTCAAGAAGGGCAGCAAGCTTTACGTAGAAGGCCGCCTCACCACCCGCTCCTGGGACGACAAGGACACCGGCAAGAAGGTCTATCGCACCGAGATCATGGTCAACGACCTCGTCCTGCTCTCCGGCCGCGGCGACGGCGAAGGCGGTGGCGGTGGCAGCACCAGCTACAGCAAGAGCGGCAGCTCCAGCGGCGCCCAGGGCGGCTACGCACAGCCAGCCCCCGACTACGGCGACACCGGGATTACCGACGACGACATCCCGTTCTAGATTGGCTCACAATGGTGAGCAAGAGAGAAAAGCCGGCGAGAAATCGCCGGCTTTTCTCGTGAGTGAATGGCTCACACCTTCAGCGCCTTCATGTAAGCGGCGTCGATGCGCAGCGCCTCTTCCCACGGAATATCGAACTCTTCCTGTTCGACGAAGAAATGCTTGATCTCGCCCTTCTTCGCCGCGTGGAAGATCGGCCCGTAGTCAATCCTGCCGTGGCCCAGTTGTGCCGCGTGCGGCGGCGTGACGTCTGGCTGGAAGTCCTTCACATGCAGCATGGAGATGCGATTGGGATACTTGTGCAGCAGCGCGACCGGATCGCCGCCGCCTACAATCACCCAGCCGCAGTCCATCTCAAACGTAACCAGCGACGGATCGGTTAGCCGCATCAGCTCGTCGTATGGAGTCACTCCATCCACCACGACGAACTCCGGTGTGTGATTGTGATAGCCAAAGCGGAGACCCGCAGCCTTCACCTTCGCACCGTAGTGGTTGAACTGCTCCGCGTTCCAGCGCCAGTCATCCAGCGAGAAGGTGCGCTCCGCGCCCTTCGCAGGCGGGCTCTTATGCCCCGGATAGGCGCAGATGATGTAGTCGGCGCCAAGAACCTTGTGGAAGGCAATAATCTCGTCGAGCTTGGTGGAAAGTTGGTCTGAAGGATAGTGCGCGCTCACGCAGTGCAGACCGGCATCGGCCATCGCGGCCTTCACGTCCGTCGCGGAGTGGCCGTAGAACCCCGCCGCCTCCACCTCGCGATAGCCAAGCGCCGCTACCTTGTGCAGGGTGCCGGCATAGTCCGTCGGCAGCACCTTGCGCACCGAGTAGAGCTGGAGCCCAAGCGGCAGGCCGAAGGGCGACGCAACAGCCTGCCGCGAGGCTGTTAACGCATACGCAGAGACGGCAGTTGCCGTCTGGAGAAACTGCCGTCGAGTAGAGAGAGCCATATGGCCGCCATCATATCAACCGGGGGCGCCATGACAACAACTCAGCTCGAAAACAATTGGTGCCTCAGCCTGTGACGATTGCGTGCTTCAGCTCGAGACAATTGGAGCCCTCAGCTTGTGACAATTGGAGCCTTCAGCTTGTAACGATCTCCGAAAAGTCCGCGATGCTCGAAAAGCGACCGGCGACCTCGGCAATCAGCGCCAGGCGATTACGCCGCAGCGCCGCATCAGGAGCCATCACCATCACCTTGTCAAAGAACGAGTCCACCGCCGGGCGCAGTGTCGCAATGCGGCCAAACGCTTCAGCGTATCGACGCTCCGCACGCAGCGACTCTACCTCAGGCGCGATCAGGCTGAACTGCGCATGCAGCGCACGCTCCTCCGCTTCGAGCAGCGCATTCGCATCTACCGCTGTGTCGTAGGATTCACCCTTCTCGCGCGCCTGGCGCAGGATGTTCTGGATACGCTTGAACGCCGCAGAGATCGCCGCGAGATGCCCCTCCGCATCCGATGCGCGCACCGCGGTCAGGGCCTGCGCACGTGCGATGACATCGGCCACATCGTCGCCGCCGGCGGCCAGCACCGCCTTCGTCACGTCGTAGCTGTAACCCATCACCTCGCGGAGGTAGAAGTCGAGCCGCTCGCGGAAGAACGCGGCAACAGCAGAGGTCGCGGTCTCAGCCAGGGCGTTCTGTTCCGGACTGGTCGCCAGCCGCTCCAGCTCGCTCAGCTTCAGCGGCAACCCGGACTCGGCCAGAATGCGGATCACGCCATTGGCGGCGCGGCGCAGCGCGAACGGGTCCTTCGAGCCCGTCGGTTCCAGGCCGAGCGCGAACATATCCACGATCGTCGCCATGCGATCGGCCAGCCCGAGCAACTGGCCTTCGACGGTCGGCGGAATCGCATCGTCGGCCGCTGCCGGCCGATACTGCCAGTAGATGGCCTGCGCGACCGCTTCGCCCAAGCCTTCCGCCCGCGCGTAGAGTCCGCCGATCACGCCCTGCAGCTCGGTGAACTCCTTCACCAGCTCGGCCGTCAGATCGGCCTTGGCCAGTGGCGTCGCGGTCAGGAGCGCAGGCTCGTCCACGGCAATGCCGCGAGCCTTCACCATCGTCGCCAGCGCCCCCGCGAGGCGCAGATTCGTCTCCGTCTTGGTTGCGTAGCTGCCCAGGTCCTTCTGGAAGGTCACCGCCCGCAGCAGTTCCACACGCTCGGCAAGCGGCGTCTTCTGGTCGAAGGTCCAGAAGAACCGCGCATCGTTGAAGCGGGCGCGCAGCACACGCTCGTTGCCGTGGCGAATCGTGGCTTCGCCGGCCGCATCCACCACCGAAACGTCCACCTTAGTGTTCAGCACAGCGAGGAAATGCGGCGCCAGCCGGCCGCTCGCGTCGTTCACCGCGAAATACTTCTGGTGATCGCGCATGACCGTCACCAGCACTTCGTCCGGTAGCTCCAGATATTCGCGCTCGAAGGTGCCTAGTACCACGCTCGGCCACTCGGTAAGCTGCGTCACCGTCTCGACCAGCGGCTCATCCTCACGCCAGCGCGCGCCCTCCACGGTGCGGGTCACGCGATCCAGCGCCTTGCGGATGCGCTCGCGTCGCACGCTCACATCGGCGACGACATACGCCGCTTCCAGCTTCGCCGCGTACTCCGCGGGCGACACAATCGTCACCGGCGCATCGCCATGCAGCACGCGATGTCCATACGTCACGTTGCCGGCTACCTTGCCGCCAAACTCCACCGGCACCACTGCTGCATCGAGCAGCGCAAGCATCCACCGCAACGGCCGCACAAACCTTTCCGGCTTCCCAGGACGCCAGTACATGTTCTTCGCCCAGTAGATCTTCCCCAGCTCAGCGGGCAGCTTCTCGGTCAGGATCTCCGCGGCGCTGCGTCCTGCCTTCGTCACCGTGGCGGAGACATACTCGCCTTTGGGCGTTGTCTGCTTCACGAGTGCTTCGACCGTAACGCCAGCCTTCCTGGCAAAGGCCATGGCAGCCGGTGTCGGCTGGCCGTCCTTGAACGCGACCTTCCATGCCGGCCCGGTCAACTGCTCGGTCGCATCTTCCTGCCGTGCCGCTACACCGCTGACCAGCACAGCCAGCCGGCGCGGGGTGGCGTAGCTGCGCACATTGGCCTCGCCCGCCAGCAACTTCTCGGCCAATAGCATGCTTTGCACACGCGCAGCCAGATCCTGCTGCGCGCTTGCAATCATGCGCGCAGGAATCTCTTCCAACCCAATCTCAAACAGGAACTCGGCCATTCGTCGTTCGGTCCTCTCGCCAGCGTCAGGCAGCCTGCCCTGCAGCTTGTATGCCCAGCGTCGCAGCGTACGCGCGTGCGACTCCCACGGTCAGGTTGCGGATGCGCCCGATGATGCCGACCCGTTCCGTCACGCTCACGGCCCCGCGCGCATCCAGCAGGTTGAAGATGTGCGAGCACTTCAGACACAGGTCGTAGGCCGCCAGCACCGGCACGCGCTCACGCTCCTTGCGCGTCGCTTCGTCTTCGCGCACCAGCGCCAGCAGCGCCTGGCACTCCTGCTCGTAGAGGCGGAAGTGCTCCCACAGCTTCGCGACATCCGCGTGCTCGAAGTTGTAGGTGGAGAACTGCACCTCTTCCTGCAACCGCACCTCGCCGTAGGTGATGGCGCGCTTGGTCAGCGGGTCGCGCGCCCACACGATGTCGTAGATCGAGTCGACATCCTGCAGAAATGCCGCGATACGCTCCAAGCCATACGTCAGCTCAGCGCAGATCGGATCCAGCTCCAATCCACCGCACTGCTGGAAGTAGGTAAACTGCGTGATCTCCAGACCATCCAGCATCACCTGCCAGCCCACGCCCCAGGCGCCGCCCGCCGGCCATTCCCAGTTGTCCTCTTCGAACTTCAGGTCGTGCTCCCGCAAGTCGATACCCATAGTCGCCAGCGATTCCAGATAGATCTCCTGCACGCGCTCCGGCGGCGGCTTCAGGATGACCTGGAACTGCGTGTGCTTGAACAGGCGGTTCGGATTCTCGCCATAGCGACCGTCCGCGGGACGCCGCGACGGCTGCGCGTACGCTACGTGAAAAGGCCGCGGGCCGAGCACCCGGAGAAACGTCTCCGGCGACATAGTGCCTGCGCCGACTTCCACGTCGTATGGCTGCTGCAGCACGCAGCCGCGCGCGGCCCAGAAGGTCTGCAGGTTGAAAAGGAGTTCCTGAAAGGTGAGTGCGCTTGCGTTCGCCACACGCCGATTCTAAATGAGCGGCCTGACCCACCCTGCGGCGCTAGGCGCACGCCCGGTATACTGCCGTTGCCTGCCATGTGCCTGATGCCTCTTGCGATTGCTCTGCTATTTTCCACGCTCGTCTCGCCTGCACAGAACGCTCCCGATACTTCCCAAACCCCAGCGCCCGCAGATGCCGCCGCGCTGCGTGACTACGAATCCTGCAGCTTCGATGACGGATTGCAGATCGTGAAGATCGATGCCCTCCCGCCGGGCGTGCAGCAGCGCACCATCGACACCACCGGGGGGCCGAAGATCATCCATATGCTGGCCGGACGGCGGATTATGTTCGCCTACGGAGTAGGCGGCGACTTCTTCGCCAATGTGAAGCCGGAGCTGCTGCCGGAGGCCACCTGGGCCACGGAAAAGCAGAGCCTGCTGGATGAGATCGCGGCCATGATCGCATCCGATCACGAGACTCAGCCGAACACCAGCCTGCCAGCATCGATGCACGATCTTGAGGTGCACGGCTTCGATCGCACAGCCCTCAAGGGTGGCACACTCGGCTTCTACCTACTCTTTGACAACACGCGCCACATTGCGACCAGCATTTACCTGCTCAATCAGGAGCCGCTGACGCGCCGCTTTCAGACGATCGAGCAATATCGTGATCTGCGCACTCGCTTCCTGGCAACCTATACCGGCTGCATCGCCCAGAATCGCAGGCTGCATGCGCCTGCGGCAAAGGATGATCGATGACAAAGGCTTCCCATCTCCTTCCACTGCTGTGCCTCCTCGCTTTCCTGCCCACGCAGGCCGCAGCGGCTCAGCAGGCGGCAACACAGAACGCCTTGGCGACGGCCACGCTCGACCTGAGCAGCGCTGACGGCCGCCATGTCACGCTTACGGCAGATGCCCTGCAATCGCTACCGCGGCAGACGGTGCGGGTACACAATCCCCACACTAAAGCGGACGAGACCTATCAGGGAGTCGAACTCTCGCTGCTCTTGGCGCGCCTCGACGCGCCGCTCGGCGCCAAACTGCGCGGTAAAGGGCTTGCGATGTACATTGTGGCCGAGGGGACGGACAAGTACAGCGCTGTCTACTCACTCGCGGAAGTGGATCCGGCGTTCCACGGTGGCACGGTGATCGTGGCCGATCGCATGGATGGCCAGCCGCTCGGCGCCAAGGACGGCCCCTTCAAGCTGGTAAATACGGAAGACAAGCGACCAGCTCGCTGGGTGCGCAACCTGGCGTCCCTTCAACTGAGGGCTCCCTGATTTGCGACCGAGGATATGGGACCGAGCTAGGAGCCGGCGCGCACCAGCACGCACGTGATGTTGTCGCGTCCGCCTGCGGCGTTCGCTGCAGCGACCAGCGCCGCGCACACTACCTGCAGATCGCTGCCCGCATCCGCGAGGACGCCGGCAATCGTCGCATCGGTGAGCTCGCGGGTCAGGCCATCGGAAGCGATAAGAAACAGATCTTCACGCTGCAATGGGAACTCCTGGACGTCCGCGACTACCTCGGCGCGCGTCCCAACGGCCCGCGTGATGACATTCTGCATGGGCGAGCGGCGTGCCTGCTCTCGCGTCATGCGGCCGATGCGGATCTGCTCCTCCACCAGCGAGTGGTCCTGCGTCAGGCGTTCGAGCGTGCCTCCGCGCCAGCGATAGCAGCGGCTGTCGCCAACATGTCCCACCCAGGCTGCGCTGCCGCTTACGGAGAGGGCCACCAGCGTGGTTCCCATGCCTTCCAGCCGGCGGTCCTGCCGGGCGCGTTCGTAGACCGCGCTGTTGGCCAGCCGCACTGCCTCGCGAATCGTTGCTGGTCCCGGTTTCCTCTTGGCCAGGGCGGCCGCCGCAGTTTCCGCCGCCAAGTGACTTGCCGTCTCGCCCGCCGCAGCGCCACCCATCCCGTCGCAAACGACGAATGCGCCTGCCTCCGGTCGCATCACGAAGAAGTCTTCGTTGGCACGGCGCATGCGCCCGCGGTCGGTGACGCCAGCGGCGGTCAACACTGCTCCATTGCTCACCATGCCGGTGGCCTGCTGCTCTTCGGTTCGAGTCTGCATTGTGCGCGCGAGCGTGTCCCCTGAAAGCAGCGGTCGGAGCAGCCGAGGCTCCGCAATCGTCCATGCTACCGTCTGGCCGGGTTTTGCGCACCTGCTACTTCATTTCGCAAGAAAGGCAGGCAACCGGTGAGTTTCCCACCCCTCTAGCTGGTCTGGCTGAACGGGTGCTACGGCCGCGGCAGCACCATCACCTGCACTCCACTTGACTCCGCGGCTGAGTGATACACCTGCTCGGTGGCTTTTTTGAACTCCTCGGGCTTCGCGTGCGGGATATCGGTGAATGTCTGCGGGTTGCGATCGGTCAGCGGAAACCACGAGCTCTGCACCTGCACCATGATGCGGTGACCCTTGCGGAAGGTGTGATCCAGGTCCGGCATCTCGAACTCGAGATCCGTCACCTTGCCCGGCGTCAGCGGCTCCGGCTTCTCCCAGCTATTGCGGAACTTGGCACGCATCGGCTCACCGCGCAGCATCTCCTGATAGCCGCCCATGTGCAGCGGCGGCGGACCGAGGATGCGCTTGTTGCCAGAGGCTGTGCCTTCCGGGTCGGGGTAGTCGTTGGGATAGACATCGATCAGTTTCACATCGAAATCGGAATCCGTGCCGCTCGAAGCGATCTTCAGCTTCGGCGTGATCGGCCCCGCAATGGTCACATCCTCGGTCAGCGGATCGCTCTCGTACACCAGCACATCCGGCCGCGTGGAGGCGAAGCGCTGATCTTCGACCATGTAGCGCTGCGGCACCGTGTCTGTGACATACGGCACGAACGGCACCGGATGCATCGGATCGCTCACATACTCGTCGTAATCCTTGCCTTGACTGCCGGAAGGCGCGTCGAAGGATAGCTTGCCATCCGGGTGGAAGTAGAGCATCTTCGACTGCGCGCCGGGTGGCGGCCAGCTTGGATATTTCCGCCACACATTTGTGCCTGTCTCGAACATGTAGGCCTCAGGGGGCGCCTCGCCTTTGCCCTTCAGGTAGTACTCGAAAAACGGAAACTGGATATCCCTGCGAAAGAACTCGCTGGTCTTTGCGTTGAAGGGAATGTCACCGAGAGAGGCGCCATCGCTGCGCGCCCAGCCGCCATGCACCCAGGGCCCCTCCACAATCGTGTTCGGCGTGCCCGGGTTCGCCTTTTCGATGGCGCGCCAGGTGCGCCACGGGCCGCTCAGATCCTCCGCGTCATACCACCCGCCCACTGTCATCACCGCGCAGTGCACATTGTGCATGTGCTGCGACAGATCGCGCGGCTTCCAGTAGTTGTCAAAGGTGTCATGGTAGAGCTGATCGGAGAAGAGCGGGTTTGAGCCCTTCAGGTCGCGCGTATCCAGTAGCGAAGTCGGTGTCGCCTTCAGGTAAAACTCGTACGAATCCGGCGTCCCGAAATTGAAGCGATCATGAGGCGCCTGCGCGGGCGTCATCGGCTCGGCAAAGGGCTTGAAGAAAGTGTAGAAGCCGAAATTCGCCGCCAGCATAAAAGCGCCGCCGTGATAGGCATCGTCGCCTTCGAAAAGGTTGGTCATCGGCGCCTGCGGGCTTGCCGCCTTGATGGCTGGATTGGAATCGATGATGCTGGCCGATGTGTAGAAACCGGGGTACGAGATGCCCCAGATCCCGACCTTGCCATTGTTGTTCGGTACATGCGCCAGCAGCCAGTCGACCGTGTCGCTCATATCCGAGCTGTCGTCCACGTCCGTCTTCGATTTTTTGTCATCGATGTGCGGTCGCATCTCGATGAACTTGCCCTCGGACATGTACCGGCCGCGCACATCCTGATAGACGAAGATGTAGCCGGCCTTCTCAAACTCATCCGACGGCCCCAGCTCCTTCTTGTACTGGTCCTCCCCATACGGCGCGACCGAGTACGGCGTGCGATCTACCATGAAGGGCCAGGGATACGACTGGTCTTTCGGCACATACACCGATGTGAAGAGCCGCACACCATCGCGCATGGGAATGCGGTACTCGTATTTGGTGTAGTGCGCCTTCACATAATCTTCGCTGGGTGCTTCCGGCTTCTCTTGACTCCATGCTGCATGCGCCACAACCAGCGCAAGCGCCATCATGCCGACAGATCGAAATGCCATCAATTGGGTCTCCGAAGAAGAGCGGGCGATGCAGTGAACGATAGCATGACGCGCTCGAAACAGTGCAGCCCGCCGGAGCGATCGGCAGGCTTTGGACCGCAAGCATGGCCGCCGCACTTCAGGCGATCGCGCGGCCTCCCGAGCAGGTTTATGCAGCGAGATCGTAATGGTCGCTGGAAGGGAGGTAATTCCGCCGCAAAAAAAATTGCCGGCGCAAGGCCAGCCATGTCCATTTGCGTGCGTGAAAACTAGCGAACGCCGCCCTTGGCATCCATGCGGGCCTGCGCATCGTGCATCAGCTCATTGGCACGCTCATACTGCGCAGGGTTCTCGCCGGCCTGATCCCAGATCTTCTGGCCGCGCTCATACTCGCGCTGTGCGGTCGTGGCATCGATCTCTTCCGGCTTCTCTGCGCTCTCCGCCAGGATGGTCACCCGGTTGGGGAGCACCTCGGCAAAGCCCCAGGCGACGTAGTAGAGGTCATTGCCCCCGCCGCCGTGAATGGTTACCAAGCCGGTGCCCAGCTCGGTGAGCAGCGGCGCTGCGCCGTAGAGCACCTCGAGATATCCGGTGCGACCCGGCAACTCCACCGAGTCCGCAGCCGTGTCCACGAGTTCGCGGTCAGGAGTGACCAGCCGCACCCGTAGCCTGCCGCCCTGTGCCTGATCAGTCATCGTTAGGCGTTCACTTCCTGCATCTTCTGCGCCGCTTCCAGCACATCCTCGATCGCGCCCTTCATATAGAAGGCCTGCTCGGGGATGTTGTCGTGCTTGCCTTCAATGATCTCCTTGAAGGAGCGCACCGTGTCCGCGACCTTGACGTACTTGCCCGGCGCGCCGGTGAAGACCTCGGCCACGTGGAAGGGCTGCGAGAGAAAGCGCTGTACCTTGCGCGCCCGCTTCACCGTGAGCTGGTCCTCTTCTGAAAGCTCGTCGATGCCCAGAATCGCGATGATGTCCTGCAGGTCCTTGTAGCGCTGCAGAATACGCTTCACGCCCTGCGCTACGTCGTAATGCTCCTGACCCACAACGCGGGGTGTGAGGATGCGCGAGGTAGAGGCCAGCGGATCGACCGCGGGATAGATGCCAAGCTCCGAGAGCGGACGTGAAAGCACCGTGGTTGCGTCGAGGTGCGCAAAGGTTGTCGCGGGCGCGGGATCGGTCAAGTCGTCTGCGGGCACATAGATAGCCTGCACCGAGGTGACGGAGCCGCGCTTGGTGGAGGTGATGCGTTCCTGCAGCTCGCCCATCTCGGTCGCCAGGTTCGGCTGATAGCCTACGGCCGATGGCATGCGGCCGAGTAGTGTCGAGACTTCCGAGCCCGCCTGCGTGAAGCGGAAGATGTTGTCGATGAACAGCAGCGTGTCCGCTCCCTGCTCGTCGCGGAAGTACTCCGCGATGGTCAGTCCGGTCAGCGCCACGCGCAGACGGGCTCCGGGCGGCTCGGTCATCTGCCCGTAGACCAGCGCCGCCTTCGACTTCTCACGGTTCTTGGTATCGATCACGCCCGATTCCTGAAACTCGAGCAACAGGTCGGTGCCCTCGCGCGTGCGCTCGCCCACACCGGCGAAGACCGAGACACCGCCATGTTTGGACGCCACATTGTTGATCAGCTCTTGGATAACAACGGTCTTGCCCACGCCGGCTCCGCCGAAGAGGCCGATCTTGCCGCCCTTGAGGAATGGCTGGATCAGGTCGATGACTTTCACGCCGGTCTCGAACATCTCCTCCGAGGTGGCTTGCTCTTCGAAAGAGGGCGCCTGGCGATGAATGGGACGCATCTCCTGGGAGGAAACGGGACCAAGCTCATCCACCGGGAGGCCGATCACATTGAGTACACGCCCCAGCGTAGCCGTCCCCACCGGCACGGTGATAGGACCGCCAAGGTCGATCACCTTCATGCCGCGCACCATGCCCTCGGTCGACTCCATCGCGACGCAACGCACGCGGCCTTCGCCGATATGCTGCTGCACTTCCAGGATCACGTTGATAGGCGACGGAACGGTGAAGCCATCGCTCACTACGCGCAGAGCCTCGTAGATCGACGGCATCGTCTTCTCATCGAACTGCACGTCGACGGCCGGACCGGAGATCTGGACCACTTTGCCCAGGTTTTCCTTGCCCGATCTCTTCGAGCCCTGATACTGCGCGCCCTCGTCCTGTCCTTCGCCCATGCCCTGCAGGGCGTCGTGATGCGTCTGATTCATCTGTGCCATATCTTTTCCTTACAAAGCGGCAGCGCCGCTCACGATCTCGATAATTTCCTTGGTGATGGCGGCCTGGCGCACGCGATTCATGGTCAGGGTGAGTGAGTCGATCATCTCCGAGGCGTTGTTGGAGGCCGAATCCATGGCCGTCATGCGCGCCGCGTGCTCGGAGGCCACTGACTCCAACATGCCGCGATAGAGCTGGGTCGCCACGAAGCGCGGCAACAAGCTGCGCAGCATCTCTTCCGGTCGCTGTTCGTAGATGTAATCGACATCCGCCGTGCCGAACTTCTCTGCTTCTTCATCAGCTTCGTGCGTATCCGGCTCTTCCAGGCTCACGCCTGCGGTCAATGCCGCGTGCCCAGCTCGCTCACGCTCTTCCGCCGTCTGCTCTTCGGCCTGCGCCACCTCGTGTTTGCCCGGCTCCGCCAGCGGCACCAGCCGCTCGACGACGACGCGCTGCGAAATGACCGAGCGAAACTCGTTGAAAACCACATAGGCCGCATCAATCTCGCCGCTCACGTAGCGGTCCACGATATCCTCTCCGATTTCCGCCACCGCATCGAAGCGGAGCTTCTCCAGCATGCCCGGATGATCCCCCGTGACTTCGATCGGAGCGGAGCGCTCACCGCGCGTCCGCACCAAGGGCTTTTCCTCGAGCTCGCTCTCGAGCGACATGCCCTCAGATTCGCTGGAGACCTGCCGATCGCCTGCCGCACCATCCTGCGTCACCCTGGCTGCCGGATACCGGCGGCGGAAGAGATCGCGCGCCTTGCGGCCGATGGTCTCCACATCGACATTGCGCCCCTTCTCGCCGTTCTGCGCGGTGATGAAGCGCATCGCAGCCTTAATGATGTTCGAGTTGAAGGCTCCGGCAAAGCCCTTATCGCCGGAGACCACGATGAGCAGCACGTTCTTCTCTTCGCGGGGCACCAGCAGCGGGTGCCGCACCTCTCCCGTCTCCGGGTTATAGACATCGATGCGGCGCATGAGCGAGCGGATCACGCTGGCCATCATCTGCGCATAGGGCCGCGCAGTCACAGCGCGCTCCTGCGCGCGGCGCAGCTTTGCTGCCGAGACCATCTTCATGGCCTTGGTGATCTGGCGCGTGTTCTTCACACTGCGGATGCGCCGCTTCAGGTCGAGGACGTTTGCCATCGTTGGTTTAGGCCTTTGCCGCTACTTCCTTCTGCTGTTGATCGGTTGCCGCTTTCTTCTTGTCCTCATCGCTCAGGGGCTTGACTGACGACTCTTTCAGCTTTGCTTCCTGGTGATCCGCAAGGTAGTTCTCCTTGTACTCCTTCAGCGCGGCCTTGATGCGGTTCTTCAGGTCGTCGTCCAGCGTCTTCTTCTCGATGATGTCCTTGAGCAGTTGCGACTGGCCGGAGTCGAGATACTTGTACAGACCCTCTTCGAAGCCATGGATATCTTCCACCTTCAGGTCGTCGAGATAGCCATTGGTTCCGGCGAAGATGATGACTACTTGTTTTTCTGTCGGCAGCGGCGAGAACTGCGGCTGCTTCAAGATCTCGGTGAGTCGTACACCGCGGTTCAACTGGTTCTGCGTCACCTTGTCCAGGTCGGAGCCGAACTGCGAAAACGCCGCAAGCTCACGGTACTGCGCCAGGTCGAGCTTCAGCGTGCCGGCCACCTGCCGCATCGCTTTGATTTGTGCAGCGCCGCCAACGCGGCTTACCGAGAGGCCGACGTTCACCGCTGGACGCACGCCGGAGTTGAACAGATCGGTTTCGAGATAGATCTGGCCATCGGTAATCGAAATGACATTCGTCGGAATGTAGGCCGAAACGTCGCCCGCCTGGGTCTCGATAATCGGAAGTGCGGTCAGCGATCCGGCGCCTTTAGCATCGCTTAACTTGGATGAGCGCTCTAGCAGACGCGAGTGGAGATAAAACACATCGCCGGGATATGCCTCGCGCCCTGGCGGCCGGCGCAACAGAAGCGAGATCTCGCGGTACGCTACCGCGTGTTTCGAAAGATCGTCATAGATCATCAGCGCGTGCTTGCCGTTGTCGCGGAAATACTCGCCGATCGCGGTCGCGGCATAGGGTGCGATGTACTGCATCGGTGCCGGCTCGGAAGCAGTCGCGGCCAGCACAATTGTGTAGTCCATCGCGCCGTACTCTTCGAGCGTCTTTACCACCTGTGCGACCGAGGAACGCTTCTGCCCGATCGCGCAATAAACGCAGATCAGGTTGTTCTTCGCATTGTTGATGATGGTGTCGAGCGCCACCGCGGTCTTGCCTGTCTGCCGGTCGCCGATAATCAGCTCGCGCTGCCCGCGGCCAATCGGGATCATGCTGTCGATGGCCTTCAGTCCGGTCGCCATCGGCTCGCGCACCGGCTGCCGGTCGACTACGCCCGGAGCCAGCCGCTCGACGGGATAGTCCTCGGTGTTGGCGAGAGGACCCTTGTCGTCGATGGGATGGCCGAGAGCGTTCACCACGCGTCCTACCAGCGACTGGCCGACGCCGACGCTCATGATCTTTCCCGAGCGCTTCACCTGGTCGCCTTCCTTGAGCTCGGTGTAGTCGCCCAGCAGCACCGCGCCTACTTCGCTTTCATCCAGATTCATGGCCAGACCGGCCACGCCGTGGGGAAACTCAATCAGCTCGCCGGCCATGACCTTCTCCAGACCATGGATACGCGCGATTCCGTCGCCCAGCGAAATGATGGTGCCTACCTCGTCGACGTGCACCTCGGAATCGTAGTTCTGGATCTGCTCGCGCAGCAGTTGTGTGATTTCGTCTGCCTTGATATGGGCCATACCTGTTGTCGTCTCTCTGTCGGTCTCGGAAATTCTTGTGTACGTTGTAGCGGCTGCGTCGATGGTTCCCTTTGCGCTAGCCTGCGGTCAGTTCCTGCTTCATGCGATCCAGGCGCCCGCGCACCGAACCGTCGTAGATGGTGCTGCCAATGCGCACCACTGCGCCGCCCATCAGGCCATTATCCTCTCGAAAGCGCGCGCGCACCTGAGTGCCGGCCAGCCGCGCCACCTGCTGCTCCATCTGGGAACGCTCGTCGGCATCCAATCGGCGCGCGGAGATCACCTCTACGTTTGAGATGCCCTGCCGCCGGTCGACTTCGGCTCGATATGCAGCAACAATCTCCTCGACCGCGCTCATGCGGTCGTGCCGCAGCAGCACGGCCAGGAAGTTGCGTACCTCCCGGTCCAGATGGAGGCGCGGCGCCAGCGAGTCGATCACCCGCACCCGTACATCGGTTGCCAGCGCGGGATTGAACAGCGCCTGGCGCAGGTCTGCGCTCCCTTCGAGCGTGGAGAGGAAATCGTTCAGTTGCGCGTTCACCTGGTCGATGGGTATACCGTCGCCAAGGACTACGTCTGCGAAGGCTCGTGCATAGCGTGCGGCAAAATCTGCCATCAGTTTCTGCCCCCCTCGCTGCCGTTGGAGCCGAGACTCGAAGCGAACTCCTGTATCAGGGTGCGATCGTCGCCTTCGGTCAGGTGCAGCCGCGAGATCGCACGATCGACCGCCAGCTCCGCGGCAAACTTGCGCAGCCGGCGCTCGGCCGCGGCGCCAGCGGAGGCAATCTCCTGCTCCGCCGACGCAACGATCTTCTTCTTCTCGTCTTCCATCGCCTGCTTGATGCGTATTTCGTCGTGGGCGCTGTCACGCTCCGCCTGCTCCCGCACCGCGGCGATCTCCGAGTCGAGTCGGCTCAGCCGCTCCTCGACCCCGCGCAGCCGCTCCTCGGCCTTCTCGGTGGCGACGCGCGCTTCGACAATCTGCCGGTCCAACTGCTGGCGCCGGCTACGGAAGGCCTTGGGTAGCCCGGTCACCAGGAAATAGCCAACGAAGACGAACAGGAGGGCCGCGTTGAGCGACCAGAAGAACAACGAAGCGGCCTCTGGGGACAGATGGAACATCTTCGCGAAGGCCCGGACCGAGTCCGAGTGCTTGAAGGCGTACTCCTCATCCTCCTGCTCCGCCTTGGCCAAATTCTGCGAATTGGCCGTATGGCTGTCCATAAATTCGCTGCTGTCCTGCTGCTGCGGTGCATTCGTCTGGTGCCGTGCGGATGGACTCGCAGGAACAGACGTCTGCGCGAACGCGGGGGCCACGGAGAACAGAGAAACAGCGAGCAGAAGTGTTGCCGCACCGAGCCGCGGGAAAGGAACTCGCATTAGTAGGCTCCCCTGGGCGCGCTCCCGGCTACACTGCTGGCCGAGGGTACGATCACCCGTAGAATCTCCGCCGCCAGGGCGTCTGCGCGGCTGTCCAGCGTAGCGCGCGCCGCCGTGGCCTCGCCCTCCAGCCGCTCGCGCGCGACACGCACGGTCTCGTGCGCGCTATACCGGGCTTCTTCCAGTACCCGGTCACGCTCGCGCTGCATGGCCTGCACGCGTTGCTCCCGGGCATGGAAGATCTCTGCCCGCGCTGCCCGCAGCCTGGCTTCATATTCCTGCGATCGCGCGTCCGCCGTGCGGATGGCTGCCTCGGCGCGCGCCATAGCACCCGTCGTGCGCTCCCGCCGCTCCGCCAGCACCTTCAGCAGCGGCCGATGCACCAGCAGCCGGTAGGCGGCCAGCAACAACAAAAACAGCACAACCGTAGGTATCGAACGCAGAAAGAGATCGGCAAGTTGTTGGAAGATTAGGTCCAATGCAGTCCCCGAGGGTGCCATCCATCAGGATGGAAGATGGCGGCAAATACGTCTGGAAACTATGGTTCTAACAGAGCCGATTTTGGGGTGTCAAACCGCGGGAAACAGGGCTGATGCAGCGATTTTTATCTTACAGTGAATAAGCGCCATCTATTTCTTGACCGGGCCCGGAATGGGGGTACACTGGTATGTATCTCGACCCACTCCGGGTCTGCTGAACGCAGGGTCGAAGGGACGTAACACCGCTTCCCTTCCCCTGCAGCTCAGCTCCAGCAATCCCTACTTCTCAAACGCTGGCATCGCCGTTTATCGCTGCGGTGTTGCTATCCCAAAATCGCCGATAGCGTCCCAGCAGCGATGCCGGACCTTCGATCACCATGGTGACGTCGCTGCCGGTGAAGGTTCGCTCGGAGATGCGCGCGCCCGCGCCCAAAGCCGCCAGCACGCCGCCTTCGCTCTGCGGCACCGTCATCGTCTGCGTCACCAGCGGATCAGCGGAAAGCGCCGCATCCATGCGCGCCAACAGCTCCCCTATCCCTTCGCCCGTCCTGGCTGAGAGCACGCTTACGTCAGCGCGCCCGGAGAGCCCCGCCCGCTCCGCCTCGGGCAGCAGGTCGCTCTTGTTCAGCACGTGAATCTGCTTCGTGCCCTTTACATCCAGCTCCGCTAGGACGCGATCCACCTCGCGATGGTGTTCCTCGCGCATCGGGCTGGCCGCGTCCTCAACGTGAATCAGCACTTCGGCCTTCTGTACCTCTTCCAGAGTGGCGCGAAACGAGGTGACCAGCGTATGCGGCAGATCACGGATGAATCCCACGGTGTCGGAGAGCAATATTTTGCGCCGCGACGGCAGCGTGAGTGCCTTCAGCTTGGGGTCGAGGGTGGCGAACATGCGCGCAGACTCGAGCACATCAGCGTGGGTCAGCCGGTTGAACAGCGTGCTCTTGCCGGCGTTGGTATAGCCCACCAGCGCAATGGTGGGGACGGGCACCGCCTCGCGCCGCTGCCGCTGCTGTCCGCGGACCCGCCGCACCGCATCCAGATCACTGCGCAACTGCACCAACCGCCGCTGAATGCGCCGGCGATCGGTTTCGAGCTTGGTCTCGCCTGGGCCACGGGTGCCGATGCCTCCGCCCAGCTGCGACATGGCCGCGCCGCGCCCGGCCAGCCGCGGCAACATGTATTCAAGCTGCGCCAGCTCCACTTGCAGATGGCCCTCGCGGGTGCGCGCATGGCGGGCAAAAATATCAAGGATGAGCTGCGTGCGATCCACCACGCGAGCGGGCAGATCCTTCTCCAGATTTCGCAACTGTGTCGGTGACAAATCCTGATCAAACAGGACCACGTCGGCCTGGGCCGATGCCGCGACTCCCGCTACTTCCACGATCTTTCCCTTGCCGATCAGCGTGGCGGCATCCGGTTCCAGCCGCCGCTGTGCGACTACTGCGACCACATCGCCCCCAGCGCTTACTACCAACTCCCGGAACTCCTCGCGGGCCGCCTCGAAATCGAAAGCAGACCCCGCAACCCGAAGCGCGCGCTGACCATCGCCGGAGGACGCAGCGGCCAGATGCTCCAATGGATCGATGGGTTGAGCAGCCGCACGCGCGGCGGCGGCGGTCCGCGATGCGGCGCGTCGCCGTCCTGAAAACTCCGCCGAGACCAGCACACACCGGTTGGTTCGCGCTGGCTGCGAGGATACGGCTCTGTTCATAGAGCGAGATGGGGGAGGGCGATCGTGCTTGTTACGATTCCGCCTCCTGCCGCAGCGGCGTGGGCTGCGCATGCGGCACTGCGGCCGGGGGGTGACCCAACCGGTGATCGTGCATCACGGAACGATTGCTTACCACCGTCGAAATGGCGTGTTTGAAGATCAACTGTTCCTGACTGTTGTTTTCGAGCAGAACCGAATACTTGTCGAAGGAGCGGATCCTGCCGGTCAGCTTCACGCCGCTGACCAGATAGATGGTGATAGGGGTCTTGTCCTTGCGGACCGTATTCAGAAAAGTGTCTTGAATATTTTGTGCCGGCTTACTATCCATGGTGCCGATCTCCGATGCCTGGCGGCGACTGTTTTTCTTTTCGTTCAACCAATACCGTGCAGCGCTTGCAAAGTGAAGCAATTTGCGCTCGTTGCATGGCAGTGTGACATTGCCATCAAAAAGTCATACCTGCCGGAACCGCCCGCCAAAATTAGCCCGGACGAAACTCCGGTCAGACACGTGTGTCGGATGCAGAAAATGTGCCCGGGGTTGCGATAGGCTTCTCTGGTGATCCCGGTGCACAACGTTACCACGTCTCAGCCTTCTTCGGCGGCCTCCGGCGAGCCGGCTCCGCTCCTTGTACCCCTGCTCGATTTCGCCCGGGAATATGCCGAGATCGGTCCCGAAGTGAGGGCAGCTGTGGAAGCCGTCTTCTGCAGCCAGCGCTTCGTCCTGGGCCCGGAAGTCGCCGAGTTCGAGCAGGCAGCCGCCCGGCACTGCGGGGTGACCGAGGCCGTCGGCTGTGCCTCGGGAACGGACGCGTTGTGGCTGGCGCTGGCGGCAAGCGGCGTTCAGCCCGGCGATCGCGTCCTGACCACTGCTTTCTCCTTCTTCGCGACCGCCAGCGCCATTCTGCGGCTGGGCGCCACCCCGGTTTTCGCCGACATCGACCCGCGCACCTGCAACCTTGCCCCAAAAGCAGCCGCGGCGGCATTGGAGAAGCACCCTGCAACGCGCGTCATCCTGCCGGTGCACCTCTACGGTCAGTGTGCCGACTGGACCGCCCTGACCCAGGCTGCCGAGGCCTACGACTGCATGCTGATCGAAGACGCCGCGCAGGCCTTTGGAGCGCGCTGGGGAGGCGTTTCTGCCGGAGCGCTCGGAGTCGCCGCCGCATTCAGCTTTTATCCCACAAAAAATCTGAGTGCCGCCGGAGAAGCGGGCATGGTCACCACCGCCAACGCGGCCGTTGCGCGTCGGGTGCGCAGCCTTCGCGCCCACGGCATGGAGGTCCGCTATTACCACGAAGAAGTGGGCTGGAACAGCCGTCTGGACACTCTGCAGGCCGCAGTGTTGCTGGTGAAGTTGCGCCATGTGGAAGAGTGGAACGAGCGCCGCCGTGCCCTGGCTGCGCGCTATGGAGAGCTGTTTGCCATTGCGGGAATCGTAGAGCCCGGCCCTTACCCAGACCGCGGTGTGGTGCTGCCCTGGGTCGATCCGCGCGCCCACCATGTCTTCCACCAATACGTCGTCCGGGTTGCGAGCCGCGATGACTTGCGGGCATGGCTTACCGAGCGCGGCATCGGGTCGGAGGTCTACTACCCGCTCGCGCTCCATCAGCAGAAGGCGCTAGCCTCGCTGAGGTATCGGGAAGGTGACTTTCCAGAGAGCGAGCGCGCAGCGCGTGAAGTCCTGGCGCTGCCCATCTTCCCGCACCTGCGCGACGACGAGCAGCAGAGAGTAGTAGGCGCCGTCCGCGACTTTTTCAAATAAGGCGCGATATTTCCCCAAAAAGAGGTCCGGCGGTCTAATCTTCTCCCGCGATAACTTTCATTCGGAGGGATGGCATGGCTGGAGCGCGATCCGGTTGGAACCTGAACCGCAGGACATTGCTGCAAGGGGCGCTTACGACAGCCGCTCTCGCCGCCATGCCGCGAGCGATACGCGCCATGCCGAATGCCATTTCGCCCTCGACGGCGCTTCAGCGGCTGATGGATGGCAATGGCCGATACATGCGGAATCAGATGGATTTGAAGGACTTCAGCGCGGGTCGCGCGGCACGGGCTGAAGCACAATACCCCATCGCGGGAATCCTCGGTTGTGCGGATTCACGGGTTTCCGCCGAATTTATCTTCGATCAGGATCCGGGTGAGCTCTTCGTCTGCCGCGTTGCCGGCAATTACATGAATGTCGATATTCTCGCGAGCCTGGAGTACGGGGTCGCGGTGCTCGGAACGCCGCTGATCATGGTTCTGGGCCACACCCACTGTGGCGCGGTCAAAGCCGTGCTGCAGTACGAAAAGGATCGCAAACCGCTTCCTGGACACCTGCAGATGTTGCTGGACGCGGTATCGCCGGGCGTCACTGAGGCGATCCGGCAGGGACCCACGGATCTGTTGGGCCACGCGATTGAGGCCAATGTGCGATACAACGCGCAACGGCTGCGGCAGGCGCATCCGGTCATCGCGAAGGCGGTCGAAGAGAAGCGGGTCGAGGTCGTGAGCGCGGTCTATGAGCTGGCTACCGGAGAGGTCCGGTTGCTGAAATAAGTATCCGTCCTGATTGCAAAACTCAACGATGGTGACGCCGCGCGGCCCGTTCGTCCTTGCGCTTCTGTGCCTCGGTGGAAGCGCTCGAGGCAAGCTTCGGCATGGGCTCGTTGCCTTGGCCGATGCGTCTCACTGTCTCGCCATCCAGCCGGTACTTGATGGAGACCGTCGGCACCGGCAATAGTCTGCCCGTCTCGGGATCGAGCCCCGGATTCGCCCCGGCAGCGGCCAGCTTGAGCGTAAAGGTAGGCACCCGCGGGCCTTTCGGGTCGAGCACCTCATGACCGACTATGACCGGCAGGTATCCCATCACATCATTCATGCGCAGCCCGCCCTCATAGCGGTGCTTGCGGTCGTTCCATACCAGCAGGCGGACGCGTGAGTAGGCATACGGCAGCCCATCCTGGTACGGGCTCAGCACCATCACATACTCCGGAGCCTGCCGATCCGGAAACGGCGATGAGCCGTCTGGAATTTTGGCGAGCAAATAGGCGCCGACAATCCTCTGCCCCTCCGCGTAGCGGACCACTTCGTCCGGCACATCCACGTCCACGCGGCGCGCCAGTAGCCAGCCCACCCGGCCGTGGCTGTCGCGCACCAGCCACCAGTCTTCGTACTGCGTAGGAGGCGCATTGGGGTCCACCGGCGCCGGTGTGGGCACAAACGCGCTCTCCGGAGCCGAAGGCGGCGCCTGTGCTTTGCCCAGCACAATAGGACCCTTCGGTGTCGGCCCTTTGCCCTTTTCGATCAGTTCCATCAGCCGGTCGGCGGCAGCGCCCGCTCGCTCCTCCGCGGCCTTTCGCTGCTGCTCGCGATAGGCCTCCTCGGCCGTGAGTTTCTTGATGCTGGCCCGCTCCAGCAATTGCAGCTTGTCGCCTTCCGGAAGCAGGAAGTAGTGCTCCGTATCCCGGCCCGGCGAGAGATGTGCGAAGAGCTCATCCCGCAGGACGCCGGTGGCCACAACCGGGTCGCTGGCGTGATCGCGGGTGAGGGTCTGAAAGGCCTTGTAGGTCGGCTGGTCGATGACAAAGTGCTCCTCGATCCAGCCGGTCTTGCCGTCGGGCGTTTCCACCTGCAGAAACCGCCGCTCGCGATCCCGCACCTTCAGCTTTTCGCCGTTGCTGACCGGCGCAACCTTGCTCGAGACCGGCGCTATCCGGTCGCGCAGCCACGCTCCTTTGGCTGCGACATATACGACATCCGCCGTGCCGGAGGCAGCGTGACGGCACCCGGAGAACGCGGCGCCGCAGACGAGCGCGAACGTCCCCGCCACGACAACGCGCGAAGCGAGAGGAAGAATGCGCCTGCTCCATAGTTCTTCGACCACGATCTGTTCCAGCATATACAGGCCCGCGCGGAAGCTGGGGAACCCTGCCGGTGGAAAGCGCAATGAATCGGGCAGCCGGCCTCAACAATGTCACTTGCCCAGTCGGGATCAGCTTCGTAAATATTCACAGCCCAAAAGAATGTCACCGCCATTGCAATCCAAAGCAGC
This sequence comes from uncultured Acidobacteriaceae bacterium, assembly GCA_963712845.1. GTDB lineage: Bacteria > Acidobacteriota > Terriglobia > Terriglobales > Acidobacteriaceae > KBS-83. The sequence goes on from CAVQJM010000008.1 coordinate 199,830, forward strand.
CGGTGCGGACGTTCCAGTTTCAGGAGGCAATCCAGCCATATGAGCGACAAGGTCAGTGAACCGCTCCATCGCAGTTTTCCAACCCGCAGGCGGTTTCTTGCGGGCCTCGGCATCGGCGCCGGCACGGCGGCAATGATCGGCTGCGGATACAACGGTACCCCGGTGAGCAGCCCGCTTCCACCCAGCGGCGGCGGTGGAACGACCACCACACCATCTGACGCAGACGTTCTCAACTTCGCTCTCAACCTGGAATATCTGGAGGCAGAGTTTTATCTGCGCGCGGTAACCGGCAGCGGCCTCAGCGCGGCGGACATCGGAGCGAATCCGGGTGCGACCACCGGCGGCGCCCAGGTGAACTTCACCGATCCTGCAATCAAGGCGTACGCCATGGAGATTGCGGCCGACGAACTGGCGCACGTGCAATTCCTGCATGGCGCTCACCACTGCCGGCGCTACGCCCGTGGACAAGCCAGCCATCGATCTGATGAACAGCTTCAACGGGGCTGCATCCGCGGCCGGCATCGGCTCGACCTTTAATCCATTTGCGGATCAGACCAGCTTCCTGCTCGGCGCGTTCATCTTCGAGGATGTCGGGGTCACCGCGTACAACGGCGCAGTCAAGTACCTGCTAGCCAACAACAACACCGCCATCCTGAGTGCGGCAGCCGCCATTCATGCGACCGAAGCCTACCACGCGGCGGAGATTCGCACGCTGCTCGTATACATGGACGCCGCGAACAGCAGTGCCGGGCTTCTGGCCACAGCGGGCAAAATATCTGCCCTGCGCGGTGCGGCAAGCTCGGCATCCGGCGGACAGGCTGCGGAGCTCGCGCCGACCAGCAAGACCATCGTCGCCGCCGACAGCAACTCCCTAGCCTTCCCGCGCACTACGGATCAGGTGCTCGACATCGTCTACCTGAACGCGACCGGCATGGCAGCCACAAAAGGCGGCTTCTATCCCAATGGCATGAACGGCACAATCACGGCGTCGACCAAAGCGGCGAACGGGAAAGCGTAGGACGGAGAGATCAATGGATACCACTATCGAAAATGAGGTGATGGAGACTCTGGAGCGTCGCGCAGAGCGCCGCGCCGACCGCCGCAAGGCCATCGCCATGGGCGGTGCCGCACTCGCCGGCCTGATGCTTAGCACCCGGCTCGCCAGCGCGCAGTCGGGCGTGACCGACGCCGACGTGCTCAACTTTGCCCTCAACCTGGAATACCTGGAAGCGCAGTTCTACACGCTGGCTACCGCCGGCGTCTTCATCAACGATTCAACCGTTGGCATCTCCATCGACAGCGGCGATGGGTCGGTGAAGGGCGGCACGGTCACCACCAAGGCCGGCGTCAACGCACCTGTCGCTGCCAAGTTCTCCACAACTGTACTTGGCGACTATGCGATGGAGACCGCGACGGAAGAGCAGAACCACGTCAAGTTCCTTCAGGCTGGCCTGAAGGCGGCTGGGGCGGTCTCCGTAGCCATGCCCAACGTCGACCTCTACAACAGCTTCAATGCGCTGGCCTCGGCAGCCGGCATTGGTCCTGCTTTCGATCCCTTCGATGGAACGGAACGGAGCTTCCTGCTCGGCGCCTTCATCTTTGAGGACGTGGGCGTGACTGCCTACAATGGCGGCGCAACGCTGTTGAAGGACCCTAACCCGCTGCAGTACGCCGCCGGCATTCTCGCGGTAGAGGCGTATCACGCGGGCAGCATCCGCACCCGCATCTACGCGGCGGGACCGGCCGCGCAAACCCTGTCGCAGCAGATCGCGGCAGCCCGCACTTCACTCTCGCAGGCAGCCGGTCACAAAGGCACGGACGATGTCGGCGTGGGCAATGCCAGCAATGGCGATGCCACCATCGTCGATGCCGATGCGAACGCCATCACCTATGTTCGTCAGCCTGCTGAAGTTCTCAACATTGTCTATGGCGGCAAGGCAGGCGGTGGCGCTTTCTTCCCCAACGGGCTGAACGGCAACGTCAAGTAACCAGCGCTGTGGCGTGAGTCACGAAAAGGCCGGGAGCAATCCCGGCCCTGGTGCGTGCGCGGCCTCAGTGCGTGCTCGCGACTGCCGCCGCCAAGGTGGCGTTCGTCGCTGTTGCGCCTGGGTCGAGCTTGCCGGCGGTCGTGCTGTCGAAGGAGAAGAGTTGCAGATCGGGGGTGCCACCAAGATTCGCCGCAAAGAGAAATTTCTTCGACTGATCGAGCGCCAGCGCAAATGGCTGCGCACCCACCGAGGAGAAGGGCGACCCGGAAAGTGGCGTAAGCGAGCCGGAGGCGAGTACCGAATAGCCGCTAATAGCGTTGTCCGTGGCACTGGCAGCGTAGAGGTAGTCGCCCGTGCCATCGAATGTGAGGGAACGCGGCTGGCCACCCGCTGCGAAAGGCGACCCGCTAATCTCCGTGAAGCTACTGGTGCCAATCGTGAACACGCGCACTCCGACGTTGGTCTCGCCAATGAACAGGGCAGAGCTGGTCGGATTCACAGCGAGGCCAAGATCCTGGTTGGGAATGTTGTTGGGTGCTTTCGGACCAATGATCTGCGTGTTCGCCGAGAGACTGCCACTGGTATTGAACGGCAAGGGAGCTACACCCAACTGCCCGAGCGTGACGAAGACGTAACTGCTGTTCGGCGCTACGGCGATGTTCGTCACTGCGAGATTGGTCGTGTCAGTCCCGGCAACAAACGTGATCGAGACCGGCGAGCCCCCCACTTCGGAAAGGGTGCCGTCGGAGTTGATGGCGTATTCACCGACGGCCGCCACACCATTGGCGAGGCCGGCGACCAGCAGAAATTTGCCCGACGGATCGACGGTCAGTGCCGAAGGGGCAACATCCTGCACCAAAGCGTTGGTGTTGATCAGCGTCGTGGCGCCAGTACTGCTGTTGATGCCCAGGCCATAGACGCCTATCCCCGCGACACCCGCATACAGGACAGTGTTGTTCGGCGTAACCGCGAGCCCGTTGATTCCCGCTGTCGCAAATTGGTTAGGAAAGCCGGAGAGCGTAGCGAGGGCACCGGTAGACGATACGGAATAACCGACGAGCACGCCGCTCTGCGTTCCGACGTAGGTGTAACTGCCGACGGTGGTGCCACCGCCGCCGCCGCCACCGTTCGAAAAGAAGTCACCGCATCCAGCGAGCAATAATGCTGAAACGCCCAGAAATCCCGCAAGCCACCGACCCCAAAGCCGTCTGCCGAACATGTCACACATCCTATATGCGCGCCCTATATGCGCAGCGAAAACGCGCAGACAGCTCTATCTGATCCCGACGCAGGCACATTCGCATCGACGCACGCGCAGCCCGGAACGCTCACCTGGGCAATTCCGAAAGTGACGAAATGGCCGCAGTATCCGGCTATTCGACGGTTGACGATTCTGCGTCCTGGCAGGCGGAGCAGAGGCCCAGCACATCGACCGAATAGCGCTCGGCGATGAAGCCGTTGGGCAGCCGGTGCGGCTGCGGCATATCGCCAAGCTGCGCTTCGTCCAGGTCGTAGATCGCCTTGCACCGGGTGCAGACCATGTGGTGGTGCGGGTGATCGTTCATCTCCACGCGCAGCGAGCCGTGATGCAGGCTGACCTCGCGGAAGAGCCCACTGGCGATGAACAGATGGATGTTCTTGTAGACGGTCGCCAACGATATGGAAGGGATATGCGCCTGGACGCGCTCGTAGACCTCTTCCGGGCTGGGGTGCCCCGGGATGCTCTGCATCACCTCGAACAGCACCTGCCGCTGGTGGGTCACGGCGATGCCATGGGCGGCGCACAGGTCGCGAAAGGACCCATTTTGCCCCGCTATGTGTGCAGTCGACATACTGAGGCTATTGGATAATAGCTATCGAAAAGTGTCAATTCCCGGTAAATCGCGGGCTGAGCCAATTCTCAGGGGAATCAGTTCGGCCGGTCGCGCCAGCCGCGTCCGAAGCGCTCGTCCAGCGGCTGCCTTCCGCGGAAGCCCGCCTCGAGCGTATGCCAGTATTCGATGCGGCTTTCGCCGCGACGCCAGCACAACAGCACCAGATCGCCATCGATACGACACGGGAAATCCAGGAGACCTGTATCTAAGTCCTTTACCTGCACACCGATAGAATCGATTTCGCCAAGCGCGTCTTTCGCCTTTTGGACCTGCGCTTCCGCCTCGGTGCGGTTCCGCGCCACGCCCGCGATGTCGACCGTCATTCCACCCGAAAGAAAGATGCGATGACGCAGGGACTGGATTTCGCCCTCCAGCCGCTCGGCTTCTTCCTTGGCCACGATCGCTTGCTCCAGCAATGCTTCCACCACCGGCAGCAGCGCGTTCGCCTCTTCGAGTGTGAAGGTCTTCATGCGCTCCTTTGCGCCGCCTCCGGCGCCGGTGCTTCCGCCGGACGCACTTTGGGTACGGGAACGCCAACTTCGAGCATGCGGTCCAGCGCTACCTTGGCCCAGTGTTTCACATCCTCGTCGACCTTGATGCGGTTCACCACTCGCCCGTCGATCAGATTTTCGAGCGCCCACGCCAGGTGCTGCGGGGAGATGCGATACATGGTGGTGCAGAGGCAGCCGGTATCGTCGAGCGTCATCACGCGCTTGCCCTTCGCGGCGTACTGCTTTGCGAGACGATTCACCAGGTGGATCTCCGTCCCGATGGCGAAGGCACTGCCCTCCGGCGCTTTTTCGACCAGTTTGATCAGCCGCTCGGTTGAGCCCAGAGCATCAGCTTTCTGGCAGACCTCCCAGCGACACTCCGGATGCACGATGACCTGCACATCGGGATATTTTGCACGCATACTGTCGACGTGGCTGGGCAGGAAGCGCTGATGGACAGAGCAGTGCCCCTTCCACAGGATCACCTTGGCCGCGCGCAGCCGGTCCGGAGCCACACCGCCGTTGATCTGCCACGGGTCCCAGACGACCATTTCATTCAGCGGAATGCCCATCGCGTAGGCGGTGTTGCGGCCCAGGTGCTGGTCGGGCAGAAAGAGTATCTTCTCGCGCCGGGCAAAGGCCCAGTCAAAAGCCGCTGCTGCGTTGGAAGAGGTGCAGACCAACCCGCCGCGCTCTCCACAGAAGGCCTTGATGGCCGCGGTGGAGTTCATGTAGGTCAGCGGAATGACTCGATCTTCGCTGAGACCCAGGCGCTCCAGCGACTCCCAGCAGTCTTCGACCTGACCGATCTCGGCCATGTCTGCCATGGAGCAGCCGGCGTTCAGGTCGGGCAGGATGACCTGCTGCCCCGTCTTGCCGAGCACATCAGCGCTCTCCGCCATGAAGTGCACGCCGCAGAAGACCACGTAGCGCGCATCCGTGCTGGCCGCGATCTTCGATAGCCGATACGAGTCGCCAGTGTAGTCGGCGAAACGGATCACCTCGTCGCGCTGGTAATGATGGCCAAGCAGGACAGTGCTCTTGCCAAGTCGTTGCCGTGCGGCGGCAATGCGCTCGTCCATCGTGTGGTCAGGCAGGGTGAGGTAATTCTCAAGCGAGCAGGCTTCGCCCCCAGCACCGAAATCGGGGGCATCCGCTACACGCGCAGCAGGGATATCTTCCACCAGCAGTTCCATCGTCTTCCGCCTTCAGTCCGGCCGCCCTGAGGGCGTCGAACGGGGATGTTGAAAGCACTCTCGGGCTGCAGCCGGCTCGCTGCGAAGGCTTGTGCCCTCGCCCAGCCTGCGGGGATGTTGCAACCTCGTTACAACAGATGTCTGTCCGGATGAGCGCGACGCAAATTCCGCGTGCGGGATGTGACCTCTGTTAGCAGTAGTGTAATACAGGGGAAAACGCCGCCTGCCGAAACTGATGCGGCCCTTCGCGACGTTCTTCTTCAGCACGCCCGCGTGCAGAACGACGGCTCGCGTGGCAAGCGGTTTAGATCGCCACGGCTCTCGATACGAAAAAGCCAGCTCATGCCACCGGCAGGTATATTTGGAAAGGAATGCCATTGTCAGCCATCTTTTGCCTCTGCCTTTCCTCTCTGGCACACGTGGCGGACGCTCCGCTGCCGCCCGTCCGGCTGGCGAACTTCGGCGTGGGCGACACGCTATTCATCGTGGTGATTGCGCTGATCGTCTTCGGACCGAAAAAGCTGCCCGAAATCAGCCGGCAGGTAGGAAAGCTCCTCTACGAGTTCCGCAAGGCTTCGAACGATTTCAAGTTTCAGATCGAGGAGGAGTTGCGCGCTTCCGAACAGGCCGAGCGTCAAAAGGAGCTTTCTGCCCAGGCCGCTGCGTCGCAGCCGGCGACCCCGGTTGCCATTACGGCTGGTGAGACGGTAAGCGCCGAACCGGCCACCGAGGGAGTTCAGACCGAGACTGTGACTACGGGGACCGAAGCCCCGGAAGCGGCGAATTCGGAGAGCCCAAATCCCGAAACATCCCAGGCACCAACCATCCAGCCACCGGCCAGTGGCCTGCCGGTCAGCAGCCGGTCGCCCTATCGCGCTGTCGAGAATACCGAAGGCGGCATCGAGGTGACCGCCACGGGCCAGTCATTAGACGAGCCGCAGGCACCAGACGAGCCGCAGGCGCTCGACGAATTGCAGGCGGACGCCCAGGATGCAAGGCGGACCGCCGCTGCAGAGCCTTCCCACAGTCAAACCGGAGATACCGTACCCACTCATCATGGATGACGATCTAGTCGAGCGCGCGCGCAACGCGGTGACCGGGCGCGCCGAGCTGCCAGGCATGAGCCTGATCGAGCATCTCGAAGAGCTCCGCCGCCGCTTGATCCACTCAGCCATCTACCTAGTGGTTGGTTTCTTCGTGGCCTATTACTTCCACGATGGGATTGCAGCCATGATGCAGCGGCCGATCACCACCGCCCTCACACGGCATCACCTGAACCCGCAGCTCGTCTATCTGAACCCGATCGAGCCCTTCAACTTTTATCTGAAGCTGGCCTTCGTCGGGGGCGCCATTGGGGCCTCGCCCTTCATCCTGTTCCAGGTATGGCTTTTCATCTCGCCGGGGCTTTACCGCCACGAGAAGCGCTACGTGCTTCCGTTCATGTCGGCGACGGTCGGGCTCTTTCTTGCTGGAGCGTTCTTCGGCTACCACTACGTCTACCCCGGGGCGCTGGATTTCCTGCTCGGTTTTGGCAAGCAGTTTCAGCCGATGGTTACGATCAGCGAGTACACCGACCTGTTCATGACCGTCATTCTGGGCCTGGGCGCGACCTTCGAGCTGCCCATCCTGGTGATGTTCCTCGCCCTCTTCGGCCTGGTAAGTGCGCGGTGGTTGTGGCGAAACATCCGCTACGCCATCCTGGTGATCTTCATCATCGCAGCCATCATTACCCCGACGCCGGACATTCTCACCATGTGCGTCTTTGCCGCGCCGATGCTGGTGCTCTACATCATCAGTATCGGAGTCGCGTACATGGTCCATCCGTCGCGGCGCGATCGCAAGAAGCAGGAGGCTGCATCCTGATACGCCGATTCTGTTTGCTCGCCGCACTGCTGCTGCAGATTCCATTGCTGCATGCGCAGACGCCCACCCAGTTCAATGGGGCAAAGGCGCTCGAGTACGCGCGGCAGTTCGTCGCCTGCGGGCCACGCTTCAACGGCAGCGCCGGCCTGCTCTGCGCACAGAATTATCTGAGGAAACAGTTCGCGCACGATAACCTTCAGGCCGATGGCTTCGTCGCCTCCACGCCAGCGGGACCGCAGCAGATGACCAACTTCATCGTGCGCTTTCCCGGCAAAAAGGATGGCGTGGTCGTACTAGCCACGCACTACGAGACGAACTATCCGCTGCGCGACACCTCGTTCGTCGGCGCGAACGACGGCGCGGCGACGACGGGCCTGCTGCTCGAGATCGCAAACCATCTGCGCGGCCGCACGCTGGATGGCTATAGCGTGTGGCTCGTCTTCTTCGACGGCGAGGAGGCAGTGGAGAGTTGGAGCGAGTCCGACTCGCTCTACGGCAGCCGGCATCTGGCGGCGAAGTGGCAGATGGACGGCACGCTGAAAAAGATCAGGGGACTCCTGCTGGCGGACATGATCGGCGACCGCGACCTGGATGTGACCCGGGTGACCACGGCGACGCCTGCCACCGAAGACCTGGTGTATGAGGCCGCGAAGAAGACCGGCAACGCGAGTCATTTCTTCAAGACAGAGGCTGCGGAGGAAGACGATCATCTCCCCTTCGTCCAGCGCGGCGTGCCTTCTGCCGATGTGATCGATGTGAATTACGGACCGCACGACGCCGAACACCCCGATGGATGGCATCACACTCCAGAGGACACCCTGGACAAAATCAGTGCGAAGAGCCTGACCATCTCCGGCGAAGTGTTTCTGGAAAGCATCCGACTGCTGAATGCACATTGACGGCCGCATGATCGCCGGAGCGCCTCTCGCCTACTGGATCGGCTTTCACGCAGTGGTTCTGCTGCTGCTGGTGATCGACCTGGTCGTGCTCGGCCGCAGGCGTGAGGGTCCGCGCTTTCGGACCGCACTCGTCTGGACCGTCTTTCTTATCGTGCTCGCCCTGGGCTTTGCCGTCTTCGTGCTGCACGCGCAGGGGCCGGAGCGCGCGCTCGAATTCATCTCCGGCTATGTGCTGGAGGGCTCGCTCTCGGTCGACAACCTCTTTGTTTTTCTCGTCCTATTCGGGAGCTTCGGCCTGACCGTCGGACAACAGCATCGCGCGCTGATCTACGGCGTGCTCGGCGCTATCGTGCTGCGGGCTTTGTTTATCGTCGCCGGCGTCGCGTTGCTCGATCGCTTTGCAGCCATGCAGTACGTCTTCGGGACCCTGCTGCTCTATGCCGCATGGAGGCTGGTGCGCCAGACGAAAGGCCGGACCGCCTCGCCGACCATCTCGCACTGGGTGCAAAGCCGCGGCTGGCGTGTGTCGCCGCTGCTGCTCGCCGTTGTCGCAATCGAAATCACCGACGTGGTCTTCGCCATCGACTCGGTGCCCGCCGTACTGGGCGTGACGCACGACACATTTATCGTCTACACCTCGAACATCTTCGCCATCCTGGGACTGCGGTCGCTCTACTTCGTTCTGCAGAGCCTTCTGCATCGGCTCCATCTGCTGCACTACGGCCTGGCGGCAATACTGGCCTTCGTCGGCGGGAAGATGATTGCGACCCGCTGGTTTGAGATACCGACGCTGTGGTCGCTGGTCGTCATTCTCGGCACAGTAGCGATCTTTGCCGCCGCTTCCCTGCTGCTGCCCGAGCAGCCTTCAACGTAGTGCTGGTGACTCTGGCTGCGCGGTGTGACTCTCGGCCTGAAGCAGCGGTCCAAAACTAACGGCATCGCCTACCAGATGCGAGTGCGTACCGAATCGTGCGTCATCTCTCTTCGGGAAGTCGTTGCGGTAGTGCGCGCCGCGGCTCTCCTCCCGCGCCAGCGCGCTGATCACAATTGCCCGCGCCACACGCGCCAGGGAACGAGCCTCGTATTCCCGACGGGTCCACTGAGCCGACGGAGCCGCGTCTGCATAGTGCGCCGCGGCTCTGAGGTCGATATTCTTGAGCAACCCTGCATCGCGCAGCAATCCGGCGTGCTTCCACATTTGCTGCTGCAGCCGCTGGATGGCTTCCTCGACCGGCGGCAGGGATGCTGCATCGCGTGACGGCACCGGCGGCTGCACATCCGCGATCACCACCGGAACGCCGCTCTCGCGGCGCATGCTCTCCGCCGCGCGCGCGCCGAAGACCAGCCCTTCCAGCAGCGAGTTGCTGGCCAGCCGATTTGCGCCATGCACGCCGGTGCAGGCCACCTCGCCCACGGCATAGAGGCCGGGCAGCGATGTTCGCCCATCGACATCCGTGCGGACGCCGCCCATCAGGTAGTGGGCGGCCGGCCGCACCGGAATCAGGTCTCGCGCCAGGTCAAGGCCATGCTGATGGAGGAAGGCGGAGATACCCGGGAAACGCGCATCGGGATCGATGCCTGTCACATGCCGCATGTCGAGATACACCGGCAGCACCTCGCCGGATCGCTTGCCGATTCCCTCGCGGGTGATGGCACGCGCCACCACATCGCGCGGGGCAAGCTCCAGCAGCGGATGATACCGCTGCATGAAGCGCTCCCCCCCGCATTCACCAGCCACGCCCCTTCGCCGCGCAGTGCCTCAGAGAGCAGGAAGCGCGGCACACCGGGCAGACTCAGCGCCGTGGGATGGAACTGATAGAACTCCATGTCCGCCAGCCCGGCGCCGGCAGCGAGTGCCGCTGCAATGCCATCGCCTGTCGCCACGGCGGGGTTGGTCGTGTCGCTGTAAACCTGGCCCGCGCCGCCGCTCGCCAGAAGAACGGAGCGCGCCCGCACGGTCCGGATCTCGCCATTCTCATCGAGCAGCCGCGCTCCACGGACCCGTCCCTCCGCTGTGAGCAGATCGGTGAGCAGCGTCCAGGGCAGCAGCGTAATGCCCGGCGTCGCGGACGCGTGCGCTAGCAACGCGCGGCCGATCTCGCGGCCAGTGGCGTCGCCATTTGCATGCAGAATGCGGTTGCGGCTATGGGCTCCTTCGCGCGTCAGCATCAGCTCACCGGTGTGGTCACCGGTTGCGTAGCGATCGAAGTGCGTATCCCACCGCAGCAACTCCTCTACCCGAACCGGACCTTCTTCCACCAGCACGCGCGCCGCGACGGGATCGACCAGACCGTCTCCTGCCGCAACCGTATCTTCCAGATGCAGCTCGACATCCTCAGCGCCGCTGATCGCGACCGCGATGCCGCCCTGCGCGTACTGCGTATTCGATTCGCCGAGCGCCTCTTTGGTGACCACCAGGACGCGGCCGGCTTCCGCCAGCGTGATGGCGGCGCGAAGGCCGGCAATCCCGGCGCCGATGATCAGGAAATCTGTAACTGCCGGAAGGTGGACGGCGGCTCTGCCCATATATGGCGAGGCTATCATTCATCTTCATGCCAATGGCCTGCGGTACGATGACCCGAGTGCGTACTCTCCCCATCCAGACTGCCTCTGCCGGATACAACGTGCTGCTGGGCGAAGACCTGTTGCCCGATCTGCCGCAGTATCTTGGCGACATCTTTGGTCAACGACCGCGCCGTTACTTCGTAGTGACCTCGCCAGAGATCTGGGCCCTGTGGTCTGAGGTTTTTCTGAGCGGTTTTGCCGCTGACGGAGGTCCAACCATCTTGCTGCTGCCCGCAGGCGAGCACCACAAGCGGCTGGCGGCGCTGGAGCGGCTGGCACAGCAACTCGCGACCGCCGGCGCCGACCGCGGCTCTGTCCTGATCGCCTTCGGTGGCGGCGTCATCGGTGATGTGACCGGATTTCTCGCGGCCATTTATATGCGCGGCCTCGACTTCATCCAGGTGCCAACGACGCTGCTGGCGCAGGTGGACTCCTCGGTGGGCGGGAAGACGGGCGTGAACCTTGCCGCCGGGAAAAACCTGATTGGCAGCTTCCATCATCCGCGGCTGGTGCTGGCCGACACCGCGGTGCTACGCAGCTTGCCAACGGCAGAGGTGCGCGCGGGATTGTTTGAGAGCCTGAAGGCAGGATTGATCTATGACCGCGCATTGTTCGAGTTCATCGAGCGCCGCACCGAGACTGCTGCTGCGGAAGGAGACCGAGCCGCTGACACACGTGATTGCGGAGTCGGTGCGCATCAAGTCGTGTGTCGTCGCGCAGGATGAGCGTGAAGCGGGCCTGCGCATGATCCTCAATTTCGGCCACACGGTGGGGCATGCCATCGAGGCACTGACACACTATCGCGGTCTGTTGCACGGCGAAGCGGTCGGATGGGGCATGCGTGTCGCAGTCGAAGCGAGCCGCAAACGCGGACTGCCGGATGCCGAAGCCGATCGCATTCTGACCGCGATCGACGCCCTGGGCCTTCCGTCGCTGCCTCGCCTCACGGCGCGGCGCCTGCTGAACGCTGCTGCCGGGGACAAGAAGAGGATCGGCGGCATCCGCCACTTCGTGCTGCTCGACCGCATCGGGCAGGCCAGCGTGATCAACGATCTGACGGACGACGAGCTGCTCCAGGCCATCCGGCGCGGGCTGAAGCTGGGCCGATGACGGCGCAAACGCGCGGTGCACAGCCAGCCGGGACAACCGGCGAGCACGATGCGGCTGCGGCCGTGCAGGCGATGTTTGACTCCATCGCGCCGCGGTATGACCTGCTGAACCACATTCTTTCGGGATCCATCGACCGCCTCTGGTGGTGGCGCACGGCGCGGCGGTTCCATCATCTTCTGTCGCAGCAAGAGGCACGTATTGCAGACGTTTGCTGCGGAACCGGCGATATGACCATGGCGCTGCTGCGGCGCCGGCCGCCGCAGGCCGTGCCCGTGCTCGCCATCGACTTCTCGCACCAGATGCTGCTGCGCGGCGCCGCGAAGTTCGCGAAGCACGGAGCAATCGCGGTAGAAGCCGATGCACTCCATCTGCCAATTGCCAATGACTCGCTGCAGCTCCTGACCACCGCGTTCGGCTTTCGTAATCTTGCCAATTACGAAGCCGGCCTGTGCGAGTTCTATCGCGTGCTGGCTTCGGGAGGAGAGCTTGGCATCCTCGATTTCAGCGAGCCGGACGGCGTTCTCGGCAAGCTCTACGCCTTTTACTTTCGCCGCATGCTGCCGCGCATCGGGCGCCTGCTCTCGGGCGCGGGCAGTGCCTATACGTACCTGCCCGCGTCGGTCGGGAGTTTCCCCGCGCCAGCCGAGATGCTTAGAGCGCTCGAGCGCGCAGGCTTCCGCGATGTCCGCTGGACGCCTTACACCTTTGGCATCGCGGGCTTGTACTCCGCCCGCAAGCGATCGTCGCTCTGACTGGCCCGGTACATGCGGCCGCGTGTAGGCTGTGGGCATGTCCCTGCCGGATGAGCCTACAATCGCGACGCAGCCCGGACAGGCCATCGTGAGGCGAAAACGCGGCGCCGCCCTGATGTCCATGCTGGCAGCGTGTGGCATGACGGCGCTCAAGCTGATCGCCGGCTTGTTGACCGGCAGTCTCGGCATGCTCTCCGATGCTGCGCATTCCGGTCTCGATCTGCTCGGGACCGCGCTGACATTCTTCTCCGTTCGCATTTCGGATAAACCCGCTGATGAGGATCACCCCTACGGCCACGCGCGCGTGGAGACGCTGTCTGCCTTCACCGAGACCTTTCTCATGGGCGCGTCATGCGTATGGATCGTGGTCGAGGCGATCACCCGCATCTTTGTTGCCCCGGTGTCCGTGCGTCCTTCGGTGTGGCCCTTCGCGGTACTTGCGCTCTCCATCGTTGTCGATCTCAGCCGCTCCCGCGCCCTCAAGCATGTCGCAGCCGCCTCCGGCTCGCAGGCACTGGAGGCCGATGCCCTTCACTTCGCCTCGGACATCTGGTCCAGCGCCGCTGTCGCCGTTGGGCTCGCCGCTTCCTATGCGGGAGTGCATTTCGGCATCGGCTGGCTGCGCTTTGCAGATCCCCTAGCAGCGCTCGCGGTCTCCGTGGTCATCCTGCGCTTCGCCTGGGGACTGGCGCGCCGTACTACCTATGAGCTCCTCGACACCGCGCCGGCCGGAGCGCGGCAGCGCATCGCCCGCGCCGTGGAGAACATCGAGGGCATGCTGGAACTGGAGCGAGTGCGAGTACGCCGGTCGGGCAATCGCGTCTTCGCCGACCTGCGCGTCGCCGTGCCGCGCTTCGACACTGCTGAGCATATCGAGGTGTTGGTGCAGCGGGTCACCGCGGCGGTCAAGGCGGTGGTGCCTGGCGCCGATGTCACCATCCGCACCGTGCCTCGTCAGGTGTTGGGTGAGAGCATCTTCGATCGCATTCGCGGCGTGGCCGCGCTCAACAATGTCACGCTCCACGACCTGAGCGTGCAGCAGGAAGAAGGCGGCCTCCGCGTGGAGCAGCATGTCGAAGTCGCCGAGTCGCTCCCCCTGGTAGAAGCTCACCGCTTCGTATGCGAGTTGGAGGAGCAGATGTACCGTGCCGCTCCGGAGGTGAGCAATGTGCTGACGCACATCGAGAGCGAGCCCGCCACCATCACCGCGTCAGCGACCATCGAGCAGGACCGCCGTCTGGAAGAGAACCTGCGCGTCGTGGCACGAACACTGCCCGAAATCATCGACCTTCACGAAGTGGCAGTATCGCGCATGGGAGACCGGCTGCATCTCTCCTGTCACTGCACGCTACCCGACGCGCTGCCCATGCATCGCGTACACGATGTCATCACGGCGCTCGAAGACCGGCTGAAGCTGGAGCGCCCGGAGATCGACAGTATGCTGGTGCATCCGGAGCCACAGGCGGACAACCGGCACGAGGAACGCAGGTGCAATCGCGCCGAGAGTGAGAACAGCATGATTGACAACAGTGTGAGTGAGAACGGTATGGAGGAGAAGCATGATCGCGAAGGCGGAGTGGCAGCACGATCAGGTCTACGCAGCCACATCGGATAGCGGGCACACATTGACCCTCGACTCTGCGCGTGTGGAAGGACCGACGCCGATGGAGTGCGTCCTGATGAGCCTGTGCGGCTGCACGGCAGTCGATGTCATCAGCATTCTCACGAAGAAGCGCGAGTCCTTTACGGCGCTGACGGTATCCGCGAATGCGGAGAAGGCAAAGGAATCGCCCAGCGTGTTCACAAAGATCGAGCTCGTCTATCGCGTCTCCGGCGCGGTGAACCGCAAGAGCATGGAAGACGCCGTCCGGCTCTCGAAGGAAAAATACTGTTCTGTCTCGGCCATGCTGGAGAAGACGGCTGACATCAGCTTCAGCATCGAATACGCATGATCCTCCGTCTCTTTCAGTTCGCGCTGGTGCTGGTGCTGCTGGTGGTGGTGGCCATGGTATCGGCGCTCACGACTATGCACTTTGCCATTCACGGCGCAGAGGTGAAGGTGCCGGACTTTCGCGGCCTAAGCGAAGCGGACGCCCGGCGCAAAGCCGCCGCGGACGGCCTGGAGATGAGCATCGACGACCACTTCTACAGCACCGTAGTGCCGGAATCACGCATTGTGACGCAGTCGCCAGCGGTGGGAGCCATTGTGCGCACCGGCTGGCAGGTGCGGCTCGGTCAGAGCCTGGGGGCGCAGAAGGTGGCGGTGCCATCGCTCGTCCACGATCCTGAGCGTGTGGCGGCGCTGGCGATCCGGCGCGCCAGCCTGCAGCTTGGCACCATCGCGCATATGCCTTACGCGCTCGCAGAGCCCGGCACGGTGATTGCGCAGGCGCCGGACGCGGGCGCAGCACAGGTAGACCGGCCGAATGTGGCCCTGCTGCTAAGCGTACAGGTGCCGCCGGAAGCGACCGGATACGTGATGCCGGACTTCTCCGGCCAGCCCGCCAAGACCGCGGACGCAGCCGTCGACAAAGCCGGTTTGAAGCTGACAGTGCCGCTCTACCGCCAGGTGGAGATTCCGCCCGTAGCTGCGATTGCCGCGCCGGGTGAGGCGCCCGCGCCGCCCGCTCTCCCGGTAGTGCCGGGCACGGTGATCGCGCAGCAGCCAGCCGCGGGAGAACGCGTGGAGGCTGGCGGCACAATTCAGTTCACGCTCGCGCAGTAATTATTGCCGTGTCAGGATCGCAGCAAAAAATCCATCGCAGGGCAAGACGCCGGGCAATGTCTGAAGGCAGCCGTCATCGCGGAGAGCCCTCTCATGCAATAGTTTCGCGCCGTCCCGGTGAAGGCTTTTCTCCGCCTCCATCGCAGTAAGGCGCTCCCCCACATCGAGCAATCGTGCAGTGGGTTCCGATGCCAGAAACGTCTCGACCACCATCGCGTTCTCCTCCGGCTCCAGCGAGCAGGTGGAGTAGACCAACCGGCCCCGGAGCGCAAGCACGCGATAGGCGGAGCGCAGGATCGCGATCTGCCGCTCCTGCTGTCGCCTGAGATCGCTTACGGCGAGCCGCAGTTTGATCTCCGGATTACGAGCCAGAGTTCCGGTGCCGCTACAGGGCACGTCGCACAGGATCAGATCGAAATCATTGGGAAACGGCAGATCGGACGCATCGGCGTGCACGCAGTGGATTTTCGCCGTCAACGGATCGCGCGCGAAGGTACGCCGCATCGCGTTCAGGCGCGCTTCGCTGATGTCGCATGCCGTGATCTCGGCCTGCGGATTGTTCTCGGCTAGGATCGCCGTTTTGCCCCCGGGCGCAGCGCAGCAGTCCAGTATCCGGGCACCGCGGCCAGCCACCTCGGCTACCAACTGCGATCCCTCATCCTGGATGCGCAAGCTCTCGGGCACATCACCACTCTCAGGGAAACGTCGCGCACGCGTCAGCAACGCCCCCGCCGGCAGAGACTCAGCATGCGCATCGGTTGTCGCACCCAGCCGCAGCGTTACCGGAGGGGCCTGCTGATCGTAAGTCGCGATGGAAGACGCGGCATCCCGACCGAACTGCGTAGTCCAGCGCTCGATCATCCACGCTGGATGAGCGCTGATGGGATCGAGACCAATAGTTGAAACATTTTCCGCCACGCGGCGCAAAATCGCATTCACCAACCCGGAGGCAAAGCTGTGGCCGGCGACCTTGGTGAGTTCCACGCTTTCCGCGAGGGCCGCATGTGCGGGAATGCGGTCCATGCCCAGCAGCTGCCACGCGCCCAGGCGCAGCGCGATGGCAACTTCAACGTCCAGCGGGGACTTCCGCAGCAAATAGCGTGCGAGGACGGCGTCAAGCGCAAGCTGCCAGCGCAACACGCCCATGACCAGCGCTGTGGTGAGGTTGCGGTCGGCCTGCGACAGAGCCTCCATCGCGGGCGCACGCAGCAGATCGTCACAGTGCGTGTTGCTGGATCGCTCCATGGCCAGGAGTATGCGGAAGGCCGCCATGCGTGCGGCTGTAACGCGGGGCGCCATCAGGAGCCCAGGCGGTCGCCGTCGAGGACACCGTGGCCGCGCAATAGGTCCGCCGCCGGCATGCGTCGCTTACCTTCAGCTTGCAGCTCCGCCGCCTCGATGCTGTTTCCATCGCCGGCTGTGAAGTAGAGGCGATCGCTCTCCACACGAAAGATGCCGGGCTCGCCGCGTTGTATGGCAGATGTGAGCGCCAACCGATGTAGCGTCAGTTTCTTTCCCCGTACCGTCGTCCATGCGCCAGGCCATGGCTGAAAGCCGCGCCAGCGATCGTAAATGGACTGCGCGCTACGCGCCGGGTCCACGCGGCCGTCGTCACGTGTCAACAGCGGCGCGAGTGTCGCGAGGCTATTGTCCTGCTTCTGCGGGACAACCGTGCCAGCCTGCAGAGCAGCCAGAGTCTCGACCATCAGTGGCGCACCAAACTCGGCAAGACGTGGAAAGATATCCTCCGCCGTATCGGTAGAACCGATGGGCAGCTCGCGCCGCAGCAGCATGTCGCCTGTATCCATGCCCTCATCGAGCCGCATCGTCGTCACGCCAGTGACTCTCTCGCCGTTCGCCACCGCCCACTGGACGGGTGCCGCGCCGCGATACTGCGGCAGCAGCGAGGCGTGCAAATTCAGGTTGCCGTAGCGCGGCAGATTGAGCATCCAGGGCGGAATCAGGCGTCCATAGGCCACCACGACGATCGCGTCCGGCTGAATCGCTTCCAGGCGCGACCGTAGGTCGGCGTTGGTGCGAATCTTCTCCGGCTGCAGCACTTCGAGGCCGGCGTCTAGCGCAGCTTGCTTGACTGGTGGGACAGCCAGGGAGAGACCGCGGCCGCTGGGCCGGTCCGGCTGGCAAAGAATAAGCTCGATGCCATGACCGGCAGCCCGCAGCGCCTGCAAAGCGGGCACGGCGAATGTCGGCGTGCCGCAAAAAACCAGCCGCATCAAAGATTCTTCCCCTCTACCATTCGCCGGCGCGCTGCATTTTGCGGATGCGGCGCAGGATCAGGTCCCGTTTGAGCGCGCTGATGCGAAAGATGAACAGCACGCCGTCCAGGTGATCGATCTCGTGCTGGAAGGCGCGCGCCAGCAGCTCGCTTCCTTCGCGCTCACTCCATTTGCCATATTCATCCTGCGCCTTCACGATCACGCGTGCCGAGCGTCGCACCTTCTCGCGAATCTCCGGCAGGCTCAGACAGCCCTCTTCCTCAACCTGCTTGCCTTCCTGCAGCGTGATCACCGGATTGATGAGGACAATCTTGTCCTTGGGCTCCTTTTTGTTGCTCAGGTCGATCACCGTGAGCCGCTTAGGGATACCGATCTGTGGCGCCGCCAGCCCGATGCCCTGCGCGGCATACATGGACTCGAACATATCCGCGACCAGCTTGCGAAGCTCGTCGTCGAACTCGGTAACCGGCGCGCTGGCGCGCTGCAGAATGGGATCAGGAAACTTGACGATGGGGTAAATCATGCTTGCTTCGTTCGTTCGTGTCTAGGAGCTGCCGAGCCCTTCTTGCCTTCCTCAGTAATTCCTAATCTGCTCCAAATAACCATCATAGTTACGCTTCAGTTCGGTCGCGGAGTCGCCGCCGAACTTCTCCAGCGCAAGCTGCGCCAGCACGAAGGCCACCATGGCCTCTGCTGCAACACCCGCAGCGGGGACCACGCAAACATCCGAGCGCTCATAGGCCGCCTTGGTAGCTTCGCGGGTCTCGTAGGTGACGGACTCCAGCGGGCGCCGCAGCGTAGAGATGGGCTTCAGGTAGCCGCGCACCACGATATCCTCGCCGTTCGAGATGCCGCCCTCGATCCCGCCCGCGTTGTTCTGCTCACGTTCAAAACGAGTGTGGCGACCGGCCCGACCGTTCTCGCCTGCTTCGGCGTAATGAATCGAATCGTGGACGGCTGAGCCCAGCGACTGCGCTGCCGTCACTCCCCGCCCCAGCTCCACCGCCTTCACCGCTTGCAGCGACATCACCGCCCAGGCCAGCAGCCCATCCAGCCGCTCATCCCAGTTCGCATACGTGCCGAGGCCCGGCGGCACACCATGTGCGACCACTTCAAAGACTCCACCGATGGAGTCGCCGGTGCGCAGCGCGAGATCGACTTCGGCCTTCATCTTCTCTTCACTGTCGGACGAGGCACAGTTCAGCAGTATCTCGTCACGGTCAGCGAGCGCGACGATCGCCTCCCAGGTGACCGACTCCTCCAGCTCCGCCCGGCCGACTCGAACTACGTGGCTTGTGACTTCGATGCCAAGGAAGCGCAGCAGTGTCTTCGCCAGCGCGCCTGCAGCTACGCGCGCCGTAGATTCCCGCGCTGACGCACGCTCGAGCACATATCGGGCATCCTTAAAGTTGTACTTGAGTGATCCAGAGAGATCGGCGTGGCCGGGACGCGGCGAAGCGACCGCCTTATGCTTGGTTGGATCACCAGCTCCGACGGGGAGAATCTCTTCCCAGTTCTTCCAGTCGCGGTTGGCAATCTGCATCGCCACTGGCGCACCGATGGTGCGGCCGTGCCGCACGCCGGAGAGGATGTGGGCGGTGTCCGTCTCGATACGCATGCGGCCGCCGCGGCCATACCCCTGTTGCCGGCGCCACAGCTCCCGGTCGATGAATGTCTGATCGACTTCGAGTCCGGCAGGGAGTCCCTGCACCAGCGCGATCAGTGCTTCGCCGTGCGACTCACCCGCGGTTGAAAAACGTAGCATGTGCCTTCCCGGTCAAAACTCGATTGTAAAGGACTGGCCATCCGGGCGGACGCACTCCCGTGCGATCTGGAACCGGCGGACACGATGGTCCGCCGTAAGGCTCATTGCTGTCCTTTGTCGGGCACACAGTGCTCTTCGATCTGCGTGGGACTGAATGGGTGCTGGCTAATCGCTAGCTGAGCAGCCAGTCGTATTGCGCGTCGGTGAGCGGTACCACCGAAAGTCGGAACTGCCGGAAGAGCAGCGACCCTTTGAAGACCGGTGCTTCGCGCATCTCCGCCAGCGTCTTCGGCTGCTTCAGCCGTTTGTCTGGCGCGATGCGCATGATCGGGCTCTTCGGGTTCGACGCATCCACCGAAACGACGTGTGCCGTGCCCACCACAGCCTTTTCAGTCACGGTGTGATAGATGACGAGCTTCTCGCCCTTCTTCATCCCTGCCAGGTTCATCAGGGCCTGCGGATTCTTCACGCCGTCCCAGGTCGTCTCGCCGTCGCGCTCCAGGTCGCTATAGGAATAGGACTCGGGCTCACTCTTCAGCAGGTAAGGCATCGTTCGTCACCTCGGCATCGGGTTCAGTCAGAATTGTGCGATCAGCTTCGCCCAAAGGAGCCGCGCTGTCCAGAAAGGCACGGCTGTCCAGCAAGGGGCGCTCGAGCGATCGTACCCAATCCGTCATCTCATCCGGGCCGCGTCCGTTCTGCGCGCTGCGGTCAAGTTCCGTCCGAACGGAGTACATCTTCGCGTCCAGATCGTCCAGGTAGTGGAAGAGGATGGCTTCTGGCGTCATGGGCAGCTTGGGCGAGCCGAACTCGTACTTGCCATGATGGCTGAGCACGATGTGCTCGACCAGCAAACGCAGCCGGGGAGGGAAGCCGGGAATGGCTGCGATCCTCTTTTCGATCATCGCAATCCCCAGCGTGATGTGGCCCAGCATCTGGCCTTCGAGCGTGTAGTCGAAGCTAAGGCTCCAGCGAAGCTCTTCCAGCTTGCCGATGTCGTGCAGGATAGCGCCCGTCATCACCAAGTCGCGCTGCACCTGCGGATAGTGCGGTGTGACGCGATCGCACAGGCCCAGCAGGGAGACGATGTGTTCGAGCAAGCCACCGATCCAGGCGTGATGCAGATACTTGGCTGCCGGCGCGCTGCGCAGCAATGCTGCGATCGCCGAATCATCCAGGAAGCTGCGAACAAGCCGCCGCAGGAACGGATCGGTGAAGCCGTCTACGAAGACGTTGAGCTTTGTCCACAACTCGTCGATGGAGAGGGTAGTATGCGGCTGGAAATCCGCCAGCGAATACTCCTCGGCCGAAGCCTTACGAAGCTTCTTGATGGTGAGCTGGGAGCGCCCGTTCCAACCGGAAACTTCAACCTGCGCTTTCACCACATCGCCAGCTTCGAAGGTGTCGGCGCAGACCTCGAAGTTGTCCCACATCCTGGCTTCGCATTGTCCTGTCCGGTCGATCAGACGCAGCGACAGGTAAGCAGCTCCGTCACGCTTGCGGCTGAACTGCTTCTGGGCGACAGCGAAAAACTCCGTGATCGTCTGCCCTTCGTGTTTGGCGATATCGCCGAGGAAGACGGTTTTGGTATGCGTGGGAACCACCGCGGTCTGACTCACGAACGAGGGCTCATGGCTGCTGCGGTTGGGTTGGGGCCGGAGCGCCGTTCTGCTTCGGAGCCGAGTCGTTGCCTGCTGGCGGCGCGTTGTCGACAGGCGCGGGGACGGTGTCCGGGGTAGCCAGCGGCGATGGCGTGGATGTTTGCGGCGGCGGCGGCGCAGCCTGCTTCGACTTGTTGGCCTGGTCGGCGAAGCGCGTCTTGTCGCCCTTCACCTTGGCGGCTTTCTTCTTCGCAGCGGTATCGCCAGCCAGACCCAGCGGAGCGGATTGCGTCTTCTCCGCCGCGGCTTCTTCCGGTGTCGCCTGCTCGGCGACGCGTTCGTTTTCCACCTGATCCGGGGTTTTCGCCTTTTTCGTCTTCGGCTGGCGGGCACGATCGGAGAAGCGCGTCTTGCGATCGACTGTTGGCGCTACGCCCGAGCCCGGGACGTCCGTGGAACTGGAGTTCGAGGCTACCTGCGCCTCATTGCCTGCACCCGTTTCCGTACCAGCAGCTTGGCCGGCAGTCTGCACTGTCGGATGTGCCGCCGGAGGTAGCGCCTCACGCGGTGCCTGGCCGAAGCGGATCTTCTCTTTCTTGCCTGGCTTCTCTACCGCTGGCGTGGGCGCATTGGCGAGCGCCGTAGTGGTGCCGCCGGCAGTTGTCGTGCCTGCAGTCCCGCTCTTGGTTGTTGCAGTCGCTGTAGTGGTGTCGCTGGCGTGGCGTCCGCGATGGGAACCGGTATACCGGCTGCGCTTGAAGTGCACCTTCTTCTTCGGTCCGGGAGGCGCGTAGGCGCTGTAGAGCGGCTTGGAGACGTTGTGCACCGCAGCCGTATCGACATAGCCGGGACGCACATCGATGTAGGCGTTCTGACGCAGCCTCGCGAGATATTCGCGCAGCCTTGGCTGCATCTGGCTCATGAAGGCGGCCTCTTCCAACTGGGGCCGGACGGAGGCGAACGGCTGAACTCCGCCGGCCGTGTGCTGTGTAACCTTCAGAATCACGTAGCCCTGCCGCGTACGAATCGGCTCCGTCGACTGGCCGGCCTGCAACGCGAAGGTCGCATTCTCAAGCTGCGGCGCGAGCTTGCCGCGCTTCCATTCGCCGAGATCGCCTCCCTGCGCCGCAGTCGAGCCGGCGGAGTTCGCCTTCGCGAGATCCTCGAAGCTGGTACCGGCCTTTATCTTCCCGTCCAGATCGTCAGCCTTGGCTTTGGCTTCGGCGAGATCGGCGGCCTCATCGCCACCGGTCTTCACCGGGACCAGAATTTCGCTCAGCCGCACCGACTCGGGCTGGGTGAAGTCGTTCAGGTGCTGACGGTAGTACTGCTGCAACTGGGCATCCGTCATCTGAATGTGACGGCCGACCTCATCGCGGATCACCTGCTGGGTAATGATGCCGTTGCGGATGTTCTGCTTGAAATCTTCGTAGGAGACGCCCTGGCTGGACGCGGCCTTTTCCAGGTCGTCCAGCGAGTCGAGGTGGTTCTGCTTGCGAATTTCGTCCAGGCGCCGCACCAACTCGGTCTCACCGGTAATATCCAGGTCCTTGCCCTTGGAGAGCAACAGTTGCTGATCGATCAGGTCGCGCAGCAGATCGCGCTTGTGGTCCTCCAGCTCCTGTTCGCTCCAGCCCTGCTGATGTCCCTCCTGCTCCAACTGAGTCGCAGCGCGGTTGTAGTCCGAGGTGCTGATGATCTGATCGTTCACCTGGGCCACGCTCTCCTCGACGACATGGCCACCGAAGGGTGACGCCTCCGCCTTGGGGTCGAACTGCGCGCGCTCCGCCTGCTGGGCCGGCGTCAGGGGCTTGTTGGTCTTCTTCTGAGCAAGGACGGGGGCGGCGGCGAGCAGGGAACCTGCAAGCAGCCAGCAGCAAACATCGGAACGGCGAAGGGTCATGAATCTCTCTGCATGCCCGGTCTGGGTGGCTGGCCGGGGGGTTTCGGATCAAGGGTGCGCCCTACGAACGACGTGCTCTGACGCCGGGACTTCCCGACGTCCTGTCTCGTGCGCTTGTGCGTATTCTACTCACCGCAGACGGTGCATGCACGGGCCGATTACGAGATAGCTGGAGAGCCCAATGTGACGGCCGGCGGCCCACCTGCGAGGTCGACTCCCAACCGCGATTTGCCCGGGGCGAGCGGCCGTCCCGTCACACCTCCGTGGCAGGGGAAACCCGATGGTCATGCTTCCTCCGGTGCTATACTCGCGTCTAATAGTCAAGCGCCAGGACTGCTGTTTGTTTGCGTAAGCCTGCCGCAGGCTACCTTTCTCATGGCACCCAGTCCGCGCCGCTCCGCTATCGCCGTTGTTGTCTTCCTCGCCGCCTGCGCCGCTGGTGGCACCCTTGTACAGCGTACTGTAGGCGCTCAGGCGCAGGCCGACGAGTCGGCGCTGCGGAACGACCTCCGCTCCTTCACCACCGTCTACAGCCTGGTAGAGCAGAATTACGCCGAGCCCCTGAACGGCGACAAAGCCGAGCGAGCCATCTACGACGGCGCGATCCCGGGCATGCTGCGCGTGCTCGATCCTCACTCCAGCTTCTACGATCCCAAGGCCTACGCCAAGATGCGTGAGGACCAGCACGGCAAGTACTACGGCGTGGGTATGACCATCCAGCCGCAGAACAACAAGATCGTCGTGCTCTTCCCCTACGAAGGAACACCGTCTTTCCGCGCCGGTCTCAAGCCCGCCGATGTCATCGTCGCGGTGGACGGCAAGTCCACAGACAACATGGATTCCACCGAAGTCGCCAACATGCTGAAAGGCCCCAAGGGCACGCATGTGCAGGTGACGGTGACCCGATACGGACAATCCAAGCCACTGAATTTCGATCTGGTGCGCGATGAGATCCCGCATGGCTCGATCGATCTGGCGTTCATGATCAAACCCGGAGTCGGCTATATCCATATCACGCAGTTCCAGGAGACCACCGGCCATGAAGTCGGTGAGGCACTGGACAACTTTGGACCCATGAAGGGCCTAGTGCTGGACCTGCGCAGCAATCCTGGCGGACTGCTGACCGAAGCGGTTTCCGTCTGCGACAAGTTCCTGCAGAAGGGCCAGGTCATCGTCTCCCAGCGCGGGCGTGCCTATCCCGAACAGACCCAGCGTGCGACCCATGGGAACGGCGGCAAGAGCTTCCCGATTGTCGTGCTGGTGAACCACGGCACCGCTTCGGCGGCGGAGATAGTCAGCGGCGCGCTACAGGATCACGATCGTGCGATCGTGGTCGGCGAGACGACTTTTGGCAAGGGCCTGGTGCAGACGGTCTATCCGCTCTCCGACAATACCGGCCTGGCGTTGACGACCTATCACTACTACACGCCTAGCGGCCGGCTTATCCAGCGCAACTACAGCGGCGTCTCTCTGTACGACTACTACTACAACCACGATCAGCCCTCCGCCTCCGATGACAAGAATCGCGAGGTCAAGTTGACCGATTCAGGGCGCACCGTCTACGGCGGCGGCGGCATCACGCCGGATGACAAGGTCGACACGCCGAAGTCGAACCACTTCCAGGACGTGCTGCTGGAGCATTACGCGTTCTTCAACTTCGCCAGCCACTACCTGGCTAACCGCACGGTGGACAAGAGCTTCCAGGTGGACGATGCGGTGTTGAATGAGTTCCGGCAGTTCCTGAACAGCCAGCAGATCACCTTCACGGAACAAGACCTGAATGGCGTCTCGGACTGGATCAAGGCGAACATCAAGGCAGACATTTTCACTACCCAGTTCGGTCAGGAGCAGGGGCTTCGCGTCCGCGCCGATTGGGACCCGATGATCAGCCAGGCCATCAGTTATCTACCGCAGGCGCAGGCGCTGGAAGACCAGGCTAAGAAGGCAGATGAGCAGCGCGCCTCGGCTGCGCTGCACGCCAACCAATAAGTCTTCTCTGCTGTCGGCCCTGTGCACGCGGTGGCAATTCAACCTGCGGAGGACAGTGACATGGCAGAGAAGGTCCAGAAGCTGGGTCTGGAACGCGACTACAAGCAATATCTCTATTTCATCAACAAGCAAGGCAACGTCGCGCGCAAGAAAAAGGGCGGCGAGGGCGCGGAAGAGGTTGTGGCGGAGACTAAGCTGCAGCGCGAGAAGGGCTACCTCTACTTCATCGACAAGGATGGCGATCTGGCCCGGGCTGAGCGCAAAGGCAAGTCTGACGCTTCATCCGCGCCGGACGAACACGCGCAGCAGCCTGGCGAACACGGGCATTAAGGTCTTCCGTCGCGGTCCCATACGCTCACCGAAGCGACGCTGTACTTTCCTCCTGATGTACCGCGCGAGCACGGCTTGCGCCGTGGAAGATCTGCGTCTCGCCTTCGCGGATCGCGGCTATCCGATCCTCCAATCCCAGCTTCTGTGCTGACGCCAGCAATCGTGGCAGCGGCTCCTGCAGGGGCTCCTGGGAGAGCCAGAAGGTTCCGTAGTGCATCGGTACCATGGTCTGCGCTCCAAGGTCCTCAAAGGCGCGCAGAGCGTCTTCCGGACTGGTATGAACGGCCCGGTAGCTGTCCGGGGAGTAGGCGCCGATCGGCAGCAGTGCTATCTCCGGCCGTAGACGCGCACCAATCTCGTGAAAGCCCGCAAAGTAGGCTGTGTCGCCGGAGTAATAAAGCCGGCACGAGCCTCCTGCGAGGAAATAGCCGCCATAGCCGCGGTGGCCGTCTGTGATCCACCGCGTGCCCCAGTGTTTCGCGGGGGTGTGCGTAATGGCAAGACCGTGCACTTCGGAGTGGTCCCACCAGCGCAGCTCGATGACCTGGGAGAAGCCTAGCCCCCGCATCAGGTCGCCCACATCGCTAGGGACGACGACGATGGGCGCGCGGCCGCTGCGGCGTCGGGTTGCCCGCACCACACGCCGCAGCGAGGAGCGATCCAGGTGGTCCATGTGTGCGTGCGACAGTAGGACGATGTCGATAGGTGGAAGATCGCGCACCCGCACGCCGGGTCGGCGTTGCCTCCGCAGCAGGATCAGCCAGGTGGAGAAGACCGGATCAAAGAGCAGATTCTGCCCCGCTGCCTGCACCAGGAAGGATGAATGGCCGATGAAGGTGATGCCCAGCTCATCCGGCATGGCAAGGCGCGGCCGCTGGTGAGTCCCCAGCATCGGGGTCACCGCCGATCGCCAAAGCAGATGCCCGGTGTACCGTAGCCTGCGCCTTATTTCAGCCCAACGCCCCATGTGCAATCACCCTTTTGACGTTGGATGAGGGCGGAAGGCACTTCGACCCCAAACAACCTGCTGACTTCGATCGCTCACGCAGCGACTGGTCAAGTCGGTCATAGCAAGCCCGAAAGCGTACAAACGCCTGGGCGGAATCAGCAGCTGCGAATCGATTCGACCTGTTCACTTCTCATCAGGCTTCGTCCCTCATCTTCCTGACCCGCACAGACAGAACGGATGATGTAGATGATCGCCGGCAAATAGAGGATGCTCCCGTGTCGGCTCAGAGCGAAACCCACCACATAGGGAAGACAAATGGCGGCTGTCACAAGAAGAAAGACGGCCGCCGTAAGGCTTGACGATTTCCACCGGACGCATTGCCATCCGGCTACAAGGAGGGCGGTCCATAAGACCAGCTGTGCAATGACACGGCTCGCTCGTTCCGTCCACTCAACCATCGGACTTCGGATAGTTCCCGGCCCCACTTTCTTCAGAGAAAAAAGCAGAACGCCTATCTTCCTTCCCATGGCAATGATCGTCGCCCTGGGATGAGTCTTCATATACTGAAAAGCTTCCTTCTCCTGTCCCGCGTCAAAGTCCGACTCTGATTTGTAGTGATGCCCCACGCCAATATCTGCATAAAAGGGATCGATATTCATATTGAATGGAGGCGGGTAATGCTCGAGGAAGGTCGGATTATTCCCCTTATGCAGGTTGTATCCATCTAGACTCGTGCCGATAGAAATTCGCCCCCCGTCTGCTGCTGTCCATGCTCCCCAGCACAGCATCGCGAGCAGCAGAGGAATCGCCGCAAATACTGCCAGACGTAAGTTTCTCGACACCGCCCCGAGCGCGATCACCATGACAACCGCGAGCAGAATCATTGAGCTCTTTGAAAGATAAATACTGGCGATGAGGATGCCAAAGAGAAGGCCGGGGAAGATCACACGACCATTGCTAGCACCCGACGTCCAACTGCATGGAAAGAGGAGCATCGTGGTGGCGAGCGCGATCGGAGATGCGATATAGCCCTCCTCCGCCGACATTGTCGCCAGATTAACGAGAACGACGGGCAACAACGAGACAAACAGAAGCCCCCCCCAGGCGGCCCATTTCGCGCGGGATGACAGACACCTCCGGCAGTCGGGCTGTATCAGCGCAAAGCTTAGGATCAGCGGTAGGCTCCACAGAACAGACTTCGCTACATTGACAGCAATCATTCCGGAGCCGAAGACGATACGTAGACCAGCGATCGTCCAGATGGGTAGTGGCATGCGGGCACACCGCATCCATATCGGGTTGTCACTGCCCGTAAACAGAGCACCATCGAAGCCAAAGCCGCGCCCTGTTACCCAGTTTTTCATCTGTAGCCCTTGCAAGTCGGGGATATCGAAGACGGTGAAAGACCGTGCACCAGTCCCCAGGGCTAGCAGCGTTATAAGCGTAGCGGCAGCGATAAGGATGCTGGCGAAGAGGACAAGCCGCTCGACATCGCTGCTTGCATCTTCCGGAGGCACTCGGGTCTCGCCGCCAGTCTTTGATTCCATTTTCGGACTCTGTCTATGCATGATGCGGGTCGACCGCCGCACCGACGCGGACCCGTAAAGCAAACACTCGAGTCGCAATATCGCTTCCCGTCTCTCTCCACGATGGGAGACAATGCCCGCAGGTCATGCGTCTTTCTCTACTCCCCATTTTTGTGTTCATGTGCCTGCAAAATGTGCCGTTCTCTCGTGCACAAGACGAAGGCGCCCCGCCTCGTCCAGTCCCACCAGTTACCACGACTGCGCCACAGCAGAATACAGACAGTCAGAATCGTACCCCCCCGCCGCCGGTTCAGTTTACCCGGACGATGCCACCCAAACCGGTTCGCTATTCGGGCAGTCTCGGGTCCACTTACATTCCGCTGGATAGCTGGATGTATCCGGAAATCATGCGTCTCTATTCGCTGGGGTTCATCGACACGGTGTTTCTCGGGATGCGGCCCTACACGCGTACCAGCGTCGCCCACATGCTGGATGCGTCGGCGGGCCGAATCTACAACAGCGACAGCGACGAAGCCAAGGAGATCTATAGCGCTCTGAGCCGCGAGCTCGGCCCCGATCTGGAGATACCTGTGGACGCACATCGCGGCCACTCGGAGGTCGAGTCGGTGTATACGCGGATGCTCGGCATCACCGGACAGCCGCTGCGCGACAGCTACCACTCCGGCCAGACCATCGTGAATGATTATGGGCGTCCCTATGCCGAGGGCTTTAACAACATCACCGGCGCAAGTATCCGCACAACGCTCGGCCGCTATTCAGGCTACTTCCGCGGCGAGTACCAGCACGCGCCGGCTCTTGAAGGTTACTCGGCTGGGGTAGCCGATTACTTTTCACTTCTGGACGAGGCGCCCTTCACCTCCGACAACCCCACCATGTCGTACGGTAAAACGCTGCAGAGCGTCGACACGTTTCGCATTCAGGAGGCCTATCTCGCGGCAAACTTTGCCAGCCATGAGATTTCTATCGGCAGGAGTGACGAATGGTTCGGACCAGGGCGCGGCGGCGGCATGGGCTACAGCAACAATGCCGTAGACATCTACTCCATCCGCCTCAATCGCGTGGAACCCGCCCACATCCCCTTCGTCTCGCGCTTTCTCGGACCCATCCGTTACGACATCCTCTACGGCAGCCTGCAGGGGCACACTTCACCCCGGGGCGACTACATGCATTCGGAGGGGTTCAGCTTCAAGCCGACGGCAAACTTCGAGTTCGGCTTCGAACGCACCATCGTCTTTGGCGGCAAGGGCCACGAGCCAGTCACGTGGCATACCTTCCTGAAAGGCTTCTTCGACATCAACGACACTACCGAAGAGGAGAAGTTAGGCCGGGATGATCCCGGCGCTCGCTTCTCCGCCTTCAACTTCTCCTATCGCCTGCCATTTGTGCGCAACTGGCTTACCTTTTACAGCGACTCCGAGTCACACGACGACGTAACCCCGATCAGCGCTCCACGCCGCGCCGCAATCCGGCCCGGCATCTATCTGTCGCATTTCCCGGCTGCGCCGAAGCTATCGCTACGGGTGGAGGCCGTCTCTACCGATCCACCGACCGGACGCAGCTTCGGCGGCAGCTTCATGTACTGGGAGGCAGTGCAGCATCAGGCGTATACCAACAAGGGCTTCACCTTCGGGGACTGGATCGGCCGCGAGGCCAAGGGTGGCCAGAGTTGGCTTACCTATCACCTCAGCGGCAACGAGTGGCTGGAGTTTCAGTATCGCAACGCGAAGGCGGCAAAAGATTTCATCCCCATGGGCACGACTCAGAACGATTTCACGGTAAACGCCGTGAAGCGGTTGGGCAAAGACGTGGAAGTAAACGCCTGGGTACAGTACGAGCGGTGGAAGGCGCCGTACATTCTGAACGGCAATACGGCCGCGCAAAACGACACCAGCATTGCTGTACAGTTCACCTTCTATCCCCGCAACAGCATTCGTCGTTATTAAAGCTGAACCTCTATGCAGCGCCTCTCGGCAGGAAGGTGCGCGCGATGCGCCGCAGCTCATCATGCACATACACGGCATGGATCAGCATGGCAATCGCTCCGGCGATAGCGGTCGCCAGCACGCGATCGACCGCCGTACTGGCCTCCGGCGTGCGGCCTAACGCTAAGATAAAGGCGATATAACTCGTCAGCGGAACGGCGTAGAGCGCGTAATTCACATTCTGCAGCGCATATGCCAGATACATCGAGAGGATAATAAGCACGCTGAGCCAGATGCCATCCGGGCGCAGAGTCATCGCCACCAGCGTCGCTAGTGATGCGCCCACAAAGGTACCGCCGAGCCGGGCGATGGAACGCGCGTTGGTCAGCAGGAGGTCCGGCTTCATGATGATGAGCGCAGTCATCGGAATCCAGTAGGCGTTATGGAAATGCAGCAGTTGTGCGATGCCTTGTGACGCGAAGCCGGTGAGCGCCAGAAGCAACGCGTAGCGGAAGGTGCTGGAATGCAAGGTCAGGTTCTGCACGATCGCTCTTCGCTGCCAGCCTGCCGTGTGGATCCCCGGCTCGGTGTAGGTGCTGCGCGCTGGCGGAAAGAAATGCCACAGCAGCAGGATGCAGAAGAACTGCAGAAACCCTCCCGTCAACACCCCGGCCGCGCGGAGAGCTGCTTCATGCGGCGTGCCCGGCGCGGCACTCGATACGATGAGAAAGATGCAGCACTGCTGTCCCACCCACGATGCCGGCGAGCTGATAGCACCGGACATTCCGTAGCAGAAGGCCCAGAAGGTGACCAGAATGAGGATCATCCATGGCAATTTCGCCGCCAGCTCACCGACGGCGGCGGAGAGCGCCATGCCCAGCGTCGCCAGGACCATGGGACCACCGCGAAACCACAACCGCCGCTGAAATGCGCCGAAGCCCACGGACTGCGCGCTGCCCGCGATCACCAGGGCGGCGAAGCGATGGCCGGCCGCGAGGGCGGCGATCAACGCAATGGCGATGGCCGGAAGGCAGAGCAGGCTGGAACGCCACTCCGCTGCGTCCCAGTCCACGCGGCGAAGCTCGTGAGTCAATCCAGTGGTTGCCATTGTTGTCGCGCATGCGCTTCACGAAGCCGCAGCGCCCGCAGCAAGATACTAAGTGGTGAGATGCATTCCGCTGCATTTTTCCGAAACTAGGTAGCGCTCACCGCGATCTCTTCGAGCGCCAACTTCAGGGTTGGCTCGCTGGCATCCAGCCGGATCGCCGAACAATCTTTCAATATCCAGTCAGGCTTCGCGGCGACCAGATCGGTGATGGACGCCGTGGTGGTGAACGCGATGACCCGCGAACCGGCATTCCTGCCGGACGCGATGCCGGCGAGAGCATCCTCCACAACGATGCACCGCTCCGGCGCGAAGCCAAGGCCCGCAGCGCCCTTCAGATACGGCTCGGCATTGGGCTTGCCATGCGTGATCTCGTTGGCAGTGATGAAGCGGCCGGGCGTCGGCAGCCCCGCGGCACGGATCCGCACCTCGGCGAGCGGGCGCGTGCAGGAGGTGACGATAGCCCAGCGATCGTTCGGCAGAGCCGCCAGCAGCTCCTTGACGCCGGGCAGCGGAACAATGTCCGCAACATCGTCGATCTCGGCCTGTTCGACGATGCGGTTCTCGGCCTCGTGGTCGGCCTCGGGAAGCAGGTAACGCAGAGTTTCGATGCTAGGGCGTCCATGGGCGCGATGCAACACCTCCTGCACATTGAAGCCGCGGTCCGTAGCCCAGCGCGACCATACTCGCTCCACTGCGGGTATGGAGTTAATCAGCACTCCATCCAAATCGAACAGTAGCGCCTCTGCGGAAACAATCGTCATGCTTCTATGCTAGCCGACGTCACTTCGCTGGAAAGAGAAACCGCAGGAACGGATCGACGCGCTTCGCCCAGGCGTCCTCGTTGTGACGCGCGCCGGGCGCGCGGAGATATTGCATCTCGATGCCGTCGCGCCAGCCGCGCCGCTCGAGCAGCCGATGCAGCTCGTCGCATTTCTTGATCATGGCCGGCCCTTCGCCAAGCCCCATATCCAGCCAGACGCGCGGCCGCGGCTCCGGGCGCATGCGGCGAACGTACTGCAGCATCGCGCCCTGCGCCCACCACACTGAAGGCGAGAGCACCGCCAGCCGCCCGAAGACCTGCGGCCAGGTAAGTCCGAGATAAAGCGACACCAGACCGCCCAGGGACGACCCTCCCACCCCGGTGTACGCCGGCCCGTCGAGGGTGCGGTAATTCTGATCGATCCAGGGCTTCAGTTCCTCCACCAGCAACCGCCCATAGAGATTCGCCTTGCCTCCGCCCAGGTTGCGGTCGCGCATGGGCGTGTACTCCTCCATCCGCTCGATGCCGGTGTTGTAGACGCCGACCACGATCAGCGGCTCGATGGCGCCCTTTTCGATCAGTCGATCGGTAGTCGTCTGTACATCCCAGAAACTTCCCTTGATGAAGCTGGTTGCGCCGTCAAAGAGGTTCTGTCCGTCCTGAAGATAGAGCACCGGATAGCGCTGCTTGGAGTGGAGGTAGTCCGGAGGCAGCGCGATGATGACATCCCGGCGCGCCGGTAGAAGCGACGAAACAAACTGCCGGTGCAACCGCAGCCGGCCATGGCCCTGAACATCGGCGCCGCCGATCAGAATGGGCTGCTCAAAGCTGACCGGCTCCAGCGGGTCGGCAGGAGCGTTCCGCGCGGTTCGTTTCAAATCCAATGGCTCGAGAGTAAGTTGCTCTGCTTCGTGCACGCGTCTCCTGAAATTGGCGCTTCCCGTGCAGGCGCGGACGCGTGGCCGCGGCTCTGCTACAGTAGAGCGGATTTCCTATGAAGAGCCTATCAAGGGCAGACGTCTGGAGCCAGCGGGCGAGAGGGTTGAGCGAGAGACCGATCGAACAAGTATGAACCGCGAATATCACAAGTGGTATTCAGAGCGTCTGGGCCGGGATATGGAACTGCTTGTCTACGGGCACGGCGGCGTGGCGGCCGTCGTCTTCCCCAGCTCGCAGGCACGCTTCTATGAGTTCGAAGATCGCGGCATGGTTGGCTCGATCGGGCACAAGGTCGACAACGGGGAGATCCAGCTTTACTGCGTCGACTCGCTCGATGCGGAGAGCTGGTACAACCGCAACGTGCCGCCGCGCTGGCGCATCGCCCGGCAGATCCAGTATCAGGAATACATCCTCAACGAGCTGCTTCCGCTCATCCGGCTGAAGAACCAGAACCGCCACCTCATCAGCCTTGGCTGCAGCTTTGGCGGGTATCACGCGGTGAACATCGCACTGCGCCATCCCGATGTCTTCACCGGCTTCCTGTCGATGTCCGGCGCCTTTGATATTTCCAATTTTCTGCACGGCTACTACGATGAGGATGTCTACTTCAACATGCCGCCTCACTACATGGCGAATATGAGCGACCCCTGGTTTCTGGATCGCTACCGGCAGAATACCTATGTGCTGGCCACCGGCTGGGACGACCAGTGCCTGGGGCAGAACCAGCATCTTTCACACCTGCTGGGCAGCCGCGCTGTAGGGCACCAGCTCGCGATCTGGGACAGTTGGAACAGCCATGACTGGCCCACTTGGCAGCGCATGATGAATGTTTATCTTTGAGCGCATGATCGTGGCGGAGAATGGGAGCAAAACCTGCGACGGAGGAAGCAAGAGATGAAAAAGATTGGCGTCCTGTACGGCATGGAGAATACCTTCCCCGGAGCACTGGTCGAACGCATCAACGCGATGAAGCTCCCCGGTATCAGTGCCGAGCCTCTCCAGGTCGGCGGTGTGCGCGAGGCAGCACCCAGCGGCTATGCGGTCATCGTCGATCGCATCTCGCACGACATTCCCTTCTATCGCGGCTTTCTGAAGAATGCTGCGCTCACCGGAACCATCGTCATCAACAATCCCTTCTGGTGGTCGGCAGACGATAAGTTCTTCAATTACGCTCTCGCCCGCAAGCTTGATGTTGCTGTGCCGCGCACCGTTCTGCTGCCGCACAAACAATATCCGGAGGGAACCACCGACCGCTCCATGCGAAATCTCGAATATCCGCTGGACTGGAAGGGCATCTTCGAGTACGTCGGCTTCCCTGCGTTCCTCAAGCCCTTCGATGGCGGCGGATGGCGCGATGTCTACCACGTGCACAACTGGGAGCAGTTCTTCCAGGCCTACGACCAGACCGGCGATCTCTGCATGACGCTGCAGAGCGCAGTAAAGTTCCAGGAATACTTCCGCTGCTACGTTATCAATCAGAAAAAGGTCCACATCATGCCCTACGATCCGCGGCGCCCCTTCCACGAGCGCTATGTGAAGGATCCGCCGGCGTACTCGCCCGAGCTGCTCGCGCGCGTGGAGCGCGATGCGCTCACCCTGTGCCGCGCGTTGGGCTACGACCTGAACACGGTCGAGTTCGCTGTCGAAGACGGGGTTCCTTACGCCATCGACTTCATGAACCCAGCGCCCGATGCGGACGTACACTCGGTGGGCGAAGCGAACTTCCGCTGGATCGTGGACGCCGTGGCCGAGATGGCAGCGGAGAAGGCGCAGCAGCACGCTGGAACACCCGCGGGCGGATTTGTCTGGTCCTCCTTCCTGTCAGGCAAACCGGTCACGAAAGGCGCAGCCGGACCAGTCGCCAAAAAGAAGCCTGCCGCGAAGAAGGCGTCTACGAAAAAAGCGGCGAGCAAATCTGCAAAATCCTCGGGGACCTCAACCTAACGAAGATCAGCATCCGGAGCCTCGCACCATGCGCCCATCCTTCACGCTCGGCATCGAAGAGGAGTATCAGACAGTTGATCCGGTAACGCGTGACTTGCGCTCGCACATCAAGACGGAGCTGCTGGCCAAGGGCAAGCGGCGTCTTGAGGAGCGCGTCAAGGCCGAGATGCATCAATCCGTCGTTGAAGTGGGCACGCGAATCTGCCGCACCATCACTGAGGCACGCGACGATCTATACGACCTGCGCCGCCAAATGATCCACATTACCGAGGAGCACGATCTGGTCCTCGTCGCCGGCGCTACTCACCCATTCGCCGACTGGAGCGCGCAGGATATCTATCCCGACGAGCGCTACGAACGCGTCGTCGAAGACCTGCAGCAAGTAGCCCGCGCCAACCTGATCTTCGGCCTGCACGTGCATGTCGGCATCGAAGATAAGGAAGCAGCGATTCGCGTCATGAACTCGATGCGCTACTTCCTTCCACATATCCTGGCGCTCTCCACCAATTCGCCATTCTGGCGCAGCCGTGACACCGGACTGAAGAGCTATCGGGCGAAGGTCTTCGATAAGTTCCCGCGTACGAATATTCCAGACAGCTTCGGCAGTTGGGGTGAGTACGAGCAGTTTTGCAATCTGCTGATTAAAACCAATTGCATGGACAATGCGAAGAAGATCTGGTGGGATATCCGGCCGCACCCCTTCTTCAACACCATCGAGGTGCGCATCTGCGACATCCCGATGCGCGCGGAAGAGACCATTGCTATCGCTGCCCTCATCCAGGCCACCGCCTGCAAACTGTGGAAGCTGCACGCCAGCAATCACGACTGGCGCCAGTACAGCCGAGCCCTGCTGATGGAAAACAAGTGGCGCGCGGTGCGTTATGGCCTGGAAGGCAAGCTGATCGACTTTGGCAAGGAAGCAGAGGTAGACGAGCGCGAGCTGATTCTCGAGTATCTGGCCTTCGTCGATGACTGTGTGGATGAGCTGGGCAGCCGCGAGGCGGTGGCGTCTATCCGCACAATTCTCGACAACGGTTCGGGCGCCCAACGCCAGGTCCGCAAATTCAAGGAGACCAACGGAGACCTGAACGCCGTTGTCGACTACATGGCGGAGGAGACACGCGCTGGGCTGTTTTAACGCCCCGCCCACAGTCCCTGACGCGATACACTGCAACATCCTTTGCAAACCATGGCCATCACCCGCACTCAGCTTCTTGACGTTGCCTTCCCGGCCGAATTCACTCCCGGCGCACGCAGCGCCGTCGCCACCTGCCTGCGCATCCAGCCCAGGGAAAAAGTGACGCTTATCACTGATCAGACGACGATCGAAATCGCTGCGTCGATTGCGCGCGAGTTGCAGAGCATCGCCTCCCCGTGGAATGGATTCGTGCTCGAAGAGCTCGCCCCGCGACCACTGGCCGGCATGCCGGTTGAGATCCTCACCGATATGGAGACGAGCCAGGTCTCGATCTTCGCAGTGCAGGTGCAGCAGAACGAGCTGCTCTCCCGCAGGCAGATGACGGACGTGGTGAATCGCCGCCGCATGCGCCATGCCCACATGGTCAACATCACCCCACAGATCATGCTCGAAGGGATGCGCGCGGACTTTGCCGCCGTCGATCGCCTGAGCCAGCGAGTGCTGGAACGCGCGACTAAGGCTACCGCGGTGCGCGCCACAACGGCCGCAGGTACAGACATCCGCGCAGAGCTCAATCCCGGTTACAAATGGATCAAAACCAGCGGTATCATCAGCCCGGACAAATGGGGCAACCTGCCTGGCGGCGAGGTCTTCACCGCTCCCGGCGAAGTAAACGGCACTTTCGTAGTCGACGGCGTGGTCGGCGACTATCTCTGCCAGCGTTACGGTTCCCTTGCCGCCAGTCCAATAACCATCACTATCGCCAAGAACCGCATCGTCGCCTGCACCTCCAGCAACAGCCAGTTACAGGACGATTTCTGGGAGTACACGCATCGCGACGAAAACTCCGACCGCGTGGGCGAGTTCGCGATCGGCACTAACATCGGCGTCACACGTGTGATCGGCAACATCCTGCAGGATGAAAAGTTCCCCGGCATCCACATCGCCTTCGGCGATCCATATGGCGAGCACACCGGCGCCAAGTGGAGTTCGTCCACCCACATCGATGTAGTCGGTCTCAATTTCAACATCTGGCTCGAAAGCCCTCAGGGCGAAGAGCAGATTATGCGTGAGGGCCGGTTCCTGATTCAGCCCTGAGCTGCAGGAAACAAGGAGGCAGCGTGCTGCCAGAGCTGCGGCAGGCATTCAATCGCGACTATCGGCCCGAGCGCTACCAGTTACTACTTGAAGACTGCGCACGCCGGGCGCGCGCGCCGCTCGAGTTCCGCATTTCGGAGACGCCCTGCTTTTTCCCAAGTTCGCTGATGCAGCGGATCGCCGACACAGGCGCGGAGCTGACACACGAATTGCTGGACAATGCTGCCTTCCTCAAAGCCTCTGAAGAAGCCGTTCCAGAGCGCTTCCGCGTCCCTCATTGTCCGGCCCATCCTCACTTCATGACTGCGGACTTCGGCCTGGTGCGCGAGGATGATGGCTCGCTCGCGCCGCGCCTGGTGGAGCTGCAGGCCTTTCCTTCCATCTTCGGCTTTCAAGCCGTGCTCTTCGACAGCTATGCGCGCGTCTTCCATCTGCCAGGAAGTCTCGACCGCTTTCTCGGAGGGCATGACGACGCAAGCTACTGGGCGCTCCTGCGCCGCGTGATCGTCGGCAACCATGCGTCGGAGAATGTCGTCCTGCTGGAAACAGATCCCGAAGCACAGAAAACTCTCCCTGACTTCCACGTACACGAGGACCGGCTGGGCATCAGCACGGTCGATATTGCGAAGTTGAAGCGCGAAGGGCGGCGGCTCTTCTATCGCAGCGGCACCCGTGACGTTCCTATCGAGCGCATCTACAACCGCGCTATCGTCGATGAGCTCGAACGCAAAGGCGTCGCATTGCCCTTCGACTATCGCGATGACCTCGACGTGGAGTGGGCCGGACATCCCAACTGGTATTTCCGCATCAGCAAGTTTGCCATTCCCTGGCTGCATCACCCGGCCGTGCCGCCGGCAATTTTCCTGGACGAGTGGTACGAAGGCAAAGGCCGCGACCTGCTCCCGGAAGATCGGGAGCAGTGGGTCTTCAAACCGCTCTACTCTTTCGCCGGCAAAGGCGTGCAGTTCGGACCAACGGATGCCGAACTTGCCTCCATACCCACGGACCAGCGGCACAATTTCCTGCTGCAGCAGCGCATGCGCTTCGAGCCGGTCATAGAGACCCCGCATGGCCTCACACAGGCAGAGGTGCGCATCATGTACGTGTGGCCCGAAAACGGAACGCTTGAGCCGGTCATCAGCCTCATCCGCATGGGCAGGGGCAAGATGATGGGCGTCGATCACAATCGCAACCAGGAGTGGGTGGGAGCCTCGGCCGGATTTTACCCTAACGAGGGATGAGTGCCATGCAGACCAATACAAGCCAGTCGGAACCGTTACTCGTCTGCCTTTCGACGTATGTGAAGGGCCAGCCATTCATGCGCGAATGCGCGCGCCTCGGGTGCCGTATCGAACTCCTCACACTCGACAAACATCGCGATGCGGACTGGCCGCGGGACATTCTCAGCGAAGTCCACACCATGCCGGAGGAGATGAGTTCCGCGCAGATCGTCAACACCGTGATGTATCTCGCGCGCTCGCGAAAAATTGACCGCATCGTCGCGCTCGATGAGTTTGACATGGAGATCGCCGCCACACTCCGTGAACACATGCGCCTACCCGGCCTCGGCGAGTCGGCAACACGCTTCTTCCGCGACAAGCTCTCCATGCGGGTCCGCGCGCGCGAGGCTGGTCTGCTTGTCCCGGATTTCATCGGCGTCTTTCATCACGACGACCTGCACCATTGGATGCAGCAGACGCCTGCGCCCTGGATGCTGAAACCGCGCACCGATGCATCGGCCATCGGCATTCGCAAGTTGCATAAGCCAGAAGAGCTATGGCCGCTGCTCGACGAGCTTGGCGATCGCCAGTCGCATCATCTGCTGGAGCGCTTCATCGCTGGCGATATCTTCCACGCCGACGGCGTCGTTTGGCAGAGCCAGACTCTCGCTGCTCCCGTCCACCAATACGGCAAGCCGCCCTTTCAGCTCATGCACCAGGGCGGTGTCTTCACCACCCGCACGGTGGACCGCGCCTCCCTCCCGGCGAAAGAGATTCCGCAGCTTCATCAAAAGCTGATCGGAGCACTCGGATTGGCGAATGGCGTCACCCACACGGAATGGATCCGCTCTGCCGCGGACGGCCGCTTCTACTTCCTTGAAGCTGCTGCACGTGTGGGCGGCGCGTTCATCGCCGATGTCATCGAGCAGGCGTACGGCTTCAACCCCTGGGTCGAGTGGGCGCGCATCGAAGTCGCTCTCGCCCGGGGCGAACAATACGCTCTGCCGAAGCTGGACACCGACTACGCCGGCAGCGTGTTGTGCCTGGCGCGCGATGCTACGCCCGTCACCGATCACTACGACGCGCCGGAGATCGTGCACCGCATGCAGAAACGTCAACATGCCGGCCTCATCGTTCGCTCCAGCAATCCCCAGCGTGTCGAAGCACTCACGGAGGAATATGCTCGCCGCTTCGCAGAAGACTTCCTCGCCATCGCACCAGCGCCCGCCAAGGCAACGGCGTGACCAGCGCCAAAAGTGGTATCCCAATCCGCGCGACTCACGTATCGTAGGGCTGTCCGCAAGATCGCATCCGCGGCATCTTTTCCTATGCGTTTGCCGTTCCGTGGCTCCATCCTGTGCGTGCTGCTGACAGCGCTCCCCGCTATGCCGCAGCAATCGCAACCTATTCCAGCTCAGCCGGACATCGTGCCGGGTAACTTCGTCGACATCACCGCCAAATCGGGCGTGAATTTCCAGGGCCGCGCATCCCATACGACAAAAAAGTATCTGTTGGAGACGATGGGCTCTGGCGTTGCTCTGTTCGATTACGACAACGATGGCCGGCTCGATATTTTCTTTGTAAACGGCGCGCCGCTGACCGATCCAACCGCGAAGGGCACGATCCCGCAGAAGAGCGGACCTGAATACTGGAACCGTCTTTTCCATCAGAAGAAGGACGGCACCTTCGAAGATGTGACCGAACGCGCGGGTCTTCAGGGCATCGGCTACGGGATGGGCGTCGCCGTGGGCGATTACGACAACGACGGTTACGAAGACCTCTACGTCACCGCCTACGGAGGCAACCGACTCTACCACAACAATGGCAACGGGACCTTCACGGATGTCACGGCGCAATCCGGCACCGGCGGAAGCGGGTGGTCAACGTCGGCCGCCTGGGTGGACCTCGATAACGATGGCCTGCTCGATCTTGTTGTGCTGCGTTATGTGAAGTGGGACTTCGATGACATCTACTGCGGCGAGCACCAGGAGGGCCATCGCGCCTATTGCCATCCAGACGTCTTTCAACCCATCAGCGCTCTGGTCTACCATAATGACGGCAACGGGCACTTCACCGAAGAGGCCGCACAGGCGGGGCTGAACAAGCCGGGCAAAGGACTGGGTATCGCGGTGGCAGACTTCGATCGCGACGGCAAGACCGACATCGTTGTCGCCAACGATTCAATGCTCGAATTCCTCTATCGCAACAAAGGCAATGGCACCTTTGAGGAAGATGGCCTGAACGCGGAGATCGCCGTCGATGGCGACGGCCGCACCTATGCCGGTATGGGCATTGACTTCCAGGATTACAACAACGATGGTCTGCCCGACCTCGTCATCACCGATCTAGCAAATCAGAAATACGCTCTCTACAGAAACAACGGCGATGGCAGCTTTACCTACGACAGCTACATGAGCGGCATCGGCGGCATGACCCTGCTGCACTCCGGCTGGGGAATTCACTTCCTCGACTACGACAATGATGGGCTGAAGGACCTGCTCATTACGCAGGGTCACGATCTCGACACCATTCAGCTCAACTTTCCGCAGCTTCGCTATAAGGAGCCGATGCTGCTGGCCCGCAACACCGGCAAGCGCTTCGTGGATGTGTCTGCGAAATCCGGTGCAGTATTCCAGCAAGCCTGGGTGGGGCGTGGCATGGCGGTAGGCGATCTGGACAACGATGGCCGGGTCGATGCTGTCGTGACTACTAACGACGGACCGGCCTATGTGCTTCGCAACGAGACTGCGACCAGCAATCACTGGCTGACGCTGTTCCTTGTCGGCCATCGCAGTAATCGCGATGCCATCGGAGCAGAGGTCCATGTCACCACCAGTGCCGGAACGCAGATGGTCACCGTGTCGACGGCGGGCAGCTATCTGTCGTCGAACGACAAGCGTGCCCATTTCGGCCTGGGGAAGGACGCCGTAGCCAGCAAGGTGGAGATTCGCTGGCCCAGCGGCATCGTTGAGACGCTCACGAATGTAAAGGGCGATCGTATTGTGCAGGTAGACGAGCCCTCTCAGCCCGCGGCCGCGCACAAATAGCCGCCTCGTTATGCCATCGCGTTATCCCGCGATGGCGTCCATGCCCAGCCAGAAGGTCGCGAACTGCTTCAGGTTCTTCTTGTACGTGCGGGTGACGTTGTACTCCTTGCCGTTTTTCAGCCGCAACAGATATTCGCCGGTCAACAGTGGCTTTACCGCCTCCACTTGCGCGGCATTTACCAGCACCGAGCGGTGAATGCGGACAAAGCCATGCGGCGCCAGACGATCGGCTAGCACCGATATCTGCTCGCGCAGCAGATGGGAGCCTGACTCCTGCCGCAGCAACACGTAGTTCCCTTCCGCTTCTGCAACCACGATCTCGGCCACGTCGATGAAGAGAATTCTCCCTTTCGACTTGATCGCAATCCTCGGAGTCGTCTTCGCAAGCGTCTGTAGGTGAGGAAGGATCTCCGCAAGCCTGCGCTCGCGGTCGTCCGCCGAATGCCGCTTGGCGTAATCGATCGCCCGATGCACACGGTCGGCCGAAAACGGCTTCAGTATGTAGTCCGTGGCATGCCGCTCGAACGCCGCCACGGCATGCTCGTTGAATGCCGTGACAAAGATGACCGACGGCATTCCATTGCCCTGGCTACGAAGAGCATCCACCATCTGCATTCCCGACATCTCCGGCATCCGTATATCCACGAGCAGGATGTCGTAGGCGTGGTCGCGAATGCGGCTCAGCGCTTCAACCGCATCCACCGCCATGTCCACTACTTCAATGTCCGAACGCTCTCCCAGCACTCGCGCCAGCGACTCGCGAGCCAGCGGCTCATCATCGACAACAAGAATACGCATGAACTATGACCTCATTTCCGGTTCGAACTGCTGAACCGTCTTTGTCTTTACCTCGGAATTGGTGCTCGAAAAAACTGGTAGAACCAGCGTTGCTACCGCAATCTTGTCTCTGCGATGAAATAGCAAACGCGCATCGGTGCCATACAGGAGCGATAGCCGCGTCCGGATATTCTGGTGGCCCACCCCCATTCCTTGTTGGATCTCGCCGTTTACGCTGTTCTTCACTTCAAGCTTTAGCCCCCGCTCGCTCTGCGTGGAAGTTATCTCGATCCAAGCCGGGCCGCGGCAGTTTGAAACACCGTGCTTCACACCATTTTCGATCAGCAACTGAAACATGAACTGTGGCACGAGCAGGTCGCGCGTCTCCGGCTGAATGTTCCAGCGCACGGACATACGGCTCCCCAGCCGCATGCCTTCGATATCGAGGTAGTCTTCCGCGAGATGGAGTTCGTCAGACAGTCGCACCAGGTCCGATCCATCCTGCTTCAATGTGCGCCGCAGCAGGCTGGAGAGCCGCAGGATCATCTGCTCCGCGCGTCCCGCGTCGCTGTGGACAAGCGAAGAGATGCCATTCAACGTATTGAA
Source organism: uncultured Acidobacteriaceae bacterium (assembly GCA_963712845.1). Classification (GTDB taxonomy): domain Bacteria; phylum Acidobacteriota; class Terriglobia; order Terriglobales; family Acidobacteriaceae; genus KBS-83. Next base: position 242,173 of record CAVQJM010000008.1, read on the forward strand.
CAGGAAGTGCGGCTGAATCTGCATCTGCAAGGTATGCAGTTCGCTTTGCGCCAACGCTTCCTTCAACGCAAGCTGTTCCAGTTCCTGCCGCTGCAGCCGCCGGAAGTAAACAGCAGCGTGCGCGGCGACGACTACCGCAAGATAGAACACCAGCTCATCGCCAAAGGTGGTGTCGGTCAGGCCGATCAAAGCCGCCAACGAACGGTGCCCCCACTGCTGCGTTTCCGGATACCAGGGGGGCAGCAGACTCCAGCGGATCACAGCAAACAACAGGACAAATGGGACGAAGCCGGCGAGATAATACATCGTGCGGCGAACTAACTTCCCAGCGCTGATCGGCGCCTTCGCCACCACCCAAAAAATCGGAGGCGTGAGCAGTGCGACGGTAAAGAAGCGAACGCTGTAGAGAAGAGCGACGGTCGCAAGCGATACTTTGAGGTGTGCTTCCTCAGCAATGCGATATTGCTGCCATATCAGGAGAACGGCAAGAGGCATCCAGAATGCTATGGATAGCCCATATCCAGATAATCCGCGTTGCCAGGTTGATGCGGAAGCTTTCACGATCAGCATTGTATTCTGGCACAAATATCTTCGGCCCTCTGGGACCAGCCGCAGGTCGCGTCCCCGAATCACCACGTTTCATCCCTGAGCTGCGTTAGGTAATACCTGACCGGGACGAGTTCGACACATGTTTGAAGGAATTTAGCCGGGCTTCGCCAGAGTGGTGCACCCGGCCTGACGGTGCGATCCGCTGGTTCTTCCCATGTCCCGACACAGGGACTGGGGACGCCCGCTTAGAATCGATGGTGGAGTGCTTGTGGCTACGGGTGCGGTACGGGCGGAGATAGCGAGCAGCAGCGGTGCGCGGGAGGCGGGCGGCGTCTGGCTGCGGCGGTTTGCCTGGGCGGTGGTGGTTTACAACGTGCTCGTGATCGTGTGGGGCGCGGTGGTGCGCGCCACCGGATCGGGCGCGGGGTGCGGAAATCACTGGCCGCTCTGCAACGGGCAAGTTCTTCCGCTGAATCCGCGGCTGGCGACGGTGATCGAGTTCACCCATCGCATGATGAGCGGCGGGACGCTGGTGCTGATTGTGGCACTGGTGGTGTGGGTCTTTCGCGGGACGGTCGAGCGGCACCTGGCGCGTAGCTTTGCGGTTGCCGGGCTGCTGTTGACACTGAACGAAGCGCTGCTGGGCGCGCTGCTGGTGAAGCTGGGGCTGACGGCGACGAGCACATCACCGCTGCGGCCGCCGATGCTGGCGCTGCACCTTTCCAACACGCTGCTGCTGCTGGGGTCGCTGGCGCTGACGGCCCATTTCCTCGGGCGACGGTCGACGATAGCGCGCGGTGCGGTTCAGTTCAAACACAGAGTGCCGGCGGTGGTGGGATTGCTTGCCGCGATGGTGATTGGGGTGACGGGATCGCTGGCGGCGCTGGGCGATACGCTCTTTCCTTCTACTTCGCTGCGCTCTGCGCTGACGGCGGATTTCTCCTCATCCTCAGAATGGTTGATACGGCTGCGGATTTTGCATCCGGCGAGTGCGATTGTAGCGGGGGCGTTCATCCTGTGGCTGCTTTGGCGGGCGGTGTTTGTTGAGCGGGATGGGGAGCATCGCAAGCTTGGGCTGTGGCTGGCGGGGTTGCTGGGGTTTCAGTTTCTGCTAGGCGGACTGAACGTGCTGCTGCGCGCGCCGGTTTGGATGCAGGTGTTGCATCTGGCAGGAGCGGATGCTTTCTGGTGTGTGCTGGTGGTGTTGACCGCATCGGTGACGATCACGGCCCTTGCCGCACGCACATCCTAACTGCCCGCACTAACTGCCCACAGAGACGACGACAGGCAGTGGGGTCACGTTACCCTACCCCTCCCCCCTCCCGGTGCGGGAGACCCCTTGCTAAGTTATTGATTGGCGGTGGCTTAGACCGCGTCCCGAGTGCTAAATTCGTCTTTCCAAAGGGGTTATCGCTTAATTCGTCTTGCAAAAGGACTTAGCAGCACTTCGTGGCTCTAAATTCGCTGCTATATCGCGCGATAGTCCAGAAAATGAAACGCCCGCGACATGGTCGCGGGCGTTCTTGTTCTTGCTATTTCCAGTGTAGCGAATCGGGTGGGGTGAAATGGCAGGTTTTTCGCAATTGTGCCGGGTTGGGTTTCGATTTGGGAATTGGGGACACATTCGGAGGCGCTTTGCGCGTCTTCGCTCACCCACCCTACGCTCCGCGTAGGATGGGGCACCCGAAGCAGGACGATGACGATTTGCACAGGTTGACGCGGGGGGCAATACGTACCGTTCTCTGGCACTTGTTTCTAATTTTTGGGGAAGGAGAAATGCCAGTGGATATTGTGGCTTTGATTGTTGCGATTGCTTCCATCTTTGGTGGTGGACCCGGAATCACGCCGGATGGAAATCCGACGATTCATATCTCTAGCGGCCCATAGCGGATCGAGCAGATACCCATCCCGGTGCGAGCCGGGATGGGCTCTCTATCTGCATTTCTAGCTTCAACTACTGCCTAGGGCATCGGGCCGCTCGAAACGCTGATCTTCGGATTGCCCGCAGCCACATCACCGCTGTCACCGTAACCGTATTGCCCTGGGCTGATATCCGAGCGAACCGTGGCAGATGCCGTTCCCGGCGTCCCCCCGCTCTGCGCTGGAACGGTATAACTCGACTGCGTGAGAAATGCGCTGCATCCTGAAATCACGTGCTGATGTCCGGTGTTGTTCTCCCAATCGAAGGTTTCCCCCATGGTTACTGAGCCCCCATCCGGGCATTTGATGTGCCTTGGCATAGATCACCTTTCCTCTCGTGTTTGCGTCCAGACGACGTCGGGCGAGCAGCGAGCCTTCACTTAGCGCCGTCCTCCGCGGGTGCGATTTATTTTCCATAAAGAGGGAGTGCCTCTATGGTTTGCCGCTGGAGACGCTGATTTTTGGATTGCCGCGCTTTATGCGGCAACTGGCCGTGTAGTCGTAATCGCCAATTGGGATGCCTGTTTTGACTGTGGCGGAGGAAGTTCCCGCCGTACCGTTGCTTGCGGCAGGCACCGGGTTTGTAGCGATGGAGGCAAGGAAGGCGGAATAGTCGCCGATGGTACAGGGCTGGTCGCCATGATTTTCGAATTCGAAGGTTTCTCCCAGTGTGACTGAGCCGCCGTCGGCGCATTTGATACCCATTGTTTTCTCCTTTTGGTACATGGCCCGGAACTCAAGGCTTGGTTTGTGATGACTGCATAAGTTGCTGATAGCGCGGATTGGAGTGCAGGTTGTCGAGCGCTGCCGCTTTGGCGACGACCGACGGTGCATAGCCTGCCTGCAATGCCTTGCCCAGCCACTCGAGTGCGGGCCCTGTCTGGTGCAGTTGGTTGTAGACAAGGGCTGCATTGAACATGAGTTCCTTGTCGGTGTGATTGATGGCGAGGGAGCGGTTGAGTAAATCGGTGGCCTGCGACGAATCGCCGAGCATGGAGTGATAGCTGGCGAGATCGCCCAGGATGGTGGCGTCATCGGGGGACGTCTTGAGTTCCGCGGAAGCGAGAGCGATGGCTTTCTTATAGTCATTCGTCGCTTGAACGCGTTGGCCGCCATAATACTCCGCATCCCCCAGGGAGCCCCATTTGTCATAGGCGTTCGGTGAAAGCTGGACGGCCCTACGGAACTCGGTAGCCGCTTCGGGGAATCGGCGTAATCGGAAGAGTGCAATTCCTAGATTGCCGGACGCTTCGCCGGTTGGCCGAAGCGCGATCGACTTCTCCAGGGCTGTAGTGGCCTCCTGGTCTTTATTTTGAAAGAGGAGAGTCGCGCCAAGGTCACTGTACGACCTGAAATTGTGCGGGTCTTTTTCTGTCGCAGTGCGAAAGTTTATCTCCGCGCGTGCGTAGTCGGCGACACGGAAATAGAAGCCGCCGAGCAGATCGTACCCGTGCCAGTAATTTGGACGCAGAGCAATAATTTGCTTGTAGGTGGCTTCCGCTTTTTCGGACTGGTTGAGCTGCTCGTAGGCCATCGCCAGACCGATGGAGGCCAACTCGTTGCCGGGCTCCAGTTGCAGCGCCTTTTGATACTCATCGGCTGCGTCGGCGTACTTGCCGGTGTCGCGAGCTAGCGTGCCCAGGCACATGTGTCCTTCCGCGCCGGCGTTGCCTAGCCTCACAGCCTGGTCACAAGCCTTGCGTGCTTCGACAATGCTCTGCGGATGATGAGTGAGCCGGTAGTCGTCGATCCAGGAGACGCCCAATCCGGCCTTCGCCGCGCCGTAGTTGGAGTCAATTCGTAACGCCTCTTTGAACATGATCTGGGCGCTCTTGATGGTCTCCGGCGTGTAGGCCTCTAGCAGATAGCCGCGGCCCTGGAGGAAGTACTGGTAAGCCTCGGGGAAGGTGGTGCCGTGGGCGGCCAGGGCGCGCTGCTCATCGGTGCGGAGGGGGATGTTGAGCGCGGTGGCGGTGGCGGTGGCGAGCTGGTTCTCGATGGAGAACATGTCGCTGACCGGCGCGGTGACGGTTCCTGAGGCGAGGACGCGCGGCTGATTGGACGACTTGTCCGGCTGGCTGATGGCGTAGGTGGCGTGGACGAGATCGCCGTCGCGGGTGAGTTTCAGCTCCAGCGCGGAGGTGGCGCCGACTTCGCGCGCGGCGTCGTTGGGCGTGGCGACTTTCCTGTCCTGGAGCTGACGAGCAGAGAGGACGGCGATGTCGTGATTGACGCTGAGGTCGGAGAGACGCTGGGCGAGCGACTCGGCGAGGCCGCGGCCGAAGGTGGCGAGTTTGGTGTCCCTGGCGTCGGCGACGGTGGGGGGCAGGACGGCGAGGGTTCCGGCGGTGATGGCGGCTGGCCCGGATGCGGTGGTGCCGGGCGGCGCGTGGCGGCGGTGGACGAAATAGGTCACGGATGCGATGACGATTGCGAGCACGACGACGGCGAAGGCGATAGCGGGTTTGCGAGAGTGCGGGGTAGATGCTGCGATCGCTGCGGGGGTGGCAGACGCTACTGAAGGGGAGTGGATCTGATCCGGGTGATTGAGGTTCGGATGGTTTAAGTCCGGTTGGTTTAGATCACGGACGATTTCGTGCGCGGTCTGGTAGCGGTCGGCGGGTGACTTGGCGAGGGCGCGGGTGACGATGGCGGCGGCTGATGCGGGAACGGTGGCGGGGAGCGGGCGCGGCGGCTGGTGGAGGACCTGGCCGATCATCGCCGTCGGGGTGGGGGCGGCGAAGGGGTGGCGGCCGCTGAGCATCTCGTAGAAGACGACGCCGAGGGCGAAGATGTCGGAGCGGCGGTCGGCAGGCTCTCCGTTGAGGATTTCGGGCGCCATGTACTGCGGGGTGCCGGCGACCATGCCGGCTACGGTGAGCATGGTGGCGGTTTCGAGGAGACCGGTGTCGTCGGCGGCCTGCTGGGCGAGTCCGAAGTCGAGCAGCTTGACCTGGCCGGGGTGCGTGCCGGCGTTGGTGAGCATGATGTTTTCCGGCTTGATGTCGCGATGGAGGATGCCCTTGTCGTGGGCGACGGCAAGGGCGGCGGCGGACTCGGTGGCAATGCGGCGGAACTCGGACTCGGAGATGGGGCGGGTGAGACGGGCGCGGAGTGTTTCGCCCTCGATGTACTCCATGACGAGGTAGACCTCGCCCGCGTCGGTGAAGACGTCGTAGATGGCGGCGATGCCGGGGTGGTTGAGCGCGGAGGCGCGCTGGCCTTCGTGGAGGAAGCGCTTGCGGTCGGCTTCGGTAGCGGCGCGCTGGGTGCGCTTGATGGCGACGAGGCGGCGAAGGGTGGTATCGCGCGCGCGGTAGACCTCGCCCATGCCGCCGGCGCCGAGGCGGGCCTCGATGTGAAAACGGCCGGCGAGAACGCCATCGACTCCGGGGAATGGAGCGGCGCGCGTGTCGAGGTCACGTTCGAACGGCGCAGAGTCGCCCATTGCAGGTTCTGTCTCCGGGTGGGGATTCAAGCAGATTTCCCATTACCATATTCCGCTACGTGCCGCGCAGTGCGGCTTTTCTTAACGGAAAAGCCGCGTTCGCCTCCGTTGCTTCGCGTACATCGATGGGAAATCCGCTCTATCGTAGGACGAGACCGCCGCTGCGACAAGTGGAGACGGACGCGAAGTAACGGCGTCACAGACGGGGATCCTTGGCCTTCTGCTTCCAGGACGGCTTTGCTGGAAGTGGCGGCGAGATAAAAGAACCAGGACGCAAGCATGCCATTGCGGTTCGGCGGCTTACAGAAGTCCTGCTTGCTCGGGGACTGCCGCTCCACTATGCTTCCGGCAGTTTCCTCTCCCCACATCCGATCTCTGAAAGAGGCGTTATGCAACGCCGTTCCTTTCTCAAAGCTGTCGCTGCGGCGGCGCCTGCTGCGGGTCTGCATGATGTTCTTGCCGGTCAGGCACGCGCCCAGGCTGCGGCATTGCCAGCTTCAGGCGCTCTGCATGTTGTTGGCGACGGTGAGGACCGCTTCGGCCATCCTTTCCGGATGCCCACGAGTTCCCTTTCCGTCAAAGTGGCCACCAGCGAAAGCGGCGGCGGGCTGTTCGTTGCGGAGCATACCCATCTGCTGCCGGGTGGGCCAGCCCTGCATCTGCATCTGTATCAGGACGAATGGTTCTACGTGATGGAGGGAGAGGTGGCCTTTCAGCTGGGCGAGCAAAGACTGCACCTGCATGCAGGGGAGTCTGTTCTAGGTCCGCGCCGCGTGCCGCACACATTTTCATCGATGGGCGCGGCCCCTAGCCGTGTGCTGCTCGCCTTCTGTCCGGCGGGGAAGATGGAACAGTACTTCCGCGATATCCAGGATCCCAAGGTACAAGCCTCCGATGCGGCGGTCATGCGGCGTTACGACATGGAGCGGATTGGGCCTTCTCCGTTTTGGAAATCCTAGGCTGGGATCAACAACGCTCTGGCAGGGCGTCTGCTGGGGATGAAGCGGCGGCTTGGACGCGGGCGGATTTGCGCGCGATGAGCGTGGCGACGATGGCGGCGCCGAAGCCGTTGTCGATGTTGACGACGGTGACGTTGGGCGAGCAGGAGTTGAGCATGCCGAGCAGGGCGGCGACGCCGCCGAATGCTGCGCCGTAGCCGATGCTGGTGGGCACGGCGATGACCGGCGCGGGAACAAGTCCGCCGACGACGCTGGGGAGTGCGCCCTCCATGCCGGCGCAGACGATGGCGACTTCGCAGCGCTGCAGGCTTTCGTGGTGCGCGAGCAGGCGATGCAGGCCGGCGACGCCGACATCGAAGAAGCGTTCGACGGGCGCGCCGAGAAATTCGGCGGTGACGGCAGCCTCTTCTGCAACCGGCAGATCGCTGGTGCCGGCGCAGAGAACGGCTACGGTGCCGGCGGGAGTTGGTTGCGACGCAGGCTGGCGCAGGGTGGCGGCGCGCGCGGTCGAGTGGAATTGCGCGGCAGGCACGCGGGCCGAGATGGCCTGCCATGCTGCTTCTTTGACGCGGGTGGCGAGCACGTCGGAGCCGGCGGCAGCGGTGCGGGCAAAGATTTCCGCGACGTGCTCGGGCGATTTGCCCTCGGCATAGATGACTTCGGGGATGCCGAGACGCAGACCGCGATGATGATCGATGCGGGCGAAGCCTGCGTCCTCATAGGGCATGGTGCTGAGGCGCTCGAGCGCGGATTGCGGCGCAAGCGCGCCGGCGCTCACCGCTTCGAGCAGCGCGAGCACGTCGTGTCTATTCATTCACGGTCGCCTTCCGGACACTTGTAACTGCATCAAGATCATTTGACCGCTCGTTCCATGCCTGCAATGCTGCGTCGATGACCTGCTTGAGCGGGACGCGATGCTCGAGCGCCCTCGTGTGGCAGTCTTCGTACTCCGGCTGGGCATGGGTGACGTTGCCATCGAGCACGGCAGTTTTGATACGGACCTCGCCATAAGGCGTGACGACGGTTGCGTGCGCGCGATCGAGGATGCGGCGCTGCTCAGTGCGGCTGCGGACACCGAGGGTGGAGGTCTCGCGGAAGAGCAGTTCTTCGAAGCGTGGTGCGTCGGCGGGGCGGCAGAGGATGGTGATGAGCGTGCCGACGCGGCCCTTCTTCATCATGACCGGAGTCGTCATCGCATCCAGGGCGCCGTGCTCGAGGGCGAGCTGCGTAGTGTGCGCAACGATTTGCGGGCTGAGGTCGTCGATGGCGCATTCAAGGACGCTCACGGTTTCGCGGGCAGCGGTGCTGTCGCCTGCCAGAGCGACAGATTCGCCGAGGCTGATGCGCAGGACGTTGGGGAAGCGCTTGGGATTGCGTGATCCGGCGCCGTAGCCGATGTGCTCGAAGGCGGCGATGGGGCGGGTAAATTCGCAGCCGAGTGCGCGGAGCAGCGCGGCCCCAGTGGGGGTGACGAGCTCCACGGCCGGACCTTCGCTGTAGGTAGGGATGCCGCGCAGCAGCGACGCCGTGGCGGGCGCAGGCACGGGAAAACGGCCGTGCGCGCAGTCGACATAGCCGCTACCGACGTTTACCGGCGAACAATACCAGCGATCGACATTGAGTGACGTGAGACCGACGGCGGCGCAAGTGATGTCGACGATGGCATCGACGGCGCCTACTTCGTGAAAATGTACCTGGTCGAGTGGCGTATTGTGGATGGCGGCCTCAGCCTGGCCGAGAAGCTCGAAGGCACGGAGGGCGAGTGCGCGTGCATCGGCTGCGAGCGGCGCCTGGTTGAGGATCTCGCGGATGGCCGGCAGGTTGCGGCCATGCGTATGGTGTGTGGCCGTGCGTGTGTTCGTGATCGTGCGAGTGAGCGTGGTCATGATGATCGTGGGCGTGTTCATGCGCATGGGCATGATTGTGCGGCGGCATCGGCTTCGTTGCGGTCATGATTGTGCGGCGCGTCGGCGTCGTGGCCGTCATGATTGTCCTTCGCGTCGGCATCATCGCCGCCGACCAGCACGCGCGCTTTTCGCGCGCTGATGCCGCTGCGATCTACGGAATCGAATACGAGGGCTGCGCCGAGATTGAGGGACGCGGTGGTTTGCTGGAGGAGCGCGGACGAGACGCCGGCGTCGACCAGGGCGCCGAGCAGCATGTCACCGCTGAGCCCGGCAAAGCATTCGAGATAGCCAATGCGCATGGTTAATTCTCTCTGATGCACAGAACCGCTATCTGCCATTGCCGGTTAGGACGGTGAGGGGCAGCACTTCGTTCATGGAGCCGGAGCGGTAGCCCTCGCAGTCGATAGCAGCGTACTGGAAGCCGGCGGCGCGGACGGCGGCGCCGATGCGCTGGAAGGTCTCGCGGTTGAGGGCGGCGTCCATTTCCTCCGGTGCAATTTCGATGCGCGCGACAGCGCCGTGGTGGCGGACGCGGAAGCGGCGCAGACCGAGGGCAGCTAGCGCGTCTTCGGCACGCTCTACTTGTTCAAGCACCTCGGGTGTGACGCGACGGCCGTATTCGATGCGCGAAGAGAGGCAGGCGGATGCGGGCTTGTCCCAGACGTCGAGCGCGGCAGCTCGGGCGAGAGCGCGGACATCGTCTTTGGTGAGCGCAGCGTCGGCCAGTGGTGCGAGCACGGCATGTTGCGCCGCGGCTTGCTGGCCGGGGCGGTAGTCGCGGGTGTCGTCGGAGTTAAGACCATAGACGACGTGCGCGAGGCGGCGGGCGGTGCGCTCGCGCTCAAGCACGGTGAAGAGCTCGTCCTTGCAGTGGAAGCAGCGGGTGGCGTCGTTGCGTGCGTAGTCCTCGCTGGCGAGCTCGCCGGTGGCGACGGTGACGAGCGGAATGGACTGCGAGGCGGCGAAGGCGACGGCCTCGCGCAGGTGACGCCGCGAGAGCGAGGCGGAGTCCGCGATGATGGCGAGCATGTTGCTGCCGAGGACGGTGTGGGCGGCGTGCGCGAGATAGGCGGAGTCGACGCCGCCGGAGTAGGCGACGATGACGCTTGCGAGCTCGCGCAGCCGGCGATGGAGGGCGTCGCGCTTCGCGAGCAGTGCGGCGGAGAGGACGGCGGATGCTGGCTTCGCGATGGAGTTGGCGGACATGGGCGTCTTCTCTTGTATTAACCCAAGTATTGCGGGTTGTGGACGGTGCCGTCGAACATGGTGGAGGTTTTGTACTTCTCGTATTGTCCGGCGACGGAGGCGGTGGCGGTTTTGGCGAGCAGCGCGGTCATGGCTTCGTGCGGCATGGGCTGGAAGTTGCGGGCGAGCGTGAGGGCCTGGTTAAGGATCTGCATGGAGTCACAGCCGGTGATGGTGAGGGAGACGGGCAGGCTCATGGCGTAGTGCAGGCACTCGACCGCGGAGGCGGTGTTGCTGCCCAGGATGAGGCCGTTGCCGATGGGCTTCATGCCCAGGATGCCCATGTTGTGTTTGCGCGCGACGGGCAGGACTTTCGTGGTGAAGCTGTCGTAGTGCGCATCCATCACGTTGAGGGGCATTTGCACGGTATCGAAGGTAAAGCCATGGCGATCGGCGGTCTCGATCATGCTGAGATGAATCTCCGGGCTCTTGTGGCCGGTGAAGCCGATATAGCGAATTTTGCCTGCCTTCTGCGCCTGCTTGAGAACATCGACGACGTAGCCGGGCCGGAAGGCCTGCTCGGGGTCACCGGGGCGGATCACTTCGTGAATCTGCAGGAGGTCGATGCGGTCGGTTTGCAGGCGGCGGAGGGAGTCTTCGAGCTGCTTCTGGCCGGCGGCAGGGGTGCGGCCGTCGATTTTGGTCATCAGAAAAGCTTTTTGCCGATAGCCGTCCCGGAGGGCCAGACCCATGCGGCGCTCGCTTTCGCCGTCGTTGTAGTCCCAACAGTTGTCCAGGAAGTTGACGCCGGAATCGAGACCTGTACGGAGGATGCGGACGGCATCTGCCTGGGAAACCTGGGGCGCCCCGATGTGGTAGCCGCCGAGTCCAATGATGGAGACGGACTGGCCGGTGCGGCCGAGGATGCGGCGGGGAATCTCGCCGGGGCCGGCGACGGCCTCCTCCCGCAGGGCGACAAGGGCGGCGAGAGCGGCGGCTGACTTGAGGAAATCGCGTCTCTGCATGATAAGCATCTCCTTGGTTATGCGATGCACACCTGAACCAGCATGGCCGCTTTGCCTGCCGGGCCGCACAGATTAGGCTAGAGGGGAAGCCGCGTTGAGAACGATCCCCTTCTTCCGAGCCAGTACCCCGCTGACCCCCGCCGAACGGCTGGCCAAGCGACGCCTTGTCTTCAAGGATACGCTTGCGCTGCTGAGTATTTTCGCTGTGACCTGTGTGCTGGCCGTTCTGACCTGGCTGATTTTCCGGTCCTATTCACAACATCAAAGCGATGCGGCGGCGCGCTGGAAGCGGCGCGGCGAGGACGCGCTGGCGCATAACAATGCCCAGGCCGCGGTGTACGACTTGCGGACGTCTCTCGGTTATGGGCCGGATGATCCCGGGACAGAAATAGCACTCGCTGAAGGGTTGGCTGAGCTCGGCACCCCACGAAGTCTGGAGGAGGCTGCCGTCTACCTGAATACGCTTTGGGAGAAGGAGCCGGGAAATGGGAACATCAACCTGCAACTGGCACGTGTGCTGGCGCGGCAAGGGCAGGTGGCGAGCGCCCTGGAGCACTACCATGCGGCGGTTTATGGCGTGTGGGAGGGCCACGGCGCGGTGCAGGGGCGGCAGGCGCGGCTGGAGATGGTGCGGTATCAGATCTCATTGGGGCGCTTCAACGATGCGCGCGGCGAACTGCTCATTGCCGCCGGTAACGATTCGTCCACCCCAACCTTGATGGAAGCGGCAGGCCTGCTGGCGGAAGCACATTTTCCGGCCGATGCGCTGCATCTCTATCAAGAAGTGGCAACGCGGCGGCCGGTCGTCGTGCAGGCGCTGGAGGGCACGGGGCAGATGGCGTTCCTGCTGGCGAAGTACAAGACAGCGCGAACTTATCTTGACCGGGCATTGAATACGAGCAACGCGGAGCATCCGCTAATGGACCGCGCGCTGGTGGAGAAGAATCTGCGAATTGCGAACGCAGTGATGGCGATCTATCCGTCGCCGGAGCTGCCGCAGCGGGAGCGACTGCGGCGTGTGGTGCGGGCCTACGAGCTGGCACGCAAGCGGTACATGGCGTGCGCGAACGGGTTGGGCGGCCAGAACAACGGGCCGCAGAACGGCAGGGCGCAGATCGAGAACAACGACCAGATGACCGCGCTGGGGAACCGCTGGCAAAGTGCGCGGCCGCGGCTGACGGTGGCCGCACTGGAGGACAGCGCGCAACTGGAGCAGGCTACGATGCAACTGGTGTACGACACCGAGCAGGCGACCGAGCGCGCGTGTGGAGAGCCGACGGGCGAGGACGAGGGACTGCTGCGCATTGCGGCTTCGCCGGACTCGGTCGATCAATGAATGAGCACAGCGCAATGAGCAGAGCGACGGGTAAGCGAGGAGCATGAGCACGACAGAGACAACGGCGCAGTCGAAGACGGCGACGGATGCAACATCCTTGCCGGAGCATGCGGCGATGGAGACGATGCCTTCGATTGAGCCGCTACAGATGTCGCAGATCGACATGCTGAAGATCGCGCCCACGCGCGACGAGCGGCTATTCCTGGTGCTGTCGATCTTCATCGGCGTCATCTCCGGGCTCCTGGTAGTGAGCTTCCGGATAGCGATCAACTGGATCCAGGCGCTGACGCTGGGGTCGGCGCCACAGGCGGGACTGCTTCGGCTTATCTTTGTTCCGGTCATCGTGGGCGCAGTGGTGGCGGCGCTGGTGCAGTTCTTTTTTCCGGCAGCACGCGGCAGCGGGGTGAACCAGACCAAGGCCGCGCTCTACATCTACAACGGCTATATCTCCTTCAAGACGGTGATCGGGAAGTTCATCACGTCGGCGCTGGCGTTGGGCGGCGGCTTCTCGCTGGGACCGGAGGACCCTTCGCTGCAGATCGGCGCGGGTGTGGCTTCGGTGATCAGCCGCCGCCTGGGCATGAGCCGGCAGCGGCTGCGGCTGTTCGCGCCGGTGGGCGCGGCCGCGGGACTGGCGGCTGCGTTCAATGCGCCGATCTCGGCGATCCTGTTCGTCATAGAAGAGGTGATCGGGCGCTGGAGCGCAGCGGTGCTGGGCTCGGTGGTGCTGGCGGCGATCTCAAGCGTGGTGGTGGCGCGGCGGTTCTGGGGATCGGAGCCGATGTTCCAGATTCCCTCGGTGACGGTGACGGACTCACGCGAGATGCTGGCCTATGCAGTGCTGGGTGTGATTGGCGGCCTGGCAGCGAGCATTTTTTCGCGCTCGCTCGGCTACCTGCGGCCACGTTTGCGCAGCCTGCCACGCTGGACTTTTTTCGTGCAGACACCGGTCGCGGGACTCGGAGTGGGGTTGATCGGCTTCTTCGGCTTTCCGCAGGTCATGGGGCCGGGCTACGAGACGATCAACCACGCAATGCACGGGCAGTTCACCTGGAAGCTGCTGCTGGTGCTGGCATTGCTCAAGATTCTGGCGACGACCATCTCGTTCTCCAGCGGCACGCCGGGCGGGATGTTTGCGCCGACGCTCTTTATTGGAGCGATGCTGGGCGCGTCGATCGGGACGTTCGAGAAGATGTACTACCCCAACCTGCACATCACGGTGGGCGCCTATGCGTTGGTGGGCATGGGGGTGCTATTTGCGGCGTTCCTGCGTGTGCCGCTGACGTCGGTGTTCATGGTGTTGGAGCTGAGCCAGAATTATTCGATCGTCCTGCCGGTGATCCTGGCGAATACGATTGCGTATCTCGTGTCGCGGAGCTTGCAGCCGACGGCGATCTTCGAAGTGTTCACGCATCAGGATGGTTTGGACCTGCCTTCCATGGAGGAGCAGCGGGAAGAGGTGGTGCTGCATCTGGAGGACGCGCTGCGTCCGTTGTCCGTGCCGGTGATCGATGCGGGCACGACATTGAGCGCTGCCCTGGCAGAACTGGACGCGAAGCATGCGGAGGTCTTCCTGGTGCGGCTTCCGGGATATGCCTGGTATTCGATGACGCGGGCGGAGCTGGGCTCGCTGGCTGCGGTGACGGCTCCGGAGACGGTGGTGTCCAGCGTGCTGAAGCCAGATCGCATTCCGCTGCTGTTCCCCGATTTGCCGCTCGATTCGGCGCTACCGCACCTGGCGCGCTGGCCGATCCTGCCCATCCAGAACCGAGCCAGCCGTGGTTCCATTGAGGGCACCTTGACGCTGGCTGACGTGCTCTCCCGCTACCAGGCCACCTGAAGCCTGCGCCCCATAGAGCAGCCGGAGCAGTGTGGCACACTGGTGTGACGTGCGTAACCAGATCGCAACAAGATGAGCCTGAACCAGCGCTTGATTGCCGGGTTGTTGCTGCTGGTGGCCCTGGTCACCGCGATTGCCGTGCTGACGGTAAGCGCGCTGCGCGGAGCCGCGGCGCACGGACTGGCGCAAACGGCGACGGTCGTGGCTTGGATCGCGATTCCCGCCGCCATCTGCATCGCCGTCGGACTTGCGATGTCTGTGCTTGGTCCGCTGCGCCGCGCGGCGGAGCAGATGCGGGCTATCGGACAGGGCAGCCTGGAGCAGCGGCTGGAGTGGAGCGCGGATGACAGCCTGGGGCGGATCGCCAACGACGTGAACCGTATGGTGGTGCACGTGCGCGATCTGCGGGAGACAGAGTTCGGGCGGAAGCAGATGGAGCACCAGCTCTCCGACGCGGTGGTGCAGTCGATCTTCGAGCCGGTGATTGTGACCGATGCGCGCGGGCAGGTGCTGAAGCTGAATACGGCGGCAGAGCAACTCCTGGGCGAGGCGGCGGTCGACCGGATGGCGCTGGAAAACACTCCGGGCGGACAAAAAATATTGAAAGCGGTGCGCGATGCCGTCTCTATGCAGCGGCCGGTGGCGCACGAAGGCGAAGCGGCGCTACTGCCGATGTGGATTGGCCAGGCAGAGCGCAGCTATCGGCTGCGTACGACGCCCATCCGCGACAATGACGGCAAGCTGCTGGGCGCGGTGAGTGTGCTGGAAGATGTGACCGAGCTGCAGGACCTGGACCGCTTCAAAACACGCTTCATTGCAGTGGCCTCAGACAAGCTGCGCACGCCGCTGGAGCAGTTGCGTCTGGCACTGTACTCGCTGACGAAGGGCTTTGCCGGAGATCTGCGGCCGCTGCAGAGCGACTTGATCAATGGCGCGCAGGAAGAGGCCGAACGGCTGAATGATCTGATGGCGGACCTGATCGACGTGGCCGAGCTGGACACCGGCCGCCGCGAGCTGCGTATGGAACGGCTGCGACCCATCGACGTTCTGCGCGATGCCGCGCTGCGCTTTCAGGAGGAGGCGCGCAAGCGAGATGTGCAAATCCAGATTGAGGCGTTCAGCGATCTTTCGCCGATCCACGGCGACCGGCGCGCACTGAAGAGTGTGATGGACAACCTGCTGTCGAATGCGCTGCGCTTCACGCCGCCGAAGGGCACCATCGTGCTGCAGGCAGAGGAGCAGAAGAAACGGGTGCAGTTCTTTGTACGGGATTCAGGGATCGGGATTGAGCCGGAGCGACTGAAGCGCATCTTCGGAAGATTCGTCCAGGGCCCGCGCTCCGAGGATGAGGTGCGCGGTGCTGTGGGCAGCGCGGGACCCGATGGGACGGGGCTGGGCCTGGCGCTCGTCCGGCGGCTGCTCGAGCTGATGCACGGGCAGGTATCGGTGGAGAGCCGCGTGGGCCATGGGACCACCTTTAGCTTCACATTGCCGCTGGCGCCGACGCGGCTCTCGCGGCACGCGATAGAGGTGGGCTGAGATGATCGAGCCTACGCAGATTCCTGGGCCTGACCCGAAGCAGCCGGTCGATCTTCCTGTCTCGCAGCCGGATCCGGAAGAGAGCGCGCTACCGCCTGAACCAGCAAAGCTGAAGATCTATCTTGGCGCGGCGCCGGGGGTGGGCAAGACCTACCAGATGCTGGAAGACGCGCACCTGATGCGTAAGCAAGGCATCGATGTGGTGATCGGTTTTGTGGAACCCCACAAGCGTGCCGATACCGAGGCGATGATCCGCGACCTGGAGGTGATTCCGCAGCGCTCGATTCCCTACCGTTCGGTGGTGCTGCATGAGATGGATCTGAACGCCACTCTGGCGCGGCATCCTCAGGTTTGCATCGTGGACGAACTGGCGCATACGAATGTGCCGGGCTCGAAGAACCGCAAGCGCTACGAGGATGTGCTGGAGCTGCTGGATGCGGGCATCGACGTGATGACCGCGGTGAACGTGCAGCACCTGGAGACATTGAACGATGCGGTAGCGCGCTCCGCGAACACGACCATCCGCGAGACGGTACCGGACAGCCTGCTGAAGCGCGCGGACGAGATCGTGAACGTGGACCTGACGGTAGAGGAGCTGCGCTCCCGCCTACGCCAGGGAAAGATCTACGCTCCGGACAAGATCGAGCAGTCGCTGGCAAACTTCTTCCGCAAGGGCAATCTGAACCTGCTGCGCGAGCTGGCACTGCGCACGACGGCGGCGGAGGTGAGCTCGCAGGCGGCAGATTACCGGCGGTCGCAGGGGCTGGAGCAGGCGCCGATTCCGGAGAAGGTGATGGTGTGTTTATCCCCCCGGCCGGGCACGGACCGGCTGCTGCGCGCGGGGGCGCGGATTGCGTCGCGGCTCTCCACGATCTGGTATGCGGTGCGCGTGGAGACGCCGGATGACGAAACCAGCGATCCGGAGGGCAAACATCGCATGGAGGAGTACCAGCGGCTGGCGCGCGACCTGGGCGCCAAGGTGGTGGTGCTGAAGGACAAGAAGGTATCCAATGCGTTGATCCAGTTTGCCAAGCAGGAAGGGATCTCGCACGTGGTCTTCGGTCAGTCGGCACGCTCGCGGATGGATATCCTGCTGCGCGGCTCGGTCATCAATCGATTTCTGGCCGAGGTGCGCGATGTGACGGTACAGGTGGTGCCGATGCAGAAGCCCCCCCGGCGCCTGGAAGCGAAATAACAAGCAGCCTCAAAAACAACCAAGGGAGACATACATGGCAGATGCAAATGTGACGATCACGGCAAGGCCCAACGGACCGCTGCGCGTGGAGGGGCCGATCCGGCTGATCGATGTGGACGGGACGGAGATCAATCTGGAGGGCAAGCCAGCGGTGTCGCTGTGCCGCTGTGGGGCGTCGACGAGGAAGCCGTTCTGCGATGGAACGCACTCGAAGATCGGCTTCCAGGCGGCGGAAGCGGCAGTGGCCGCCGAGCAGAAGGCGGCGGAGCAGAAGTAATCTCGGTTGAACCGCGTTGCACGATTCTCTTGACAGAAACCTTTGCCGGGCAGAAGCTGACCCTGCCCGGCGCGGCGATCTATCCGCAAGCCAGCCGCGCGCAAAAGGAGAACCACCAATGATAAGAGCCAGCCGATGGATCCGGATCGCCTGCCTGCCCGTAGCCCTTGCCGCCAGCATGTTGTTGACGCACGCGAACGCGCAGAAGGCGAGCAACACCAAGAGCACCAATGCAACGCCCGCCGCGACCGCGCAAGCGGATCTGGTCGATTTGAACTCGGCCACAGCCGATCAACTGAAGGCGCTGCCGGGCGTAGGTGATACCTACGCGCAGAAGATCATCGCCGGACGGCCGTATGCGAAGAAGACCGACCTGGTGACCAAGAAGATTGTGCCCGCGGCAACTTACAAGAAGTTTTCCAGCATGGTGATCGCGAAGCAGAAATAGCTTTAGCGGAAGGGCCGCCAGCGCAGCGAGGAAAAATCGCAGCCCATGGCGGCCCTTTCTATTTGTCTAGAGGGCGTAGAGCATTTTTCCTGTAGGTGCAGAGGGCGAGTGAAGGCTCTTGTGGCCTTTCGTTAAGGAAAGGCCACGCGGAGTGTTACCCCACACTTACAGCATCAGGAAAAATGCTCTAATGGCGGGATGCGATCGCTGCCGGCCCGCCTGTTCTTCTCTGCTCTTCCCTTCCTTGCGGCACTTGTACCGTCGCATGCCACGCCGGTTGAGCAGAAGTTCACGCTGGACGAGGTGATGAGTGCGCCGTTCGTCTCGGACTTGACGGCAGCGCCCGCGGGCGCACGTGTGGCGTGGATTGCAAATGATCGGGGCAGGCGGAATATCTGGATAGCGCAGCTCGGGTCGCACGGGAACGCGCAGCAGATCACGCATTACAGCGAAGACGACGGCCAGGAGATCAGTGGGTTGGCATGGTCGGGGGACGGGGAGTGGCTGGCGTATACGCGCGGCGGTGATGCGGAGTGGCCGGAGCGTCCTGCGCCCAATCCAGCGCTGCTGACCGCGGGTGTGAAGCAGGAGATGTGGCTCATCTCCGCGAATGGCGGTACGCCGCGGGATGTTGGCGAGGGACATGCTGGAGTGATTTCGCCGAGTGGCGACGCTATCGCCTATCTGCTGCATGGACAGATCTGGACGGTAAATCTAAAAGAGGCGGGAAGCTTGAAGGACACGACGGCGAAGCCGGAGCAGTTGCTGCAGGCGCGCGGCGAGCAGAAGGATCTGCGGTGGTCCCCGGACGGTAGCGCGCTTGCATTTGTGAGTGCGCGCGACGATCACAGCTTCGTCGGCGTGTACCGCTTTGCAACGAAGACGCTGGAGTATCTGGCACCCGGCACGTACTCGGATAGCAATCCAGTGTGGTCTCCGGATAGCAGGCAGGTTGCGTTTGTGCGGCAGCCGCTGGAGTCGGAGTATGCGCTGCGCTGGCTGCGCGAGGGGGAGCCCTGGTCGATCTGCGTGGCTGATGTGCAGACCGGCGATGGGCGCGAGGTGTGGCGCGCGGAACGCGGCGCGGGAAGCATCTTTCACGAGACCAACGGCGCGAGCGAGTTGTGGTGGAGTGCGGATGGAAAGATCGTGTTCCCGTGGGAGCGCGGTGGCTGGACGCGCCTGTACGCGGTGCCGTCGAATGGCGGCGAGGCGACGCTGCTGACCGCGGGCGAGTTCGAAGTGGACCGAGTTGCTTTTAGCGTGGACCGCAAGCGCATCGTCTATTCCTCGAACCAGCATGGGAGCGATCCGTTGGATGAAGACCGCAAGCACCTGTGGAGCGTGTCTTTGGGAACTGTGGTGGAGATAGCGGCGCACCACAGGCGCTGACACACGGCGATGGCATCGAGACGGAGCCGGCGATTGCGTCGAATGGCGAAGTTGCACTGGTACGCATGGATGCGCGAGTGCCCGCGCGCGCTGCGGTACTGGAGTCAAGCGGAGCTCGCGATTTGGCGCCGCAGACGATTCCTGCGGATTTTCCGGCCACAAAGCTGGTGGTGCCGCAGCAGGTGATCTTCAGCGCGGCCGACGGTATGCGGATCCATGGGCAGCTTTTTCTGCCTGCTGAAGACAAGGCGAAGCATCCGGCGGTGGTGTTCTTCCATGGTGGATCGCGGCGGCAGATGCTGCTGGGCTGGAACCCTATGGGCTACTACTCCAATGCTTACGCGATGAACCAGTACCTGGCGAGCCGCGGCTATGTAGTGTTGTCCATCAACTATCGTAGCGGCATCGGCTACGGATTGAACTTCCGGCAGGCGTTGCACTTTGGTCCGGGTGGCGCGAGCGAGTACAACGACGTGATAGGCGCGGGTTTGTATCTGCGGGGCCGCACCGATGTGGATGGGAGCCGCATCGGTGCCTGGGGCGGAAGCTATGGGGATATCTGACGGCGCTGGCGCTGGCGCGCGCTTCGGATCTGTTTGCGGCCGGCGTGGACCTGCATGGCGTGCATGACTGGAGCCTGGAGGTCGATCTGTGGAAGCCGTCATCGGAGTTCACATGGGACCGGGCTGCTGCTTCCAAATTAGCGTGGGACTCGTCGCCGATGGCGTCGCTGGACACATGGCGCTCGCCGGTGCTGCTGATCCAGGGAGACGATGACCGCAACGTGTTGTTTGCGCAGACGGTGCGGCTGGCGAATGCACTGCGAGCCCGCGGCGTGCCTGTGGAGGAGCATGTATTTCCGGATGAGATCCACGATTTCCTGCTGCATCGGGACTGGGTGACGGCGTACCGGCTGGGTGCGGATTTCTTTGACCGGAAGCTTGCCGAGCCGGCTAAGTAGACGGAGCTGGCTCGGCAGGGTTGTGCTGTTGCATTCGGCCTGCTACTCTTTTGGCAGCATGACTTCCCGTCTGCACTGTCGCCCCTGTTGTTGTGCTTGTCCATCAAGCCACGGGTGGCAGTTCGCGCGCACTTAGTCCCGCGACAACTCTTCCACAAAGACACCCGTTGCTGATCAGCACGGGTGTTCGTCGTTTCAGGGCAAGATCCCCGGCAATCAGCATTCACCAGGCACCCAACCGAGGTCCCAATGCTGGCAACCGAGAACGCTTCCCCGCATCTGTCGACACCGCCGCCGCAATCGCATCGGCTAAGCCATCTGCGCCTGCTGGAGGCGGAGAGCATCCACATTCTGCGCGAGGTGGCTTCGGAGTTTGAGCGGCCGGTGATGCTGTACTCCATCGGCAAGGACTCGTCGGTGATGCTGCGGCTGGCGCAGAAGGCTTTCTTCCCGGGGCCGATTCCCTTCCCGCTGCTGCATATCGATACGGGATTCAAGTTTCGCGGAAATGCTTGCGTTCCGCGATGCGATGGCGCGCGCTGTAGGCGCGGAACTGCTGGTGTGGCGGAATGAGCCGGCGATTGCCGCGGGGACGAACCCTATTGCGCTGGATACGAAGCGCTGCTGCGGACTTCTGAAGACCCAGGCCTTGCTGGATGCGTTGAAGCACTACGGCTTCGATGCAGCGTTTGGCGGCGCCCGGCGCGATGAGGAGAAATCGCGCGCAAAGGAGCGGATCTTTTCGTTCCGAGACAGCGCGGGACAATGGGACCCGAAGAACCAGCGGCCCGAGTTATGGAATCTGTATAACTCGCGCATTCATCCGGGCGAAAGCATCCGCGTCTTTCCGCTTTCCAACTGGACCGAGATGGATGTGTGGCAGTACATCCATGAGGAAGAGATTCCGATCGTGGATCTGTACTTCGCGAAGCCGCGGCCGATGTATGTGCGCGGCGAGGCGTTGCTGCCGATAGAACAGGCGTTTGTGGCGCGACTCGGAGAGAAGCCGCAGATGGTGTGCAGCCGGCTGCGCTCGCTGGGCTGCAGCCCGTGCACGGGGGCGATTCGGTCCGATGCGGATACGTTGCCGAAGATTATCGCGGAGCTGCTGTCGTTCCGATCGTCGGAGCGGGCGAATCGCGTGATCGATCACGATCAGGAAGGCTCGATGGAGATCAAGAAGCGGGAGGGCTACTTCTAAATGGCTTGCACATTGACGCAACCCGATTTGCGACCGCGGCCGGATGTCTTCTCCATCGAGGCCTTTCTCGAACGTGATCGCGAAAAGGATTTGCTGCGCTTCTCGACGGCGGGATCCGTCGACGATGGAAAGTCGACGCTGATTGGCCGCCTGCTGTACGACACGCAGAGCGTGTATGACGACCAGGTGCGCTCGATTCGGGGAAAGGAACGACGGGGCAGCAGCTTGATTTTGCGCTGCTGACGGATGGGCTGCGGGCGGAGCGCGAGCAAGGAATCACGATCGACGTGGCGTATCGCTACTTCTCCACGCCGCGACGCAAGTTCATCATCGCCGACACGCCGGGGCACGAGCAGTACACGCGCAATATGGCGACCGGGGCATCGACGGCGGATGCGGCGATCGTGCTGGTGGATGCGCGCAAGGGCGTGCTGCCCCAGTCGCGCCGGCATGCGTACATTGCGACGCTGCTGGGCGTGCGGCACGTGATTGTGGCCGTGAACAAGATGGACCTGGTGGGCTATGACGCTGACATATTTTCGTCGATTCGCTCGGAGTTCGAGGGCTTTGCGCGATATGCGCGGCGGAGACCGGCCACGCAGCGGAGCTGCATTTTATTCCGGTGAGTGCGCTGCTGGGCGTGAACGTGGTCCGCGCGTCGAACGAGACGCTGGTATGACGGGCCTTCGCTGCTGGAGTTGCTTGAGTCGCTGCCCGCGACGGAACGCGAGCGCAATGCGGCGGCATTTCGCTTGCCGGTGCAGCGGGTGATCCGGCCCCATCAGGGCTTTCGCGGATTTGCGGGGCAGATTGCGTCGGGTGCGATTCGTGTCGGCGATCGGGTGAGCGTGCTGCCCTCGGGCAGAACGTCGCGGGTGGAGCGCATTGTCACGTATGACGGCGATCTGGAGGTTGCGCATGCGCCACTGTCAATCACACTGACGCTCGAGGATGAGCTCGATATCAGCCGCGGCGATTTATTGACGCCGCGGGCGAAGAGGCACCGGTGGCGCGGCGATTTGCGGCGTCGCTGGTGTGGATGGATGCGCGGCCGCTGGACGCAGCGCGCCGCTACCTGCTGAAGCACGCCAGCCAGACAGTGCCGGCGGAGGTGCGGCTCGGCAGCGCGTAAATCTGGAGCAATCAGCGAGCGAAGCGGCGCAGTTGCTTGAGATGAACGGTATCGGCGTTGCTGAGATTGAGACGCGGCGGCCGATTGCTGTTGAGCGCTATAGCGACAATCGCACGCTGGGCGCGTTTGTCCTGATCGATGCGGAGACGAATGCGACCGGCGCGGGGATGATCCGCGAAATCCTGACTGACGATGAAGCGGCTATCAATGCAGCGCCGGTGACTCCGCTGGAGCGCGCGACGCGATGGGGACATGCGGGAGCGGTGCTGCGCTTGATCGCGCCGGCCGCGGTTGCGCATGCGCTGGAGCGTGCTCCTGCAAGCGGAGCGTTCGTCGTGCGGCCGCCGGATGACGATCGGACGACGCCGGGGATTCTTGCGGATGCGGGGGCACTGGTACTGGTGGTGGAAGAAAGCAGCGACCTAGTTTCGCTGCGCATCGGCGGTTCGCGCGCAGAATTCGTGCCTCGTGGCGGAACATACAGGCCGTCGCGAATCTGATGAGTCTGCTGCGGCAGGCGAAGCGCTGATAAGGAGGTGCACGATGAGGTTCTTTCTCCAGGGTTGGATGCGAAGGTAGCGCATGTCACCGAGCAACTACGGCAGACATTGGCTGATGCTCCAATCCCGACGACGTATGTCTCACCTGCAGTTTTCAGGCGAGGATGTGCTGCTGCTGAAGCTGGCTCTGGAGCACCGGCCGCAGCTACCGACGTTGTTTTTGGAACCGGCTATCACTTCGCGGAGACGTATGCGTATCGCGATCGTATTGCGCGCGAGTGGAATGTGCGACTGATCAACCTGCTGCCACGGAGACGGTGGCGGAGCAGGAGGCACAGCATGGACTGCTCTATCAATCAAGCCCGGATCGGTGCTGCGCCGCGCGCAAGGTTGAGCCACCGTTTGGCGCGGTGGCGAATTACAAGGTGTGGATCACCGGCCTGCGACGGGAGCAGGCAAGACGCGTGCCACGCTGGAGGAATGGCGCTGTTTACGCTTCCTGGCGGCGGCAAGTGCTGAAGCTGAGCCCGTTGGCGCACTTCACACGGCGGATGTGTGGCACGCGTGCGAGGAGCTGGGCAACCGCTGCTGCCGCTGTATGCGCGCGGCTATTCGTCGATTGGCTGCGAACCGTGCACCTCTCTTCCGCTCGATCCGGGCGATGCGCGCTCGGGGCGATGGGCCGGGCGCAAGGTGGAATGCGGCATTCACATTGAAGCAGCGGAGTAGGCCAACACCGGCAGTCGAGGATCGAAGCGTGGAATACCTGATCGGGTTGTCATCGCCGTCTTCATTGCACTCACGGGCGTGGGCGCGGACCATCACGACGCCCTGGTGCTGATGCGGCTGCCCGCGAGCATGGCGGTGAGTGTCGGGTTGACGTTTTCCGCTGCGGTGAAGCTGGTATTGTTGCCTGCCCAGATCTCGCGCAGCAAGTGTCATGGCGCACGCTTTCGTACATGTTGGTGGGCGGTGTGCCGGGTGTGCTGGCGGCGCTTTCTGCTGCATCGGTTTGTCGACACGGGAGCGAAGCAGCTCGTGAATGGAACACTCGGCGTTATGCTCGTGTCACGGCTTGCTGGCAGATCATCTTCTCCTTTCGGCCGCCAGAACGGCGCGGGAGCCGCGTGACCGAGCGCGTCTGCTGCCCTGGCTCATGCTGCCGGTAGGCGCGGAGGTAGGCTTCCGTCGGCGGGCGCTGGTGCTCTTGGCAGCGCCGCGCTGTTGTCCTGACGCAGCTTGCACCGGCGCAGGTGGTCGGCACGGACATTGCATTCGGCTTTCTGACTTCATCGATTGGAAGCGGGGCGCACTGGTTGGGCCCCGTCGATGTGCTGTTGCTTACGCATCTGATTGCCGGAGGCGTGGTGGGCGCCGTGGTGGGAACCATGATGGCGAGCAGCGTCCCGAAGCGCCCTTTGCGCTTCGCGCTGTGGGTTTGGCTGCTGGTGATTGGAGGTATCTTCCTGTATCACTCTGGCGTGGCTACTGTAGCAGCCGTCACGCGCTAGCAGGAACACCTGTACCCTTGTCGCCGATGGTGGCGTTGTTAATGAGAGGCTTCGCCCAGAAGCCGACGCTCCAGACATAGCCGAAGGTGAGATAAACGAACGCCATACCGATGCGCAGCCCAAAGCGATCGCCAATGCGGCCGATGACCACGGTCACGATTGCGCCGCCCATGATCCCAGTGGTGAGGATGCCAGTGAAGGAGCCGTGATACTCCGCGACCGAGTTGAGCGAGAGTGAGATGAGGATGGGCCACATGACGGAGGCGAAAGGCGAACAAGGGGAAAGGCGATGACGCCGATGGATGCGGAGCCGAAGAGTCCCAGTGATAGAAGGAAGAGCGCGGCGGTGGCGGCGCCAATCAAGATGCGGCGGCTGTCAAAGATACGCAGGAGGAATGCTCCGACGAAACAGCCGAGGGTCATCAGACCCCAGAACCACCAGACGGCACGGGCACTCGTTGTGTGTGGATCGTAACCGTGGTAGTGACTCAGGAACTGCGATATCCAGTTGGCTGTCCCCTGCTGCAGCCCACGTAGGCAAAGATTGCGAGGAAGAGAGCCAGACGAGACGACGATGTATGAGGCTCTTATACATCGCAGGACCGGGGCGTTCCGGCAGTGTGCTTGACGGCGGGAAAGCGCGCGAGCGAGAGGACGATCACCATGGCGAGAGCGACTGCGGCGAAGAGCCAGTACAACGACACCCAGGGCAGTTGCGGCGGCGTGATTTGCTTGAGAATGCGGAGGAGTGGATGTGTGGCTGCCCCGCGGTTGGAAGATTCAGGACGAGATAAGAGTAGATCCAAGGGCTGAGGAAGGACGCCGATCCGAATAGAAGCTGTGCGATGGTTTCGTTGAGGGCGAAGTTTTCCTCACCGCCCGCTACCCGTAGCAGTGGGTTGATGGCGACCTGGAGCATAGCCATCCCGATGCCGATGACGAAGAGGGACAGGAATGCCACTTTGTAGGTGGGGTGGAGCGCGAATCCGATGGAGCCCAGCGCGGCGCCGAGGAATGCCCATATCATGACCGGCTTTTCGGAGTAGCGCTCTACAAGAAATCCGGCGGGGATAGACATCACTCCGTAGGCAATGAAGAAGGCAAAGACAAGGAAGCCCGCGGCGCCGAGGCCGATGGAGAAGTTGCGAATGATGTCCGGAACGATGGGGCCGAGGATATTGCTGAGCAGAGAGATGACAAAGAACACGAGGAAGACGAGTCCAACCAGGAATTTGTTCCTTGCCATAGGCATGCCGTCCTAACGCGCCTGCGCGGCGCGATGATGCGAGACGCGCGCCGCGCCGACGAGTTCGTCCGCGAAGGCCAAGCTAAGTCGCAGGCGTGACCACGATGTTGCGGAAGGCGACGTGTCCCTTTTCGCTGCCCTGCAGATAGATGGGGCCGGGCATCGCTTCATGGCTATCGAGCGCGCCGCCTG
>CAVQJM010000009.1:0-8932 GCA_963712845.1 uncultured Acidobacteriaceae bacterium
CCTTTGCGAGTGTTGCCCTGCTTCGACTCACAGGTGTGGGTGCCTTTTATCGCTGATCTTCGATCTGCTGTGGGAGTCGATCTGCTCTCCTTTGCACCGGCATCGACCCTCGTCTATCGCGCCCAGAGCGATGAGCCGGATGCAATCGTAATCGCCACGGAAGACTTCGGAACCGTGGCGTGGCCGAACGACATCGATCTGATAGACGTGCTTTCCTCAACGCCGACTGTTTTGCTGAGCGGCCGAATTCACGCCCTTCTCAGGAAGCGAGCCGCAGCCCTGCATATTCGCTCCATCCTTCCTCCGAAGGTGACAGCGGATCAATTGCTCGCTGCAATCCAGGCCACAGTGGTGGGTCTGGCGGTCACATTGGAGCCAGTCGGGGAAACGGAAGACGCATATACCGCCTCAAACAGGACAGACGGGATTGGATTAGCAGGGAGACTTGCCGAGCATCTGACGGCACGAGAGACAGCGGTTTTGCGCCTGATGGCACTTGGCTTGGGGAATAAGGAGATCGCCTCGCGGCTTGATATCTCCGGACACACAGCGAAGTTTCACGTCAGCTCGATCCTGGCGAAGCTCGGCGCAGCCAGCCGGACGGAAGCTGTCACCATCGGCATGACGCGTGGCCTGGTCGCAATTTAGGAAGCTTCTGCGCAAGAGAACTGACTTTCAGGGCTCTGGGACCGCAACTGTCCGGCAGTTCAACAGAAGACGACTTCGCAAACAACTGACGCAGTTGAACAAAGGGCACATTTTCTTGGACTGCGATGGATTACCACTTGTCCGTTTAGCCGGTTACACGGCCACTTGGCCGGCACACAGATCAATCTGAATAGGTCGATGAGCGCTTTGGCCTGTAGCCGTGATTTGACGGCGAGACTCCGTGATTGAGGGGACGCACTCAGAACGCCGAGGTTCGCAATACTTCAGGAGTCCGGACCGAGCTCCATTGTCAAAGCATAGACGGGCTGCCTACAGCGCATTCCCTGTTGCGCAACGACCCCATCATGACAGCTTTTCGGCAACTCACGACCGATAGACATGCAAATGCGGAATCTCGCACTGAGCACGCGGACCGCTGCTGGTCGCGCTCCACTGATCTCTATTAAAACGTTAAGGTTGCGGCTCTGAAGGTTGACAGGTCGTGCTCGGGGGGTCTAGAAGATTGGGCACGATTTTACGGCCACGGTACCCTAGGAGGTCTCACCATGCACAACACAACCCCTCGTTGGCGCGCTCTGCGCAGATTTGCACCAGCAGCACTGTTGCTGATTTCATCCGCCGGAGGGCTTGGACAGTCGAAGACGCTGCCGGCCAACGCTCGTTTCTTTGTCCCCGAGCCGCCCAGCGGAGCCGTGCAGCAGGTGGAGAGCCTGTTGAAGCAGGGCCAGTTGAAGAACGCGCTGCTGGTTACCGCCATGGAGACGGTCCCGCAGGCGGTGTGGCTCACTAGCGGCACGCCTTCCGAAGTGAGCGCCACCGTGACATCGACGCTCCGGAAAGCGGCTTTTGAGCGAGCGGTACCGGCGCTGGTGCTCTACAACATTCCTGGCCGCGATTGCGGCAGCTATTCGGCGGGCGGCGCGGAGAATACCGCGGATTATGAGACGTGGATTGATGCTATTGCCGCAGCGATCGGGAGTCAGAAAGTGGTCATCATACTTGAGCCGGATGCTTTGGCGGACCTGCCCAGCGATTGCGGATACGATCCCACGCAGGTGAACATCCCGCAGGCTACGGCGGATCGATACACGCAAATCAACTATGCGGTAACCAAGCTCGAGACCGGATCGCAGACGCTGGTCTATCTCGATGCGGGCAATAGTCACTGGCAGGCTGTGCCGATTATGGCGGCGCGCCTCGCACAGGCTGGCGTTCAACAGGCGCAGGGTTTTTTTACCAATGTATCGAACTACAATCTGAACAACTACGAAACGAAGTACGACACCTGGGTCTCAGAGTGCATCGCGTTCGCCAATAATCCAGACAACGGCGGCTGGAGGCTCGGGCATTATTCGTATTGTGCCAGCCAGTACTACTCGCCTTTCGGACCAGTCGATCCAGACAACATCGCGACCTGGACCTACACCGACCAGTGGTTTCAACAGAACATGGGAAGCGCGGTGCCCACGACGCACTTCGTCATTGACACCAGCCGCAATGGTCAGGGACGGCTCGATGCCACTATCTACGCGGCTGCGCCGTACAACCAGCCTGCCTCGGTCATCCAGACCCTCAGCAATGGCAGCTGGTGCAACCCGCCGGCTCGTGGACTTGGTCTTCATCCCACGGCGAACACCGGCGTCTCACTGCTCGACGCTTATCTCTGGGTGAAAACACCAGGCGAGTCAGACGGCACGTGTGACGCCGCCGGAGGAGCGCGGGCGTGGGACTACGCCGACTACACGCAGCCCGGATGGCCAACGGACGCCGCCGGCCAAGCGGTCTTCGATCCGCTGTGGGGCCTCGACGATCCAATCGCAGGAGCCTGGTTTCCACAGCAGGCTGTGGATCTGGCGCAAAGGGCCAATCCCCGTTTGCTGCCCTGATCGGGTAAGCCGAACGCGTGCGGGAGCGGCGGCACTGTCGCTCCCGGGCGGGCCAAAGCATAATAGTGACCTCCCGGCGGGCCGCAGATTTCTACTTCTACGCCAGAAATTTCTGCTCTCAAATAAGCGACGGACCATCCAAGCCATAACCCAAAGGGCAAGTGCTTCCATAGTCTCTTCGTCAGTTTTCAGATAAATCGCTAACTCACTCAGCAACAAGTGCCAGCAGGTCACTGGCCGTGTAGTCGGCTTTTCATCCATCTGAAGAGATAAATCGATCTGAATACCTCGATGAGTGATTCGCCCCGAAATTCGTCACTCGAAAACCAAAGTTCCGGTTTGTCGGCCACCCGCCCTCAGAGACCGACGCTAGAAAACGGCTCGGGCACTTGGGGGAGCCGCGGCGTGCATCACGACCTTTGCTGGTCCAAAGGGTATTACGCTGAACGAACTGAGAATCGAATGCTCATTTCCGGCAGACATGGCTAAGCAGCTAGTCTACGATTCAGAGTCAATCTCATGGTCGGCGATCTCAAAGTATGACTCGGAGGCGGTTCATCCTTTCCTGCGCGCCCGGACATGCTTCCAGGCCTTGTAATAGTCGCCGTCAGGATCGTAGGCCAGCACCGAATACACACCGGGCTGGCGCACGAGGGGCGTGAAGGATTCCCCGCGGATGCGGAGTGTGTAAACCACTTCGCCGCTTGTCTCATCCTGCACTTGAACCACCGCGTCCTGGTGGCCGCTCGTCTCAATGGGATCGAGTTGCCACGCGGCACCCCACAGACCGTTATCGATCTGATCGACGGTGAGCGGCCAGCCTTCATAAGGGCGCGCGCTCGGTTGTGACCGATCGACCCACCGCGGCCACTCGGCAATCGTGGTTTTGCGTGTGCCACGGTTGCAGCTGAGGATGGTGTATCCCGTCACCCGAAAACGAAGACCTTCCAGACCGGAGCCTTGATAGCGCGCGGGGTTGGCGATGGCAAGCACCGTCATGCGATTGCCGAAGGCATCGCGGTGATCCCCAGTGTTGGGTTTGCCCGGCAGGCCGTTGCCCCCCGCCTGCGGAGGAAACCACCGGCGCGGCCAGATGTTAGAGATCGCCGGAGTGCAAACGGAATACACGCCGTCGCGGAAATCGTCCACACCGTACTGGCAAGTGGAACCCAGGTGTTGGTCACCGTTGAGGTGCGCGGCAAATCCCTTTCTCCATTTGCGTATTGCCGCGTCGCGTCCGTGCTGCGGCCATCCGGCGGAGTCGTGATCGGCAACCAGGTGATCGCCGGTAAGATACACGCCGACAGCAGGGATTGCCTCATTGGGATCCTTTTGATCGTCGATGATTCCCGCCGGTTCAGTGTGTAGGCAACCGAATGGCGTTTGCGAAACGGCAAATTTCATCCAGGTGCCGCCGCTCCAATCCCGCGCCCAGTATTCAAGAAAGTCCAACTGCCGCTGGCCAAGAAGCTCGGCACCGGACACATTGCTTTGCGTTGCCGCATCCCAGTTCGGGTTGAGTGCGAAACCATTGCGGATATCGGCTTCCGGCAGTTGCTGTTTCGGCGCGGACTTCCACTTTCGATCCTCAAGGATGGCAAAGCTCACGCCGCCCCATTCGAGACTGGTGTAATAAACGCCAATGCCTTGCTCCACCGGCGTTGGGTCGAAGGGATCGGGAAGATGGGCGGTTTGCGAACGCTGAACCATATTCACCCAGCGCTCCGGCATCTTATAACCGCCTGAATCCTGGGCTGCATATCCCTGCTCACCCAGAGCGGGATTGGTGGGACGTCCGCCGCAACCCCAGATGTTGCCGTGGAACATATCATGGTCATCGGTCATGCAGACTGAAGGAATATCGCGCGTCAGATCCCGGACCGCCCAGCCGAAGATGTACCACTTGCGGAGGAAATCGAACATGGCGGGCTCGAGCCGGCTGGATCGCGCGTTTCGATCACACCGAAGCCACCCACTGGCTCGTAGATCTGATCGCCAGTCCACAACAGAATGTCCGGCTGATGATGAGCCAGGTGACGGGTGAAGTCGGAGTGCGGAAATCCGAAGTCCCAGATGCAAGTGAGCAGGCCAATCACCACGTCGGGCTTGGCTTTCGGGTCCATGCGGATGTGGCCGGTATAAGCATATTGCTTTGGCACTCCGCTGCCATCCGCCATGGCATAGAGCACGCGATAGGCCTGCTCTCGTGATGCATCCCAGGCCGGGACGCGAAAGATGACGTTCCATGCGTCCGTATCCGGATGGGCTTTGGCGATCGATTTCCAATTCCCATTTTTATCGGCAACTTCGAGTTCAGCGGGCGTCGATGCATCGCCGAGCGGGGGAAACTGCGCTGACAGCTTCAACGTACCGCGGCTGACGGTGTAAAGGGTGAAGAGAATTGGCCCGTAGGCGCGGCCTTCCTTCACTTCCACGCGGCTTCCGGCAATCGTCCAGTCGGCGAACCAGAATCGCAGAGTTCCGCCGAGATGTTGGTTCCGCGGGTACCAGTCAAAATCTTCGATGGGCGCATCGAATGCGGGTGTAGTCTCTACAGTCGCCGAACTGCAGACCAGAGCCAAAGCGCCGGTAAGTGATTCGGCCGGAACCACGCGATCCATATGGGCAGACTCACCCCGCGCGTTGGAAGCGTGAAGCGACACCGTATATCCTGCCGCGGAGGGATGGGCCCGCAGTTCCAAATGCAGATCGGTGTTGAGATCGATGCGCCCAGCCGAGTCTTCTAGCTGGCCGATGAAGAGGCGCCCGTCGGCATGGATGCCGATGTTCATACCCCGGCCATAGATGGCCGCTGTGCGATAGTCGCCGTGGGCGGGTTTGATGCCCACGCGGAAGCCAACAAAACCGCGCTGGAGCGGGATGGAGTCTAGCCGGCCCATGCGCACGCGAAGCACGAGATTGCCCGAGTGGGGAGCAACTTCACGTGTGAGCAACGTAACATTTCGATCGCCGCCGGCACGGATACACTCCAGCCGCCCCTGATGCACGCGCCAGTCTTGCAGCGGATTGGTCCAGTACTCCGGTCCGGCCCAGGGACGAGTCGCATCCCGCGGCCAGGTGCTGCGGAAGGAGACCTTTTCTTTCTCCTCGGCACTGGGCATGGGCGGCGCAAGCCTGAGCGCGGTGGCACTCAGCGCCGTGCTGCCGGCCTTTTTGAGAAAGGATCTGCGGTCCAGAGGATTATTCATTCGGTGATGTCCTCTCTTCTTGTTCTTCCCTCGTTCTGCATGGCACGCAGATTTCGATCGCGACAGTGTAGCGGCAAACCGAATGCGTTTGGCTCTTGCAGGCCGCAGGACTGGTTGCTAATCAATTACCACTGGCAGGCGACGTTGCGGGCCAAATCGACAGACCACTGAAAAAAGACATTCCCGCAGCCAAGGCTGAGCCTGGGTTTCGGCTCATTCATTCACACCTGACCACTTTGCATTCCCAGACTACGAATCTCATGCCTTCGCCTGAGGAAACGCGGTAATCCGGAGCTTAGCCGCCGCATAGGGCACCAGCCTGATCGTCTCTTCGGCCTCCTGCGTGAGCACGGGCTCTGCGGTACGGGATCAGCGACACCATCCACTGCCTGCCAACCAGGCACCTTGCGCGCAGGCACCTGAATGGTCACTGGAGTTCTATCGAGTGCGAAGACGGAGCCGCCAATGGAATGTTCTTCCACTGCAAGTACGTTGGCATTCTCTTCTTGAACACTCAACGCGTAGTTCCATTCGCTGGAAGGGAATACCTGCCAATCGGCCGTCATCCCGCGGGTACGCAACTTCACCCAGTCCTCGCCGATCGCATAGGAGAACACCAGCGGTCCGCGACTGACCGAAAGAGAGTCGTGATATCCACGGGCCAGATGGGACGCCATTGACAACCTGATCTCAATGACGTCTCCCTTCGTCCAGGTCCGGTCAAGCTCCATGAAGCCATCTGCCGTCTCCGCGGATTGTACCGTTCCGTTCACCTTGATCGTGGCTTCCCTCGTCCATGCGGGAATCCGGCAACGAAGAGGAAACCGGACCGGTGCATCGGGATCGACTGCGATACGAATGTTTTCGCGGAACGGATACTCGGTCTCTTCGATGAGGTGGACCGCGGTGTCTCCTACAACACTGTTTGCCTCACATGGCGAGTAGGCGGCCGCAACCAGGCCATCGTCGTGAAAGCCATCCATAAACTCGCAGCGAATTTGGGCCACCCCTGATGAAAGTTCGCTGTGCAGCATCCGAAATTCGGCTCCAGTCCGTAGAGATTCGACTCTGGTCCGTCGGTTGTCCATGGCTTTCGGTGCAGGCTCACTTCAACCTGGTTGGGCTCCTGATTGTACTGGTGTGCCCACATATCGTCCGTGAATGTACCCGGCAGTGCGTTGAAGGCAATCTGCTCTAAACGGTCGCCGATCGAGGAATCACCCAGGATCGCCAGCGACTGCTCCAGCGAGAACATCGTCTCTACCACCGTGCACAACTCGGAACCCTGCGACGGGTTTCTGCCCGCGAAGTGCTCGTCACAGGAGAACATCCCGTTCGGAAGACCGTGGTACTGGTCCAGCATGGCAAGCATCTGCCGTAAGCCGCCACGATCCGCGTCGCCACCGGACACCATCGACCAGACAGGCGCCGCTTTCAACGCTTGGCCGTTATTGACGCCATGTGTGGAGAGCGCGTAATCGCTGAGCCCTTTGTTCTCGTCAGACTACAACATATTCGGGGTAACGGGATAGGTGTATCTGAAATCGGCGAAGTTCGCCTGCCAGTCGAAGCCCTGCTTATGCAGCAGCCGCACCAGATCGATCAGCTTCGGATCGCCGGTCCGGTTGTAGAGCCAAATCGCGGTGAGCGCATTGTCCTGCCAACGGAATTTTCCCCAGTCGCGCAGAGGCCGCTGCGGCAGGGACTGCAACTGATGCGACAAATAACGGGACAGGACTGGGATCACCCGCGGATCGCCCGTCGCTTCCTCGTACTGACACAGCGCTTTCAGCATGACCATGCGCGGCCACCAGTCGTCGTTCGTTGCCGGGCCGATCATGCCATTCGCCGTCTGATGGGTCAGCGTCCAATCCACGTAACGCTGCGCCTTCGCTTTGAGCGCATCGTCGTTCAGCAGGTAGGCTAGCGGAATCAATCCGTCCAGAAAGTACGGCCCCCGTTCCCACGATTCTCCCGTGCCGCCCAGCCACCCACTGTTCCTGCCGACATCCGCCCAGGTCTCGTCCAGATGGCCACCTAAGCCATTCGCCTGGATCTCCATCTGGCGCCGCAGCCACCCTGCAGGGCGAACCGACCCCAGCGGAAGAATATAGAAGGCATTGGGCGCCGAGCGGACGCCGATTTTTCGGCGCTCGATTGCGGTGCGAGCGCGCATTCTGTGCCGGCGCGTCGGCAGCGACGTGTCGTTTCTTACCCTGCGTCGCGCTGCTCAGCTTCGCAGCCAAGGGGTATCCGCTTGCAGCGGCAAGAAGCTTCAGCACATCTCGTCGCTTCAAGAGATTCATCGCCCTCTCCATGTACCATTGATTGTTGCAGGTCGAGCACCTTGACCGCTTGGTACGACCACAGCAAGCTTTCCTTATTTGCGCGCGTTGGTCTATAGAACACTTGATCTTCTACGGGGTGAGACCAGGGCGGTCCATCTTCAGTCTTCGAGTTTGATCAGCCCTCGCTGAATGGCGATCGTTGCGGCCTCAGTACGGTCGGAGACCTGAAGCTTCTCAATAATCTTCAGCACATGGTTGCGCACGGTGTGGCCGCTGATTCCCAGCGCATGCCCGAGATCTGCTTGTTCGTCGATCCTTTGGAAAGCAGCTCGAGTATCTCGGTCTCTTCGCCGTCAGATCGATGCGCACCATCCGCTCGGCAAGTCGCACGGCAATGTGATTGGGCAGGTACCTTCGTCCGGCGTGCACGGAGCGGATGGCTGCCATCATGTCTCGCAGCGAGGCGTCCTTCAGTAGGTATCCGAGCGCACCGGCTTGCACCGCTCGATAGATGTCCTCGTCCGTCTCGTAGTTGGTAAGGATGATGGCCCGCGCACTGCTTCCCGCGGATTTCAGCGCTCGCAATGTCTCCACGCCGCTCATTCCCGGCATGCGCAAATCCAGCAACAACAGCGACTCGGGCCTCATGCGGTCCACCATCTGGAGCGCATCCGCTCCGCATAGGGCTGAGCCCACCAGTTCCAGCTCCGCCCGCGTTCCCAGCATGCTGGCGAGTCCGGCGCGCACCACAGGATGATCGTCAACGATGAGTACTTTGATCCGGCTTTCGGCCTGCACCATCGACCAGCCCCCTCCATATATCTTTTACCGCATCGCTTGGCAATGCCCCGCAGCCACTGCGTCGGTCTTTCGCGCCCTG
>CAVQJM010000010.1:0-14560 GCA_963712845.1 uncultured Acidobacteriaceae bacterium
CCGTTGCGAGTGCTGCCCTGCTTCGACTCACATGCGTGGACGACTTCTATCGCTGCTCTTCGATCCATGGTGGGAGTCGATTTGCTCTCCTTTGCATCTGATTCAACTCTCCTCTATCGCGCCCTGAGCGATGAGCCGGATGCAATCGTGATCGCCACGGAAGACTTCGGAACCGTTGCATGGCAGAACGACATCGATCTAATAGACGTGCTTTCCTCGACAGCGCCGGGTCTGTTTATCTTGAGCGGCCGAGTTCATGCACTTCTCAGGAAGCGAGCCGCAGCCCTGCATATTCGCTCCATCCTTCCTCTGAAAGGCGACTGGACCTGCACTGTTGCGGATTTTTATGGCCCAATGACCGGTCCAATGAAGGGGGCGGATGGAGAAGATGATCGCCCCGACTGGGAAGAAATTTCATGTTGAATTTTGCACAGTCGCGCACTGGAAGGACGGCGAAATCGTCGAAGAGAAGCTCTTCTACGATTTAGTCGGATTGATGAAACAGATCGGCATTATGTAACGTTTGGTCTAGCTGATGTCCCCTGGGATCGGCAGATGCCACCCGCGGAATATGGCCATCACTCTGAGCCAGAAACAGAGGAGTGCGCCCACGATCATTGTCGCAAAAGATGGGAAGTCAGGAAGAGAAGGTGTCCGATTTTCTACCACCGCGATGCCGGCGGCAAGTGCAGCAACGGCATAAAGATCTGCACGGAGTACGGTCGGAGTTTCGTTCACGAGAACATCAC
Source organism: uncultured Acidobacteriaceae bacterium (assembly GCA_963712845.1). Classification (GTDB taxonomy): domain Bacteria; phylum Acidobacteriota; class Terriglobia; order Terriglobales; family Acidobacteriaceae; genus KBS-83. Next base: position 750 of record CAVQJM010000010.1, read on the forward strand.
GCAGCATTCCGCCTCCAATTCCAGTCAACATCCCCATAATCGCAGCCATCACTGGATTGAGTCCGGCGGCCAGCGCTTTTTGCGCACCGGTGACGGCGAACAGAGCCAGGCCGGCGCCATCGAACAACAGCACAGGCCTCCGGTGCACGTCGATTTTGGGATACCAGAAAAAAATCACCAAGCCAGCCAGCAGACAGACGCCCAAATAACGCCAGTCGTTTATGGCTGCCGGTGGAACGGCGCCGATGAGCAGGTCTCGGGTAATCCCCCCTGCGTTCCCTGTCGCGAAGGCAAGCACCATCAAGCCGAACAGATCGAGCTTGCTCTTGACGCCCGCTGCTGCACCGCTGAGTGCGAAGACGAATGACCCAGCAGGTCGAGCGCGACCAGAAACGGGCCCGCGAGGTGTTTTCCGTGAATCAGAATGTCGTTCACGATGCCAACCAGGCGTGTGCCGCGACGACCAGAGCCTTCACACCTGTTTCCAAAGTGGGATGGATCACTGGTGCAAACCGCGGATTGTGGTTGGTCGGAAGCTCGTTGAGTGTGCCATCCTTCTTCGCCTTCTCATAAACCGCAGGATCGTCGCCCCCAAAGAACCAGAACACCGATGGGGCGTGCCACTCTGCTCCAAAGCATCCGAAGTCCTCGCTCGCCATGCTCGGCTTCGTCTGCTCCACAGAGCCATCAGAGAAGTCTTGACGAAACGCGTCAACGACCTTGTTGGTTGCATCGACATCGTTCGTTACCAAGGAGTAGCGGTCCAGGGGCGTGATCTCGGGTGGTTTCGGCGCACCAGCTGCAGCTGCCTCGGCATTCACAATTCGTTCGATCGCTAGAGGACGTGTTTACGTACCCCCTCATCGAAGGTACGCACATTCAGCTTAATGAGTGCCTCGTCCGGAATAACGTTCTCCTTTGTTCCTGCCTGTAGCACCCCAATCGTCACCACGGCAGAATCCGTGGGCGCGACTTCACGGGAAACGATCGTTTGCAGTCTCATCACGGTAGAGGCAGCCATGACGACAGGATCAATGCTGGCCTCCGGCATGGAGCCATGCGACCACGCCGAACATTCGGATCTGCAGGCTGTCGGCAGCAGAGGTGACAACTCCAGTACGCCAATCGAGGTGCCCGGATGGCAAGCTCATGACATGCTGGCCAAGCACAACATCTGGTTTTGCGAATCGTTTGAAGAGGTTGTCGTCAATCATGGCCTGCGCGCCCTGCGCCGTCTCCTCCCCCGGCTGAAAGACTGCCATGAGCGTTCCATGCCAGCTATCGCGGCTGTGAGCAAATAACGATGTAGCCCCGATCAAGCAGGCCACGTGCATGTCGTGCCCACAGGAGAAGCAATCTCAACTTTATAGGGATGATTGATCAGATGGTTATCGGGAAACGTCTTGAAAAACTGCACCGATTCGGCCTTGTGATTGTCGATGCCCCGCGTGGGATCCGCTTGGCCTGGCCAAGATACGACGGTGTCTGTGGAGTGCCGTTTTTCAAACGTATCCCAGTCTTGCGTGTTCCATGAGTCATCGAGTGTACGCATCAGCTCCAAATTGCTCAATCCATTCGTCTCTGCCATTTGATCCTCCAGTCGCATCGTAGATGACGCTCGCTCAAGACCTGATTGAGTTGTTCTGTGTTTGGGAAGCGATCTCGGCGGTTCTTGAGCGGCTGTCATATTTCGTCCGCGGATGTTGGCCAACTATACTCAGGCACTTATCGGAACGCAAACCAGACCATCTCATCGAATCTATCCGCGGACTCGGTGTGAACACATTTGATAGGTGACATACAATCGACGCGAAGACACACGGAGGTTCACGTGGGCATCGCCAGACCAACCACTGTAGACACAACCTCTTTCGGCATCCATCCTCCCACCTTTCGCCTGCCGGCAACAGCGAGGATCGGGCGAGTTCGCCTCGCGGTTTCGCAACTCGCAAGGTCCGTTCATTTCTATTCGGAAGTGATTGGTCTAGCCGTACTGGAGATTGACGGCAAGATCGCTAAGCTCGGAGCCCAAGATTCCAAACCTGTTCTTCTGGAACTGGAGGAACTGCCCGGAGTTCACGCTATTGGTCGCCAAACCCGCCTTGGTCTTTACCATACGGCGTTTCTCTTACCCAGCCGGCCAGCCCTCAGCAGCTTTGTGCAACATCTGCGCCAGGACGGAATCGAATTCGGTGCCGGAGACCATATCTACAGCGAGGCAATCTACCTTGTTGACCCCGATGGTCTCAGCGTTGAAGTGTATGCCGACCGTCCGCGTTCTGAGTGGGTTGTGGAGAATGAAGAACTTGTCAGCGCCGCAGATCCAGTCCGTTTCGAAACGTTTCCCGCAGTCGCTCCTGATAGTTGGCGCGGCGCACCTGCCGGAACGACCATGGGACACGTGCATTTCTACGTGGACGACCTCGAACAGGCCAAGAAGTTCTACCATTCCGGGCTTGGCCTCGACATCACAACATGGCGCTACCCCGGGGCTCTGTTTACCTCGGCCGGCGGATACCACCATCACGTTGGCCTAAACGTTTGGGTGGCCAACTCGCCCGTTGCCTCAAATGAAGATTCACGTTTGCTCTTTTGGGAGATTCTCCTTCAAGATAGGGACGAGGTTCACCGCGCCGCCGAAGGCCTGGTGAGAGCGGGCTATCCGCCTCTTCAAGAAATCAACGGATTAATCTTCAGAGATCCCTGGGACATCACCGTCGCTCTTAGAGTCGCGGGACCGAATGATTGATGAATTCTTTTTCGTCAGGCCCGGACGGCGAGCGCGGTGTGAATTTCCCAGAACATGCACTCGTTGAGCTTGGGGTTAAGAACCGACCTACGGATTAGTCCTCATAAACGCCCTAGTGTTTACCGATTTCCCAGTGGGTGACTTTCCACTTGGATGAAAAGTCGCCGTTTCGTACAGTTAACCGCTTCCGGATCGTCACACGCGCCTTCCGCGCTCCAGAACTCCGGATAGCGGGTTACACGGCCACTTGGCCGGCACACAGATCAATCTGAATAGGTCGATGAGCGCTTTGGCCTGTAGCCGTGATTTGACGGCGAGACTCCGTGATTGAGGGGACGCACTCAGAACGCCGAGGTTCGCAATACTTCAGGAGTCCGGACCGAGCTCCATTGTCAAAGCATAGACGGGCTGCCTACAGCGCATTCCCTGTTGCGCAACGACCCCATCATGACAGCTTTTCGGCAACTCACGACCGATAGACATGCAAATGCGGAATCTCGCACTGAGCACGCGGACCGCTGCTGGTCGCGCTCCACTGATCTCTATTAAAACGTTAAGGTTGCGGCTCTGAAGGTTGACAGGTCGTGCTCGGGGGGTCTAGAAGATTGGGCACGATTTTACGGCCACGGTACCCTAGGAGGTCTCACCATGCACAACACAACCCCTCGTTGGCGCGCTCTGCGCAGATTTGCACCAGCAGCACTGTTGCTGATTTCATCCGCCGGAGGGCTTGGACAGTCGAAGACGCTGCCGGCCAACGCTCGTTTCTTTGTCCCCGAGCCGCCCAGCGGAGCCGTGCAGCAGGTGGAGAGCCTGTTGAAGCAGGGCCAGTTGAAGAACGCGCTGCTGGTTACCGCCATGGAGACGGTCCCGCAGGCGGTGTGGCTCACTAGCGGCACGCCTTCCGAAGTGAGCGCCACCGTGACATCGACGCTCCGGAAAGCGGCTTTTGAGCGAGCGGTACCGGCGCTGGTGCTCTACAACATTCCTGGCCGCGATTGCGGCAGCTATTCGGCGGGCGGCGCGGAGAATACCGCGGATTATGAGACGTGGATTGATGCTATTGCCGCAGCGATCGGGAGTCAGAAAGTGGTCATCATACTTGAGCCGGATGCTTTGGCGGACCTGCCCAGCGATTGCGGATACGATCCCACGCAGGTGAACATCCCGCAGGCTACGGCGGATCGATACACGCAAATCAACTATGCGGTAACCAAGCTCGAGACCGGATCGCAGACGCTGGTCTATCTCGATGCGGGCAATAGTCACTGGCAGGCTGTGCCGATTATGGCGGCGCGCCTCGCACAGGCTGGCGTTCAACAGGCGCAGGGTTTTTTTACCAATGTATCGAACTACAATCTGAACAACTACGAAACGAAGTACGACACCTGGGTCTCAGAGTGCATCGCGTTCGCCAATAATCCAGACAACGGCGGCTGGAGGCTCGGGCATTATTCGTATTGTGCCAGCCAGTACTACTCGCCTTTCGGACCAGTCGATCCAGACAACATCGCGACCTGGACCTACACCGACCAGTGGTTTCAACAGAACATGGGAAGCGCGGTGCCCACGACGCACTTCGTCATTGACACCAGCCGCAATGGTCAGGGACGGCTCGATGCCACTATCTACGCGGCTGCGCCGTACAACCAGCCTGCCTCGGTCATCCAGACCCTCAGCAATGGCAGCTGGTGCAACCCGCCGGCTCGTGGACTTGGTCTTCATCCCACGGCGAACACCGGCGTCTCACTGCTCGACGCTTATCTCTGGGTGAAAACACCAGGCGAGTCAGACGGCACGTGTGACGCCGCCGGAGGAGCGCGGGCGTGGGACTACGCCGACTACACGCAGCCCGGATGGCCAACGGACGCCGCCGGCCAAGCGGTCTTCGATCCGCTGTGGGGCCTCGACGATCCAATCGCAGGAGCCTGGTTTCCACAGCAGGCTGTGGATCTGGCGCAAAGGGCCAATCCCCGTTTGCTGCCCTGATCGGGTAAGCCGAACGCATGCGGGAGCGGCGGCACTGTCGCTCCCGGGCGGGCCAAAGCATAATAGTGACCTCCCGGCGGGCCGCAGATTTCTACTTCTACGCCAGAAATTTCTGCTCTCAAATAAGCGACGGACCATCCAAGCCATAACCCAAAGGGCAAGTGCTTCCATAGTCTCTTCGTCAGTTTTCAGATAAATCGCTAACTCACTCAGCAACAAGTGCCAGCAGGTCACTGGCCGTGTAGTCGGCTTTTCATCCATCTGAAGAGATAAATCGATCTGAATACCTCGATGAGTGATTCGCCCCGAAATTCGTCACTCGAAAACCAAAGTTCCGGTTTGTCGGCCACCCGCCCTCAGAGACCGACGCTAGAAAACGGCTCGGGCACTTGGGGGAGCCGCGGCGTGCATCACGACCTTTGCTGGTCCAAAGGGTAGTACGCTGAACGAACTGAGAATCGAATGCTCGTTTCCGGCAGACATGGCTAAGCAGCTAGTCTACGATTCAGAGTCAATCTCATGGTCGGCGATCTCAAAGTATGACTCGGAGGCGGTTCATCCTTTCCTGCGCGCCCGGACATGCTTCCAGGCCTTGTAATAGTCGCCGTCAGGATCGTAGGCCAGCACCGAATACACACCGGGCTGGCGCACGAGGGCGTAAAGGATTCCCCGCGGATGCGGAGTGTGTAAACCGCTTCGCCGCTTGTCTCATCCTGCACTTGAACCACCGCGTCCTGGTGGCCGCTCGTCTCAATGGGATCGAGTTGCCACGCGGCACCCCACAGACCGTTATCGATCTGATCGACGGTGAGCGGCCAGCCTTCATAAGGGCGCGCGCTCGGTTGTGACCGATCGACCCACCGCGGCCACTCGGCAATCGTGGTTTTCGTGTGCCACGGTTGCAGCTGAGGATGGTGTATCCCGTCACCCGAAAACGAAGACCTTCCAGACCGGAGCCTTGATAGCGCGCGGGGTTGGCGATGGCAAGCACCGTCATGCGATTGCCGAAGGCATCGCGGTGATCCCCAGTGTTGGGTTTGCCCGGCAGGCCGTTGCCCCCCGCCTGCGGAGGAAACCACCGGCGCGGCCAGATGTTAGAGATCGCCGGAGTGCAAACGGAATACACGCCGTCGCGGAAATCGTCCACACCGTACTGGCAAGTGGAACCCAGGTGTTGGTCACCGTTGAGGTGCGCGGCAAATCCCTTTCTCCATTTGCGTATTGCCGCGTCGCGTCCGTGCTGCGGCCATCCAGCGAAGTCGTGATCGGCAACCAGGTGATCGCCGGTAAGATCACGCCGACAGCAGGGATTCCTCGTTGGATACTTTTGATCGTCGATGATTCCCGCCGGTTCAGTGTGTAGGCAACCGAATGGCGTTTGCGAAACGGCAAATTTCATCCAGGTGCCGCCGCTCCAATCCCGCGCCCAGTATTCAAGAAAGTCCAACTGCCGCTGGCCAAGAAGCTCGGCACCGGACACATTGCTTTGCGTTGCCGCATCCCAGTTCGGGTTGAGTGCGAAACCATTGCGGATATCGGCTTCCGGCAGTTGCTGTTTCGGCGCGGACTTCCACTTTCGATCCTCAAGGATGGCAAAGCTCACGCCGCCCCATTCGAGACTGGTGTAATAAACGCCAATGCCTTGCTCCACCGGCGTTGGGTCGAAGGGATCGGGAAGATGGGCGGTTTGCGAACGCTGAACCATATTCACCCAGCGCTCCGGCATCTTATAACCGCCTGAATCCTGGGCTGCATATCCCTGCTCACCCAGAGCGGGATTGGTGGGACGTCCGCCGCAACCCCAGATGTTGCCGTGGAACATATCATGGTCATCGGTCATGCAGACTGAAGGAATATCGCGCGTCAGATCCCGGACCGCCCAGCCGAAGATGTACCACTTGCGGAGGAAATCGAACATGGCGGGCTCGAGCCGGCTGGGATCGCGCGTTTCGATCACACCGAAGCCACCCACTGGCTCGTAGATCTGATCGCCAGTCCACAACAGAATGTCCGGCTGATGATGAGCCAGGTGACGGGTGAAGTCGGAGTGCGGAAATCCGAAGTTACAGATGCAAGTGAGCAGGCCAATCACCACGTCGGGCTTGGCTTTCGGGTCCATGCGGATGTGGCCGGTATAAGTATATTGCTTTGGCACTCCGCTGCCATCCGCCATGGCATAGAGCACGCGATAGGCCTGCTCTCGTGATGCATCCCAGGCAGGGACGCGAAAGATGACGTTCCATGCGTCCGTATCCGGATGGGCTTTGGCGATCGATTTCCAATTCCCATTTTTATCGGCAACTTCGAGTTCAGCGGGCGTCGATGCATCGCCGAGCGGGGAAACTGCGCTGACAGCTTCAACGTACCGCGGCTGACGGTGTAAAGGGTGAAGAGAATTGGCCCGTAGGCGCGGCCTTCCTTCACTTCCACGCGGCTTCCGGCAATCGTCCAGTCGGCGAACCAGAATCGCAGAGTTCCGCCGAGATGTTGATTCCGCGGGTACCAGTCAAAATCTTCGATGGGCGCATCGAATGCGGGTGTAGTCTCTACAGTCGCCGAACTGCAGACCAGAGCCAAAGCGCCGTAAATGATTCGGCCGGAACCACGCGATCCATATGGGCAGACTCACCCCGCGCGTTGGAAGCGTGAAGCGACCCGTATATCCTGCCGCGGAGGGATGGGCCCGCAGTTCCAAATGCAGATCGGTGTTGAGATCGATGCGCCCAGCCGAGTCTTCTAGCTGGCCGATGAAGAGGCGCCCGTCGGCATGGATGCCGATGTTCATACCCGGCCATAGATGGCCGCTGTGCGATAGTCGCCGTGGGCGGGTTTGATGCCCACGCGGAAGCCAACAAAACCGCGCTGGAGCGGGATGGAGTCTACCCGGCCCATGCGCACGCGAAGCACGAGATTGCCCGAGTGGGGAGCAACTTCACGTGTGAGCAACGTAACATTTCGATCGCCGCCGGCACGGATGCACTCCAGCCGCCCCTGATGCACGCGCCAGTCTTGCAGCGGATCTGGTCCAGTACTCCGGTCCGGCCCAGGGACGAGTCGCATCCCGCGGCCAGGTGCTGCGGAAGGAGACCTTTTCTTTCTCCTCGGCACTGGGCATGGGCGGCGCAAGCCTGAGCGCGGTGGCACTCAGCGCCGTGCTGCCGGCCTTTTTGAGAAAGGATCTGCGGTCCAGAGGATTATTCATTCGGTGATGTCCTCTCTTCTTGTTCTTCCCTCGTTCTGCATGGCACGCAGATTTCGATCGCGACAGTGTAGCGGCAAACCGAATGCGTTTGGCTCTTGCAGGCCGCAGGACTGGTTGCTAATCAATTACCACTGGCAGGCGACGTTGCGGGCCAAATCGACAGACCACTGAAAAAAGACATTCCCGCAGCCAAAGCTGAGCCTGGGTTTCGGCTCATTCATTCACACCTGACCACTTTGCATTCCCAGACTACGAATCTCATGCCTTCGCCTGAGGAAACGCGGTAATCCGGAGCTTCGCCGCCGCATCGGGCACCAGCCTGATCGTCTCTTCGGCCTCCTGCGTGAGCACAGGGCTCTGCGGTACGGGATCAGCGACACCATCCACTGCCTGCCAACCAGGCACCTTGCGCGCAGGCACCTGAATGGTCACTGGAGTTCTATCGAGTGCGAAGACGGAGCCGCCAATGGAATGTTCTTCCACTGCAAGTACGTTGGCATTCTCTTCTTGAACACTCAACGCGTAGTTCCATTCGCTGGAAGGGAATACCTGCCAATCGGCCGTCATCCCGCGGGTACGCAACTTCACCCAGTCCTCGCCGATCGCATAGGAGAACACCAGCGGTCCGCGATTGACCGAAAGAGAGTCGTGATATCCACGGGCCAGATGGGACGCCATTGACAACCTGATCTCAATGACGTCTCCCTTCGTCCAGGTCCGGTCAAGCTTCATGAAGCCATCTGCCGTCTCCGCGGATTGTACCGTTCCGTTCACCTTGATCGTGGCTTCCCTCGTCCATGCGGGAATCCGGCAACGGAGAGGAACCGGACCGGTGCATCGGGATCGACTGCGATACGAATGTTTTCGCGGAACGGATACTCGGTCTCTTCGATGAGGTGGACCGCGGTGTCTCCTACAACACTGTTTGCCTCACATGGCGAGTAGGCGGCCGCAACCAGGCCATCGTCATGCGAAGCCATCCATAAACTCGCAGCGAATTTGGGCCACCCCTGATGAAAGTTCGCTGTGCAGCATCCGAAATTCGGCTCCAGTCCGTAGAGATTCGACTCTGGTCCGTCGGTTGTCCATGGCTTTCGGTGCAGGCTCACTTCAACCTGGTTGGGCTCCTGATTGTACTGGTGTGCCCACTATCGTCCGTGAATGTACCCGGCAGTGCGTTGAAGGCAATCTGCTCTAAACGGTCGCCGATCGAGGAATCACCCAGGATCGCCAGCGACTGCTCCAGCGAGAACATCGTCTCTACCACCGTGCACAACTCGGAACCCTGCGACGGGTTTCTGCCCGCGAAGTGCTCGTCACAGGAGAACATCCCGTTCGGAAGACCGTGGTACTGGTCCAGCATGGCAAGCATCTGCCGTAAGCCGCCACGATCCGCGTCGCCACCGGACACCATCGACCAGACAGGCGCCGCTTTCAACGCTTGGCCGTTATTGACGCCATGTGTGGAGAGCGCGTAATCGCTGAGCCCTTTGTTCTCGTCGAGCTTCAGCATCTTCGGGGTAACGGGATAGGTGTATCTGAAATCGGCGAAGTTCGCCTGCCGTCGAAGCCCTGCTTATGCAGCAGCCGCACCAGATCGATCAGCTTCGGATCGCCGGTCCGGTTGTAGAGCCAAATCGCGGTGAGCGCATTGTCCTGCCAACGGAATTTTCCCCAGTCGCGCAGAGGCCGCTGCGGCAGGGACTGCAACTGATGCGACAAATAACGGGACAGGCTGGGATCACCCGCGGATCGCCCGTCGCTCCTGGTGCTGGCACAGCGCTTTCAGCATGACCATGCGCGGCCACCAGTCGTCGTTCGTTGCCGGGCCGATCATGCCATTCGCCGTCTGATGGGTCAGCGTCCAATCCACGTAACGCTGCGCCTTCGCTTTGAGCGCATCGTCGTTCAGCAGGTAGGCTAGCGGAATCAATCCGTCCAGAAAGTCCGGCCCCCGTTCCCACGATTCTCCCGTGCCGCCCAGCCACCCACTGTTCCTGCCGACATCCGCCCAGGTCTCGTCCAGATGGCCACCTAAGCCATTCGCCTGGATCTCCATCTGGCGCCGCAGCCACCCTGCAGGGCGAACCGACCCCAGCGGAAGAATGTAGAAGGCATTGGGCGCCAGCGGACGCCGATTTTTCGGCGCTCGATTGCGGTGCGAGCGCGCGTTCTGTGCCGGCGCGTCGGCAGCGACGTGTCGTTTCTTACCCTGCGCCGCGCTGCTCAGCTTCGCAGCCAAGGGGTATCCGCTTGCAGCGGCAAGAAGCTTCAGCACATCTCGTCGCTTCAAGAGATTCATCGCCCTCTCCATGTACCATTGATTGTTGCAGGTCGAGCACCTTGACCGCTTGGTACGACCACAGCAAGCTTTCCTTATTTGCGCGCGTTGGTCTATAGAACACTTGATCTACTACGGGGTGAGACCAGGGCGGTCCATCTTCAGTCTTCGAGTTTGATCAGCCCTCGCTGAATGGCGATCGTTGCGGCCTCAGTACGGTCGGAGACCTGAAGCTTCTCAATAATCTCAGCACATGGTTGCGCACGGTGTGGCCGCTGATTCCCAGCGCATGCCCGATCTGCTTGTTCGTCGATCCTTTGGAAAGCAGCTCGAGTATCTCGAGCTCTCTCGCCGTCAGATCGATGCGCACCATCCGCTCGGCAAGTCGCACGGCAATGTGATTAGGCAGGTACCTTCGTCCGGCGTGCACGGAGCGATGGCTGCCATCATGTCTCGCAGCGAGGCGTCCTTCAGTAGGTATCCAGCGCACCGGCTTGCACCGCTCGATAGATGTCCTCGTCCGTCTCGTAGTTGGTAAGGATGATGGCCCGCGCACTGCTTCCCGCGGATTTCAGCGCTCGCAATGTCTCCACGCCGCTCATTCCCGGCATGCGAAAATCCAGCAACAACACATCGGGCCTCATGCGGTCCACCATCTGGAGCGCATCCGCTCCGCATAGGGCTGAGCCCACCAGTTCCAGCTCCGCCCGCGTTCCAGCATGCTGGCGAGTCCGGCGCGCACCACAGGATGATCGTCAACGATGAGTACTTTGATCCGGCTTTCGGCCTGCACCATCGACCAGCCCCCTCCATATATCTTTTACCGCATCGCTTGGCAATGCCCCGCAGCCACTGCGTCGGTCTTTCGCGCCCTGAGCCCAGATCGCACCCGTATCTCGGTACCTTCACCGGGCGCGCTGCGAACATGCATCGTCGCTCCGATATTGGCGGCCCGCTTGCGCATGCTGGGAAGACCAAACCCGGTCACTTCGTCATTCTGTGCGAACCCGCCACCGTCGTCCTGGATGGAAAGCTCCACTGTCTCTCGATGGTAGGTCAGCTGGATGCGCAGTGCCGTGGCATGCGCATGCTGCACCGCATTTGCCAGCGCCTCCTGGCCAATTGGTACAGCGTATCTGTAACACGCAGAGGGGCCTTGACCGGTGTGCCGACGCAGGTCGCTATCACTCGCACGGAACCGCCCGCGACCAGTTGGTTCGCACACTCCCGAAGTGCCCCATTGATCATTGGAGACGGATTGATCGGGCCGCAATACTGCGATGCTTCGGCGCGCCTCCTTATGACTTTGCCCAACCAGCTCGCTGGCCAGGTCCAGCTGCTCGTGCAGCCACGGAGACTCCTGGGCAGGCCTTCGCGGATGGCCTTCAGTTGGAATCCGATCCCAGCAAAACTCTGCGAGGCCGTGTCATGCATCTCGTATGCAATGTGCTCACGTTCTTCAATGACTGCGCGCAATCGCCAGCTCTGCACGCGATGATAAAGATAGTTGGCAGCGATGCAAAGAAGCAGAGCTGCAGTAGCCAGCCAAGCCACGTGACGCGCATTCCACCAGGGCGGTCCGGCAACCACCACAACGTCGTCACTCGAGCGCAGCAGCAACACAAATGGCACGAGGTCGCGCGTGTATGCCCCATCCGCAACAGCAATGCCTCGGAGCCGAAGCGTGCTTCCCGATTTCAGCGTGTCGTAAAGGGTGCTGCCCCGGCCCCGATTGAGTACCGCCTGAAACGACTGCGGTCCCTCGTCAAGGCTCAGAACCAGGCTGTCGTCCTTGCGGCGCTCCTTCTCGGTTAGCAACCCCTGTGCTTCGACAAAGGTCGCATCATAGGCACCGGTGGCGACTTGCGATGCTGTTACAGCCAGCGGTGGTGTCGGCGTGTTTTCCCAAAGCACGCGCACGCTGGCCTTCTCGAAGGTGGGGGCTGGAATGCGGTCGCACGAACACTGCCCGTCACCTCCACCTCATCGCCCACTTTTAGGAGCCGGCCAGCTGCACCCTCCACGGCAACCCCGCCGGTCGCGTCCTGTATGAACAGGGACGGTGACGCGAGTACGACTGCGCCTCGGACCGTTGCCCGCATGCGCTCCGCAGGCGAGAGCAGGCGAAGACTGCTGATCGACCTGGCGCTGGAGATCGGCGCTTCGCCTTGCCAGACATTGTCAGCATGCGGCGAGAGAACCCTCCAGAAGCTTTGATCATCCGCCGGTGCGGTGTGTTCGGAAGACGGGTTCCGCCTGCTGGCGAACGGAAGCATTGCGCTCAGATCAGCCTGACTCGCTGGGCGAATCGCAACGTTGCGCCAGACACCTCCGGACCCATAGGAGCGAAGCCCGGCGCGTCCTTTCTGTATGCATGCTCCATCAACCACGGCAATTGCGGCCTCTTTGTTTTGCTCGACGTCCTTTGCGGTCGCCAAAATATGGCACCCCTTGGCGAGGAGTTTTATGTGGTACCAGTGCAAGGAATGGACCGTCATGTGATCAAGGCTCAGCGGTTCATTCATCTCCGCCCAACCATATCCGGCGCGACCGATGACGAGCGAATTGTCCCAGATTCGTAAGCCGGCATAGTAGCCCGTGTATGCGTCTACGCCTTCCTCTTCTTCACTTGACCGAACAACGAGGCCTGCATCTCCATCCCGGCCCAACAGCATTACGTCGGCCTCAATCAAGTAGTCAGGTCCAGTCCGACGACCCCGTCATCAGCTTCGCACCGCGCTCGTCCGAATCGTTTCGCATCGATCCGTCCGCCAGTTCCCATGTGCCTCCCAGTGCCTCCCATTCATCGGCCTTTCCGTTCAGGAAGGAGTCGTGATATGGCAGTCCCCGCGAAGAGCGGTGCCTATACGCAGAGAGGCCGAGAAGGGCGCAGAAGACGAGCAGCAGGCCGGCGAGGCCAGAAAGGACGGGCCATTTCCCCACCAGCCTAGCTCTCACTCCTGAAAACTCCGCTTCAGCGGGACTGCGCCCGGCTGCCAGCGCGCATTCACCAGGTCATGAATCATCTTGCTGCCCATGTTCTCCCGACTCACCAGCAGCGGCTTAAACACGGCACGCGCCGGCAGCGGCTGGCCTTCGAGTCTCGCGTGAATGAGCCGGACCGCGCGGTCGCCCATGGCTCGCGTGTTCTGCACAATCAGCGAATCAAGACTGGCGTTGTCGAATGACAGCTGATCCGGCTCAAAGCCGATAGCCTGTCACAGCCGCGCCCTGGTGACTGCTTTCGATGGTTGACAGCGCGCCGCGTGTTGCAGCCGATGTCAAAGCGACGATCACATTCACACCTGGGTTCTGTCGTAAGACCTCTTCGGCCTCTTCCTGTTCATGTGCAAAATTCAGCGTCCCCGGTCGCCGAACGACAATTCTGATGCCCGGATAGTTCCTCGTAAGGAAGTCCTCAAAGCTGTTTGCCCGCAACATGAGACCGGCGATGTCCGGATCGATGCCCAGAAGCGCCACCCCACCTTTCCCATGAGTCAACGCCGACACGCGTTGGGCGGCTAACCGGCCGCCCTCTTCTTCATCATTGAGCACGTAGCAAAGATTGCGGCTCGCTGGAATGAGCATCG
>CAVQJM010000011.1:0-32086 GCA_963712845.1 uncultured Acidobacteriaceae bacterium
AAGGCGACTACACGGGCAAGTGGTTGCTATCTATTGTTGATGAGTGACTCGGCGATCATGCACTCATTGACAACCGCCGATTTCAGATGGCCGACAAGCCGCCGTCGACGGACAACTCCACCCCGTTCACGAAGCTCGAATCGTCTGAAGCAAGAAACAGCGCGACCGTCGCGATTTCCTCAGGACGGCACGCTGTTTACGGTTCAGAAAGCGTGCCGCAGTTCAGCGTATTCGTGGACTTTACGAATCGCATCGTGTGGTGTCGGTGTCCCTGCGTCAGGGCCTGGGGCTCGCGTCCGTCTCGGAGGCCCGTGCCAGTGCTTGTGTATCGACATACTCCCGAACGTACGTCAATTTGCCATTTCGAACTGTGATGTCGAAGACCCAGTGATCCTCAAACGTTTTGTTGGTGGCTTTGATTAACCCAGTAGCGAAGCCGACCACCAGGACCCGGTCTTCCTGCGCTATGAACTCGGGAGGCTGAGGGAATGAAGTCTCCACCGTCTCGCCCGGCTTTCTGAAGCAGCCCCTCCAGCCCCGCATGCCCGCGGTACGTGCCGGCCAGCGGCCAGTCCTCGCCCGGAATGATCCACTCAAGATCTTCGGCAATCAACGCCAGCAGAGCTTGCTCATCGCGGCGACCGGGTGCCGCAAGGAAGTTCTTTACAGTCTGGACGTTCTTCTCGATGCTCATCGAATCACTCCTTTTCCCTTGCATCAGAGCGTGTCCCATAAATCGGATGTTCAGTGTCGTAAAACCGCGCGCGCTAAATCACGCGCTTGAGGAACTATTGCTGCTTCTTGAACAGGTCCTGGAAGATGAGTGGACCCCAGGCGCGGCCCCGTGCGTGCACCAACGCGCCACCCTCATTGAGCTTTCCGAGCTTGACGGGGGCGAATCCAAGTCTCCTGGCCAGGTCCGCGACGGGAGCGATCGCGTCCTCGTCGTCGCTCGACAAAAAGACGACACGGTGGCCTCCCTCAATGATCGGATCGGTAGCCAGTGTGGCCGCAACCAGGTGATTAAAACCCTTCACGAACTAGCGCCGGTGAACGACTTCGCAAGAAGGCGGAGGACGGGAGACCGTCCAGTTCTTCAGGTGAACTCTAGACGAGTTCGTCGCGTCGATAATGGTCTTGCCCTTCCAATCGGCAGGGCCTTCGCGGCCTCGCGATGTTCCCCGAACGGGACCGCCAAGTGACCGTGTCGGCCTCGCGCGCGTCCCGTAGCGACCTGGCGACGACTGTGGGTCCGATCGCCGAGCCTGCGGCGCTAACTCCTCGGGCGACCGGCGACTCGCGACGGTCACGTTGAATTTTTACGGGCGAAGGCGTGGGCGAGGGCCTGGCCTATCTTTCCGAATCCTACAATCGCGTAGTCATAACTTCTCCGATCCTTGTTGCTATTGATTCCCTGGCCTTCGACGACGCGTTATGCAAATTCCGGTAAGCCCTTGTGGTCACCTATCGGATCTCGGTGAGTGCCTTGGCGATTATGCACTCACCGAGATCCGCCGATTCAGATGGCCGAGAAGCCGCCGTCGACAGACAACTCCACCCCATTCACGAAGCTCGAATCGTCTGAAGCAAGAAACAGCGCGACCGTCGCGATTTCCTCAGGACGACCCATCTTTCCCCGCGGGATCAGGGATTCGAACATCTGCTTCGCCTCCTCGTTGAGAACTTGGTCCTGCATCGGTGTGGCGATCGGCCCCGGGCTCAGCACGTTCACCCGGATATTCCTGCCCTTCAGTTCGTTGAGCCACGTGCGTGCGAATGAGCGCAACGCCGCCTTGCTCGCCGCATACACGCCGTAACCAGGAAAACCTTTCACCGAAGCAACTGACCCGGTCATGAAGATCGATCCGCCATCGTTGAACAGCGGCAACGCCTTCTGAACCGTAAACAGCGTGCCGCGCGTATTCAGGCCGAAGGCCGCATCGAAGTGCTGCTCGGTAATCTCGCCCAGTGGGACGGCTTCGCCCGTGCCGGCGCTCGCGAACAGGACGTCGATCTTGCCCTTTTCCCGCTTGACCGTATCGAACAGGCGGTCGAGGTCGTCGAGATTGGCCGCGTCACCGCGCACGCCGGTCACGTTCCGGCCAATCAGCTTGACGGCCTCATCGAGCTGCTCCTGCCTCCGGCCCGTGATGAAAACGTAGGCGCCTTCTTCAACGAACCGCTTGGCGCTCGCCAGCGCCATGCCGCTCGATCCACCCGTGATGACTGCAACCTTACCTTCAAGCTTTCCCATAATTACTCCCTTCGGTCGATGTGTAGCATTCAGTACTGAAGAGTAGATTTCTTTGGCGGTGGACGAGAACTGCTCGGGAGTCCTAATCTTTTGTCTATTCGTCCAAAAGAGGGAGGCTAAGTTGGACCCGATAACAGACATCTTCAGAACGATGCACGTAACCGCTTTCGGTCTGCACAGGCTCGAAGCCACAGCCCCGTGGGGCGTAAAACAGGAAAATCAGGCCGAAGAAAAAGTCACGCCTTCCGGCAAAAAGATGTCACCCACAGATTTGGCGCACTTCGCCATGCTTTCGCGCGGCAACTGCTGGCTGAGTGTGGAAGGGATTCCGGAGCCGATTCCCCTCACCGGTGGTGATTGCTTTTTGCTGGCCAGGGGGACTTCGATTGTCTTGCGCGACAGCCCGCGAACACGTCCGAGGTGGAGTTTCCGCGAGATCGGGGCCAAGGCCAACGGCAATGTCGCTCATTATGGAGGTGGTGGCGCACCGACGACAATCGTCTGTGGGTCCTTGAGTTTCGATCGCGCCAGCCTGAAGCCGATCACTCAGTTATTGCCGAGCTTCATTCTGATGAAGGCCGATCAGGCACGCACGCTTGCTCTTCACAACACGATGCAGGCGCTGGCGTCAGAAATGGCAGAACAGGCGCCGGGATCTGAAGTAGTCGCGACTCGGCTGGCGGAGGTTTTGTTTATCCAGGTACTCCGGGCGCATATCGCGTCGGGACCGGAACGCAACAAAGGATGGCTTCGTGCTGTTTTCGATCCTCAAATAGGCACTGCCCTGAGTGCCATTCACGACAGAGTGAAGACACCCTGGACGGTCGAATCCCTGGCCGAAGCGGCGGGCATGTCTCGCTCCGCATTTGCAGCACGTTTTAAAGAGCTACTCGGACAAACACCACTGGAATATGTAACCGAGTGGCGGATGCAGAAGGCGATGCAGTTACTGCAAACAGCGGGACAAAAAGCTCATAGACGTCGCCCGGTCGGTGGGTTACGAGTCCGACGCTGCGTTCAGTAAGGCGTTCAAGCGAGTTGTCGGGGCCAACCCTGGTGAATACCTCAAACGTGGTTTTGAAGGCCACGGTAATGCCGGACTGGCGGAGGATTTTTGAAGCGGAGGGTTCTGACTTGAGCCTACTATGGCGTCTGTCGCATATCGTGCGAAGTTCGAAGAGCGATATCAGGACGATGCGCTCATCGAGCCATCCAGAGGGACCTATGTCTTCGGCAAGTGGACGAAAAACCGGTATCCGGAAAGCTGAAACTGAACTGCCTGAAAAGTCTCGTTTCCGGTAAGTTCGCCGCGCCAGAAATGAAGTTACCCGAAACCCCGTTTTTCAAGCACGACGGCCCCGAAGTTGAGATTGCTGCTGCGGGTAATTTCCGTATTGCCGACCAACCGCCCGGAACACGGAAATATTGACTCAGACCGCCTCGATAAGTGGAATGGCCTGTTTGCGTCAGACTGAGAATGGACCCTTCAATAAAATCAGGATTCGAAGTAGCGCGATGTCCACCTAAAGATTGAATTCCGCATATTCCCCGCCGCCGGAGACATTCCTGCGTTGATATCCACTCATCGTCAAGTTTTTATGGGCCAGCGCGTACTTGATCGCAATGTCCTGCCGCGTACCCTCGTGTTCCTAGCCGAGCGAGTTCTCGAAGGTAAACCTGTCATTGCCCGGTGAGTGCCGGATGTATAGCTCTACCTTCTTAGCGTCCGGACCAGTTGTTTCATAAAACGCGTGCGCGATGGCCACGGTCTTCTTGCCATCGGGCCAAATGACGGGTGATGGGGCGATGTTTTACGTCCTATCTTCGCGGTTTCTTTCACGGCCCAGCATCGCCAAAAGACTATCCACAATTTCTGCGTAAGTATCGGTCGACGAGATTTTAGCAAGCCGATCTGCAAGAGCGGGACTGTATCTCAGTAGGTCAGATCGTTCGATTCCGTGCCAAATGGGCAGTATCAGCTTTTTACCCAGGACACCGCTCTTATCTACAAGTTTAATACAGCGCGACAGCTACAGCGGGTTGCAATGTGGTTTCCTTCTAGTGAACGCCTTTCACAATTAGAAGCGTGAGTGAGAGAAGCCAACCCACGAGAAAGAGAATTGTGAGGAGGGCAGCAATGGCAACCGGTCGCGCATCGTTGAGCGCCTTTGCCAGCGTCGCTGTTGCTTCAAGGGTTTTTCGTATCGAGTCAAACACCTTGGTCGGATCAAGACCATGCAGCTGATCTGTTGCCGGCGCAGGACTCGCTGGCACGACCACAACCGTAGCGGGAGTAGTCTTCAGGTAGCGAACCAACAGAAAAACAAACACCAGGAAGGAGCAGACCGTCAGGACTCCCAAAACGTAGACGGCAAAGATGAGGGCATGATTCATAATTTCTCTCCTCGAGAGCGACTAGTCACCACTTCTCGCGCTTCGGTCCAACTGCTCTGAAAAATACTTCTTCACAGCCTGATATTCACAAATGGTGCCTGTGCGGCGATGGCGTGCAACTGATAGTCAATTTCCTGGATGTATGAGGCTACCTGTCCAGTGCCGCCAACGACGTGTCCAACTATCTCGCCCGTAGTTGTGTGAACGGCGACGGCACCGGAATCGCCTTGCTGGGTGATTGCTGTGTCTGTCTGATAGGTGTTTGCAAACACGATGTTGGTGTTGGGATACGCGAGCCATGCGTACATGCCTTTCAGTCCGCATTTCACGGCTCCAGAGTTGCGCTGCACCTCGACTTTGTCCAAAGCCTGTGCAGTGGTGCCCTTCTTTCCCGCCCACCCATTGGGCATCGTGCCTGCCAACTCGATCAGCGCGACGTCCGCTCCGCCGCGCGGACCCGCTCCCGCCGCCGTTTGGGAGAAGACGACACTTCCGATTTGCTGTGCCTGGCCTCCGGCGCTTGCGGTATACGCAATCGATCCGACGGAGCCCGCCACGTGGCCGGCTGTCAATATCCCGTAACCCGAAGCCCATCTTGCCTCGGCTCCCAAAGTGCCGATAGAACCACCGGCGATCACCACATCTCCGGCGGACGCATGGAGAATGGGAGGCGGGGCAACGAACGCCCAACCATTCTCAAGAAATAAACCGGCCAGCCTATCAGGAAAGTCGGAAAATAGCTGATCCTTGATCGCTCCGATCTCTTCAAGTCGAATCCACTGCGGCTCGTCTCTGTACCGTAGATCAACGCGAGCAGCATCCAGATACAGGCCGAATTGAGGGTCGCTCTTCTTCGCCTGGGGAAGAGCGAATGCCCCGACTCCTATGGGATTGAGATACGCATTTAAGGAACGTTGAACGGCATCGCTCAGCAACAGAGTGAAGGCGGCGGCCTGCTCACCGACGGCTTGCCATAGGCTCATACCGGTACTCCTTCGGGCTGCGAGCGGACGGCGACCCAACTAAAGAAACCAAGAAACTAGGATTTAGACGGGGGCCCGAGATACGACTAACTACGTTGCGAAGTTGCACCGGAACGATACTGCATTGACTCGCGGCGTTGAGGGTAACGCTTTCACCGAGGCGTAGCAAGTTAAAGTATCGATGAGCGCACCGAAGGCGCGGCCCTGACGACCGAAATGGGGTGATCTCACGGAGTGCCCAGACTCGCGGAGATGTCTTCGTCCTGGACCTGAGCTGATTCGCGTTGCGCTTCCGCGCTGGCGCAAAGTTCTACTAGTTTCGGCTCGAGATGCCATCGCCTAGACGCTTTCTACAAGCAAAGGAATAACGACAGGAGGCAAGCAAGCAAACGTCGTGCGGTGGCGCAGTAGATGACGCCGGTCCTTGTCCGTCTTCATCAGCATGGGCAGGAGAAGATCGCGGCTCTCTTCTGTGACGTCTTCGGTACCCAGAATCTGTAGGCCCTTCGCGAGATCGATCATCTCGGAGACAGACGGCGGCTTTTCGAGCGAGTAGTTGCGGAAGGCCAGAGCGATCCCGGCAATGCGACGATGGAAGCTGCTGCTGGCGTCCGGAGTGCGGCTGGCGATGATCTCCGCTTCGCGCTCCGGTGTCGGATGTTCGACACGGACGTAGAGACTGCGACGGCGAATCGGATCGCCCAGCCGGCGCTCTTCGTTACTGGTCAGGACGACGAACGG
Organism: uncultured Acidobacteriaceae bacterium; assembly: GCA_963712845.1. GTDB lineage: Bacteria > Acidobacteriota > Terriglobia > Terriglobales > Acidobacteriaceae > KBS-83. The sequence goes on from CAVQJM010000011.1 coordinate 6,373, forward strand.
AGTGCTGCGGGCAGAGACGGTGCCAAACTCAGGAATGGAGAGTTGCCAAGCGGAGAGGATTTCTAGTAGTAGGGCCTCAAAACCTTCATCCACTTTATCTAGCTCATCGATTAGCAGCACACAGGGCTTGTCGTACTCAAGCGCACGCATCAGCGGACCGGCACGAAAAAAGTCTCGCCCCTTCAGGCTGGTCCGCAAGTCCTTCCAGCTACCATGCTGTCCCCTGGCATACTCCATGTAGAGCCGTTGCAGGCTCTCATCGAAGCGGCCGATGGCCTGCTCCTCGCTGACCCCCCGATAGCACTGCAGCCGTTCCACGTGTGTGCCAGCAGCCGCAGCCACAGATATTGCTAATTGAGTTTTGCCCGAGCCTGCGGGCCCCTCCAGAAGGAGTGGCTTTTTCATCTGGTCCGCCAGGAAGACCACCTTGGTCATGGTTGGGTCGATGAAGTACCCGGTCTCTGACAGCTTCTGCGACAACTCTTCCACGGATTGAAACATGCACGCGTCCTTTCGCCTGAGAACGGCTCTTGGTGAAGCGCAGCATCTCCCGAGACCGAGACTCGGTCAAATCGAAGAAGCCGGGGGCTACGACGGCCGGTTCCGAGCGGGACCTAATTCCTTGGCATCTCGCGAAGCGCTTCGAGGATCGCGACAAAGCCTTGGCTCGCATACTGAAACCCGTTCACACCATAGGCACGCAGGCACTCTAGAGCGAAATAGCGGCCGAAGACCTCGGCAATGCGCTGTGGTGGCAAGCAGGTGGGGGCGCCTCGATATTGATCTACCAGGAGTTCCAGCTCAGTCTCAAAGACCGCGACGTCCTCGTCCGCAAGAGTCGACTCGGCAGTCATTCCTGACCTCGCGGATTCGAAGGAACCACTGACAACAAAGGGCCCCCAAGCATAAGGCTCACGGTAGCAGCTCCAGCGAAGGTGGATCGTTCCCCCAGCATGGCCGCGATGCTATGGTCGGTTCGCGCGTCGGTCAAACCCATGCCAGAATGCAGCCCATGTCTTCTCTCCTGCGGCGCGCCTTTTCCCGGCTTCTCGAGTCAACGCCCAACTATGTCGAGGTCACCGCCGTTCTCGCCGTCGCGTTGATTGCAAGGCTGCTGTACCAACCGGACATCTGGAAAGCCAGCCCGCAACCCTGTGTAGTTGTTGCTCTCTTCGTCAGCGTATCCCTCTATGCCTGCGTCGATCGAGGGCGCCTTTTCACCTATTTCGGGTGGGCTAAACCGCCCCGACTTGTCTTTTGGCTCTACGCTCTGCTGGGCGGCGTCTTAGCCGCGATAGTTGTGCTCTCTGTAGTGCGGATCGCTCACATGTCGTTAGGCGCCGCTTCTCGGGAGAGGTTGCTCTACGGTGTCACCGTGGGCCCGATTCTCGAAGAGCTTATCTTCCGCGGAGCCGCGTTCTCCGTGATCTATGTAACAGCGTCTTCGATGAAGAGCCTGGCGCGGCTTCAAACTGCGCTGGCAATCATCGGCCCTTCCCTGCTCTTCGCGCTTGCGCACACGAAAACCGTTGGAATCCCGTTGTTTTTGTTCTTTGGAACGGGAACTCTCTACGCGATGATGCGCTGGCGATCCAATTCAACCGCAACGGCAGCTCTCATGCACGCTACATACAATGCAGTGATTGCGCTGACGATGCTCATGCTTAGTTCGATTTGACCGAGTATCGAACCTGCTTTACACATTCATCAGTGATTTTCAACAACCGTGCGCGGTCGCTGAAAACAATCCCACAGTCGGTTCATTACTCAACCGATTCGACAATCGCAGAGGTGAAGCATGTCTGGAGCTCCGGCTGAAAATGCAGCCATTTCCGCCCGGTTTCACCGGAAGAGGGCTGATCATCGCCCTTCGTCCGTGCAACATACCACGAAGAAATTGCCCCATTCTCAGGAGCGAGCAGAACTCAGCTCCAATGGCATGTCGGCCAACTTGGATGATGTCACATTCTTGCGTCTTCCCGAGGTCAAGGCAATCACGGGTCTCTCGAAGACAAGCCTCTATGCGCTGATCCGGGATAGGAGCTTTCCTGCGCCGGTCCGCCTTGGCCCTCGCGCAGTCGCATGGGTAAGGTCCGAAGTCAGACAGTGGGCTGTAGAGCGTGTGCATGCGTCACGATCGGTAGCCTGACTCGGCCGCCGAGCTTCATGCGAGCCACCTTTGCCGGAATCGCGGTCCGTTTCCGGCTTATCCTGCTATCGCTTTCCTCGGCTTTGGCTAATTGAGCATCGAGGTAATCGGCCCACCACTGCATCATCGCTGCGCGCCGACTCAGGTATTTCGCATGATTGTATGCAGCGGCTACTTTGTTGCGCTTCTGGTGAGCGAGCTGCAATTCAATGTGTTCGGCCGCAAAGTCGTTCTCATGCAAAATTGTAGATGCCAGTCCTCGGAAACCGTGGCCAGTCATACGGCCTCGGTAGCCAAGACGATACAGCGCAAACAGAATCGTGTTGTTGCTCATCGGTTTGTTTTTGTCGTTCGCGCCAGGGAATACGAACCGGCCTTTCCCCGTAAGCAGTTTGAGTGCGCGCAGAATTTCTATAGCCTGGCGCGACAGGGGCACGATATGGGGCGTGTCCATCTTCATTCGCCCGACCGGAATGTCCCAACGTGCATTGTCCAAGTCAAACTCCGGCCATTGGGACTCGATAAGTTCGGACGTGCGCACGAAGGTATATGCCATGAGTCGCATGGCAAGCCGTGTGAGCGCATCTCCGTCGTACCTCTCCATCTTAACCAGCAAGGTGGGCAAGTCTTTGGCATCCACGCGAGCAAAGTTCTCTGAGCTGGCTTCGGCGAGAATGTCGCGCGGCTTGAAATCAGCGGCAGGATTCCGCGTGGCGATACCGCGGGCAATTGCATAGCGGAAAATTTGGCCTGCGGTCTCGTGGGAGCGTTTTGCAACGTCTCTTGCACCGCGTTTTTCGATCGCGAGCATGAGTTCCCGAATATCGGCGGCCGCTACATCGTCAATGTACTTGTGACCCAACGCTGGAAAGACGTCCGCTTCCAAGCGCCGCAACACGTAGTCAGTATGACGCGGAGACTTGCCAGGAGACCACCATTCCCACCATTTGCGAGCGATATTCTCAAAGCTGTTTTCGGCCTGACGCTGCAATACTTCGGCTTCCCGCTGCCGGGTCTCGGCTTCGGCTTTGCGCTCCGCCATTGGATCAAGGTCGACGGCCAACTTCTTGCGCGCCGCGAGCTGACGTTCGCGGGCCTGGGCGAGATTCACAACCGGGTACTCGCCCAGCGCCATCAGCTTTTCCTTGCCGCCGAAACGATAGCGCCAGCGCCAAAGCTTTGAACCGCGGGGATTGATCAGCAAAAACAGGCCGTCGCGATCGTAAACCTTGTAGGGCCGCTTGCCTGGTTTCGTTGCTCGAATTGCGGTGTCCGTCAGCGCCATCCGTCCCGCTCCAAGTAGAAATTAGGGTCGTACCCCACTTCGTGGGGAAATTGTACCCCAATCCATACCCCGGATTTTGGATGGCTCCCGACGCACTTCTGCGAACGCTAACGAACGTGAAAGCGCCAAATTTCCTTGTTTTATGCGGATTTTGGTTGAACGAGGGAGTTCAGGAGAGTGCGGGGAAGTTCTGTTTTGGTTGCCCCCCAGGGATTCGAACCCCGATAGGCTGCTCCAGAGGCAGCTGTCCTACCATTGAACGAGGGGGCAATGCAGGTTGGAGCACGCCGGCCGACATGCCTTCATGATGATAAGTGCAGCAGCGTCCGCGGTCAATCCTACTCTCTGCTAACCCATTTGTTACAGCTTCTTGAGGCTTTCTAAACTTGTCCGCGAGCCCGCTTCGATTACAATCGCGACAGGCGTGGAGATCCTTCTCAATTGCGTGTGGCTGGTTCTGGGGCTGTCGCTGATCACGACATGGTCGGCGCACGCGTGGCGCACCCGTACATGCAAACCAGACGGCCTGCTACCGTCGCGACAGTTGCAGTTCACAGCAATTCTGATGCTGCTCATCCTGCTCTTCCCGGTGATCTCCGTGACTGACGACATTGCCATGTGCACGGCTCCGCGTGATGCCGAACGGGCGCTGCGCCTACACGATCCCCTGGATGGCTCCCAGGCTACACCAGCTCTTCTGCCCTCCACCATGGCGTGGATGGATGCTGTGGCTGTCACGCTGCACAGCGGACCCAGTCGTCCTGTCGAGCAGGATGCGAAGTTGGCCATCCAACTCGCCGGAGCGCGGATGCCGGTCGAGTCGCGCCCCCCGCCTGTGGCGCTCTAGCCCACTTGCAGTCCAGCGCGACCCATGCTGCCGTCGCGCCGGCTGTCGAGCCTTTTCACATCAGGACATGCCCAATCCGCAAGCAACACAGTGCGGCAATGGTCGTTTGTAGAGGTGCATTTGTTCAAAGCGCAACCGAGTTCCCCACCCGCGAAACAGCGGGCGTACGGAGCTCTCTCCCTGGCAGGACTCTGGGCCTTCGCCTTGCTGCTGCTGATCGGAAGCACCTGCCGTGCGCAGACGCCTGCTCCGCTCTCCATGCAGCAGGCAGTCGATCTTGCCCGCATACAGAACCCTTCTCTGCTTTCAGCGCAGGCGCACGTGACTGCCACCAAACAGTCGGAGACCACGGCCGGGCTCCGCGTCAATCCTAGCTTCAATCTCACCGGCTCGGATGTGTCGCTCGCGGCCGACTCGAACAACCCGTACTTCTACTCCGGGCAGGTCTCCCGGCTCTTCGAGCGCGGGCAAAAACGTCGCTGGCGGCTGGATATCGCTCGCTCCACTACCGAGGTCACACGCAGCCAGTACGCCGACCAGGAACGACAGGTGGTGCTCGCCGTCAAAACCGCCTTCACCCAGATGCTGGGTGCCAAGGGTGCATTCGATCTGGCAAAGCAAAACCTGGATGACTATCACAAGACACTCGATCTGAGCCGCGAGCGGCTACGCGTCGGAGACATGAGCGCCACCGACTTCAAGCGGCTCGATCTGCAACTGGCGCAGTTCGAATCCGACTACGACAATGCGCATACCAATCTCGTCCAGGCCTCGGAGCAATTGCAGACACTGCTCGGCTACGACCGGCCTCATCCGGGCTTCGACATCACCGGTTCACTCGAGCCGCCGGCGATTACCGCAACGCTGCCCGATACCGAGCAAAAGGCCTTGCAGGCGCGCCCCGACTACCTGGCCGCGCAGCAGTCGGTCCGAGTGGCCGATGCGAATGTGAAGCTCGCCTATGCCGATGGCACGACCGACCCCACCATCGAGGGCGAATACGATCGCGCCGGCACGGCGAATTCGGCCGGCTTCCAGATCGGCATTCCGCTGCGCATCTTCGATCGCAATCAAGGTGAGAAAGCGCGCACCAAGTACGAGGCGCAATCCAGCCGTTTTGCGGAGACCGCAGCGCGCAACCAGGTGGTCTCCGATGTGGACCAGGCCTGGGCTGGCTATGAAGATGCGCTCTCCCTGGCTCGACGCTACAACGGCCACTACCTGCAGGAGGCGCACGAGGTGCGCGACAACCTCGAGTACAGCTATCGCCACGGCGGCACTACGCTGCTCGATTACCTGGATGCCTTGCGCGACTACCGCCAGGTGAACCTGGATGCGCTGAACGCGAACATGCAGGTGTGGCTCAGCCTGCATCAGGTCAGCTTTGCTGCCGCCACGGAGATCGTCCCATGAGACCTTTTCGAATCTGCCCTCTTCTCGTCTGTGTCTCAGCGCTCCTGTTTTTCAGCGGTTGCGAGAGTCACAAGTCCGCCGATGCATCCGATACACCGGCTCCACAATACCGCGTCTTCGACACGGTGGTCGCGCACATCGAGCCGGTACACGATGCCCTCACCCTTGCTGCACGCATCCAGGCAAATCCGACGACCGTGGTGCACATCTACCCGCCGATCAGCGGACGTGTTCTCGCCCTGAAGGTGCTACCGGGTCAGGAAGTCGCCAAGGAACAGGTGATCGGCATGCTGCAGAGCACCGATCTGCAACAGGCGAGGTCAGATTATGAGAAGGCGAAGATCGAGGCAGCACGCGCCGACATGCAGCTCAATCGCGCCCGCGATCTGCTGCAGCACGAGGTGATGGCGCAAAAAGACTTCGACGATTTGAATGCCGTGGATCAGGCTGCCCACGCCGAGCTCTCCCGTGCCCTGCAGACCCTGCACATCCTCGGATACAAGGAAACGGACACGACGGGCCTGGTTGCGATCCGCTCTCCCATCTCGGGAGTGGTGCTGGACGTGAATACCGCTAGCGGCGAGCTCCAGCGCTCCCTCGACAATGCCACCTCGATCGCCACCATTGCAAACATCAGCGATGTATGGGTCGTCGCCGACCTCTATCCGCGGGACGTTCAAGAGGTCCGGCGCGGTCAGCCCGCCGAGGTACGCGTCAATGGCTATCCCGATACTGTCTACCATGGAGTGGTCGATAACATCTCCGACGCGGTGGATCCCCAGAGCCTCACGCTGAAAGTGCGGATCGTGCTGCCCAACCCGCATCAGAGGCTGAAGCCGCAGATGTACGCCTCTGTAGCGGTGACGAACCAAAGCCGCAAGGCCATCGTGGTTCCCGCTACCGCTCTCATCCGCGATGGCGTAAGCACCTACGTCTATGTGCAAACCGGCGAGAACAAATACGTGCGGCGCGACGTGCGCGTAGGTGAGGCGCATGATACCAGCGTGGAGATCACCGGCGGCCTCAACGAGGGAGATCACGTGGTCAGCACCGGCGCCGAACTGCTGCGCGGCTCGGGGTCGGAGTAGCCATGCAGGGACTCACGCGCGCGCTGCTGCAGTACCGAACCATCGTCCTGATCCTCTTCCTCGTGGCGCTGGCCGCCGGCGGGTTTGCCTTTTCCCAGCTCGATATCGAGGCCTATCCCGATCCATCGCCGCCGATGGTCGAATTCATCACCCAGAACCCGGCATGGTCGGCGGAGGAGATAGAGCAACAGGTCACGATTCCGGTCGAGGCAGTGCTGAACGGCACGCCCAAGCTTACCGAAATCCGCTCCATCAGCATCTTCGGCCTCAGCGACGTAAAGCTCTATTTTGATTTCAATTCGTCCTACTTCGTCGATCGGCAGGAAGCGCTCAACCGCCTGCAGTCAGTCACGCTGCCGAATAATCTGCAACCGCAGCTGTCCCCCGAGTCGCCTGTCGGTGAAATCTATCGCTATCAGCTCATTGGCCCCGGCTACAGCCTGAATGAGCTGAAGGCGGAGCAGGACTGGTTCGTTGTCCGCCAGATCAAGTCTGTTCCCGGCATCATCGATGTCGCCACCTTCGGTGGGACCACGCGACAGTACCAGGCCGAGATCGATCCCAATCGACTCCTGACCATGGGTGTCACCATGACGCAGGTAGTCACCGCCATTCAGAACAGCAATGCCAACGCGGGTGGCAACTATCTGACGATGGGCAGCCAGAGCGTGAACGTGCGCGGCATCGGTCTGCTGAAATCCCTGGCGGACATGAACAACATCGTCGTGGCCGAGCACAACGGCACGCCGATCCTGCTGCGCGATGTGGCAACCGTAAAGGAAGGACATCTGCCGCGACTGGGCAAGGTCGGCTTCAACGAAAACCCGGACATCGTCCAAGGCATCGTGCTGCTGCAAAAAGGTGAGCAGTCACTGCCGGCGCTGAAGGCGCTCAGCAGGAAGATCAACGAGCTCAATTCCGGTAACCTGCTGCCGCCCGGTATGCAGATCAAGACCATCTACAACCGCAGCAGGCTGGTGAACCGTACGACCGATACCGTGCAGCACATTGTGCTGATGGGCATGATCCTGGTGACAATCGTGCTCTACGTCACGCTGGGCGATGTGCGCATCACCACTATTGCAGCGCTCACTATCCCGTTCGCGCTGCTCTTTGCCTTCAGCCTGATGGTGTTGGAGGGCAGCTCAGCCAATCTCATCTCCATTGGCGCCATCGACTTCGGCATTCTGGTAGACGCATCCATCATCATTCTCGAAAACGTCTATCGCAAACTAAGCCGACGCCGGCAGGGAGAGACCCTCTCGGACGTGATCGTAGCCGGCGTCGCCGACGGTTCGCGGCCGGTCATCTTCGCCACACTCATCATTCTGGTGTCGTTTATCCCGCTGTTCACCATGCAGGGAGTACCGGGAAAGATCTTTGCTCCCATGTCGCAGGCCTATGGCTTTGCGCTCATCGGCGCGTTGCTGTATGCGTTTCTCTTTGCACCGGTCCTGTGCTTCCTCTCCTCACCCAAGCATGTCTCGGGTAAAGACACCTGGCTCATTGGCAACATACGCCGGCTGTACGAAAAGACCCTGCAGTTCGCGTTGAAGAGTTCTCTGCTGGTCTGGATCGTCGCCGCCGTCCTGCTGGCGGGGGCGGCATTCGCCTTCACCCAGATCGGCGGTGAATTCATGCCGGCGCTCGAAGAAGGCAACCTCTGGATTCGCGCGACCATGCAGCAGGACATGGCGTTCCCGCAATCCGCGGAACTCGCCGATCAGTTCCGCAGCGTACTGCGCAGCTTTCCTGAAGTGACGCAGTGTCTCTCGCAGATGGGTAGGCCCGATGACGGCACGGACGTCAGCACCTTCAACAATATCGAGCTTCTTGCCGATCTGAAGCCCGTCGATGACTGGCGCCCGCAGTTTCACGGTAAAAAAGAAGAGCTGATCGCGGCGATTCAGAAGAAGTTCGACCGTTATCCAGGCATCGATTTCAACTTCTCCCAGAACATCCAGGACAACGTGGAGGAGGCGATGTCTGGCGTGAAGGGCGAAAATTCCCTCAAACTCTTTGGCGACGACTTCGACACGCTCACCAACACGGCGGACAAAATATACCAGCTTATGACGCATGTTCGCGGGGTGACAGACGTGGGCGTCTTCAACGTTGGCGGCCAACCCAGCTTGCTCATCTCGATCGATCGCGCTGAGGCGGCGCGCTACGGGATTGCCGCGGCGGACATCAATAACGCAGTGCAGGCCGCGGTCGGCGGCGCTGCGGTGACGCAGATCATCGAGGGCGAGCGCCGCTTCGATTTCGCCGTGCGCTTCACTCCGCAGTTCCGCGACACACCGGAGGCCATCCGAAAAATTCTGCTGCCTACTCCGGATGGCAATCAGATCCCGCTGGGCAACGTGGCGAATGTCACGCTGCACAATGGCGCCTTCATGATCTATCGCGAGGGCGGACGACGCTACATCCCGATCAAGTTCAGCGTGCGCGGACGCGATCTGCAGAGCACTATCGAGGAGCTAAAGGACGTTCTCGCTCGCCAGATAAAGCTGCCCTCCGGCTACACCTATACCTGGGCGGGCGAATACGACAGCCTGCAGAAGGAGCTGCACCGTCTCGCGTTCATCGTACCCATCTCGCTGCTCATCGTGTTGCTGCTCCTTTACCTGCTGTTTCAATCCTTCCGCGACGCGCTGATCGTGCTGGCGACACTCCCGTTTGGCGCGATCGGCGGCATCTTTACTTTGGTGCTGACCCACACCTCGTTCAGCATCTCCGCGGCGGTGGGGTTCACTTCCCTGCTCGGCCTCAACACCCTGTGCACAGTGGTCTTCCTGACCGGGCTGCGCCACCAGCAACATGATCACGGACGCGAGCGCGGCGTCTTCCTCGGTGCCATCGACGAGATGCGCCCGATCGTCATGGCCTGCATGGCTGCGGGCCTCGGATTGTTGCCCGCGGCGATTGCCTCCGGCATCGGTTCGCAAACGCAAAAGCCGCTGGCACGCGTCGTTGTGGGCGGCACTGTCACAACCGTGTTTGCGGTGCTCTTCCTGGTACCGCTCATGGCGCGCATGTGGGCGCCTGTGGACCGCAATCCGGACCGCGGAGATGACGAGAACGGAGGCGAGAATCCGTCTCCAGAGAATGATGGGCCACCCAGCCCACTCGAACTGGGACGGCTACTCCTCACGCAACACTTCCAGCGGCCGCTGCCCAAGGATGCGGATACTGGTGAGCCACCCGGTAACGACAGCTAGCAGCGCCGTACCGGCCGCCGCCGCAATACCGGCCATCCACTGTGGACGATACGAAACGTCGAGCCGATGCAGCAGGATGAGGGTGAGCAAGTTGGCGAAGATCACGCCCACACATCCCGCCAGCAGCCCCAACACGGTAAACTCCACGCCGAAGACGGCGGCTACACGCGCGCGACGCGCTCCCAGCGTCTTTAATACCACTACCTCGCGGATGCGGCGGAAGCGGGTGCTGGCGACGCTGGACGCCAGGATCACCAATCCGGACAGAATCGAAAACGCAGCGAGGAATCGCACGATGATCGTGACCTGGTGGACAACGCCGGCCACGGTATCCAGCAGGTCAGCAATGTTGATGACCGTCACCGTCGGATAGCCTGCGAACAACGCGCGCTGCATCTGCGGGATTTGCGCCGTGTCCACGTGCACAGCGCCGTACCAGACCACCGGCAGATGAACCAGCGAACGCTTCGACAAGATGAACTCGCTGCGGCCGAAGACATGCTGGCCATCGTTCGCATACAACGCCGTCACCGTTACCGGAATACGCCGCTCCTGCACCGTGAACAGCATCGTCGAGCCGACACTCACGTGCATCCGTTTGGCCAGGCGTTCGCTCACTGCGACCTTGCCTTCATCTCCAGGCTTCCACCATGCGCCCGCGTGTACCTTCGTGCCCGCCGGAACTGCGTCCGACCAGGTGAGGCTCACCGATTGCAGCAGATGGCGCGGCACCTTCTCCTGCTTCAGTGCATCGCCGGTCTTGCCGTTCACTTCATTCAGCCGTCCCGCTACCACCGGCAGACGCTCCATGCCGCCATGAATCCCCGGCTGCTTCGCGATCAACGAAGACACACCTTCGAGCTCATCGGTCGCGATGTCGATGAGGAAGATATTCGGCAGGCCCTTGCCCAGCGTCTCCTGCAGCTCGCGCAGCACGGCGTTCTGCATGAGAAATACGGTGAGGATCAACATGATGCCCGCGCCCAACGCCGTGAGCACGGCATTCGATTGATTTCCCGGCCGATAGAGATTCGACAATCCATGGCGTACCGCGGATGGCAGGCTGAGCCGGGTGCGTGCGAGCGCCGTGCGCAACAGCCGCAGCATCGTTCGCGCCAGCAGGGTGATGAATAGCAGCAGCGACACTAACGCCGTGGTGAACCACGCCGCGACGGTAAGCGAACTGGTAAGCCCCGCCGCAATACCGGCCAGCGCAAGCAAGATGATGGCAGTCGCAATCCACTGCATACGGCGCCGTTGCCAGCGCTCGGTCAGCGTCATCTCCGGCTGAGTCTCCACCTGGCGGCGCAGCACCAGGCTCGGCTTCACCCGACGGATATCGAGCAATGGCGGCAGGCAGAAGAGCAGCGTCGTGAGCATGCCCGTGCCCAGTCCAGCAAGGCCCGCGCGTACCGGCAGCCGCAGAGTGGGCTCGATCGGCAGCAGCTTCGCGGCCAGCTGCGGGATCGTCCACTCCACACCGAAGCCCGCCACCACGCCAACCAGGCCGCCTGCCAGCCCAAGCAGCAACGTCTGCAGCAGATAGATCCGCAGAATGTCAGAGGAACGAGCGCCGATGGATTTCATCGTTGCCAGAATGTCCATCCGCTGCTCCAGATGCGCGCGCATCGACATCGCTACACCGATCGCGCCCAACACCATCGCGACCAGACAGATCAGACTCAGCATGCTGCTCGCCCGATCCAGCCCTTGCGTCAGCGCAGGGTTGGCCTCGCGGAAGTCCGTCACCTGCGCTTCTGGAAGAATCTTCTCTACCTGCGTGTGCAGACTCTTTACGTCCGTATTCGCCGGATCGAGACGCATCAAAAATCGCTCGCCCGCGCGACTGCCTGGCTGCAACAGCCCGCTCGAGGCCAGCCCCTGGCGCGTGATGAGCACACGCGGCCCAATCCCCATGCTGGAGTTCATGCGGTCCGGCTCGCGTTCCACAACACCCGCGATACGAAACGCGCTGTTGCCGACCTTCAGTGAGTCGCCTATCTGCGCATGCAGCCGGATCAGCAGGTCTTCGCCCACAAGAACCGTCTGGGGAGTCAGTTCCTGCCGCAGCGTGCCCGTGGGACGCAGCCGGTATGCGCCATAGAAAGGATATTGCGATGGGTCGACCGCCTTCAGTGAGACCAACAGTGGAATCGGATCGGACGGCGTCGAAGCCATTGACACCATCTCTGTCACCTGCGTGCGCTCCACCCCGTGCAGCGCATTCAACGCGGCCGTCTCGTTTGCGGATGGCTGGCGAAACATGCGCGCGGAGACATCCGCCGCCATGATGGTGCGCGCCTGCCCTGTCAGCGTTTTCTGGAAGGATTCAGTGAAGCCGCGTACGCCCGTCAGCGCGGCAACGCCAATTGCCACCGACACGATGACAAATAGAAACTTCGCAGGAGCCGCCTGGAACTCCCGCCATGCAATGCGAAAAGCGGCATTCCAACTGAGAGGGCGCCGCGCAACATTGTTCGCCGCGCCATTCACAGATGCGCCTCCGCTGCCGCCACGGGCTCTGTGGTCAGCGTGTCCTCAATGACCAAGCCATCCCGCAGCATAATGCGCCGCTCCGCGCGCTCAGAGATCAACGGATCGTGCGTCACCATCACCAGCGTAGTACGGCTCTCCCGATGGCGGCGCAGCAGCAGGTCCAGCACGTGCTCACCGTTATGCGAGTCAAGATTGCCGGTCGGCTCGTCGGCCAGCACAATCGGCGGCTCCAGCATGAAGGCGCGGGCCAGCGCCACGCGCTGCTGCTCTCCGCCCGAAAGCTGCACTGGATAATGATGCAGACGATCCGCCAGCCCCACGCTCTCCAGCAGTTCCGTTGCCCTGGCACGTCCATTCCCCAAACCACTGGTGGCAGACCCATTCAGCTCAAACGGCAGCAGCACATTTTCGAGCGCAGTGAGCATGGGGATGAGCTGGTACGACTGGAAGACAAACCCGAGCTTCCTTCCGCGAATCTCCGCCAGCTCGTCCTCGTTCAGGCGCGAGATCGGCGTTCCGTCCAGGATCACTTCGCCCTCGGTTGGCGCATCCAGCCCTGCCAGCAGGCCCAGCAGCGTGCTCTTGCCGCTGCCCGATGCGCCCATGATCGCAGCGAACTGGCCTTCGGGAATCGTCAGGTCGATGCCGCGCAGAATCTCCACCAGGTTTGTGCCGTTATGAATCGACTTCTTCAAGCCCCGCACTTCAATCATGCTGCCCCTTCGCGCCGCGTGTCTTCATCCTGCCGGCGATCTGCTGCTAGATTGCCATCTGCTGCTAGATTGAACGTGTGATGCACCCTCGCGGTTCCCATCGGCGGCTCTCGATTGTCGCCTTGCTCGTCATCGGCATCGCCGGCTGCAACGCAAAGCCGACCCCGGCGCCTGAGGCTGCCCCGGCTTCCCCTGCAGCATCGCCGCAACCGGCAGCTCAGGCCCATGACGATCGGCCGGTCATCGTTGCCTTTGGCGACAGCCTGACTGCAGGCTACGGCACCGATGCCGGCAACAGTTATCCCGACTTTCTCGAGCAGGATCTCAACGCCAAAGGCTTTCACTACCGCGTGGTGAATGCCGGCATCAGCGGCAACACGACGAAGGATGGCATCGAAAGGCTGGACGATGTGCTCTCGCTGAAGCCGGCCCTCGTCATCGTCGCCTTCGGCGGCAACGATGGTCTTCGCGGCCTGCCCATCGACAGCACACGCAAGAATCTCGATCAGATTGTCTCCACCCTGCGGCACGCGGGAACAAAGGTGGTGCTCGGCGGCATCACGCTGCCACCGAACTACGGCGCGGACTACATCCGCCAGTTCAATGAAATCTACGCATCGCTGGCTAAGCAATATCACGTGCCCCTGCTCCCCTTTTTGCTTCAGGACGTCTACGGCACTGCTGGCAGCATGCAGGCCGACGGCATCCACGCCACGGCTCAGGGCAATCGACAGGTAGCGCGCAACCTGCTGCCGCTGATCCTTCCCCTGCTGCATAAACAGTAGACCTCAGCCTATGACCACAGTCGGCTGAAACAAGGTGCCCGCAATACGCTGGGCAATGCCGATGAGCTCGTGGCGGCTCGCGAATACCTTGACGTGCGGAGCATTGGAAAAGTCTGCGAGGTTGCACATCGCGCCATTGCGCATGCGACCGGCCGTGTGAGCATCCGCTGTTGTCGCAGGGAGTTCCGGCAACAGCGTCCGCGGGTGCGGCAAATGCCGCTCCAGCTCGCCTGATTGCACCAACTTGGCCAGCTCTTCCAGCGATAGCGCGGCGTCCGTGCAGAATGGTCCCGCCGCAACACGTCGCAGCGACGCCAGATGTGCACCGCAGCCCATCCGCTGGCCCAGGTCATGCGCCAGAGACCGGATATAGCCACCCGCGGAGACAGTCGCGCGAAACTCTGCCGTATCGCCGTCCATAGACGTGATCGCGAAATCATGGACGATGATGCGCACCGGCGCAAGCTCCACGGTTTGGCCAGCCCGTGCGAGTGAATACGCGGCACGCCCGCCAATCTTCTTCGCGCTGTATGCAGGCGGGGTCTGCAGCAACTCACCATTGAAGTGCTTCGCGTGCTCCCTCACCTCATCCGCATCAAGAGAAACCGGCACCGGAGGACCAACCGGCTCGCCCTCTGCGTCATAGGTGGTTGTGGCCTGCCCAAAACGAATGCTGCCTGTGTATGCCTTGTCCATCCTGCCGAAGAATTGCGCCAGTCGCGTATAGCGCCCGAGCAGCAGCGGCAATACGCCGGTCGCCATCGGGTCGAGCGTGCCCAGATGCCCGATCGAGCGCTCGTTCACGATGCGGCGCGTGCGCGCCACCACATCGTGCGAGGTCATGCCCGCCGGTTTGTCGAGGATCAGCAGGCCGTTCACTCCCCCACTATAACGGTCGGCTGCTAGAAGGCGTTGTGCCCGTGATCGCGCACCAGCGAGAGAAACTCAGAGCGCGTCTTGTCTTCGAGAAAGACGCCCGACATCGCGGAGGTCACCGTCGACGAGTTCTGCTTCTCTACCCCGCGCATCATCATGCATAGGTGCCGCGCCTCGCAGACCACCCCAACGCCCTGTGGCGCGATTGCCTCCTGCAGCGCATTCGCAATCTCGCGCGTCATGCGCTCCTGCACCTGCAGCCGCCGCGCAAACACATCCACCAGCCGCGGCAGCTTGCTCAGTCCTACAACTTTTCCCTTGGGAATATAGGCGATATGCACTTTGCCGAAAAACGGCAGCAGGTGGTGCTCGCACAGCGAGAACATCTCGATGTCCTTCACCATCACCATCTCGTCGTAATCCACGTCAAAGAGCGCAGAACGCAGAATCTCCTGCGGATCCTGATGATATCCCTGGGTCAGGAAGGTCATCGCCTTCTCCATTCGCTCTGGCGTCCTCAACAGCCCATCGCGCGTCGGATCCTCGTCGAAGCGCGCCAGCAGCTCTCCATAAAGCTGCTGGGTGGTGTACCTCTCCAACCCTTTGGCAGCCGCACCGTTGTTAGTCTCCATCCGGTCCACCGAGACGTTGCGAATCGTCTGGACTGTCGCTCCTGCGTGTGCTTCCACACGTCTGCCTTTAGTCACGCGCCGCCTCCCCTGCATACTCAAAGAAGTTGTTCTCTGTCTCTTCGATCCGAATCCGGTCAAGTTTGCCCTGGGGTAACCCGGCCACCACCAAACGATGAATCGCCCGGCACAGGTTCTCCGTCGTCGGCACTTCCTGCTGGAAGAGCGGATCGGCATTCAGGTTCGCCAGATGAAACCGCTCGACCACCGATCCGCCCACCAGGGCGTCCAGATCGACCATGTTCATCACCATGCCGGTCGCGGGATCGATCGAGCCTCGCACCGTAACCTCCACCCGATAGTTATGCCCATGTCCATGAGGGTTGTTGCACTTTCCGTAGACATCGCGATTCTCCTGCGGACTCAAAGCCTCGCAATCCAGCCGGTGTGAGGCGCTGAAGTGATAGCGGCGCGTGAAGGTCACGTTCATCGCGAAACCCCCACTCCAAAACTACCCGCGCCAAAGCAATCCGCGTACAAATCCGGCGTCTCATAGACGCGCACCCGCTGGAGCTTCGCACCGGGAATCTTGCCTTCCAGTCGCTCCCACGCGCTCACTGCAATGTTTTCGACCGTCGGTATCCGGTCGCGAAACTCCGGTATCTCCAGATTCAAGTGGCGGTGGTCATACACGTCCACCACCTCGCTGTGCATCACGTCCTTGAGCTGCTTGAGGTCCACCACGAAGCCGGTCTGCGGATTCACCTCGCCCGCTACCGTCACCTCCAGGGTGTAGTTGTGGCCGTGGCCGTTGCGATTCGCGCACTTGCCGAAGACGCGCTGGTTCTCCGCCTCGCTCCAGGCATCATTCCAGTAGTAGTGGGCGGCGGAAAACTCCGCCTTTCGGGTCAATAGGATCATGGATTTCCGTTGTATCTGCTTTATATGGATGTCCCGCGCGGCGGATTGGCTTCATGCTCGGTCGTCCGACAGCCTTTTGCATGCGCCTCCTCAGCCCGGCTTCACCGTTATGATGGGCTCAGTGAAGCGCACCTGTCTCATCCTGACCGCCCTCCTGCTCCTTGCAGCCGGCTGCGACCGTGGCAGCCACCCCCGGCAGACGGGCCGGGTGGCCCCCGACTTCACAGTATCGGACGGGAACCACAGCGTCCATCTGGCCGATTACCGGGGTAAGGTGGTCGTGCTCAATTTCTGGGCTACCTGGTGCATCCCCTGCGTTGCAGAACTCCCATCACTCACAGCCATGCAGCAGCAATCGCCTCAGGTCCAGGTCATTGCTGTCAGTGTGGATGTAGACCAGCAAGCCTACCGGGATTACCTGGTCCAGCACAAAATCAGCCTTCTCACCATCAACGACCCGGCGCACCGCTCAGCCGATCTCTACGGCACCTACCGCTGGCCGGAGACCTATGTCATCGACCAGCACGGAGTCATCCGCCGCAAATTCATCGGTGCCCAGGACTGGACCAGTCCCGAGGTTCTGGAATACCTCCGCCGGCTCTAGCTTTCGAGAGCGCTGGGGTTCGTACCTCCAGCGTCCGGAAAATGATCTATGATGCCGCTAGAGCATCCGAATCGGTGTCTTCCGAACGCAGACGCTTACGCGGTCTTCTCACCCAGATAACCGCCTCACCTCACTCGTATTGGACTCGGCAACAGGGGGAATGCTCGATGACAAATGTCGATGTTTTGTTCCGCTATGAGCAGCAGCCCTCTGAGGCGGCGATGTTTGCGCTGGGCAATCTCAAGGAGGTCTACGGCATTCGCCGCATTGAGATCGACCAGCCGGGAAAGACCATTCGAGTGGAGTACGACGCCACCCGTCTGACCGGCGCAGTGGTGGCAAATTTGCTGCGCCGCGGTGGTATCAGCATCCTCGAACCGGTCGCGCTGGTAGCACCTCAGAATCCGGTGGAACACCCCGATGCGTCCCAGCCACCGGCGGCGGTAAAGTAGCTAGCCCTCCTTTGGCATCCATTGTGCTCGTTGTCGCGTAACCCTTGTGAGCGGTTCTGCGTCCCACACACGCGGCGCAAAGGAGCGATCACGATGTTTGACTCACAGCCAGCGAACGATCCTGCCTCAGAGCGCCTGACGCGCCGGGCCTTTCTCTTCACCTCGATTGCCGCGGCAGGCGGCGTGGGGCTGCTCACCATCCGGCACCCGCACCGGGCATTCGCAGAGGATGCGACATCCCATCCCGGCGAACCAGTGGTCGTCGTTCTCTTTTCGGATGATGGCAAGCGCCTCCGCAAGGCCACGATGCCGAAGGTAGCGAGGAGCGCCGACGAATGGCAGAAACAGCTCTCGCCGAACGTCTACGACATCACCCGTCTCGCCGACACGGAAGTCGCCTACTCGGGCAGTCTGTGGAACGAGCACAAGCGCGGCCTTTATCGATGCACCTGCTGTGACACGGCGCTGTTCAGTTCGGATACGAAGTTCGAGTCCGGCACCGGCTGGCCCAGCTTCTGGGCTCCCATCGCTAACCAAAACGTCGTCGAGCAGCGGGACACCACCCTCGGCATGATGCGCACCGCCGTAAGCTGCAAACTCTGCGACGCGCATCTCGGTCACGTCTTCAACGATGGCCCGCAGCCGACCGGGCTTCGCTACTGCATGAACTCCGCCTCGCTGCGCTTCGTTCCCCACTCCGCGTAACACGGCTGCATCAAGCCGCTGCAGACAGCGCCGGCGCAGGATCTTTCTGCCTCCGGCGCAGCAGCCGGTCCAGCGCAAACCGTCCGGGACCGAAGATCAGGATCATCAACGACGCAAAGAGAAACGTGTAGGGATCCGCGTTATAGAACTTGCCCGGATCGGAGAAGATCGAGTGCAGCGCTTCCGGGTCCCCGGTAAGGTAGGCGACGATCATATCGCACGCCAGCAGTAGACTGATGAGCCGAGACCCAAGGCCGAGGATCAGCAGTATGCCGCCAACGAACTCCAGCGAGGAGACGAACACCACGTTGGCGCCGGGGAACGGAATGTGGAGGCTGGCAAAGAACTCCGTCGCCTGCGGGATATGATGCAGCCTGCCCCAGCCGGATTGTGCGAACTGCCATCCCCAATAAAGCCGCACCAGCAGCAGAAACGGCGATTGCAGCGATGACGCAGCGCGGCGAAACTGCGCGTAGGCGCGAAGAATGCGCTCTCGCATCCTAGTTGACTCGCTTTCCGGCACCGCGCCGTGCTGCAGCTGTGTGCCGACAGAACCACCCCAGCTCTGCCCAGTTCGCAAACCACGCCTGTACACGCCCAGGCTGCTCGTCTTCCTGCAGCGCCGACGACATGAAGGCCTGCTCCAGTGCCTCGCCCAGCGAATTCCCGGCGTCGAGTGCCTGCAACAGTAGGTACTCCTCGCGATCGAGGCGTTTGTAGTAGACCGCGTTCTCGTAACGGTGCACGCCCAGGAAAATGTCTCCACGTTTCACCGAAGCCGGCACTCGGCGGCTGCTCGATCGCTTCGTACCAGTAACCGCGTTGCTCGCAACGCTCTGCGATGCCTGCCGGCGATGCACGTCGATCACGAAGTCGTCGACCGAATGCAGCAGATGCAACAACCGCAGATGCGGCTGCAAGGAGAGCCGTGATTCGCCGTCGAGCTGACTCAGGTCGGCGAGGGTCAGCGCGCGTTCCGCCGCGTTGTCGAAGGCTTCGATATACGCCCACTCCAGGCGTACGACATCCAGCGCAAGCTCGGGCCGCTTGCCTGCGTGCTCGGGATGCTCACCCAGCCACGCCTCAAGCGCGGAGCCCAGATTGCGCAGCGTAAACGACTTGGAAGGATGATCCGCCAGATAGGCGCGCGTCAGTTTGTCGAACGCCACCGGCCCAACCACGGCGGCGAGTCCCGGAAAGTCCTCTGCAAACGCCGAGAGGATACGAAACCAATATTGCCGGTTGTAGATCTCCAGCCGTTCGAACGAAGTGAGCCGATCATTTGGCTTGATGAACGCGGCGGCCTCCGCTTTCATCGAACGGCCGTCCCGCGTCTTCCTCTGCATGGTATCTGTGCCAGTCAGCGGGAGCATGACTGCATCGGCCATCCGGCGTTGTAACTCGAGCAGCGTCATCGCGTCTCCAGCGCGTGGCTCTTTTCGTCTAGCGCCACGGGCGGCATCGCTGGCAGAGAAGCGCGCTTCAGATACCGATTTGCCTTCAATGCCTCCGCGTGCACCTCGTCGAAAGAAGGAATGTTATCGTCCCACTCCAGCAAGGTCGCCGTGGGGCCGCAGCGCTCAATGGCGCGTGCGTAGAGCGCCCACACCGGATCGATCACCGGATGATCGTGCGTGTCCAGAATGTATTTGCGATATTTCGAATGCCCGGCAATGTGAATCTGCGCCACACGCCAGCTCGGAACGCTGTTCACGTAGGTCAGCGGGTCGAAATCGTGGTTCTGGGAGGACACGTAAATGTTATTCACATCCAGCAGAATGCCGCAGTCGGCCGTCTCGACGACTTCGTTGAGAAACTCCCACTCCGTCATCTCGCTCTCGTGGTATTCCGCATAGCTGCTCACGTTCTCGACCACTACGGGAATCTCAAGATAGTCCTGCACCTGCCGAATGCGCTTGGCCGTCACCTTTACTGCCTCCCAGGTGTACGGGATGGGCAGCAAATCATGCGTATAACGTCCGTCCACGCTGCCCCAGCAGAGATGGTCGGACAACCACGGCGTCTTGGTGCGCCGCACCAGCGTCTTCAGCCGCTTCAGGTGTTCGCGGCTTAGCGCCTGCGCCGACCCGAAGTACATCGAAACTCCATGCTGCACCACGCGATATTGATCCAGGATCTGGTCCAGCACCTGCAGCGGGCGGCCGCCATCCACCATGTAGTTCTCGGAGATGATTTCGAACCAGTCGACGACTGGCTTCTTTTCGAAGATGTGCTGGTAGTGCGGAATCCTGAGGCCAATCCCGACCCCGTAATCCGTAAATCCATTGAAACGATTGGCAGGCATCTGTCGATTCCAGTCGAAGGCGCGCGGCTCAAGCAATATGCCGGGCAGTGGCGGTTGGATGGGGGAAACCTCGCGAGGGCTACCGTTCAGCAGGCGCCCTCGCGGCCAAGATTGCAGTACGTCTTAGTGCTTCTTGGAACCATCGGTTGCGCAGCCACCCTTGCCCTTGCAACTGTTCTTGGCCTTGCAGCCGTTGTCGCTCGACTTGCATCCGCCCTGACCCTTACAGTCGTTTTTGCCTTTACAGGAGTGCTTGCCGGTGTCCTGGAAGTTGCTCTTCAGGTGCACGGCGGTGCCCACGTTCGAGCTTGCGCTCACGCTGGGCTGTCCGTTCGGCTGGGCAACTGGCTGTGCATTGAGGCGGGCGGAGGTGCCACCGAACAAGCCGGTTACAGCCGCAGTCAGAATGAGAGTCTTAACGCTATTGTTCATCGCAAGAACCTTCCTTATCGAGTTTCGAGTTTCTCAGATCGTTCAATCTGAGGGTGAGACCATCCGGATTACGTTGTATACCGCTTTCGCGGATTGCAACTCCTTCACAAAAGAGTCGGACGCAACCCGCAAGTGCCGTCGCCTCTTGAGGAGATCAACAGCCACCAGCACTCGGTTAGAGTCACCGGCAGGAGGGAGGTTACAGCGCCTCCACGGTCTTTGTATAGAAGATCCTCTAGCGGCTACCTGGAACCACCGTGCATCGGAACCGCTCGATGGTCGCCTCGTCATCCGCCACGCAATTCTCACCATGCTCGATCCGGGATTAGTCACTTTGCGCCAACGGCGGGCGCAGGCGCCGGGTGCATGAGTGCCCGGACAAGCTTTGCTGAGGCGAACAGCAGAGCGACCCCTGCGATCGCCCAGACGCCATAGAGGACATGGACCGCCCAAAGCGGCGCCTGGCCGATGTGGCGCAGCAGCGATGGCAGGAAGTTCCAGGTAGTGATGTGCGCCGCATCCCACGAGTCCTGAAACATGGCGAACGTGTCCAGCCCCCAGGCCGCGCGCTGGTGCAGCGCGAATGCGGCGACGTTCTTGAAGCGTAGGAAGACGACCCAGGTGGGATGGCCGAAGGTCTCCATCTGATAAATCTCCAGCGGAACCCAGAAGGCGAGCGACGCGCACTGGATAACGACGCTGATTCCTGTGATCGCGAGTCCGATAGACCAGATCGCTCGCCCCAGAGTCCGCCGGTATCGCAGCAGAAGCGGGATGGCAAGCAGCGTCGTGAGCTCCACCGCACTGGAGATATAGCGGTCACCCCAGGCAAAGTCCCCGGCCCACCAGTTGTAGCGGGCATAGAAGAGGACATAGGCGGCAAGCATGCCAAGTGTCGCGACGGCAAAGGCGCGGATCGCGGGTGAGAGCCGCCTCCACAGAAGCGCTGTGAGCAGAAGCGCGAGCGCGAACATCGGATCGAACAGGAAGATGGACTTTTCCGGCATGAAGAACGGGCCGAGAACGCCGGAGTGGAGCCCGCCCTCGAACCAGCCACGGTTAAACGGGAAATTGCCGGGCAGCGTCGGGTCTATCAGCCGCTGCTCGCGCGCGAAGACAGCCACGTAGGTGTTGGTCCACGAACCGAACCGGAGGTACTGATAGATCCGGTCGATCACCAGAAAAACTGCGTAGACTGGAAGCGCACCGCGCAAATATGTGCGCAGGATGGACAACTTCGGCACTTTCACCGTGGCGTTCGCGCTCCGCTGCGCGCCGTCTCGGGAGAACAACGCCGCGAGCAGAATGAAGCACCCGGCCCCGAAGATATCGAGAGTCGTGGTGAGGCGTGTGAGCAGGTTAAGGCCGAGTGCCGCCGAACCCCAGAACAATGCGCGCCGATTGCCGGTTGTGAGCCATTTGTATTGCAGGGCGAAGCCGGTGATGGTCAGCAGCAGGATGTAGTTGTTCTCCTCCATGTTCTGCGCGTAGTGCAGGTGCGTGGTAGCGAAGAGCAGCGCCAGGACGCCCGCGACGGATTCCCCTTCCGAAAAGCCGAAGAGTCCCAGCAGCCGGAATGCGGCGAGCGCCGTCAGGACATTCACGAGAATGTTGGTGCTGATGCTGACCAGGATGCTGCGGATGGCGGGATCTTCTTCGCTGTGGACATAGTTCCGCCAGATCGGCAGATGGGTTGCCGCGGAGCCGACGAGATCGGCCGGCAGCATCAGCAGGGACTGGCCGATCCCATACCAGGCATAAAGCCGCCCACCCCGTCCGTGCAGCCCAAATTCCGGATACTCGTTAGGAAAGACCTGCGGCTGGCCGGTCCAGAGAGAGTGCGTCACCTGCAACCGGTGCGTGGTGTCCGACGTACCCAGCTCACCCGATTGGACCAGAAAGGTGAAGAGGCCGGTAATCAGGAGCAACAGAAAGAGGGGACGGGAGAAGAGCCGTTGCGGCATTGGTCTGATAGTAAAGCGTGCAGACGCTTCAGAGCGGGACGACGGCATTCCCAGGACTCGTACTCCGAACGGTACGGATGCAAGTCGCTTATTTTGTGAACGGTGCGCCCCGGAGAGATTAGAACTCCCGACTCATTGATTCGTAGTTAGCTCGAAATTTCGTTTCACCCAGGGGCCGAAACAGCTTTACGAACTGCAGCCTATGCGCGACCCCCGCCGCACGAAAGCCTACCGGATCAATCGGGGAGTCTTCGCCTTTTGTTTTCCTTTCCATGCCTCTGGCGCTCGGCTGCCGGTATGTCAGTCCTGATCCGAACACTCCAAGCCCTGGTCAAATGCAAGGCCCGCGGAGCGCAGACACCGAGCCCCACGCGCGGCATTCCCGTCGTTCCTGCACGAGTACCCTGTGGCGCTGACAGGCTGAGCGCATCACCAACCAGGATAGACGGCGGTGTTCTCAGAGCTCGATCCAGTTGATCCGCAGCAGATTCCTCCTATTCGGCAGAAGGCGAAATGTGACTGCTCCCTGATCGGTTTGGCATCGTCTTGCGAGCTTCAGTCGCATAAGCAACCTATGCTTTCCAAAAGAATCCTTTTGTAAGGATATTCATCTATGTTCTGCATCAAGTTGAGACCGGAAGGCGGGTAGGAGATGCCAAGGCAGGCGAACAACGATGGAGCTGTTCCGAAGGCAGCAAACAAGTCACTCCGGAACAGCTATGGATCGCGATCGCGCACTGCTATCGAGCCATGAGCTCTCTCATCGAGCGGAGCTTCCAGGATTCAGGATTGAGCCTGACCGATTTCATGCTGCTTGAGGGGCTATTGCACAAAGGCTCTATGACTATTACGGAGGTCCAAGCCAGCGCTTTGCTGGCAACGGGGTCAATGACGGCTGCCGTCGATCGGTTGGAATCGAAGGGCCTGATCGCTCGGACGCTGAGCAAGAGCGATCGCAGGGCTCGCGTGCTGCAATTAACGGGTGAGGGAAAGGCCGTGATTACCCTCGCTTACGAGGAGCACAGCAGGGACCTGAAGCGCTGGATGAGCGTGCTTTCGGCGGACGAGCGTGCAAATACCTTCACCAATCTTCGGAAGCTCGAGAGACAACTCAAGGGCATCGACATCGACACACCGCTGTAGCCAATACAACAGCCCTCATCGCAGCAGACGCTTGGCTTCGTGGCAAGCGTAGCCCTCTTTTGTTCCAGCAACCGACATTTACCTTTGAAAGGAACTCATCATGAGAACCCCCATCGTAGGCCTCCACCACGTCACCGCTATCGCATCCGATCCGCAGCGCAACCTCGACTTCTACACACAAGTCCTCGGTCTGCGCTTCGTCAAGCGGACTGTGAACTTTGACGACCCGGAAACCTATCACTTTTACTTTGGCGATGACATCGGTACCCCGGGTACTATCCTCACCTTCTTCCCCGGGCCCGGTACGCCTAAGGGTCTGCGCGGCGCAGGTGAGACCATCGCCACGGCGTTTTCGGATCCCCGTCGGTTCCACGTCTTACTGGCGCGAGCGTTTGAGGGACAAGGGTATCTCTACAGAAGAGAACGTCTACTTCGGTGGAACGCACCTGAGTTTCTATGATCCAGACGGAATGGTGATCGAGCTGGTCGAGCACACGGAAGCACCCGCTGTCTCCGTGCCTCGTTATGCCGATGTGCCGGCAAACCACGCAATCCAGGGCTTCTTTGGAACAACGCTGTTGGAGCTAAGCCTGAAGCGCACGGAGGGTCTGCTTGGCATCATGGGCTATCGGAAGCTCAGCGAAGAAGGAAATCGCACCCGTTATGCGCCGGAAGGCGATGCTCGCGGCCGGTTTTTGGATGTTGTTGTCGACAAGAACGCGCAGACGGTGCGCATGGGCGCCGGCACGATGCATCACATCGCCTTTCGCGCCAGTGACGACTCCGCCCAGGTGGATTGGCAGCAGGAGCTTGGCCGTCATGTCAGCGTGACTCCGGTGCAGGATCGAACTTACTTTCATTCCATTTACTTTCGCGAGCCCGGAGGCGTGCTCTTTGAGATCGCAACGGATGCTCCCGGCTTCCTGATCGACGAGAGCGCCGAATTGCTAGGCGAGGCATTGCGCATCCCAGAGTGGTTCGAGCCGCAGCGGAAGTTGATCGAAGCACGCGTGCAACCGATCACGCTGCACAAGGCCAAAAGCGAAGCAACAAAGGAGAGCGAGGCCGCGCCATGACTTCGGATCCACATGGAACACAGGCCATTGTGTCTATGGGCACACCGCTTGCAGATGCAGCAGGCGTGCTTATCCTGCTGCATGGCCGCGGAGGAACGACTGAGGACATCCTCGGCTTGGGTGAAGCCATTGCTCCGGAAAAGTGGGCGATGCTCGCACCGCGAGCTTCTGGAAACTCCTGGTATCCCGTCTCGTTCCTTGCACCACGGGAACAGAATGAGCCCTATCTCACGTCGGCATTGGGAAGGGTCCAGGCTGCCGTAGACACGGCTTTAGCAGCGGGCGTCGCAGCGGAAGAGATCGCTATCGGGGGCTTCTCTCAAGGAGCCTGCCTTGCAACGGAGTTCGTCGGCCGAAACCCGCGCAGATATGCTGCGCTGCTGGCCTTCACGGGAGGTCTCATAGGACCACTGGGAGCACCGATCAAACTCACGGGAGACCTTGCCGGCACGCCAGTTCTTCTTAGTCCGGCCACCCGACCCTCACGTGCCCTGGGCGCGTGTCCAGCAGTCGGCCGACCTGTTGCAGGAGATTGGTGGCCGCGTCACAATCCGTCGCTATCCTGGCAAACCGCATTCAGTCGCAGGCGAAGAGCTGAGAAGTGCTATTG
>CAVQJM010000012.1:0-884623 GCA_963712845.1 uncultured Acidobacteriaceae bacterium
GTCGATTAGAAAGTGGAGCTGTTTGCGGAATCGGAGACCACATCGGTGAGGATGTTCACAGACGGCGGTTCACTCAGACGGGGCAAGAGCAATTGCATGAACGCAGCGATGAAACAAGGAATGGAAAACAGCATGACCGATAGCGGCACATAGGTGCCTGCGCGATCGAAGCCGTGTCCCATGAGGATGGGCCCCATTGCGCCGCCGATGGCGTACGCAGTCCATGAAAGACCGTAGAGCGTTGCAAAGCGCATTCGACCGAAGTACTCGGCGATCATGTACGGAATCACATCGGCCTCACTCCCCGAACCGGCGCCCATCAGAATCGCGCCGAGGATTCCAATCCATGAGGTTCCAGCATAGGCGATGGTTGACGCTCCAGTTGCAGCAATGAGCAGTACAGCAAGGGCGACGAGCGGGGCGGGGAGCCGATCCAGCAAATGGCCGGTGAATAGGCGGGCGACGATGGCCGAAATGCCCATCGCGGAGAGCGCAAGCGCGGCGCTAGAAGCGCTGACGCCTCGGCCGACGAGTATGGCCGCAAGATGGGCGATGATCGCATTCATGCTGAAGGCCGACAGCATGACCGCTACTGCGATGATCCAGGAAGCCCTTGTGCGCAGCGCCGGACCAACCCCTACGGCACGCTCGGAGGAGATCGCAGGCTCAGTTCTGGCAGGGCGGTTCCGCACAAATAGCGCCGTTAGAGGAAATCCAAGCAGTGCGATCGCGCCGAGAACGAGATAGGCCGTGCGCCAGCCCTGCGTGGAGATGACGTGCTGGGCGATGATGGGCAGAAGGATGGAGCCAGTGCCGCTGCCTGATAGCACAATGGCGAGAGCCAGCCCGCGGCGCTTCCGGAACCAGGTGAGCACGCTGCGCGAGTAGGAGAGCTGGGCGGTCCCGTTGCCGACAATGCCCAGCAGCAGATACGACAGGTAGTACTGAGCAATGTGGCCGCGCAGCAGCGAGAGCGAGGCCATGGCAGCGGCGAAGACCAGGATGCTGGGAAGGATGATACGTCGCGGCGGAATGCGGTCCAGCAGAGAGCCCAGCGCGGGCGAAACAGACGCAACGGTAAGCGCGGCGATGGCGAAAGCGTCGGAGATGGCTTCACGGTTCCATCCGAATGCGCTCTGCAAGGGAACGACAAACAGGCTGAACGTGTAAGGCACCATAGGCGCGAAACTGACCCCAACGCTGACAAAAGCAGCCAGGATGATCCGCCACCCGGTGTAGCCGAGGGTATCTTCTTCGTGCGCGATGGGGACGGTTTCAAGCACTGGTGTTGCGGTGGCGGAGGATCCCTGCACGCCTTGGTAGTTCACTTCGCGTCGCCCGAATTATGCTGGCCCGCAACAGATTCGCTGAGATCCCGACGCGCGCCGGATATGGACTTTCCCTGCGAATCGCGGGCAATCCCGTTCATGGTTCCCGTAGGAACCTGCATGGGCTCGCCTGACGAGGAGACGATGGCGCAGGTATACCAACCGGTGACGCAGGCGGTTGCCTCGGAAGGAGTCTTTGCCACCGCCGGAGAATTGAGCGCCACTGATGGCTGGATCGTGCTGCGGAGCCGCGTCGCTCCCGAGCAGATGGAGAATACGTTGCGCGCTGCGGTGCAGAAGATTGACCCACAGTTACCGCTTTACCAGATGCGAACGATGGAGCACGCAATCTCGGACACCGAAGCGCCACGGCGTTTCAACACCGTGCTGATTTCATCTTTTGCCTTCGCCGCCGTACTGCTCAGCGTTCTGGGGATTTATGCGGTCATTGCATTCTCCGTAGCATTGCGCGAACAGGAAATAGCTGTCCGCATGGCGCTTGGCTGTCAGCGCTCGCGGGTGCTCATGCTTATCCTCACTTCCGGCGTCAAACTGGCTGCAGTCGGTTGTGCCCTAGGCTTGCTTGGAGGCGTGGCAGCATCCCGTTTGTTGCGTTCTTTCCTCTTTGAAGTGAGCCCATTTGATCCGGGCGTGCTTGCACTTTCTGCCGTCGCCATGCTGTTGTTGGCGCTCGCAGCTTCCGCGCTGCCGGCCAGACGCGCATCCAGTACGGATCCCATGCTCGCCTTACGAGGCGAATAGGAAGATGCCGCACCACATTCGGGCGACTGCCGTCGCGAGCAACGTTCGGATCGTGCAAATCTAATCTTCCATCGCCTTCAGACGGTCGGCTAAACGAGGTTCTTCGTCGGCTTGATATTCGAAGTTGACCGGCCACATAGAAACGACAACTGTGCTCTAGGATTACGCTGACAACTTAAACGTCCCTGGGTTATTTACTGTATGAGTATCTTTTGCTCATTGATCCTGTACAGGCTCCTCGACAAAGAGAGGCGAAGGCGTGTCGTCGGCTGTTTGGAAGTTACTGAGGCCAACTCCCACCAGACGGAAGAGCTGTTTTGGTCCCTTCCCCACCCGTTCGCGTAGTGCGAGTGCGATACCTGTAAGCTCGTCGCAGGATGAGGGCGGAGCCGGAAGAGTGAGGCTTCGCGTGAGGCTATTGAACTCTTTCGTCTTCAGCTTCAGAACGACTGTCTTTGCTGCTCGCGCATTGCCGTGCGAGGATTTCCAGACCTTCTCAGCCAGACGCCGAATCTGTGGCTCGGTGTCCGCGAGCGGAATGTCTTCAGGAAACGTGTCTTCGGCGGAGATTGACTTGCTGACTCGGTTCGGTACGACGGGATTGTGGTCGATACCGCGGGCGAGCTGATAAAGACGCAGGCCATAGCTTCCGAAGTGACTTTCGAGGGTGGACAGTTCCAGGGCATAGAGATCGCCGACCGTCGCGATCCCGGCTGCCTTCATGCGGCTCTCCGTTACCTGTCCCACTCCGGGGATGCGATCCACCGGCAGCGGGAGAAGAAAGCTCTGTACTTCGTGCGGCTGAATAACGAACAGACCATTGGGCTTCTTCCAATCGGATGCGATCTTCGCTAGGAATTTGTTAGGTGCCACGCCAGCGGAAGCCGTGAGGTTCAGCTCCTCGCATATCTGCTCACGAATCATCTTCGCGACGCGCGTCGCCGTCGGAAGCTGCATCTTGTTCACGGTCACCTCCAGATACACTTCATCGAGAGACAGCGGTTCGATCAGATCGGTATGCCGCTGAAAGATTTCACGCACAGCGGCCGAAGCAGCTTTGTAGCGCGCGAAATCAGGCGGAATGAAGATGGCTTCCGGGCACAGCCGTTCGGCACGCACCGCGGGCATCGCAGAGCGAACGCCATAACGGCGAGCTTCATAGGAGGCAGCGCAGACCACAGAACGATTGCCGCGCCAGGCGACCACGACCGGCTTCCCGCGAAGCTCTGGATTGTCTCGTTGTTCGACCGAGGCGTAGAAAGCGTCCATGTCTACATGGACGATCTTGCGAAGGGGGGCGGAGGTATCAGCGGCGACTACGTTTTGGGCGTTGGATGCTGTCATCGTTCCGCGAACGCTGCACGCTAGTCCTTGCAGTCTTCACACGTCTCGCAATGCTCGGTGAAAGCGTCCCATTCCAGGATGCCAGCGAACGCGGACGTATTCAGATCGGCAAAGTCCTGCGCCTGGAGAAAGCATTGGTCATTCGGGCATGCCTCTTCAAATCGCCGCAGCAATTCCATCCCGACTGGATAAGCAGGGAGATTATGGTTTGTCCAACCGGACCGGTTGAGTTTTGAGGTTGTCCGGTCAGCGAAATCACCTCGATTTCATTCAATCACATTCGCCCATTGTTCGCCCGTTGTTCGCCCGATTTAGGAAGAAGAAGAATAAGAGTGAGGTTCTTCCATGACCGGGTTTGCAGACGAGGAGCAACTCCTCGATGCCGTTCGAAGAAAGTTGGGCTGTTCCGCCACGGCGAGCTTCGTTTCAGCCTCTCGGCAATTTTTCAGATGCTTGGCTTCAACAATCCGGCCGTCGGTCATCCGTTTAGGGACAGGTTCCACCCGAGAGTCGCGATTTGCCCCCTCCACGTTTTCAACCCCAAACGAACCCAGATACTAGTGCTCGAAAAGCCTTACGACTCCCTAGCCCTCTTTGAAATCCCCAGCCACGCTCTCCGACCCGTTGAAAATACGCTGGTTACATCACTCATAACTCAAAGTTCGCAGGTTCAAATCCTGCCCTCGCAACCATTTAGCCGACAGGCCAACCCCAAATAACAGCGGTCGCCAAAATCGCCGGTATTTTCTGGTGGGGTTGCAA
This sequence comes from uncultured Acidobacteriaceae bacterium, assembly GCA_963712845.1. Lineage (GTDB taxonomy): Bacteria > Acidobacteriota > Terriglobia > Terriglobales > Acidobacteriaceae > KBS-83. The sequence continues at coordinate 4,197 of CAVQJM010000012.1, forward strand.
GGTTCTTTCATTCAAGGCTGGGCGCTCCTCAATGCCGTTTTAACCACTTTGCTGTTGACCTCACGTTTGGCCGTCATCAACGCGTTTCCGTACACGTTCATCGTGGTCGATACCTGGGCGTGCCGCATGCGTTTCTGCTGCACGCCGATCGGTGCTCCGGTGCTATCCGGCCAAGACCGATAGGTGTGGCGGAAGATATGCCAACCTATGCTCCCGTACTTCTCGGCAGCATTCCACCGCTCATCATGGAGCATTCTCAGTTGACACATCCGGTTAAAAGTCGCCGCACGTTTTGCATTCCGTCCGTTAGTGTTCGGAAGCTATCCCAAGTGCCTTCATCGGGCCGCCCGAGGTTGGTAGCTGATCGGATGGACGGTCGGGAAGCCTGGCTTGTCCATCGCCTCCCTTGAGTCATGGTCCTTACTGCCCCATTCAACATCTGCATCGGACCTTGCCGCCAGGGAATCGTATTCGCCCTTCATTGCCTCCTCCAGGGCGCCCCTGACGCGGACAACTTGATCGTCTGATAGGTTGAGGCCACGGAAACTCACGATGAACTGAGTCATACACTCCTCCATGGCAGATAGTGACGAAACGCCCAGAATCATTACACGAAGTCCAGAAAATACCGATAGTAGAAGCTTTTAGCTTTCGATTGGCCGGGCGGGACGGTATGATCGACGCCCATCTAGTGGGCTCATGAGCGGCGGTTGGCTTCTGTGTCATCGAACCATCCCCCGACGGTGTTACTGCCGACCGCGAGCGCGCTCGATAGAGTACGAACTGATATGCATCGCAAGACTGCAACGCTGCGACGCTGATCAAACACTATTCGGAGGCAGTTCAATCGTGCAGGGCCAATCTCGATCTGAGCGACAGCAGAAGCATCACGCTCGTTTCACTGACCCGGTGGGGATGCACTTCCAACATCCCGGCGCCCAGGCGGAGTTGTGAGCAGCGCACCGCGGACACTTATTTCGGTGCGCGACGTCACCATGCGCTTTCCGCTTCCGAAGCGATATCGCGAATGGATTCTGACGCCTTTCAAGGGACGCAGGTTGGTCACAGCACTCTCGAATGCCTCACTGCAGATTCAGACCGGCGACCGTGTCGCAGTCATGGGTCCGAATGGAGCCGGCAAAACTACGCTGCTCAAGCTCATCGGAGGAGTCCTATTTCCCACCGCCGGCGAGATCATCGTCAATGGTTTTAGCACTGTCCATGACAGCGGATCCGCACGCCGTTCGGTGGGCTTCGTTTTCAATGAAGAACGCAGTTTCTTTTGGCGGCTCACCGGAGTGCAGAATCTCGAGTTTTTTGGAACGCTGGATAATATCGTCGGCGACGCGCTGCAAGAACGCATTCAGCATCTGATTCATCTTGTCGGGCTCGAAACATACGGAGACAAAATGGTTTCCGCATACAGCTCCGGCATGAAGCAGCGGCTGGCCGTAGCTCGAGCGCTTATCGCCGACCCGGATGTGCTGATCCTCGATGAGCCGACGCGGGCGCTCGATCCAGTCGCCTGCGACCAGATTGTTGATCTGATTCTTGCCGAGCTCCATCAACGCGCCGGAAAGACACTGCTGATTGCAACCCACCGGCCGGACGAGGCGATGTTGCTTTGCAACAAGGTCATGATCGTCCATAGTGGCAGCGTGAGGGCTTTCAATTCCATCTCCGATATCACTGAGAGAGGAAGCAACATCCTGCAGCATTATCGGGAATGTCTCACCCAGGAGATGACAGATGAAGTATCTGCTTTATAAAGCCTGGGCTTTCATCAAGCGGGACTTCTCCATCGAGTCCGGCTATCAGTTCGCCTTCGTTATGGGCCTGATCGAGTCGCTCATGCTGCTGGTCATCTTTCACTTCATCGGGCAGTTGATCGTACCGAAAGCCTCTGCATCACTGAACCGGTACGGCAGCGGCTACTTCGGCTTTGTCCTGATCGGCGTGGGCTTTGCGCGCTACTTCGATCTCACACTGAAGATGTTTTCCGAGTCCATCCGCACTGCCCAGGCGACGGGTTGCCTGGAAGCCATGATCTGCACGCAGACTGGCGGCATCACTATCGTTCTGATGTCGTCGCTCTACAGTCTCATTTCCGGCGCTGTGCAACTGCTCATGATCTTAATAGGCGGGGTGGTTCTGTTTCACGTCGATCTCAGCCATATGAACATTCTGCCGACGCTGCTGGTTCTGATCCTTTCGATTACGATCTTTATGGCTTTCGGTGTCCTTTCCGCGGCCGCCATCATCTGGCTCAAAAAAGGCGATCCCATCACCTGGATTGTCGGCGGGTTCGGCAGCATACTCGGCGGGGCTTACTTCCCTACCGCCGTCATGCCTTCCTGGATGCAGAAGATTTCCTTCATCATTCCGGTGCGCTACTCGCTGGATGCACTGCGCCTGACCATGTTGAAGGGCGTGTCGTTTGCAACTGTCCGCCAACCGACGATGATCCTGGCGTTGATGGCAACGATTCTGCTGCCTGCCAGCGCAGCCATCTTCGCCGGCGCCGTGCGAAAGGGGAGAAAAGAAGGAACCTTGATGCAGTACTAGTTCGGATGAATCATTTGTTTCAAGAGAGATTCGACCTCTTCATCAGAGAGATCCGGTAGTCTTTGCAGGAGCTCCCGTGCAGAATCACTATCGATCGTGTCCTGCGAATCCTTGTCCTCCGCCGCTGTCACCGATAATTTCTCCGGCAGGTTTTCGATCGCATTTTCTAGTTGATCGAGCAAGACCGATGACAGGTCTTTCACGGACGGTCCCGTCAAAATATTCACGAGCGGGATGGTGATCCCGCAGCGAGCCTCGATCCGGTTCTTCAGTTCAAGCGCCATCAAGGAGTCTAGGCCAAATTGATTCAGCGAACGTGCCACATCGAGTTCTGTTGACGGAAGTCTGAGTACTCGGGCGGCTTCCTTTTGGAGTTGAGAGGTGAGGATCTCCAGCCGCTGCGCCGGTTCCATGGCTCGCAACCGCTCGGGGCTGAGTGCGTCTTTTTCACTCGCGGTAGTCCCCTCGCCTTTTTGGCTTTCACCAGAGACGAGATCCTCAAGGAACGGTGAGTTTCCTAGAGATGGAATCGCAGAGCGGAGCTTGGTCCAATTGATAGGTAAAACTGAGAGTTGGACGATGCCGCGGGTGATAACCTCTTCCATCACTTTCATCGCTTGTTCGGGTGGGATCGCACTCATGCCATGTCCGGCCCAGCGGTGGGTGTCACTGTCTGTAACGCTGCGGACCATTCCCAGTCCGGCCCACGGGCCCCAGTTAATGCTCCCGGCCGGTAATCCAGAGGCCTGCCTCATGGTTGCAAGAGCGTCCAGAAATGCATTGGCTGCCGCGTAATCGCCGAGGCCCGCCGCTCCGAGCACCGAGGCCCCGGAAGAGAAGCATACGAAGAAGTCCAGCGCCATCGAACGGGTCAGATCGTGGAGATTCCACGCACCTTGAACCTTCGGAGCCAGGACACCGGCAAAACGATCCCATTCCTGCTGCAGCAGAACGCCACCTTCCCACACGCCTGCTGCATGAAGAATCCCCCGCAGCGGCGGCATGGGTCCGTCGATTTGTGCGAGGAGCGCGGCCACGTCTTCTCTCCGCGCTACGTCTCCCTGCGAGGAGACGACCTCGACACCCGTCTTGCGGATCTGCTGAATTCGTTGCTCCGCAGCCGGCGAAGCACCGCGGCGACCCATCAGGACAAGGTGACGTGCGCCGCGACGCGCCAGCGATTCCGCTACGTACATCCCCAGATCCCCAAATCCACCGGTGATCAGGTAGGTTGCATCCGAGATGAAGACACCGGCACGCGATGCAGCCTTCGGCTTCAAGGGGGCACGCACGAATCTCGCAGCGTAACGAACACCCTGTCTGAAGGCCACCTGATCCTCGTTCCCCGCTACGAGCAGTTCGCGATAGACGGATGTCACGTCTCCCTGAGCATGGCCTGGATCAAGATCGAGAGAGACACAATGCAGCTCCGGCTGTTCCATGGCGACGACCCGCGCCAAACCTCGGAGTGGCGCCTGCGCGACAGCGACGGGATTCGGTTCCGTTCCCACGGACTGAACACCCCGCGTGACTACCCACATACGCGGCGGATTGGCCTTCGTGGCATCTTTCAGCGATTTCACCAAGTGCATGAGACTGCCGCAATTGTGCACTTGAGCCTGCTTCAGGGATTCCACTGAAAGCTGGTCGTTGTCCGGAGAATCAAGGCCCCACAGGTGGATGATTCCATACCAGGCAGAATTGTTAGACCGATGAATGCTTTGGCACAAGTCTTGGATAGCTTCTGGGCTCGTCACATCCGCGCTGAAAATCGAAGGGTCAAGATTCAAGGCTTGCTGACTCGCCATCGCCAGAACACAGTTGTCTCCGTTCGACCGGAGCAGAGATGCGAGGGAGGCGCCAAAGCCACCAGAGTCGGCGAAGATGAGCCATCGCTTCGCGGACCGGTGCTCCGCAATCTTGGGTGCGGCAAGCGGCTTCGGTTTCCACTGCACTCGATAAAGCCACTCCTGGAAGTCTGCCGCCTGCTCTGTGCGAAGAGAACTGAGGTCCGGCGAGTCGCAGGAAATTTCAGCAACAACATTGTTTTGCTCATCGAAGAGCCGTACCGTTCCAGACCCGCGTGGCTCAGAAGAGTCGAACCATTCGGCCCGTAGCGATGCCCCCCGCCGCGCGACCGACTTCAGTGATTCTGCATTTGAAGTAGAACTGACATTCAATTCCCCGCGCGCAGAAATGGGTTGTGTTGGAATTTCCAGCGCATATCGGTCCCGTTGAAATGGGTAAGTGGGCAAGGCGAGGCGGCGGCGATTGTAGTTCTGGTCGACTTTATTCCATTGGATAGGGGAGCCGCGGACGTAGAGGTTGGCGAGGGATTCGGCGATCTGTGCGGAGTCCTTCTGGTCGGGGCGCAGCGAGGGCAGCCACAGGCTGTCGCCCACAGGAACGCACTGCGCGCCCATGGCCACCAGGATCGGCGTGGGGCCTATCTCCAGAAACACCCGGTAGCCCTGCTCGTAGACCGCAGCGATGGCCTGCTGGAAGCGCACCGTGTTGCGCAGGTTGTAGCGCCAGTAGCCCGCATCCAGCAGTTCCTTCCCGCTCACCCAATCCAGGCGCATGCTGGAAAACTGCGCAATCTCCGGCGCACGGTACTGCGCCTGACGCGCCGCCTGCTCGAAGGCATCCAGCACCGGCTCCACCAGCGGCGAGTGAAAGGAGTTCGAGACCTTCAGCACTCGCGTCTTCACTCCCCGGCTCTCCAACTGACCCAGCACCGCCTCCACCGAACCGCGCTCCCCCGAGATCACCGTGCTCTCCGGACCGTTCAGCGCCGCGATGCTTACCCGCTCCTCATGTCCCACCAGCGCCTCGCTGACCGCCGCTTCTCCGGCCATCACCGACGCCATCATCCCGATCCGCGGAAGGCTCTGCATCAGCCGGCCGCGCTCCCGCATCAGCATCAGCCCATCTTCCAGGCTCAGCATCCCGGCCACAGACGAGGCCACGATCTCGCCCACGCTGTGACCCATCACCATGCCCGGCTCTACACCCCAGCTGCGCCACAACTGCGCCAGACCGTACTGCAGCGCAAACATCGCCACATGCGTGTACTCGGTCTCATCCAGCGGTGTCCCCTCACCATCCCCCGGATACATCACCTGCCGCAGCGAATGCTTGAGATAGGGCCGCAGCAGCTCATCACAGCGATCCACCACTTCGCGAAACACCGGCTCGCTCTCGTACAGGCCCCGCCCCATGCCCGCATACTGACCCCCCTGACCGGTGAACAGAAACACCACCTCCGGGCGACGCGTCAGATCCGCCTGACCGGCCACCACTCCCACCGCATCCTCGCCATCCCTTGCACACCGCAGCCGCTCGCCCAACTGCTCCACTGAACTGGCCACCACCGCTACGCGATGCTCGAAATGAGATCGACCGCTGTTCGCGGTGTGGCAGATGTCCCCCAACCGCTCATCCCCATGACCGACTGCGTGCTCCGCGTAGCGGCCGGCCAGTTCCCGTATCGCCGCCGCGCTCTTCGCTGACAAAACCAGCACATGATGCGAACGCTCTGCCTGCGATCCCCCAGCCGCAACTCCCTCCGACACCGCACTTCCCGCAAAACCCTCCCCGCTCTCCACCACAATGTGCGCGTTCGTTCCGCTGAAGCCAAACGAACTCACCGCTCCTATCCGACGCTGCGTCCTCTCTGGCCAGGGGCGCAATTGCGTTGGTACTTCGATGGATGTCTCGTCCCAGTTAATGTGCGGGTTGAGGGTTTTCAGATGCAGATGAGGCGGTATCTGCCGCGATTGAAGCGCCAGCACGAGTTTGATCACGCCAGCTACGCCCGCTGCTCCCTCAGCATGGCCGATATTGGTTTTGACAGAACCGATATAAAGCGGATCACTCTTGGTGCGAGTCTTGCCGTACACCGCCGCGAGGGCGCCGACCTCTATGGGGTCGCCCAGCGCGGTGCCGGTACCGTGAGTCTCTACGTAGTCGACATCGTGCGGTTCGATTTGTGCCGCAGCCAGGGCTTCGCGGATCAAGGCCTGCTGAGCCAGACCATTCGGGGCGGTTATTCCGCCACTTCGACCATCCTGATTCACCGCTGAACCGGGGATGACCGCGAGAACGCGATCCCCCTCGGCGCGTGCCTCGGAGAGCCGCTTCAAAAGCAGCATTCCGCATCCTTCGCCGCGCACATAGCCGTCGGCTGCTGCATCGAAAGCCTTGCACCTGCCATCCTTTGCCAGCAAGCCCGACCGCGAGAACATGATCGTCGAATCGGGAGCGAGCATGAGGCTCACTCCGCCGGCCAGCGCTGCCCGGCACTCCCGCGTACGAAGACTAAGACAAGCAATATGGATAGCAACCAATGAAGAAGAGCAGGCCGTGTCCAGGGTCATGCTGGGCCCATGCAGTCCCAGGAAATAGGAGAGCCGTCCGGAAGCGATGGAAGGTGAGGCACCAGTCGCCAAGTACATGTCCAAATCATCACGCTTCAAATCTGTGATTCGCCGCAGATGATCGTTGCCGCAGATTCCAACAAAGACTCCGGTCTTTGTATTTGCCAGTTTCTCGGGGGACTGCCCGGCATTCTCCAGTGTTTCCCACGTTACTTCCAGCAGCAGACGCTGCTGCGGATCCATGGTGACTGCTTCACGTGGCGAAATGCCAAAGAAGAGCGGATCAAACTGATCGGTCGCGCCGAGGAAGCCACCATAGCGGGTGCATATCTTTCCGGGCTTTCCAGGCTCCGGGTCGTAGATGGCGTCGAGATCCCACCGCTCGGGCGGCACTTCCGACATCGCGTCGACACCGTCGTGCAAAACCCGCCAGAATTCTTCCGGGGTATCGGCAGCTCCAGGAAAACGGCAGCCCATGCCGACGATGGCGATCGGCTCCCGCCGGTCGTGCTCGATAGTGTTCAGCCGGTCCTGTAGCTCCTTCACCAGCAGTGCAAGCTTCTTGGGGGGAAGCTTGGAAATCCTGTCGAGGAAATCGTTCATTCTGTTTCAAGCGCCTTCCGAAGTTAAGGGAATGATCTATTCCTGGTTGTACATGCGATTGACGTCTTCGTCTGAGAGGCCTTCGACGCGGGATAGTAGCGCGGCCAGGTCATCCTGTTGTGGATTGTCGGGCTCCGATGCGGGAGTTTTCTCCCACATCAAGACCTCTTCCGCAAGATAGGTTGTGAGAGCCGCGATCGTGGGGTAATCGAAGACGAGGGTGGCTGGGAGGCTGCGTGCAAGGCCAAGCTCGGCGGTGAGAAGACTCCTTAACTCTACAGCCATCAGTGAATCGAGGCCGAAGTCATTCAGCGGCTGGTTGTCGTCAATGGGGCGAGACGCATCGAGGCCAAGCACCTTGACTGCTTGCGACCGCACGAAGTCGGTCAAAAGCCGCAAACGTTTGGCGGCTGGAGCATCCTGAAGCCGCTCGAGCACCGCGTGTGGCTTCTCGCTGGGGCGCTCGACAACAGGGGCGGCGGCATTTTCCGTGCTCCTGATCAGGTCGGAGAGCAGCCCGGCCTTATGGCCCGCAGGCAGCGCATTGGCGTATTGACGCCAGTCGACCGACATCACTCCGACGCGGGCCCGATCCGACCCGATTAAATGCTCGAGAACACGAAATCCCTGTTCCGGCAGGATGGGTTGAAACCCTTTGAACTGCACGCGCTGGGTAACCGTTCCGCGAGTGGCGGCTCCCGCTTCGGCCCACGGTCCCCAGTCAATGCTCAAGGCAGGTAAACCTTGTGCGCGGCGATAGTGAGCGAGAGCATCTTCGAAGGCACAGGCCGCAACGTGGTTCGCCTGACCGGCGGAACCCAACATCGATACCGCCGAGGAAAACAGGACAAAAAAGTCCAGCGGCAAGTCTCGCGTTAATTCATGGAGATGCCAGGATCCGGTGACCTTGGGAGCAAGGACTTTAGCAAAACGCTCCCAGTTCTGATGCAGAAGAAATCCGTCGTCGAGCGTACCTGCGGAATGGAGGATTCCCGCCAGCGGCGGAAGCGTTCCACCAAAATTCGCAAAGACTTCCTCAAGGCGGCTTCGATCTGCAACATCACCGCGGGCGATCAGCACTCGAGCGCCCTCGCTCTCCATGCCGCGGACGACTTCCAGCGCTTGAGCGGAGGCTTCACTTCGTCCCATGAGGACGAGGTGCCGAGCGCCGTTCCGAACCAGCCATTCCGCCGCAAGGAGTCCCAGCCCTGCCAGGCCTCCCGTGATCATGTAACTGGCGTTGGAACTAAATAGCTCAGGCTTCTCGGCGTTCGAGGGAGAGCTTTGTGAGCTGGAATGGGTCACGACGATCTTTCCGATGTGGCGGGCCAGCGCCATATGCCGGAATGCATCGCTGATCTGTTTGATGGGAAACACCGTCAAGGGCAACGATTTCAGACTGCCAGTCGCGAACTCCTGCATCAGATCGCGCAGTAGACCCGCAACCAGATCCGGCTCTTCGCGAAACGTCGCCGCGAGGTTGATTGGATAGTAGGAAAGATTGCGGCCCAGGTGAGATACGCGAGCCTGGTCCCAGATTCCAGTCATGCCGATTTCCAGGAAGCGCCCGTTCTCAGCAACTACTGAGAAACTCTTTTCGATGGCCTCTCCTGCCAGGCAGTTCAATACCATGTCCACGCCTCGGCCGCCGGTCGCCTGCATTGTCTCGGAAGCGAAGTCGAGCGATCGCGAGTCCATCACATGCGCAACGCCCAGTGATTTCAGGTATTCGCGCTTCTTCGGGCTTCCGGCAGTGGCGAAGATCTCGGCTCCCGCGCGTTGCGCTATCTGCACAGCGGCTAGTCCGACGCCACCGGCTGCGGCGTGAATCAGGATCCGGTCTCCCGCGGTGATTCGGCCCAAATGCCAGAGCGCATAATACGCGGTCAGGAATGCACTGGGAATCGCTGCCGCTTCGTTATCGCTGAGATTCGTGGCAATGGGCAAAAGATGACTGGACGGCACAGTCAGGTGGGAAGAGAAACTGCCGGGTCCGAGGACAATTACGCGCTGGCCGAGCTTGAAATCCTGAACTCGCTCGCCCAAGGCCACGATCTTTCCGGCGCATTCGTAACCAAAGATCTGAGAATCGCCCGGATACCGTCCAAGTGCGATCAGGACGTCGCGGAAATTCAGGCCAGTCGCGGTGACCTCGACCTCTACTTCGTCAGCAAGCGGTCTACGGCGCTCTAGAGGACTAAGCGCCAGGCGATCAAGCCTACCCGGCGATGACGTTTCCAACTGATAGGCCTGCGAAGTGCTTGTCGCGTTGTCGTCGTGGACCGAAGCCTCGAGAGGCGCACGGGTAAGGCGGGCGGTGTATCGGCGACCGGCGCGAAACGCAATCAAGTCCTCGTGTTCGGCTCGAAACGTATGCAGCAAATCATGTGTCTCGTTGCAACCAGGATCGCGATCTAAGTCGATTCTGCAACATTTGAGTTCGGGATGCTCCAGCGCAATTGCACTGCCTATGGCGGAGACTGGAGCCAGGGCGAGAGCAATCGTATCCATGGATGAATCGATGGATTGCGCGCCGCGGGTCACGATGTAGAGAGAATCCGCGCTGATCGCACCTTCCGAGATCCACACCTGCACCGTGTGAAGCAGGCTCTGGCAGCCAGCCTGAACACGCGCATCAAGTCCATCTCTTGTCTGAATCGGATCGGTTGCAATGTCAAGCGGCCAGAGATAAACGATACCCGCGACGGGTCCGTTCGCCGAGACCGTCTCACGCAGAAGCCGCTGGTGATCGTCGCGGGTATTCCCGATTTGAAAGCGCTGCTCTCCCAGCTTTTCGAAATTCTCTCCGGCTACGACGGTTAGGCAATTCGTGCCCTGCGCCCTCAGGGCCTCGCAGAGGCTTTCTCCGAGGCCGCCAGATTCGGCAAAGACGATCCACTGCCCCCTCGCCTGCCTAGCCAAAGCGTGGCGCTGATCCGCTCCCGAGAGGTGAGGACCACGGGAGATGATGAGGGATTGGTTCGCCAACACACCATCGGCCTCGGGACTGAAGATGGTTTGATGAAATCCGCAGTCGGCGAGAAGCTCCATCCATTTGCGGTCTGAGATCAACGCATGGCTGGGACGCAGCTCCGTATCCGTAAATCGCCACCAACCTTCGGTCAGACCGACAATGACATCGCCGAATCGAAGGGGTTTGGTGCCTTCGAGCAGCAGGAGCACGCCGTCGGAGGTGAGCAACTCCCGAACATTTTCGAGCGTTTGACGCAAGTCCTGGGTCGCATGCAATACGTTGGCCGCAATCACTATGTCGCAGGAGTGAGCCTCGAAGCCCTGATGGCTGGGATCCTTCTCGATGTCAAGGGTCTGGTACTTCACGAACGGATATTTTCCGAACTTGTCTCGTGCACTTGCGAGGAACAGTGGGCTGGCATCCGTGAAGCGATATTCCACTTGCCTGGCGGCCAACTCGGGGAGGATGGATGTGGTGGTGCTGCCAGTTCCTCCGCCGATTTCGAGGATGCGGAGTGGACGATCCGCCGGCACCCGCGACAGAAGTTCTCGAACCGCTGCGTGAGCAAGCCCCTGGTAAAAACGGGAGAACGGAGAATCACGATAGAGCTTTTCAATATGCTCTACAGACCCGCCTGGGAAAAGCACGTCCAGAGGGTTGCACTCGCCGCGGATGACGGCGGCAATGTGTTTTCCGCAGCGGGCCGTCATATTCAGTTCAGCGGAGCAGGCAGGATACCTTTGAAGAAGAGAGTCGGCTGAGATGTTGTCGTCTTCCGCCGGAGGCAATTGGCGGACTTCCCAGCGGCCGTCCACACGTCTCAGAACGTCTTCGGTCTCCAATATTTCCAGCATGCGCTCGAAAAGCCGGCGGTACTTGACGGGAATCCCAAGATTCGCTGCTTTCGTATCGGTGCTGAAAGACTCGTGCTTCTTAATTTTCCATCCCAACTGGTCGAGCGCTCTATATATGTATCGCGTGCTCAATGCCTCGAGCTTCGGGAAAAGAGCCTCGAATTCGACCAGCGCCTCGTCTTTGCTGTGGCTGGCGGCATAAGTACGGAGTTCGTCTGCAACTTGAAGAGTGCTCGCGAAAGGAACAGGCGCGGCTTCCCCTTCCGCTTCCGTTGTTATGGGAAATTCTTTCCAGGTCACTTCGTAGAGCCAATCCGAAAGAGGCTCCTGCCGGCCCCTGGAGAGTATCTGCCGATCAGCGCGGCGCAGGGAGAGTCCTCTCACCTCGGCTACAACAGCTCCTGTGTCATCGAACACAACTGTGTCGACGTGAAGAGTACCCGATTGCGCCGAACCGCTCCCGCGTGAGACGACGATATGGCTCCACAATTTCGCAGACGGCTCTCGATAGACTGTAAAGGTATCCACGCCGACTGGCATGTAAATGGCGTCGCCCGCAGCAAGTTGCTCCGAACTTATTGCGGAAACAGCAAAAGGCTGCAGACATGCGTCCAGCAATCCGGGATGAATACGGTAGCGGGAAGTTTCCGCTGCAATCTCGGGTACGACGTGCACCTGACCCAGGACTTCATTTTCTGCCGTCCACAGTCGCTGGAGGCCCCTGAAGCTCGGCCCCACGTACATTCCCAGGTTATCCAGCTGTTTTCTGTAAGTCTCGACGGAGACTTCGTGCGAACACCGGGACTTGACTTCCTCCAGCGAAGAAATGTTCTGGCCTTCCGGTTCATGAAGCGGTTCGATACGAAGCCTGCCTGAGGTGTGAACCTTCCATTTCGACTCCGAAGCCGTATCGCCGGGCGAGGAGCTGGCAAGTTGAAACGACATATCCCCAGGTGTGATAGCGATGTGAACTCTGCTTGGCGCTCCGTCCTGGACGACCATTGCTTCGCGGATGTCCATATCCCGTATCGAGAATGACTGGGGCCCGAAGGAAGCTTGTGCCGCAGCCAGCACCATCTCGAGATAAGCCGTGGCCGGAAGTATCGTGGCGCCAAAAGCCTGATGGTCCTTCAACCATGGCAGTTCCGCTATCGAGATGCGCGACTCGATCAGGATGTCCTTCAGGAACGGCGAATCAATGCGGTGGTTCAACAGCGGATGAGTGAGGCTCTTGCGTTGCGAATCCTCTGTCTTGTCCGAATTCTCCTTGGGCAGATCGATCCAAAAGCGCGCCCGCTGAAAGGGATAAGTCGGGAGAACCAGAGACTGCCGTTTGAAATCGCGATCGAATCCCTTCCAGTCGACCTCGGCTCCGTGGACGTAGAGCGCCGCGAGACTGTCGAGCATCTGCTGCCAATCGTCGCGATCTTTTCGGAGCGATGGAAGCCATGTACTTGTTCCCTCGGGCAGGCACCTTGCGCCCATCCCCAGCAATGTTGGGGCAGGTCCCACCTCCAGGAAAGTCTGGAATCCTTTGCCGTGCAACGTCTTCATCGAGGCGGAGAAGTTCACGAGACGGCGTACGTGCTCGACCCAGTAGTTCGCGCTGCAAAGTTCCTCGGCCGTTGACGCGAGTCCCGATCGATTGGAAATCAGCGGAATACGAGGTGCTTCGAACTTCACGGTTTCCGCAATACGCCGGAAGCTCTCGAGCATGGGCTCCATGAGCGGAGAATGGAATCCGTGCGAGACGATGAGACGTTTCGTCTTGATGCCATCCTGGGCGAACCTGGCAAGCAGTTCATCCACCGCTTGGATCCGTCCCGAAATAACAGTATTTGCAGGTCCGTTGAGCGCCGCGATGGAGACCTGATCGCGATACTGCTTTAGGTAACCAGCGACACGTTCTTCTTCCGCGGCCACCGCGGCCATTGCACCCCGTTCACACATCTGCTGCATCAGTCTGCCGCGTGCGGCAATCAGCCGGAGTCCTTCCTCGAGCGTGAAGACTCCCGCGATGCAAGCAGCTACATACTCTCCGACGCTGTGACCCATCACAGCAGCGGGCCGGATTCCCCACGAGAGCCATACTTGCGCCAGCGCATACTCCAGACTGAACAAGGCGGGCTGCGTGTAGGCAGTCTCATCCAGGAGTGATTCCTGGCCGGGCTGCGGATACAAGACTTCCAGCAGTGACGGATTCAATTCGTCCCGCAGCAGCTCGTTGCACCGGTCGATGGTGCTGCGAAATGACGGATGTGTGTCATAAAGCCTGCGTCCCATACCGGAGAATTGGGAACCCTGACCGGTGAACAGGAGTGCCAGCTTCGGCGGTTCCCCCGCTTTTTTCTGCGCTCGAATGACTCCCGCGGGCGAAGGACTGCCGGATGCAACTTTGCCGAGCGTGGAGCCGATCTCGCTCGCGGATTCGCCTACAATCGCCACGCGGTGAGCCCAATGCGTCCGGCCCGAGTTGGCCGTGAAGCAAAAATTCGCGATGTCGACGGCGGGATTTGACTCCAAATACTCGTGATACTTTCCCGTCACCGCCAGCAATGCTTCTTCCGTTGTCCCGGAAATCGTCAGCAGATGACGCGGTCGACTCTGAACCGGATTTGCGGCCTGACGAGGCGGGGCCTCCTCCACGACGACGTGAGCATTCGTTCCGCTGAATCCGAATGAACTTACTCCCGCCATACGGGTGCCCTGGACGGGCTGCCAGGCGGTCCGTTGCGTCGTCACCTTTACGGGCAGCTCATCCCACGGGATGAACGGATTCGGCTTGTTGACGTGCAAGCTGGGCGGGAGCTCGCGGTTTTGCATCGCCAGCACCAGCTTGATCAGGCCGGCAACACCGGCGGCTCCCTCCAGATGACCGATGTTGCTTTTCAAAGCGCCCAGGAGCAAAGGGTTGTCGTGCGTGCGGGAGTCACAATACGCCGCAGCGAGTGCCTGCACCTCAATGGGATCTCCCAGCGAGGTGCCCGTCCCGTGGGTCTCTACATAACTCAGTTGATCCGCGGCCACGCCGCCATCCGTCAAGGCATCACGAATGACTGAGGTTTGAGCGGGACCATTCGGGGCTGTGAGGCCGCTGCTCGGACCGTCCTGATTTACCGCGCTGCCGCGGATCACAGCCAGTATTTGATCGCCGACAGACAGAGCGTCCGAGAGGCGTTTCAGAACTACTACGCCGCATCCCTCACCGCGTGCATAGCCATCCGCAGAAGCATCGAAGGTCTTGCATCTGCCATCGCGCGCGAGCATCGATGCCTTCGACAACGCAATAAACATGTCGGGAGTCAGCATCACATTGACTCCGCCGGCAAGCGCGAGCCCGCATTCGCGGCGGCGCAAGCTCTGACAAGCGAGGTGCACCGACACCAGAGAAGAGGAGCAGGCGGTGTCCAGCGTCAATGAGGGCCCTTGCAAACCCAGCACATAGGAGAGCCGGCCAGAGGCCATGCTGTGCGCGATGCCTGCCGCGTGATAGGTATCGAGGGTTCGAACATCCAGCGCGCGAATCTGCAGATCCGAATAGTCGCTTGTGCAAACGCCGACGAAGACTCCTGTCCGACTGCCCGACAGAGAATCGGGCGCAATGCCGCTGCGCTCCAGCGCCTCCCAGGCAACTTCCAGAAGCAGTCGCTGCTGCGGATCGATGCGAATGGCTTCGCGCGGCGCAATGCCGAAGAACTGGGGATCAAATTGATCTATCCCATCCAGGAAAGCTCCGCAGCGTGTGTACATCTTCCCGGGCATTCCCGACTGCGGATCGTAAAACGTATCGATGTCCCATCGGTCCTTCGGGACTTCGCGAATGGCATCGCCGCCCTCACGCAAAAAATGCCAGAACGATTCGGGATCGTGGCTGTTGCCTGGGAATCGGCATGCCATGCCGACGATGGCGATAGGCTCCCGCTTTCCTTCTTCGACTGCATGGAGCCGAGCCTGCATCTCCTGCAGCTTGAGATAAGCCTGCTTGATGGGCGAAAGCGGACTCTGCTGGGGTTCTACGCTCACAACCAAGGTCTCCTGTGTCCTACATCATTTCCAGTTTTTCAAGCAGCAGCTTTTCAACGTCTTCATCCGACAAGTTCTCGACGCTCGATGGCAGTGACTGTGGTCTCGTGGTCTGTCCGTCTATTGGGTGCTCATCCGATGACACGGTGGATGCGCTGCTGAGAGCTAATACCTGCGAGGTGAGATATTCGGCGATCGCATCGATGTTTGGGTAGTCGAAGATCAAGGTAGCGGGAAGCGGATGCGTTAGTTTCAGAGCGCTACTCAAAGCGTTTCGCAGTTCCACCGCCATGAGTGAGTCGATGCCAAGATCCATGAGGCGCTGACGCGATCCGATAGTCTCAGTAGCTTCGCGACGGAGAACGTTCATGACGTGTTTGCGCACGAAATCCACCAACTGCTCACGCTGCTCGCCGGGAGCCGACTGGCGAAGACGCTGAAGGAATGTCTCTACTTGGTTGTCCAGAGTGCGGTTGGAGACTTCGACTGCAGGCGCTGCATCCTCAGGCAGACCTTCGAGCACACTGGCGGTGCGCCTATCCTCTCCGGAAGCGCACGCAGACGATGGTATTCGTGCGACGATGCAGTGCTCCCCGAGGATTGCGGCCGGTGAACCGACCTCGGGAAACGAGGTCACATCCTCGAACCCGTGAGTGCAAAGCAATTTCATCCAATCGTCGTCCGCAAGCAAGGGGCCATTGCGCCTCAGACGATCGTGGAAGCGATACCAGCCTGGCATGAGACCGTAGCAGAACTCGATCCAGGATTGCGGTGTGGTGACCTCGCACAGCACCAGCACGCCAGCCGGGCGCAGGAGCCTGGTCACATTGCGCATTGTGTCGTCCAGATCTCCGGTCGCATGCAGTACGTTGCAAGCCACCACCACGTCAAATTCATGTTCCCCAAAACCTTGAGCGGTAGGATCCTTTTCGATGTCCAGCAGCGCGAACCGCAGGGATGGGTTACTCCTGTATTTTTCGCGCGCGTGATCTAAGAACACTTTCGACACATCGGTGAAGCAGTAAATCCCGCGGCCCGCGGGCAGCACAGGCACAACGGATGCAGTCGCGCTCCCGATACCGGCGCCAATCTCCACGATGCGCAGTTCACGACCATGCGGTAAGGTCCTGACCATCGATTCGACGACTGACCGGATAATCCCATTGAAGTAGCGAGAGAGAGCCCAATGTTCATAAATACTTTCCGCGAGGTCGAGCGAGCCTCCGCGAAAAAGCGTAT
Organism: uncultured Acidobacteriaceae bacterium; assembly: GCA_963712845.1. Taxonomy (GTDB): domain Bacteria; phylum Acidobacteriota; class Terriglobia; order Terriglobales; family Acidobacteriaceae; genus KBS-83. Next base: position 20,834 of record CAVQJM010000012.1, read on the forward strand.
CCATGGCAGACGCCTCGCCTCTTAAGATCGCCGGCGCCATTTCGCCACATCGCCGCATGTACTCGACAAGGAAAGGAAGATCCTGAAGCCCTTCGGCCGCAACGTGAGAAGCGGATTCGAGATCGTCCGTTAGCTTCGCGGGAGCACACCAGCCGTCATTCGTTTCGAGGAGCATGCCAACAGCGGAGAGGATCTTCAACCATCGCTCTAGGAGAGACCGATAAGCTGGAAGGATTCTGAACTCTTTGAGCAGCGAGTCGAGAGTATACGTTTCGCCGGGCGATTGAAACGCCCCGAGCGCGGCGAGTGTGTGAGCAATACAGGCTGCACTGAGACGGTCCAGGGTCTCCCACTTAGCTTCGTAGCTCTCGAGCCGCAGATCTATCGGAATTTGCCGGGCCTGCGTCGCGGCAGCGCTGAGAGCGTTCTGCCAGCGCCGATTCTGCCCGCTGCTATGTTCTCGTTGCCGCGTTCGGGTTGATTCGAGCCTGTACTGTTTGCGTTGAAATGGGTAAGTGGGCAAGGCGAGGCGCCGGCGATTGTAGTTCTGGTCGACTTTATTCCATTGGATAGGGGAGCCGCGGACGTAGAGGTTGGCGAGGGATTCGGCGATCTGTGCGGAGTCCTTCTGGTCGGGGCGCAGCGAGGGCAGCCACAGGCTGTCGCCCACAGGAACGCACTGCGCGCCCATGGCCACCAGGATCGGCGTGGGGCCTATCTCCAGAAACACCCGGTAGCCCTGCTCGTAGACCGCAGCGATGGCCTGCTGGAAGCGCACCGTGTTGCGCAGGTTGTAGCGCCAGTAGCCCGCATCCAGCAGTTCCTTCCCGCTCACCCAATCCAGGCGCATGCTGGAAAACTGCGCAATCTCCGGCGCACGGTACTGCGCCTGACGCGCCGCCTGCTCGAAGGCATCCAGCACCGGCTCCACCAGCGGCGAGTGAAAGGAGTTCGAGACCTTCAGCACTCGCGTCTTCACTCCCCGGCTCTCCAACTGACCCAGCACCGCCTCCACCGAACCGCGCTCCCCCGAGATCACCGTGCTCTCCGGACCGTTCAGCGCCGCGATGCTTACCCGCTCCTCATGTCCCACCAGCGCCTCGCTGACCGCCGCTTCTCCGGCCATCACCGACGCCATCATCCCGATCCGCGGAAGGCTCTGCATCAGCCGGCCGCGCTCCCGCATCAGCATCAGCCCATCTTCCAGGCTCAGCATCCCGGCCACAGACGAGGCCACGATCTCGCCCACGCTGTGACCCATCACCATGCCCGGCTCTACACCCCAGCTGCGCCACAACTGCGCCAGACCGTACTGCAGCGCAAACATCGCCACATGCGTGTACTCGGTCTCATCCAGCGGTGTCCCCTCACCATCCCCCGGATACATCACCTGCCGCAGCGAATGCTTGAGATAGGGCCGCAGCAGCTCATCACAGCGATCCACCACTTCGCGAAACACCGGCTCGCTCTCGTACAGGCCCCGCCCCATGCCCGCATACTGACCCCCCTGACCGGTGAACAGAAACACCACCTCCGGGCGACGCGTCAGATCCGCCTGACCGGCCACCACTCCCACCGCATCCTCGCCATCCCTTGCACACCGCAGCCGCTCGCCCAACTGCTCCACTGAACTGGCCACCACCGCTACGCGATGCTCGAAATGAGATCGACCGCTGTTCGCGGTGTGGCAGATGTCCCCCAACCGCTCATCCCCATGACCGACTGCGTGCTCCGCGTAGCGGCCGGCCAGTTCCCGTATCGCCGCCGCGCTCTTCGCTGACAAAACCAGCACATGATGCGAACGCTCTGCCTGCGATCCCCCAGCCGCAACTCCCTCCGACACCGCACTTCCCGCAAAACCCTCCCCGCTCTCCACCACAATGTGCGCGTTCGTTCCGCTGAAGCCAAACGAACTCACCGCTCCTATCCGACGCTGCGTCCTCTCTGGCCAGGGCGTGGGCGCCACAGGAATCGCAACAGCCATATCGCTCCAGGAGATGTGGGGATTTGGATTTCGGAAATGTAACTGCGGCGGAATCTCACCGTGCTTGAATATCAGCACGGTCTTGAGGAGACCTGCGATTCCCGCAGCGGTCTCGAGGTGCCCGATGTTCGACTTGATCGATCCAAGAACAAGGGGATCGTCATGTTTCCGTCCTTCTCCATACACCGCGTTCAGTGCATTCACTTCTATAGGGTCGCCCAGCGCGGTTCCGGTACCGTGGGTCTCTACGTATCCCACTTCGTGCGGGCTGACCCCGCCGTTACGCAGTGCGGCACGGATTACGTCTCGCTGCGCGGAACCGTTGGGAACCGTAAGGCCGCTGCTGCGACCATCCTGGTTCACCGCCGAACCACGAATCACCGCCAGAATGTTATCTCCATCGGCCTGCGCATCCGTCAGGCGTTTGAGCGTCACCACTCCACACCCTTCACCACGGACGAAACCATCGGCCGCTGCGTCAAAGGTCTTGCATCGACCATCTGCCGCCATCATGTGCGACCTCGAGAAATTGATCAGGAGCTCCGGCGCGAGAATCACGTTCACGCCTCCTGCCAGCGCCATCCGGCACTCCCCAAGACGGAGACTCTGACAAGCGAGGTGAACAGCGACCAGCGATGACGAGCAGGCCGTGTCGATGGCGACCGCCGGTCCCTCTAGTCCCAACGTATAGGCCACCCGCCCCGCGCCTACGCTATGACATGTTCCGGTAGCGAAGTAAGCATCAATCTCAGCCGGCATTCCGAACTGCATCTGAAGCTGGGCATAATCGTTGCTGGCAATGCCGAGAAAGACTCCGGTCAAACTGCCTGCCAGTTTTTCGGGGGACTGCCCGGCGTTTTCTAGCGCCTCCCAGCACACCTCTAAAAACAGGCGCTGCTGCGGATCGATGCTGACGGCCTCGCGCGGTGAAACGCCAAAGAACTCGGCATCAAATTGATCGACCTCGTCCAGAAAGCCTCCCCACCGGGTGGACATTTTTCCCAAGGCATCGGGATTCGGATCGAAGAATTCGTTGATGTCCCAACGGTCGCTGGGCACTTCGCGGACTGCATCCGTGGCACTGGCGAGGATCCGCCAGAGTGATTCCGGATCACTGGCGCCTCCGGGAAAACGGCAGCCCATGCCGATAATGGCAATGGGTTCCGTACGAACGCGCTCGGCCTCCGCGAGCCGGATCCGCAAATCCCGGATTTCGAGAAGAGCTCTCTTTACCGGCGAAAGCTGTTCGGGTGTTTGTGGAGAATCATTCATGATCTGTCAGGCCGGGCTAGAGAGCTCTTTTGCCAGAATGGCCTCTGCCTCCTCTTCCGACATTTCAGCAACTTCCATCAATCCTGACGTCTGCTGCTGCGCCTGCTCATCGGCTGCAGCCGCCTTCGAGTTTTCAGTCTCCTGCAGCACGTGCTGATCGAGGTACTCGGCAAGCGCGGCGACCGTGGGGTGATCGAAGACGATGGTGGATGAAAGCGTCTTGCCCACGCCGACCTGCAGTCGATTCTTAAACTCGATCGTCATCAAGGAGTCCATTCCGAACGTAGCCAATCCCTGATGCGGGTCGAGCTTGAACGATGGACCGACTCCAAGCACCTTGACCGCCTGACCCCGAACGTACTCTTCAAGGACTTGCCTCCGTTTCTGTGGAGGTGCCTGCCGGAGCCGCTCCTGAAGTGCGGGCTGCGCCGTTGTCTGCGTTTTTCCAGCCGGTAACGCGTCGGCGCGGAAGACTCGCGAAAGCAGGCTGGTACCGTGTCCCGGAGGAAACGACTCGCCGTAGAGCCGCCAGTCCGCAGACATGGCGCCTACCTGCGTGCGATTCCGCAACATCAGACGCTCAAGAAGGCGAAGCCCGCGCTCCGAATCGATCAACCGGAATCCCTTCATCTGAAGGCGCTCGCTGAGTGTGCCCTGCATAGCGGCGCCGGTCTCGGCCCACGGACCCCAATTGATGCTCAAGGCAGGTAAACCTTGTGCGCGGCGATAGTGAGCGAGAGCATCTTCGAAGGCACAGGCCGCAACGTGGTTCGCCTGACCGGCGGAGCCCAACATCGATACCGCCGAGGAAAACAGAACGAAAAAGTCCAGCGGCTGATCCTGCGAGAGAGTGTGCAGATACCAGGCGCCATCCACTTTCGGCGCCATCACCTTTTCGAATCGCTCCCAGCTTTGCTGGTTGAGTACCCCGTCATCGAGTGTTCCCGCCGCGTGAATGATTCCTCGCAAAGGTGGTTGCGAATGGCCAAAGCTTGCAAACAACTGGGCCACGCTTTCTCTGTCAGAAACATCGCCCCGCACGATCGATACACGCGCACCGCTCTCCTGCATGCCACCGATTAGCTCGAGCGCTGCCGAGGATGGCTCCCGCCGTCCCATAAGAACCAGGTTTTTCGCGCCACGTTCGACTAGCCACTCGGCCGTCAGCAATCCGAGCCCACTCAAGCCGCCGGTGACCAGGTACGTGGCGTCCGGCTTCAGGACAATTTCCGTGCTACCGTCCGACAGGCTGTCCGAGGAGTGCTCGCCGCCTGGATGAGAGAGCACGATCTTTCCGGTGTGCCGGCCCTGGGCCATATAGCGAAACGCAGTCGCCGCGTCGCCAATCGCAAAGATCTTCTTCGGAAGCGGCTGCAGAGTACCGTCGACGAAGCCGCAAAGGATCTCTTTGAAGAGGCTTGAGGCCAGATCAGGACTCTTTTCAAATTCTGACGCCAGATCAATGGGGAAATAGGAGACATCTCTGAAACGCGCTACCTGCGCGTGGTCCCAGATTCCAGTCTTCCCAATCTCCAGAAACCGCCCTTTCACTGCTGTCACTGAGAGACTCTGACGGATGAATTCTCCAGCAAGGCAATTGAGCACGAGATTCACACCCTGCCCATGAGTGATGTCCATGATTTCGCGGCCAAAATCGAGGGACCGCGAATCCATGATGTGGGACACTCCGAGGGACTTCAGATAGGCGCGTTTTTCCGGGGTGCCGGCGGTGGCGAAGATTTCCGCATTGGCGCGGCGCGCCACCTGAATCGCGGCCAATCCAACGCCGCCGGCGGCTGCGTGGATTAATACTCTCTCTCCTGCCAAGATCTTGCCCAGCCGGACGAGCGCGTATTGCGCTGTGAGGAATGCGCTGGGAATCGTCGCAGCGTCCTCGTCGGTGAGATTTACGGGGACAGCGACGATTCGATCGACCGGGATCGTCAGGAAGGAAGCGAAGCCGCCTGCCCCCACCGCGATGACTCTTTGCCCGACAGCGAAAGAATTCGCCCCCGGTCCTACCTTCACAACCTTCCCCACGCATTCGTACCCGAGCGTCGCCGAGTTTCCAGGATATTGCCCCAGAGCGATCAGCACATCGCGGAAGCCAATACCCGAAGCTCGAACTTCGATCTCTACTTCGCCTGCGCCCGGTTCTCTCCGCTGTAAGTCACTGAGACGGAGATTCTCCAGTATTCCAGGAGACGAGATCGTCAGATTGCGGGGGCGGGCTGCTTCCTTGCCTGTCGTTTTCGGTGCTTCGCTGAGAGCAGCGTCGCTATGAGTGAGCCGCGCAACAAAGCGCCGTCCGCGGCGAAACGCCACGCGACGCTCCTCGGTGCGCTTCCCACTACTGAAGGCCTCGAGCAGTTGCTCAACTTCGCCATCGGCACCAAGCGGGTCCAGATCAATATGCGTACAGTTGAGCTCGGGATATTCGAGTGCGATGGTGCTGGCCAGGGCCGCGACAGGATACTGGTGCAGGGTTCGAGATGTCGCATCCGAATCGATCGGAAAGGCACCGCGGGTGACGATCCGCAGATTCTTTGTCCGCGCCTTACCCCGAGATACAAGTGCCTGAACGAGGTGCAGCAGCGGCTCGCATCCACCCCGGATGGCGTCTCGCAAGCCCGGCCACGCTTTGGAAGAATCCGTCGTATCAGCCGCGGGCACGAAATAAATGACCTCGTCCAGTGGCGACTCTTCCGTGGATCCGGCTTGTCGCAGCCGCTCCGCAAAACCAGAACGGTCGGCGGCGGCCGCGACGAGAGCGCAACTTTCGGTCTGGGAATTCAGCAGGGCCTTCAGCTGGATTGCCACATTGTCCGCTTCCCCCACCAATAGCCATTTCCTGCTGTCGGTTCGCGCAGCAGGCCCGGCCAACCGTGATGCGTGAGAGGCGCGAGCCAGAATGAGGCATTGGTTCGACAGCACTCCCTGCCCGTCCAGGGGCGGGGCCATGGCTACATCGCGGAAGCCTGTGGCGGCCAGCAGGTTGCTCCATTTTTCCCGTGAGAGCAGCGCATGAGAAGGTCTGAGTTCTGTATCGGAAAACCGCCACCATCCCTCCGTCAGACCGACAATAAGATCTGCAAATCGAAGTTTCCCTGTCGCCTCAAGTAGAAGCAGCGATCCATCGGGGCGGAGAAGGGTTCGGACATGTTCGAGTGTTTGGCGCAAATCGGCTGTTGCGTGCAGTGAGTTTGCCGCGATGACCACGTCGAAACTGTGTTGACTGAAGCCCTGCTCCAGGGGTTCTTTCTCGATATCCAGCACCTGATAGGTGACGAACGGGTAGGCCGCGAACGTCTGCCGTGCCCTCGATCCGAACAGGGTCGAAACATCCGTAAAGACGTACTCCGTTCTTCCCGGCAACTTGGGAAGCACGCAGGAAGTCACGCTTCCGGTACCCGCACCCACTTCCAGAATTCGCAGACGCCGATCCGAAGGGAGTCCGCTCACCAGCGCGAATACGGCATTCCCCATCAACTTGTTGTAAAAGCGAAAATAGGGCGAGTCCTTATATAAGGCTTCGACGTCACTCAGAGACCCGTTGGGGAATAACAGCTCCAGCGGCTCGACCTCGCCTCTCATCGCTTGCGCAAGATTTCGCCCGCATCGTCCGACTAGCGTCAACTCCGCGGAACAGAACGAGTATTTGGCTAAAAGAACCGAGAGCTCCGTTTCGGGATCTCCATCGGGCAGAGCTTGCAAGACTTTCCACTTATCATCCTCACGCGCCAAGCGCCCATCCTCAGCCAGCATTTCGAGCATTCTGGCCAGAAGGCGATGGTGCCGTGGCAGAACGCGCAATTGGCGGCCAAGCGACTCTGTTGTGAACTGCTGCTGCTGAGTGAGACTCCAGCCCAGCTCGATCAAAGCACGGCTCACATAGAGTGTGCTGAGCGCTTCAAGCCGTGGCAGGAGTGCGGCAAACTGCTTCAGATTTTCGTCCGGACCGAGATACGAGTGCAAGTCGTCCGCAACACGCGCGGGATGGGCGAGAAATCCTGAAGACTGCACCTTCGACGCGCTGACCTGTGACGACTCTTCCCAGTTCAACTCATAGAGCCATTCGCTAAGATCTTCTTGGTCCAGAGGGGTCAGCGCTTTTCGCGAGGCCTGCCGCAATACCAGCCCGCGAATTTCACAAATCTTCTGCGCTTCGCCGTCGACAACATCTATATCGACTGCAACCTCGCTGTCGTCGCCGCTACCTGGACGAAGAGCCACATGACTCCATGCCCGTCCCATCGGAGAACGAAACAGGCGGAAGCTCTCCAACCGTTGAGGCAGATAGGTCTGGGCAGGCGGCAGCAGCAGCGCAACCGGCTGGAGGAAGGCATCGAGCATCGCGGGATGTATGCGATAGAGTTCAGGTGCGTCCGTTAGCGATGGAGCGGCATCGATCGAGGCGATCACTTCCCCATCTGTCTTCCAGAGCTCTCGCACCGCACGGAACACGGGTCCAAACTCCAACCCTCGCGAGTGAGCCGACTCATAGAACTTCTCTGTACTCACCTCTTGATTGCAGCGGCCCCGCACCTTGGCCAGATCCAATCGGTCCGACTCTTTTTCTTCGGAGGAGATCGCCAACTCTCCTGTGGCATGGAGCAACCAGTCGCCATCGCTCGTGCCGTCCTTCTGGTAAAGGCCGAAGACCTGGAACGTCATGGCGTCAGACTGAGCCTGGGTGATCACCGTCTGGACCGTCCTGCGATCGTTGCCCGTGACAATCAGCGGCCGCGCTAGAACCAGATTTCTGACGACACACTGCCGACTCCCCACGACTTGCTCTGCGGCGGCCACCGCCATCTCGAGATACGCACTTGCTGGAAGCACTGGCTTGTCGAACACGCAGTGTTGATTGAGAAAAGAAACCGTCGTGGAATTCAGCTCCTGCTCGAAAACAGGCCAAGGAGAACTTAGACGAGTTCCCAGGAGTGGGTGACCGATGGTCTTGCCCGTGGACGCGCGTAAATGGGGAAGATCCGGAGAATCGATCCAGTATCGCTCCCGCTGGAACGGATAGGTCGGCAGCGTCATCTTCCCAGCTCGGCGGTCCTGATAAAAATGCCGCCAATCTATATCGAGTCCGTTCACATAGAGCTCGCCGGTCGTTTCGAGCAGCTGTTGCCAGTCTTCCTTGCCCTCTCTGATAGATGGCAACCACGTGCCCTCCCCGGGCGGCACGCACTGGCTGCCCATGTTTACGAGAATCGGCGAGGGTCCGATCTCCAGAAATGTCCGATACCCCTGTTCGTATAGTTTTCGAATCGAGTCCGAAAATCGAACTGTATTGCGGAGGTTATGCCGCCAGTACGTGGCGTCCAGCAAATTGTTCTGGTCGACCATCTTCAATCGCATGCTGGAGAAGAGCGGAAACTCGGGTGCGGAGTAGCGAATCCGTCGTGCAGCCGCTTCAAACTCCGGCAGAACGGGCTCTACCAGAGGAGAATGAAATGCATTCGATACGTTCAGAATTTTCGTTTTGACACGACTCTGCAGCTCCTGGACGATCGCCTCCACAGCAACGCGCTCACCAGAGATCACCGTGCTCTCAGGACCGTTGACAGCAGCAATCGACACTTGGCCCCGGTATGGTGAAATGGCCGCCTGGACACGCTCTTCGTCCGCCTGAAGAGACGCCATTCGTCCGGTCGCGGGAAGCGCCTGCATGAGCCGGCCGCGCTCATACATCAGCATCAGGCCATCCTCGAAACTCATCTCACCGGCAACAGTTGCTGCGACAATCTCGCCGACGCTGTGACCCATTATCAGCGATGGCTCGACTCCCCATGATCGCCACAGGGCAGCCAGTCCGTATTGCACTGCGAACATGGCAACGTGCGTGTATTGCGTTTCGTTCAGGGGAGTGGACTCACCAGGTTGCGGGTAGAGAACAGAGCGTAGCGGTGTCGGCAAGTGCGGCCGCAGCAATTCGTCGCAACGGTCGATGATCTTTCTGAAAACTGGCTCGCCTTCGTAGAGTCCGTGCGCCATGTTGACATACTGACCGCCCTGCCCGGTGAACAGGAACACAACCTTGGGCTTTTGGCTCGCTGAGCACTCGCCATGGAAGAGCCCCGCAGAATCTTCACCGGACTGATAGGCGCGGAGCCCGTCTCCTAGACCCTGCAAGCTCGAGGTCACGACTGCTAACCGGTGGTTGAAGTGCGACCGCCCGGAATCAGCTGTGTAGCAAACGTCCGCCAGCGACTCCGTCGGTATAGTCGCGAGCTTGCTTGCATACTCCCCGGCGAGCGCATGTAACGCGACCGAATTTCTTCCCGAGATACAGAACAACTGCGTGCTGCGGGAATTGCGCGCGGTTGCGGAGGCGCCGTGCGGTGCTTCCTCAACAATCGTGTGAACAATCGTCCCGCTTCCACCAAAAGAACTCACTCCAGCCACGCGGGTCCGGTTTCTAGATGGCCATGGCATCAACTTCAGGGGGATGCTGGCCGGAATCTCGTCAAGGCTGATCGCCGGATTCAGTTTCTGGAAATGCAGGTGTGGAGGAATGGAACGGTGTTGCAGGGCAAGTACCACTTTGATCAGTCCAGCGATGCCGGCAGCAGATTCGAGATGACCGATATTGGTCTTGACGGTACCGATGATCAACGGCTGATCTGCAGATCGCCCATTGCCGTAAACCGAAGCCAGGGCACGCACCTCGATCGGATCACCCAGCGGCGTTCCAGTTCCGTGCGCTTCTACATAATCGACCTGGTTCGGTTGAATTCCCGCCCGTTCCAGTGCTTGGCGAATGACCTCAACCTGTGCATCTTTATTAGGAACCGTAATCCCGCTACTGGCGCCATCCTGATTTACCGCTGAGCCGCGGATCACCGCGTGAATCCGATCTCCGTCCGCCAGCGCGTCAGAAAGACGCTTCAAGACGACGATTCCGCAGCCCTCGCCCCTCACGTATCCGTTGGCACTTGCATCGAAAGTCTTGCAGAGGCCGTCTGGAGAAAGAGTCCGCGCCTTGGTGGACGTGATGCTGATCTCGGGCGACAGAATCAGGTTGACCCCGCCTGCCAGTGCCAGGTTACATTCGCGATTGCGAAGGCTTTGGCAGGCAACGTGCACGCTCACGCCGGAACTTGAACAAGCCGAGTCTATGGCCATCGTCGGTCCGCGGAACCCAAAGTGGTATGCGATCCGGCCGGCGGCGAAGTTGAGACAGTTCCCGGTCAGGTGATACGCATCGAGAGACTGGAGCCCGGCACGCTCGACAAGGCGAGCGTAGTCGCTGTTCGTAATGCCGAGAAACACACCTGTCTGGGTTCCTGACAAGCTTTTGGGGTCGATGCCGGCATTCTCCAGCGCCTCCCAACTGACTTCCACTCCGAGTCGCTGCTGTGGATCCGTCTTCAGTGTTTCGCGCGCCGACATCCCGAAGAAGCCAGCATCAAACTGCTCGACGTTCTCCAGAAAGGCGCCCTTGCGCGTATATATTTTGCCCGGGGAATCAGGGTCTGGATCGTAAAGGGCGTCAACGTCCCAGCGATCCCGCGGTACTTCGCGGATTGTGTCCACTCCTCCCTGCAGCAGATCCCAGAAGACCTCCGGCGTTGCAGCCGGACCCGGAAAGCGGCAGCCCATTCCGACAATGGCGATGGGTTCTCGCTTGTCACGCTCCAGTGCATCGAGCTTTGCCTGCATTTCTCCAATCGTCCGGAGAGCCCTTTCGAGCACTGCCCTCCGGTCCGTGGAATCCGATGTCGGGTTCATCCGTACGTCCTCTTCATCGCTTCTCAGCGGATCTGTTCGAGTTTCCTTGCGAGTTGTGCGACCAGATCCTCTTCGGACAGCTCCTGGAAGCCGGCGTCTTCATCGTTTGTCTGCTCTTCCTCCGGCGTGTCCAGCGAGGCAACGCCGGACTCCTCTGGAACGAGGATCAACCCGGCGAGATAGTCCGCCAATCCCTCGGTGGTCGGATATTCAAAAGCGACGGTCCGCGGGAGCGGCAATCCCAAAGCAGATTCGAGGCGGTTCCGCAGCTGCACGGTCATGACAGAATCCATGCCCATCCTGAAGAAGCCCTGGCGCAGGTCGATGTGATCCGATGAGTGAAAACCAAGAATCTCCGCGACCTGGTGGCGAATGTAATCTCGCAGGATCGGCGCTCGCTGGCTCGTCGCGGCATGCTCAACCTTTTCCAGGAGTGCCGGCCGCTTTTTCTCCGGCGGCGCGCCCGCGTCGGCTTCTTTCAGAGGCGTGGCGAGGCCTTCGAGCAGAGGTCGTTTTCTCCTGGCCTCGAACACTGGGCAAAACACGCTCCAATCCACGTCGGCGACGGTCTTCTGGACGGCACCCGACTCCAACAGATACTCCAATGCCGCGAGCGCGCTCTCCACAGGGAGAGACCTCAGCCCGATGCTAGCCATGAGCGCCGCCAACTCATCCGATACGAGTCCCGCGCCTTGCCACCATCCCCAGTTGACGCTGAGAGCGGGCAGTCCCCGCGCCGCGCGATGCTGGGCCAGCGAATCGAGGAACTGATTGGCTGCCGCATAATGGGCCTGATTCTGGGAGCCCCATACCGAGGCGCCGGAAGAGAACAGGACGAAGAAATCCAGTGCGCCGGCTCGGCGATCGGTCGCCTGGACGTGTTCGTGAAGCAGAGACGCTCCGGCAACCTTCGACCTGAGAACGTCATGAAACTCATCTGATTCCAGGTGAACCAATTCACGGGCACGGAGGATACCCGCAGCGTGAATAATTCCTCGAACGGGCGGGTGGTGGGCATCCAGTTCCTTCCATAGGTCGGACATCTGCCCCCGGTCAGCAACATCCGCTCTGGCGATGTGAATTGTCGCTCCGCGTTCTTCCAAAGACTGAACTGCTGCAACTTGTTTTCCGACTTCCGTGCCGTTGGGAATCTGAGACCAGGTGGACCGCTGTGGCAAGCCAACCCGACCGGTGAGCACCAGGTGCCTTGCACCGTGGTCGACCAGCCAGCGTGCAAGGTGGAGACCGAGGTTCCCGAAGCCTCCCGTGATCAGGTACGTGCCGTCCGGCGAGATGACGAGCGGCTCACGGACGACGACCGGACTGGACCGCGACAGGCGCAGGACATACCGCCGGCCCTTCCGGAGCGCTATCTGATCGTCGTCATCACCCGTCAATAGCTCCTGGCACAGTTCCGCGACGACGGAATCTGCCAAGGCCGGATTTTCAATGTGCGGCAGGTCGATCAACCCGCCCCACAATTCCGGATGCTCGAGAGCGATTACTTTCCCCATTCCCCACAATAGTGTCTGGTCGAGTGAAAGTGAATCACCATCCGACTGTTCGACGGCTTGAGCTCCCGAAGTCACGAGCCAGAGACGCGGTACGGTGCCCCATTCCGTTCGAGCGATCGACTGGACCAAACGCAAGGCATCGTCGCAGCCACCATCCAACGAGTCCAATCCCCAGAGATAGACAATGCCCCGGCAATTTGGGCGTCCCTCTTTCTCCAGCAGTTTGAACAACTTCCGGAAGTGATCCGGCTCTCCAGGAGAGATACAGACACGCCCCGGATCTTGTGTTTCAAATGACTCGCCCGCACTGACGATCATGCACTCCTGGCCGTGCGCTGCCATCGCAGCCGCGACTGCATCACCGATTCCCCGGCGATCCGCAAAGATCACCCATGAGCCAGTTGAAGGCTCTACCCTGCTCGGCCAGAGCGCCTTCTCCTTCCACGCGAGTTCATAAATCCAATCCGCCGGCGCATGACTCCGCCGGATTTGTCCAGAAGCGAACTGTTTCCACCTGGCATCCGATCCCCCGCCCCGGCAGTACAGATGAAACAGTGCCGAATTCTGCTTTTGGGTATCCAGAATCAACTGCGTTTCTGCATTCGGGTACGGCGCCTGATCAGGGGGGGGCTCCGCAATAAGGTTGGATATCCCATGCAGGTTCGGTCCAAATACCTCAGCGGCGGCAGCGGCGGCCATCTCGACACACGCCGATGGGGACAGCTGCAAAGAACCGGCGCCGAGCTCCTTTTGCCACAGAACGGTGTCCGGCAGCGATGCGACATCCGTCAGGCGATGACCCAACACCGGATGTTCGGGAAGAAGCGATGATTGGCTTTGTCTTGATATTGGCGGTTCGGGCTGCAGCCAAAAACGTTCGCGCTGCCATGGGTACGAAGGAAGAGGAACCACCGTACCGCGATGTGGAAACAGCCGCGCCCAATCGACGGGGTAGCCAAACGTGTAGAGTCGGCCGATCGAGCTTCGCAAACTCCGTCCCTCATCCTGATCCCGTTCGAGAGACGGCACAGACAGGAATTGCCCGGGGCCGCCTGACGCCGATTCCTCGATGGCAGCGGTCAACAACGGATGCGGGCTGAGCTCGACAAAAACGGCGGGCCCTTCTGCAGCGATGGTTTGTACTGTTTTCGAAAAAAGCACCGGGCAACGCAAGTTCTGTGACCAATACACGGCGTTGAGCTGAGCACCGTTGACGCCTTCGGCAGTCACGGTCGAATGCATTCGCACCTGCGCCTCGAGCGGCTGAAGGCCGCTCAGTTCGCGAAGCAGGTCACTGGTGAGCGCATCCACCTGAGGGCTGTGGGCAGCAACATCGACCTTTACGAGCCGGCAGAAGACGTCGCGGGCCTGGAGTTGCTCGACGATTGCCTGGATCGCTGCGGGCTCGCCTGCCAGCACCGTGGAACGAGGGCTGTTGCTCACCGCAACCGACACGCGATCCTCGAAGCCGGCCAGGCACTGGCGAGCCTCGTTTCCTGGGAGGGCCACCAAGGCCATGGCTCCTTTGCCGCTGATGCGGCGCAAGAGCTTACTCCGCACGCAGATCACATGCGCGGCATCGTCGAGGCTGAGCGCGCCCGCCAGATAAGCAGCGGCCACTTCTCCCATGCTGTGTCCGACGACAACATCCGGTTTCACGCCCCAGGAACGCCACAACTCGCCCAAGCCGACCTGAATCGAGAACAAGGCCGGCTGGATGACATCGATTTCGTTCAGCCGGTAACTGGATGCGTCGGGATCCAGAACCAGCTGATTTTCAAGCGACCAATCGACATACCGACTCAGCGCGCTATCGCACAGCTGTATCCATTTATGGAAGACAGGCTCCTCCCGCAGCAACTGGCGACCCATCCCGACCCATTGCGAGCCTTGTCCCGAACAAACGAAGACGACTTTCGCCTTGAGACCGGCATCTGCCTTTCCAGTCGAAAGTCCCGGGACGCTCTCCCCGCGCAGCAGCGCACGCACGCTGTCGATCGTTGCCTCTCTGCCGGAGCCAGCAATCGCGACACGATGTTCGTGATGCGTGCGCCGCACGGCGGCCGAGTAACAAATGTCGTAGAAAGAATGCGATTCCTTCTCTTCGAGAAGAGAAACGTAGTCGCGGGCAAGAGAAGCCAGAGCCTGAGGGGAACGAGCTGAAAAAGAAAGGATCCGCGTCGAGTCCAAACTCGAGTTCGCGGACCCTTCCGCTTGCACCTGGGGGGGCGCTTCCGTGAGAACGACATGTGCGTTCGTGCCGGAAATTCCAAATGCGTTCACGCCGATGACCAATGGCCCGTCCTGCGGCAGTTGGGTCAATTTCCCGGGAATCACAAACGGATACTTATCCCAGTCGATCGCCGGATTGGGTTCGCGGAAGTGGAGACTGGCAGGGATGGCGCGATGTTTTAGAACCAGGGACGCTTTGATCACTCCGGCGATTCCGGCAGCCGCTTCCGTGTGGCCGATGTTCGTTTTCACCGAGCCTACGTAGCATGGCTTGCCAGCTGGCCGATCAAAAGAAAGCACACTACCCAGTGCTCCGAGTTCCACCGGGTCGCCCGCCATCGTCCCGGTACCGTGAGCCTCGACATAGTTCACTAGGCCGGGAGATATACCGGCGTCCCGGTAAGCCTGACGCAGCATCTTCTCCTGCCCTTCGCGGGCCGGCGTCACCATATAGGCGCCGATGTGGCCGTCGCTGTTGACGGCGCTCCCGCGAATGACTGCGTAGATGGGATCTCCGTCCTCGAGCGCAGCCGAGAGGGGTTTAAGAACGATGACCCCGGCCCCATCGCTGCGAACATATCCGTTGGCACGAGAATCTCCGAACTTGCAGCGGCCATCCGGCGCGATCATCTTCGATTGGGAGTACGCGATAGAGATATGAGGTTGAAGGATGAGATTGGCGCCGCCTGCCAAGGCCATGGAACATTCATTCAGGCGAAGGCTTTGACATGCGAGGTGGACAGCTACAAGCCCGGAAGAGCATGCCGTATCAACGGTTAAGCTCGGACCTTCCAGTCCGAAGACGTATGACAGTCGCCCCGATGCCGAGTAGCGCCCTGTCCCTGTCGTCATGTAGAAATCGACCGCTGCGGGATCTGCAAAGAGACGCGACTCATAGTCACTGGCCCACAGTCCCATGAACACCCCGGTCAGGCTCCCGGCAACGCGGTCCGCGCTCTGCCCAGCGTCTTCCAGGGCTTCCCAAGCGACCTCAAGCAACAGTCGCTGCTGCGGGTCCATCCGGAGGGCCTCACGCGGGCTAATGCCAAAGAAGGCGGCGTCGAGGCCGTCGACGTTATCAATGAAGCCACCCCAGCGCGTACTCATCTTGCCCGGGACACCCTGTCGCGGATCGTAGTAGGCAGTAGTGTCAATCCGATCCGGCGGGATGTCGGTAATCGCGTCCATCCCGTCCCGCAGAAGACGCCAGAAAGATCGCGGATCATCGACACTGCCCGGGAAACGGCAACCCAAGCCTATGATTGCAATGGGTGAATGCAGTGTTCCGTTGCTTTTCATGAGGCTTACGTATCAGTCGCGGATATAGATAAAGGGATGTTTGGCTAATCTAGGTGCATCCAGGTAGCTTGTCCACTTTAATCGACCCTATGGGGTGACGATATGGCACTGGCAGGGGAGTTACGGTAGTAATAGCGCCCGCGCCTTAAGCTGCAACAGATTTCCTTCTCCAGGCACTATGTTTTGAACACTAGAACACTATAGGGGGACTTCGGAAACTACCTAAGCCGAAAGTCTTTGGGATCTTCCCAATTATCCACGCGGGGGGCGTTTAGATGTATGGAGATTCGGTCCCCCGACTGCTATGCTCAACCTCGTCGAGCAGCGTAAAGCGCCATGCGGGTGGCAATGCAAAGGCGTAGTCGTGCTGCGCGCACGCGGAATCCGGACAATTTCCTTGGTTACGACGAACGATGACTCCTGATCTAAGCAACCACACTGAACCCGCTGGAATCGGCGCCAACGCGAAGCGTGAACTGCTGGCCCGACTACTGCGCGAGCGGGCTTCCCCTACCGACGAGCCGTTTCCTCTGTCGCTGGGCCAGGAAGATCTGTATTTTCTACGGGAAATGGCCCCCGAAAGTCCGGCCTACCACATCCCGTTCTGCGTTCGCACCAAGTCCGCAGTCGACTGCAAACGCCTCGAGAGTGCGCTTCAGGTTCTGCTGGAACGATATCCGATCCTGCGATGCACATTCGCGCAGGATTTAGACGGCGTGAAGCAGCAGATCGCTCCGCTGCCAGAACGGTGTCTTGAGCGCGTGGCAGCATCGGAATGGAGCGAAGACGAACTCAGAAGGAGGGTGAACGAGTCGTATCGGCGGCCATTCGATCTGAGCCAAGGACCGGTCTTCCAAATGACGGTGTTTGCGCGGCCGGGAAAAGGGGACGTTCTGCTGCTGTCCGTCCACCACATCGTTTTCGATGCCTGGTCGCTGGGTGTATTTCTAGAAGAGCTGGCATTGCTGTACGACAACGGGACAGCCGCTCAGTTACCTGAGAAGGCAGCTCCCTACAGTGCATTTGTTAAATGGCAGCGCAGCATGATCGATTCGCCCCGGGGAACCGCCGCATGGAACTACTGGCGTGGCCGGTTGGAAAACCTGCAAACGCCGGTTGATCTGCCGGCCGATCATTCTCGACCAACTGCCCTTCATTTCCGAGGTGCGGCTCACCGATTCGAACTGGCCGCCGATCTGACATCGCGGATGCGCGAGTTCGCTCGTTCCCAGAATGTCACGCCATTCGCAGTTCTGGCGACGGCATTTCACTCGCTTCTGCATCGCTACACGACCGCATCTGAAATACCGATAGGAACACCCGTGTCCGGGCGTAGTCTGCGCGACTTTGAGCGCGGCGTCGGGTATTTCGTGAATCCGGTCATTATCTCTGCGCCCATCGATCCCCATTCGACATTTCGGCAGCACCTGGCAGGTATCCGCGACTCAATCATTGCTGCCCAGGAATATGGCGATTTTCCGTTCATCGAGATCGTAAGACGCTTACGTCCGGAACGGGACCCAGGCCGCACCCCGTTGTTTCAGGTCATGCTCAACCTGATTAAGACAACGCAGGTCGGTGTTGCGGGGAACATCCTGCATGAGGGCGGCAGCAGCGAGTTACGGCTCGGTTCGCTTGAGCTCGAGGCATTCCACCTGGATCAACAGGAGGCGCAATTCGATCTAGATTTGACACTGCTTGATACCGGCGGCTCTATGCCGGCGACTCTCAGCTATAACGTTGACCTCTTTGAAGAGGCAACGGTCGCGAGAATGGCCGGACATCTCGTTGTGCTGCTCTCCGCGGCTATCTCCAAGCCGGATCTAGCTGTAGCGGATCTTCCGCTACTTGCGCCGGAGGAGGAGTCCAAAATACTCCTCGAGTGGAATGCCACAGCGAAAGCATACCCCGAGGCGACGGTTCATAGATTAATTGAGAAGCAGATCGAGAGAACTCCAGACGCGACAGCACTGCTTTTTGAAAAGCGCTCGATGAGTTATGCGCAGCTCAACCATCGCGCGAACCAATTGGCGCATCACCTTCGCGCTCTTGGGGTAGGACGGGACGCGCTCGTCGGCGTACTGATGGAACGCTCGCCGGAGATGGTCATCGCCTTGCTCGGCATTCTGAAGGCGGGTGGCGCTTATGTTCCGATTGACGGCGGATATCCCCTCGACCGGCAACTATATATGATCCGCGATGCCGGAGCTCCGGTGATTCTGGCACAGGCGAAGTTCCGAGATCGACTATCGGCGACAGAAAGCCATGTTGTGCTCCTCGATGACGGTTCGCCGGAGATCGATGAAATGCCCGGCAACAACCTACCGGACTCCACGCAACCTGAAGACCTGGCGTACGTTATCTATACTTCCGGATCAACAGGCAATCCCAAAGGCGCGATGAACACACATCGCGGAATATGTAACCGTCTTCTGTGGATGCAGGACCAATATCGATTGACGGGTGCGGACGTTGTCCTGCAAAAGACGTCCTTCAGCTTCGATGTTTCCGTGTGGGAATTCTTTTGGCCGTTGATGACAGGCGCCCGTATGGTGCTCGCGCGCCCCGAAGGGCATAAAGATCCGGTTTACCTCGCCAACCTTATCCGTGAGGAAGGTGTCACGACGCTGCATTTTGTGCCTTCCATGCTCCGGGTCTTCCTTGAAGTAAATGAGGTGGTCGAGTGCACCTCTCTGCGACGGATTATCTGTAGCGGAGAAACTCTGCCATATGAGTTGCAGGAGCGCTTCTTCAGCCTGGTGGATGCGGAGTTGCACAACCTATACGGTCCGACCGAGGCAGCAGTGGATGTCACCTATTGGGAATGCCGGCGTTCGAGCGTGCGCAAGGCAGTTCCTATCGGACGTCCCGTCGCGAACACGCAAATTTATATCCTCGACGCCAACATGCGGCCTACGCCCATCGGAGTGCCCGGCGAACTCTACATCGGAGGAGTTCAGGTGGGCAGGGGGTATTGGAAACGGCCTGATCTTACCGAACAGCGATTTGTTCCGGATCCCTTCTGTTCGGGCGGCCGACTGTACCGTACTGGCGATCAGGCTCGCTGGCTTTCCGGGGGCACGGTCGAATATCTCGGACGCCTCGATCAGCAGGTGAAGATACGCGGTTTTCGAATCGAATTAGGTGAAATCGAATCCGTCCTGGCCGACGACCCGAGGGTCAAAGAGGCTGTCGTCGCCGTGCACGAAGACGTGGCTGGCGAAAAGAGACTGGTAGCGTATCTGTCCTTGAGAAACGGGGAAACATTCGAATCTTCAGAGCTAAAGACGCGATTGGCCGGCAAGCTTCCGGACCACATGGTGCCCTCTGCTTTTCTCTTCCTCGACAAACTTCCGTTGATGCCGAACGGCAAGATTGACCGTAGGGGCCTGCCATCTCCCGTAACTACGAATGTTGCGGATGGTCGCTACGAAGCTCCAAGCACGCCGGATGAGGAGCACCTTGCCGCTATCTGGAAGGATGTGCTTCACATCGGCAGTGTAGGCCGGAACGACAACTTCTTTGAGCTCGGTGGTCACTCGTTACTGGCGAGCACCGCCCTCATGCGCGTTCGGGAGCGCTGGGGGGTGCAATTGCCCCTGCGTTCGATTTTTGAAGCCCCCACCATCGAAAAGCTGGCGAGCCGGATTGAGACTATCGTCTGGGCGACGAGCGGTGACACCCATTTGCCGCAAGGATCAGACGAGCACGAAGAGATCGAGTTATGACATCGTTGCGGGAAAGCACGGACGAATTCCTGACGCGCTTGCGGGCTCTCAGCGTCACTTTGAGGTTTGACGAGGGGCATCTACGTGTTGTTGCCCCTAAGAATGCGCTGACACCGGAACTGCGTGAAGAATTGGCGAGCCGCAAAACGGAGATTCTGGCCTTTCTAGGCGATAACGCGAAATCGCTGCGGCATGAGCCTACCTCCATCCCGCGCATTGCCCGTAGCGGCACTCTGCCCCTTTCCTCCGCGCAGGCCCGAATTTGGTTTCTAGATCAGTTGAACCCGGATAGCACGGCCTACATCTTTCCGATGTTCGCGCGGGTACGCGGCCAGCTCCACATCAGCATCCTCAAGGACGCTCTCTCGGGAGTCGTTCGCCGCCACGAGATACTGCGTTCCATTTTCCCTGCGCAAGACGGCGTCCCGAGCCAGGTGATTCTGGCTCCCACAGAGATCGAACTTCCTCTGGTTGAACTCTCCAATCTGGTTCCCGCAGAACGCGAAGCCGCCGCTCTTCGCATTGCAAAGGCCGAAGCGCAAAAGCCCTTTGATCTCACTCAGGGTCCTCTGCTGCGCGCACGGCTGTTGCACCTGGACACGAACGATCATGTGCTGCTGTTGAGCGTCCATCACATCGTTTTCGACGGGTCGTCGACGGAGGTGTTCTGGCAGGATCTGGCTTCCATTTACCGCACTTACTGCGATGAAAAGCCTTTCCCGCTTGCTGACCTTTCTGTTCAGTATGTGGACTTCGCTTCTTGGCAGAAACAGTCGCTCGATGAAGCGACATATGCATCGCACCTAGCGTACTGGAAGCAGCAACTTGGCAATCACCCTCCTGTACTCGATCTGCCAGTCGACCGGCTGCGGCAATATGGCAATTTTCCTGGTGCGAAGAAGACATCCAGCCTTGGGTCCGCACTATCGGCAGCTTTGAAATCCCTTAGCCTCCGAGAAGGCGCTTCCCTCTCGATGACTTTGCTGGCTGCGTTTAGTGTTCTCCTGCATCGATTGACAGCCCAGGACGACATTCTCGTTGGAATGCCGACCGTGCGCCGGAACCGTCCCGAATTCGAAAAAATGATCGGGATGTTCGTGAACACCATTGTGGTACACACGCGCTTCCCTAAGCCCGTTACCTTCCTTGATGCATTGGCACAGGTTCGAGACGCCATGTTGGATGGCCACGAACACCAGGATTTTCCCTTCGAGGAACTAGTCGGCGCATTGAACCCTCAGCGAGATCTGACTCGCAGCCCGATCTTTCAAGTCTTCTTCAACCACTTGAACATGGGGCTGACGCCCGTAAACATCCCGGGCCTGCAGATCGAACCGTTCGGCGAATTCGAGGTGGAATCGAAATTTGATCTCACTATCTATCTGCAGGAACAGGCAGACACGATTTCGCTGATGCTGGTTTACAACACGCAGCTCTTTGATGACAGCCGCATGGCAGTGTTGCTCGAACAATATGCGGTATTGCTGGAGCAAATCTGCGAAAATCCCCAGCGCTTGGTCGGCGATTTTTCACTCGTCACCAAGCCGGATAGTGGGTCGGCTCTCCCGGATCCGACCTTGCCGTTGGAAGACCGTTGGCTTGGCCTGGCTCACTCGGGATTCCTGAAGTGGGCCGCGACAGCCCCCGATCGCATTGCTGTGGTCGACCAGGACAGAGTCTGGAGCTACGGAGAACTTGATGTATGGACTGCGAAGGTGGCCGGGTGGCTCAGGGCGCGCGCAGTCGGACCGGGCGATACGGTTGCGATCTATGCGCATCGCAGCGCTCCCCTTGTAATAGCCATGCTCGGCATCCTCCGTGCTGGCGCGGCTTTCTGTATTTTGGATCCAACCTATCCCGCTCTTCGGCTCGCAAAGTGTGTACGCACTGCGCAGCCAAAAGCCTGGCTGGAAATTGCGGCAGCGGGCGCGCTTCCCGAGGCTCTTGAAGCAGCCGTTCTAGAGACGGCCGGCGAGCGTCGATTGACTCTTTCAAGAACGCCCGAGGCGGCCCTTGCAGATCTCGTCGTCGATGCCTCGGAGATCAACGATGGCGACAGGGCCGCCTACATCACCTTTACGTCGGGAACAATGGGTGAGCCCAAGTGCATACTGGGAACCCACAAGCCTCTTTCCCATTTTCTGGATTGGCACGTTCACCGCTTCGGACTCACGGACACCGACAAGTTCAGCATGATGTCGGGTCTTGCCCACGATCCTCTATTGCGCGATATCTTCACCCCCCTTTGGATTGGCGGGACGCTCTCCATTCCAGATCCGGACAACATCCTTTCGGCCGGCTGGCTCGCCCAGTGGATGGAGGATCAGAAGATCACAGTAGCTCATCTCACACCCGCGATGGGCGCGCTGTTGACGCAGAGCTCCGGCGATGCTGCGGAGGGGCCGAAAGCGTTGTCCGCGCTACGGTATGCCTTCTTCGGTGGCGACACGCTCAGCTCATGCGACGTTGCAAAATTTTCCCGGCTAGCCCCGCACGCTGCTTGTCATAGCTTCTATGGCGCAACGGAAACCCCCCAGGCGATGGCATGGTGCCAAGCCGATGGGACGCGCTCGTCGGACATAGACGAAACCACGTTAACCCGCGTTCCGATTGGATCTCCCATTGCCGATGTGCAGCTTCTGATCCTCAACGCAGGCGGTGGGCTGGCGGGTGTCGGTGAACTCGGAGAGATTCACGTCCGTACTCCTTATTTGTCGGAGCGCTACGCCAATGATGAGGAACTTACTCGCCAGCGTTTCCTGATCAATCCATTTACCGGACGGGCAAACGACCGGCTTTATCGAACCGGCGATCTGGCTCGCTACCGCCCTGATGGGTTGCTAGATTTCGCAGGCCGCGCCGATCAACAAGTCAAGATTCGCGGGTTTCGTGTAGAACTCGGCGAAGTGGAAGCGGCCCTGAGCAGCCATCCCGCAATTCATGATTGCGCGGTGTTCACGCCGGAAGACACATCCGGGGCTAAGACACTAGTCGCCTGCATTGTGGAACGACAACCCGGTGCGGCGCAGACTGATGCTCTTCGAGCTTATCTGGCGAAAGCGCTGCCTGACTATCTGATTCCGTCAGAGTTCCGAATCCTGGAATCGATGCCTCTGACGCCCAACGGCAAAATTGATCGCCGCGCTCTTGCTTCCGAAAATCTCGGAGTACGCCCACCATCGAGCAGATTCACACTTCCTCGTAATCAGCTCGAAACAACTATGGCCGATATCTGGAGCCGGGTATTGGGCGTGGACAAGGTCGGCGTTTTCGACAGCTTGTTCGAGATGGGAGGCAATTCGCTTGCGGCCGTGCGGCTGCTCGCGCAAATCCGCACTAAGCTGAATGTAGACTTGCCGCTGCAGGCTCTGTTTCTGGAACCCACCATTGCGGGTCTGGCGGAACACCTGCACTACGATGCGACCACCCGGGCATATCAGTACCTAAGCACGATTCCCACTTCGAAGTGTCTGGTATCCATGCAACCGAAAGGAACGCGCACTCCTTTCTTCTTCGTAGCTGGTTATACGAATCCGGACGATGCTTTGCTGATGCTGGCGCGATTCGCGCCGCATATGGGCACCGACCAGCCCGTCTTTGGATTTCGTCCTCGCTGGATCGACGGCCATGGGGAAGCTTATTCCTCCGTGAATGAAGCCGCAGATGAATTTCTCGCCGAATTGCGCGCCGTGCAGCCGTCCGGCCCCTACGCACTTGGAGGCTACTGTGTCGGCGGTGTTATCGCTCTTGAGATGGCACGTCAATTGATACAGTCTGGCGAGAAAGTGAGTCTGCTGGCTCTCCTCGACTGTGAACGTCCAACCGCCTACCGTGCCCTTTTGGCTGATATTCGTCTCTCGTTTCGCAGGGTGATTCACATGGGCGATGTCATCCGCGGCATCCTCATCCCGAATGGGCGGTCGCGAGTCGAAATGATCCGTGAGTTGGCGCGGCGGAAAACTGCAATTGCCGGACCTACAGAGGCCGAGGCGTCCGCAGACTACAGGTTCTTCAAGAATGTGATTGCCTATCGGCGCCTGGGTTACAGCCATCGGGTGGCTGAATATCCGGGGAACATTATGCTCCTCGTGAATAATCAACAGTCCTTTTTGGACAAATATATGGGATGGAAGAATGTTGCACGCGGAGGATTGGACGTCCACACGGTTCCCGGAGACCACTTAACCGTTCTGACCGTTTACGGCCGGCAAATCGGCGAACTTTTGCGCAAGAGTTTGGATGAAGTGCTCCAGCAGCACAGGTCAGAAATAGCGGTGTAGATGAGAGTTTTCGCTGAATTAGCGCACCCTCTCTGCATCCGGCTGACATGAAGTCGTCGAAAACAACAGCTTAGTTATATCGTGTCAGTACCAGAAAGTCTTATCGACTTACTCAAGCCTCATACGTACAAGGGACACATTCCCGCGAGCCGATAACCATTGATCGACGCCCAAAGCCCTACCGGAGTTTCCTCCTGGTTCATCCGTCCGACGAAGCGGCCTGCTGCGCGCGCGCTCCTGTTCTGCTTTCCTCGATCCGGCGGCGGTGCCAGTTCATTTCGTAACTGGGCGGAAGCGTGTGATCCGAATATTGAAGTCATTCTGATTCAGCCGCCCGGACGAGAGTCTCGTTTGCGTGAAGCTCCCCTGCGATCGATGCAATCTCTGGCCAGCGCCGTCGCCGACGCGTTGCCGGCGTATCTGGACCGGCCCTTCGCATTCTACGGACACAGCTTGGGCGGCAAAACCTCCTTTGAGACGGCTCGCGAGCTGCGCCGCCGAGGTTTGCCTTCCCCCGTCCATCTCTACGCGGCCGCGTGTTCCGCTCCCTCTGTGCCGTGGCGCCATCCCTCGCTGCATGAGCTTCCCACAGACGATCTCCTCCGCGAAGTGCAACGGCGCTATGGGGGTGTCCCCCAGCAGATCGCGGCTGATCCCGAATTATGTGCCCTTCTCGTTCCCGCACTGCGGGCTGACATCGCCGTCATCGAGACCTATCGTTACTCAGAGGAAGCGCCGCTCGCGACCCCGATCACGTGCTTCTGCGGGGCCCAGGATGCCATGACGCCAGAACCTGAGGCTATCGAATGGCGCAGGCACACCTCCGCCGCCTTCCGGTTTGAAATGTTTCCTGGCGATCATTTTTTCCCAACTGCCTCACTGAAGCCCATCCTCGACGTCATTGCCTCGGATCTGGGCGTCGGGCCCCTGGATTCAGCGCCGGCCATAGCGAGTGAGAAGAATCGGGAAGTCGGTGCTTTCCGCTCGTGAGCGTGCAAGGAGTCTTGCGCGCACCCAAGCACTAATGTTGCGAGTATCACGCGGCATAGGCTACCACCGTCTCGACATAAGGACGCATGACAGTCCAGACGTGTGCCTTCTTGCCGTGCTTCCAGAGTTGATCTGGTGTACATTTTCGACGCCGGATTCCTGCGCGCAGCCCCTCCATAGCGACGTCGGTGCCGATCTTGTTGCTGTATCGAAAGCAGTCGACAATGGTTCGTGCGGGGTCGGTGATGGATACTTTGCAGGACTCGATGGAATGTTCTTCTACACTCTCGCTCATTGCCCATCCGCTGAACCGAACAAAAGCGAATCGACGGATAGCTGAAAGTCAGCTTCCATGCGGTGCGGTCAATCGCCATCCAAGCAGTGGAGGGCATCTGAAGTGTGAGCTCGTGGAACTGGAGAGCTGAAATGAGGCAGACGATTCCTTTGGGGACGAGTACGGCAGCTTCAACGAGCATGTGAGACGCGTCGACGGGAGCGTCAGAAAGCTCATATAGGCCACGCGCAGGACGGATAATCTGCTCGTTCCGGACAAGGCGGGCCAGTGTCTCTGGATCGATATTCTTGACCAGGAAATCCTTGAGACGCGCGAACATCTTGAGAAGCTTTGGCCACTGTCGCGGCGGCCGCCTGTGAAGGCGTAATGTTGAAGACGAGGCCGTCCAGAGCTCGCATGTGCGCGAGGCGGTAGGCGCCCCCTAGCTCGGGATACGGCACATACATCAGGACAATGCCGGATACGAACCACATGAGAAAGAGCAGGCAAAAGACAATGCCTGTCCAGCGGTGTGTCAGTAAAACCCATTTTCGAATTGTCATCGCATGGGGCATCTATGGGACCAGACACTACAGGTACTAACTATGCCCGCGATGATTAGAAATTGAATTTCGCAACGAGTTGAACCAGACGAGGGGCTGCTGCACTGACGATGTGGCCGAAGTTCTGTGTGTCGTCCACCTGGCCGTCAACGGAAGCGGGACCATAGAACTGACTGT
Organism: uncultured Acidobacteriaceae bacterium; assembly: GCA_963712845.1. GTDB lineage: Bacteria > Acidobacteriota > Terriglobia > Terriglobales > Acidobacteriaceae > KBS-83. The sequence goes on from CAVQJM010000012.1 coordinate 46,887, forward strand.
GGTTGAAAGCATTGAATGCTTCTGCCCGAAATTCCAGGGATCGCGCTTCGGTCAGGTGGACATCCTTTTGAAGCGTCATATCGAAGTTATTGATTCCTGGCCCATAAAAGATGCGGCGCTTGGCATTGCCTAGCTGACCAATATTCTCCTCCGGGAACAATGCCGTATTGAAGGCTGGGCGCCCATCGCGTCCGTTGGTGTTTATCTTCAGCGATCCTGGCAGATGCTGCGGAGTATCGAGCAGATAGTTATTTGCGCCGTTGCCCAGGGTACCAAGCAGCGAGTTGTCAGAATTATCGTAGAGCGTTACGGGAAATCCGGTAGCAAAACGCGTCGTTCCGGAGAGGGTCCACTCTGTGGTCAACCGGTTTGACCGACGGAAAGCCGTCTCGACGGGGATTGCCCAAGTGTAACTAGCGACGAATGTGTGCTTCTGGTCCCACGCGGAGATCGCCCGGCTCTGTCTTGGGTCAATAGGATTGAGCTGTTCGCCGATGTTAGAGCCCTGATCGATCGACTTTGCGTAGGCATAACTCAGCAGGAACTGTGAGCCGTTGCGACGATAACGAAGGGTGCTTTCAAGGGCGTTGTAGTCAGAGTTGGCCACGGACTCGTCGACTGTATTTTCGCCATATTCTGGCCCTTGGCCGACACGGGTACCTTGCACAGTTTGCCCATCACGATTGGTGTAGGTTGTGTCCTCGCCGAAGGGTCCACAACCGGGCAGACTGAGGCATAGAGCCGGATTCCCAGGATTCACAGACGCGAGCGTGAGAATGTGATGGCCTTGGTTACCCACATAGCTCACCGTCAGCAGCGTTGTCGAAGTAATCTGTCGCTGGATCGAAAACATGTAGCTGTCGATATAGGGTGCGCGATTGCGGTAGTAGAGGAACGGGTCCGCGGCGAGCGGAACAAAGTTCGCCCAGTTGATGGAGTTGTCCGGATGGGACGCGGATACGTTGTGTGGCGGAAATGGAAATGGGAATCGCTGACCGTTGTTGACGCCGCTGGCGGCCGTAATGAAAGGCGTTGCCAGCAAGGGCGGCCCCGGACTCAGGTAGTTGTACCCGAAAGGCGGAACGGCGTACATGATGCCGGCTGGCAGGCCCGGAAACGCCGTGTAAAAGATACCGTAGCTTGCCCGGATACTGCTCTTACCGTTTGCTCCGAATATCTTCCTCAGAAATCCTCGCTCAAGGTTTGGGGAGTAGGCGAATCCGATCCTCGGCGCGAAGTTCTTATACCCTGTCGGCGCGATTGTCTTTGGTATTCCGGGGTCCCCAGCAACCAACAACCCGGGAAGCGCCCCCGGGAACAGTGTGGACTTTGCACCGGCAACCCATGTCTGTAACTGGTTGTATTTCTCCCGGAAGGGGATGATTATGTCCCAGCGCAGACCCGCATTGATCGTGAGGTTGTCTTTCGCTCGCCAGCTGTCCTGCCCGTAGAAGCCCAAGTAGCGATCGCGCAAGTAGAACGGCTGGCCGGATGACTGCGTGTAATTGCTCGGAGTGCCAATCAGAAAGTCGGCGTACGGGTCTCCGGTTTCCGTTCCATTGATGTTGAACGTGCCATTGAAGGTCGCATTCGGGTGCTCGTTTACCTGGTCGATATGAAACTGCCCACCGACCTTAAGAGTATGCGTTCCGATGACTCTCGATAGGCCCTCGCTCAGGTAGTACGTGTTGTTGACTTGCGTTAGATTCGTTATCGGAACGCCCATCACGAAAGTTGGAAACGTGATGTTCTCCACGCCTTCAAATTGCCGCGCCTGCACGAAGATCCCCGGCGTTCCTGCGCCAGTCGTAAACCCCTGCGACGCCAGGCTCACTCCCAGGCCACCCTTAGGTTGGCCAATGACGTTGGCGTTTCTCAGATAGCCGACGTGAAACTCGTTGACCGTATTCGAGCCGATTAGCTTGTTGATGCCCAGCGACAGCAATTGGGCACGCCCAATAAAGAGCGCGTCGAAGCCGGGAATGCTTGCTCCCGCAACGGAGCCCGGATACGGGTTGTCGAGGCTGTAGTCATCGACGAAGTAATACGTTGATATCTGGCCGATTCGTGTATTCCCATCTGCGCGAACGGAACCCTTATCATCGCGAACAGTCTGCGAAAATGCCGAACTCGAATACTGATTCGCACTGACGTTAGGAGCAGGGATGTACTGCAACAAATTCTTCCCCGGCGCCGACCAGGCACTTTGCGGAATGACTCCGCCTGGGAAAACATCCGTGTAGCGCTCTCCTGACGTCACAGTGTGACCTAGTTTTTGCGAGAGCAGCGATGCAAGATAGGGGCCGCTGACGGAACCGGTGAGATCGTCGAAAGTTCCATTTCGCTCAGCAACCGTGGGCACAGAGATATTGCCCGTCGACACACCTTGAGTCGTTCGCGTTCCCTGATAGTCGCCGAACAAAAAAATCTTGTCATGGCGTACGGGGCCACCGATCGTGCCGCCAAATTGGTTTTGGTTGAACGCGGACCGCGTGGGATCGAAATACCCCCGGGCATCGAGGGCCGTGTTGCGGAAGAACTCGAAGGCGTCACCGTGAATTGCGTTGCTTCCCGACTTACTGACCACGGTGACTACGCCGCCGTTGTAGTTCCCGTACTCGGGATCGAAGTTGTTGGTCAGTACCCGAAACTCTTCGATCGAGTCAAGGTTCGGGATGATGGATGTACCCCCGTTCATATGTTCCTGAACGTCGATTCCGTTCACCAGAAAACCGTTAGATGACTCGCGTTGCCCATTGATCGACAGGTTTCCGGGATTTAGATCCCCCGAGGGATCGAGGCCTCCGGTAACGCCCGCCATAATGACGGAGCTTGGCAACAACGTGGAGATAGGCGCCACTCCAGGCTGTATCGCGAGAAGATCGGTGTAGCTCCGTCCATTCAATGGTAGTGACGTCATCTGTGCGCTGGACACCACCTCACCAAGGTGAGTCGTCGAGGTCTCGACCCGCACCGCTGGGTCGCTTGTAACGGTTATATTGTCAGCCCTCCCACCGACCGCGAGTGTTGCGTCGACTCGCAGCGCCGAATCCGTGTCCACCATCAGGTTTGTCTTTCGCTGTGTCGTGAAACCGTCAGCCGAAATGGTGAGTTCGTAGTGACCCACCGGCAGATTGGGAAAGGAATAAAAGCCCTGCTTGTCAGAGGTCACTTGGTAGGTCGTCTGCAGACCTGTATTGACTAGCTTTAGCGCGGCCCCCGAGATCGCAGCTCCGCTCGGGTCTAAGAGCCTTCCGGAGATGCTGCCTCCGGTAGCAGCGTGCATCTGCAGGGCCGCGAGCAGCACAAAGCCGACCACTAGAAGCGATCGTCTTACTCGTGAAGCCGCAATTGTGGAAAGAGCCAAAACCGCGTCGAACAAATTGCACCTCAAAACGCGGCACAGATCAACAATGGCTCAGAAAGGATTGAGCGATTGCTTCCGGTTTCCACGCGGAGAAGAATCAAACCTTCCTGGGCAGGTCTCCTGACTTTCAGGCGAAGCTTCATGTTTGAAGCTTCTGACTTTCGCCCACCTCTTTGTCGATGGTGATGATCTCGGGCTCATTGGCGGGAGCGAGTTGCGTGACTTGGCTTCTGCATCTCCATCCTCATCTTCGACCCAATAGTAACGACCTTCGAACTCCTCTTGTGCCTTCGCCTTAATCTAGTCCATGCCCCTGATCGTATCGTCGCGAACGAAAGCCGCGAGCTGCGCGTCATCGGAGGCAACGTGATCCAGCACCCCGCTGATCGTTTTCTTCCGTATGGGATGCGAGCAGGCGCCACAGGCTTCCTGAAAGAGCTGGTCTCCGGAGCCACAAACATCGCCAGATCGGCCAGAATGGACGTCGTGGAGGCTTGGGTTCCTAACTCAAAATCCGCCGACCATGCGGTCGCGGGGTTCGCTGCCCTTCCGGCAACAAATAGAATCATCAGGAGTGAGACGGTGAGACTAGGTTTCCAGCTCATCGGAGAACAAATTTGGTGGAGACTCGGCCGGTCTCTAGTCGGCCGGCGGCGTTCCGAGAGCTCCGGAATTTTGCGGACGTTGTCCGCGAGGTGTGGCAGCGGGCAGAGACCTGACTGTCGAGGGGTTCATCAACGAGGGGATGGTTCATATCGGTGATTCTCAAGATTTGCGAAGTTGGCAATCCCGTTCTGCGCAAGGTTGCGCGTTCCTTATCCGCGGACGAAATCCGCAGCAAAGACATCCAAGACTTGATTGGGTACCTGCGAGACACCATGCGGGATGCTCCAGGAGTAGGCTTGGCCGCGCCGCAGATTGGAGAATCGCTTCAGATCACGGTGATTGAAGACAAGGCCGAATATCAGAAAGGCCTCACCGCTGAACAGTTGAGCGAACGCCAGCGAGTGCCCGTCGCCTTCCACGCAATCATCAATCCACAGATAGAACTGCTCACACCTGCGGATGTTTCCTTCTATGAGGGCTGTCTCAGCATCCCGCGATTAATGGCAATGGTAGCTAGGTCGCGCTCCGTTCGAGTGACATGCCTCGACGAACGCGGAGAGCCGAGGGTGATCGAAGCGGCCGGGTGGTATGCGCGGATTCTGCAGCACGAGATCGATCATCTCCACGGCCGACTCTACACCGATATCATGCAGCCCGCAACACTCACCACGATTGACAATCACCAGCGCAATCACCCGGCATCAACCTCAGCAAAATGAACGACGTGGCCTCTCGATCTCAGGCTTACCGCGTTCCGCTAAACCTGCGGCCGCTCTGGCCATGCATGCTTGGGATAGCGGCGCATCAGTTCTCGTCGAACCTGCGGATAGAGGCGCTCCCAGAATCCAGCAAGGTCCGTAGTCGTTTGCACCGCGCGATGATTCGGAGCCAGCAGATGGATGACGAGCGGTGTCTTGTCCGGCCCGATCCGAGGGGTGTCCCGCATTCCGAAGAAATCCTGGAGACGGGATGAGATCCACGGTGGTTTTCCCGTCTCGTAGTGGATCTTCGTCTGACGTCCATTTCTGAGGCGAATAGTCACAGGCGCGACCTCATTGAGGAGTCTGGCATTCAGTCTCTGTTCCAACCGCGGTATGAGGTTTGTAGCAGCAACTCTCAATTCTCCAAAGCTCTGGAGTCCAACGCATAAGTCGCGCAGCACCTGGGACATGTCTGGTGGTTCGAATCCGGCAAAGGCCAGTCGAGCCAGGAAATGATCCAGCGCTTCCTTATCCGCAAAATGCTCGATGCCCGCCTCCAGTGCCTTGCGCCACAGCAAGTCGGCGGCATCAGCCTCCGATGCCGCGCCTCGCGACTCCTCTATCACCAACTTGTCGTAACGCAAAGCGCTCACTTTTTCGACGCGCTCCGCGATCCGATTCCAGACCACGCTTGAACTTTCCTCGATACGGTCCGGGAAGAGATCGAGCAGCCACTCAGGCTCGATCCTTGCGTTCATGCGGATCAGCGGCAAGGGATTCTCCCTGCGATCTTCCGCATCGAGGGCGACCATGAATTCGTACGGTGGTGGCTCCCCGAGCACTTCGGCGGAGATGCCTGTCGAAAGCAGGACCTGACTCCCGGCTCGCCGTCGGGCGACACGGTCCGGAAAACCGGTCAGCACTGAAAGAAGTAGCGCGGCGTCGTCATGGCGAGTCTGCTTTGGCGGTCGCGCCATTCTGAGCAGTTGCTCCGTGTGCTGCCGCAAACGATGATCCTGCGGCAAGTCCATGGCCGCGAGCAAATCGTTCTTCTCGCTGCGCGCTCCCAGCCCAAGCATGGCCGCCGCGTGGCAGCCACTTTCTCCAACGCCTCGGTCCAGCGCTTCAACCAGGATGCGAGACAAGCGGGGAGGCAAAGGAAACCGTGCAAGCCGCTGGGCCATGGCGCCGCTTGCTCCAAGCTGATCGAGCAGCAATTCCGCGCTCTGGACAGCCTCTGCAGGCGGAGCTTCCAGCCAGTCAAGATCCTCGAGATGCGAGAGCTTCATGGCTCGAAGGCTGAGCAGAAGCTGGGAGAGATCGCTACGTGCGATTTCAGGAGCGTCGTGCTGTGGTCGCAGCGCATAGTCTTCTTGCGAATAGAGCCGGATCACCTGACCGGGCGCGGTACGGCCGGCTCTGCCGGCTCGTTGCATCGCGGAGGCCTTGCTGATGCGGCAGATCTGCAAGGTTGGGAGTCCCGTCCACGGAGAGTAGGTTGCGTGCCGTGCCAGACCGCTGTCGATGACCGCCGTCACTCCTTCGACGGTCACGGAGCTTTCAGCGACATTCGTCGCCAGGATGAGCTTCCTTTCCGCAGTCGGAAGAACGGCGCGGTCCTGCTCAGAGGGCGATAGGTCCCCGTGCAGGGGCAGCACAAGAAGACCCGTTTGACGAGCGACCGTTGCGCATGCGCGCATGGTTCGGCGTATCTCTGCAATCCCCGGAAGAAAGGTTAGGATATTGCCGTCATGCTGCTCTCGATTCAGCAGCTCCACAGTGTTGCTCACCTGAAGGTGAAGTGGCTCGGCAGAGTAAGGGAGATGCCGGATCGACAATGCGAATAACTTTCCTTCAGAGCGAAGGATGGGACAGTTTCCGAGATACCCGGCTATCGGCACCGCGTCGAGCGTTGCCGACATGACGACGATGCGTATCTCCGGCCGTGTGCGCTGCAGACGTTTCAGCAGCGCCAGCGCAAGATCGCTGTCGAGATGACGCTCGTGGAACTCGTCCAGAACAACCGCGTCGATACCCTTCAGGATTGGATCGGTCAGCAGCCGGCGTGTCAGGATCCCCTCGGTGACATAGCGCAGCCGGGTGCGCGGACCTACCTTCTCCTCAAAACGGACTTGGTAGCCAACGCTTCCGCCGACCTCTTCGCCCGCCTCCCATGCCACACGCCGTGCGGCCATGCGCGCCGCAATCCTGCGAGGCTCGAGCACGATGACTTCGCCGCTGACGAGACCGAGAATCGCCGGTGGAACGCGGGTCGTCTTCCCAGCGCCTGGCGGAGCTTCGATGACAAGGTTGGGGGTGTGCTGCAGGGATGCAAGGATCTCCGGCAGAATCGCATCTACCGGAAGTGCTGGCGTTCGACTCACTACGTCGATCGGAACACGGTGTTTCCCGCGCCGTCAATGCAGCTTCAACCGCAGAACAAACCTCCATGCTCGTCGAGCGGTTAAGCCGCCGCGTGGTGAGTTTCGCGAACGCAGCAGAAGCTCACCAGCGCCAGACCTGCAACTTATCCGTATAGAGCGTGTTGGAGCCGCTTCCGGCGCTCGATCCGTCGATCTGGAAATTGATGAGCAGGTCACCTAGTGCCCATCCCAGACTTTCCGCCGAATTGACCGTAGCATTTTGAAAGTCACTGTAGACTCCGTCTACGTTTACCCAGTCGTAGGTTGCAACCCCGTTGCTGTCGCGCTGCGAGGCGATCTGGATGTGGTGCCAGGTCTTTGCGGACCAGGTCTCCGGGTTGCATGGGATGTTCGAAGGGTGCCAGTGGAAGCCGGCCGAGTAGTACGTGTACTCCCAGCTCTTCGAGTAGCTGGAGCATTGCGTACCTAAAATGACGGTCCTGCCATCCGGCATGACATCGTTCATATCCATTTCCAGATTTGCCAACTGCGATGGATCGTTTACGTATACATAAGCGTCGTAGACAAAATGAGTGGCATTCAAATCCTTGCCGAATGACAGGTGAAAGAGCTCTCCGGAACGCCCGGAGTAGGTCATGTAGTACTCTCTGGCGGCATTATCCGAAGACAGACCGGTTGCGGGGTACACACTGGATCCCTGCGAGCTCCCAGGTGTGCCTGGATCGTGTTGCCACTCCCAGTTTTTGGATCCATCCAATACGCCGGATGAAATAGCGTTCGACGGAATACGACTGGTCCCCGTCGGCGGCACCAGTGTGGTCACCAGGCTTTTGGCAACGGTAGGATCGGCCACGCTGGTCGCCGAGATGGTCACCGTCGACGGTTGGGGCGCAGTTGTGGGGGCTGCATAGAGTCCTCCGGCAGAGATCGAGCCGTCGGTTGCGTTTCCTCCCGCTACGCCGTTCACGCTCCACGTCACTGCGGTGTTCGCGCTGCCGCTCACGGTCGCGGAATACTGTGAGGAGCTTCCCAGAGTGACGCTGGCCGCTCCAGTCAGGGTGAGTGTCACAGGGCCGCCTCCGCTCGGCGGGGTGGTCGTAATGAGAGTAATGGCCATACCCTGCGCAACGGACGGATCAGCCAGGCTGGTCGCCTTGATGGTCACTTTCGAAGAGCCAGATGCGTTTGCCGGGGCGGTGTAGCGTCCTTTTGTACTGATGTAACCGTATGCGGCATCTCCGCCGACGATTCCATCTACGCTCCATGTCACGCCGGTGTTCGAGCTACCGTTAACAGTTGCGGCATATTGCGAGGAACTTCCGAGCGTGACGCTAGTCGGCCCGCTCAACGTGAGGGTTACAGTCGACCCTGCTCCATTGCTCGCCGCGGCAAGCGTAATAGCCAGGCTCTGGGAGACCGATGGGTCGACCGCGCTTGTCGCTGTTATGGTTACTTTCGACGATGCCGGTTCTTTTGCGGGAGCTGTATAGGTTCCGTTTCCGGAGATAGTGCCGAGAGTGGTATCTCCGCCGATCACTCCATTTACACTCCAGGTCACGGCGGTGTCGGAGTTACCGGTCACGGTCGCGGCAAAGCGCGCGGAGGTGGCCAGCGTGACCTTCGTCGGACCACTGAGTGCCAGGGTTACGCTCGATCCGCCACCACTGGCCGACGCGGTGAGAGTAACGGCAAGACTCTGCGAAGCAGAAGGGTCGGCCACGCTGGTCGCGGTAATCGTCACTGTCGAGGACGATGGCGCGCTTGCCGGGGCCGTATAGAGACCGGTTGCCGAGATGAATCCGACGCTGGCATTCCCTCCTGCTACTCCATTCACACTCCAGGCTAGTGCGGAGTCGGACGTGCCGGTCACGATCGCGGCATACTGCGAGGAAGTCCCGAGCGCGACGCTGGTCGCTCCATCCAGGAGCACCGTCACAGCAGACGCGCCTGTGGGTGTCTGGGACTGCGACTGCGCGGCGAGCGCGACAGCAAGACTTTGCGAAGCAGTGGGGCTGGCCACGCTGGTCGCCGTGATTGTTACCTGCGAGGACTGAGGTGCGCTCGTCGGGGCGAGATACATCCCCTGGGAAGAGATCGAGCCGACGCTGGCATTCCCTCCCGCTACTCCATTCACACTCCAGGTAACCGAAGCGTCCGAGCTTCCGGTCACGGTGGCAGCATATTGCGACTGGCCGCCAAGCGTAACTGTGCTCGGACCGGTCAGTGCGACCGACACGGTGGTCGCCGAATCGGTGCCTGCGAAGACACCAGGTTTAGCGGACAGGCCGCAGGCTGTCAGTAGAAGCACGAAAAATGTGCTTAAGATCGCGCAAGTGAGGGGACGCCAATTTAAGCGCATGTTCTTCTCGTCCTAAGGCCACGTGGAATGCCAAAAAGTGTGCGTCGCGAGATAGGGCCGCTTCGCGGGCTAGTTATTCGGCAGGGACTGAAGAACAAAAGAAGAAGAGCTAGCTATATGTCGGATAAGTCCACCTTCTGCCGGGTGTCTATAGCACCCATTCCGGGAAGGTTCATTTCTTTTGTAATGACACGGGTGAAACAAGCACATCCCACTTTTCAACTAGGGGCATCCACAAAAGGCATCTTGACAAGAAATTGCCCTACCTTGACAAAAATTTGCTCAGCTAGCGTTTCCAGCCGTCGGCCACGCATAACACGCTAGTTGTAGTTACTGAATTGTCACGACGATAGTGGCGAGCATTTCTGGCGTCGCGTGCGAGGCTTCGAAGAGATATCGAGAGCGGCCTTCCAATCGGTCAGACGCGAAGCGGGCCGCTAAGCGACGCGCCAAGGGACGCCTAAGAGATGCGCTCGATTCACTTCCCTGTGATTCCGTGAGGAGATAGACGCGCAAGGGACCGCTTACTGCCTCAATCGATGGTGGAGCAATCGGCGCCTGAGTGCCAAGGCACTTCGGCTGCATGAGCGTCCTACCCAAGTGTTACCAATTGCTTTGGACAGCCACGGCAATCCGTGATGAACTGGAATGAGTCACGGTGGCTATGGTACGCAGGATTCTACGGTGGTTTGCTCCCCGCCCTTTCGGGCTGTCATGGTCGATGGGCTGGCGCATTGGCGCAGCAGTAGTCTGCCTTCTTTCAGCGACGGATGCCTTCGCCGTCTCCTGCACCACTCAGGCGGAGATGAAGGGGCCTGAGCGGGACGCAATGGTTGCGGCCGCGCGAGCGATTGCAAGCAACGTGCAATCCGGCAACGTGAACGGGGTTAAGGCAGCCACAATCCCGAGCGTCGCGAGTAATTTCGATCGTATTGCCTCTACGATTTCGAATTTGAGCCCCACCCTCAAGGGAGGGGCGCTGAGTGTGACATCGGTGTACGACCTGCAGGCGATGGACGCGCCGCCAGGCGAGGATGCGGTGCAGTTCTTCTGTGGCGTGGCTGCCAACGATCTGCACGTGATCTTCAACATTCCGCGTTTACCCGCCGGACATTTTGCCTTCGCCATCGTGGAAGCTACGGGGATCAAGAATCCGCAGCGGCTCTCGATGCTGCTGGAAACGAGCGGCCCTGAGAGTGCGGCAAGCTGGCAGCTCGCGGGATTTTTTCCGCGCCCGCTCATGAGTGCCGGACACGACGGCGTCTGGTATTGGGAGAAGGCGCGTGACTTTCACAAGGCCGGCCAGCCGTGGAACGCATACTTCTACTACGAAACCGCTATCTATCTTCTGCTTCCCGCCGATTTTGTGGATAGCAATAACTTTGACAAGCTGATCCAGGAGACACGCGCGGCTACGCCCGTCGGCTTGCCCGGCGCCCAGCCCATGTCCGTCAATGTTGCCGGCACCCCGGTGGATATTACCAATATTCGTACCGACAGCACCTTCGGCGGATTCGATCTCGTGATCCGCTACGAGACTGCGGACGTCAGCGATCCAGCCGCAGCCAGAACCAGGACCGTCGCACTGATGAAGGCGCTGCTGTCGCTTCATCCGGAATGGAAGGAAGCGTTTCACGGGATGTGGGTCTTTGCCAACGCACCCAACCAGCAGCCGTTTTCCCTGGAGTTGGCAATGTCGGCGATTGCAGCTCAGCCCTAGGCCGCCCGCCCTGGAGGTGCCATTGACGTCCGTGGAGAGTCGAGCGACGCTAGCGAGCGGCACCTTTTCGTCCACATGCTCTGGCGGGAAAGCTGGCCGCGGGGCGCGCTGGATCGAAAGGCCCGCGCCAAGTATCGTACATGTCAGAGAGTGAGCGCCTTCAGGCAGTTGAATTGGTCTATATATCCGTACCTATGCACGCAATCGTAGCTTCGAGATCGCGCACGTTCCGCTGGATACTTCCGGCCGCTCTGGTGTTTTGCTGCGCCGGGCTAGCGGCATCCAGCCAAACGGCGCCTGCACAACAACCGGCAACAGCCGCCCCGAGGCGTGACCTGACGCTGCCCCAGGCGCAGCCAAGCCTGACTGTCGACCAGGATCCGATTCTCTCTCCCGATCTAGAGCAGAAAGCACCGGTGGCGGAAAAGACGCCGGCGATCCTCTTGGGGCCTCCCGGCACGCAGTCCGGCGAAAGGGCTCTGACGAAGGAAGGCAACGGCTTCGTTCTGCGCGCGGACGTCGATGAGGTGCAGCTGCCCTGCACGGTTGTGGATGACAAGGGCCGGCTCGTCACGGATCTGGATCGCGGCAACTTTCAAGTCTGGGAGGACAATGTTCCCCAAACCATCGCATCCTTCCAGCATCGCGACGTTCCGGTGTCGCTTGGCATTCTCGTCGACAACTCGGGTTCGATGCGCGATAAGCGCGCGGCCGTCAACGACGCCACTTTGCATCTGGTGAGAGTGTCCAACTCAGCGGATGCGGCATTTGTGGTGAACTTTTCCGACCGCGCCATCCTGGATCAGGGCTTTACCTCAGACATGAACTTATTGGAGAAGGGCCTCTCCCATATCGATTCCAAAGGCGGCACCGCCTTATACGACGCCATCGTTGCGTCGGCAAATGAGATGGCCAGGCATGCAACGCAGCAGAAGCAGGTGCTGCTCATCATCACGGACGGCGAAGATAACGCATCACGGCTGACCTTGCAGCAGGCAATCCGCCGTGTGCAGGCCCTGGATGGCCCGGTGGTTTATTCGATTGGGCTGCTATACGAGGATCTCAGTAAGGAAGAGGCCGCTGCCGCGAGAAAAGACTTGGAGACGCTATCACTGGAAACCGGCGGCGTCGCTTACTTTCCTCGTTCCTTGCAAGACGTCGACGATATCGCACTGCAGGTCGCTCGCGATATTCGGAATCAGTACACCATCGGCTACCATTCGACCAAATCGGCGAGCCTGGGCGGATATCGGACAGTGCGCGTCGAGGCCAAGGCACCGAAACGCGGAATCATGACGGTGAGAACGCGCAAGGGATACTTTCCCAAGCAACAGCAGCAACCGCAAACGGCGAGAGTGGCGCAGTAGCCCAGATGGAACGCTGACTGCGCTGCCAGGTTGCTGGATCGGTTAGCAAGAAGCCTTCACGAAGTCTCAGAGCGCAGACGACGCCTTTGCGGCCTTCCCGGTCATTCAGTATGAGCCGCTACCAGATACCTTTGTCGCTGCCGGTGATTTTTTGGCCAACAAAGGCCGCGGTGGCCAGCCAGGGCAACAGGCCGAGGCGGGCACTGTTGTTCAGATCGCCCTGGCGCAGCAAGCCTGTGAGCTGCGATCCATAGAGGCTGGCGGATTGCGGCATAATCGGCACCCGCAGGAAGCTGCGGGCGTAGTACGCCCGGTCGCCGCCGAAGCGGGCAGTATCGGTGACAAGCTTCGGAAGAGCGAGACCCGCGCCGCGATACTGCTTCACGTAGTCGGATACGATCACGAGATATGTAGCTGTTCCTTCCCATATTCCAGCGGCGCTGGCCGAGGCCCGCAGATCTTCATAGTCGATGACACCCGACTCAATGAGTTCCCCGGAGTCCACGATATCGCAGAGCCGGAAGTAGAAGTGCCGGTACATGCGCTGCAGGGTTGAAATCATCAGGCGATCCGATATGGATGTCACCCGGAACGGAAGGCCGGCAATCTGCAATGGCCGGGCACGCCCGATCAGCCGCGAGGCGATGGTGGTCTGCTCCCCGGTCTGGCCCAGCCGGCCGATGTGAATCTCGACCGCCTCCGGCAGCCCCGGTATGTCGAAGTTCCACTTGCGCGCCAGGCGATCTCCCCAGCTTCGCGCTGCCGTCTGCGCCTGAAAGCGCCTCCGCATCAGTTCAAGTACCTGCTCCGGCTTTGCGCTTGTATACAGGTCCAGATCGCTGCCCAGGTCAGGCCAGTGGTCAAGCGACTTGATCACCGCCACCTCGAGCTTTTCCTCGTCGAAGGCTTTGCAGATGTTGTGGAGGACGGGGATGGCGGTGCTGATACGCGCGCGCTCCGTCGCGATGGCCGCATTCGCCCACTCGGCACGCATAGTGTCCCCAGCATCGCGAACCATCTTCAAGAAGACTTCCAGCCCGCGTACGATGACGTGATTCAGGTTCGCCAGATTCACTAAGTCATCAAAGTCTTCGCGGCTGATGGTCGTCATCTCCGCGTGGAGTTGGGCAGATTGAGCCTCATCGTTGCTGGGAAACAGCATACGGGAGAGCCGGGCCATGGACTTTTGGGAAGGATGCGTGGTGGTTTCGCTCGACAAGATGGAATTTCCCCTTAATTAATTGGTGTGCGGGGGAGTTACAGGCACAGAGGTCGGGGGCGCCGCTGCGGGACCATTCGGAGAGGGAGCGGATGGAGGCGGCGGAGTCGTATTGTCCACCGGAGTGCCGTCACGGCGTTCCAGTTCGACATTGCCCGGTTCTGCGTGTCTCGCTTGCTTATATCGATCCAGCTCTCCGCCTACTTTTTGACCGCTATCGGCGGCAACAACGTCCAGATGTTCGCCTTCAGCTGCACTCGTCGTCGCCAGTCCTACACGGGCATTGGCGTCGCCGGCCTGTTGCGCCTTCATGTAGAAAAACTGCGCCGTCTCAAGGTCGCCGTCCCGCTCCGAGACATAGCCCAGATTATTGAGTGAAAACGCACTGTTCGGGTCGAGCGAGTATGCCTTAAGAAAATCGCGCCTTGCGGACTGCCAGTCATTCCGGTTTGTTGCAGACACGCCCCGGACGTTCAGCAGAGCGGCCTGTGCCTCCGCGCTATCCGCATTCTTCAGTTGCGCTTTCAATCTCCGTGCGCTCTCTGCGGCCATCTCGCTGATCGGTTTCCCTCTCCAGGAACGATCCAGCGTGACGACGACCGGCTCGGAAGAACGCAATTCGGCTGCTTCGTCAAAGTACTTCAGCGCATCGTCGTAGTTCCCTGCCGACTCCTCCGCCACTCCCAGATTGTTCAGTGTGAAAGGATTCCGGGAGTCCATGGCCAAAGCCTTTTGCAGTAGCTGACCGGCCTCGGAGTTACGATTCTCCGATAGCAGACCGATGGCCTGGACATTGATGTGATTCACGCGCATGGGTCCGTCCTTCACCCCATTCAGCGCGTCCTCCAACGGCTTGCCTTCCAACTGCTTCGCATTGCTGCGATCGATGGACGCCTCGCTGCCCTGCTGCGATGCCAATTGATAAAACCTTAGAGCCCGATCCAGCTTGCCCTGCAGCTCAGAGATGTAGCCCAGGTTATTCAATGTGAATGGATCGGCAGGATCATAGAGATAGGCTTTCAAGAACAGCGCTTCGGCCTTTTCGTACTGATGCTTCTGAACGGCGTCGACGCCCTCGCGATTGAGGCGCTGTACCGGCGTCATTTCACTACGTCTGGGAATGGTGATTTTCAGACCACTCGCCCATGACTGGGGTAGCCCCAGGCATGCGATGAGCGCCGACAATCCGAGTAGTCTCAAACCTGTGCAGAGCATGTGCAGCCTTCTGACCGTTCCCTATGTGCCGAGGCTGCTTGTCCTGAGACAGTCCGCGACACCCACTGTTCCATTTTACCTCGTCGGACCCATCGCGGCCCCGCATCCCACATGTCAGACGTGACTTTCGGCTAAACCTTTAGCACGTGGTATCAGTGAGATAGATGCGTCATAATCAACTGGGGTAAAGACTTGCCTATGCGTTTCCTTTTCGCGATCGTCATGCTTGGCGCCATGGCATCGGCCCCGGCGGCCACCGCGAGCACACAGCCACAACAGGATGACACCAGGCGGCCTGCTGCAGCAGCGGAAGGCTCTTCCGGCGATCTCCTGGCGATGCCCCAAGGCAAGAGCACGGTCATCGGGGGCATGATTTCCGGCGTAGATCCGGTGAGGGATCAGTTGACGCTGAAGGTCTTCGGCGGCGGCCGGCCCATGAAGATACTCTTCGACGAGCGCACCCAGGTCTATCGGGATGGAGTAAAGACGTCGCTGGGCGATCTGCGCGCGAACGATCACGCTTCGGTCGAGACCATGTTAGACGGGACGACGGTCTTTGCCCGCAGCATTCATATGTTGTCGCGGTCGCCCGAGGGCGAGTGCCAGGGGCAGGTGGTGAGCTACGAGGCCGGCACGGGTGAGTTGACGGTGAGCGAGTCTTTGTCACCTGAGTTGATCAAGCTTCGTGTGCCCGCGGGTACGGCGATCGTCCGCGAGGGTCAGGCTGCATCCGCTCCCGGAAGCTCCGGAGTGTCCGATCTGGTCAAGGGAACGTTGATCTCGGCCACATTCTCATCCGATAACAAGGGTCAAGGTATTGCCAACAAGATCGCGATCCTCGCCACGCCCGGATCCGAGGTCTCCTTCACCGGAACTGTCACCTTCCTCGACCTGCGCTCCAACCAGTTCGCGGTAGCCGATAACGACCAGAGCTATAAGATTGCCTTTGATCCGGCGGCCTTTCCGGCGACTCGGAATCTCCATGAAGGCACTAACGTGAAGGTGACGGCAGAGTTCGATGGTACCCGCTACGTGGCACGAGCCATCACGATCCAGTGAACCTCACCACTATGAACTGGTGAAGATGCAGTGTCGCCCATCGGCCGACACTCGCGCCGGACCTCCCCGATACCATGTCGAGGAATCAAGCCAGTTCGTCTATCCTTGAGTGCGGTCTGGGAGTGCGGTCTGGCCCTGAGCGAGTTCGGGCGTACTGTTTGAGGTGAGATGGGTCGAAAGCACAGGCGGGATTTTCTCAAACTATGTGCCGCATCTATACCGGCTTTGGTTCTTGCGAATGGCGTCGCTGCTGAGGCTGATGAAGCAAAGAACGGCCGCCCTGCTCAACCGGCCTATCGCACTCCTGCGTCCCTGGAGCGGTACATAGATCCGCTGCCGCTGCCCAATCGCCTGGCGCCCCACGGGACACACAAGAACGTACCTCAATATCGCGTTCGCATGCTGGAGGTCAATCACCGGATGCATTCGCAGCTTCCCCCCACCAAAGTCTGGGGGTACGAAGGCCAGTATCCTGGTCCGACTTTTGAGGCCGAGCGGGGCAAACCAATCGATGTTCTGTGGGAGAACCAGCTGCCCGCTCGGCATATCTTCACGATCGATCCGCACATCCACGGCGCCATGCCTCCGGCGCCTACAGTCAGGACCGTCCCCCACCTTCACGGCTCGCGCAGTCGATCGGAGAGCGATGGGCTGCCGGAGAAGTGGTTTACGCCGGGACATTCGGCGCTCTATCACTATCCAAACAGCCAGCCGGCCACGACGCTGTGGTATCACGACCATGCGGTCGGAATTACCCGGCTGAACGTCTATGCCGGCCTGTCGGGATTCTTCCTGCTGCGCGACAATGAAGAGCGCAGCATGCATCTGCCTGCGGAAGACTACGAGATTCCGCTCCTGCTGCAGGATCGCACGCTGGACGACCAGGGGCAGCTTATCTACGCTCCAACGATGGACGATGGCGTGAAGCTTCCTCCGGGTGTTTGGGGAGTCATGTTCTTCGGAGAACTTCCGGTCGTGAATGGTGCGATCTACCCATATCTGAACGTCGAGCCGCGGCCTTACCGTCTTCGCCTGCTCAATGGCTCCAACTCACGCTTCCTGCATCTCTTCTTCAATCTTGCGAAAAGCGCGACAGATGTACCTGCGCTCGTTACGGTGCACCAGATCGGAAGCGATGGAGGCTTTCTCCCAAAGCCGGCACCGCTCCAAAAAATTCTGCTTGGGCCGGCGGAACGCGCGGATCTAATCGTCGATTTCTCCGGACTCGAAGGCAAGACGGTGACGCTGAACAATGACGCTACGGCGCCCTTTCCCGGATGGACGACGATGGATATGAATCGCCCGGAAATTTACGACTTCATGCAGTTCCGCGTCGTGCTTCCGCGCAAGAGTGTGGAGGCTAACTTCAGCCTGCCGCAGCAGACTGCCTTCACCCCGCTTGATGAAGCAAGATCCGTTCGCACCAGAGACTTCATCCTCACCGAGCGCACGGATAACCAGGGACGTTCTCTCGGCGTGCGCATCAACGATAAGGGATACGATGACCCGGTCACAGAGATGGTGAAGCTGAACTCCCTTGAGAAATGGCGCTTCCTCAATACGACCGACGACGCGCATCCCATGCATTTGCACCTAGTACAGTTTCAGATTCTCGAGCGGCAGGGATTTGATGGACCGGCGCTCCAAAAGGGCACGTTGAAATTCCTCGGCACGCCGCGCAAACCTGAGGCAAATGAGGCTGGATGGAAGGATACGGCAGTGGTAAATCCGGGCGACGCGCTTACCATCCTCGTTCGCTTCGAGGGCTATTCCGGCCGCTATGTCTTCCATTGCCACATGCTGGAGCACGAAGATAACGACATGATGCGACCGTACGAGGTTGTTCCGGGGGACGCGGAGTCGTCTAAAGGCTGAAACTGCCAGGATCTGCTGCAACACTGACCTCAAAAACATTGAGCCTGCAGAGAATATGCCCTGCAGGCTCAAATTTTCAACGATTCAGATCCAGCCCCTCAGAGTCCGCGGCCGGCTCCCGATAATTCGAATCCGAAAGTTCGTCAATGGAGGTTGGCAGTTGAGGGACCCTATGGCGGAGTCGGAGTCGGCGGAGGTGTTGTGCTCTGAGTTGGCGGCGTTGCCCAGGGCACACCGGTAAAGTCGAAGAAGTCCAGCAGCTTGGGTTGAACGCGCATCCCTTGCCGTCAGATATTGCCCGTTACCGATAAAGCGATCCTCGACGAACCGGATGATCGCCGTGTGATCCATCGGGACGTGCGAGACATAGTGCCTCTCGAGCGAAGGGCGAGACCACCATGTTCGGCACACGGAAGCCAATCTGCGCGCCAAAGCCTTAACCCGGTGGCGTGAATGTTGGCTGCCCCGCAGCATCTCCCGGAGTCGACCCTGACTCACCCGCAGTCAGATCACAGTGCACTGTCGGCGTTCCAGGCGTGGCCGGAACACATGGATAAAAGCTGTCCGGTTGGACCGAGATGCCTGTAACATCTGTCGGATAATTTCCCGCGTTGACCGCGGAAGCGTCCGTGAAGTCGTTCGTGTGGCCCGCCACAGGCGGAACGTGATCGTAGGGGCCACCGCCTTCGTCGTAGGCGAAGAAGAAAGCGGAGTCCTTCCATGAGACGCTATTCATCAGCGCATTCATGATTGTGATACTTGATTTTGTCCTGCCAGAACCGATTGCTGGTAACCCAGGATGTTCGTCATTGAGGCCGGAACCGGACTCAATCAACGCAAAGCTGGGCAACGTGCCGTTCGTCACATCCGCGAAATACCCATACGTCGGGTCTCTTAGAGGAGCGATATGGGTTGGATCGATGCAGAATGAATTGGTCTTGTCGCCAACAATGCTCGACGGCATCTTGGGCGCAGTGCAAGGTGGTGCTCCACCGACGGACCTGAAGGAGTATGTCAGATAGGAGAATGTCGTGTCCGGAAGAAGATCAGATCCCGCCTCCGAGTGGTTGCAGTCTTCTGGATCGCACTCGCCATTGTTGACCGTGTAATAGACCTTCCACGACACCTTTGCGTTGTCGAGTGCTTCGAAGATGCTCTTGATGATGAGCGGACTGAGTTTGTCGTCCCCGTTTGGGTCATTTACGAGACCCTGCGTGGTGCCGCCAGTATCAGTCGCGATGCGATTGGGAATCGTCTTGGTCTCTAGCGGCGAGAACCAGCGATCGGATAGCGCGAACTGCGACGCCATGTAGTAGTAGTAGTTTAGGAATGACTGGTCATAGTAGCCCATGGTGCGGTCGCCGGTTGTGTCGGTATAGCCGGGGCAGGGACCGACGCCACCCGGGCACTTGCTGTTCGCGAAGCCGTCGCCGTTGTTGGCATAGCCGTTCATTTTAATCACGCCAAAGCCGGGTTTCGAGCGGCTGGTCAGGTAGTCTCCAAGGCTGACATCGCCAAAGCTCTCCTCCCATGCGGAGGACATGTCATCCACACATGTGCTCTTCAACGGGAACAGCTTGTGTACGCCGCCGGCCTTATCCGTATTGCTGAGAACGGTCGAGCCCCTCACAGCCTTATAGCTCTGGCCATTGATCTTGTCGTCTATGCCGTCCACGGTATAAGTAATGCCATCGTCGCCGATGTCCCAGCCCTGGCTCTGGCGATACGGATTCAGCATCCCGAAGTAATCATCAAAGCTGTGATTCTCCTGCATCATGAAGATCACGTGATTGATGGACGTCACCGAGCCCGGTGGAACAATCGTAAGTGTAGCGGTGGCGGTGGCCGGGGTGGTGCCGCCGGCGCCATCCGCTGTCGCGGTATAGGTGGTGGTTGCCGCCGGCGAAACCACTTTCGTGCCGCCCGTAGCCGCCAGTGTATAGCTGCTGCCATCTGTCCCGGTGACCGTCACGCTCACGGCATTCGTGGCGACAACGTCCAGTGTGGACGAGCCGCCCTGTGCGATCGAATTCGGATTCGCCTGAATCGTCACTGTCGGTGACGGAGGCTGGTTGACGGTGACAATGACGCTAAGCTGGTGCAGTTCCCGTGACGTTTGTTGCCGTCGCTATGTAGGTAGTTGTCTGCTTCGGAGTGACAGTCTCAGTACCGCCAGTCACTAGCAACGCAGGCTGAGTGAAGCTGGTACCGTCAGAACCAGCGATAGTTAGGCTGGTGGCATTGGTCGCACTCACGGTGAGCGTGCTGTTGCCGCCGGCAGTGATCGTGGTGGGATTCGCGCTGAGCGTCAGGGTCGGCTTCGGAGGAGGCGGGCCCGCTGGCGTGACAGACACCGTAGTGCTGGCGGTGGCAGGAGTCGTCCCGGCCGCGCCGGTTGCCGTGACGGTGTACGTCACCGTACCGGGCACAGTCGTCGGGTTCGGCGTGACGGCTACGTTGCCCCCAGTGGGGGAAGACAGGGTGGAATTGAAGCCGTCGCTGCCGGCAACCGTGATGCTCGTAGCATTCGTGGCAGCAATCGTCAGAGTCGACGCAGTACCTTGCGTGACGGTGGTGGGATTGGCGGAAACCGTGACAGTGGGATTCGTTGGCGGCGGGGGCGGTGTCGCCGACACCGTCACCGTCGCGGTGGCCGTTGCCGGGGTGGTACCGCTGGCGCCAGTCGCGGTCGCGGTGTAGGTCGTGGTCGCGGCGGGTTTCACCACCTGCGTGCCACCCGTTCCCGTGAGCGTGTAGCTGCTCTTATCGGTCCCGGTAATCGTCACGCTGGTGGCATTCGCAGCGGTCACGGTCAGAGTCGACGTAGCCCCAGCGGCAACCGTCGTCGGGCTGGCCGCAATGGTTACTGTCGGTGACGTCGTGGTCGCCGTCCCGGCTCCGACCGTACCGCAGCCGGTCACGAACAGAAACAACGAACAAGTCATGGCTATCGCGATAAGCGACAGCATCGAACAGAACCGGGAAATGCGGAGAGGCCGGGGAACGCGCACCGTGACCATGGGGTTGTCCTTCCTATTTCAGGTGAGCGACTCAGGCTCGACCGGGAAACTTCAAAACTGGAAACTGAGAACAAAGCAAGCAGCATGGCCGGGGGGCGGTCTATGCAAGACGATCCGTGTTTCAAATAAATTGACCACCTTTGTTGCGGTGGCGCTATCTCTCTTTTACTTTGGCTCTTCCTTGGAGAGCATGAGTTGGCAATTCATATCCAACTAACTCATTCCACTCTCAAACAGCATAATCTACTATGCGCATGCCGTATCTGCGTAAAATCTCTCGTGCCGGCCACACCAATTTTCGTTACCTGAATCGAGATTACGCAAGCGGATCAACAAAATCGATAGGCTGGGCGCTGTTCCCGCCCTGTTCACGGCCGTGCTTCTCTCCGCTATTTCCATCATTCGCGAGCGATCCCGCACGTGCGATCCCATTACTGCTAGAAAATAAAGAGCGCAGCCAGCTGCTTTTAGTGGCTGGCGAGGTAACGAGCGCCTTCTTATATCTGTTTAACTCGAACCAGCGAAGGTAGTTGCGGACTACATTGCCGATTGTCATCTCGAGCCCGGCGGCAAAATTCTGCCGCCCCATACTCCGTTGTAACTCCGGCGAGCGCAAAACAGTAATCAATTGGTTTGCGAGGTCCGATCCATCGCCTACCTTATAGAAGCGCACCGACATATCTTCATCGGCGGCCATATCTCGAAAGTCCTCAATGTCGGCGCCGACAATGGGAACCCCGTACTCACAGGCTTGATGGGCAGGGCCGCTCGATCCGGTCGCCGAGTCATAGGGCAGGACCAGAACGGAAGTCGTGCGGAAGAGTTCGGGGATATCTTCCTCCGCAACGTATCCGCGGAACTCGATCGGCAGATGGGCGGGCTGCGCCTCGCGTATCGATTCCCAGTAGCCGGCCTTGGTATGGTGGTTGGCGCCGGCCACGATCAGTTTTGCATTGGGAATCGCTTTCAGGACGGCGGGGAAGGCCTCCATCAGCGTCTCCAGCCGTTTGTATGTGCCCCAGTGTCCGATGGCAAGGATGCGAAGCTCCGGATTGCCTCTCTTGGCAAAATCCGGAGGACACGGCGTCGAAGCGAAGGTGCCGTGTCTGCCCAGAAGAACGTTCTGCACCGCATACTTCGTTACCAGGATCTTTCGATAGCCGGGAAGAAGCACAGAAACCGAGTTCGCTTTGAGCAGGGCTCGTGTGGTGACATCCGTGCCCATGCGGAAGAGCTTCTCCCAGCGCACGCCTGCCGCGGCGAAATCGACGCTCTCGATGACGTGATGGAGAGTTATGTGGGTATAGAAGCCGCAGGCCCGGCTGAGAGCAGGCGTGGAGAGGCCGGCGAAGGCGGCAATCGGGTTCTCCGGCGTCGCGAAGCTAGAAAAGACCAGATTGAACCACACCACATCCGGCTTCAGCCGGCGAATGGTGTTCAACAGACGCACTGGGGTTGTTATGCTGCCGAACTTCCAGCAGCGAATCACGTTGAAGCCGGGCAATTCAGGCTGCTGATCGGCTTTCAACGATTCGCCATTCGCGTCGGTCGCAAAGCCGTAGTCGTCTAACTCGTCCGCAAGAATGGTTAACTCGACGTGGGGATGGCGCTGTAGTTCCCGGGCAATATGGAACGCGTACTCGTTCAACTGGCGCCCGCTCGGAGGAAAAGTCGCAACTAGGCAGATCTTCATAGGATCTCGCTTCAAAACAGACTGATACTGAAATAGGGCCGGAATTGCTGCGCGTGGTTACCCGGAAAATTGAAGAAGGACTCCTGCTGCAAGCCCGCAGAAAAACGGATGGGATACTGTAGCGGAACTTCCCCACTCTCGTCACGATAGGCACGGCGAAAGGGCATCGCATAGGAAACCGCGAAGCCGCTTTGCACCGCGTCGTAGACGTGGAAACCTCTGGTGTTGTTATACGAGACTGTGCCCTCCACTCTCCAGTTGCGCGTCGGGGAGAAATCTACCTGGCCGGCGGGACGCAGCTCCTGCGCAATGTCATAGCGCGCCCCGACAATCCGCCACGTGCGCAGGTCTTCCGCGATAGCCCGCACATTCCATTGCTCCGAGAAACGGCGCTGCACACCGATATAGGAAGAGGTGTAGTAGTTCACGATATTTTCCGGTTGGAATTGCTGATCGGTGGCAGCCCATCCGGTCACCAGCGCCGTCTTTCCCCACGGCGCTCCGACCCGGAAGTCGACGGCACCAGACAGTGTGCGCGAATGCAGACTGGTCTCGGTAAAGGGACCGCTCTCCCGCATGACGAAGCCGCTCACCGAGACTGCATTGAAGAACGAGCTCGTAGTCATGTACGTATAGACACGGAAAAGGTTCTGATTTAGCCCGGCCGGCGTGATGGAATCGCGGCGAATCGTTGCCTGAATGCCGCTGTTGAAGGTCAACGAATTGGTTCCCAGGTGAACCGTGGGATTCACCCCGAAATTGAAAGAATAGTCGGTCGTGTCGCGGTTGACGATCGAATTCAAGCTGGGTACAGATATCTGACCGCGGGCATTTCGCAACTGAAAGAAGCCGGCTGCCGTGGGCAAATAGTGGAGATGGAGATGATAAGCGGCCGTCCATTGCGTCTGCAGTGACGACCGGGGAGTCGGTAGAAGCGCGGTATCGGTGATGGGGACCGCAGTCGCCGAATCGAGCTTGGAATCCAGCACATAGACGGTCGTGCTTTCGAAGATCGGAGAGACCGAAACCTCGGAAAGCAGACTGACCCGGGGATTGATTCTCAGACCTTCATCCGCGCCTGCCGAGAGCAGGCCTTCCTGGGCCGTTGTATCTTCCCCGGCGGCGTCGGACGCCTGCGCAAAGGCGGTCAGCGCCTCTGCCGTGTGATGCTGCTGACGGTAGATATTTGCCTCCGCCAGCAGATATCGATAATCCGGATCGCTGTCGGCATCACGGCTGATCCCGGCTAACTGGGCCGCGGCCCGTGCTGTGTCGCCGGTCGCGATGTAGTTATTCGCCATCCCGATGCGCACGGCCGTGTCCGACGCGCCGACAGCCCGGGCGCGCTCAAGATACGTCTGAGACAGTTCGTAGTCATGCAGGCCGCGAAAAATGTCTGCTGATTCGATCAGTTGTTCGCCGGTGGCCGGCTGCGTCTCTCCCGCTTCAGCCTCCATCAGTCCCAGAGCAATCTGTCTCCTGGCATCGTCCGCATGATCCTGATGGGCCATGACCTGGGCAATCGCAAGCCGGACGCCCATGCGATCGCTGCCCGGTAGGGTAAGCGCTTTGCGGAAACGGTCCATGGCTCCATTCTGGTCGCCCAGAACACTCAAGGCCGATCCTGTCGCTAAGTAAATTGCTGAAGGTCCCGATCCGGGATGGTGGAGCTTGGTCGGCACAAGCTGCGCGTTCTGCTCTGCCAGTTGCACATTCTGCAGGGTTTGCTCGCGATCTCCCAACTGGGCATAGGTACGGGCCAGCATCGCGTAGGTGTTGGCATCGTTTGGAGCAAGCCGGTGGGCGATCTGGAGCTCATCAATCGATTCGTGGTATCGCCGCTGTGAATACAAAACACTTGCCAGAGCGAGGTGAAGTGCCGGATCGTCCGGAGAGAACTTCAAAGCCAGGTGATATTCGGTCGCGGCTTTGTTCAACTGCCCCCTTTGCCCGTACGCCGTGCCGCGAATCAGATGGAGGGCTTCAGAGTCCCCCAGATAACGTTCCGCCAACTGAGATTCTTTCAAGGCCAGTTGCGACCGGTGCAGATCGAGATTGGCATAGGCCAGGCCCAGGTGAGCTTCGCCGTTCTTCGGATCGCGCTTGAGCGCTGCCTCGAAGTCGGCCGCTGCGGGCCTCGATTCCCCGAGATCGTGCAGGACATACCCGCGGTTCACGTAAGCCGTGACTACGTCAGGATCGCGCTCCAAGGCCTTGGTGAAGTCCGCCCGCGCCTCCTCGAGCTGTCCGTTGTGCTTGTGCACATAACCTGCGAAAAGCGGGAGATCCGGCTCCTTTGAGAGCACATCGCTGTACTGGGAGGTCAGCTTCAGCAACTCATCATAGCGGTGCAGATTGAGCAGGTCGTAGCCGAGGTACACGATCACGTCCCGGTCTTTGGGCAGCATGGGGAGCACCTTTTCGCCGACTACAGCAGATTGGCGGTAGTCGCCCTTGAAGCTCAGGTACCGTTCCTCTTCGCGGAGGAGCTGAGGTTCGTCCTGCATCGCGTCGGTGGCGCGAGCCGCCCACGCACCCGCCAGATCCAGCTTGTGAGCCTCGATGGCGGCATTCATGCCTCCGGCCACTACCAGCGCGTTCTTCGGAGCGAGCTGATAGGCCTTGCTATAGCTGTTCTCCGCCTTTGCGAAGTCGCGCTGCGCCGTGTACATGTCGCCCAGCGCAGCGTAGGGAATATACAGCGTGGGATTGGCTTCCGCCAGCCGCCGGAAATACTTCTCCGCGTCCTGGTCCCGACCGGCCGTCCGGGAGGCATATCCCAGAGAGGTGAGGGCGAACCGATTCTTGGGATCGACTGCGAGGATTCGGCCATATACCGCGATCGCTTCCTCAGTGTGTCCCAGTTTCATCAGCAGGTCCCCGTCAAGCTGTAACGTGTTCGGATCCTTCGGGTTGATCGCCAGAGCTTCCTTCAGATCGCTTCCCGCGCCATCCAGATCGTTGAGATGCATCTTGATGGAGGCCCTGAGGCGCAAAAACGGCAGCCGGTCCGCTCCCCGCTCGTCCAGCGTTCCAATTTGGCTCTGCGCAATG
Organism: uncultured Acidobacteriaceae bacterium; assembly: GCA_963712845.1. Taxonomy (GTDB): domain Bacteria; phylum Acidobacteriota; class Terriglobia; order Terriglobales; family Acidobacteriaceae; genus KBS-83. The sequence goes on from CAVQJM010000012.1 coordinate 72,526, forward strand.
GCGAGCTGCTCCCGGGCAGCATCGGTTTGTTTCAGGTTCTGATAGAGGTCCATCAGGTCCATGTGCACCTGGATGCCGTAGAGCGGCCCTTCGGCCGGGTTCGCGGGTAGATGCGCCAGTACGGCGGTGTACTCCTTGATCGCATCCGTGTCACGATCCTCCAGCCGCGCGATCTCTCCACGAATGGCGTGCAAGCGGTAGTGCTCGGGATCCAGATGGGCGGCACGGTCGAGAAACTGGTTGGCCTTCTCGATCGAACCGATGGCAACGTCGGCCTGCGCCGCTGAAAGCTGCAGCGCCAGATCCTTGGGCATGGCATTGGCCGCCTGGGTGTAGAACCTGGCTGAGTCGGCCGGCTTGCCGTCGAGCTGATAGGTATATGCGAGCTCAGCCAGCACGTCCGGCCGCGGATTGCGGATGGCTTTGAGCGCGGCAATCGCTTCGGCGTAGCTTCCGGTCTCCAGGAAATAGCCGGCCAGCGAACGCTCGACCTCGGGATTGTTCGGGGCGCGCCGCTTGGCCATTTCAAGATAGCGATTTGCCTGATCGAATTGCTTCAGATGCTGGTAGGAGAGTGCCATCAGCACCTCCGACCGCGTGTCCGGCTTCATCTGCTCGGCTCTGCGGAAATAGCCGAGCGCACCGGTATAGTCGCCGGATTTCATGGTGAGCTCGCCGAGCAGCAGCGAATCGTCGACGCGCCTGGGATCGGCAGCGACCACCTGTTTCAGCAGGTTCATTGCTTCTTCGGTTCTTCCCACGACCGCGTAGGTCTGCGCCAGCCCGGACATGCCGTCCGGCGCTCCCGGCTTCAGGCGCAGCCCATGGCTGTAGGCATCGACCGAAAGCCCATATTGGTGGTTAAGCCGGGCTGCGTACCCGAGCAATATCCATATCTGGGCATCATTCGGAGCCGCCTGCGCGGCCCGCTGCGCCAGACTTACCGCGAGGGGATGATTGCCCTGCTTCAAAGCCATCTCCGCAGCGCGCGCGATACGGGCATCCTGGATATTCGATCCCCACCCGAGCGATTCGCTCGGAGCAGGAGCCTGGAACTGACGGGAGGGGTTCTTCGAGGCGGTCTTTGGGGCGGATGAGGGCTGTTGGGCAGTAGACGGCCCTACTTCGTATGTCTGAGCTTGCACTGGGTAGCAAACCGAGAAGACGAGCAGAAATAAGTACCCGATCTTCAGGCAGGCGGGTCTGGCAATCAACGAGTCACCGGCAGATTCATCAGATTCAGTGGGCTTCGAAAGATCCATGATAAGTGGAGGACGCCGCTTCCGGAGCGCTTGAAGCGAGTCGCCGGATCACGCAAGTGCATGCGAAGGTAATGCCAATTTAGCCCTAACCTGAGTGCATACGGAGTAACATCAAGTATATGCAAAGTAACGCCTGCTGTATGGAAAAGACGTAAGTGCACGCGAAGGTAACATAAACGCATGCGAAGGTAACGCGACCCGGCCGGCGTACGCGCTGATCCCACGGCCAATGTGAATAGATGTGAATTATAGTGTCGTCTTCAGGACTTTTTTTGCCTTTCGAGAGGGGACCTTGGAGAGAATCGATTCCGTCACCGCGTCCAAGCGGCCGATACCTTTGAGCCTGATATTGATGACGGCTTTTGTCGTCCATGTCCCTCTTTTGTTGATGCAGCTGCCACTCCATTCCTACGACGCGACCCTTCACATTTTCTTCGCCTCTCATTACGTTCATCACTGGTTCGATCCGTGGAATGTGAAGTGGTACGCGGGGTTCTCCCAGACGACCTATCCGCCGTTGCCCCAGCAGTGGGTAGCGGTGCTCTCTCATATCTTCGGCCTGGATATGGCATACATGGCGGTGCAGTTCGCCGCAATACTGCTTCTGGCGCTCGGCGTCTACCGTTTTTCGAAGCTTTGGGTCAGTGAGCGCGCTGCCTCGTTCGCCGCGTTAGCCAGCGTCTTTCTCGGCGCCGAGAGCTTCTTGGTCTACTCCGCCGGCCAATTGTCGACTACCGCGGCCGCGCCAATCTATCTGAACGCTCTGCCGTATCTGTTCGATTGGATTCGGCACGGCAGGTGGCGGTCGTTTCTCAAGGGTTCGGTGCTGTTCACGGCAGCGGCTGCGGCCCACCATGCCACCCTGCTCTTCGGATCGATGTTCTTTGCCCTGCCCATCCTGGCGCTGGTGCTTCTGGACCGCGAAGACGGCGAGCGCATCCCCACATCCACCTTCCTTGTGCGCACGGTCAGCATCGTGGTCGTGGTCACGGTGGCGATTGCGGCTGTGCTTCTGCCCTTCTGGATTGCCCTGATCCACAATCCCGTCACGCAGACTCCGATCCCGCACGCCAGCCGCGCCAATTACATACTCAGCCCGATGTGGGGTCTCAATTACTTCGTGATCCCGTACGGCGCCTTGATCCTGGCCCTGCCGTTCATCGTGATCCGAGGCTCGGCTGTCGTCCGGCTCCGTCCTCTGCTTTTCGGCTTCTGGGTGGCCTTCCTGGTGGGCATCGGAGGCACCACTCCGGTGGGCCATCTGCTGCTGGGTCGTGCCTACGAGGTCCTGACCATGGAGCGCTTCAGCTACTGGGCGACTCTGTTGGCATTGCCATTTGTCGGACTGCTTGCCATGGAGCTGGTCGATCGCTTTCGCATGCGGGCAGTGATCGGTCTGCTCCTTGCGGCGAGCTTCACCTGTGGCCTGGGCGCAGCCTGGATCATCTACCGTCCGGCGGAAGCCGAGGATTTCAAGGTGGAATCGGCTGCCGCGTGGCTCAACCGCGATGGTCATGACAGGTACCGCTACGTCACCCTGGGTTTCGGCTCCAGAATCTCGCGGCTGGCGATGCTCACGGACGCCGGCAGCGTGGACGGGGAATGGAACTCCGGGCGCACACTGCCGGAGCTGACCGAGCACGGCGGCGCGGCGCTTACCAATTCTAAGTTCTTCGGAAAAACCGGTCTCGACGCACTGCGCGCCATCCTGGACCACGCAGACCACTACGGATTGAAATGGGTGTTTGTGAGGGATCCGTACTATGACCCGCTGCTGACGTTTGCCGGCTTCCGCCACGTGGACGACCTGGAAAACAAGACCATCAGCATCTGGAGCAAAGAGGGAGCGCCGCCGGCGGTCCCCCTGAATACGCCGCTTATCCCTCCGCACTGGCAGGGCGTGATGTGGGGCACGCTGCCCTTCGGCAGCAGCCTGCTTGCGCTGTTGGTTCTTTTCATTCCTGACCGGCGACGGACGGCGGACGAGGAGATCGACTCCTCCACCGCTGCCGAGAATCTGGAGCCGGGGAGGCTGGCCCGATGAACAACGGACGCTGGCTCGCTTTATTCATCACCGCTGCGACTGTGGTGCTGATCGTGATCAGCATTCTCCATCCCAATGAGTCTGCCGTCGCGCTGGAAGATGCAGGCACAACCGGATTGCTGCGCCCGTCTTCTACGCCGCAGGCAGCAGTAGAGAATCTTGCCCGCCAGATCGGCCAGAGGCAGTGGGGGAGCGCCTACTCCAGGCTGGCCAACAAGGGCGAGTTCACCGAGCAGGAGTTTGTCCGCGACCTGACCGGAACCTATATCAGCCTGCGCAGCTACGCCACGCTCGATCACTTCGAGGTGCGGCCTCTGCACGCTTCGGCGGATGACGCGCAGATGCAGTTGAAGCTGTACTGGTCCACCGTCGTTGGCACCTTCACCGACACCAAGGACCTGCACGTCGTACGAAACGGAGATCGATGGCAAGCGGAGTGGCCTCTGGTGAAAGAGTCGCGCGTGCCACCGCAGGTGATCCCTGTCAATTACTTGCGATGGGATGTGATCTATCGTGGCCCGGAAGACGACTGGGGCGCTCAGGACGTGGAATCGCCGCACGTGCGCATTGTCGACATGCACCCGCTGGATCGCGGCGACGGCGTGCTCGTCATGGGCGAGCTTCTCAATGAGGATGTAGTGCCTGCGTACGTATCGGTAAAGGCGACTCTGTTGGCCAAGAACGGATCAGTCATTGCTAGTGGGGATAGCTTTGACAAGATATCTCACCTCCTGCTGCCCAAGCAGGTCACGCCCTTTCTCATCCCGTTTGCCAACGTTTCGCTGTCGCAGGTCGGCAGCATTCGCATGGACCCAACCTCCTCATTGATCGCGGCCTCTGCAGATCCGGTGATCGCCATCAAGGATCAGCAACTGAATCCGGCACCGGGAGCATCCCTGACAGGAAAGCTGCTGGATCAAAGCGGCCAGGTAGTGAATGTCGCGCACGTTCTGGGGACGTTTTACGACAAGAACGGAAAGCTGGTCTGGGTGGCAGACCATTATATGGACCGTGCCCTCTTGCCCCAGATACCGGCCTCATTTACCATTGCGCTTCCCCCCGACATTGCAGGGCAAGTAAGCAGCGAACGCGCCGTCGTGGCGACATACAGTTCGGGCGGTCTTCAATGAGATTCCGGCTTCCGTTTGTGGTCGGCAGTGTGCTTTTGGCCACCATGCCTCAGGCTCGCGCCCAGAGCATAGGCATGACCTTGCCGAAGCAGGTGCGCGCCGGCGACGCGTTCTCGATCCAGACCACCGGGAGCGGCAAAGCGACCCTGTACATCGTGGGCTTTGGCGGAGTTTTGCGGCAAGAGGTGCAACTGGGCGGGTCGACCTCCTTTGCGGCGGGAGACCTTCACAATGCCGGCCAGTATCTGGCAGTTCTGGTCGGAGAATCCTCCAAGGAAGAAGGCACGTTCGATGTCATCCCGGCAAGCCAGGTGGCGAATGTGAGCTTCCTGGCGAAGCCCTCCCGCCTTTCCGTCGGGCTGCACGACGGGATCAGCGGCGCCGTGTACATCTTTGATGCCAATCGAAACCTGATCACCGCGCCAACACCGGTGTCCTTTCAGTTGTCCGCTGTTTCTCAGTTGTCGGGGGCGCCGGGCGCGACGCAGGTGCGGACGGTAACCACGCACAACGGCGGTGCCTGGACGCAAATGGACTCGGCGAGCAAAGAGGGCAACGCTCAATTTGTGGCCCGAGTCGGCGATATCTTCGCAACGCGCATCATACAAGAGGTTCCCGGCGATCCGTGCGGGTTGAGGATGACCGCCCGACCGTCGGGTCAGAAGATCGAGCTAGAGACAGATCCTTTGCGCGACTGTAGCGGCAATGCAGTGCCGGATGGAACGATCGTCACCTTTACCGAGGTGTACGACGGCAAACAAACGACGGTGGACGTGCCCCTCAAACGCGGAATTGCGCAGGCGGAGCTGCCTGCCTACAACGGCGCGAAGATCTCCGCCGCTACAGGTGTTGTCCTGGGAAATGAAATTCGTTGGGGAAAACAGTGATGAGAAGCCTCATCCTGGCGATCTCGGTTGTGGCGGCGACCTTACCCCTGAGGGCCGAGCAGCCGGTGGTGCGCGTGGAACCAACCAATCTGCAAGGGCCCCGTGTTCTCAATGACCAGACTAAGTCGACGGTGATTCGTAACTATCTCGAGGCGTGGCAGAGTGTAAGTGCCGCATTGCAGCAGAATCGAGCTGACCTGCTTGACCGGGATTTCGTGGGCACGGCCAAAGACAAGCTGATCGACACGATTCATGACCAAGTTACGATGGGCATCTCTGCCCGTTATCTGGACCAAACACATGACCTGCAAATAGTCTTTTATTCGCCAGAGGGATTATCCATCCAGTTAGTCGACAACGTCGAATATGAGGTGCAGGTCCTCGATCATGGCAAGCTTCAGACGACTCAAAAGGCGCGGGGCCGTTACGTTGTGGTGATGACCCCAGCCGAGGTGCGGTGGAGAGTACGCGTTTTCCAGGGCGGACCTGAATAGCGCAGCATACTCAAGCCGTATCAGCGCGGGCCCCGCAGGACGAATGAGAGGGATTGAATATTTTGGCTACGTCAGAAAGGGATGTAAAGAATTCAGGGGGTGCCGAATGATATCAGTGGTCGTACCCATTTTTAATGAGGAACTGCTCATACTGCAGTTCCATGAAGCTATCACCAATGCCTTGGAAGAGATCGACGAAGACTGGGAAGCGGTATATGTCAATGATGGGTCCAGAGATTCATCTTTGGAAATATTGCGCGGATTGCAGGCTGCCGACCCACGCGTAGTGGTGGTAGAGCTTTCCCGCAACTGGGGACACATGGGGGCTATCTCGGCCGGTCTTCTGACGGCGCGTGGCGATGCCACGATCATCATGGATGGCGACTTCCAGGATCCTCCTGAAGTTTTGCCGGAGCTGGTGGAGGCCTGGCGGAATGGCGCAGAGGTCGTCGTTGCGGTAAGAAGGAGCCGTCAAGAGCGGCGCAAACTTCTGGCCAAGCTATTCCCTCTCTTCTATCGCGTTCTTGGCGCTCTGTCCGACTTTCCCATACCGCTGGACGCGGGAATATTCGGCCTTCTCAACCGGCAGGCTGTCGATTCGCTCAATTCCATGCGCGAGCGCAATCGTTACTTGCCTGGATTGCGGGCCTGGGTCGGCTACAACAATGCTGTCGTCTTCTACGATCGACAGGACCGGGCGGCAGGCGACGGCAAGCTATCGTTCGTGAGCCGGATCAAATACGCGATGGACGCGATTACAAGCTTCAGCTACAAGCCTTTGCGGCTCTGTTTCGCTCTTGCTTGCTTATCGACGAGCGTGGCGGCGCTGCTCGGGTTGTCGACGATATTCTCGCGGAATCCCTTCCACTCTATGGGGTTCGGCGTGGCTGGTGCGGTGTTCTTGGTAGGAAGCATGCTCCTGCTTTGCCTGGGCGTGCTCGGGGAATATCTTGGACGGGTATACGACGAAGTACGTGGGCGCCCGCTTTCGATCATCAGCAGGGTCTACTCTCATTCGGAGATGATGCCGGTCCAGGCCGACAACAGCTACGAAGAGATGAAGCCGGCAACGAGCTTTGGAGTCCATGTGGCATAGGAGTCGCGCAGCCTTCGAGACGCCGGAGGCTGTGCAACGAATTGCAATTCAAAGAATTCCTGATAGGGCTTTGCAAAAAGGTCGCCACCCGGCGATCTTTTCGCTTATGGGGCGCGAATGCTTGCTTGGCGGGCTACCCCCCTGGGCAGTTGGTGTTAGTGCGGAATGGATATGGGCTTATCGGCACCGCAGCCCTGGATCCCTTTTTCAACTGCGGTGCCCTCTTCGTAATCGTTCCAGGTCGCGATCAGCAAAAATGGCATGTAGCTGTCGGCGGAGTGCTGGCGCCACAGGTTGAAGGTATCGGTAAAGGTCTGGCCGCAGCGAGGCGAGATGTGCCGGTTGAGTCCCCACGAAGCTTTGCTATCGTCGAAACTGGCCCAGGCACCTCCTACGGCAATCTTGTCGGAATATTTTGACTGCATCGTGGTATAGAAGTTCGTCAGATACTGCTGCCCCCAGTTGCTGCCGTCTCCTCCCTGTACCGGACTGACCCAGGCGTAGTAGCCGTCAATCGCCGAAGCAAACTTGGCGGGCGGGTATTCATCGATCAGGAGGGGTGGTTTGTCCCACTTGTTCACCTCAGCGCGCACTCGATCCCAGTCGGTGTGGTTTCCCTTGGGAAAGATAAAGATTACGGGACGTCCGTTGTACGTCAGATATGCCTGACGGCCGGCAGCACTCTGGGAAAGATAGGTTTTGTTGAAGAGCTTGAAGTCCTCCAGCGACTCGTCGGTCGCTCCCTCTTCATCGTCGGTTTCGTCGTACATCATTGCAATGTGGAACTGTTCTTCGGCGGCTGCGGCTTGCATCAGGGCGTAGCTGCGGTCGATAAAGGGCTGTCGATAGCCGTACCAGTCCACCACGAACCCGGAGATTCCCAGGGCCTTTGCCTCACGGATCTGCTTTTGCAGGACGGCGGGGTCGTGCGAAGAGTAGCCCACAGAGATGTGCCGGGGATGCCCCCACCACGCTTCATAGACAGCGAGAATCTGGGGCGGAGGGCCGGACGCACGATGGGTCAGCGAGGCACTCTGGCGCGAGGCCGTTTGCGAGCATCCATGGGTGAGCGAGAGAACAAAAAGCAAAGCAGCCGCTATGCGAGAGACCATGATCTAGGGACATCTTAAAGCAGCCCGAAAGCATCCGTAATCCGACAATTCCTGGGCATCTCGAAGGCCCCCGCAAGTGCTCAGATGAGCATGACTTCCGCGCCGAAGTCCGGTGACGATGGATTTGCAGGGCGCACGGCCTACCGCTTTCCGTCTAGGAGAATGATTGCCGGGAGTAGTATCGTTTTCCTATCTGCTTGTAACCAGCCTGTAATGATTCTTAGATCGATGAAATTGAAGAAAACCCTCCCCTGCTTGGAAACTGGAGCACTACAACCTTGGTGAATGGCCAGATGCAGGAATCGAAGTCGCTGCACGCCCGCATATTGTCGGGAAGCGTCGTATTGCTTCTGGGCTCCGGGCTCACGGCTGCGATCAACTTCGCCTACAACGTTGCAGTTGCCCGCATTCTGGGCCCAGCCGCCTTCGGGCACGCTACGGCCGTCTACACTCTGCTCACCCTAATCTCCGCGGTGACGCTCTCCTTTCAGATCGTTCCGGCGAAGGTCGTGGCGCAGCAGAGCACTCTTGAAACAAAGGGTGCAGCGTATAGAGACTTTCATCGCGGCGCGTGGGGATGCGGCGTCATCATCGCGTTGTTACTGGTGCTCTTTCAGAGCAGCATCTCGGCTTTCCTGAAGCTACCGAGCCCGGTCATGGTCGATCTGATCGCGATCGGCGCCGCCTTCTACGTCCCGCTGGGAAGCAGGCGAGGCTACATCCAGGGCGCCTACGGCTTCCGCTCGCTTTCGACAAGCCTGGTTCTGGAGGGACTGGTCCGCCTTTGCGGATCCCTCCTGCTGGTCATGCTGGGTTTCGGCGTCAATGGAGTCATCGCGGCCAATGCAGCGGCCATCGCGGTAGCCTACTTTGCCGCTGCGCCGAAGCTGCCGCCCCCGGTCCCGAACCAGATTCGGCTATCCCATGCACTTCGCGAATCAATGCAGGCCATCGTCTTCTTCGCGGGTCAAGTGCTGATCAACAACTGCGACATCGTCCTGGTAAAGCATTTTTTTACTCCGGCCGTGGCGGGCCTCTACGCCGCGGTTGCGATGGTGGGCCGGGTGATCTTTGCCTTCTCTCAAGCCGTTGTGAATAGCATGTTCCCCCTGGTTGCGGGAACGGGCGATGAGGAGCGAAAGGACCTCAAAGTCATTGCAACTTCCCTGTTGCTGGTTCTGGGCATCGGTTGCTCTGTTGCTCTTGTACTGCGGTTGGCGCCGGCCAGCATGTGGACGGCTTTCTTCGGACCGGGATTCAAGGTAGCCGGTAAATACGGCCTTCCCTACTTACTGTCTCTGTATGCGGTCACGACGGTTATCTACTGTCTCAGCGTGGTCATGATCACTTACGAGATGTCTTATAAGATCGCCAACACCAGTTGGATCCAGTTGGCCTTTAGCGGCCTTCTCGTCGCGGGTCTCTGCGAATTTCATTCGTCATTGCGCGAAGTGATCATGGTTCAGCTGATCTTGATGGTCGCGTTGCTTATCCTCGTGGCCTCGCCATTTGTGATCAACTCGCGGATTGTTTCAGAAGGTGTGCCGATGGGCGGCGACGGGCGCCCGATCCGGCTCATCCGCCGTCTCGCAGAAGATGAAGTGATCGCTGAATTCCTGAAGAGCGAATTCGACCGTCCCATATTCCGCGAGTATCACGAACGTCTCCGGGAGATTGTAAGCAGCCCGAACCTCGACAGCGCCGATGAGAATGCCAAGCGCCGGGCTCTCCTATTCATTCGTCACTTTGCCTTATGGAAAGAGCTGCCCACGGACACGGAGTGGTACGAGGTTGAGGTGAAGTTCAGCGACCTGGAAAAGATCCGTGTCTTCCCGCGAGCGCAATGGCGGAACTTTGCGCCGAAGACCTTCTCGATTCTCGAAGTGGCCGAACGGATGAACAGGCGCCAGGAAGCGGGACCGTTTCAATTGAAGATTGCGAATATCGGGGCTCGGCTTCTTGAACAAGACGACGATCTGGGCTCGGTGCTGCTGATTGGCATCAACGAGAACGAGCCGCTAACCATCCTGGATGGAAACCATCGCCTGGTGGCTTCGATGCTGACGACGCCGCGCAGGACCGAGCGACTGCGCTTTCTGTGTGGATTTTCTCCGAGGATGACGGAGTGCTGCTGGTACACGACGAATTTTGCGACACTTTGCCGGTATGGGAAGAACGTTTTGATGCACCTGGTACGCGACCATGAAGCCGAATTGGAGCGCTTGTTGCAGCGTGCTGGATAAGATGAGATCTGCCGAGTAGTGAAGATTCTTGTTGCTCTTTGCAGTCGATGTAACTAGCTGAACTGACGGCTCGCCGGTGTTCGATTCCGACAGATCCGCAGATTGTGAGGGAAATATGACAGTTCGAATACGTCCTGTGACAGTGATGCAATTGCCGGAACGATTGGGAGTGAGAGAGGGGCGAAGCTTTCTGCGCGAAGTCGAAGATCGCATGAACATGGAACGCCCTTATCTTGTGCTCGACTGTTCCGCCATAACCCATCTAGACAATTCAGTGGTCCACCTGCTGCTGCATTGCCTGGAAGAAGCCATGAAGCGGAATGGAGACGTGAAGCTCGCCGGTATTCCGCTGATGACAGAGGGAGTTCCCGGCCTTACCGGAACCAGCCGCCTCTTTGAGATATTCGACACGACCGCGGACGCGGTCAACAGTTTCCACCAACTCCCGTTTGACGCACGTTCCGAGCCACGCGAGTCGGAGAGCGCGGCGTAAGCGATCTGGATTGGTAAAGGATGACATGCTGAATTTCCGGCACGTTCGAAGAAGCTCGATAAGGCGCACGGATACCCTGTTACGGCGCGGGATCGCAATTGGTCTTGCAGTTTTTATAGTTCTGCCATATGGAGCATCGTCGCTGGCGCTCGCGCAGCAGCCAGCACCGGCGCAGCAAACAGCCCCAGCGCAGCCGGCAGCCGGGACGTCTTCCTCTCAATCGGGATCGCAAAATCCCGATACTGGAAACGCGATACCGCTACCCGAAGCGGCTCCGGCCTCTAGCAGCCGTCCACCATCGAGTGCTCCGCAAGCCACACAGCAGCAGCAGAATGGCGGAACTCCGGCTCCAGTAGGCACGGCAGCGGCGCCGTATGAGAAAGGTATGGGTATCGCCGCTTCCCGTCCGGCTGGAGCGGTGATTGCCCCGGCGAAACAGCGGCGAACCCGCTCGTTTGTGATCAAGGTCAGTCTGATTGTAGGCGCCGCCGTTGCGGTCGGGACCGTTGTGGGTCTTTCCGAAGCCAGTCCAAGCCGACCCCAAACTAAATAGCCCATGACACGGAAAAACAGTTCGGAGCAGAGCACCGTAAATGGCCTGGGAAACCGGCAACGCAGGTTCGTCAGCTTCTCTGGCATGGATGGGGCTGGGAAGAGCACTCAGATTCATGCTCTGCAAACGCGCCTGGCAGAATTAGGTCTACGCGTCTCATTGGTTACTTTCTGGGACGATGTTGCGCGGCTCACGCATCTTCGCGAGGTAAGCGGGCATACCCTGTTCAAGGGCGAAAAGGGTGTAGGGTCTCCAGAAGCACCCATCAATCGGCGTGACAAGAATGTCCGGTCATGGCCAATGACCGTGGTGAGATATTTTCTTTATTCCGTAGATGCCGTATCTCTCCGGCTGGCGGTAAGGAACGCGCTGAAATCGGACGCGGATTTCATCATCTTCGATCGTTATGCATACGATGAGCTCGCCAATCTGACCTTGTCCAATCCGATTGCGAGATGGTATGTCCGGCTGATCATGAAGATCGTTCCAAGACCGCATGTCAGCTATCTGCTCGATGCCGATCCGGTTCAGGCTCGTGCGCGCAAGCCTGAATACCCTCTAGATTTTCTATACTTTTGCCGTGCATCGTATCTCACCCTCAACGAGATTATCGGTGGAATGACAATCATCCCTCCAATGCCGGTTAAGGACGTTGAGCGTAAAGTGTTAGAACATGCGCTGAAGCTGTTGCCTTTCGCTTACACGCAAAGCGAACTGCCCCAAGAACTCGTGGGCGAAGAAGAATAGGGACTAGGCCAGATTCTTTCTCCCTTCGAACTACCGGCCAATGCCTCCTCGAAAGCATTTTTCGGTGGCTACTAGTAAAGAATTTGTCTGTTGCGCCCGAAGAGTTCGGCATCATTACTTAGGATCAGCAAATCCAGACTCTTTTGGAAAAAAGCTTCGCTGCCGCTGCATATCTTCCTTGCTCGGTGAACAGCAGAAGCCTTATGCTTTTGGCTGTTGCTTCACCATCCCTCGGAACAGTTCATAGATAGCTTGAGCGCGCGTAGAAAGAACCCTGCTGAACAGCAGGGTCCTCTCATCCCCACACGCATGCTCAGAAGAAGCCGAGGCGAGTCATGAAGATCTTCTACTGCGTTTTACTAACACTCATGGCGTGGGTGGCACCTGCCTTCGCAAGTGTTAGTGTCAGCAGCCCGGCTCCTGGCGCGACGGTCACCTCGCCTGTTCATTATGTAGCGACGGCCACGACGAGCACCTGTTCAAAAGGCGTAGCGTCGATGGGCATCTACGTGAACAACAAGCTTATCTACGTAGTGAATGCGACGAAGCTGGACCATGAACTGAGCCTAGCCACCGGAGCCCAGCACACTGTGGTGGAGGAGTGGGACAAATGCGGCGGGGCATCCTACACAACCATTAACCTGACCGTTAAATCGAGTGCACTTCCGGCACCGACTGTCAGCATCAGTTCGAGCCCTACATCGATTTCCCAGGGTGGGTCCTCCACTCTGACGGTGAAGGCGACGAATGCCACGCAAGTGACCGTAACCGGGTCCGACGGCAGTACATATACCCTGTCATCGAGTGGGGGAACGCAGGTTGTCAGTCCCACCACGACTACAACCTATACAGCAAAGGCGACCGGATCCGGTGGGACCGCTTCTGCGGCATCGACTGTCACGGTGAATCAATCGACCGCGCCTACGGTATCCATAGCAGCCAGCCCCACCTCAATCACTAAGGGCGGATCGTCTACGCTGACGGTGAAGGCAACCAATGCCACCCAAGTGACCGTGAGTGGATCGGATGGCAGCACGTATACCCTGGCGGCGACCGGTGGAACGCAAGCGGTTAGCCCAACCGCGACGACGACCTACACAGCAAAGGCGAGCGGATCCGGTGGGGCCGTCTCTGCGACAGCGACGATCACGGTGAATCAGGCAACGGCGCCTACAGTGACCATAGCGGCGAACCCGGCTTCGATCTCCGCCGGTGGATCGTCCACGCTGACCGTGACGGCAACCAATGCCACCCAGGTGACTGTGACCGGCTCGGATGGCAGTACCTATACCCTGTCATCGAGCGGGGGGACGCAAGCTGTCAGCCCAACCACGACAACTACCTATACGGCGGACGTGACGGGAGCTGGAGAAAGCGCATCGGCGAACACGACGGTGACTGTAACGTCGGCAGGCAGCAGTAATTCCATCAACCACGTCATCTTCATGCTGCAGGAGAACCATTCGTTCGATAACTACTTCGGCATGCTGAACCCATATCGCCGGACGAAGGGCTGGACCACCGGTGACGATGGCCAGGTGTACACGGTTGACGGAATAGACGACAAGCTGAATACCACCAACGTGGACGACGAGGGCGTATCGATCCCGCTCTTCAAGCTCAAATCCACTTGCATCGACGATGATTCGTCGTCGTGGCTGGAAAGCTACGGCGATGTGAATCGCTATAATTTCCTGACAACACGCCCCATTCTCATGGATGGCTTCGTACACATTGCTGAAGGCTTTGCGAAAAGCTGCGCGAGCTCCGGCACGTGCTCCGGACAATTCACCGACACGACCGGCGAGCGCGCCATGGGGTACTACGACGAGGGGTTCCTGAACTACTACTACTACATGGCTTCCCAGTTCGCCTTATCGGACCGCTGGTTCTCGCCGATTTCAAGCAAGAGCGCGCCCAATCGCGTCGCAACCTTCACTGGAGGCACGACTCAGGGCTTGGCATTCGACCCAGGCAGCGATGACCACGTCTCTCCCCTGACGATTCAAACTATCTTTCAGGAACTCGATACTGCTGGTGTGTCATGGAAGGTGTATTACACGGTCACGGATGGGTTCTGCCTTGCCGGAAACACATGTGGCACCGGCTCCGGCAATTATCCGGCTACCTATCTTAATTATTTCACCTATTTCCATAAGTACCTCTATCAGAACTCATCGCATGCCGCCTGCACCGGCACCACTAAGGCGTCGAGTGTGGTTGGCGATACTTCGAACTACTTCTGCATCGATACGAATCATGTTGCTCCTCTGACTACCTACTACACCGACCTTAAGAACGGTACTCTTTCCAGCTTCAACTTCATTGAAGCCGGCTCCGGAATCAATGACGAGCACCCTGGATCGGGAGCGTCGGTTCTGAACGGGCAAGTAGAGGTGGCGAAGGTGATGAATGCGTTCATGACTAGTCCGGAATGGAAGGATTCCGCATTCTTCTTCGCCTATGACGAAGGTGGCGGCCCCTACGATCACGTTCCGCCGGTTCCCGGACATTCGAACGACAAGACCGATGCTTCACTCGGCACGATTCCGGATATCTCAACCATCGCGGTGAGCCCCGACGGGTATAAGCCCTGCGTACCGAGCAGCGGCACGGCGACGACCCACTGCGATCTCAAATCGAGCAGTCCGGGAGCCCATTCCGGAGATGCTGCGGCAGTCAACGGCTTTGCAGCGCAACTCGGCTTCCGTTTGCCGAACATGGTGATCTCGCCTTTCAGCCGGCGGCACTACGTTTCCCATATCCCGATGGATCATACGGCAGTCATCAAGTTTGTGGAGAACCGCTTTATCGGCGGCTCTGCACATCTGACTGCGCGCGATGCCGCACAGCCCGATCTGATGGATTTCTTCGACTTCAACAGCGTTCCCTGGGCAACGCCGCCGACACCGCCTACCCCGGTGACCGCTACTTCGCTGGGCTACAATCCGTGCACCCCAGCAAGCTTGGGCCCGTAACTTCGCGGTATGCAAGTCTTTGGGCTTGCAATGAATCGGTGACTTTTACTTGGGTTTGCCGATGAAGATAAGTGGATGAGCTGTGATGAAACTGTTTCTTCCCCCAAATGGATGCATTCGTCACCCACCTGGATACCTTGTGGGGACGCTATATGGAGGAGAACAACATGCACCGATCAATTGCAGTCTTTATCTGCCTGATAATCCCGACCCTCGCCGTAGCCGCACCCATTCCGCGGAGGACATACGTCCGTGAGGTCTCTGCCATCATCCGCGAAGTCGACCACAAGCAGGCCGCCTACGCCTCACTCCATCACGAGAACGCGCAAGCATCGAGCATGTACGTGCTGCGGATGGAACTGGATCTATACATCGTGAAGCACGAGTTGTTCCGATATCGCCATCGCATTGCGCTTCAGTCCGATGTGGACCGCGCTTTGGCTGTGCTTGAGCGGGATCAGGAAGACGCTCCCGAGTTGTACGCGTGGGCCGCCCGTTGAGTTACGTGCCAGGTCCTTGTGGCTCTTGAGCAGCACCAATTCGGCTTCGATCCGGTGCTGCCAAGAGGTAAGACAAGCTTTTACTAAGAGAAAAATAAAAACTGGCTGGACGGCATCTGCCATCCAGCCAGTTTGTCGTGTGTATCGGCTAGTTCAGAAAAAGTGAATCGGGGGTTAAGGACACCCACTCCCGGCAATAACGTCCACGTTGGCCCGCATGAATCGGTAGATTAGATCAAAATCATCGTTGTAGGTGGTCAACACTTAATCAATTGAGGTTGGGTCGCAGGTCACGTTTCCAGCCGAGTCTACTTGCCTCTTGCAGGACACAGCCTCGTCAAGGAGTAATCGCACTCTCCGCGAGATCGATGATCTCGTCCGCAATGGCCAGGCTCGCTGTGGCGGCTGGGCTAGGAGCGTTCAGTACATGCAGGGCACTGTCCTGGCATACAAAGTGGAAGTCCTGCACCAATTCGCCGGAAGGCGAGATGGCTTGCGCGCGGACTCCGGCGCCGCCTGGGCTGAGGTCCTCCATGCGGAGTTCCGGCACAAGCCGTTGCAACGACAAGCAGAAAAGATGCTTGCTGTAAGATCGCCGGAATTCGTCCCAGCACATCGAGGGGTATCGAAGAAGGAATCTCCAGAAACCACGACAGGTAAGGGTGTCGATCATGTCGCGCAGTGAAAAATCGCTGGCGCGATATCCTTCGCGGGCGAACGCCAGCACGGCATTGGGTCCGGCTTCGACGCCGCCGTGAATGAGGCGGGTGAAATGTACCCCGAGAAAAGGAAACTTGGGATCGGGCACAGGATAGATCAGGCTACGCACCAGATGCTCGCGATCCGATCTCAGTTTGTAATACTCACCTCGGAAGGGCACGATCTTTGTCGGATCGCGTACGCCGGCTTTGCGGCCTAACCGGTCGCAGTAAAGTCCGCCGCAGTTGATGATGAAATCCGCGTGGTATTCCCCACGTGTTGTCTGGATAGTCCAGCCACCGGCATTCCGAAGCCCTGTCACTTCCGTAGAGAAGTGGATCTCGCCACCGCGTGTCTGAATCTCATGGGCCATCACACCGGTAACGGCGGTGAAGTCGACGATTCCTTCCTGGGGTACACGAAGAGCAGCCAGGCCCACGGCGTGCGGCTCAAATTCGCTAATCTCTTCGGGGCCGAGCAACTGCAAGCCTTCGAGGCCATTCGCTCTGCCTCGCTCCAACAAGGCATGCAGGCGAGGCACTTCGTCTTGCTCTGTCGCCAGCACGATCTTCCCGCACAGTTCATGGGGAATATCGTGTTGCACGCAAAAGTCGACCATCCTGCGAATGCCCTGAACAGCCAGGCGAGCCTTTGCCGAACCCGGCGTGTAGTACAGCCCACAGTGCAAAACGCCGCTGTTGTGTCCGGTTTGATGGCGGCCGGGACCACTTTCCTTCTCCAGAAGGAGCAGCCGGGTGGACGGAAATCGATGAAGTAGTTGATGTGCCGTCGCTAGGCCAACAATTCCGCCGCCGATGATTACAACCGTTTTGCTCATTTATTTGAATCGGATCTGCTCTAGTAGGTTCTTAGCGGCATGCCACCATAGAAGCGTATAGCGTGAGTCGTATTATTCCCCCGTAAAATCAAAGATATCCAAAAGGACAATTTCTACGCGGCCGAGAGGAACTCAACGGATATACATATGGCATTTTTTCGGGCACTCGCATTAGCGCAGGCTGCGTCAGGAATAGCAAGAATTCCCGATTTCTCAACTGGGCTTCGTGGACGCTAAAGCCTGGCGAGCGGTGTCGACACAGCTTCTTAATCTGTCGGCGAACACGGCAATCGGATCTCTCGGAATTTGGCTTTCTGCCCGCGCCCGCGCTGCTTGCCCCATGCGCTGCCAATCCACACGCCGGTCCCAAGCCCGTTGTAACGTATCGGCTAACAAGGCTACAGTTGGAGCGGGTGCCACGAAACCTGTTTCATTGTCGACACATACTTCTGTATTTCCTGCAACATCCGTCACGACTGCTGGCCGACCGCACCACATCGCCTCAACTAACACCAAAGGAAGTCCCTCATAGCGCGACGGCAGTACAAGCAGATGGTTTTGCTCCCAGATCGCTTCGATATTTGATACCTGACCGTGAAAGTGCACGTCGTTCAATCCGAGCATGCCGGCCAAACGCCGCAACACTAATTCGTTCGGGCCTTCTCCAAAGATATTCAGTTCAATGGGACGGGCCCGCCATTCCGGACGAGCAAGGACCTGCAGAAGCAACTCTTGCCCTTTGGCGGCCGGATCCAAGCGCGCCACACATGCCAGCCGCCACCGCCCATTTTCAACGGGCCAAGCCGGAATGCTCTCGGGGGAGGCTTTATACGGATTCCAGACTATTTCGCCGTTTTGCACCGGATCTCCCAACTGCATCCGGAGCAAATTGAGATTACTGTGGGAGACGCAAAATACCTTCTGAGCGGACTTATAGGACGCCGCGGCTTCCTCGACGTCTCGATCTCCGAACCACCAATTCTCGCTGTTGCAATGGACGATGAGTACGTATGGGATTGATGCTTCGCGACAGATTTTGGCCCAGTTAAATCCGCCAGAATTGTGCCCTTGAGAAATGATGACCAAGTCGGGCTTGAATCGCTTCAAACAAGCATAGCTTCTCCGATACTTGAATGTGAGCTTGTTCCAGATGCGACGACCCATCTCGACTCGATATGAAGGATGGGTTTCGAGCCTGATGCCTTGTCTTGCCAGCAAAGTAATCTTGTCGGATAGTCGTGGCCGGTAAACGACCGAAGCTTGCACGTCGTGCCCAGCCCGTTTGAGCCGGGCGGCGGATTGGCTCCAAAGTTCCTCGCTTCCGCCCCAGGGCCAGTCTGCCATCGTGCTAACGAATGCAAATCTCATCGCGGACGATCCTGCACAGCATTCTTCACTGGCTCACTACTTAAGAGACGTGTAAAGAATGCCCCATCAAGAGCCGCATTGGCACCGCTCGTGTAATACTCGCTCGCATTACGCATCGCTACATCCCGCGCCTCAGCAAAGCATTCGCGATCAGTCAGGAGCCTGCTGACTTCGCGAAATGCCGCGTCAGGCAGTAATGTCTGCTCAGGCGAAAAACACTCCAGGTCGCGGATTGTGAAGCCCCGCTCAGTCCGCAGAAAGATCGTTGGCAAACCGGATGCCGAAGCAACAGTTAGGACACCGCTCGATATTCCAATGACCACTGAGGAACGGCGCAGATCGTCTTCAAGTGGCCATACTGGATGGGACAACTCGCACACGTCCCGATGCTCACGAACGAGCTTTAAGCAAGCTCCGAGATCGTGATCACTCCAGTGCGGGTGCGGTCGTATAACCAGGTGGCGTAAAGGTAGTTTAGCGCTGAGGAGTTTCTCTGCTAGCTGCAATAGCGCTTGCACTTCTCTTTCGGTTCCCCACGGATCACCCGGAACTGAATGGAAGTCAATAAGTAGAACGCTCTGAAGAGAAAATTGGTCGGGGAGAGGCACTATAACGTCGAACAAAGAACCGGCATTGAAGAACTCGACCGGGGACTCCGGTGAGCCAAGCGCATCGAAGAATCTTCGGTTTGATTGAGCGAGTACAGAGGCAGAGGACGCTCCAAAAGCAACGAACTTAGTAGCGGTAATAGGAACATCCAAAGTGTAGTCGACCACTCCCTGCTGAAACGTAATCACAGGTTTACCCCGCTGCATGCCAGTCCTGCAGACAGAGCTGCAGAGGTCATACCAGTGACATCGTGCGACGACAGCATCAAACTCGATCGAGGGAGCCAGCCGTTCCCATGCCTCAATATACTGAGCTGTCCTTTCAAAATCTGGTAAGGCAGAACCCGTTGGACTTAGCCCAAATGGCTCAAGTATCTGGACTGTCTTTTCAAAGGCCGCTCGACCTCGCAATTTTGCTGCAATTGCACGCATGCGCCCCTCTACTGGATTCAAGGGCATTCCCGGATCAAGAAATGTGACTTGCTTGCTGTACCCGGCGGTAGCCAGCTCAGATTCCAATTCCTGGCGACCAGCCGCATACACAGGGAGTAAACACAAAATCTCGGCACCCGTATGCGCCAAACCGAGCAATGTTCGGGCAAGAAATCGAATTTCGGTCTTGCGGCCAAAGTAGGGGGTTGGAGAAAAGAGAATGTCGGTTTTGAACCTGCGCGGCTTAAGAACTCGGGTCGCCTTGTCGGCTGCGTGAAAGGACCAGGCTGCAAGCGGGTTGATGGAGGGCCGGTTATTGGGGACCCCGTCTTGGCCATACAACATGTTGAAATCAAGAGCATGAAAATAGTCTTGCAGACTGACATCATGGCGGTAGAGGTGCACCTGCGCCTCAGCAAACTTCGCTATGCGATCCTTCGGCGAATGAAAAAGATCATGAATATCCATTGGGCCTGGCATTGCTTTGATTTGTTTCATTGTAGCGGTCTGTCTTAGTCAAGCAAGACCCGTTACCGTCTTGGACCCGTCCGGAGAAATTTGTGTAATCGGCAGCCGCAGAGCTGGGATTGAAGAAGGAGGCGATGGGATTTGCGGCAGGTCGGGTCAAAGGAACGTCGCTCCTCCTCGGGACCGTTCATGAAGTAACGGGGGACTGGTGACACCGCAGCGTCGGACAAATTCATCGAGCTCGGGTGCAGTAGAGCATCCCGCACTGGCTATCACACGACCGGCCGGATCCAACAGTGAAACCGAGTCTGGCCAGCCGATCCCGGCAAAATGTCTCCCCCTGCTCACCGCGCGCGTGCCACTCAAGCAGCACACGCTCTGTGCGAGCCGCGAGGGCCTCGAACCGGGGGTCCGCGAGAATCACATACTCAGATCCTTCGATGTCCATCTTGAGTACGTCGATCGGCCCATCGGGAACTGCTTGGAAGACGTCTACCACCCGGACTTTCATAGAGCCTGCCGGCATATCCTGAACAATCGCCGACCCGTCATCTTTGTCGCTGAAGTCGGCTACTCCCTCCCGTACGCCGGCGGCGGCGGCCACAAGCTTGACGCGGTTGGCGTAGCCATTCCTATCCACGTGCGACTCTAGCAGCCGGCAGTGAGTCGGATGTGGTTCGAACGTTAATACGCTTGCGTTGGGGTATTTTTCACACCAGAACAAGCAGGAATAGCCGACATTTCCCCCGAGGTCAACGATACGCCGCACTGAACCCGGCTCAAGGTCACAATCGTAGATGCGGTCGAAGAATATCTCATAGGCCGTCTGGTAGTCATGGCTGGGCTCCGGTCTGATGGATATCTCGGGCCCTCCCCGCAGCCTACAGCGGAACGGCTTCCTCTGTGTGTAGTGCCACAGTAAGTAGCGGGGCCAGGTGCTGAACGGTAGGATGTCGCGAAAATGTGCCATAGGTCGAAAAAGCGTTGGGACTGGCTGACGCGGCACAACTCCGCACGATCTACGCTACGAAATCTGCGAAAAGGTACATCGGGCAGTGGCGACGAACCATCCGGCATCATCGGGAATGATCTCGAAGCCCTACAAGCCCGTCATTTCGTAGCGCGTCTTCCGGATGTAGAAGATTGCCCTGGACACTCCAAAGACGCGGCAGGGCTGACCGATATTGCCGGATCAGCATAGCAGCTACAAGTCTGCTACCGCACCTCGTGAGCTTGGGCGAGATCACGATAACATGTCGAGATTCTGTGCGAGCGGCCGTTACGGCGGCTGCGTTTCACATACTACGTCACGGGCAATCGTTTAGTCGCGCTTGCTGCCAGACCTTGAATCCGTTCGTATGACCTGCGGCTTAATTCGATTTGTTTGAGAGCTACTGTTTGTAACGGCTCGCGAACCTTATCCGCAATTTGCCAAGCGCTTTCGATAGCGCTGTGGAATCTTTGGGGAAAATCTGGCTCGTTTAAGAAGATGATCTGACAGCCTTCGCCGAACTGGTCTTCGAGGCCTAATAACTTGTTCGAGAAATAGGCAGATTTTGCGAGAGCAACCACGGGAATCCCCTGTGCGAGCGCGAATACGGCGGCGTGATAAGCGCCGGTAACGACCACCCGACAAAGTGCTACCTGCTTGATCACTTTGAGTGGTGAATCGAGAGTACTGCCTCCGTCAGATTGCTCATCAAATCCGATCAGAAGTTGCTTGATGGCAAGATCATCCCTAGTACCGAAATGAATGGCGATGGGAAGCGGGATCAAGGAGACCTCATGTCGCCTGGCAAAATCCTGCAGGACCGGCCTGATGCTCTGAACATCATTGTCATCCGTCCCTGCTGACGCGAGATGGCGTATGTTGATGCCCAACGCCTGACCGCACTGCTTGGATCTGGACTCGTACCCTAGTTCCAGAGCCTCATCTCCCGTGGTCTGAACTTTCGATTCGGGAATACCCAGTGACCGGAGTAAATCAAGTGAACCTCTGCCGCCTCTCAAGGTTATGAAATTGACCAGCGGAAGAATCCTTGCGGCCCGCTTCAGAACGAATGAGTCGCTAAGAGGTCCGAATCCTTGACCCAGCATGGCCACAGGTGTGTTTCTTTGAATGGCCGCCTCGAGCAAGTCTAAGACGTCCAGGTTCCAAGTCCGGGAACCATCATAGAACCCACCTGCACCACAGATGAGCAACAGGTCTGCATTCTGCAGGGCGCTGGCAAAGACCGTGACAGCTTCGGCGTCTTCCGACCGATTCCGACGCTTAAGCCGCTTAACCAGCATCGCATTTAAAAGATTCGGATATCGCGCCCTTATCGTTCTTTTGAACCACACCAACAGTCCCAAAATCCACCCGGGCGCTAAGCCGGCATATCTTCCTAGTAGAACTCCGTTTGCGAACCATAGCGCCCTCCCCCGATTGTCCAGGGGGTTTGCCGTTGGACAATATCGGGCCAGGTTCTCCGCTGAATCGGTGAGCACTTCAATGCGAGCTTTCGGAAAGAGCTTGTGCAATCGATCCACAGATACCTGCAGCATGGAGATATCGCCCATGTTTCCGTATTCTTCGACGCCCTTTCCTAAGCCCGTCTCCATAACGATGTGCTTCACTATGCAGTTCTCCACGCGGCGATATTATTGCATTGATTTATTTACGTTGCCGACTAAAGCTAGTTTCCGCAACAAGGTGGAAGACCCGTGCCTAAATCGTAAGGGCGCACACCGAAGAGGAACGGAGACGAAGGCTCAATGGGAGAAGTTACCGGAGGAGTCGCGAAAAGTCCCACCGTCAACTTCTGCTTGCCCCGCGGAATTCGATCAGATCGATGCGGCGCAACTCCTGAAGCAGCCGGCGAACGGAGTCCACTGGCAGATTGCAGATACGGGCAATTTCCGCCTCCGAGCGCGTCCCATCGATCAGGAAGAGCACGTCGAAGAGCGCCCTGTTCCCTTCGCGGTCGGTGTATGCGTCGACATTGAGCCCATAACGGGAGCAGAAGATCTCTCCCTTGAATCGGTTTACCGGAATTGCATTCCCCTCGACCGCGTCGATCATCTTCAACACGAGATCCCGGGAATCGGCAAGGCGGTCTGGAGAAGCAAGCTCCGGTGTGTCGTGGCTGGAATGATACTCGGGATAGTACGGATGCTTCCCTGGTTCGCTCTTCTGCACCCGGGAAAGGGAAAGCATCGGCACTCGTACGCCGGGGGCATTGAACTGCCGCTCATCATTTCCCACCACCGTCCGGAATGCGCCGGTCCATCCGCGTGGATCATGGTCTTGAAGAACGCGACTCAAGCAGCGATCGACCTCCGTATCACCGGCAAAGGACAGCTGAAGAGCATGAGGCTGATTCAAGCCCAGCATCTCAAGAAAAAGACCGCCCATCATCTGAGGGATGAGCTGCTCATTATGGCTGAGATAGGCGATCGAACCGATCGTCTCCGGCAGGATAAGAAATCGATAGGTGTAGTGCAGATCGGATCGCTTCAGCAGTTCTTGCATCACCTTCAGGCCCACGACGACGCCGGCGAGATCATCGTTCGCCATGGCCGGGTGGCAAAGATGCGCACACAGCACAAATGTCTCGGCGCTGTTTCCATGCGCAACGATTTCTCCGACCTTCAGGGTTCCGTAGCTGGAGGTGGAGCGAATGACGACCCGATAGTGGTCCTCTGTCAGCGAGGCTTTCAACTTCTGGCTGCAGCAAAGGCCCCAGTCGCGCTCGTAATACTTGAAGATAAACGGAATGGCATCGGGAAGCTCCGGATGCATGTGGAGATGACTAAAGAGCTCCTGTCGGGAAACGACGCGATCCACCGGCAGCGAATACGAGACCACATGCAGAGGGCTGTCCTCATATGAGAAGAGGCGCCGACCGTCCATGGTTTCAAGAAATGCCTCGTGGCAGGTCCACTTTTCCGGCACCAGCCAGGTCCAGCATTCGGTGCCGCTAGGGTATTCGTGAATCACCATCGGGGCTTGCGTGGACAAAGCCTCGAGAGCCAGATCGTAGCCATCGGAAACGATGTCCCGGGGCAACGTCCACAACGCGGAGATCAACTCCGTCATCGATGCATTCTCGGGCAGGTGCACCCGAGATTGCGTAGCATTGGCTGGTCTGCCTTCCAGGGCAATCGGGTCGCCGGCAGGACCCTGCGCCGTGATCCATGGATCTTTCGTTATCTCGCGGCGGAGCAGCTCGTAAAAGCTGTCGCAGGCGATGGTCGCGATCTCGCAGGCGCAGCCTGCTGCAATACGAAGCCTTCCCTCTTGCATGGCGATCGAGGCCACTCGCGTTCCATCTGTGACTCCACTCTCTGCCTGAATGGGAACGCTTGAAATCCACCCCTGCTTGCGCGTCTCACCTCCACGCCCGGTGGATCCCGTGAACAGCTTTTTGTATCGGAAAGGAACGCCGAGCATTTCCTCGGCATAGTGAAGAAAGGATGTATGCTGCACGCCGCCGCCAATACAGCAGATCTTTCCCGCCGCCCGCATGAGCCGTTCATAAAAGCAGCCTGGGCCGTAGGTCGTGGCCGGTAGATCGCCGAGCATTCCCTCGGCCTGTGGTCCCAGTCCGCAGACAGAGAAATTCGGATCCCCAGAACGCACCGCACCCGGCTGGCGGCGGATGTACTCCGAAAATCCCACGGAGGTATTCCACTCTCCCGCGATCGCCGGCGTGTGCTCCGGATCGAACACCTCGCTGCGTGCGAACGACAGCGAGAATGCTGGGACAAATAGAGTGCCTTCCTGCCCGATCACCTCTCTGATCGCATTCAACAGCGACTCATAGAGCCCAACGTCGGAGAGGGAGCTGTCCATTGCTCGGAAAGCGGCATCTGCCACCTGGAGATACACAAGATCGCCGGGGCAGAGACCACTCTCTTGCAAGCCGTTGACAATATCTGCGCTGCTACAACTGTTCTGGATTAAGGACATAAGATATCTGGTGTTCCAAGAGTGGGCACAATGGGGGTGGAAATTTCGCGATTTACCCCGGCGTCTGACTCAACAGCACTTTCTCTGTGCGGCAATCCGATCCGATCTTCAGCAGTGCCGCGATGACCCTGTCCTGCTCCGACTCGGAAAGACCAACCGAGCACGGCAAACTTAGTCCCTTCTGCGCCAAGCTGTCAGCGACCGGCATGGCTATCGGTTCCTTCGAACGATGTGCGGGCGATCGATGGATCGGCTGCCAGAGTGGCCGGCTTTGAATCCGCTGCGAAGCAAGCAGACCCATCACCTGGCGCGAGTCGATCCCGAACTCCTCCTCCTCCACCAGGACGGTATACATCCAGAAGGTACTCGCGGCCCAGGAAGCATTCTTCATCGGCATAAGACCCGGAATTTCGGCGAGCGCTTCTGTGTAGCGCGCTGCAATCCGTTGCTTGGCGGCTACGTAGGAAGAAAGCTGCTCCATTTGTGCACACCCAACCGCCGCCAGCAGATTGGTGAGGCGATAGTTATAGCCGACCTCGCCATGGACATACTCGACAGGATCGTCCTTCGCCTGGGTAGTCAGGTAGCGCGCTCTCCGTGCCCACTCCTCATTGTCTGTCACGAGCATGCCGCCGCCGCCCGTGGTGATGATCTTGTTCCCATTGAAACTGAAGCACGCGATATCCCCGGAGCTTCCCAGGGAACGCCCCTTGTAACTGGCGCCCAGTCCCTCGGTAGCGTCTTCAATGACACGGAGATTGAACTTCTTGGCCGCTTCGACGATTGGGTCTACGTCCACAGGATGCCCGAGAATGTGCACAGGCATTATCGCCTTGACGCGGCGTCCGGTATGCCGGTTGTGCAGCTCTCCGTCTTTCCAGCGACATTCCCGTTCCAGAAACTCCACCACCCGGGCGGGATCCATCTGCCAGTAAACCGGCTCGGCGTCGATGAATACCGGCCAAGCCCCCACGTAGCGAATGGCGTTTACCGGCGCAATGAATGTCAGTGTAGAGACGAGCACCTCGTCACCGGCTTCGACGCCCGCCAGCAGCAAGGCAATGTGCAGCGCCGACGTGCCGCTCGCCGTGGCTACCGCGAACCTGGTACCGCTTTGTTCAGCCACCATCTGCTCGAATCGATCGACATACGATCCCGCCGAGGAGACCCATCCCGTGTCGAGACACTCCTTCACATAGCGCCACTCGTTCCCGCGAATCTCCGGAACTGTGAGCGGCACAAAGCCATCGCCGGGCAGTGCTCCCGGAGCTAGTATTTCTTTCTGATTCATAGTCATAGAGACACGCTCAGTTACGATACCGGCTGTGGTCGAATTCACCGATGATGCGCTCGCTCACGAGGCGGGCGATCTCTGCAATACCTTGCGGGACGGATCGGCTGGTCTCAAAACCAAGTTCACCGGCGATACGCGAAAACGATACGCGATAGTCCCGCGGATCTTCTGTCTTCGGTACAAACTCCACCACCGCATCTGGCGCGTAAGGCTGGATCAGCTCCACCAGTTGCTGCTTCTGGAAGTTCTGGTCCGTCGCTCCAACATTGAATACGCGGCCGGCAACCTTTGCCGTGGGTGATTGCAGAACCATCGCAATGCCCCTTGCGGCATCCCGCACATGAACGTAGGGCCGCCAGAACTGCTCCCCGAAGACTTTGAGATGCTTGCGCGTCAGCATCTCCAGTGTGAACTCGTTCACCGTCAAGTCGAACCGCATGCGCGGGGATACGCCGTAGATAGTAGCAAACCGCAGCGGCGTCGGGCTCCAGCCATTGCTGTCACGGCTCTTCAACAAGGCCAGCTCCACGGCAACCTTCGTCTCGGCGTATAAGGAGACGGGACTTAACTCCGACTCTTCATCCACATACCGGTCGGCATCCTTCATCCTGCCGTAATTGCTGCACGTAGAGGCGAAGACGAAGCGCGCGACCCCGGCCTGCTTGCTCTCTTCGATCAGTTGAAGGGAGGCGTCCAGATTTACCTCGCGCGCCAAATCGGGGTTGCGCGCGCAAGCGGGATCTCCGACGATCGCAGCCAGATGAACAACGGCATCCCGGCCCGATACCGCTGCCTTGACCGTTGCGCGATCGCGAATGTCTCCGCGAACAAATTCAAATCCCGGATGGCACCACGCCCCGAGCAGCGATTCTCCACCGTGGGCCAGACTGTCCAGCACCCGCACCTGATGGCCCTCGGCAAGCAGCAGGGCCGTTAAAATAGAGCCCAGGTAGCCCGCTCCGCCAGTAATGATCACCTTCATATTGCGATTGTCCCTTTCAGTACGTCCTCTTGCGCTCTTTGATAATCCTCATGCCTGCCCACATCGATCCAGTATTCCGTGATGGGGAAACTCGTCACTCGCTCTCCCGCCTCGAGCATCGCTCGTATCAGATCGGTCATGTCAAAACGCCGGTCCTTTGGGATGTAGTCCCAGGCCGCAGGATCCAGCAGATAGGTTCCCGCATTGATAAAGAAACTGAGGCACGGCTTCTCTTGGAGACTGGTGATATGCACGTCGTCGCATTCCACGACTCCGAAAGGGACCTGCACATCGTACTTGCGAACTCCGACGGTGATCATCGCGGAGTGCTTGCGATGGAAGGCCAGCATTTCACGATAGGGGACCGCCGTGAGAATGTCCCCGTTGAGGACCAGAAACGGTCCCACTGGCCTCTTCATCTGCTTCAGGCCGCCCGCCGTCCCCATTGGATTGTTTTCCCGGAGATAGTTGAGATGGACGCCAAAGTCCTCGCCGTCTCCGAAGTGATCCACGATGGCGTCGGGCAGATAGTGTGTCGTTAGACTGACATCCTGGATGCCTGAGCTGCGCAGGCGCTGGATAATCAACTCCAGCAGCGGCCGGTCGCCCACTGGCAACATCGGTTTCGGCACAGTTTCCGTCAGCGGATATAAGCGCTTCCCGTATCCGCCGGCCATGATGACCGCCGGAAGCTCGAGACGTGTCTCCGGACTGAGGTCCCTCCGCAGCAGGAACTGCACGACGCGATTCCCGGTATCCACCACGGGGAGATGATCGATCTCGTTCCGGTTCATCAGCTCGAGCGCTTCTGCAGCAGAAGTGAAGCCCTGGGCAACCGTGGGAATTTTGGTTGCGATCCTCTCGCAGGGCAGGTCCATCGATTTTCGCTGCAGAATGGCCCTGCGAATGTCGCCATCCG
The DNA here is from genome assembly GCA_963712845.1 of uncultured Acidobacteriaceae bacterium. GTDB lineage: Bacteria > Acidobacteriota > Terriglobia > Terriglobales > Acidobacteriaceae > KBS-83. The sequence continues at coordinate 100,627 of CAVQJM010000012.1, forward strand.
TCAACACCCCGCAAAGAAGTCGATCCGGGGTGCAGAGCACCAGAGCGCCAGTCCCCGCTTTGTCGAGATGAGCCATGGCCTCTGCGATGGAAGCGGTGGGAGAAAACGCAGCACTTTCGAGGCGCATCTCCGCGGTGGCATCGGAGTCTACTGTGCTGCTCAGATCCCGGCGAAGAATGAAGTCGACCAGCACTCCGATTGCATCCACCACCGGCAGTTGGCTGACCTCATGCTTGTTCATCAGCCGCAGCGCCTCAACCGGGGTGACCGGCTGCTGGCAGACAATGGGGTGTTCTGTCGCAATCGAGAGGCACGGGGCCTCCAGCGTCTGCGACCGCAAGATGGCCCGCCGGATGTCGCCGTCGCTCAGCAGACCAACCAGCTTGCGGTCTGCAGTGCATAGGACCAAGGCTCCGGTCCCCGCTTTATCCAGACGCGTGAGTGCGTCGCTGATCGAGAGTGTCGGAGCGACGATGACACTTTCCAGCCGTGCTGAAACTGTGGTTTCGCTCATGATGGGCAATGGGATTTCAGTTATCGAGCTGTGTACGAATACTGTTGAGAAAATTCGGCTGCTATCGTTGTGCTTTCCTGCTTCGGCTTACAGAAGTGCCGTCGCAACGGCTTCGGGCTCATTCCAGTGCCGTCTTGAGATCTCTTCCGTCAGAGCGTTTATCACCGCGACGGTCGTGATGCCGATGGCGTTGTTCGCAGCCACCCCGATCGAGCTCAGCGCGGAGAGCGGGAATGTCTCCTCATCGAAGACATACCGCCACTGGTGGAAGGGCTTGTCGATATCGAAGTTGTCGAAATGATAGCTTCCGGCGGCAGTTTTCAGGGCCAGCCAGGGTTGCGGTCCAAAGGTCGGTATGCTCGAGCGCACTTCGAGAACGTGCCTCGAATCGTCGATGCGGCGGATGCTCATGTCGAGTTCGCACGGCGCAATATCCGGCAGCTTCAAGGCCGAGCGCATCGCGGCAACCGCTTCGGAGAAGCGAAACGGAACGTTCGGAAAATCCTTAGCCACCCGGCAGACCAGCTCCCGAGCTGCGGTGACGTCGATAGCCATATTGCGGAAGTCATGATTTGTGATCGACAGAACTACCGGCTTCCCCGTCGTCGCTTCCTCGAAAGCCTGCCGGACATCCGACTCCTGAAGCAGACGGTAGCGCGTTCCCACGTTCAGGCAACGCGCAATCCATCGCCTGCAGTTGCCGGAGACCTGATAGTCGTCGGGCGAAGGATGATACGGCGCCCAGGTGGCCGGCGCTCTACGCCAGTCTCCGAAGCGTCCGTCCGATAATCCAAACTGCGCGGCATCCGCCGTGGTCTGTGCGACAGCCTGATTCGAGAAATCAAACGGGATGTGCTGCTCGAGAAACCAATGACTGTCCGGCCGGATCACGTGAAAGCCGGGACGGTGCGCCGCTGGAAACCAGCCATGATCGATGACCCTGCGCGACAGTACCTGATGCAGACTATCGGAAGACGCCCACCAGTGCGTGGCGCAACGATGCGCCTCTCTGCGGAAAGAGTGGGGATGATAATGAAAATGCAGCCCGTCCTCCAGCGATCCGGTCTCCTGCATCATCCGTCTGTAGTGTTCGAATATGTTGTGATAGCCGATGTCCCGGCGCCTCGGATTCGCGTCGTAGTCCACGTGGTCCACGCAAAACCAGTTGTAAACCCAGCCCATGCCGGCGGAATCGCGCACCTCGGTGCGAAAGGATTCGTGCATCAGCTCGGCCAGCATGGTGTCGACCTTGTCCCAGGTGTCGTTGTATGCCAGCAGACTTGGGTCGACAACCTTCTGAACCGCTGCTTCAAGCCCTCCCAGAGGCACTTCCCCGGCTTGCAGCTGGCGCAGCAGGCGGGAGCTCGGCTCAAGCTCGAGCTGAAAGATGTCCCGCAGCCTCTCGAAAGTCGCGTCCACAGATTCGTAGAGCGGCCCTTCCGTATCAATGCAATGAACAATGTATACCGCGTTGTCTGTCACGTAGTTATCTACCCGCGCCTGATGTTCTTGATAATTGCTTTGCCGGAACGCCCACTACAGTGATGCCTGCTGCTACGTCGCGGAGAACGACCGCTCCGGCGCCCACCGTACTTGCCGCGCCGACACGGATCCCTTGAATAATGGTCGCCCCGGTGCCGACATGAACGCCCTGATCCAGGTGAACGCAACCGGACAATATAGCTCCCGGCGCGACGTGCACGTGATCGCCGATGACACAGTCGTGATCGATGATCGTTCCGGTATTGAGGATGACGTTCTCTCCCAATCGCACTCCCGTCTGCACCACCACTCCCGCCATCACCTGCAAGCCATCTCCGGCTTGCACGTCGGGAGCAATCGACGCGGATGGATGAATGACCGCTTCGAAGACATACTGCTTCTCGCGAAACCTTGCATACACTGACTTGCGAAGCTCAGTGGAGCGGCCGGAGCCGACACCATTCACCAGTCGAATCCGGTCCGGCGCATGTCGAAATACCTCGTTGTCCTCTCCCAGCCGGCGAACACCCAGGATCGGCTGAAGAGACGGGTCCGGATCCACGAAGCCGAGTACCTCGCGATGCTCGAGCAGAAGCGTGCTCACGAGCACTTTCGCATGGCCCGAGCCACCCACCACTATGATCGGCAGATTCACAGAGACTTAGCCATTCACTGCAGGTGCTCCCATTGCACCACCTGATCGGCGTTGAGGTCAGAGGCCAGCTGCCGGCCAATCACGTAGGAAATTTCCAAGGGCGCAATGCCGGTGCCCGGGCGTTTTGCGTCCAGGTCTGCTTCACTCAGGGTGTGGCCACGGTCCAGCTTGCGCCGGGTAACAAGGCTCCGACGAAACTTCTTGCGCTTCTCGAGCTCTGCTGGACTCACGACTCGCCTGCGGCTGCCCAGTGCGGAAAACACGTTGCGACCCTCTTCGACGATGGTCCGCAGCTGCTCAGGATTCGCGGAAATGGCATGGTCCCAACCCTCCATATTCTGGTCGAGGGTGAAGTGCTTTTCGATGACACTAGCACCCAGCGCAATCGCTGCAAGCGGAATGGAAGTGCCCAGGCTGTGGTCACTGAACCCTACCGGAACGTCGAATGCCTCTCGCAGAGTCTCCATGTTCCGCAGATGAATTGTTTCGTATTCCGGCGGGTAGATGGCAATACAGTGCAGCAACATCAACTGCTCGTTGCCCTCGGCGCGAACCGTCTCCACGGCTTGCTCTATCTCCGCCATGGTCGCCATGCCGGTGGAAATGATCATCGGCTTTTGTTTGCGCGCCACGTACTGCAGCAGAGATGGATTCACGAGATCCATGGAAGCTATCTTGAAAAAAGGCACTCCCAGTTCGGCGAGCAGATCGACTTCCGCATTCGAAAATGGCGTTGAGCAGAAAGCAATTCCCCGAGCCTGGCAATAAGCATGCGCTTCTCTGTGCTGGTCGGCCGTCAACTGATATGTAGTTACCATTTCGCGCAGCGTGCCGAAATGCTTCTTCTTATCCGAATATTCCGTATTCCGCGTGTATTCTTCCTCGGCAATGAGCGAAGTATCGGTCCATGACTGAAACTTGACCGCGTGCGCTCCCGCCTCGGCAGCGGCGTCGATGAGACGGCGGCAGAGATTCATGTCACCGTTATGGTTAGAGCCGATTTCGGCGATGATATACGGAGGCCGGTTTGACCCGACTTCCACGCCTCCCAATTGAATGACCTTCATGCTTAGCTAGCTCCTCGACTTCCACATATCTTTGAGCGGCTGAGACGCAACCGTGAACCACCACACCGTTGCAGGAGGCTGCAAATTGAGCGCCTCCACATAGCTCTTCAGTCGCACGGGATCAAGAACAATACATTGGCGAAACGCTTCGACTTCGGCGGCGGCGCTTCTGAGCTCTGTAACCCGCTCTTGAAGGTACTCCGGCCGCAATGTATTGAGCATCACACGGAAGTGCTGCTGCACCAGCGCCGTATCGGAAACGATCTGATCCACATGGAGGGGATATTGCAGCCGCGCGGTGTTGGCGGAGTACTGACGATAGTCCATTCGTGGAACAGGGTCAAAACTGAGTCTGGCGCCAAGCAGCCACGCCCTCGTCGCGAGCACCCAATCCACCAGAACAGCATCGCCCGGCAGCGGCAGGCACTCCCTCAGCATCTTCGATCGAATCGCCGAATTGGAGAACCCGAAAACATTATGACGCGGGAACACCTCATCCGGAGCAACGTGCGCCGGCAGAGAAAAGTCGCGGCCGAGAGACTCTCCCCGCTGATCGATCAACCGAAGAGCGCACCCGGTAAGTTCACTGCATTCGAGACTCGTTTTCGCGGCCTCGACCCGGGTCGGATGCATGCGATCGTCGCTATCCACCAGCACCACTCCCGAGCATTTCTCGGCAATCCGGGCGAGCGCCTGGTCTCTGATCTCTGCCGGAGTCGCTCCCGCTGCAGCCACCACCCAGGTTGCATCCAGCTCAGTTCCCAAAAGCTGCTGAACGGATTCGCTGGTCAGGCCGTCGAGACCGATCCAGAGCTCGAACTCACGGTCGGTCTGCTTGCGAAGCGAGCAGAACCAATCGCTCAGATACGGTTCGACGCCGGGGTAGATCGTGGTGTAAACGGCCAAGGTCATATCGATGCTGCGATCCGGCGACGACAGGGGAGTTACCTTTCTTGAATATCGAAGCGTGTCAACTCGGATCGGACGTCCGCATTTTCAACAGGACCTCCACCATGGCCCAGTCCTCCGGAGTATCGATATCGATCCCCCGCTGCCATGGCATCTCCCACCCCGTCCGGCCTTCCAGGTGGAATGTCTTCTCTCGCCGCAACGCTTCCGCACTGGCCCACCAGATGGCCCCGGTGGGACAGAAAAGCTCCGGCAAATCCTGGCTGCGCTGCTTCATCTCATCTCGAAAGAGCGGCTCCAATTCAAATTCCTCGTTGCGGCGCATGGCCCACCACGGATTCTGCCAACCGTAACCAACAATAGAAATCTGAGATGGACTGTCGCTATCTCGAAACTGCGCGTGACTCTGTTGAACATCCTCCGCGGATCGCAATGGGCAATTCGGCATCAGCTGGGCTACCGTATCGTATCGCTCACCATCCGGATCCAGCCTCAGCAACGCGTCGAGCGTAGCCAGAGACACCGGCGTGACATCGTCGGCAAGCGTCGCGTCGCGCAGAAAGGGAGCCTCCGCTCCGTGCCGCTCGGCTATCTTCGCGATTTCCTGGCTATCGGTGCTGACCACTACGCGTTCAAACAATCCGGATGCGCACGCTGCCTGAATCGTGTAAGCAATCATCGGCCTGCCGGCCAAATCTCGGATGTTCTTACCGGGAATCCGCTTCGAGCCGCCGCGCGCCGGGATGATTGCGATCTTTGCCTTTGCCATTTTCAATGATGCTGCGCGCCGTTGACTTCGGAATTCTGCTGGCTAGATGAGCTCGGCGTACCGGGAGTCTTTGTATACCTCGCTGTTCTCGTCCTGGCCGTGATTCAGCGATACCGGAGCAACCGTGCCATCAGGCAGATGCCACTCGTAAGGAATGACGACCGGCGTGGAGTCTGACGCTCTCGACAGAAACTCGCCCTTATATCCATAGTCCTTCAGGTCGCCGACAACTTGAAAATATGCCACGTCTTGGGAATTGACGATCATGTCATTGCCGTTGTTTGCTCTGATCGACATGCGAATCGAGAAGCTTTGCGGCAATAGGGGCAAAGCCTTAAACCGGCAGGCAATCTTTCCTCTTCCGAACAGTTCGCTTGGACGATTTCCGTCTAGCATCATGTTAGACGTGAAGCAGGTACCGTTCTTTCCCTGGACGCTCAGTATCAGATAGGGTCGGCTCAGGCACTCTTGTGCCTCATACTCTATCTCGACGATCAGATCGTCCCCGGGATGGAACTCATTGCACTTCTCGCCCCCTGCATCCTTGAGAACAACGCCGTGGATCGTCAGACCGTAATCCCGGCTCTCGCAGAAGAAGGGACGATCGCCGGACATCTCATCAAAATAGGCGGCAACCGTCTCCGCCACTGCGCCATCCTTATACACTTGGCCATCTTTCATCCAGATGCCCCGCTGGCACAAGCTCCGAATGGCTTCCATGTTGTGGCTGACAAACAGGACCGTTCTGCCGCTGTTCGCGAAACTGCCCATCTTGTTGAGGCATTTTTTCTGGAAGGCTCCATCCCCGACTGCGAGCACCTCGTCGACAATCAGTATCTCTGGCTCGAGATGTGCAGCCACGGCAAACGCCAGGCGAACATACATGCCCGACGAATATCGCTTCACCGGCGTGTCGAGAAACTCCTCCACCTCCCCGAAGGCGACGATCTCATCGAACTTACGGCGAACCTCTGCTCCGGACATTCCCAGAATGGCGCCGTTCAGGAAGATATTCTCCCGCCCGGTCAGCTCCTGATGAAAACCGGTGCCTACCTCAAGCAGACTGCCCACTCGGCCGTCGATAAGAATTCTGCCCTCGGTCGGCACCGTAATGCGGCTCAGCAGCTTGAGCATGGTGCTCTTGCCGGCGCCGTTCCTTCCGATGATACCGACTACTTCGCCCGGTTCAATCTGCAGCGAAACTCCCCGGAGTGCCCAGAAGTCTTCGGACTTCTGCCTCCGGCGCAGATCGGTTTTCATCCACGCCAGCGGGTGCCGCACCGCCCGCTCTAAGGCATGGCGGATGCCGTCGCCGTTCGCCCGTTTATGGCCGATGGTGTATCGCTTGCCCAGATTTTCGATTGCAATCGCAGGAGTCATATGGATTAGGTCAGCTTAGATAACATCGGCAAATGTCCGTTCGGTCTTTCTGAAATACCAGATACCCGAGGCAACGAGGAGAACCACCTCGATGGCAGCAATGGCCATCGCCGGCCACAACGTCCTGCTGTGGGTTCCCAGCACACTCCATCGGAACCCATCGATGATTCCGACCATCGGATTCAGCGAATACAGCGCCTGGAAGCGGGCCGGCACGACGCCGCTCTGAAAGCCCACCGGCGAGATGTACAGCCCGAGCTGCACCATGAATGGCACGATATACCGGAAGTCGCGGTACTCCACCATGAGCGCGGCGAGCCACAGGCCGATCCCCAGCGAGGCGCCGAATACGAGCATCACCAGGATTGGCAGGAACCATATATTGATTGGCGGCATCCGGTGATACCAGGCGAGCAACGCGACCAGGAAGATGGCGGAAATCAAAAAATCCACAAAGCTTGTGATCACGCTGCTTACAACAACAACCAGCCGCGGAAAATATACCTTCGAGATCAGGCTTGAATTCATCAGGAGGCTTCCGCCGCTCTCCGTCATCGCTGTCGAGAAGAACTGCCAGGGCAGCATCCCGCAAAAGACCAGCAGCGGGTACGGCACGCCGCCAGAGGGCATTTTCCCCAGCTTCCCGAAGACCAGCGTCAAGATCAGCATGGTAAGGAAGGGACGAATCACCGACCAGCTCACGCCTACAACGGTCTGCTTATAGCGCACCAGCAAGTCACGCCATGAGAGGAAATAAAATAACTCGCGATAGCGCCAAAGGTCGCGCCAGTACTGCCGCTCCGCGCGATTCGCCTCGATTACCAGTTGAGCCATTTCGATACGTCCATTTCTGCGCTTCGCAGGTTAGAGCATTTCGCTTCTATGCAGTACAGGGAAGATCCCGAAGCGTCTTCTTTTAGCGGGAAAGCCTTGACGACGGATTGCGTGCTTCCTGATTGCGCGCTTTCTGATTTCACGCCCTGGAGAAGCGATGCTGAACCGCCCGGGCCGCCTGCAGCATCCCCTGGTGTTTGTACAGGTAGTTGTCGCGGAACTCGGAAAGCCTCCTGCGCACGAACGCTTTCGTCTTCCATCTCATGTCCAGCGTCCGGCTGCTGGGATATTTGGCAGCATGAACGAGGGACAACGTCATCGCCTGGCCAGCGGCAACTTCCGTCTGAACCCGAATGGAATCCCCGGTGCGTTCAAACTTGCAGGGACGTCCTGCAGCAACAACCCCCGCAAGCATCTCGGAATCGAACCAGCCACTCCACTCGATGGAACAATCCCGGTCGGCGTCCGCGTCGGCCGCGATCGTGATGGCCCCGGCATACGCGCGAATCTCCTGTTGCCCATCCGGTGCTCTCCGGCGCAGCATGGACTGGCGCGTCACGGTGGCGAGATTCGACCATTGCATCTCCGGCACGGTGCTGTTGATCTGTTCCACCAGGGCAATGAGTCTTTCCTCGTGTTCGAAATCCTGGTGATGCTCAACGATCAGAACAGGTCGGCCGAAGAAGACGTTAAACGCGATATCTTCCGTTCGGATCTTATCCACCGGGCTGCGCAGGAAGAGCGGAAAGCCGCCATACCGGAGGACAGCGGGCTGCGCAAGTTCACGGAGTGTCAGAGAGACAGGATCGTAGGCAGGATGCGGAATCGTGTTGACCGCCGCATAGAAATTGTGCGCCCGCAGCACCTCCATAGCCTCTACTGAAAAGTTCCCCTGAGGAAAGACCATGACGGGATCGGATTCTAGCCCGGTTCGCTTCTGATGGAGCGTCATCCGCGCAATGGCAACCCGAAGCAGCAGGTTCAGAAGCTCTCGATCCGTGGAGGCAAACTCTGCCTGCGTGTGGTCATTTCCGTGAAAGCAGATCGAAAGGCGTCCGGGATTCTCGAGAAAAAGGCGCACTACGCCAGGCGAACTTTTTCTGAAGTTATGCGGAATGAAGGCAATCGCCGCATGGAAGTTGTGCCGCTCCGCTGTGCGGCGAAGAGATTCAAAGTTCAGAAAGCCGTACGTTGTCTGGAGCAGCGGATCGTCAATGATCACGGCAGCGTGAGCCCGTACCGGCCGCCAGCACGCATCGCCGGCCAGATACCGCAACGCCATCGCATACGGAACAAACCGGGAAAAATACTCGCCCAACGGAGTACTACCGATGGTCATGTCCAGGTCCGCTACGTCCTCACCCGCAATCAACACCATCGCGGCCCGATCTCCCTTCACCAGTGCTACAAAGGGCCGGCCGTCAATGGAGATCAGGGACTCAACCCCGGAGTTGCCGCTCCCCGAGCTGCCGCTCTCGGAAGCGACGACGTGATCGTTGGCCGAATCTGCGCTTCCGAACGTGAGACCGGCAAACGATCCGCAGAAGGCGCGGGCATCTTTCGAACATGCGTACGGTGATTCGCCATCGACAGCCTGAACGGATTCGAGCCGTCCACCGGACAAGGCGTCCACCAGCGCGCTGTCAAATGCGCTGACCCGCAAACCGTATATCAGCAGGTGCGAATACCCCGCCGCAACGGCGCTTCCATCGCGGGGAGCGAGGCCGTTCGATGCGCACCACGCCTCGATGACGCGGGCGTGGATAACCAGGCAATCGTCCGGATGAATCGCACGCTTGCCCGCAACCTCCACTGCAGTCACCGTTCCGCTTAGGGAAAGGGTCTCGTAGGGGATGCCCAGGAACTCGGCAAGCCGGATGATTCGTGAATCCAGCGCATGCATGCCGCCCGCGAACGGGACAATCAAGCGCACAGGCAGACCTTGGGTTTTGAGAATGCGTCCATCATCGTTAGCGGGTCCCCTCAAGGAACTCGATGAGCAACTTCTCACGCGAGACAAACCAGGCGATACGCCGGCCGCCAAAGGCTACCGCCGGTTGCGGGCGCCGGACCATCACCAGACCGGAACCCCGCGCATCCCGCACCGTCCGGTTCAAATCGTCGACTTCGTAGCAGACGTGATGCAGACCGCCGCCATTCGTCAGGAAATCCTGCACCGGAGAACCCGGCCCCGCCGGTTCGACCAGTTCGAAACTGGGGTCGCCCTGCTCCTGCGGATAGATAAATGCGACCCGTACGTTCTGCACAGGATCATGCCACGTTTCGGACCAGTCTTTTCCGCCCAGCGCCCGGCAAAAATTCTCAATAACCGGCGTGATTTCGGCCACCACAAATCCAACGTGATGGAAGCGGCCACCAACGCGCTGCTCGCCTCCATGGATGGCAAGCGCTTCTTGATTGGCATTCATTCTGCTATCGTTTCCCACCGGAAAGGGGTCTCAAGCGCTTTGAGAATTCTTTGAGAGTCGTATCCGGCCAAAGCGGCACGCCACACCTCGCAATGGGCACGGCTGGATTGCCCTGCACGACGGTCAGCGGCGGAACCGAACTGGTGACGACGCTACCCGCGCTCACCACCGCTCCGTCGCCAATCTCCACGTCGGGAAGAATGATGACGCCTGGCCCGATGAAGGCCTGTTTCCCAATCCGTACCCCGCGGCGTGCTTCCTTGAAATGCGCGATGACGATGACGCCGATCCCGACAAAGGCCTCGTCGTCAATCGTGATGAGTTCCGGATAGGCAGTTTCGAGAACTACGTTGTAACTAATCCAGACATTCCGTCCGACATGGACACCGCGGGCACGATGCAGAAGCACCCGGAGACTCTGGCCGCCTGGCAGCAGAAGCGTGAGCAGCTGCAGCACCCTGTTCAGCAGTCCGCGCACCGGGTTCTCGTGCATGGCTCGCTGCGCATCCGCCAGAGCACGCGCCTTCTCCTGTTCGGCCTGACTCACTTGGCCAAGCGAATTACTTGCTGACACTGTGTTGCTCCAGATGTTCCCGCACCCCGTCATAGGTTCCGAGGGCCAGCAATTCTTCAAGATCCAGTTGCAGGCCGAACTCTTCATCGAGTACCGCAAGCAACGTCACGCCGCGGAGAGAATCCCATCCCGGCATGTCGTCTATCCTTGCCGTTTCGATCTCGCTGGCGCTTGCGGCGGGAAACGTCGAGGTAAAACAGCGCTTCAGGCGCTCACGATCCAATGGCATAACTCTCCTCAGTACTATGGTGGGGCCGCTCAGGAGCCCGCGAGAAAAACACTGTTTTAGACAAAGACAGCGGCTGTTCCACTGTAGCTTCCGTCAGCCCCTGCAGGAACTCCACCAACGGACCATTGCGATCCGTCTTCATGACCTGGAACACGATTTCCTCGACCCCGAACCTCTCGTACAGGTACTCCAGGCAGTGGAACTCGATCCTGCGTGAAAACGCGCGGCAGCTCATGACCCAGCTTTCCAGGATAAGTCTCTTCCCTTCTACCCTGCAGAGCATCACCGCGATCCGCCCCAGCTTACCAAACTTATCTTCATAGGAAAGGGTGAGGACGCGTACCCCAGGTTCCCGGATGAGCTTCGACCAGACACCTTCGTCGTAACGCATGCCATTCAGGTTGAACTGATTGGTCTTGTTCACCAGCTCGAACGCGCGGGTATCCTCGGCCGGGACACCGTGAACGAAGGTCAGTTGTCCCTCGGCTGCCCGAAGAAAGTCGCTCATGGATACCTGCTCCGCCTCGGGAGACCCCTCGAGACCTGCGGAGTTCCGGATACTCTGCAGGCGAAGAGAATCTTCCTCGGTGACGAACGGCTTGCCGAACTGATCGCGCAAGTGCCGCAACATCGCCCAAAACGATACATAGTCGCCCTTCGGAAATAAGACACATTCCATCTCCGGAAACGCGCTCTGCACCTCGGCGAGTTCCATGGGACTGTCGTCCACAAAGACCACCGCGTCCGGCAAAATGTTCCATTTCTTCAGAATCCGCTGAACGGATTCTGACTTCCGGTTCCAGTTCGCCTCGATGGGATACACACGCCCTTTCGGGAGAAGCAGATCGTTTCGCTCGAAGGCCGCCGCCGCCAACTCGGGATCATTCTTGCTGGCAACCCCGATCAGTGTTCCCGCGCTGGCCAGCGATGCAAGAAGCTGCTGATAGAGACCGTGCAATTGAGCATGTTCTTCCAGATGCCACTGGACGCCGTCCACGCCCTGCTCTCCCAGAATTCCTGCCCACAGCGTGTCATCCAGATCCGTGATCAGACCTTTCTTCGGCTGAGAGCGGACGACCAACTCTGCCATCAATTCTCCGATGACCGATGCATGGGCGGTTTTGTATGGAAACCCCTGCAGGATCTCCGTCCTGAGATCGAATCTCCCCGCAAGTGGGGATCTCTCATCCAGCTCCTGCTGGCAAATCACCGCAATGCGCCGCTCTCGGGAAATAGCCTCAGCAAACGAGGCGGCTTGGCGCTTCAGGATCAGCTCCTCTGCACTGCTCCGCATCGTCCCGCTATAAAACAGCGGAGGCAGAGGCAGGGTGGGCAGGGACACGGTCGTGGGCAAAGCAATGCGCCGCAACGTCTGTGCCAGACGTTCAAAACTGCGCGCCGAGCATTCGAGAATATCCGGCAACTTCTCAAGTTGCCAGCCGCCCAGGGTACGCACGCCGAGCCGCGGGTCCAGATCACTCCACTCGATCGCAACAGCGACGGCATCATATCTTTCGCCATCCAGCCGCTCCAGATTTCCCGTCAGATCGCCAAAAATGCCGGTGGTCACATCTGCACGATGAGTTGAGCGAAGATTGCGCAGATGCGCAGCCAGAAACGTCTGCAGATGGAGCGGAGTGAAGCCGCAAGCCAAAAAAATGCGTAGCGAAGGGCTGTTTTCGCCCGCCGGCTTCTTCACCATTTCCAAAGCTTCAATCAGGTTCATGAGGAATATCTGTTCCAGTCGTGCACGTGCTCGGAGGAGAATTTCTTATGCTGGCGCCGCGGACTCACGGCACAATTGCGCGAGGGGTGAAAGGATCGATCCCGGAATCGTAGCCTAGCCGATGGGACCGTCTGTTTGGATTCGAGTTTCCGGGTTGACGCGGCGGACCTCAGCAATAGCCTGGTTCGACTCATGGCGTGCGGGCTGCCTTGCTACCCGAGCCAGATGCCTTGCCAACCGTCGCGCAGTGAATTTAGCTCCGAAGGCAAATCGCATCAGAGGTCCAAACGAATTTGCTGCGCTGACTCCGACAAAATATAGGCCAGGAATCGACGACTGGAAACTCGTCGACAGTGCCGGCGCTGCCCCGGTCTTTCGAATCTGCTCGTGAAGCTTCCCATCCAGGAACGCCACCCGGTGCAGGTCGACCTGATAACCGGTGGCAGCGATGACGTGGTCGGCCTCCACTCGTTCCTGTTGACCATTGCGATCGGTCAACTCGAGGAGCACGCGGCCTGCTTCACTCCTCGCGCCCGCAATCTCCTTCCCCAGGTGGAAAGCAACTTTGCCGACAACTTCGTTCTTCGAGAACCAGCCCGGGGCCGGTCCCAGGATCTTGCGCACGCGGTCGAGCCGTAGACCTTCCGGCAGGCGCTGGAACCAATGCGGCAGATGCGCATAAAAGACCATATCCAGCCCTGATCCAATCCCCGTCCTCGGATAGCGCAGCCGTTCTGTCCACGACCGCGGCCGTGGGGGCTCCTGAAAGCGGATCGACGGAGCTCGGGCAATCAGATCGACGGATGCTCCGGCAGTATGCAGCAGTCCGGCAAGATCGAGTGCCGAAGCTCCGGCTCCGATGACCGCGACGCGGCGCCCCCGGAATCCAGCCAGATCGCTGTGCGCCGAGCTATGGCTTACCAGTTCTGGCCGCAAACCGGCCAGAACAGCAGGCACATTGGCGAAATATGTAATACCCACCGCGACGACGACTCTCCGGGCGAAGACCTTCTCTCCATCTTCGAGTAGCAGCTCGAATCTGAGGCCCTCTCGACGCAGCGATGTCACCCGCCGATCCTCGAGATTGGGCACGAACCGCTTCTGAAATGCCAGACCATACGCGACAAAGGTCTCGAGTGAAACCGGCTCCCCGACGTCGCTGTACGGAATTCTCTCCTGGCGGCAATAATCCCGCAGCGTGAACTCCGACTTGGGATCCGACAGCGACGAAGCGAATCCCTCTGACTTCAATCGCATGCCACGCGGCATCTGGGTCGCCCACACGCTCATCGGGCTGCCGAAGATGCGGAAAGGGATGGCGCGAGCATTCAAATGTGCCGCGATGGAGAGCCCATAGGGGCCAGCGCCAATAATTGCAATCTCGATCGCCTGATCGGATGGACCGCTTCTCTGCTCTGTTTTCACGTTTGTCTCCAACTACGGACGGATTCTTCCGCCCCAAGCTGCGCTGTATTCGAGTTTCCGTTTCTGCTTCCAGTGCGAACCTTGGATCATCCTTCCGCGGCAGCCACCGCGGAGGCGTCGCGATTCCCAGCCTCGAGCCCGTATGCCCCTAACGGATTATGGTCGCGCCTGACATGCTCTCACTGGCGACCGCGGCATCCACCTCGTGGAAGAGGTTCGGATCGAACGGGAATTTGCGTGCGAAGTGCGCATTCGTCTTCGCGAACGCCGGGATGTCCGCACTGGAGAGCAGCCGGGGATGGCTGCCGCCGTCCGACCAGTCCGCGTAGCGGAGATTATCCGGGCATATGCGGAGACCGGCGTTGCATAGGATAGTTTGATACACGCTCTCCTCCGGCACCGGGCGACCGAGATAGTGCCGCCGCAGTTGCCAGAAGAGCGCATTCTGCTCCGTTAGAACGCTGGCGGCGCGCCGGTTCACCGTGTACCAGGCATCTCCCCCGTAGGGCCGGAACTTCGCCGTGAACGGGGTAAACAGGCGTTCCATGAGCGGCCCGCGCAGATACAGAAGGCGATCCAGAACCCGAGAGCGCCAAGTCCGGTTGCCCGGTTCTAAGGAGATCGCCACATAGCGGTTGTAGGCGATCACGAGCCACGCCGGATCCTTGAACCCGTCGGCAACAACCCGCTGATGGCGGCGCGGCAGGCTCGGATAGATCAGCTCCCGATGATCCAGAAAGGCATCCCACGGCGAGCGGCCCAGATCGGCCAGGATGTGCTCCGCTGTCTTGATCGGGTAGTCGGTCGTACTCAGGCTGACGCACCAGTCCGGATCGGCGACCTGGTAGAGAAGGCTGAGTGCCGCCAGGTTGGCCTCGACGATGGAGAAGACGCCCCATCCCGTTGCCAGCCATGGCTCGACCAGATGAACGTTCGAGGGCAGCGCACGACGATCCAGATTGGATTGGCCGAAGTCATGGTGCAGGGCAATCGGCGGGTCGCCGAAGGCCTCGGAGAGCTTTCGACACAAGGAGATCGTCTGCTCGGGCCGGTTGAACGAGAGCAGCACGAAACCGATCTGTTGTCGAGCGCTGCTTTCCATAGGGGATGACCTCTCAGTTCTTCTCAGATTCAAAAGCAGAACGGATCCCGGCTTAGCGTGACGACAAGGCTTCGTGTTCCACCGCGCCGGAGGATTCGGTCTGAACACGAAGCCACTGCTCGAACAGGACCAGGCTGAATAGGATCTTGTGAAAGTCGCTCTTTCCGGCTTTGTGCTGACGAAGCATTTCCTGAACCGCGGAAGGCCGCAGAAAGCGATACATGCAGGAGTCGGAGTCCAGGATGGTTTCTTCCATGGTTCCGTCAATGGCCCCGCGAAACCAGGCATCGGGCGCATTGACCGCAAAGCCGCGCTTCTTTCTGCGCATAAATTCCTGCGGAAGAAACTCTCCGCAGACCCGGCGATGTATCCACTTCCTTGATCCGTTCCGGACTTTGAACTGCGCCGGCAGCCGCTCGACATACTCCACCAGTTCCTTATCGAGATAGGGAACCCGCGCCTCCAACCCGTGCGCCATGGATAGCTTGTCGGCAAACATCAGCAGCTCATCGGAGAGAGTCGATCGCATCTCGACAAACTGGAAGCCGCCGAGCTCATCGGTCTCCTCCATCAGCGGCGAAAGGTCTGCCCAGCAGTCCAGAATCGCGTCCCCGGTTTCCCGGCCGAGTAATCCATCCCGGAAAAGGTCATCTACCTGATCGCCGGGAAGCAGTGAGAGGACCTGCTGATACCGTTGCATACGATCGCTCACGTCGAGCGAATAGGTGGCCCGCTTCAACGTTTCGTTCCTCGGCAACCGTGCAATTGCACGCGTGGCCGTGTGCCGCATCCAGGCCGGCATATCTCCCCACCATGACCCATAGCGCACGCCGAGGTGTCGGCGATATCCCCCGAATAATTCGTCAGGCCCCTGCCCAATCAGCGCGACCTTCACGTCTTCGCGAGCACGCTGGCAGACGAAATACATCGGCACAATCGATGAGGACGCAATCGGCTCTTCCAGACAGGACACAATCGAAGGGAGCGCTTTCTCAAAGATCGCCCGGTCCAACATCACCTCTGTGTGCTGAGCTGAAAAGTGTGCGGCCGTCGCTGCGGCATCTCGCAATTCATCGTCGGCGAAGCTGTTTCCATAGCCCACCGTGTATGTCCGCCAGCGCTCGCCATAGAGGTTCATCAGTGCGAGCAGCATGCCCGAATCGACGCCCCCGCTCAGCAGCAGGCCGACCGGCACATCGCTGAGCAGATGCCTCTTCATCGACCGCTTGTATAGTTCGAGCAGTTCGTCTTGAACCTGCGCGACAGATTTCGCAGGCGCAAACGGGGTTGGTCGATATTGATACCACCGTTTCACCTGGACGCTCTTCTTCTCGCAGACAAGCATCGTTCCGGGAGCCAGCTTGCTGATGCCGCGGAAAATGGTGTGCGGCGCCGGGGTGTAGCGGTAACGCAGAAACAGATTCAACGCGGCGGGATTTACCTCTCGGCGTTCACCCGTTGCGGCAAGGACGGCGCGAATTTCGGAGCCAAAATAGAGCCGGCCTGCGTCAGACCGATAGTAGATCATCTTCATCCCAAAACGATCTCGCGCGAGAATCAGTCGCTCCGCGCGCGAATCCCATATCGCGAGGCCGAACATCCCGTTCAAATGGTTGAAGACGTCATCGCCCCATTGTTTGTAGCCGTGGATGATGACTTCGGTATCGCTATTCGTCCGAAACTTGTGGCCCAGGCCCTCGAGTTCCCGCCGAAGTTCCGGAAAGTTGTAGATCTCGCCGTTGAATACGACCCAAACCGACTCTTCCTGGTCGCTCATAGGCTGATGACCGCCGGCGAGGTCAATGATCGACAGACGGCGGAATCCCAGACCCACCGGACCGCTGAGGTAGTATCCCTCATCGTCGGGACCGCGATGCGCGATGGTCGTAGCCATGCGCTCAACGTCGGCGCGCCGGACCGGCGCTCGCTCAGCAAAGTTAAATTGTCCGCAGATTCCACACATAAGAAGGTTTCAGGCTTTCTGGTTAATTCGCAGCCGTCTCGCAGCCGCCCTGTTGCAGCAGAAAACACAGGCTGCGGAACAACTGCGCCTGGGCCCAGCGGTGCATGGGCGTGTTATCCCAGCCAATCAGAAGCTGGCGCGCCCGAAAGGATCCATCTCGCTTTTGCCAACCATCGAGCGGAACCACCCGCGCCAGAATTTCATCGAGCGCGGCAAAGCGACCCTTCAGCAGGACCGCGAGGTTGATGCATTCGGCGTAATCGTAGAGTTCCCGCCGGTAGACGGTCATACGCGGCCGCCGCGAAAACGGCTTCGGCAACTTCTGCTCGTCAAACAGACTCTCTACGTAGTAGCGGACGCCTTTCTCGATCGCCTCCGTCACCTGCGAATTTCCGGCCAGGGCCTCGATCTTGACCAGCGCCTTCAGCACAAAGCAAGTATGAAAGTGATCGACGAAATCTCGTTCCCCGTCGATCGAGTAGGGCCAGGAGCCATCGGGGCTCTGCGATTCCAACACGAAGCTCAGATTCCGGTCCGCGATTCGCCGGTATTCTTCGTCGCCGAACGTGATGCCCGCATGGGTCAGCAGAAATGCTCGATAGGCGCTCGCGTTGATCACGCCGCACGACTGGCCCGGAGTGGGATCGTAGGAGCAGGTAGACGCGGTCGCGGAAACATCGACGTCGTAGTAATCGGTCACAGCATGACGTGCAATGGAATGCATGACCTTGAGCCATTCCTGCTTGCCGTCGATGCGATAGACCTGCTCAAAGGCCTCATACACGTAGGGCACGGTCGTGATCAATGGCGTTCCCGCCCAGATGGTTCCACGCCGCGTCTCCCAGTTGAAGGGATACCCCCAGCAATACTCCTTGTAGCCTTTCGTGCGCGTCTGCTCGAGAACCTCCAGGAAGTGGACCGCGCGCCGGTAGTATTCCGCATCGCCAAAGATCTGCCAGAGAGATGCAAAGCCCATCGCATAATGCGCATCCGCGATGGGGAATCTCTCTTTTTTCGAAAACCATCGGCGGGCCGAAGGCAACAACGCCTCCGAGACGATCATCGGCGCAACCGCAAGCGTGCCCAGCAGAGGCTTCCTATAATACAAAGACTTGGCCCGACGTCCCAGATCGCTGGCGAAGTAGGTCTGGTGATCCCAGGAAGTCTCGCCGTAGCCATCCAGCCACCTCACAAATCGCAGCACCGCCTCCTGAACCCGTGCAAGTTCAGGACTGTTCAATCTGGTGACCCTCGGCGCAACCGCTACGCTCATGGCTGTGTCCTCACTGCAAAGCTGTCCACTCGCTTCAGTCGAACCAGCGACCTCAAAATGTTGGCCAGTTTGTGCATCTGTTCCCGGCGATGAAATCTCATCAGCTCCGGAGAGACGGGCCGCCTTTCGCGACGGACAAATGCCCAGAGGTATCCCAATCCAACAGCGAGCCCGTCAATCACGTAAGGCTTCTTCGTCATGCGCCAGACCACCCTGAATAACTGCCAGACCGGATGTCCGCCCAGGTAGTAATCCTTCTCGCCATAGGAGAAGCTGGAAGCGATACGCCCGCGCTCCGCTGTTCCCAGACTGCGATGATGGAAGAAGGGCTTCTCCCGAAAGGAGCGTGTCGTCCAGCCCATCATGCGTGCCGTGGTGACGGCCATCCAGTCAATCCCGCCGGCCTTGTTGGGACGATATCCGCCAATTTCCTCAAAACATTGACGCCGAAATACCTGGCATTGGCCGGAGACATGATTGCGGCCTTCAAAGCTGTCCGTGCCGGAGTCATATCCCCCCTCTTCCTTGAAGGTCGTACCGGCGACACCCAGACGCGGATCCTTCCGGATTTCATTGAGCAGAAATTCAAAATGATCCGGATCGAGGGAGACATCCGCATCCAGGTTGCAGATCACCTCATAGGTCAGATCCTTCACGCGCTCCTGGCCGGCATTGAACGCGTACACCTTGGCGGCAAAATGCCGTTCCTTGCGGACGGGCAGGTCCAGCAGTTCCATCCACGGATTGTCCGCAAGGTACGAGCGCACCAGGTCGGCGCTGTTGTCGACGGAGCCATCATTCACAATGACCCACTTCACGGGCAGCACCGTTTGATGGATCACCGTCTGAATCGTTTTCTCGATGAACTTCGCCTCGTTGCGCGCAGGCGTAATGATGACGTAAGGCGCTGTCGCACCACTCATAGGGAATTCCTCTTTGGTGAATCTCTTTCCGCTCAACAAGGAGCAGACCATGCTCGGAAAGAATTGGCGACTCTCCGGGCGGCCGTGCTCCCCGTAGTCGTCGTTCTGCTATACCGATGCAGAGGGCGCGGTCGGCCCATAGCTCGCTCCGGCCAGCCTGCTTCGGTTGAATAAACTCTTCAGTGAAATCAGTTCCCGACGCACGCGGGGAACCAGTGCACTCAGAGCAGAACCCGCTGCGAAGCTAACCGCGGCCAGCGCAAGCTGCGCCACCATATTGCGTTGCGGCTCGAAGTGCAGCGCCAACTCTGAAGCACACACACCGGCGAGCGCGGCGCCGACGGGGCACACCATCGCCTGCGCAACCTGACCCACCGTCAAAAGGGTTCCGCGAAAGCCCACCTTCAGCAGCGCGGGCACAATCAACATCAGCATCAGAGATCCGCACAAAGCAACACCCTTGATGCCGAACCGCAGCCCGACCGCATAACTTCCAATGACCAGTGGTGTCATCGCGGCCACGGCTTTGAGCAGACTCGAGCCCTTTCCTCGGCTCACAAACAGCCACAACGTGGTCTCCAGCAGGAGCTGTCCCAGGGCGGCGATCACCAGAATCTGAAAAACAGGTGCCGCTGCACGCCAGCGATATCCCAGTGCGAGAACAACAACCGGAACCGCCGCTACAAACAGGAACCCGAAGAGCGGTGTCATGATCCAGACCATGAGGTTGGTTGCGCGAAGATAATACCGTGCTAGCCGCTCCGGTTCGTCCTGCACCCGGCTGAATCCCGGCACCGCAACACTCCGCGCCGGACCGGCCAACTGCCGCACTGGCAGCATGAGCAGGTTGTAAGCTCGCGAATACAGTCCCAGCGGTCCTGCTCCCCAATACCAGCCGATCAGGATGTTGTCAGCACTGCTGTTGATGTTGAACAACAGATACGATGCGGCAATGCTGCCCCCGAACGAGATCAGAGAGCGCACTTCTGCGCTCCGGCGAGGCGGGTCTGGGATCCATCGCACCAGCAACCAGGAAAGCAGCACCTGGCCGGCGCTCAGAATCAATGGCAACGCAATAATTGCCCAATATCCAAAACCGCGCCAGGCAAGCCAGATGGCCGCGGGAACAGCGAACATGTAGCAGAAGACGTCCCGCAGGGCCAGCGCGCGAAACCGCATCTGGCGCCGCAGCAGAGCATCATGCTGAACCCGGAGGCTGCCCAGAAAAAACGACAGGGAAACGACCAGGGTAATCCTCAGCAGTCGCGGCTCCCGATAAAACCAGGCCAGCAAAGGAGCCAGAGATGCCGTAATCAAAGTGAGCGCCAGTCCAATGCCGACATTCACCCAAAAGAGCGTGCTCACCTGTTCATGGCTGATCTCCGGATGCTGAATCGTCGCCTCCGACAATCCGAGATCCGCAAATGCTTGCCCGAGTCCCGTGATGGTGGTAACCATCGCTACAAGACCAAAATCGGCGGGCATCAGCAACCTGGCCAAAACCACGGTCGAGGTCGACTGCAGGATGAACTGCATTCCCTGCGAACTGAGCGTCCAGAGGCCCCCGCGCATTGACCTTCCCGTCAGGTCGGCTTCAAGATGCGTGGTGCTGAAGGTATCGATCGCTTGCTCGGGCGTTGACATTCCAGACTTCACTGAACGGGACGTTGAATTCGGAAAGAAGAAGCGCGAACAGCGACTCGGCTGCGCTCGCGCTATGGTGTGAAAGACGGGTTGCGGGCCTCAGCGGTTTCTGGTTTTATCGGATATTTTCCGGAAAACAGACCGGCGTATACGCTCCTTGTTATCTGACCAATCCTGTTCCATGAGTGCCTGCCCGTGATTTCGCTCTGAATCTGTGGTCTGCGTTCGCCGAGGTTGGCGTAAAGGTCGCTCGCAAAATACTCCTGAACAGCGCGCACCAGGTCTTCGGGATCCTGCGCTCTGAAGATAAACCCTGTGCGGCCTTCGATAATCTCTTCCCGGAACGATCCCACATCACTGGCCAGCACAGGCAGTCCGAAACTGTGCGCCATAAAGAGAACACCGCTCTGGTAAATATGGCGATAGGGAAGGACCATTGCGTCCGCCGCTTTACAAAATATCTCGATCTCGCTGTCCGGAACAAACCCGTCTCGAAGCAGGATTGCTCCGCTTCGGAGATCTTCCTGCATCTGCTCCAGTACAGCCTTCCAATAGTCCTCGCAGTTCTCGATTCGGCCGGCGATGATCAGTCGATAGCGATCATCCCCGGCACGGAGCTGCCGGAATGCAGAGATCAAATACTCCAATCCCTTGTAAGGAACGATACGGCCCAGGGACAGCAGAACCCGCTCGTCGCTTCGAATACCGAGGCGCTGCCGGGCTTCCCCATGCGACAGATCCGTCGCCGGAACGGCGTTATTGATGCCGAAGGGAATCACGGTTACTCGATCGGCCTTCACATGGAATTCCTCGATCAGTTCCCGTTTCATCTTTTCCGTGTGCACGAACAGGTGGCTGGCAAGCCGGTACTGCATTTGAAGCGTGAGCCGATTCAGCCAGCTGTCGTTGCCGTCGCGGCGGCCCGCATTCACATTGTGTGCGGTCAGCACGATCTTTTTGCCTAGCAGATGGTAGTACAGCATCAGAAGTGTGCGATCGAAGTACTCGACCTTGTTGTTCCAGAGAATATGGAAGATACGCGTCGGCGCGCGTGAGGCGTAGCCAACAAGCCGAGCGTAGTACAGAAGAATTCGCCATGCTTTGGCCCGTGCACTGACATTCGGATCAACGCTTCCCCGCAAATTCAAGAATTGAATTCCCGCCCGATTGCGAAAGGCGGGAGTCTCGAATTCGTCGCTGCCAATCAGATCGATCACTACATCGCGCGCGACCAAGGATTCGGAAAGCCCGAAAGCGTAATGGGGATCGCCCCCACCGGTCAGCAGAGAGACTCGCAGAGCTGCCTGCCTGCATGACCCGCCGAGACTTCCCTGCTCTCCTTCCTCAGCAGAGGCGTTCGCGAGATGATCTGGGGCGCTCGTCACCACTGGTTAACCCCGCTTTGCCGGCGTTGTCGCCAGCAGTTGACCCATGGACGCGCCCAGCTGCTCCAGCCCGAGCATTGACTTGTCGTATCGCCGGACGAGGTGCGACTTTACCTGTGGAAGCGCCATCTGCGCCCAGTTCGCCCTTCTCAGTCCAAACACGGGTCGCATCCACGCAAATTTTCTTCGCAGATGCGGCTTCTCCAATGCCCCGCCCAGGGCAGACGCCATGCTCTGCGCTTGCGCTGCAAGGTCCGGCCGCTCCGGATAAAACGCGAAATACCAGTTCTGCAGATACGTGAGGCACGCTTTGCGCACACGCTCGCTCTGTTCCAGAGACTGTAGATACTGAATATGCAGCTTCATCGAACGAAACAGCGACTCTTTCTTTTTGTTCGATCCCCCGATGTAGCTCACGCTTTGGGTTGTGTTGGTCCTGTAATAGACCCCGGTGCCCGCGACAAAGCGCGTTCCCTCCGACGCTAGCAATACCCGCGCGAAATACTCGCCGTCCTGATCGTAGTGCAAATCTGCATCCCACGGCCCCGCCGCCTCAGCCAGTTCACGGCTCACCAGCCACGTGGCATTTTGCATATACAGATTCTGGCTGAGTTTTCTCACCAGCCAGTCCGCCGGAGAGAGATCTTCGCAAAGCGGATCATCGACAAACCGCGCCGTCCGTGTGCGGTAATAAAAAGGTGCCCATGCCGAAGAGAGCAGAATCCGCTTGCTGTCTCCGGGACGCAGGGCCGCCAGTTGCCGTTCGATCTTGTCTGGCGCCAGGATGTCGTCGGAATCCAGTTCCTGAATGTACTCTCCCTGAGCCAGCGGCATGACATGGTTGATGGCGTCGGAGAGCCCACCATTCTTTTTTGAGACCACGCTGACGCCCGCGGATTCAAACCGCCGTGCGATCGCTTCCGTGTCGTCCGTCGAGCCATCATTCACGACGATGATCTGTTTGTACGGCCAGGTTTGTGCCACCGCCGATTGGATCGCGTAAGCCAGCGTCTCCCGAGCGTTATATGCCGGAATCAGAATGGAGACCAATGGTTTCATAACAGAAAGCCGCTATTTCCTGGTGTACGCTCTCGGCGGATGCCCCACTTCTTGCCGCATTCGCCACTTCTGCAGCTCACGCCGAACGCAAGTTCGAAGAAGAGATCGGGAAATTACTTCACGCAATAACTACGGAAATTACTTCATGCAGGATCTAAGAAGAAATCGGGAAATTACTTCGCTTGCTATAAGGCAGTTTTTGCCTTGATTACTACCGCTCGCAAAAGCCTGTGGACGATCGGGTACCCAGATACCACCTTCGGGGGATTAGACCGGACACAATGTGCAGTTATCCAGGCGTATCCTTTGTTAGGCCTTGATAGACAGACCCATATGTTAGGCCTCGATAGCTCGATAGATAGACCCATACAGATTTCATTCAACAGATTTCACCAAAGGATGCATATGACCAGAATCCTGGCCGCCATGGCCACCATTGTTTTTGCAATTGCGGGTTGCGCAGCCGAAGCGCAAACTGTGCCCGCTGCAAGCTGCAGCAGCGCCAATGTTCAGACCGCGATCAATAGCGCCGCGGAAGGAGGCACGGTTACGATTCCCTCGGGAACGTGTACGTGGACTTCCGGCGTCAACATCTCCGGCAAAGGCATCACCATCAAGGGCGCGGGCAGCAGTCGCATCGTTGCTGTGAGTCAGAGTCAGCTCGCGCTAGCCACTGGAACGCTGACACTGACCCTCGCCTCCGATAACGCAGCAGGAACATTACCCAGTCTTACAGCAGGTGAAACACTGACAGTCAGTGAGCTTGGTGCTGAGGCAAATTTCATGACCGGCACAGTCACGAGTCTTTCAGGCTCTACATTGGTCATGAATATTACGAGCAAGGGTGGAGCGTGCGGGTCGAACGCGAATGGTCAGGGTCTATCGAACTGCCGCCGTTGGCAGATTGCCACTCCGGCGACCACGACAATCATCAACGACTCGACCAGCAATCCACTCTTCACTATCACCGAAGACACCTCGGTGCACACAGCGATCAGCGGCATCTACTTCGCTCCCGGTACGAATCAGAGCCACATCATCTACGTGCAGCCCAACGCGGGCGCTGGTGTGGCGATTCTCGTTCACGACAACCGCTTTACGGCCAACCCGAACAACCCCGGCGGATCCGACAGCAATCGAGACATAATCAATCTGACCACCAACTCTGGAGTCATCTGGAACAACACCTTCGATTGCACCCAATTTAACGTAGCGGCAGTGGGTGGTGTGACTACCAAGGAAGAAAGCGATAACGGTTCCTGGGAATCCGTAGCCAAGTGGGGCGCGTTGGATACGACTGGTCAGACTGCAATCTACGTCGAGACGAATGACTTCCACGCCTTCGGCTTTGCGACGGCAAACGACGATAACGGTCGCATGGTTGTTCGTCATAACTTCTACGACAACTCCGGCATGATGGGCACCCACGGCGCGGATACCAGTCCCTTCGGGCAGAGGTACTTCGAACTCTACGACAACGTCGGCATCTTCCAAGCGAACAGCGATGGCACGACCTTCAACATGAACAACTGGGGCTATATCAGGGGTGGTACGGGCATCATCTACAACAACACCATGCCTCCCCTGCAGTCCCAGGATTATGGCAGCAAAGATGACTTCGATCTGACAGTACAGAACCTTCAAAGGAAAGAGGGCCCTGATCCATGTTGGGGAGCGGGCACGACCAACGGTGCGGACTATCACGCACCGCGACAAGTTGGTTTTGGTTATGTGACTGGCTCCGGTAAAGACGGATTAGGCAGGACTCGTGACGCCAACGCCTATGTTGGAGACTTGGAACCGGTGTACATCTGGGGGAATAGCCGAGCACCGTTGAATACCGGTACGCCGGATTATGGCTTGGGGAACTCAGATAGCTGCACAGGTTCAACTGACGACACGGACGCACATTATATCGTCTCTGGAAGAGATTGGTATCCGAACACGGCCAAACCAAGCTATACGCCGTATACCTATCCTCATCCGCTGACTGCCGGGAGCGGGAGCGGGAGCGGGGGCGGAGGCACGCCAACCGGCCCAGGTACCCCGACGAATCTGGGGGGCAACGTAGTCACTCATTAATGAAACCACCGGCGCGCAGGGGGAATGCCAATCGCACACAGATTTGATGGGATCGATCATCGATCATTGTGCAACCCAGGCATCCTTCTGCGCAGCCATCTGATCCAGCCTGTCCAGCAAAACAACGCTATCGTCTGAGAACTTCCGGGCAAACAGCAGTTCCGACGGCCCTTCATAGAGATCGAACACCTTCTCGTTGGCCTCGAAAAAGGCCAGGTGCCGCTCACTGATCATCTGCGGGTGCAATCCTCCCTCAGACCAGTCCTCGTAGACCAGATTGCCGCGGACTCGATTCCTGAAATCCGAATTGCCCAGAATTGTATGGAAGTACGATTCCTCGGGAGCATGTGTGTCCTTGAAAAACTTCGCCAGCTGCGGGTTCTGTTCGGTGTAAGCGAGTATGTATTCGCATGCCTGCCGGGACAGCGCCCACCAGGTGCGGCCCGACCAAGGCTCCATGGCTCCGAGATATTTTCGGTAATCCCTCTGCGAAAGCCCGATCTTCGCCAGAGCGCGCGAGCCGAATCGCAGAACCGGCGTATCGGATTCGTAGCGGACCGTGGTGAAATGCTTGAGCGGTTTGCCTGGACCGGGCACCCGGATGATCCGGATGAACTCTGAACCGCTGTTCGCCTCAAAAAATTCCTCGATATACCGGCGACTCCGAATCGGATACTCGCTGCCGCTGAGCAGGAACAGATAGTCATAGTTCCGCGGACTCCGCAGAGCTTCCCGCATCAGAAGCATCATGGCTCGCACTCCGGAGAACTCTGCCCAGTGCACCGGTATGCGCTCTTTCGTAAATTGGACGTTGTCTCCCTGAATCGCCGCAAACGGGCCAATATCGTGCTTGGCGTCAATGTGAATGAAGAAACCGGCGTTTTCCGAGGACAGCCGCTCTATCTCTCTTTGGATCAGCGCCGGGTTTTTGTACGCGAAAACGAGATAGGCGATTTTCATGACACATGTACCGTCCCGCGCAGATTGTCATGCTCGTAGACATTCCCGGCTGAAGAAACCTCTGCGCCCGAATCGATAAAGAGACGATGCAGAAGCTCGAGCGATAGAACCTTATGGATCTCCGTGGTGTAATTCCGCGAGCCGTTCAGATGATCTTGCACAGCCTGACTCAAGGTTTTCGCGTTGATAAAGGGCCGGCCCAGCGTACGTGGGTCGAGCAGGATCTCTCGTACATACTTCGCCAACGCATCCCGGTACCACACGCGGAAATGGAACGGCTTATGTCTGCCCAGAAACAGCCGCTCAAAACGGCAAAATGCCAGAGAGTGATCTAGACCCGCCAGCCATTGCGGCATTCCCATGTCGTAGGCATATTCAGCCTTAAAAAGAAATTGCTGCATGGCATGTGCAACGGCCTCGCGCACGCCTCCCCGATTCCCGGACGCCCCACGGTCCGTGGGTATATCGAGAAGCCTCCGGTTTCCGTCTGCGATCAGGCGCCAGGAGACCGCGCTGCTGGCAAGGACGGAAGCCGGCGAACGAAATACCATCCGCACAAAGTCGTTGTCGAGGAACGGTGAGCGGATCGCGACCTGTGTCTGTTCCAGCGCGACGCCCCCGTGCATGTGCCATGGAGCCTGCCGGAAAGCAGCAAAGGAAATCGGGTGCCCTTCCCGGATCTGA
Source organism: uncultured Acidobacteriaceae bacterium (assembly GCA_963712845.1). GTDB lineage: Bacteria > Acidobacteriota > Terriglobia > Terriglobales > Acidobacteriaceae > KBS-83. The sequence goes on from CAVQJM010000012.1 coordinate 127,695, forward strand.
CGATAGGTCTCTCCGGCCTGATGAATCTGCGAGTCAAACTCTGAAGAAAAAATCTCACCCTGCCGCTTCTCCGGCTTGAATGAAACCACACTGCGCAGAATTTCGCCTCCGAGAATCCCTGTGAGCCTGACCGGTGCAATCGTTCGCGCCTTCTGATTCAGATACAGGTCGGGCGCCATTCCAACGTCCACTGCTCCGTCGGAGAGGTATACCGTGCGCTCGGCATAATGCGGAAACTCAGAGAGAAATTCTCTGCCTGCGGTGAGGACCTGAAAGGGTTGCTGACATGCCTCGGCAACGCGGCGCGCCACCCTGAGATCGGCATGCTCACGGAACATGCTGCCAAAGGTGTAACAAGGCAGCGATCCCGGCGGCGCTTTGTGCGACGCCATGATCATGCGCATATCCAGGCCGCCAGTCAGCGACATGCCAATCGGCTGCGCTCCGGAAAAGTATCGCGGCAGCCTCTGCTGAAAGACCGATCGGAGCTCGCTGTAATATGCCTCCGGCTCCAGCGTCCCTTGGTCCTCCCACTCCCGGGGCTCAAAATAGGTTCGCCGCCGTTCGAGCAATCCATTGCCAAAGGACCACGCGGAAGCCGGGGGCAGCAGCCGAATTCCGTCGAATACGGTGCGATTCTCGAGCACCGCGCCACAAGCAACAAATTCGCCCAGGCTGCGAGGATCCGTACGCCTTAGCTCGGGTCGTACCGCGAGAATGGCCTTCGCCTCCGCGGCAAAATACGTCGCGTCGCTGGCCTCGTGAACATAAAGGCGATGCATTCCGAAGCGATCATTGAAGACGGTCGCCGTTCCGGATCGACGATCCATGACCAGGCCGTGGAAACGGCCATTGAGACTGCGCGGAAACTCCGGCTCTCGTTCATAAAGATCCAGAAGATACGAGCCGGCTTTTCCCGCGGAGCTGGAGTATTCCTCTCCCGAGAAGGCCAGCACACAGTCGCCACTCTCATTGCGCAAGGGCATGCTGTCTGCAAAGGAACCCTCGAGCGCAGTCCAGCCCACGTAGACCCCGGCCGAGTCGTCGATCCACGTTCCAGTCTTGTAAAACGACTCGTGCCGCATCGTGCTGAGCATCCGCATCAACTGCGGCTGCGCCAGCCTCTTCGGCATTTTGGTGATGATGGCAACAATTCCCGGCATGATTTGGGGCGGCGGTTCGGAGACTCTGCCCGGCCTGTTGTTCGGCCGCGGCAGGTAAAGGTGGGAGGGGAGTTCTGGAGCCGGCGGAAGGACTTACACCTCCATCTGCCGATAACGGATCGGCTGCTCTGCTATTGAGCTACACCGGCTCTTCTTGACGAAACTTTGCAGCGATTCCGGTCAGGCTTCCGTTGTGGAAGCCGTGCCCTTTCTGCTCAGTTTACGGTCGTACCAATATTTCCTCATCTTCAGAGAGAGCCTGAATATGCGCTTGGGCGTGTTCGCAGCAACGCCGCGATGCAGGCGCGAAGCCACGGCAATCTTTCCCTTCACGTTTAACGGAACGTAGTATCGCGGCAACGATATTGATTCAAAACCATTCCTGCGTTTGAATTCCGTGAGTGAGCTGTCGGGATCGTAGTAGACAAACTGTCCGTAAATAAAATGCGACATGCCCTTCGCTTCGCAGAGCTCGATTGCTTTCGCGATCATGGCATTGTTCGGATTCTTCTCGAAGTGCCGGGTCATGCTGAGAATCTGGGTGATGAAGCCAGTGGGGCCTACCCACGCGATCTTCATGAATCCGATCAGCTCTCCCTGATAATAAGCGCCCAGGAAGATGCTCTGGTCCAGATAGGTGGCAAGAGCGCGTTTCACCAGCTCACGATCTTTTCCGTAATGCCAAAACACCTTTCCCTGGCGAACCGGCGTCTCGTTGTAAATAGTACGAATGGCATCGAGCAGTGCATCGCTGAATTCGACAACTTCGACGGTAACTCCAGCCTTCTTGGAGCGATTTACGTTTTTCCGGACCGCCTGCGAGACAGAACTCCACCATTGCGCGTAGCTCGAAGTCGGTGCGGCGGCAACATTCTCCCACTCGACGCGGTACCCGTATCTCGGCTCGACATCTGGGATGCGCTGCGCAAACGTGAATACGTCCGCCTTCAGGCCGCTCTCCCGGAGCCGGCGAATGAAGGATTCGGGATGCGGAACCGAATTCCCCGAGATCAGATCCTCTTCCTGAATCGAGGCGATTTTCAACCAGTGGCCGGTGACCACGACGGTTCTGCCGTCGATATCCACGGATGGAACCGGAATCGCTTTTCCCTTGACGCGAATTTCGGTAATCGCAGGAACCGAGCTCGACGTTTCAGATGCCCGCGTCGACTCTGGTTCTGCCTGCACTTCGGTGGTCAGCGTATCCATGGTATGAATCCGAGTGCTCCTACGAGGAAAAATCCAGAACATGTTCTGAAACCGGTGCTGCTTCGAGCACCGTAACTGGACGGCGTTCGTCCGCAGTACGACGCACTTTTCCCTTTAGCCGTACGGGTACCACGATGGTGCCCAGCAAAAGCATGATGAATAATAGGCCGCCTTCAAACGCAGCTTCTGACATGTTGTAAAAAACAATCATGATCCATGCCGCCATTCCAAAGACGGTGAGTGCGAAATGGCTGGACAGCCTGCGACAGATCTGACGGTAGCTGCTGATCAGAAATACGATCAGCAATGCATCGCCGATCAGGCCCAGTTCGAGATAAAGCTCCAGATAGCCGTTGTGGGCTTCGTTCAGGCCGCCCAAATGGGCCTGCGTCCAGAACCAGTGCAGCCGGGGTCCTAGCCAGAAGGTTTGATATCCGGTGCCAATCAGCGGGTTCGTATGCATGCCCAGCACGAATGCCCAGATCTTCGTTCTGTCGGTGAGCGTGGGGTCCTTGCCGACGGCACTCGCCAACTGCCCCTGCATTCCCAGTCCGAAGAACATTATCAGATAGAGAACGAATGCTACAGGAGCCAGTGCCTTCAGGAGTTTGGGGCGGCGGCGGAAGATCTTGGTGTGTGCCGCTGCTACGACCATACAGCCGAGCACGAGGCAAACGTCCGAGGTTGTGCTGGCAGCCAGACGCATGAGCCACATCGTCATAACCAGGAACAGGACATTCACCTGCAGAATGCGCTTCGTGCGCCGCTGCTTGCGCTCTGGCCAACGTGTCAGCGTATCCCAGAAGAAGTAAATGCCACTTACCAGGCAAATGGCGCCCAGCATATTCTTGCTCGTTCCCGCTCCCACAAATGAGGCTGCACCTGAGAATCGCTCGTATTGCTTCCCCATAACCGGGAAGTACTTGATCAGCAGGATGGATAGCGGAACCAGCAAATAACTGAGGCGCCGCAGTACCGTCCTCACCGCTTCCAGCGGCCGGGGATCGGAAAGGATCACCAGAACCACCAGATAATTATCCAGATCACGAATCCACCGCTTCGCCGAGATGAGTGAGAAGTCGGACCAGGCCGCGCTCAACAGTTCAAAACCAACCAGGACCACCAGGGCTGTGTTCTGTCTGAGGAATCGAGCCCACGGAAATGAACGTGTGGTCAGAATTGCGACCGACAACGCGATCAGAGCAGAGAAGATTATCCGGTCGACAGGATTCCCTTCCTGCATGTCCTGCGCCTGGACCATGATTATTCCCGAGCTCAGCCACTGCGAGGGATTTCTCGATCCAACGAAAGAAAACCAGATCAGCGGTACCCACAGCGCCGAGGATGTCTTTGGATCGTGGGCCGGGTCGTAGCACAGCAGAAGAATCAGGCTGACCAGCCATACTCCAACGGCAATTGTTGGAGGCATTTACAGGCATCCTCTCGGCGCGAACTGAATGAAACTGCTCATGGTTACTTCACAAAGCATGATTACTTCACAAGGCATGGAACATCCGCGGGCAATGTCTGATCGAAACAGCGCTCGACGTATGCTGCGCCGCGAGCAGAACCCGCCTTGTCCTGACGCTGTGCTTCGTAGATTCGGAGCCGCAGGGCAGGAAGATCGCTTGCATGCTCTCCGGTGATCCGGACACCGGTCTCCTGGCTCCCGTAGCCTCCTTCGAATACAATTGCGCGCCGTTTCTGAAACCACTCGACCGCCTGCCGCGCGGTTGCAAACCAAGCGCCTCTCTCCTTCAAAGATTCCACCGTTTCGCGATAGGACCGGTACCACAGCCGCTCCGGTGCCAGGCTTCGGTCATGCCAGTTCACCGTCAGGCAGCCTCCCAGCTCCATCGCGCGATCGATCATCCTCTCGATCCGTTCGGTCGCCTGCTCCGACGACAATCCCAGACACACTGGGGAGAACAACGCTGTGTCCATGGCATGCATCGGCAGTTCCAGCAGACGTTGCGCGGAGGGCGGCCGGTAGACCTGCGTCGTTCCTGATTTGTAGCCGGCTGTCTCCCGGTATCCTGCGGTGGAGTCGTAGATCGCGCCAGCCTCTTCCAGCCTTGACGGCGACTGCGGATCGAAATAGAGCCAGTGCATGCGGACGCCGATGTTGGCCTCACCCGTCACTCGGCGGATCTCTTCGAATTCAGCGCGTCCGCGGTCGGCGTCGGCCCACGCGTCGAGTCCGTGCAGCGCCACTTCGCTCCCGCTGGCCGTGATCCTTGCCGCTACATCCGCGATGTCAGCAATACCATACGCAGCAGCACGAAACTCGGGGGCGTTGCCCTCGGTCCCTATCCCAGCGTGGTCTTTGAATGGGATGACGAAAAACGTGGAGCAGAGCCCCTTCTCAATCTCGGCGTACCGCTCCGCAAAATCACGCCAGAAATCTCTGGCCAGCCCCTTTTGGACGAAGAACAGTTTGCATGCCGCTTTCCAGTTCGCCAGAACGTCACGTGCGGTCATCCTCCGCTGGAAAAATCGCAGCAGCGACCCCGCCGTCGCGCGCCAGAGAAAACCCAGGATCGTATGATCCCATCGATGCAGCCGCAGCGACGGATGATCCACATCGTGCGTGAGGCAGGCAATGAACGGATAGCCGGCCGGAAGCGGCGGGATTTCCGTCAGCGCGAGCCCTGCGCCCAGGATGAGTTCCCGGAACACCGCTATGTGCCAATCCAGCGTGGGTGAATCCGCAAAGATTGCCGGCTGACCCTCCGTCAGCAATCCTCTGACTTCATCGAGCAGGTCGTAACCCACCCGTATCAGAACCTGCCCTTGTTCCTCCCTGCGCCAGATCGCCGGCATCTGCGAGCCTTCGTCCATCAGCGATGAACAGGACTGATCCTCGAAGGTCGCACATCTGCCGTAGACCGGGATCCGCGCCGATCCATGAAGCAGCACAGTCTGAGATTTTCGGGAATGGCAGCGCACCTGATGCTCGGCGTCCAGCGGGAGGACATCGCCTCCATAGACCAGGACGGCCTTCGCCGAGCAGCTCGCCACGGTGTCTGTATCAGTACACAAAACCGCATCGTAGGAGTGACCGCTCCGGTAAAACTCCCACGGGGTTTTAAAAAGCTCAAAGAGCTCCGCGACGATTGCCTCGTCCGAAGCCCCGGCCAGTACGCCGATCATCCGTTCGCCGGTTTGGCAGCGAGGAGGTTCGTCACCAGATTCACGAGCGTTTCCTTCTCCTGTTGCCAGTTATGAGCCTGATACACTTGCTGCCCGCGCGCCGCGCACGCCGCTGTCTGCTGCGGGTGCTCCACGGCATACGCAATCATGCGCGCCAGATCGTCTGCGTTCCCGGGCTCGAAGAACAGAAGCGAGTGCGCTCCGAAATAATCTTCGATCCCTGAGGTGCGGGGCGCCACAACCGGCTTCCCCAAGGTCAGATACTCGAAGATGCGCGTCGGCGTGTTGATCTCCGTAAAAGCATTCCGCGGATTCGGAATCACACCCAGATCGCAACGATCAATCTCGTGCACCAGCTCTTCCAGGGTCTTTCCGCCGAGGTAGCGCACGGACTCTTCCAGCCCCAATGTGCGAACCTTCTCCATCATCTGCTCAAGATATGGAGTGCTGCGGCCATAGATATACAGTTGCACTTCCGGCATGGTCCCGCGCAGCCGAGCCAAAGCATCGATCGCCAGTTCGAGGCCATTCCGCTCGACCAGCGAACCGTGGTACATCACCACAAACGGTTCGCCCGCGGACCGGCGCGGATTCGCATTCGCCTCACGGTAGGGAAAAATCCGGTCATCCGGCGCATTCATCACAATGCCGATCTTGTCCGCCGGGCAGCCTCGATTGGAGAACAGCCGCTTGCAGGCGATATTGACGGTGATCACCTGGTCCGCGCGCGCCAGACTCCACTTCTCCAGCCTGCGAATCACACGCATGGCCAGGCTCTCTTCTTTCATGCCGAAGATGGTCGTCATCAGCTCCGGCATCGGATCGTGCTGATCGAGAATGACCCGCGCTCCGAGAAGCTTTGGCACCAGCGCCGCCAGCACCAGAATGTCCGGCATGTTGTGCACGTAGATCAGATCGTACCGGCGACGCAACGATCTCCAGGCAAAGATCGCGGCGGAAATCAGAATGAACGAGGCATACTGATACGCATAGGACAGGGCGCCGCCGCGGATGTGCCGGATCGGGATTCGGGTGATCGCGAGTCCACCCAGAGCTTCTCGCCGCGGCGACTTGTCGTCCGCCTCGCAGATCAGATCGATGTGCATCCCCTCGTCGAGCAGCGCTGCGGCCGCGCGGCGTGGCCGCGGGTCGGCCGGATACGACGAGAAGACCACCATGCCTGCCCGCTTGGCCGCCAGCCGTGCGCTCCCCGGGGCGCGCGTGCCAAACGCCGGCTGCTCCGTCGCAGCTGCGCCGGACGGCATCGATGTTGTCGTGTCCGCCAGACCCGATCTCCCGCTCATGCCGGAACCGTTTCCTTCTCACGAACGTGAGACTCTGCTCTTGCGCGCCCGTCGCGCTCGACCTTCATCTCATTCGAAGTCAGGATGGCTTCCAACAAAGCAGATTGGTCAAAATTGCGCAGGATCTCGATGTTCGGCATCACGCAATGGCCACCGATGATCCCCGGAAAATACTTGACCCGCGGAAAGAACTGGATCTCTTCATAGAACGAGATAATTTCGTCGTAGTTTGCGCCCGACCGGTCGCAGTACCTTTCCAGCTCCTGCGCCCAGGCAATCATCAGACCGAAGTAGGTGGTTTCGGTGAGCTTGGCTAACTCGGTCGCCTCCGGAGAGGAGAGCACCTTCGTCGTCAGTCCAACCGATTGGAAGTGCTCCGCGGCTTTCTGACCATGCTCCGGCTCGATGGTGCCGACAAACTTCTTATATTTCGAAAGCTCCTCCAGCATGCGCGCATGCTTGCCCCGGATCGGGCTGTTCACCACAGCAAGTCCGGAACGCAGCGCAATCTGGCGCGTTGTCCCTACCGCCACCGTGCTGTTGATGACCGTCAGCGCCGGCTGGAACAACTCCATGTAGCGCATCGTTTCCCCGATGAAATCCTTGATCTGGAAAGGAAAGCAAACGTGCAGCACATCGATCCCACGCAGATCTGCGGGCGGCGGCTCGATATCGACTCCCGTCGTGTGATGATGCGGCGAGATAAGCTCCATCAGAGGCTTGCCTACCTCACCCAGACCCGCAACTACCACTGTCTCGCGTCTCATAAATCCCCCTGAACGTCCAAACAATCGAAATTCTAGACAGCGATTTCGGCAGCCTTCCGCAGCGCCGGATGCGGCTGTAGCTTTTCGCCCGCCGCTTTCGAAGTAAACGCAAGGATCTCTTCCGCCACCCGCGCCTGCTGCGCCGCCTGAAGCTGAGGGAACATCGGCAGCGAGAGGATTTCATCGGCGGCTCGGCGCGCGACGGGAAAGTCGCCGGGCTCGTAATGGAACGAGAGGTACGCCTGCTGCATGTGCAGCGGCACGGGGTAATGTATGCCGGTTCCGATGCCTACGGCTTTCAGATGCCGGGCCATCCCTTCGCGGTCGCTGCTGCGAATCACGTACAGGTGATAGACGGCTTTGGACCAGGAAGGCTCATCGGGGCGGGTCACATGCACGTTCCCGGCGAGCAGGCGATCGTATTCCTTTGCGCGTTCCCGCCGCTGCGCATTCCACTTCGCCAGATGGCGCAGTTTCACCCGCAGCAGGCCGGCCTGGATCGCATCCAGTCGTCCGTTGTAACCCTCGACATTGTGATAGTACTTCTGCGCCTGCCCATGATCGCGCAGCACTCTGATTTTGCGGGCCAGCTCGGCATCGTTGGTCGTCACCGCTCCGGCTTCGCCGCAGGCTCCGAGATTCTTTCCCGGATAGAAGCTGAATGCCGCCGCCACTCCCATCGAACCTGCCTTCATCGAGCGGTTGTGCTTGGCGGAAAAGTATTCCGCCCCATGCGCCTGGCACGCATCTTCAATCACCACCAGGCCGTATTCCTCCGCCAGCTTCAGAATGGCATCCATATCCGCCATCTGCCCGTAGAGATGTACGGGAACAACAGCGGTCACGCGCCGGCCGCTTCGCAGGCTGATCAGCTTGCCGGAGTGGTCGCGGGTGCACTGCTCTTTGAGATAACGCGCGAGCATCTCCACGGACATGTTGTATGTCTGCTCGTCGATATCGACGAATTCCGGAAAAGCGCCGGCCTGCGAGATAGCCTCGGTTGTCGCGATAAACGTATGCGGTACCGTGATCACGACCTCACCCGGCTGGATGCCCGCAACCATGATCGCGAAACGCAGAGCATCGGTTCCGCTACTGACGGCCACCGCATGCCGTGTGTCGCAAAATTTTGCAAATTCCTTTTCGAATTCCTCCACCACTGGGCCGCCGATAAATCCGGCCGTGCGCAGCGCGCTGTGGAAGACCGCCGTCAACTCCTCTTCCAACTCCACATGCGGGGTAACCAGGTCAAGAAATGGAATAGCTTCAGGGGTGTACATGTTGACTCTCCGTGGTCGTTTCTAGAAATCGCATCACTCTGGCCGGATTTCCGGCCACGATGGCATTTCGGGGTACGTCTTTGGTGACAACACTGCCCGCGCCGACAATCGCGTTTTCGCCAATAGTGATGTTGGGAAGGATGGTGGCGCCGGAGCCGATGGAAGCGCCCTTCCGGATGACCGTCGGTTCGACTTTCCAGTCGTTCTCGGTCTGCAGGTCGCCGCCGGGAGCGGTGGCCCGGGGATAGCTGTCGTTGACAAATGTGACGCCATGCCCCACGAAGACATTGTCTTCGATGGTCACTCCCTCGCAGATGAAGGTGTGACTCGAGATCTTGCAGCGCCGGCCGACGATGGCGTTCTTCTGTATCTCGACAAACGCGCCTATCTTGGTCTCGTCGCCAATTGCGCAGCCGTACAGGTTGATGAATTTTGACAACCGGACATTCACGCCCAGCTTAACGTCCGCTGCGATCGAACAGAACTCGTTCATAAGTAGACGAGAGATCCCCTTTTGGAGAGTGACTCGCTCGCTGCCTCCAGCATCTTGACCACGCGCAGTCCGGCGCATCCATCGTTGAACGGCTCCTCGCCGCTGGAGATGCACTCCACAAAATAGGTCAGCTCGTGACGCAGAGCCTCGATCTGCTCCAGTTGTGGAGACCACATATCGCCCGAGCGATAGCTCACCAGCAGTTCGTAGAGGCCCTCGCGATTCGTGATGTTGACGCCCTTGTCATAGACCTTGATCTTTTCGTCTGCTTCCAGGTCATTCCACACCAGCATGCGCTTCTCGCAGCCGATCAGCGTCGTCCGTACCTTCACCGGTGACAGCCAGTTCACATTGATATGCGCGATCACCTGCTCGGGGAAATACACCGTCATGTACGCCACATCCTCATGGCAGTTCAGGTGCTTCTGTCCGGTGGTGACGATCGCCTCAGGACTGGTCTTGATGAGGTAGTCCATGATCGACAGATCGTGGGGCGCAAGGTCCCAAAGGACATTGATGTCGTGCTGGAAGAGTCCCAGATTGACGCGCGTCGAATCGTAGTAATAGATCTTCCCCAGCGCTCCCTCTTCGAGAAGCTGCGATATCTTTCTCACCGCGCCGGTAAAGAGGAAGGTGTGGTCCACCATGATCTTGAGGTTTTTCCGCCGCGCCAGCTCGATCAGTTTCTCGGCCTGCTCGGTATTGCTGGTGAAGGGCTTTTCGACAAAGACATGTTTGCCGTTCTCGAGCGCCGCTTTGGCCAACTCATAGTGCGTCCAAACCGGCGTGATCACCGCAACGGCATCGATCTCGGTCGAAGCCATCACTTCGGCAGCATTCGGCGTCACCAGTACTCCCGGATAGGCCTTTTGCGCCCGCTTGCGTGCCGCTTCGTTCATTTCCGCGATAGCGAGCACCTGAGAACCCTCCAGCCCGGCGAGGTTTCTCACTACATTCGGTCCCCAGTATCCATAACCAATTACGCCAAAGTTCACGAGGTTGTCACCGTGCTTTCAGAGCATCTTTTGACACAGAATGAAGTACGAAGTGTCCCCGGATATCGGATGCAGATAGTGGATCAGAATGAAGCGAAGATCGGAGCGCTCGCGCTCAATGGGCGCCCTTGATGACGGCACCGGGCGTTCGCGCGAGGATCTTGACGTCCAGCCAGGGAGACCATGACATGGCGTAGCGCAGATCCAGACGAACCATGTCGTCAAACTTGACTCGGCTGCGCCCGGTAACCTGCCACAACCCGGTGATCCCGGGCTTCACTTCCAGCAATCGACGACGATGCCAGGTCTGGTACGCTGCCAGTTCGTATGGAATGGGAGGACGCGGTCCGACCAGTGACATATCCCCACGAAGCACGTTCAATAGCTGCGGCAGCTCGTCCAAACTGGTCTTGCGCAGAAACCTTCCTATGCGCGTGATTCTCGTATCCTGGGCCAGCTTGTAGACGCCTTCGCCCGCGGCGCGCGACGGCATACGCTCCGCTTGGCCGGCAATCAGTTTGGTTACATATTCCTTGTGTACGCTCGGATCGTTATCCGCGCGCATCGAGCGGAATTTCAGGAAGGTGAAGCGGCGGCCGTACTGTCCCACTCGATCTTGTCTGAAGAGCACAGGCCCGCGAGAGGACATTTTCACCGCCAATGCGATGATCAGCAGCAATGGCGCGCACAAAATCACCAACAGTGCGCTGCCGAAGATATCCATCGCTCGCTTGATGACGAGTAGCGAGCGCTGGCTGCTGGTCGCGCTGATCAGGTCCGGATACAACACAGGGTTGCTGGGACGGCCAGAGTTTTCGTGATCCCATTCATCCGGGAAGAAGTGAAACGAGAGGCTGATTTGACTGAACTGGTCCGAGGGCAATTCGTCGCGCAGCGCGGCACTTACCCGGTTCAGGATCGTGCTCAGGACTGCGCTCTTGTCCTTGACCGTCAGGCCGGTAAACATCACACCCACCGTGGTCTGGCCCTTGTACCAGCCGACCACGTCGGTCTCACGCGTCGACGACAGCATGGCGGATACGATTTTGTCGAGAGCCTTGCTGCTTTTTTCCGCGCCATGCGCTCTGCCGGCCTCCACAAGCATCAGTAGAAATGGCTCTCTGGAGCGCTCTGTTCTCTTGCGCTCGATGGCGATCATTCTCTTGAAGCTTTCTTCGCTCAGGATGACGCGCACTTCTGTCCGTATGGAGTCGAACAAAGGGTCGGCAACGCTCGGAGCATCCACACGTAGCAGAGTCACGATCTACTCCTTTCCCGGCGATTGGCTCGTCGGCTCGTTCTTAATGGAGGGGGCTGTCTTGGCGTACGTTCATCGCATCGGCGGCTTCTATCGAAGCCACGAAATTGCACATGCACTCTACAATTCACCGGGCGCGCCGTCGGCAGCTCTCTTCGAGCACCAGCCGGACCATCACCTATTGCGAAATGCTGCAGCTCATCATTCCGCGCTCAGTTTGCCGCGAAATCTTCTGCCGGGCGGCGATAGGAGTAATAGTCGTTGTCCGCCGAGCTCTTGGAGGAGTTCATCACTGCGCCAATCACCTTCTTTGACTCGAGCGCTTCGATTCCTCGCTGCAGGTGGCGCTTCTGGGTCGTTCCCTGCCGCGTCACCAGAAGGATTCCATCCGCCAGCCGCGTCCAGACGCTCGTGTCCGCCAGCGGCAATATCGGCGGTGAATCGATGATCATCCAGTCGAACCACCCGGCGAGTTGCTCCATCAAAGCACGCAATTTTCCGGATTCCAGAAGTTCCAGCGGATTGGCCGGAGCCATGCCTGCCGGGAAAAACCAGACACCGGCCGGTTCGAGCCGATAGATGCTCTCGGCCAGGTTGCGCTTGCCCTCCAGGCATTCACAGATACCCGGGTATGCCTTCAGGCCAAATACCTTGGATAGAGACGGCCGCCGCACATCTCCCTCCAGCAACAGCACCCTCTGCCGGGTTGCCGAAGCCAGCGCACACGTCAGATTGGCAGACACAACGCTCTTTCCTTCCTGCGGGATGGTGCTGGTGATCAGCACCTTTTGCAGTGGACGATCCCGGCGAAGGTGGCGTAGCCGCGTGCTCAAAAGCCGGAAAGCTTCGGTCGCCGGAGTGTCGCTGTCTGCGAGAGTTACCAGATGGTTCAGCGGAGTGATCGAGAGCTGCAGCGGCTGGCACTGACGAAAAAATTCGGACCCATCATCCGCCGGCGCCAGTTTGGTCGCCGCGGCGAGTTCGCCGCTTGCATCGGTCGGCAAGCTCTTGTCGACCCGGAGGGGTGGCTCGTGCTCGACAGGCGTCGAACGTTTGCGTGGCTCAACCGTCGGCTCGTTATCCCACTTTCGCGCCGCCTCGAGCTCGGCAAGCTCCAGCAGCTCCATCGACGAGAGATCCTTACCGGAGCGTTCCGCCTCGGACCGCTGCAACGCATCGAATATATGGCTCATCGTTTTCTCGCCTCGACGCCGATGGAGGCACCGGAATTCGGTCCACCCACAGGTGTTCTCAAAGTGGCAGCCACATCCAGGTGCCCGTTCGCGGCGCGCTGAACGCCCATCTCGTTGCCGTTGGCTCTGCTTTCCACCACGGGCAGGCTGATCACGTCGAGCCGGAACTCTCTCGCTACATCGTCGACGATCTCCGGCGAAACGGCCGGGAGTTGCCGCGCATACGCCGCAATCAGAGCGTTCTCACTGATGGAATTGATCAGGCGGGGTAAACCGCGTGAGTGCCGGAACACAGCAGCTATGGTCTCGCTGGGAAAGATTGGCTCGCGCCGCGAATCGGCTCCGGCGATCTGCAGGCGGCGCTCGATGTACTCCCGAGTCTCCTCGGCATCGAGCGGGCCCAGATGTCCACGAAGAGCGATCCTCTGCTTGAGTTGCCGAAGGTCGATGGAATCGAGTTTCTCGTCCAGCTCCGGCTGCCCCACCAGCACGATCTGCAGCAGTTTTTCGTCGGTCGTCTCCAGGTTCGACAGCAGGCGAACCTCCTCGAGAATCTCTTCGGAAAGATGGTGTGCTTCATCGATGATGAGTACGGTGGTGAGCTTCTTTGACCCGCGTGCTATCAGAAACTGACCGAGATCGAACAGGAGTTCGCTCTTGTTCTTCCCCGACGAGGGCAGCCCGAAATCGGAAACAATGTACTGGAGAAATTCCGTAGGCGTCAGGCGGCTGTTGAACAGATAGGCGTATGCAATATCCTTGCTTGCTCTCAGCAGACGCAGCAGGCAGCGCAGCAGAAGTGTCTTCCCTGTGCCCACCTCTCCGGTCACCACAATGAAACCCTTGTGCCACCGCACCCCGTAATAGAGCGCGGCCAACGCCTCGTTGTGCCGCCTGGTGGAAACAAAACAGGTCGGATCGGGGGTCAGGTCGAAGGGGTTGCGCGTGAGATGGAAGAAGGCTTTGTACATAAGGGGAGGAAAGCTTAACTATGCAGATAGCTGAATGCGGACCCGGCCAGAATGATGCAAAAAACCACTACCGCCATAGCCCACCCGAGCATGACTCTCCGGCGGTCGCGCAAGTGATCCGCAGCGGTCAGCATCTCCGGAACTTCGGAGATAACCGCTGTTGGCAGAAGCGCCTTGATCTCCTTGTCGCTGTGCATTCGATCGTCCAGGAACTCCATCAGGCCGACGACGAGCACTCCGAGAAATGCGCCGACACCAAAGCCCATCCCGCACATCTTCAGTCGGTTGGGAAAGGCAGGCTTCACCGGCAGGCTGGGCGGGTCCAGTATGGTAAACCTCTCGCCCTGCTGTAGCTGCTCCATGCTGGTGGCCATGCGCGAGTCGCTCTCTTTTTTCAGCAGTTCATCGTAGTTGGCCTTGGACTGATCATAACCTCGCGTCAGGTCCGCCAGCTGTTGCTCGCTCGCCGGCTCACCGTTCAGGCGTCTCTGGTATTCCCCAATCTTGCCATTCAGGGCGGCGATTGCCATCTCGCGATTGGCGATCTCGACCTGGTTAGCATGAAGCTGCCCCTCCAGCTGGATCAGCGGGCCGCTTTGCGTCGGGTCAACGACTTCATGGGACGCGGCGGCAGAGTCCGGGTTGCTGGCATTCTTCTTCATCTCGACGATCAGGTTGCCTCTGATCTTTTCCGTCTTGGCGATTTCGCTCTTCACCCGCCGAACGTCGGGATAGTTGTCCGTATAGTGCGAGCTGAGTTCGGATAACTGCGACCGCAGCGTCTCCAGTTGGCGATCGATAGCCGGCAGACCGCTGGAGCTTCCATCCGCGTCACCCGTCGTCGACGTCGACTGGAGAGTACGGTACTGATCGATCGATGTCTGGATATAGATCCGCTGTTGCTTGGCGGTATTCAGCGCCTGCTGTTCACTCTGATATTGCGCTTGCAGCCCGCCGAGAATCTGCAGATTGGTCGTCTGCTGGGTAGGCAGTTCGCCTTCGTGCGCCGCCTGGAAATCCCGGATCTTGGCTTCCTGAAGGGTCAGGCTGCCGCGCGCCGCCTCCAGCTGGTTCTCCATAAACTGGGTCGTATCCTCCGACTGCTGTTGCCGTACCTTGAGGTTCTCGTCGATAAACAGGCTGGTCAGCTTGCCGGTGACCTGCTGTGCGGTATGGGGATCCGGCGCCGAGTAGGAGATGGAGAATGCCTGGATCGCACCCTCGCGATCGTGCACCAGCTCGATGTCGATGTCTTTCTTCATGCGCTCGACCTTCTCGTCAGCTGAGAGCCCATGATTGTCCTTGCCGCTATAGAGATTCAGTTCGTTGATGATGATCAGCAAACGTGTACGGCTGAGAATTTGCTGAGAGATGCTCTGCAGCCGGGCCTGTAGATCGTCGTTGATATTCGGCGCCACATAGTTCTTGGGCATTGTCGGCGCTTCGACCAGGATCGACGTGGCGGATTTGTAGCGTGCCTGCAGGAACCAGCTGGAGCCCCATACCACCAGCCAGCCGACAAGCAGCGGTACCAAAAACTGGAGGTGACGGCGGCGAACGATGTCCAGCAGACGCCCGGCATCAAATCCTTGCGATGTCTCTTGCTCAAACTCTTCCGGCATATTTATCTACCACCTAGCGGGCGTGCGAACTGCCAGGAAATGGAGCCGCTGATACGATTGCTGTCCGGATTGGCGGATATCACGGGAATACCACCGTAGCTCTGGTGCAGGTGGTCGTATCCAAAGGACGTGTAGAAGCGCTCACCGATCGGGTGCTCGAGGGTCACGGAAGTCGCAAGCGAGTGGCCGCCTTCCGTAGAAGAGACAAGCAACGCGTTCACTGTCTTATAACTCGAATAGCTTATCCCCGCCCCGCTGGTCCATTTCCGTAGCATCTGCCATCGGACCGTTGCACTGGCGCTGTTGGAAGTAAAAGTACCGACCAAACCACGGCCGGATGTGACCGTTCTTGCATAGGCAGCCACGAAATTCGTGTGGCGCTCCTGCCAGCCCATGCTCGTCGACACCGCAGGCGTCCACGCGCTGCTGGTGGGTGTCGAAACTTGACTGCTTTCGACCTGCCTCGGGTCAGCCAGCCTCATCTGGCTCCATTGCCAAACTGGGTTGGTCCTCACAGCAGACGCTGCTGAACCGGAGTTCAACGTCCCCGTTTGAGTGATCTCGTAATATTGTGGGCCGCCGGACACGGAAAGCGAAAGATGCTGTTTCAGATAAATGGTATAGAAGAAGAAGATCGTGTCGGTCTGCGTATCAAACTTCGCGCCCGTCGGACTTACTGTAATTCGCTCGTAGCGATAATTTGCGCCAAGGTACTGCTTACCCGTGAGGCGGTAGTTATAGAAGAATCCTCCGCCGCCCTCATTAGAATCGTAGAGGCCGGGCACCTGGTTCAGATTGGGATAGCGCAGGATAAACGAGTCGCCGGAAACGCCGATCATACCCGTTGGACTCAACTGATAGGACAAGACCCCACCCGCCGAGTTGGTAAGAAGCGATGCAAAAGGCGTGATAATCGCCGGCGCAGGGCCGGATATCGATACTGATCCTATGGATGCGGGATTGAATGAAGTGGAGGTTTTCAGAAAAGTATCGGTTGCATGGATAACAACGTGCGGAGTGATACGGAAACTGTAGGCCACACTGGCGCTTTGATCGACTTCATTGAGAGCGCTGGAGGGGTGATAGAAGGTAAAACCGGGATTGTAGGAAACCGAAAGGTCGCGGCGGTAAGTGGTCTGGTCGAAGGCAATCGTCGGATAGATGGAATACGTCGTTTCACTGATCGTCCCGCTTGACGCCCCGGAATAGAGATTGTCGATATACCCGGTGCGAAAAGTCACGCCAACGCGAAAGAAATTCGAGCGCTTCTCAGCGCCAACCCCCGTCGGATATCCTGAATCGCTCACTGGCGGCGGCACCAGCATGGAGCTTTCTCCCGATGGAACGGCCTGTGCCCAGGCATCCGGCAAAAAACCGGCCAGAAAGACTGCGAGCAGTACGAAGCTAAGAACCCGTGTCGACATAATCAATCCTCAAGGCACAATAATCGTGTCGTGTGGTTCAAGCCTTACGTTTTGTTCAGAATGGTTGCCCTTGATCACCTGTTTATAGTTAAAGGCAAGCCGGGATTGGCCGCCCTGCGCATTGGGGCGAAGAATATATACGCCGCTCTGTTTGGCGAAATCCTGGAAGCCGCCAGCCATGGCAATCGCGTCCAGCACGGTAGTGGTCGCGGACAGAGGATAGGATCCGGGCTTGAGCACGCGGCCCAGGATATTGAACTTCTCACTATTGATCTGCTCCACGATCACTGTGACATCCGGCTTGCTGATGTAGGTCTGCAACCTCGTGGCGATATCCTGCTCAAGCTGGATGGGGGTGCGTCCTGCCGCCTGAATCTCGCCCACCAGCGGAAGAGAGATTCTTCCGTCTGGACGCACCGGAATCGACCGCGAGATCTCCGGCTCTTTCCAGACAGTGATCGCCAGCACATCAGAACTTCCGATTAAATAGGTGGCATCGTGAGGCTTGGTGGCGGGTGAGGTCTCGTCTGACAACGAAGCGTGCATGGCTGGACTCTGGAGTCCAAAGCCGCGAGCGCCTGCCACGGTCGCCGGAATGGACGCAGCTACGCAGAGAGTCATCAGAAGGAATCTTGTACCGATCGAGCAATTGGCCGTGTTTCTCATAATGTTTCCCCCTGAGGCATCGCTTCAGCCGACCCTCAGCGACCCTCTGGCGCCCATCACCGATGTGCTGCCGAGAGGTAATGTGCCGTAAAAGCCATCCGCGGTCGGAACCGCGTGAACTCCCGCCGTAACGGGCTCCACATCGGAGGCATCGATTTCTACTGCGACAGATTTCGCAAGCATCTCTACGGAGAGCACCAGCCGGAACTGATTCTTCTTGCGCACCAGGATGCCCTCGATGCCCTGAAGCGAGCCGCGGATAACCCGCACGCGTTCTCCGCATCTCAGGAAAGGGTGAGGCTCCATGCGACAGGGTCCCTCAAGCGTTCGACGGATCGCCTCGATCTCGTCTTCCGGGATAACCGCCACGTCGGGCCCGTGGCTCAGAATCATGTGAATCCCAGGAGTCGTAACAACCTGCAGCCGGCGGTGGAGCCCTCCGCGGACAAATACATAGCAGGGGAATAACGGAAGTGAGATTAGCTTTTGGCGATCCTTCCAGCGGCGTATCGAGTCATAGAGCGGCAGGAAAACCTCGAAGCCTTTCGCGGACAGCATGTCAGCTACCACCTTTTCGTGCTGATGGCGCGTGTACAGCGCCCACCAGTGCGAGTCCGGGCCGCTTGTCGAGTCAATTCCCTGCGGAATCAGCATCTGTCCTCCACCCTTTTTGCTACCCAGCAAGTCGTAGCTTTCAGGCCATTAAGGCATAGCTTCGCCCTGTGGGCCACAGGCCGCGTTTTTATTCAAGGAGCTCAAACTTCGTGTGTCCCGGTTCACCCATCACTGGTAAGAGAACCGTCCCAAGCTGCCAGCCTCGGGTAGAACCGCTATCTGTAAAGTGACGCCTGGTTCGCGTTCGCTTCAACAAAATAGCGCTTACTTCCCATGAATGTTCAGCTACATCCTTGGTCTTCAGCTCGTAAGTTGAATTGTCCGGTGAAGGAATCGCAATGCACAATTCTGGCCATGGAGGGAGTCAAACTAGCGGCCTTTGTGTATTCCGACATTCTCACAACCGATCCACCGCAGAAGAACTTCAGCAAGACATCCATCGTTCAATCAGAAAACTTTGTTTTTTGATTACTTCCGTTTAATAGCAGACAACACAATCCTGGCGATCTCTCGCGAAGCCTAAGGATAAGTGATTTCAAGCCGAACGCAAGAGCCCAACAGTACTATAGTCCTGTCACCGCATAGTGCCATCTTGAAGTCACTATAGTTTGGAAAAACGCAACACCTACCCTATCCGACAGGGGCTCCTGCATTGCCGTGGGCAATTATTTTCAGCGGTCCAGGAATAGGCAGGGTGATGAACTACTAACCGGATAAATAACGGAAAACTACGCCCTTTGCTCCGTGCAATTTCCCTTGAATTTCGCCTTTGGACCCGAGATGAAAGGTGGGCAGGAGTGCCGGTCGCCAAAATTAATGGTTGATTACCACCGTAAGGGCAGCCCGATCTGGGAAGACCGGCACAGCACTTCCGCCCCAGCCGCTCCTTCTGCCACAGGCCCTCAAGGGGGCCCCGGTCAGATCTTTGTGGGCTCCCTGTTGTCCATAACATAAACAGGGAGCCCACGAGTTTTCGCACACAACTCCGCCCAGGTGCTGCCCTTACGGGACGCTGAGTGGGAACTGGTTCGACGGAGCGCTTTCGACTCCACTCGCGTCCACGCTCGTTACCTGGTAGACGTAGGTCGTCCCGCTCTGGACCGTGGTGTCGCTGTAATCCGTCTGGCTATCCGGCGAGGTGGTCAGTTTAGTGAAGGACGCGCCGCCATCTGTCGATCGGTAGACGTTATAGCCGGCCACCGGGTCGGTAGAGCCGCTTGGAGCATCCCAGTTCAGACTGATCGAATAGGTAACTGCCGTACCGGTGCCCGTCAGCGGGACCTGCGTCGTGCTTCCAGTCGTTGAAGTGCTCGTGATCGTCAACTGCCCGGTCGCTGCACCGGCGACTGTGGGATCGAACTGCACGTTCAGAGTGACCGACTGATTCGGATTCAACGTCACCGGGAACGTGGCTCCGGAATCGCTGAAGCCAGTACCCGTGAGTGCCACCGAATTTACCGTCACCGGAGCCGTGCCGGATGAGATCAGCGTCAGGGTGAGCGTCGCGGTCGAGTTGACTGGAACGCTTCCGAAAGGTAAGGAGGTCGCGCTCAATTGCAGTTGCGCCGTCGCGGCTGCCGTGCCCGTGCCGCTCAGCGTTACCTGCGTTGGACTTCCTCCTGCCGAATTGCTGGCGATCGTCAACTGCCCGGTCACTGCCCCTGCCGCGGTCGGAACAAAATGCACCTGGAGCGTCACCGACGTGTTCGGATTGAGCGTCACCGGGAAGGTCGCGCCCGAATCGGTGAAGTCAGCCCCGCCCACCGTCGCCGCAGTGATCGTCAGAGGCGCCGTGCCGGAGGAAGTCAGTGTCACCGGAAGCGTCGCGGTAGAGTTCACCGTGACATTGCCGAAGGAGAGCGAACCCGCGCTCACCGTCAGTTGCGAAACGGCTGCCACTGTGCCCGCGCCGCTCAGCGTCACCTGTGTGGTCGCACCCGTGGTTGAATTGCTGGTCACGGTCATCTGCCCGGATGCCGCACCGGCCGTGGTTGGATCGAACTGCACCTGCAGAGTCACGGCTTGGTTCGGGTTCAACGTCACCGGGAAGTTGGCGCCGGTCACGCTGAAGCCCGGCCCGGTCACCGTTGCCGCATTGATGGTCACCGGCGCACTTCCGGTGGACGTCAATGTGACAGGTTGGGTCGACGGAACGTTCAACGGCACGTTGCCGAAGCTCACTACTGTTGGACTGACTGTTAACTGTGGCGTGGTGGTTGCGGTGCCCGTTCCGCCCAGCGAAACCGTCGCCGGCCCGGATGGATCATCGCTCGTTACCGTAAGCGTTCCCGCATCCGCGGCCGCCGTCGTGGGATCGAAGGTGACCGTCACCGACAACTGCTGGCCCGGCTGCAACGTCGCCGGGAGCGAGACTGTTCCAACACTGAACATCGCGCCCGACACGGTGATGGTGTTGACATTCAGGGGAGCATTCCCCGTCGATGTCAACGTAAGAGTGCGGGAGACCTTGGTCCCAATCACACTCTGGCCAAAGTCGATGGATGTGGTCGAAAGAGTCAGATTGGGCGCGGGAACAGCGTCCCCGGTTCCACTCAGCGGAACGTTCGCCGTTCCACCGCTGGCATCGCTGGCCACGGCCAGATCGCCCGTAAACGAAGTTGCCGAGTCGGGAGCGAAGGCGATGGACAGAACCACCTGCTGTCCCGGATTCAGCGTCGCCGGCCAACCTGTGATGCCGGCGGGATAGGCCACCGACGAGATTCCAAACGCCTGTCCGGCTATCGTGCTCGACGAAATCGTCACCGGCGCCGTGCCAGACGAGGTCAACGTAAGCTGCAGCGTTGCCTTCGAACCCATCTGCACATCACCGAAATTCAGGCTGGGCGCGCTCACTGTCAGGGCGGGCGAAGTGTTTTGCACTCCCGTTCCTGTCAGCGACACGTTCACCGGCGAGCCGGTATCTGTTGCCAGACTCAACTGCCCATTGCTCGCGCCCGCCACCGTCGGATCGAAGGCTACGCTGAATGTAACCACTTGGCCCGGTTGGAGTGTGATGGGCGCAGAAAGGTTCTGTACTGGAACACCGGCATACGTAGCCGTATAGCCCGTGCCGGTAACGCTGCCGCCTGTGATGGTGGCCGGTGCCGTTCCGGTGGAGGTAACCGTCACGGTCTTGGTTGCAGGTGAATTCAGCGGCACCTGCCCGAAGCTAAGACTGCTCGCGCTCGCCGAAAGGGCTGGTGAAGTCGCCACAACGCCGTTGCCGTGAATCTGCACGACGCTCGCCGGACTGCTCGGGGAGTTGCTGGACACGGTAACTGTGCCGGTCGCATTCCCCGCTGCCTTTGGATCGAACTTCAGCTTCACAGACATCTGCTGATTCGGCTGCAATACCTGAGGCAGCGCTTGAGTCGAATCGGCGAACGACGCGCCCGCTACAGTGATCGCGCTGACGGTAACCGGGCCCGTGCCATTGGAGACCAGGGTGATGGTCTTGTTGCCCTCGGAACCAACCGTGACATCACCGAAGTCGAGGCTCGTTGGAACCGAGAGTGAAGCGGTCGTCGTCCCTGTTCCAGTGAGACTGATCGTGTTGGGGCTGCCCGTCGCATTGTCCGTAAGTGTGACCTGGCCCTGTTGAGCGCCGGCACCTGCGGGAGTGAAGCTAAGCGGCAGCGCAATCTGCTGTCCCGGTGCAAGGGTCAGCGGCAGATGGAGCTGTCCCGCCGAAAATCCAGTGCCACTCACCGCCACGGACTGCAGCACCACTGCTGCCGTGCCGCTCGAGGTCAATGTCACGGAGTTCGACCCGTGCGAGCCCACCGCCACCGAACCGAAGTTGACCGCAGTGCTGCTCAAAGTGAGAGCCGGTGTTTCCGTCGCTGGCGGAGGGGGCGCCGGCGCCGCGCCGTTGCCAATCAAGTTCACCGTGACCGAAGGGGTTGCCGCTGCGTTGCTGGCAATCACGAGTTGCCCGGTCTGTCCGCCCGATGCCTTCGGGCCGAATTTCACCGGCAAAGTCAGTGCCTGACCGGGCTGCAGAGTCACAGGCAGCGCCGGTGATTGCGCGGAAAAGGCGCCGCCCTGGGCGCTAAGAGAGCTGATCTGGAGCGGAGCCGTGCCGCTCGATGTCATCGTGAGACTCTGCTGTGCGTCACCGCCGATCGGCACATTGCCAAACTGCAAAGCAGTGGCGCTCAACTGCAGCGCGGCGCTGCCACTGGTTGCTTGAGGAGTGCTCTGTTGTCCCGTGCCGGAGACGGCGATATTGGTGTTCTGGCCGCCGCTCGTCACCACTACCTGAGAGCTGTAGGTCTTTACCGCAGTCGGAGTAAAGGTGACTTTAAGGCTCGCCGTTCCGCCGGCCGGGATGGTGGTCGTCGTCTGGGCAGGCGAAATTGCGAACGCCGGGTCCGCGACCTGCATGCCGCTCAACGTCACAGAGGTGAGGCCCATATTCTGAAGAGTGATGGCCTGCGACTGCGTCTGCCCAACTGGCACCGTACCAAAGGAGAGCGAGCCCGGATTTACGGTGAGCGGGACAGTGTTGTAGCTGACTCCGCAACCGGCCAGATGCACGATGGCCAGCAACAGGAAAGCCATCCAGACGGCGGGAACAGACATCGAGGAACGTCGGCTGAAACTTGAGCAGCAGCAGCGGAGAGAGTGAAGCCGGCTCGCGGCGTTCGACGGGACATCTTGCACTGGCACATCTCCTTCGCTCGGCACACAATCCGGAAGCGAGAAGCCATGGCAGACGAAAGTCCCCTGCGGACAAAAGCTGTCCGATGAACGGGGGAGGAGAAGCAGGTGTGGATCCTGGCCGCAAACTGCCTCATCATCTGTCGCTGACGAGACAATGCTGCCCTGATGCCTATCTCTGGTAAGTTTTTAAAATCGACTTACTTGAAATGTAGTGTGCTGGAGATATACGAGGAACTATATCACCCAAAAGATGCAGACGAAGGAATCGGGCCTGGAAGAGCGGGATATCGCGCGCAGCCGCATTCATGGCTCATTCGAAGCAATATCGCAAAAGAAACATTTCTGTGTAGATAATTCTTATTGACCCATATAACAATGAGCCATTGATATAAATCTTGCCTAACACGGCCCCCCTGAAATGGGCTGTTTGTTTTTGATTCGCACCACCTCAAACGCGAGCTGTGGATATCATCACCTCCCCACCGTCTCCACCGGAGCCATTTCACGCAGGCGAGAACAACGCAAGGCCTCCTCTCGAAGCATAACCATCTCGCGCAGGCGGAATCTCCGCAGTGGAGAGATCTGCTGTTCGCCAGTTTGTGTCTCAAAATTCTGGCGACCAATGCGTTGAAAAGATATATGTAATGGACATTGTTACTATTCAATGCTGACAAGCCGTCCACCATGAGAACCGCGCTGCCATTTCGGGAACTCCACGCAGGTTTGTGGCAGCGATGCCGACACCACCAGCATCCGCTCCATCAGCTACACCAAGGAAGGCATCCCCCTCGCCACCCAGGAACACGGCTGGGATGTAGAGGACATAGAAGAAGTCGACCGTCTGGCAGAAGAGGAGGAAGAGGACTAGCTGTTGGCAAGCTCTGCGAGATCAGGAACCGGGAATATCGACACCGAGCGTTCTCGGTCACGATATACGAGTGCTGCTGCATAACCCGGGGCCAGACCGAGGTCGTGCAGGCTCCACATCTCGGCGGCAACTCTGTCACCATCGATGTGGATAAGGCGAGGAGGCATATTCGGGAGAAGAGTCACCTGAAAACTATCCAGCGCGCAGGAGAGTCCGTCGCCAATCGCCTTGATATATGCCTCTTTTCTCGTCCAGCAACGAAAGAACGCAGGCTCGCGTTCGTCTTCAGGAAGCAGCATCAGTTCTGCCGCCTCCTCTGAAGCGAAGTAGTGATTGGCGATCTGCTGCATCTCCTCAACCGGCCGGATATGCTCTGCATCCAGACCCAGTTGACAGCCGATTGTGAACGCAACCGCAGCTATGCCCCCTGAATGGGTCAGGTTGAACTGAAGGTTGCCCGCTGAAGCGACACTGGGCTTCCCTTTGTCACCGTAACTGAAGCAAATTCTTGCCGGATCAAGGCTGAGATAACCTCCCAGCAAATGCCGGAGAACCCCATGCGTGATGACGAATGAGTCCCGTAAGTGGCTGAAGCGAAATCGCGCAGCTCGCTTTGCCTCGTCCTCGGAGAGAACTCGTTCAAACTGCGTGACGACAGCTTCCGATGCCTCGGCAGGCATGGTCCAGATGTGGACGTCGCTATTCGAAAGCTGGGACGAACAACCGGCATGCATATTAGCGCTCTGAGACACGATGTCGTAGCGTTCTCACCACGGTGCCGAAAGGTTCAACATAACGTTGGCTGCTGCAAATCGCTCGTGATAGATTTCATAGCGAACCGGGAATGAACTCACGGTCCACCGATGGGCCGTAACCGGTAAATTCATACTGAGTCTAGCGCCTGTCGCTGCAAACCTGTGTCGAATGCGTACTTGGCTTAGGCGACATGAAGTCCGCGTTAAAAAAGACAAAACGTCAGTAACCCGAGCGTGCAATTCCCTGATTACCATCGGCGGAAAAGGCAAGTAAAGGTCCTTGGATGATGCTGTCCGCGGGCGCACTATGGATGACAACTGTTCCTCCTATATCCCAGTAATCACCTTTTGCTATCGTTGCGTAACTCACTGCCGGCCCTAATCTCGTATGTGCGACTCCCTTGAATCCAGAGCACAGCCACACGTTCTGCTGCTTGCCACTCAGCCCTGGCCGACAGGGGCGCGTTTGGGATTGGCATTGCACGCAGTCGGATTTGGAGTCAGCATCTGGTCTCCATCTGGTCATCCGTTGCTTAAGACCGACGCAGCCGACCAGCATTATCCATACGGGACCGTAGGGTCGGATTCGGTTGAAACGGCCATCCTTGCAGCCAACCCGGACCTGATCGTTCCCTGCGACGACCCGGCCACAGCTCGTCTGCAACGGCTTGCCGCACGCGCTCTCATCGACTCGCGCCTTCACCGCGTCCTCAGTGTTATCGAACGATCGCTGGGACCTGCAGCAGACCTGAACAAGCTCACCGAGCGTGCCCATGTGCTCGAGGTTGCTGCGGAGGGCGGCGTGGCCGTGCCCGCCAATGCGCGGCTCACCTCCACTTCAGATTTACGCGCGTGGTTCCATGACTATGGATTTCCCGCATACATTAAGGCCGATGGCACCTTCGGCGGCGTTGGCGTGCGCCCCGTCCACACCTATCAACAGGCCGAATCAGCGTTACGTGCCTTGCACGCGCCGCCCGGTACCCTGGGAGCGTTCAAGCGGCTGGCCATTTACCGCGATCCTACCTTGATGGGCCCCTGGGTACGCAGAGAGCGGCCAGCGATCAGCGTACAGCGCTCTGTCTCCGGTGTAGACGTCAATAGCGCCATCTTCTGCTGGCAAGGCCAGGTTCTGGCCAGCATCAGCGTCAAGGTGCTCGCGACCCGCTATGAGCGCGGACCCTCTACCGTCGTCCGGCGCATCCAGAATGCAGCGATGGACCGCGCCGCAAAGGTACTCGCCTCGCGGCTCAAGCTGTCCGGTTTCTACGGTCTCGACTTCATTCTTGAGGGACAAGGTGACGAGGAACAGAGCGGCACGCCTTGGCTCATCGAGATGAACAGCCGCGCTACCCAGATTGCGCACCTCGCCCTTGGCCTTGGTCATGACCTGGCCGCCGCAGCGTACGCTGCGATCGGTGACGTACCGGTCCACCCTCGCCAGTTGGTGACTACGGAGAACACGATCGCGCTGTTTCCGCAGGAGTGGGAACGCGATCCGGCTAGCCCGCTGATTCGAAGTGCCTATCACGACGTACCGTGGGATGCCCCGGCGCTGGTACGCGGCTACGTCAACCAGCGGCCGGGCTTGCGCGTGTTCAGCCACCAGTTCTGGCGCGAGCGCCGTCAACGCAAGCAGAGTTTTGAAGCATCCACTTCTTCCGAGACGGCTCCAAGGCTTCCTTAGAACGCACTTGGAGACCAGACTGCGACCACGCCTCGCGCAAGCACTGCGCTAACCCGAAATACTGCGCCCCGGCTGCGTGCAATTTGGCTAAGCCTGGATGTGTAACAGCGCGAAGATATATAACCCTGCGATAAATGAGGCAACAAATAGGGCCCGCGACTTGTCGCCCGCTTCAGCTAGCAGTGCGTCAGCTTACCGTTACTGTGAAGGTAGTCGTTGCCGATGTCTTTGCCGAATCATTACCCGTACCTGTCACCGTAAATGTGTAACTGCCGGGTGTCGTGCCGCCGACGGCGGGAGGGCTGGTTACGGTGAGAGTTGCGCTGCCCGTAGCTGCGTTGTAGTTGGCGTCGCCGGCGTAAGAAGCCGTCAGAGCATCCTGCCCCGCGGGTAAGGTACTGGCGGGAATCGTTATGTTGGCTGCGCCGTTTGTCAAAGCCGTGGCAGACGAGGCGTAACTTCCGCTCCCCAATGTGACGGTCCCGCTCGGGGTGACTGTGCCGGCACCGGCAACCGTCACGGCGACAGAAACCGGGGTATTGAGCGCGATAGAGCTCTTCGCCGGTGACACCGTCACCGTTGGCGTCGTCTTGGGGGAACTTCCTCCTCCACTGCTGCCAGTGCTTCCGCTAGTAGTCGATGACGATGAGCCGCAGCCGATTGCCGCAAGGCCGACGGTCGTCATCAGCATGCAAGCGGTCAGCATGTGCTTCCACTTGCGAGTGCAGCCCGGCATAAAGAAGATCACGAGCGCCAGTACCGCACTTCCGCCCGCTGTCTTAAACCACTTTGAACCGCCAAAAGGCGCAGGCTGAAGCTCTCCGGAAACAGGAGCGGTCGTATTCACCGACACGCTGGCGGTTCCTGTCGTCACCGTCGAACTTAGCGAGACTGCGGAGCCGGCAACGGAGCAGGTGGGCAGCGCGGTCGCGCCCGCCGGCGAAGAGGCCAGCACGCAGCTTAGCGTGACCGCCCCTGTATATCCGCCACTGCCGGTCACCGTCACCATGGATGTTGCCGCTGCTCCCGGCGCTATCGCGGGCGGGCTTGCCGCCGATAGTGTGAAGACCGGTGGAGTGACAGCGGTTACCGCCACCGTTGCCGTTCCAGTGGCTGACGCGTAGTTCGTGTCGCCGCTATAAGTAACAGTGAGCGCGTCTGTGCCCGCCGCCAGGCTCCCGGCCGGGATGGTGAAGGTATACATGCCGTTGGACAGGGCACCCGCCGAAGAGGTGTAACCACCGCCCGTCAGGGTGACCGTGCCGCTCGGCGTAGCCAGACCCGCTGATCCTGCTACCGTCACGGTTACCGATAAGGATTGCGCTACGGTGATCGAGCTCGAAGCCGGAGTTACAGTGACGGTTGCCGTAACACCTGATGTAGCCGTAGCCCAGTAGTTGATCAGTTGCACTGCGTCGACGCTGCCCAGCCCGGTAGCCAGATCGTAGCCAGTCGTCGCGTTGTAGCCGCTCTCGAAGTAATATCCGGCGGAATTCTTGGTGCAATTAGGTTTGCCCTGCGTGCAGGAAACAGAGTTGTTGCCCTGGGTCACATCGTGGAAGATTGTCGCCGCGTGACTGCCGTTGTAGAGATTGTAGAGTTGCGCTGCCGCCTGACCCAGTCGCCCACCGGTGCTTTGCTCCACCAGCGCCAGGATGCCGGCTACGGCCGGCGCCGAGGTAGACGTGCCGCCGTACGCCGCATAGTTAAAACTTCCGTCCGGTTGCACGGCGCAGTTATTTGCCAGGCCGCTGCTCAGATTCGTCGTATCGTCGCAAACCAGCCAGGTTGCATTGTAAAAGTTGTTGCCGGCCATCAAAGAAATGTCCGGCAGATCGCGCACTCCATCCGCGGGCACACCCGCGCCGTGCTGCCACGAAGGTTTGCTGTAGCCCGAGATACAACTTCCTGTGTTGAGTGCTGTGTTGTTGGTGGAGCAGTTGCTTGGGCCGCCGCCTCCGGCAATGATGTTCGCTGGATAAACGGACAGTCCGATGCCCCAGGGCTGGTTATTAGTCAGGGCATTGTCGAACTGCGTCGAATCGTTCCACACCGCCTCCGGAATGTACTTCAGGGCGGTCCGGTAGTACGTCTTGGCACTGCCGCCCGAGCTGGAATAGCCCGCGAAGTTCTGATCCAGCGCGACAAGGTCTGTGCCCCCTACCGCTACGTCATACGGCGTCGAGGCATAGGCATTCACGGCGAGACCGTTGATTGCGGTCGCGACATCCTGTCCATTTGAACTCGGGTCGTCGCAGTTCGCAGACCCGCTGTCGCCGGTAGATACGGTAACGGCGATTCCCTGCGCCGCTGCCTGCTCCCACATTTTGTTGATCGCGACGTTGTCCGCGGTGGTGATGAGCTTTTCGCATGCATAGTAGCTGTAGCTCAGGATGTCGACCGTGTTGTCCGTCAGCGCCTGCTCAATGGGAGTATTGAGGTCGTTGCCGACGTAGTAGTGGATCGTCGCTCCCGGCGCCAGCCCTCCGGCAATCTCCAGGTCCAGATACGGTTCGCTGTTGTCACCGGTGGGGGTGGAACTACCGAGGTTGGTGATCGTGGGAGCTGTGGTATCGCCCAGGAAATTGGAACGATAGTTTTGGACCGTTGTCGTTTGGATGAGCCCTGTGCCTGGAATCCCGATGCTCACGCCGGTTCCGTCGTA
Source organism: uncultured Acidobacteriaceae bacterium (assembly GCA_963712845.1). GTDB lineage: Bacteria > Acidobacteriota > Terriglobia > Terriglobales > Acidobacteriaceae > KBS-83. Next base: position 156,448 of record CAVQJM010000012.1, read on the forward strand.
TTTGGTGGCGGAGCTGTAATTCGCGTTAAGGATGGGATTCGGTGTGTCGTAAATCGTGGCAGCATCGCCCGGCACCAGGTACAGGTTCCCTCCACCGGGGTTGTACGCAGGCATCGGTTGGCTTCCCGCCGCCGATGGAACTGGCTCCAGCCGCCGGCTCGCCGGGTTCATTCGACCAGCATTGGCTCGGATGGAACTGGGCCTTGGCCGCAGGGTGTTCAGGTGCGCGATGCCCTGGATCACCGGCGCAAGTGCCGCGGGTATCGCAGGATTCGTCGTGTTCGAGTAGAACTGCTCGCCATTCCTTTCATAGGAGTGGATCGAGGTGTGGAGTGCTTCCTCCACCTGGCTGACTGTGCCTGAGAAAGCAATGTCGGTACGACCGGGAGAGACTGGTTCAACGGTGAGGCCATGCGATTGCAGCCACGCCACGATCGCGGCGATGTCGGAGTCGGCAGGACCGTAGAGTTTGCCAAACTGATCCGGAGTGACCCACTTGTGATAGTTGGGTGAAGATTTCTCCTGCAGTTCCTGCTCGAATCGATCCAGAGCCAGTTGCTGTTCCGCCGAGCGGGCAAGCACGATCCTCATGTGAGTGAGCGGCGTTGCTCCAGCCGCCTCCCCTCGGTCGTACTGCGCCTGAGCCGCCGCGGACACGTTGCCCCACAACGTAGTCAGCGACAGCTCATCGACCGGCCCAACGATTCGCGGAGAGATTTGTGAAGTCTGCGCTCCGGACGTCGCTCCCCAGAGAAGCAGAAAGATCAAGGCAGCTTGGGCAGCAAGACGGCAGGACCGCATAAGAATTGCAACCTCTTTGTCGATTCCTAAGACTGTTCAAAACCGGAGGAAGGATGTACCTGGGATGCGGACGACGATCGGCGAGACGCCCGTCCTTCGCCAAGTATGAACCTGCCCTGCCCGAAGCTCCGCACGGCCGAGAGCTAGTGCAAGAATTTGACAAAGCGAATCCACTCGCCGACTGATCGAGTACTTCTAATCCTGCTGTTTCAGCGTGCGGGCTGATTACAATTAACTGGGCTGTCACATCGAAAACACATCATCTGATTATGGCGAACGGCTGCTTTGATTTCGCATGGCGCAGCAGGTTCTTCAGCGCACTCCCAAAGACGCGTCACCGTGGGCAGTGGCGCTCTTGGTGCCCCTTGCGCTCAGCAGGAGCTTCCGGTGTACCCTAACTCTCGATCTCTTCGACCCGGCATGGTAGGGCGCCCGGCGCCATGTATCGCATCCAACCCAATCAACTGATCAACTAAACCAAGATAGAATAGTCACTAAGTGCTAGAGAATAAAGTAGAAACAGGAAGTGCTGTCAGTAGATATTCTCGACTGATCTTCCACCGTCCCTCGCAGGTCTCTCCCAGTGGAATTTGCATCGCGAGAAAACATTGCCCTCCACATCGACATCAAACTGCGATAGCGTTCTGTGCGCATATTGGACGCGTCAACGGCGGAGGAAATCCGACGCGAGAGCGACTCAGCGATACACCGATGAAGTGCTCGCTCAATATCCGAGCGGCCCGCCGGCAACACTGCTTGCTTTGTATTCAATCTCTAAAATTTGAAGTTTTCAGGTTGAGCGTTCATCGCTCGCCAGAAAAATAGAAGGACTCCCCCATGGTGAAGGTGCGCGTCTCCCGTCCCCTCCGCGTTTCCCGGTTCCGCTCGATGCTATCGCTCATCGCGATAGCGATGATTTGTTCCTCGTTCCTGCTCGTGGCAGGATGCGGCTCTACCGGAAGCGGCTCTACCGGAACCACCGCGGCCACGGTGACAGTCACGGCCAGTCCAACGACGGTCGCCGCTGGCGGCTCCTCCACGTTGACTGTGGCTGCGACCAACGCTACGGGCGTGACAGTCACGGGTTCGGATGGCAGCAGCAAGACCGTGACACCAACGGGTGGCACCATAACCGTCAGCCCGACTGCGACGACGACCTATACGGCTACCGCGACCGGCGCTGCCGGCACTACTCCGGCAACTGCGACCGCGACCGTAACCGTCACCGCAGCGCCGCCTGCCGCCCCGACCGTGACTCTCACGGCAAGTCCCACGTCGATAAACCTTGGCAGCTCAACCACCCTGACGGTGGTGGCGACGAACGCCACAAGCTTGGTCTTGCAGGGCACCGACGGAACCGCCTTCTCTTCTCCTACCAATTTTCCAGCCACCGGCGGGACGGAGACCGTCAGCCCAACTAAGAACGCCACCTACACTGTGACGGCAACGGGCCCGGAAGGGACCGCCACGGCATCGGTCGCCGTTACGGTCATACAACCGCCCACGCCAACGGTGACCATCGCTGCCAATCCGCAGTCCATCACACTCGGCAACTCGTCCCTCTTGGCGGTGACGGCGAGCAACGCTACCTCCGTCACGATCAAAGGAACGGATGGCAGCACCTACACTTTACCGGTCGCTGGCGGCACGCAGTCGGTCAGTCCGAAAGTAAGCACCACCTACACCGTGACCGCGGACGGCGACGCTGGTACAACCCCCGTCACTGCCAGTGCGACCGTCACGGTTGTGCCGCCAGGCACCCTCGCCTCCATCAACCACGTGATCTTCATGCTGCAGGAGAACCACACCTTCGATAATTACTTCGGCATGTTGAATCCCTACCGCGCGAGCAACGGCTGGGACAAGGGAACCGATGGCACCCCATACAGCGTCGACGGCATCGACGACAAGTGGAACACCTCATATCTCGCCGGTCCAGGTGCAGGAGTTACCAGGACGATCAGCAACAACGACGCACAGGGGACTGCACACACGCTGTTCCCGTTCAAGAGCACCTGCGTCGACGATGAAACGTCCGCATGGGCGGAGAGCTATGGCGACGTGAATCTCGGCGACTACACTGTCGGCCGTCCGATGCTGGAAAATGGCTTCGTCTCCAACGAGGTCGGCTACACGAACTTCAAGTGCGGCGGAGCTTCCCTCGCTCCCTGCACCGGCTTCACCGATACCACTGGCGATCGCGCCATGGGCTACTACGACCAAGGATTCCTGAACTACTACTACTACATGGCATCGCAGTTCGCCCTGTCGGACCGTTGGTTCTCGCCCGTCTCGGACAAGAGCATCCCCAATCGGATCGCCACCTTCACCGGCGGCACCACGCAGGGCCTGACGCGGGATCCCGGTGACGAGGATCACCTCACACAGCTCCAGATACCGACGATCTTCCAGGAGCTCGACAAGGCTCCACATGGGCCCGTGTCGTGGAAGGTCTATTACACCGTCAATAACGGCGAGTGCGATCCGGAAGACTGTCCGAAGGTGTTGTCAGGGTCGGCTCTCTATCCGGCAACGACCTTCTCGGCCCTGGGCTATTCTTTTAACTTTCTGTACGCCAATGCGAAGACTCCCGATCCTACAGGGTGTACGGCCCCCGCTTCGCCTTCGAGCGTAATCGGCGATTCATCGAACGCTTTTTGCATCGATCTCAACAAAATCGCTCCGCTAAAAGATCCGACGTATGGGTATTTCGCCGATCTCAAAAATGGCACGCTGCCCAGCTTCGCCTTTATCGAATCTGGTTCTGGCCTCAACGACGAGCACCCTGGATACCAGCAATCGATCCTGGCCGGTCAGTACCAGGTGTCGACGATCATCAATGCGCTGATGACCAGCACATCGTGGAAGGATTCCGTCTTCTTCTTTGGCTACGACGAGGGCGGTGGCCCGTACGATCACGTTCCGCCTGTCCCCACCCATACCAATGACTGGACAGACAACTCGGCGGTGGTGAGTTATCCGACAGACATCTCGACGATTTCGGTGAATCCCGACGCCTACAATCCATGTGTGGCCGCCGCTCCCGGCGACCTCCACTGCGATCTGATGCCTGGGGACCCCGGAACGACCCCGACAGATGATCCCGCCGTCAACGGCTTTGGCGCGCAACTTGGCTTCCGCATTCCGAACATGGTGGTCTCACCGTTCACCAAAATGCACTACGTCTCGCACATCCCGATGGATCACACCGCCATCATCAAGTTCGTCGAGAATCGCTTCATTGACAACGACCCAACCGGTCACGGTACCACTCATCTGACGGCACGCGATGCTGCGCAGCCAAACCTGCTGGACTTCTTCGACTTCACCGGCGCGCCCTGGGCCACTCCGCCGACACCGCCTGCTCCGGTCACCCAGAGCACACCGCCGGGCCAGGGTTCATGCCAGCCCGCGGCGTTCCATTGATGCATAACGCCTGACGCATACTGCCCGGTTCGCGACAATCATCGCGGACCGGGCGCTATGAATCATGAGCCGTTAGAAATTTGGAGCCCGCTGAGTTTGCTGGCGCTGATACTCCCGAAGGATGAGGACGTGAAGTAAACGGTTTCTGCGGGAATCAGACGCCTCAATGACCTGCGTCCTGGTAGTTGTCTGTCAGTGTCCTCAGGAAGGCGACCACATCCTTTATTTCCTGATCGTTCAAAGCTGGCCTATCGCCGCGGTGGCCGTTGAACGGCGCGTCGCTGATGTCCACATTGACACGGTGAGAAGGCGGCAAGTCGTCATACATCTCTACCGTGCCGTCGCGCTTAGGCGGATACCATTTCTCGGGTCGCGTCTCCCGCTCCACGTAGAACCTGACGACGTCTTCGAGGGAGTGGAATTCCCCGTTGTGAAAAAATATCTGCCGCGTGGCGACATTGCGCAGTGTGGGTGTCTTGAATAGCCCGCAAAAAATCTGTACTTTGGCCAAATCCTTGCGGACCGGACCACACGCTCCTTCATCAAAAAACTTTGGATCGCGATTTACCGTGAGATTCCTATTGCGTGGCGCAGCCAGCGCTTCGAACTCGTAGTCGGTGAAGACGGGGGCCAAACGATTCTTTGTCGGCTTGTCGAGGTGGCAGGCAGCACAATTGCCTTTTTGAGGATCGTCGAACAACTTCATACCTCGCAACTCCTGATCGCTCAATCGCGCGCGGCCAGCCAGGTAGTAGTCGAACTTGCTGTTATAGGCGTGGAAACTGCGATCCTCCGCAACATAGCGAGTCAGCGCAAGATACACATCCGCCAGGCTGCGATCCGGCGACCGGAGCGCCTCCTTGCCGAATACCTCGACAACTTCGTTCGCATAAGAGGCCGCCTTGAGTTTGGCCAGCAACGTCGTTCCGCTCCGATTTGCCATCTCCCTGGGGTCGAACAGCGGGCCGCTCGGCTGATCCAGCAAGGTGGCCGCTCGGCCGTCCCAATCCATGCCGCCTCGCGGCACTGTTTGCTCGACGTTCATGCCGGGCGGGTAATTGGGCAGTTCTACGGCGGGAAAGGAGTGTCTCCGTGGTTTGGCGGCCTTGGCAGCCCCACCGTCCTCCGGATCGAACGCAGTATCCGGCCGAATCATAAATCGCGGCGTCCGCTCCAGATAGGTCAAGGACGGCACAGCGCGATCACCCTGCTGCCTCATATCGGGACCACCCAATTGCGCCGCCAGTGAGTTGGCTGGTGCATAAGCGTGCGCAGGGTTGTGGCAAAACGCACACGACATCTTGCCCGAAGCTGACAGGCTCGGGTCGAAGAAGATTTTCTGCCCTAAGCTCGCGATCGCGCTCAAGGGAGCTTTGGGCGCATCGAGCCGGACGGCAGCGGCGCGTGCGACGGGAGATATGTAGGATTCCGGTGCCCGGGTGGCGGCCTGCCGCGATTGTCCGCTGTTGCAGGCGCTCACGATGAGGACCGCGGCGCTGAGCAGAATCAACCGTATCGCATATTCAGTCACGACAGCGCGTTTCATACATTCTGGAGCCTTGGTCAGCACCAACGAGACCGGTCACCAAGGTCCGGAGTGGAAAGAGGGCCAAGCACTAACAGAAGAACCTGGCCCCCTTGGGAATTGCTGGATCCCGAAGATTTCCGCCCGCTGAACGGTCCGGTTTATTGTGTAACAAAAATCAGACCATGGGGATTGTTCATGCCGACATAGATTGGCGTCATCTTGCCGGTGGTCGTATCGCTTAGCAAGACGGTTCCCTGGCCGGAGCTGAACGCCGTACTGGCCGCAAAAGCAGCTGTACTGGTCGTAGAAGCAGTTATCGCATTGATGCGGTAGATCAATTGTGCCGGGGTGTCGGATACCAACATAAAGGAACTGCCGCTAGCCGGCGACCAGCGCGTGTCGTCAAGCGGCCATGGGTTGCCGTAGAGGGTCATAGGAAGCACGCTAACCGATTGTGTGGCGGTTCCAACGTTTTTGACGAAGACCAATTCGGAATCCTGCTGGCTAGCAACCACCAGATCGCCAGAGGGGTCAATCATCGAGGAGTCGGTGTCGGTCATATTCAGAGTGACGGGAGTCTTGTCAGGAAGCAAGGTGGCTGGCGTACTGGATAACAGCACCGGTGTGGAATGAAAGGTCACTCCATCACTGTTCAGCGAGACGGAGTAAAGCACGGGCCCGGTGTTGACACCATATTCCGCCGTGGCGCCACTGGAATCCGTCGAGTACGGCGCGAGATTCGGGCTGGGACTGGCAGTTGTCGTGGGGTTGGAGGCACTCGCATAGACGACTTTGTTGATCACCTTCATGTCGTCAAGACCTCCGCCATGTGGCAATTGCGCCACGTCTGAGGTGTAGGACTGGAGTGTGTTACTGCTTGTATCAATGACAGTGATGACTGGATTCGCATCCTCATTGCTGCTGACCCAGACCGTGGTGGAGTTATAGGCCACCATGCCATCGGGATGCCCGGGTACTTTGTAGGTTTGCTTCACGTTGCCTGACATGTCATATTCAATGACTTCAGCCTGCGCTGAGGTGACGCCGGACACGAGCGTGCCATCGGGATTGACGTTGGCATCCTGACAGATAACGAACACCGAGCTGCCCATCTGCACCATATCGTCTGGCAGCAGTTTGCCGGGCGCCTTAGCAAATACGGATATCGAATAGTTGCTACCTGCCGTGGCCTCCACTGACCCGGGCACAGCGATACCGGGCGAGGGCGGACTGGGGAGGACTCCATAACTGTCGGAGCCGCCATTGCCGGAACAGCCCACAAGCGAAATGCCGAGGGCGATCGATACCATGACGAAACTAGTCTTCATTATTCAGCCCCCAAGTGAACTGCTCCAGCAGAGTACTTGGGATATGTAACGGTTTTATGAATTGGAGCTATTGACGGGGGACAGACCACTAAGCCGGACATCGCAGTGGGAGTCCGACTTAGCACCAGACTTGCCCACCACCCTCAGCTTCAACCGCAACGCCGGGGGAAAATGGCGGGCCATGGATCCGGAGACGAGCCAATGCGCATCGAGGAGCGGAGCCCGCAGAGTGCCGCGAAACGTCACTTTGCGGGCTCAGTTGTTTGGGTTAGTTTTGTAGCTGCCGGGCATTCGCCTCATCCCGCTCAGTGAGACAGCGAGACCAGCCTTGCAAGAGTCGCGCCGAGCCACGATCCAACCGAAACGGAAAGAAATCGCGTCTGATCGCTCTCGTATCGCGCGATCCCCGCTAATTCAGTCTCCGAAGGCGTGTCGTGCCATCTCCGGAATTATCGATCTCGTGAACTCAGCAACTCATCCCTCTAAACACGCGGTCGGTCACGAACTGCTTGCTTCTTTTCCACCTCTGGCTCTAGCCTCGGGCGATTGCAAGAACTTCGGGCCCACCGGAGACCACAATGAAAACGCCGATTCTTTCTTTGATTTGTATTGCATGCATGCTGAATGCTAGTGCTGTTGCAATGCACGCACCAAGTGCCGGCAACGCCACGGACCGCACTGCGCCCAGCTATGACATGAAAGGCCAAGCCCTTCTTGACCTGCAGGCCATGAATAAGAAGTGTGTCGATCTCGCTCAGGCACTCCCCAGCGACAAGCTCACCTGGCGCCCTTCACCCGACACCCGATCCTTTGCTGAAGTGTTTCTGCATGTTGCTGGAGAGCGCTACGGAATCCTCAGCATGATGGGTGCGACCCCTCCGGCAGGATTTAAAGCACGCGAGTTCGAAAAATCCACGACCGAGAAGGATCGCATCGTCGAGGATCTGAATCAGTCCTGGGATTTCGCGAACAAAACGATCAATGGCATGAGCAACGCGGATTTCGCAAAGCCGCTGCCAAAGCTCGGCCCGCAGGCCAACGACGGCGACGTTGTTTACATTCTCATTGCCGACGCGCACGAACACCTCGGCCAACTCATCGCCTACGCGCGGCAGAATGGCATCGTGCCCCCTTGGACCGTCCAGGCGGAGAAAAAGAAGGCCGCCGCTGCTGCCGGCAAATAAACGCCAAGTGGACCGATCTGACGATTTCCAGTGCATGCGGCAGAGGGATCGTGATTACGACTATTGGATGAGTGGCGGTACGGGCGGCCGTGCTCCCGATGGATACAAGTGCACGGGCGCCTTCTGCTGGGAAGTTTTAGCAATGCATTGGATCTCTAGGTTGCCTAGACTGCGATGTTCAATCCATCGGCCAAGCCTTGAACCAGCGAGCCAACATCCTGACAATCAGCCATGCCCACTATGGCCCCGCACTTTGCGCAGTGCACGGCGAGCATCTTGAAGTTGCCATTTTGCGGCTTGATCAGGGAGGACTCAAACTTTCCATGATCACATTTTGGACACTTCGGTTTAGCCATTCTGTCTCCGTAGGGCCCACGATTCACTCACGGTGTGTTTGATGCAGAAGATGTCACGTCGAATTGCCTTACGCAGCGTCTTCCACGAGTCGTTGTCCCTCTGAAGGCGTCTATGGGTGAAAATCAAAGGGGTTTCAATAGAATTTTTGCATCGACTTGTACTGCATTCGACACGTTGCGTAGACTTCGCGGCGGAATCAAGCTTTTTCAAAAGCGACTGAGGTCTACTATATTCGATGCGTTTATATCGTTTGAGATTGCACCGCCATCGAGAACTCGCCAGAAAGACCACCCTATGACCCTCCACCAGCGCGGCAAAGTCACCGAAAGTAACCCCCGAACATTCGGCCTTGTTGCTGGTCTTGGTGTCGGAGCGGGGATCTTCTACTACAAATCGTTGGTAGATGCTCACCTCGCCAGAGGTCTATCGCCCAGCCTACTCCTGGTCCACGCGGACGTTCGCAAAGTCATGGGACTTGCCAACGAACGCAAGGCACGGGAACTGGCGCAGTATCTTTCCGGTCTGCTCCACCGCCTGGCCAACGGAGGTGCGGACCTGGCTACCATTCCGGCGTTCTCACCACAAATCTGCGCGTCAGAATTGGCCGCGATGACGCCTCTTCCGCTCATCGGTCTTTTGGACGCCATCGCCGCAGAAGTACATCGAAGGAGTCTTCAGAGGGTCGCCGTATTCGGCGCGCGAGTCACCATGGAAACGGGGCTCTTCGAAATGCTTCAAGGATGTGACGTGATCGGGCTGAATGGCGAGGAGACGGATCTCGTCAGCAACGCATACACCCGCATCGTAGAGGGCGGGAAGGCATCACCGGCAGATCGTGAACAGCTTCGATCACTTGCCCATAGGGTCATCGGGCGGGAGAACTTGGACGCCGTCATCCTCGCTGGCACCGATCTCTCTTTCGTTTTCAACGAGGACAACACCGACTTCACTCACGTAGACGGCGCCCGAGTCCACATCAGGGCCATCATGGACGAGCTCTTGCCCACAAGCGCGGACCTCGCAGTCTTGGGTACGGCAAAGGACTCCCGATGACTCTCTATCAGAGTGGCAAAGTCACGCTCCACCGAACATAGCGCGATGGCAAAGATAATCGTGGCCGGGCTGGGAGCGATGGGCAGCGCTGCCGCTCAGCATCTCGCCGAGCGTGGCCACCGGGTAATTGCCTTTGATCGCTTCAATCCTCCTCACACCAAAGGGTCTTCACACGGCCAGACCAGGATGATTCGTCAGGCGTATTGGGAAGATAGTCGATATGTTCCCCTTGTGCTTCGCGCCTATGAGCTCTGGCGAAGACTTGAGAAGGACTCAGCCCAGCAACTTCTTCACGTCACCGGTGGCCTGGTGATTGGACGGCCGCAAGGAACGCTCGCATTGCGGAGCAAGGAAAGTGCTGCGGCTTTTCACTTGCCTTACCAGATGCTGACTGCAACGGATCTAAGGAGCCGATTTCCTGCATTCTCCGTACCGGACGACGCGATCGCGCTCTGGGAAGAGCAGGCCGGCTACCTGGTGCCAGAGGATTGCGTGCGGGCACAACTCGAGCGCGCACAAAGCGCAGGCGCGGCCCTTCAAGTCGATGAGCCTGTTCTCGACTGGCGAGCAGATGGCGATGGTGTCGCAGTGCGCACCGCTGCTGGACTCTACCATGCGGACCGGCTTGTCCTGACCGCCGGTCCATGGTCAGCAGAATTTCTCCAGGGAATCTCGGCGCCACTCACCGTAACGAGACAGATCGTCTACTGGTTCGAGCCCAAGTCGCCCATAGATAACTTCCGCGAGGACAAGCTGCCCGTCTACCTGATGGAAGGTGAGCCGGGAGAGCGGGTTCTGTATGGCTTTCCGGCTCTTGGCACAGCCAGTGAAGGTGTGAAGATCGCATTGCATGGCAGTGATGACGTCTGCCTCCCCGATTCGGCAGACCGCTCCATACAGCCATCGGAAGAAACGTCGATCCGCAGCCGCATCGAACGTGACCTCCCAGCACTTGCAGGACGGCTGGTTCGCACCGAGACATGCTTGTACACGATGACTCCGGACGAGCACTTCATCATCGATCGACATCCGGAATTTGCTCAGGTCACCATTGCCGCCGGCTTCTCCGGCCACGGCTTCAAATTCGCCAACGTCGTCGGGGAAATCATCGCTGACTTGTCTATAGACGGCAATTCCTCATTCGATCTCGGGCTCTTCGCACTCGACCGCTTCAGCTGACACAGTTTCCGATTGAGCGCTACTCTCATACGCGGGCTGAGGCGAAACAAGAGGCGATTTCTGTCCTCGACAATAGAGTTTATGGGCCTTCTATTTCCGAATCCTGCCGAGGCGTCATTTGGTTCGCCGGTCCTTGGGGCTGACCAAGTAAATCACGACATTCGCGTGCCCCTCAGATCCACAACTACCGTCTTTCGAATCAGGACTTCCACGCACGCGGTAGCGGATCTGCGCTGACGTATGGTCATACGTCACGAGCGCTATCGAACTCTTCACGGGATCTATATCAGATTGGTCGTCGAACGCCGGGACGGCGGACAGGATCGGTATCGACTCCGGGATTTCATAGGAAATCTTAGCCACACCCGTTTTATCTTCGTGGCAACCAACGTGCGAAATATTCTCTTTTGATCGAAAGGTAAAGACAGCTAGGCCGAAGTAATCAGGCCTGATACCACTTCCGCCAAAGTTTCCAATCCCGGCCCCGATACCATAAGTTGAATTTTGTTGTTTAGACAAAATTGCGAGCTTTACCTTTCCCGCAAGGGGCCCGAACGTTTGCAGGTAGGCAGCCTTGAATGCTGCATAGGCATCGTCTGAGGTCGACGCGGGTTTAACGATTCCGATGTGATCGCGAACAATTCCTCTGGTTTCTCGGTTGCATAAATTGGTAGCACTACTCCTGGTCACGACTCTAAATCCCCAGGTATCAAGCTTTTCATATGCACAAAAAGAGGCGATCGTACTCGGATAGTTCACTCGCGGATCATCGCTGGTGCTTAGCCATGCGTTTTGGAGGTCGCCCACATAACCGTTCTCATCGATTGGAAGCATGTACTTGAGTTGCGGGTTCTTACTCAGGTGCGCTGCAACACCCGCAACGTTTGCGCCAGTTGTGGGTGTTGCAAAGAAATAAATCATCGGCACGTTCGCAGGGGCGGGACGCCGCTTTACAAGATAGGCGCGCACAACTAACCCACCCATACTGTGGGCGATAAAAACGACCTGTTTGTGCCTGGAAAAAATACCGTCGTTAACGAGAAAGTCGCTCATCCTGCCCGCAAGTTCGTCTATCTCTTGCGCAGTTGCTACCTTGGGAGACACGAAGCTGTGAACGTAAATATCGGTGTCATCAAAACTGGAGTCCTCAGCTAGAAGCTCGGGCCAGTAGGCATTCCCGTTCGACCAGGTGTCAACCGCATCACCGAAAATCCCATTAACAAAGACGACGACGCGTTCCTTGCTCGGGCCACGACAGTATCCTCCCAAGTTCGTTTTGAGGGTCCTCAAGGGAGTGTCACAGTGGTGAGAAGGAATCGCCTTCGGCGGACTTTTGACCCCGGGTACTGCCGCACGGCAAGCAATAGCGACAAGGAGAGCAAAGCCTGAAAAAATACCGACCGTCCCGATAGTGATGAAGCGCATGGTGCGAAGAATAGTTGGCGAAACGTCACCCAGCGGTCAACAAAAAACTACACACCTCATCAGTTCTGATCGGATCTCCCGAAAAAGACCCCACAAATCCCCCCACACTCGGCAAAAATTCGCCCATTGTGATTTCCAGGAAACCTGGCCATAACCGCTTTGTATTGTGAATGGTGGACGCGGTAGGAATCGAACCTACAACCTGTCGATTAAGAGTCGAATGCTCTGCCAGTTGAGCTACGCGTCCAGAGGAGTGCGGAGGGGGTGTTGGAAGCAGGCGAAGGTACCGCCGCTTCATCTTTTTATATCACGCAGTGATTCAGAAGGTGAAGGCGATGCCGCCGGATATCGAGCGGTCTGCCTGCGCGAAAAAGAGCGTGCTGCCATCCGGCGTTACAAACGGGCAGTATCCCTCGGCGAGCAGGTTGCGCATATCCACCACCGCCTGCGTTCCGCCAGGCAGGACACGTCCGACGCGGATCGGCTGGCGAAGCAGGACATTCAAATATGCATCGCTGGCCGGGGACGCATAGGGATTCACCGTGGTGACCGTACTCGTTGACTGCCAGCGGTACGATGTACGCCAATATGTCCGCGTCTTGTGCAGATTGCCCTCAACGGCCACCGTGATCGCCGGCGTCAACGTGGAGTGAAGGCCGGCCAGCGTCTGCTCGACCGATCGCTCTTGCCAGGCCAGCCCAGAGTCGACGTACGGATCTTTAAGAGCTGACCCCTCCTCCAATTCCGCTGATATCGCAACCGCAGATCCGAGGGGAATGCTCGTTCCGGCTGAGAAGCCATAGCCGCCATAGGTGTTCGCCGCTGTACGGAAGACACCCGATACGGGATCGACCAGCAGATCCCCGGATGCGGCATCAGCGTCGCTGATGAATCCACTTCCCTGCACCAGCGGGTTGACGGTGCGATCGTGAAAGGCCGTCACCTGGACAGTTGCACCGCGCTCCGACTTGTGACGCAGACGAATCTCCTGATGCAGGCCATGCTCCAGGGTTGCGTTGCCTGCGCGCTGGGCGACGGCGGGAAGCAGCGTCTCATCATCTGCCAGCGCAGAGGCATCCTGCGCAGTGCGGGAGGTGGAGACACGATACGCCAGCGTCGTCTCGCCGAAATGCAGAATGAGCGAGCCGAACGGGCGGCCGACGACTTCCGTTCCACCATTAGCGCCCACTAGCCGCATGGCGAGCAGCTCGTTGCCGATTTCCGTGCGCAGGATGGGAGTGAGTTCCGTCGTCTCGGCAGTGCGCAGGGTCGCTGCCTGATAGCGTCCCCCACCGTAAGGACTGCCGGTCAGATCCGGCATGTCGGTGTAAGCCGCGACAATACGCGCCACCCGTCCCGGGCCAATCTCATTTTCATATGCGGCCATGTAGCCGGCCTGCAAACCGTCCGTAGCATTCAGAGAAGTTCGCAGCAGCGTGTGCTCGCCCTTGCTGCCGGTACCCTCGTATTCCATGCCGTGCCGCAGTCCGCCATTGCCGAACTCCCGCAGTCCGCCACTGGTGGTCACACGCGCGCGGCTCTGCACAGGTCCGTTTCCTTCCGAGACCATCACCGGACCCTCATCGGAGAAACGGAGTACCGGGCGGTTGGTCTCCGAACGCAGCGTCCACTTCCAGTCGTCGGACGGCTCGTCGGCTGGGCGCCGCTCTGCCGGCAGCCACTGCACTGCATCGAAAAGCGTGCTCAACGTCACGTTGGCAACCGTCTTGTGATGCGCGATTACCCGCAGATTCTCCCGCAGCGATGGCAGGAAAGTCTCATCCGACGCCTTGAGTTGATAGACGCCGGGAAGCAGGTCTTCCAGCAGAAAGACGCCACGCGCATCGGTGTGGGCAACAGCGACCACCGAGGAGTCGGCACGCATCAGCTGAATCAGCGCATCGATCTGCGGGGATCCGTGCCGATCACGGACGATCCCCGAGACGGAGGCTGTCTCACTCTGCGCCAGTGCTGGGGTGGCCAAGGCGGCGGAGGCCAGAATCGAACATGCGATTTGGACAAACTGCTGTCTCACTGCTGAGTCGCTGCCACCTCATCCGCAATTCGGGGCCGCACCGTCTCCCGGTCAAGCAGGCCCGGCAGATCGTGCGCTTAGTCTACCGTGAATGGGGCCGATTCGGCTATTTGCTGCTTTCTAACGCCATCGTTCACTTTAATGGTTACCTTGTACTTGCCAGGTAACAGGCTTGCCAAGGGTACGGAGTGCTCTACCGTCACCTGATCGGCGTTCGGAGAGATCGACTTGCTGTCCTCCGAACTGTCCAGAACCGTCTTGTTGCTGTCCAGATCGACAATCTCATATTGCAGCTTGGCGTCATTCTGCTTGCTCTTGTCGTCGATGCCCAGGTTATACACCTGCATCCAGAAGTTCAGGCTCTGGTCGCGATGAAAGCTGGCGGGCGTCGCTGCAGTGTCCATGACCCGGGGTCGGACGAAGGTGTTCCCCAGAATAAATGGACCGGTGCCAATCTGTTTAGACGGCACTCGCTGCATCTTGTCAGCCAGGATCAGGGACGAGGTCTGGAGGGTCTCATCGTCATACTTCGGGACCACCACGCCCTGCGCCCAGACTCCCATGTGGTCGGGATTGTTCACGTCCTTGATCGCGATATCGACGCGGTAGCGGCCGGGCCGAAGCGGCAGAGCCTTCCAGTACACCTGCGAAGTCTCGAGCGTCTTGGGCATCAGTTCGCTCGGTTCCTCGACCAGCACGGTATCCTCAAAGGTCTGCGCGATACGACCGGTAATGGTGGTCACCCGGCCAAGGATATTCACCACGCCCTTCGACACGCCGTCCTTGGTGCTGAAGGTGATGTCCTTGTTCTTGATTTGCAGTGTAATGGGCACCAGCACCGTGTCCTCGGTGACCTTGATGTAGTCGGTGCGGACATCGAACGGGAAGACCGGTCCATTCATGACCTTATGCTCGGTTATGAACGCCTCGAGATCCTTGAATTTGACCTGTGGCGCCGCCTGCAGCTTCGCGAACTGCTCCAGTCGGTCAAACTCCTTGGAGTTATTCGAGCTCGTGAGCGGACCGGCGCCGAGGCTCTCCAGGCCGCCATTGAACCGATCGGCTTTCTTGGACTGTCCCATCTGCTCATACATCGTCAGGCCTGCGCCCGGCACATGCAGCAGCGCGTCCTTCTCGGAACGATCGAGCGTCATGTGATAGTCGCCACACTGGCAGGTGTCCACGAACTCGATGTCGATGTTGTCGCCGATGCCTTCGATATACCGGTAGTGCCAGGTCTCAAAAGGAAAGGTCGATGTCTCTCCGCCGCCCTCTTCCATGGGCCGCTCATAGCTACCGCCGGCTGGGTGCGAGTCGATGCTGTCCGGCTTGCCATAGGCGATGTACATGTGGCCGCGGTCGGTCTTCCAGCCCGGCTTGCCGGCGGCGAAATGCTCGTTGGCGTAGGCGATGCGGCGGTAATGCTCTTCCTTGAACTCGTTCTCGGGCGAGTCGGGATTCGGATTGCGGCGCAGCCAGAAGTTCTCGATGAAGGCCTCACGCTCCTCATCGTTCGACAGGCTCTTGAACGCCTTCATCTCCTGGTCGGTGATGATCCAGCGCACGTCCTCATCCAGCCACTTCTTGTAGGGCCCCTTCAACTCCTGCCTCAGCTCCTTTTGCTGCTTGAACTTCTCCTTGTCGTTGAGCGGGCGATCCAGCGGATCCTGGGCCGGCTGTCCGGCACTGGTGGCTCCATCCGGAGGGGCAGTCTGTTGAGCGTGCAATGAAGGGAGGAAGAACGCGGATGCTGCCAAGGCAAGAGCACAGATGAAGCGATGTTGAACCGAATACATATGGTTCCCGTTGGGACTCCTAATCAGTGCAGTTATTCTATGTGTCCGCGAGGGGCAAGGACAATCAAATCGGAGCATAAAACGTCACCCCCGCCCGTGCCGGCCGGGAAATTGGCCGCCAGCACAGACTTGGTATCATTGGAGCGCACTTCTTCCGCTGAAACGAATAGGCGGCTGGGTTGCGCTGCGATTCCGGCGCGCTCCCCGCTTGAGGGAACTATTCGCCGCCGGGAACCGTAACTTTCTCTGCTTGTATAGAAGACTTTTGTCCGAGATGACGAGGAATGGGTCACTACAGATGAAACGCAAACGCCTCCTGTGGTTCGGATTGGCTGCCGTGGTTGTGTTGCTGGTGGTAGTGGGAATGGTTGTGGCCCGCGCCCAATCGGGCTACGCAAAGGTGGTGACCGGCAAAGCCGTTCGGGAAGACATCCTCTCCCAGGTGAGCGGCACCGGACAGATCAAGCCCAAGGTCTACGCCAACGTCGGCGCCGAGACCATAGGGCGCATCACCCACCTTTATGTGAAGGAGGGTGATCATGTGAAGAGCGGGCAGGTCCTCGCCACCATGGAGAATGTGCAGCCTGCGGCCGATGTCGCGACGCAGCAGGCTACCATCCAATCCTCCAGGACGGACATGAACTCCTACGTTGCCGCCGAGAAGACCGCTGAGGCCAATCTGGTCAGCGCAAAGGCGACGCTCGAGGAGAAGGATCTGGACTGGAAGCGCGGCCAGTCGCTCTACGCGGACAACCTGATCCCCAAGTCCGACTACGACACGCGGAAGGCTGCCTACGATGTCGCTGTCGCAGCGGTAGCCCAGAACCAGGCGGCGATTGTCCAGGCGAAGGCGCAGACACAATCCGCCTCCGGACGCATCGATCAGGCCACGGCAGCGCTGCGCCGCTTCAAGGACGTGCTCAACCGTACGGTGGCTGTGGCGCCATTCGATGGCATCGTCACCAACCTCCCTGTGCGTGAAGGCGAAACCGTGGTCATCGGTATCCAGAACGCGGAAGGCAGCACGCTGATGACGATCGCGGACATGTCCGTCGTGACTGCAGAAGTGAAGGTGGACGAGACCGACATCGTGAACGTGAAAAACGGACAGACAGCGGACATCACCATCGACGCTCTGCCGGGCAAGATCTTTAAGGGGCACGTCACCACCGTCGGCGATCAGGCCATCCTGCGCTCCACCGGCATCGCCACCAGCCAGAGCACAACCGGTACCGAAGAGGCCAAGGACTTCAAGGTGGTAGTCACGCTGGACAATCCGACGGACGATCTGCGTCCAGGCCTCTCCGCGACAGCGAAGATCCTCACTGCCGAGAAGAAGGACGTCTTGTCGATTCCGCTCCAGGCCTTGACCATGCGCCGCCTAAGCGAGACCGTTGAAGAGGCCAAGGGTAAGAAGGTGGACGCGGCCGTCGTGAGCAAGGAGCCGCAGGTGCAGGGCGTCTTTGTGTTGCAGCATGAGGGCAGAAAGCTGAAGGCGCACTTCGTCCAGGTGAACACTGGCATCACCGGCACGACGGACATCGAAGTCATCAGCGGACTGAAGGCGGGCGACGAGATCGTGACCGGCTCGTACAAGACGTTGCGCGAATTGAAGAGCGGTGCGCTGGTGAAGCCGATAGATGCCAACGCCGCAGCCGGTAGCGCGTCCACTACATAACGCAGATTCGCGAGCATGCAGGTGCAACCAAGAAGGAGCCCCAGATGGCGGCTGAAACAGTGACGGCCACGGAGACGACAACCACGACGCTGCCGCCCCGGGGCGATGTGATTGTCGTCGAGGACCTGTGGAAGACATACGACATGGGCTCCGAGCAGCAGGTGCACGCGCTGCGCGGCGTAAGCCTGCGCATCCAGCACAACGAATACGTCGCCATCATGGGCCCATCCGGCTCCGGCAAGTCCACCCTGATGAACCTGATCGGCTGCCTCGATTCGCCGAGCCAGGGCACCTACACGCTGAACGGACATCGCGTCAGCGATCTCAATGATGATGAACTCGCGCGCATACGCAATCGCGAAATTGGCTTCGTCTTCCAGACGTTCAACCTGCTGGCGCGCGCCACGGCGCTGCACAACGTAGAGCTGCCGCTGATCTACAACGGCACGCCATCGGCAGAGCGGATCGAGCGCGCCAAGGCTGCTCTGCGCGCCGTGAACCTCGAAGAGCGCATGAACCATAAGCCGAATGAGCTCTCCGGCGGCCAACGCCAACGCGTTGCCATTGCACGTGCGCTCATCAATCGGCCCTCGATCATCCTGGCCGACGAGCCCACCGGCAACCTGGATTCGAAGACCGGCGACGAGATCATGGCGCTGTTCGATGACCTGCACTCGCGCGGCAACACTATCGTGCTGGTGACACACGAGCCAGACATTGCCGAATTCGCGCATCGGGTCGTGCACATCCGTGACGGAGTGATCGACTCCGACGTGAAATCCTCGCGCGCCGCCAACCCACACACCAAGACGTAGCGCCTCACGGCTCGGCCGTCCCATCCAGCAGCCAGCTCCGCACACCGATAGGTCCTTGTGGGTATCGGATCGGTCCTCGCAGGGTATCGCAGCGTATCGTTGATAGATATCCACTCGAGGATCCTGCCTTCATGCTCCTGATCTCGTGCCTGCTCGCGGCCGCCGCCACATTGCCACAGAGGTTGCCGCAGCAGCCGCCCGCCCCCGCATCGCCCTCTACCCCCGCCCAGCGCGAGAAGGCCCTGAACGAGGTCTTCTCCGATTACTGGGAGCAGCAGCTCAAGGATTCGCCGGAATTTGCCTCCACGCTGGGAGACAAGCGCTACGACGACCAACTCAGCGACTACTCGGCTGCCGGATACAACGCCCAGTTGGAGCACGACCGTGCCTTCCTCGACCGGCTGGGCGCAATCGATACGGCAGGGCTTCCTGCACAGGAACAGTTGAGCAAGGACCTGCTGGTGCACAAACTCGTGGAAGAGCAGGAAGAGGCGCGCTTCAAGCCATGGGAGATGCCGGTCACCCAGTTCAGCGGCCTGCATCTGGATCTCCCGCAATTGGTGCCGCAATTGAGCTTCGATACGGCGGACGACTACGACCACTATGTCGCGCGGCTCGGCAAGGTTCCGACGGCCTTCGCCCAGATCACCGACAGCATGATGACCGGCATGGACGACAACCGCGTGCCACCGAAGTATCTGCTGGAGAAGATGCTGGTCCAGGTCAATACGCTGGCGCAGCAGAAGCCGGAAGATTCGCCGTTTGCGCTGCCCCTGAAGAAGTTCCCTGCCTCGATCTCGCAGACACGGCAGACAGAGATTCGCCAGCAGGTATTGAAGGCGATTGCCATGCAGGTGCTGCCGGCCTATGCCCGCTTCGGGCGCTTCGTCTCGGCGCAGTACATCCCGCACGGGCGAACCGAGCCGGGCCTCTGGTCGCTGCCTGACGGCGATGCCTACTACAAATTCCTCGTACGCCAGAGCACCACGACCGACCTGACGCCCGACCAGATCCACAAGATCGGCGAAGAGCAAGTGGCTGACGACGAAGCCCAGATGCTGGTGATCGCGAAGAAGCTGGGCTTTGCCGATCTCCAGGCTCTACGAGCTTCGATCCCGAACAATCCGAAGCTGCACGCGACTTCGCCCGATGCGCTGATCGCGCTCTACCGCGGCTACCTGGACGGCATGCGCCCGAAGCTGCCGCAGCTCTTCGGCCGGCTGCCCAAGGCGCCGCTCGAGGTGAAGCAGGTGCCGGACTACATGGCTAAGGATTCGTCGGCGGCCTATTACGAGCAAGGCACGCCGGATGGCAAGCGGCCGGGGATCTTCTTCGTGAACACCTACAACTACTCACAGCGCTCGTTGCCAGACGCAGAAGCTATTGCCTACCACGAGGGCCTGCCCGGCCATCACCTGCAGATCGCCATCGCGCAGGAGCTGACCGGCATTCCGGAGTTCCGTAAGTACAACTACTACACCGCGTACAGCGAAGGCTGGGGCTTGTACTCCGAGCACCTGGGCAAAGACGTGGGACTTTACACCGATCCGTACAGCGATTACGGCCGCTTGGAGGGGGACGTCTGGCGCGCAATCCGGCTGGTCGTCGACACCGGTGTGCATGCGGAACGCTGGAACCGGCAGCAGATGGTCGACTACTTCCATACCCACTCGTCTATCGACGAGACGGATGTACAGGCGGAAGTGGATCGCTACATCGCGGATCCATCTCAGGCGCTGGGCTACAAGATGGGCCAGCTCAAGTTCCTGGAGCTGCGCGCCAAGGCCCAGCAGGCGCTGGGGCCGAAGTTCGACATCCGCGGATTCCATGACACCATCCTCGATTCCGGCGCTCTGCCCCTGGACGTTGTCGAGCAGCGGGTGAACGCGTGGATTGCGTCGCAGCAGGGTGGCAAGGCACAGTAGATAGATGACGGACCGAACGCAGTCCTCCTCACAGGCAACCGATACGAACCGCCTCGCAGCCCACGGCGAGAACCGCATAAACAAACGCGTCGCCATGCTGGGCGCGGGCAAGATGGGATCGATCCTGATCGAGGGGCTCATCCGCAGCGGACGATTCACACCCGACCAGATCGCCGCGACGGTGCAGCATGACAACCGTGCAGCGGTGCTGGCGGAACGTCTGAAGGTGCCAGTCACCACGGACAACGCCGCAGCCGCGCGCGAGGCAGACCTGATCTTCATCGGGGTGAAACCGTTCACGGTCATCGATGTCATCCGGCAGATCAAGCCGGTCCTGACCCCGGAGAAGCTGATCATCTCGTTTGCCGCGTCAGTGAAGACGAAGGCGATCGAGGATGCGACGGAACTGCTGGGCATGCCGGTGGTGCGGGCGATGCCGAACACGCCGGCAATGCTGGGCGCGGGCATGACGGCGCTGTCCGGCGGGCGGTTTGCGACGGTACAGCATCTGCAACTGGCGGCGTCACTCTTTGCGAGCGTGGGCCGTACCGTACAGGTGGATGAGAAGCACCTGGATGCGGTAACCGGTCTCTCCGGCTCGGGTCCTGCGTTCATCTACATCATCCTCGAGGCGCTGGCCGAGGCCGGGGTCAAGGTCGGGTTGCCTCGCGATGTGTCCACGCTGCTGGCAGCGCAGACCACCTACGGCGCGGCGCGCATGGTGCTCGAAACAGGCGAGCATCCGGCGCTGCTGAAGGATGCGGTGACGACGCCTGCGGGCTGCACGGCGGATGGGCTTCTCGAACTCGAAGAGGGCGGCCTGCGCGTCACGCTGATCAAGGCGGTGATGCGGGCGACCGAACGCGCTCGGCAGCTCGCCGGCGGCTAGAGCAGAATCAGCACAACTGTACCCAGCGGCGAAAGATGCCGTACTGGATTTTTTATCAATAAAAATCCAGCCTCACAGATGCTGGACGGGTATACCTATGCTGATTTTGCTCTAAGTTATCTATCGCGAGTTTTGAGATGAGGTGAACAGGCATTCGAGAATGGATTGGCCAGGAATGTTCCTACAAATCCGGAGACAATGACCGTTCCGTCGGCATTGAAATGGGCAGAATGGAATTCTCCCTCGGGAAGGTCATTGAGCCTCTTCCAGGTTTTTCCACTGTCCCTGCTGGTGTACACGCCCGTGATTGCGGTCAGCACTTCTCGATTTGGCCTCGCCGGATCCACCTCGATGCCATAAGCGCGAATGTTGGGGCCAACCTCATCTTTAATCCTGTGCAGAAGAAATCTCGCATGGGTCACTCGCTCGACCGTGTCTGCACTTACAGGCTCGTAAACACCCCAGCACGCGGCCAGATGAAGACCTCCTACGGTAGTCATTCCATGGATCGCCGAATCCGGGCCGACTCCCTGCACACGAGTCCATTTCCTTGTTCGCAGGTTAAGACGGTAAGCCTGGTCGCCCGTTCCCACGTAGAGCGAGCCTGGATGCCGCTTCTTTGAGTTATCAAATTGCATGGAGAAGATATCCAGGTCGGTTGGGAGATGGGCGAGCGTCCCATCCTTCACCCATGACCCGCGGTCATCCCGGTGATAGGTGAAAAGCTGAGGGTTCAGGTCAAAGTATCCGTAACCGACGATCATACGTTTTCCATCGGCCGTCATTAGGACAACACCTGCCCTTACAGGATCACCCTCCTCTTTGGGAATGCTCAGCTCTGGAAGAGGATGCGGAACCCGAGGGCCGACGATAGATTTCACAACAGCGGCAGAACTACTTGATTGAGGAATTACCTGAAAGGCGCCTTCCTGCGTCGTAATCACAAGATCAGTTCCGCCGGGAGATACGGCTAATCCGTTGCGCAGGCCTTCAGCAATATCCGCATCGAAATACTTCGAATCCACCTGCGCCACTTCAGCCCACGTCTCGCCACCATTGGTGGACTTCGATATGTACATAGCCCGGTTCTGGGCAGGAACCGTGTCGCTCAGGTCTGCAGTGAGACCCCACACAACGTTGGGATCCTTGGGATCGCTGGCCATCGTTTCCATAAAATGACTTGCAAATTGATCACTTCCAGGAAGACCCGTCACCTCATGGCTATGACAGTTGTCTAAATCTCTTCTCGCACTATCGCCATCGTTCTCGGCCGCGAAGGACGATGAACCACTGACCATTGAATAGCCGTCGTGAACGAGACGATGCGAAGCTGGAGTCGGAGAGGACGGAATCTGTCCCCATGCCATCACGGGAACGATCATCCACGGTAGCAAATGGAGCTTCCGACCTAGCTCCCGACAGCCCGGCCATGACCAGAGGACGTTCAATGTCCTTTGCAACCCTCACACCAAATTTACTGTAAGGGCAAAAAAGCGCCATCAACTCAGGCCCAGCACCTGAAACTCTCCTTCGTACCCCTCCATCTCTTCCTCCACCTCCTCGGGTCCAGCCTGCAGGCGGCCCAGACCCAGATGCAGCGCCGTCACTCCGAGTCCGAGCAGAAGCAGGTCCAGAGGACTTCTCTCGTAGTGCATCTCCAGGCGGATGAACCCCAACAACGCCGGAGGGAGTATGCCGACATACAGTGTCAACATCAACGGCAGACTTTTGGTTCCCGGCATCCTCGGCTGATTGAAAGGCACCCCCGTGTGAAACGCGAAGAATCCATCCGTTAACAGCGTGCACAGGCAGAGTCCGCACACCAACTGCACCAGAAGGTGGCGCAGATCCCATCCCGCCAAACGCAGCACCGCCAGGATGCTGCACATCACCATCCACGCGCAGATCAGCACCCATCGACGCCCCGCAACGGCACATTCTCTAACGCTCACACCGGTCACGCGAAAGACCCATCCCGCTGCCATGTCCATGGGGAACGCGAACGCAGCCCGCAGACCGGCGATCACCCAGAACAGGAGCAGCGGCATAACCGCATGGAGACCTTCCTGCGACAGTGCCGGCCGCACATGCTGACCGTTCGTACGGAACACCACGGCGCAGGCAATCGCCAGCGCCAGGCCGCTTCCGCAATACATCGCGAGGTAGACCTGGTACCGATTCTTTCGTGCAATGGTCTGGCCGATGAAGTGAAACACTGCCCGCTCTCCGGGCCGCCACACCACGCGATGGATCAGCCAGGTCCACCACTGCGAAGGCTGCCGCCGTCTCTGCGAGCTCCCCTCGATTGCCATCCTCCGCATCCGTGCCCACGCCAGCGGATAGGTCAGCAAGACCACAAGCGCGGATGCCAGCGTCCCACCAGCGGCATATCGCGCCATCTCGCGCGCGAACGGCGGCGCGGCACCACCGTGCAGCAGATGCTCATACACGCCGAGGAACCAGAGCGGCGGCATCCAGCGAGCGATGCCCAGCGGTTCCGCGAGCCATGCCTGCATCGAATCTGCATATTTCAGGTACTGCAGCATGAGCAGCACCATGGCCGCCATGGACATCATCTGCACCACAGGCGAGACCACGCGAAACCACGCAGCGCCCAGCACACATAGCAGCACCCCGCCAAGCGCGAGGAAGAAGAGTGCTGCAAATAATCCCGCAAGCACCACGGCGCACGCGTGTGCATACAGTTGTCGGAAGAACGCACCCTTGCTGACCGCGGGCAGAATCAACGTTCCAAATACATTCGAGCTCACCAGAAAGACGGTGAGAAATGCGATCAGCGCCGCCGCCTTCGCTGCCAGCATCGCGAGCGGTTTCAGCGGCAAGGGCGTCAGGATCAGAAAGTCCGATCGGTCCGGAAACAGCATCTCCCATTCGAAGATCGCGACTGCCCCCAGCACCACAAACGACAGCAGCACGAAGAAGTAATGATCCTCAATCGCTCCCCATTGCGATCGTCGCGGGTACGAGTTCTGCAGGAAGAAAGCGGTGATCAGCCCCGGCGCTGCGACCATCGAGATCGCGCGCACCACCGTCGTTAGCGTCTCTCCCTCGACCTGCACCGTATCGCTGTCGAAGAAGCGCCGGAAGAAGTGCTGCGTCAGCATGCGAGTTATGCTCTGCCTCTCAGCCATGCCGCACCTTCATGACATCCACCAGATCTCGCGCCACCTGCTCCGTGTTCGTCTGCTGCACCAGCTCCGCAAAGACGCTCTCCAGCGTGGGAAGGGCGTTCAATCGGATCAGATCTCCCGGCGGAGCATCGGCCACTACCCTTCCCTTCGCCAGCACGATCACGCGGCTGCAAACCCGCTCGACTACCTCCAGCACATGCGAGATGTAGAGGATCGCCTTGCCCTCGCCGGACAACAGGACCAGCAGATCCTTGAACAGGCGCGCCGAAATCGCATCCAGCCCCGACAGCGGCTCGTCGAACACCAGCAACTGCGGATCGTGCAGTAGCGCCGCGGCGATCAACACCCGCTGCTTCATCCCCTTTGAGTAATCCGAGAGAGCGGAGTATTGCGCCGCCTCCAACGACAACAACTGAAGCAGAGAGCGCGCCTTGTTGTTGAGCAGCTTCTCCTCGATGCCGCGCAGCCGGCCCACAAGCTGCAGATACTCCAGACCCGACAAATGGGTGTAGACCTGCGCTTCTTCCGGAACATATCCGAGCTGAACGCGATAGGAGGTCAGATCGTCATGGATGTTTCGACCCGCAAAGAGAACCTTGCCCTTTGTCGGCCGAATCATTCCCATCACCATCTTCACCGTCGTCGACTTTCCCGAACCGTTGGGCCCGAGATATCCCAGCACCTCGCCCGCCTTGAGCACGAAACTCACATCCTCTACCGCGGGAATGCTGCGGTAGCTCTTCGATACGCGTGTCAATTCCAGCATCAGGGCACCCTATGTAGTAAACTACTTATAGTAGAATACTACATAGCATGACAAGCGCTCCCCGCCTCTCACACAGCGCGGCCCTCATCCTCAAGGCGCTCAGCCTCGGCTATTGCTTTGGCCTCGACATTATGGAGGCCACAGGTCTGCCCAGCGGCACCGTGTATCCTGCGCTCCGCCGGCTGGAGCGTGACGGCCTGGTCGAATCCAAATGGGAGCCCGAAGACGAAGCGACGGCCAGCCAGCGACCGCCCCGCCGCTACTACGAGGTCACGCATTCCGGCAAGACCGCCGCTCGCGCCGCTACCCAACGTTATCCCCTGCTCGCACATCTGCTTCCGGAGAAGCGCTCATGAGTCAGGCCGTTCCCCCAACGCTTCCTCGCTTCGAACGCAACCTCCTGACCATCATCCGCAGGCTCGTGCCCGCTCACGAACGCGAAGAGTGGTCACGCACATGGCAGGCGGAGCTCTGGTACATGCACCAACGCAGCCAGCATCGTCATGTCTCCCCGCTCACCGGCATCGCCGATCTCTCCATCGGACTCACGCGCGATGCGCTCTGGCTTCGCACCGAAGACTGGAGACTCGCCTTCAGCGACACTGCGGCTCTGTGTGTGGTCTCGTTGTTGGGCCTTAGTCTCCTCTCCACCCTGGTCGCCCTGGCACTCGCCGGGGGCTGGCACTCGCTTCATCTCTATCTTCGCGATGAGTTGATGCGCTCGCTCATCGCGGCGCCTCATGTCCTGTTCGTGCTCCTTGCCACCGCGTCGCGCCGGCACTCGGGCCACGGCAATCCCCGGTGGCCCTTCTGGATCAAGCGATATTTCTTCTTCGGCCTGAAGACGCTGGAGATTCTGCTGCTGGCCTTTCTGCTGAGCGTCGACCTGTGCCTGCCGCTTCACGCCGCTATCCCGCTCACCGCCGATCTGTTGCAACTCTTCGCCTTTGTTTTCTTCGCTCTCATCGGCCTGCGCTGGGCCATCGGCGACCAGGAGCAACGTTGCAAGCAGTGCCTGCGCTCTCTCTCCACACCCGCCCGTGTCGGCCGGCCTTCGCATAATCTTCTGGAGTGGAACGGCACCGAGCAGAGCTGCAAACACGGACACGGCCTGCTCAGCATTCCCGAGATCGAGACCAGCTGGTGCCAATCCGGCCGCTGGATCAACCTCGACGTCTCTGTCTGAGCATCACCCGCGCCAGGAAGAGTTACGGATCACGCTGCAGAAGTTGCCGCGGCGGAAGCCGGGATCTTTGTCTGCGAGCACATCCGCCTTCACGTTTCCGAAGGTAGTCTCAGGCTTGTGCTGGATGCCGTCGTAGAAGGCCTGCAGGATCTCCTCTTTGAAATGAGCTGTGCGGGGGAACGCCTCAACCACCGCGTTGCGGTCGGCGTCTGTGAAGCTGGTGTAGTCGATTCCGAGCACATCCATCTCGACGCCTGCCGTTACCAGGGCAACGACCGGGTGCATGTACTGAGGGATGCCGGGCGTGGTGTGAAGCGCGATCGCTGTCCATACGCGATCGACATCCTGCTCCGGGATGTTATGGCGGCGCAGAAAGTCGCGCGCGGTATTGGCTCCATCCACCTCAAAACGCTCTGCGTCGCTGCTGTAAGCAGGTACAAGACCGATGTCGTGGAACATAGCACCGGCGTAGAGCAGTTCGGCATCGAACTTGAAGCCACGGCGCTCGCCGGCGAGTGCGCCAAAGTAGTAAACGCGGCTGGAGTGATTGAACAGCAGTGCCGGTTCGGTATCGCGGATGAATTCCGTGATTTCGTTGGCAAGCTTACTGTCGGGAACTCGGATGCCCGAGATCAGTCCTGCTGAAGAAGCCTGAGTGGATATCGTCATGGATGTGCTCCGCGGTGATTTACTTACATACCCACGCTAGACCTCGCGGGGTGGAAGTGCCACGACATCATTCCAGCAATTCAGGACATCGCAGCCCTACGAAGCGGACGCACGCACAAGTGTGCTCTTGAAGCGGCTGGCGTATTCGCCTGCAGTCACGCCGAGGACCCGGAGAAAGGTGCGGCGCATCGCATCTGCAGATTTGAAGCCACAGGAGTCCGCGATTTCTTTGAGCCCACGAGAAGAGCTGTCGATGATCTGCTGCGCCGCTTCAACCCGCATACGGTCCACGAACTGGCCAGGGTTCATTCCCGTCTCGCGCAGACAAACGCGCGTGAAGTGACGGGCGCTCATACCCATACGCTCGGCGAGCGCTTCGACGCTGAGATTGTCACCAAGGTGCTGGAGCATCCATACCTGAAGCTCGCGCAATGGCTGCGAGGTGATGGCCTGATGCGAGAGCATGTGGCTGTATTGCGCCTGTCCGCCGGGACGTACGAGGAACATGACGAGGAAGCGTGCGATCTTGAGAGCTGTTTCGTGTCCGTGATCTTCTTCGACCAGGGCGAGTGAGAGGTCGATCCCCGCAGTGATACCTGCCGATGTGTAGATAGAGCCGTCGCGCAGATAGATGGGCTCGGGCCGCACAATGACTTCTGGATATTCCCGGGCGAGACGGTCGCAGAAGCTCCAGTGCGTAACGGCTTGCTTCCCATTCAGCAGGCCTGCTTCTGCGAGAAGGAATGCGCCGGTGCAGATAGATGCGACGCGACGTGACTGCGCGGCGGCTTTCGCGATCCAGGCGATGAAGTTGGCGTCGTAACTGCCACTCTCTGCGCCGGGACCACCGGCGATGACGAGTGTGTCAATGGGGCCGCGAATGTCAGCGATGGGAGTCGCGTCGGCGAGCACGACGCCGCGATTGGTCTGAAGCCTTCGTTCCAAACCCGGATTTGCCAGTTGAATCTCATAATCAGGAGCGTTGGAGAACACCTCCAATGGGCCAGTTACGTCCAGCACCTGCACCGGCGGCGGTCCGGCGATGACAACTTTCCGCATATGGATAGTTTAGGCGAGCACTTATAAGGGCGCGCTTATGGAGACCCCTCAATGGCTGAGTGCATGGGGGGACGAACGCAACTTGTTGTGGAACTGCTCGTCTATTCAGGGCAGAGTGATGTCCATGCACAATCGATCTCTCACGCTTCTATATGGGGCCATGCTTCTGCTCGGGATAACCGGCCCTGCCCTGGCTCAGAACAATGCAGCTCAGAACAATGCAGCTCAGGACAATCAGGTACAGCAGCCCTCAGCACGTCAGCAGCTTCAGCACATCCATACGCCGCAATCCATCGACGAGGAACTTGCTCGCCTTACGAAAGATCTGGAGTTGACTCCGCAACAGCAGCAGCAGGTGCGGCCTCTGCTTCAGGAGCACCACGACAGGATTCAGGCGCTGCTCGATAAGCATCCGAACGCGTCGCGGCAGGAACTCGGTCCGCAGATTCACGCTATCAGCGACGAAACGCATCGTGAGATTCATGCTCTGCTTACGGATCACCAGAAAGAATTGGAGAAGGCGATGGTGCAACGCGAACACAAGGGCGAAGAAAACAGGCGACCCGCTCCGCCTGCAGCAGCGCCGCCAGACGCCAGCCCGAACGAGTTGGGTGGTTAAAGCAAAAGCATTGGAGATATAAGCGGATACAAACCACCACTGGACACACTGTTTATGCTGGATCATCCAGGAGGCAGCACGGTGGGGGTGCACAATGCCGTGCGGCCAGGACAGGAGAACTACATGTCGGATATCAGGCAGGCGCGAAAAATGCTGATAAAGCGAATCCTGGAAGGATCCGGCAACGCGTCACCCTCCGAGCGTCGGGCTGCGTTCAACAACAGCGGTCTCGCCGAGCCACTCGGTGCAGTGGCAGACAAGGTTGCAAGGCATGCCTATAGAGTCACCGACGACGACATCACCGCCGCTAGGCTGTCGGGCCTCACTGAAGACCAGGTTTTCGAGATCGTGGTGTGCGCTGCGGTCGGGCAGGCCACTCGGCAGTATGATTCGGCGCTTGCGGCCCTTGAAGCCGCGGACGGGAAGGAGTAACGTGCGACTTCGAATCCTCGACAACGGCCACGGTTTCGGTACAAAGGCACTCTTCGCACTCATTCGCACTGTCTCGCGTCATCCCGTGCTCGATGTCGTCAAGTTGGTTAAGTATCGGTCTGACTTCTACGGCGGCCCGATGTCGGCAGTGACCCATGAGGCTATGCGCGGACCTTCCACTTGGTCTGTAGGTGATCGCGAGTTGATGGCCGCATACGTGGCGAAGACGAATCATTGCGAGTTCTGTATCAAGGCACACACGGCGGTCGCGGAACGGGCATATCTCGGCGGAAAAAAGGTCTCCGCAGCGTTGTCCGATCTCGACACGGCATCCATCAAGGAACCCTTGCGGGCGACGCTACTCATGCTGGGCAAGCTGACGCGCGAGCACGCGGTAAATGCGGATGACATCCGAGCAGTCCTCGCGTCGGGCGCTTCGCGCCAACAGATCGAGGATGCACTCGCCGTCTGCTTCTCGTTCAATGTGATCACTCGGTTGGCCGATGCCTTTGAGTTTTTCGTGCCTGGTCCCGAGGCCTTCGAAGCTGGCGCAAAATACCTGCTCGCGCGCGGCTACCGCTGACCACGAAAGCGCGAGCCCTCGGGGTCCAGGCTGGAGAGCCGGCGTGCGCAAGGGTTGCCGGGCAGCGGCCGGAAGGTAAAAAGCTCTTTGCGCCTCGTGCAGGCGACTCAGCTACATGTTTGCTTGTTCGGAGGCAATGGTTTTACGAGGCATAGTCACCATCTTGGGTGTGGCCGCGCTGTCGTTCTGCCAGCGGACCGATCCTGTCGCAGGGTAGTTATAGAGGATCCGCTTTGCACAGCTCTCCAACATTGCGGCCACCTGATCGTGGTGTTCATCCAAAACGTCAATCGATACCGTTATCCGCTTCATGGCGATTTGATTCTACTCGCTCCGAAGCCATCGCATCTTTCCGATATCGCGTGGCAATCGATCAAAATTTCGAGAAGAAGCGCATCCACCAGCTGCCGCAATCGCAAGAATGTGATCAGAATCGACTACAGCAAGCTGTGAACTGTACAAGTCACGGGCGCTCTCTCGAGACCTGCTGGCTCCCGGCATCCGCCGCAGCCCTGGCGGTACACTGGCTGCGCAATTGAGTGGTTGGTGCGAAAGGGGGGACTTGAACCCCCACGGGTTTCCCCGCCAGATCCTAAGTCTGGTGCGTCTGCCAATTCCGCCACTTTCGCGTATTCATTGCGAATAGGATACTAGGAATTCTAGAAATGCCAGTTCCACATTCGTTGCCACTGCTCTTCGCCTGCCCAATGATCGTCAGTCGGCAGCAGCGATCGCGCCGCAGTCACACCCGAAAACGACATGGCCGTCCCGCTTGGGACGGCCATGCGCAACACCGACAATCGTTTCCTACCAGCGATAGAACATTGTTTTGTGGAAGTAAGCCGTAACCGATCCACTCCCTGCGTTGTAGCCATCTATCTGGATATTCATGAGCAGCGTACCCTTCCCCCATCCCAGAGACTTGGCCGAACCGGCGGTGGCCCCAGAGAAGTTGCTGTGACTGCCATCGAAATTCACCCAATCGTGCGTCACAACTCCGCTGCTGTTGCGATGGAAGCCAACCTGGATGTGGTGCCAGGTCTTCGCAGCCCAGGTCGTAGGATTGCAGCCTACATTCGAGCTATGCCAGTGAGGGCTACCGCCGCTGTAATAGCTCCACTCCCAGCTATGCGAGTAAACGGAGCACTGCGTGCCATAGATCACGGTTTCGCCGTTCGACATCACCTGATTCAGATCCAGCTCCAGATTCGCCATCTGATTCGGATCGACCACGTAGACATATGTGTCCATAACGAAGTTCGTGGATGACGCATCGTTGGCGAACGAGTTGTGCCAGCGCTCACCGCCGCGACCAGAGTAGGACATGTAGAACTCGCGGGCGTTCTCATATGTCGATACACTCGCCGGGTATGCCGTCGAGCCGTGCGAGCTTCCAGGCGTCCCTGCGTCGTGCTCAAACGCCCAGTTATTCGTCGTATCCAGGTCGGCCGATGCCTTCGCGTTAGAGGGAATGCTGGCCGTGGCCCCGCCGCCGGAACTGGACGAGCCGCCGCCGCTGGTGCTGCCGCCGCTGGAGCTGCCTCCGCCGCTGGATGTGCTTCCGCCGATGTTGAAGGTAGTATTCACAACCGGACAGATCCCGGCGCTCGTCCAGGCCTTGAAATGAATGGTGTGGCTCCCGCCGCCGATGGCGTAGTGAGTGACATCAATGTCATAGGGCGTCACGCCCATGGTCGTGGTGCCGCTGTTGTCTACTGAGAATCCGAATGCGGTTGGGGCTAGGCTGTTACAGCCCACGTTGTGGGCACGCACCCAAACTGGGGACGAGTTGGAAGTGCCATTCACCGGGCTCGCTACTGTGATGTTCGCGGCAAAAGCTGCCTGTGCTGAGATTAGTCCGGTGAATACTGCGAGACTTGAAAGGATGAGACTGCGCCCTTGGGCCTGGCGAAAGGGGGAACGATTCTTCTGCTGAATAACCGGCATCTACTTCTCCTACCTGGGGTTGATTTATGTGCACATTGCGTTTTGGTTCGGTCTTCATTCCACGGGCGTGGCAGCAATGGACATCAATGGCTCCTTCGGCCACACGTCTAGCCGGGGGGCCGCAAAAAACTAATGCGGCTGACGTGGGTGAGGAGGCCCTGCATACCGGTTACCGGTATGGCAACTTCACTCTTCTGTATGCCCCGGTAACGTGACGTTCGGGGGCATCTCATAGGTGATCTGGTAAATGGATAATACAGGTAGCGAAGTGGGAGGAAAGTCCCTATTTTGTGTTAGTTACGGAATGATTACCATGTAAATAATAGGCTGCAGTTAGTCACAAAATACTAGGGAGATTGCGATTTCTTACGCGCCCAGGCAACCAAAACGGCGAAGAACAGCACGCGGCCGCCGGACTGAACACTTTAAGGGGCGCTTTAGCGTTCTGGAACCAGATCAATGGACCGAAATGGAACTAGGAGCTGGTGAAAATTTATTTTCGCTTTATTTGAAAAATGTGCGGCCCGTAGTCGCCCCTAAGCCACGATGACTCGTATCCGCTCCCATCCCCTATACTGAAACGGATTCAGCGCCCGCACACGCAGTCCATCTCCGTCCACACCGTAAATCTCTTGAAATTACTTTGAGGCAACGAACGAGCATAGGCATGGCAGATATCCATCAGACCAACAATCAGCCCCGGATCACCGTCAGCGAAGCCCCGGACTACCGCGAAGGCTACGCCAACAGCGTGCAGGTACGCGCCAGCGTCTGGGATTTCTTCCTCTCCTTCGGCACCGCACATCAGGACTCTCCCGACCAGGTCACCATCCGTGGCTTTCAAGGGATCTACCTCAGTCCCCAGCAGGCCAAGGCGCTCTTCAACGTGCTCGGCCAGAACCTGGCGCAGTATGAGCAGGCCTTCGGCAGCATCTCGCTCGAGCCCGTTCCCAGCTCTTCCACGCAACGTCCGCTCAACTAAACCAACTCCGCGGAGGCGGCAATCTTCTCCTTCCTCCGATTTCCCGCGCGGCAGCACTCCGAACAACAGATAGACCAGCCCTTTCCTCTGCGGCTGGTCTTTCCGCTGATCTTCGTCGCACTCTATCTCTCGCACTTCGCCCTGCTGCACCTGCCCTACTACTGGGACGAGGCCGGCTATTACATCCCCGCCGCCTACGACCTCTTCCGCACCGGCGCACTGATTCCATTCAGCACGCTCTCGAATGCGCATCCGCCGCTGCCCTCGCTCTATCTCGCCCTCTGGTGGAAGCTCTCCGGCTTCACCCCGCTCACCACCCGGCTGGCTGAGCTGATCGTCGCCTCTGTCGCGCTCTTGGCGGTCTACCGTCTGGCCCATCGGGTCACCGGGCAGATCTCGATCGCCGCTGCAACCACGCTGCTTACTGCCCTCTATCCCGTCTGGTTCGCGCAGAGCACGCTCGCACACGCGGATCTCTTCGCCGCTGCGCTCACTCTGTGGGGACTGGTCTTCTATCTGCCCGGAGGACGAACCTCCCGCATCTTGCCCGCCGCGCTCTGCTTCGCGCTCGCCGCGCTCTCCAAGGAGACCGCCATCTGCACCCCGCTCGCCCTCGCCGGATGGGAAGCCTGGGGCGCGGTGCGCAACAGATCCGACCGCTCGTCGGCATTTCGCAACATCGCCTGGCTGCTCGCGTCCATCCTGCCTCTCTGCGGCTGGTTCTACTACCACTGGCGGCGCACCGGCTACATCTTCGGCAATCCGGAATTTCTTCGCTACAACGCGGAAGCCACGCTCTCACCCCTGCGCATCCTGCTCGCGCTCTTTCACCGCATTCTCCACCTCACCGCGCACATGAACCTCTTCGTGCCGGTGCTGTGCGCCTGCGCATCGCTGTTCCTGACCCCACGCGCAATGCCGGACGGCAGCACACGCCCTGCTCTGCCGCGCAATTTCGTCGCGCCGCTCGCCTGCGTCTTCGTCGCGAACACGCTGCTCTTCTCCGTCCTCGGAGGCGCGCTGCTCACGCGCTATCTGCTGCCGCTCTATCCTTTAGTCCTGCTGGTCTGCGTCGCGGCTTTTTGGCGGCGCGTTCCCGCGTGGGGCGCCATGGTCGCGCTTGCCGGCTTCGCG
Source organism: uncultured Acidobacteriaceae bacterium (assembly GCA_963712845.1). GTDB lineage: Bacteria > Acidobacteriota > Terriglobia > Terriglobales > Acidobacteriaceae > KBS-83. Next base: position 190,396 of record CAVQJM010000012.1, read on the forward strand.
TTCTGCCTCGGGCTCTTCATCAATCCGCCCTACCGCTTCGCGCCCGAGGACAACCTCAGCTATGCCGACTCCATCCGGCTGCAGCAGAAGGCTATCCATAACGCCGTCACGCGTTATCACGATGAAACCATCCTGACGGCATGGCCGGTCTCGGACGACCTCACCAAACCGGAGCTGGGATACATGCGCCGCCCCGTCTCCGTCGTCACCATCGACAACTTCTCCCTGCCCCAGGTCCAACGTGCCGCAACCCTCTCCGGCTACACCGTCGGGCTCATCTTCTCCACCAAATACGACCCGCCGCATCTGCCCTTCAGCCTCGGCCCGCGCAACGAGCGCTTCGATCGACGCTACTTCGACTTCCATCGCGATCTCCCGCCGGAGGCCGTCGCCAGCCTGCTCGGGGGCAAGGTAGTCTGGCACGCCGAGAGCAACGGGCAATGGGCCGCCGTCCTGCACTTCGACCGCCCGCAGGAAGCGCACCTTGGTAAGTGATTCAGTTCCGAATGGCCGGTCACACGGCCGCAGACACCAAATGATCGGCCACAACCCTCATCGCGACCGCAATCTGTGCTACAAGTATTCCGCTGTTTCGGTACAGACGAACTCATGGTCTCTCTCATTCACATCGCCGACAAGAATGACGAGCAGGCCATCCTGCGAAACGGTATCAAATCTGTGAAGCATCGAGCCGGAGTTCGGGGTGTCTACGCGACGCCTATTGTCCCGAACTTCGCAACGACCCATCAGTGGGCCAGAGAGCTGAAGAGGCAGGGAATCAGGACCCTGATATGTGTTCAATTTAAGATTCCGGATGAAGAGCTTGTTTTGGTCGGCAAATACAACGGCGAAAAGCTGGAAATGACGGCTGCAGAGGCGCTCGGTGCAGTTCTCAACCACACCGACCCGATGGGTCTGGAAGTGGTCATTCCGAGGAAAATCACCGCAAGCGAGATTACGCGAACGTATCTTGCGCCGCAAACAACCGGCTGGCGTTACTATCCAACTGCGAAAGGAAAGCCGCCGTTCTGCCATTGCAAGTGGTGTAATCGCGGGGAAATACGCGCCAAGCGCATCATTCGTGATGATGCCTAATCACGAAGTCCCTTAAGAGTACGTAACGGGTACTTCTCCTTTCAGCGCGCAATCGGAGCCGTATCGCATTGCGCACTATAATCACTGCTGCGTGCGTCCTTCTCACCCACTGCGCTCTCTGCTTTTCGTCTCCGCTCTCACCCTGCTCTTCGCCTTCTGCGCACCTAGGGGGCACGCAAAGGATCAATCCGCAGCAGAAACCGCCACCCTCCCCGCGAAGCTCAACCACCGCCTGCTCCTCGTATTGCCCTTCGACAACCGCACCGGCCAGGCCAACCTCGACTGGATCGGCGAAGCCGTCTCGGAGATCTTCAACCAGCGTCTCGGCGCTTCGGGCTTCGACATCATCAGCCGCGACGATCGCCAATACGCGCTCGAGCATCTCGGGCTGCCGCGGAACTTCGAGCCGTCACGCGCCACTGCCATCCGTCTCGCCCAGACCCTCGATGCGGACGACATCATCGTCGGCTACTACACCATGCAGGCCAACAATCTGCACGTCTCGGCCGAGCTGCTGGACGTAAACGCGCTGCGCCTCACCCAGCCACTCACGCAGGATGGTCCGCTGGACCACATGCTCGATGTGCTGGACTCGCTGTCCTGGCAGGTAGCTCGCGGCCTTGATCCCAAATTTTCTCTGACGGAGAGCAGCTTTCACGCCGCCAGCGCCAACCTGCGGCTGAACGGTTTTGAAAACTACGTTCGCGGCGTAGTCGAGGCCGAGCCCGCCGAACGCATTCGCCATCTCAAGATCGCCGTCGCGGAGAATCCCACTTACTCGCCCGCGTGGCTGGCGCTCGGCATGACTTACTTCTCTGAGCAGCAGTTCGATGCCTGCGCCGCAGCTCTCGGTCACATGCGCAAGAACGATCGCGCCGCATTGGAGGCAGAGTTCTATCGCGGCCTCGCCTTCTTCTACACCGGCCATTACGACGAGGCGGAAGAGGCCTTCGCCTTCGTGGCTGGACAGCTCCCTCTGCCCGAAGTGGTAAACGATCAGGGCGTTGCGGCCTCGCGGCGCGGCCATGACGGCGGAGCACTCTTTCAGGAAGCCATCAACGGCGATCCGCACGATCCCGACTACGAGTTCAACCTCGCCATTGCGCTGGCACGCCGCGGCGATACGAGCAACGCGCTCTCTGCCGTTGCCCAGGCGCTCAAGCTGCGTCCAGAGGATGCCGAGGCGATCAAGCTCCAGAACATGCTGCGCCAGCCCAACCCGCCGGCCACGAATGTCCCGGCCGCCAAAGCCCCAACCGTCAAGCCGGCAACCGTAGTTCCAGCCAGTCAACAGCGCGACGTCTACACCGGGACCATCGCGCAGGACAGCCCCACTCTGCCGCTCGAGCGCATCAAGCGCAGCTACAACGACGCCTCGTTCCGCCAGGCAGCTTCGGAGATGGAAGAGATGGAGGCACAGCATCTCGCTTCTCTGCCGCCCGCGAAGCAGGCCGCCGCCCTCACGAAAAGCGGCAAAGCCTACTTGGGCCGCGGTCTGATGCTGGAGGCGGAGCGCGAATTCCAGCTCGCGCTCGCCGCCAATGCCAATGACGCTGACGCGCATGCCGGCCTCGCCGAAGTCCGCCGGCGCAATGGCGACAACCCACAGGCACGCGCTGAGGCGCAGACCGCCATCCAGCTGCGTCCCAGTGCCGAGGCCTGGCTCACGCTGGCGCGTCTCGATCGCACAGAGCACCACCTGCCCGCAGCGCGCGAAGACGTCACCCACGCGCTGCAGGTAGAGCCCACCAACTCCGACGCCCGCGGCCTGCAGCAGGCACTCACACCGCCGGCCACTCCGCCCCAGGCTCCGTCTCAGACCCCGCCGGCCCCACAGCCATGAAGCTCCTTCGCGCCGTCCATCTCGCGTTGCTGGTGCTGCTCGCTCTCTGCGGCGTCCGCGCGCAGGCCGCGCAGCCGGTAGTCGTCGTCCTCCGCATCGAGGACACCATCCAGCCCATCAGCGAGGACTACTTCAACCGCGCGCTCGACCACGCCGCCGATATCAAAGCCGACGCGCTGCTGGTCGAGCTCAATACGCCCGGCGGTCTGCTCACCACCATGCGCAGCATGATGGGACGCATCAGCGCGTCACCCGTACCGGTCATCGTGTATGTCGCGCCGCAGGGAGCGCGCGCCGGTTCTGCCGGCTTCTTCCTGCTGGAGGCAGCGGACATCGCCGCCATGGCGCCCGGCACCAACGCCGGCGCCTCGCATCCTGTCGTCGAGGGCGCCAAGCTCGACGACACCATGAAGCAGAAGCTCGAAAACGATACGGCGGCGCTTCTGCGCTCCTACACGGCACAGCGCGGCCGCAATCCGCAGGCGGCCGAGGACGCCGTCATCCACTCCAAGTCCTACACCGATCAGGAAGCCAAACAACTCGGCCTCATCGACCTGATCGCGCCCGACCGTGACACACTCCTGCGGGAGATCGACGGCCGCACCATCACGCGCATGAGCGGCGCAAAGATCGTGCTGCATACGAAGGACGCAAGACTCGATACCGTGACCCCCACGCTGCGCGATCGCGTGCTCGATCGCCTGATGAATCCTGACCTCGCCGTCCTCATGCTGGTCATCGGCGGCCTGCTCATCTATCTGGAGTTCAACGCGCCCGGCACCATCGTCCCCGGAGCCCTCGGCACGCTGCTGGTCCTGCTCTCGCTCTTCGCGCTGAACCTGCTGCCCGTGCACTACACCGCCGTCATGCTGCTGCTGGCCGCCGCCGTGCTCATGGTGCTGGAGGTCAAGTTCACCAGCCACGGCATCCTCGCGCTTGCGGGGATCGTCTGCCTGGTCTTGGGCATGCTCACGCTCGTCGCCGGTCCCGTACCGGAGATGCGCGTGCACGCCACCACCGCTGTGGCCGCTGGCGTCGCCTTCGGGCTCATCACCGTCTTTCTCGTCCGCCTCGCCGTGCGCGCCCGCCACAACAAGTCTCTGGTGGGCGTCGATGCGCTCCTCGGCCAGATCGCTGTCGTCACCAAACCGCTCGAGCCAGTGGGGCAAGTGATGGTGCATGGCGAGCTATGGGAGGCCCACTCCGCCACACCAGCTCCGCGCGATGCCCGGGTGCGCGTCACCGCTGTCAACGGGCTCACTCTCACCGTCGAGCCGCTCTCGCCGCCCGCGTAAGCGCCCGCACGACCACACTTCCCATCCTTCGTCAGCGAAGATCTGCAACCAACGCTGTCACGTGCGATGTCAGCTCAGTCTTTCGAGAGCCCATCCTTGCATAAAGCAGGACTCGGCCTCATAAGACAGCTTCCCCTCAGCGATTCATCGCTACTGAGAAGCGCGTGTATAGGTACTCACGCATCTGCCCGCACCAGTTACTATTGCCGTCGAAGTATCGGAGTGAGCCATGCCTCTGAGCAAAAAATTCGCTATCTGTCTGCTTGTAACGGCATCTGCCTTCTCCCAGGCACAATCATTCGTAGCCATCGACGTTAAGCCTGCCCGTTCGGTTGATCTGGAAAGCAGACGGGTTAGAACCCTCCCCAACGGGGATCTGATAGGCACTTCGGTCAATGCAATAACGCTGATTAGCGAAGGCTACAGCGTTCCAGCCAACCCGTCGGATCGGCTCTCCACTCTTCCTCCCTGGGTTTACAGCGAGAGATACGACATCGAGGCGAAGGCTTCCTCTGGCGCGAAGCAAATGAGTCTTTCCGACGGGAACGCCGCGAAGCTGGTCCGCGATATGTTTCGCCAAATACTCGCGGATCGATTCCACCTCGTGATGCGAGCCGAGAACAGGACCGTGCCGGTGTACGCTCTCGTCGTTGCTCGCGGCGGCCCAAAACTGAAGCAGTCAAACCTCTCAGATTGCATCTTCGATACCGCGCAGGGTGGCTGCCACAGCTTCGTCACAGGCTTTGGCCATCCCTTGAATGCGAGAGCAGTCGATATGGACGACCTCGCTCACTACATCGAGAACTGGACAGATTTGCCGGTTGTCAACAGAACCTCGCTCACCGGTGTCTTCACAATCAGCAGTGAGGGTTGGCGGCCGATGCGGCTGCCCCCTCCACCCCCCAATGGTGCAGGAAATGTAGACTTCACCCACCTACAGACCATCGACACCGTCCTCAGCGGTCTTGGACTAGAACTTCACAGGGAAGTCGCGACCCTACCGGTCTACACGGTGGAGCAGATCCAGCGCCCATCTCCACATTAGGAAGGAGAAGTCGCGGCCTCATAAGGCAGCTTCCCGTCAGCGATTCATCGCTACTGAGAAGCACGTTTATGAGGACTCCGCAGTCTTCAATGAGTGCGTTGTCCTGTTGGCGACAGTTGACAATGGTGAGGCCTCCGCGCAGTTATCGGTCGTCTGAGCCTTGCGCTGGATGGCCCGAGCCGGCCTGCTCAGCGGGCTCTCAAAAACCGGCCTCGGCAGCGCGAAATGCGTTTTCATCTCTTTGGCTGAACCAAAAATGGGGTGACCCGGAGGTTCGATTTCTCCGGGTCTTCCCGGGCCGATGGACATTACTTCGCTCCTGTGCGGAGAGCCGCGACAGTTTCGCTGTGGGGAAGCTGTGCTTCTTGGATGCGAGCCCGTTTCTCCCGCCTGGACTTGGGAATTTCCACGTTCATGGCCAGGTCACTGCAAAGCACTTCATGGAGGAAGTACTGGTTGCCGTACTTCGTGAAGATGAGCTTACCGACACCGTAGGACTCTTTGTCATCTGCATCGGTTGTTGTCATCGCACCGAGGCGCCCGTCCTTGCTTCGAATCAGGATCGCGTTCGTACCCACGTGGCTGACCTGATAGGTCCCCGCGGGAAGCGCCTTGTTGCCAACGGTGAAGTCGAACGGAACCTTGAACGCTGGTGCCTGGGCATGTGCGCAAGCGCTGCCCATCGAGATCAAGGTTGCCGCAAGATATGTAAGTACCGTAGCGCATTTCATGGTGGTTCTCCTTTTCGAGGGCATCTCTCGATTGCCTTCGCCCCGCATCAAAACGCTCTTTGCACCGCGGGTCAAAGAAACTCGCCGTGAATCCTCCGTGAGCAGGTAAGTCATTGCGAATGAGATAGCTCGAATTAGGTCGTAAACCGCCATTGCCGGTTGATACACTCTGTGGACCGCTGGCGTTGAGCGGTGAGATCGGGGCGAGACGTGCAGACGCCTCTCGGTTCTCTCTTTCGGTTCGGCCCGTTCCAGGTAAATTCCGTCTCTGGCGAACTCCTGAAAAACGGGAACCGGGTGAAGCTGCAGGAGCAGCCCTTCCGGCTTCTGGTCATTCTTTTGGAAAACGCCGGGGAGGTAGTCACCCGCGACGACCTACGCCATCGCATCTGGCGCGACGATACGTTTGTCGACTTCGACAGCAGCCTCCGTGTAGCCGTTCGCAAGCTGAGGGAGGCGCTTGGCGATGATGCCGAGAACCCCCGCTACGTTGAGACCATTCCCAAGCGCGGATATCGCTTCCTCGCTCCGGAGACCTATCCGGAACTCGCCACCCATGGGATCGGAGAACTCGGCCCGAGCCCGTTATCCGCCGAGATCGCCGCGCCTGGCGACACCCGCATTGGCGCACCCCTCGTGCACCACTCGAACTGGTCCCGCCGCTGGCTGCTTACATCCGTCTTGTTGCTCATCGTGGTCGCCGGCGTCGCGATAGCGTTCCGCACCTTCCGCCACCCGAAGGTGCTCACAGAAAAAGACACGGTTGTCCTTGCCGACTTCGTGAATACCACGGGTGATCCTGTATTCGACGGGACGCTGCGTCAGGGATTGTCCGTACAACTGGAGCAGTCGCCCTTCCTGAGTATGATCTCCGAGCGACGTATCCAGCAGACACTGAAGATGATGGGGCGGCCTGCCGATGCAAACCTTACCCCGGCGGTCGCGCGGGAACTTTGCCAGCGAATGGGCAGCGCGGCCGTGCTCGAAGGTTCCATTGCACAAATTGGCACGCGCTATCTGCTGACCCTCGAGGCGGTCAACTGCACGAGCGGCGATTCGCTGGCAAGCACGGAAGCTCAGGCCAGCGACAAGAACAAGGTGCTCGATGCTTTGGGAAAGACAGCTTCCGCGATGCGGAACAAGCTGGGCGAGTCGCTTGGCACTGTTCAGAAATTTGATACTCCTCTTGAACAAGCGACTACGGCGTCGCTTGAGGCCCTTAAGGCCTACAGCCTGGGCCGGAAGGCATCGGCCGGGAGCGAGTGGGATGCCGCCGTCCCATTCTTGCAGCGAGCCATCCGCCTCGATCCGAATTTCTCGATAGCCTATGCCAGGCTTGGGAATTCCTATCGGATGCTGGGCGAGCCGACCTTGGCGGCGGAGAACACTCGGAAGGCCTACGAGCTGCGCGAACCCGTGAGTGAGTTGGAGAAGTTCTACATAGAGTCTCATTACTATCAGCAGACCGGAGAGGTGGAAAAGGCGCGCCAGATCTACGAACTCTGGGCACAGAGCTATCCGCGAGATTGGGCACGGCCAAGCGCCGAGACTGCTATCTCATCTATGCAGGGTCGATACGATGAGGGACTTATCGAGTCCCGTGAGGAATTCCGCCTCAACCCCAACGGCGATGGTTATTTTGACCTCCTCTATTTCTATCTGAGGCTGAATCGTCTGAAGGAGGCCCAGTCCACGGTCGAAGAGGCAGAGGCGAAAAATTTCGATTCCCCTTCCATACGGAACCTTGTGTACCAGCTTCGCTTCCTGCAGCATGATGCGGCGGGAATGTCTCAGCAGGTGGCCTGGGCTACGGGCAAGCGGGGAGTGGAAGACACGTTTCTAGGCTTGGAGGCGGATACCGCAGCTTATTCGGGGAGGCTGGGACGGGCCCGGGATCTTTCCCGTCAGGCAGTGGTTTCGGCCAAACGGGCGGAAGAGCCGGAGGTGGCAGCGGAGCGTGAGGCTGACGCCGCGCTGCGGGAAGCTCTGTTTGGAAATCCAGCCGAAGCCCGTGAGCGAGCGGCAGATACTCTCGCCCTTTCAAACAGTTGGATTATTCAATCTCGAGCGGCTCTGGCATTGGCCTTCGCAGGTGATGCTGTACGAGCGAGCACCCTCGCCGATGACTTAGCCAACCGGTTCACGGACCACACGATTGTTCAGTCCTATGACGTTCCAACCATTCGCGCCCAACTGGCGTTGAGCCACGACGATCCATCAAGGGCCATCGAGATCCTTGAGGCTGCGGTGCCGTACGAGCTGAGCGATGCGGGCGCGCTCTATCCCGTTTATGTCCGAGGGGAAGCCTATCTCGCTGCCCATAAAGGAAACGAAGCAGCCGCCGAGTTTCAGAAAATCCACGATCATCGGGGGATTGTGGTGAACTCGCCCATTGGAGCTCTTGCGCATCTCGGCATGGGCCGGGCGTATGCGCTGTCAGGAGATAGGGCCAAGGCAAAATCTGCCTATCAGTATTTCCTCACCATTTGGAAAGACGCCGACTCCGACATTCCGGTGCTGAAGCAGGCGAAGGCGGAGTATGCCAATCTCCAGTGACTACCTGCCTTCTCGGTTTATGCCAAATCGCCAATACACGTATTGGCGAATCGAATAGGCCCTCGTAAGTCGGCTTCCCGCCAGCGTAGCTCTGTGCCATCTGGAATTCTCTTGTGCGGTCAGCAAGGTAACTTCCACATCGGGAATCGCCACAAAAACCTGCCACTTGTATCCATCGGATTTGCTACTCTGAAACTAGATACAGTTCCAGTCACAGAAGACAGAGAACAAAAAGCCACCGCCCCCCTTCCATTTCCCGACCGCCAGGCCAGACAGCGTTCCCGGCACAGCTTTTCCTTCAAGAAAAGCTGCTCATTGTTGATGCCGGGCGTATGTCGCCTAAAGGAAATGGAACGGCATCGGTGGCTTTTTTAGTTTGTAAGGAATATGGGTGCCCCGCATCTCGAAGAGATGTGAGTGTCAGGTGGCCCACAAATCCAGGCGTGAGCGACAGCGGAGCGAACCCAGCAGCCCGCGCCGCAGGCGCGCCTGCCTGGATGGCAGATCCTAACTTCAATGACTGGACGAATTTAGCGATAACTCCTTTAGAAAGACGAATTTGATGCTCGGAACAGCCCACACCCTCATGATTCGCCACGGCTTCTACGCCAGCCTCCCGCACCGGGAGGGGGAGGGGGCAGGGGCAACGTGACCGACAGGAAGCAAGAGCTGCGCCGCCAGCTCCGCGTCGTCGGCCGCAACCCGCACCTGATCGCCGCCCTCTTCCTGCTCCAAACCGGCCAGCTCCAAGTTGGCGACGATCTGGACTTCGCCGCTCTCCGCCAACTCCACCGCGAACAAACGCGGCTACGCGCCAGGCTTCTCACTCACCGGCAAAAGGCTGTCATCCGAAGCGAAGCACCCAACAACACCATCATCCCGGGCGAAGCACTCAGCACCGTCATCCTGAGCAAAGGCGCTGCAATTCGCCCGATCACCAGAAAGTGCAGAAGTCAGCGACAGCGGAGCGAACCCAACAAATCGCGCCGCCGGCGCGTCCGCCTCGGACGGCCAGTCCGTGAGCGACAACGGAGCGAACCCCACGGACCGCGCCAAAGGCGCCGTTGCCCGGGACGGCGAGTCCCCGCGGTACACTGCTTGCGCGAGGAAACGCCCTGCCATGAGCATGTTCAGCCTCATCATCATCGTCATCGTTGTCCTGTACGTCCTGGGTTCGATCAAGATTCTGCGCGAATACGAGCGGGCCGTTGTCTTCCGCCTGGGTCATGCGCTCCCCACCCCGAAAGGCCCCGGCGTCATCCTCATCTTCCGGCCCTTCGACCAGATGGTCCGCGTGACGCTGCGGCAGGAGGTGCTCGAAGTGCCGCCGCAGGACATCATCACTCGCGACAACGTCACTCTCAAGGTGAACGCGGTCATCACCCTGCGCGTCGTCGATCCGTCGAAGGCTGTCATCGAGGTCTCGAACTACGTCTACCAGACCTCGCAATTCGCCCAGACCACGCTGCGCTCCGTGCTCGGCGAGGTCGAGCTGGACCAGTTGCTCAGCCATCGGGAAGCGCTCAACTCACGCATCCAGGAGATTCTGGACAAGCACACCGCTCCCTGGGGCGTGAAGGTCACCAGCACCGAGGTCAAGCAGGTCGATCTGCCCGAATCCATGCTGCGCGCCATGGCCAAGCAGGCCGAGGCTGAGCGCGAAAAGCGCTCCAAGATCATCAACGCCGAAGGCGAGTTCGCGGCCTCCCAGCGCCTGGTCGATGCCGCTGCCCTGCTCTCCACGCAACCCATCACCATGCAGCTTCGCTATCTCCAGACCCTTACCGATATAGGTACGGAGAAGAACACCACCATCGTCTTTCCCCTACCCATCGAGCTCATCTCGTTGTTCAATAAGACCGTAGCGGGTGGCGTTACAGGACCGGGCGTCGCTGCCCCACCTCCTCCCCCGCCAAGGTCTGACGAACACGTATGAGATCGCTTTTCGACGAGAACGATCGGGAAGAACCAAAGCCAGATGCCGATCTGACCCTCGGCATCGGCTCGTTGCTCAGCATCTTCTTCGGTGTCGTGCTTATCTGCGGCATCTTCTTCGGCTTCGGCTACTCCATGGGTCGGCGCAACGCGCGTACCACCGTTGCTCCCGCCGCCACCGTGCCGCCGCAAACCCTCGCGAGCACTTCGCCTCTGCCGGAAAACGAGCTCAGTGGCGCGCCGCTGAAGCCAGCGGAGCCCGACAGCGGTGCCGCCTTCCCGCCTGAGGATAAGAACCCGGCCCCCAACACGAGCTCAACGGATACCTCACCCACGCCAGCGCCGGCCGTCGCAAAACATCCAGCGCCAACCGCCGCGCCGTCCAAACCCGCGCATGCAGTGGAATCGGCGACAACGGACACCTCGCTCAACGCTGTTCCGTCCACGCACCATGCGCCGCCGGCCCCCAAGCCGCACGCCGGCGTGATGGCCCCGCTCACCCAGGCACCGGGCGACGCCACCATCGTTCCCGGCCAGCCCATCATGGTGCAGATTGCTGCTGTCAGCCGCCAGGAAGATGCCGAAGTGCTGGCGGGCGCGCTACGCAAGCGCGGCTTCAACCCCTCCGTCCGCCCCGGCAGCGGAGACAAGTTCTTCCATGTGCAGGTGGGGCCCTTCACCGACAAGACACAGGCGGAGACCATCAAGCAGCATCTGCTCGCCGACGGCTACAACGCCATCATGAAATAGCTACCGGGCTCAGTCCGGACTCGATTGCTCTTCGTACCGCCTCCATCAGCTCCTCTTTTTCTGAGTAGTCGGCCGGATAAAGCGGCGGGTGAAACGTAACCGTAACCGTTGCACTCCTCAGGCGGATGCTTCCCTTCGGCAGCATTCGGGTCGCGCCTGCGATCGTAACCGGCACCACCGGCGCGCGTGACTCCATTGCGAGAAAGAACGGCCCGCGTTTGAACGGGAGCAGCGATCCATCCCGCGACCGCGTTCCCTCCGGAAACAGCACCAGGCAGCTTCCCTGATCCAACTCACGCTGTGCCACCGCGCTCGTTGCCTTCGCGGCCTCTGCGCTGCCACCGCGCACCACGGGAATAAAGCCCGCCAACCGCATTGCATAGCCCAATATCGGAATCCGCATCAGCGAAGCCTTCAGATAGATCACCACGCGGCCCGGCAGTAGCGGGATCAGCACCGGCGGGTCCAGGTTCGAAGAGTGGTTCGCCATCACGATCGATGCCCCGCGCGGCAGGCGATCCATTCCATGAACGACGACCCGCACCCCGCCCCACGGCAGAGCCGCTCGCGCAATCCAGAAGCCCACCCGTAGCAGCAGCGTTGTGTTGCGCGTGATCAGTGTCCAGGGAAAGGCGAAGAGCGCAGCCGGCACGGCAAGCACAGTCCAGATCAGGATGAGGATGAGACCGCGCACCTGAACTAAGCCTGTGCCAACGGCAGAGCCGTCGCTTTCGCCGCAGGCGAAACCGCAGCCGGACCGGCCAGCCGCGCGGGCAGCTTTTCATAGATACCGTCGAATCCGCCGTTGGAAAGAATGGCGACGACATCGCCGGCCCGCGCACCGGCGGCAACGTGCGCGACAATCTCCTCAACATTCGCCGTCAGCAGGGCGTGACGTCCCTGCGCCAGCAGCGCGCGAACCACCGCTTCTGGATGCAGACGCTCACCCTCCGGAATACTCTCCTGCTTGAAGACGCCAGCCAGCACCACTTCATCCGCCAGCCCGAGGGCATCCACCAATTCACGTTCGAATACATTGCGCCGCAGCGTGTTCGAGCGCGGCTCCAACACGGCCCACAGCCGCGACTGCGGATATGCGGCACGCAGCGCGCGCAACGTCTCGCGAATCGCCGTCGGGTGGTGCGCGAAGTCGTCAATCACCGTCACGCCGCGCTCGACCGCCCGCACCTCCAGCCGCCGCTTCACGCTCTTGAAGCTGGCGATAGCATCGACAATGGCCTGATCCTCGATCCCCTGTCCCGCCGCCAGCGCCGCCGCGGCCGTCGCATTCAGTGCATTGTGCTCACCCGCCATCGGCAGCACCAGTTCGAGCCATGGCTTGCCCCCGCGCCATACCTGCCAATGCGTCCTGCCATCGCGATGCGTAAGGTCACGCATCTGCCATTCGGAGCCTTCAGTAAATCCATAGCGCTCCACCTTGCAGAAAGCCCGCGCCACGCACTCGCTCACATTCGCGCTGCCGTCGTAGGCCACCACGCGTCCGCGCCGCGGAACCAGATTTACCAGCCGCTTAAACGCAATCTTCACCGCCTCCAGATCGCGATAGATGTCGGCATGATCGAACTCGACATGCGTCAGGATCACCGCGTCGGGAAAGTAGTGCATGAACTTCGGTCCCTTGTCGAAAAACGCCGTATCGTATTCGTCGCCTTCGAGGATGAAGCTCTTGCTCGGCGCAAGCTGAAAGCTGGTGCCGAAGTTCTCCGCCACGCCGCCGATCAGGAACGATGGCCCATGCTCAACACGCATCCGGGCCGCCGTCTCGTAAATCCACGCGAGCATGCTCGTCGTCGTCGTCTTGCCATGCGTGCCCGCAACAACCAGCGATTCGCGCCCGGTCAAAAACTCCTCATACACCGTCTGCGCCATGGAGCGGAACGGAATCCGCTGGTCCAGCACATACTCCAGCTCGACATTCCCGCGCGAAATCGCATTGCCCACGATTACCAGGTCGGGCCGCGGTTCCAGATTCTTCTCCGCATACGGCTCCATCACCGGAATCCCCAGCGTCTCCAGCAAATCGGACATCGGCGGATACGCCGCCGCATCCGAGCCCGTCACCGTGTGCCCCTGCAATTGCAGCATTCCCGCCAGCGATGCCATCGCCGTGCCGCAAATCCCGATCAGATGTATGTGCTTCGCTTCGATCTTCATTGCTCCTCTTGACGAATCATCGTCCGCGCTTCTACTCGCAACTCCGCGGCCTGTGCATTCACTACCAGCTCCGCCTCCACTCCAAATGGCAACGTAACATTGCTGCGCGACACGTGTCCTGAGCGAAGTCCATAAGCAATGGGACCGGGAAACCACTCCATCACGGTCAGGATCACGCGCTCGGTTAGATCCGCAGGCGCGCCGGATGAAACACAGTCGAGCATCTCGCCAAAGATGATTCCCGTTACGCCCTCAAATTTGCCCGCCAGTTTCAGATGCCGCAGCATGCGATCGATCTGATACGGCTTCTCGCCCAGGTCTTCCAGGAACAGCAGCTTGCCCTCGGTCTGCGCCGCGAATGGCGAGCCCAGCGACGCGGTCAGCAGGCTGAGACAGCCGCCATAGAGAACGCCCCGCGCTGTGCCCGGTTGCAATCCGCGCACTCCGGATTCGCTGCCAAGCCGGTATGCCTCGCCCCCCAGCGCCGCGGCAAAGCTCAACAGGTCAACGCCGTCGCCGCGCGAAAAATCCGCAGCCACCATCGGCCCGTGCAGCACCGGCACGCCTGCCTGGTCGAGCATCCATGTCGCAATCGCCGTATGGTCGCTATATCCAATAAAGGGCTTCGCATTGCGGCGAAGCATATCCAGATCCAGCCCTTCAAGCAGATAATTGCTGCCGTAACCACCACGGATACATATCACCGCATCGATCTCAGGATCAGCAAAGGCGGCGTGCAGATCATCCAGACGCTGCTCGGCGGTTGCGGCGAAGTACGGCCACGCCTGAGTCAGCACATGCGGCATCAGCTTGAGCGTGTGGCCGAGGGCGCGTAACCGCTCCACACCACGCAACACTTTCTCCGGATCGGCATTGCTCGCCGGCGCCACCACGGCCAGGCGTATCGGTTGCAACATCACTGCACGCGTCCTGCAAGCCATTGCCCGTGCGCCAGCACTACTGCCGGTCCGGTCAGCCGCAGCTCCGCACCCGCGCCTGGCCATTCAACAAGCTGCTCGCCACCGGGCGCAAGCACACGCAGACGCGACGGCGCGCCTTCCAGCGCCATCATCATTGCCGCGCTCGCGCTCGTCCCCGTGCCGGAAGACGAGGTCGGGCCCACGCCGCGTTCATAGATGCGAATCTCGATCCGGTCATCGGCGAGGCGGCGCACCAACTCCACATTTGTCTGTGCGGGAAAATCCGGATGCGTGCAGATCGCCGCGCCCACCTGCTGCCATGGCCGGCCCCCGACAGAAAATTCCTCGTTCTCCACCATCGCTACAAATTGCGGATTGCCCATCGCCACCACTGCCCCTTCGACAGTCAAATCGCGATCCAGCGTCACCGTTGCCCGTCGCACCTGCGGCACGCCCATGCCGGTGGTGAACTGAAACTCGGCGCCACTCGCGCTTTCCAGCCGGCAGATCCGCACCCCCGCATCGGTCTCCACTCGCACCTCATCCCCTGCGTGAAGACCGGCCCGGTACGCCATCCACGCCGCAACGCAGCGCGTGCCATTGCCGGAAAGCTCCGCGGCAGATCCATCCGCGTTGTAAAGATGGATAGCGGCCTCCCGCTCGTTCCTTAGCGTCAGATACTCGACGCCGTCTGCGCCAATGCCGGTGGTGCGTGCGCACATCTCGCGGGAGAGCCGCGCTAGATCCCGGCCGCCAACCTGTTTCGCATCGACAATCAGAAAATCGTTGCCGCAGGCGTGGGCCTTGGTGAACTCGATCACTCATCCTCCGAACTGTGGAAGGTCAGCACCCGCTCGATCCCCGGGCCTTGCGTCAACAGCGCAGTCAGCCGGCGGTGGCCGCTCCGGGTAGCCATGACCGTAAAGGACAGCCGCGCCATGCCCGCGAAATTATCCCGGTCCACCGGGTCCAGGCGGCGCTTCTCCGTATCCATGGCCTGCAGTACCGACTTGTACATCGCATCCGAGTCCGGCCCGCGCACCTCGTAAATCCGGCTATACAGTTTCAGGTTCGTGAGCTTTTCCAGCGCGCCCACCGCTTCCAGCGCCAGCAGAATCAGCACCGTCGCAAATGCAGCGGGCAGGTAGAGTCCCGCGCCGCAGGTCATGCCGACCGCCGCCACGGCAAAGACCGTCGCTGCGCTGGTCAAGCCACTGATGCGGCTACGATTATGCAGGATCAGGCCGGCGCCCAGAAAGCCAACGCCCTGCACGATGTTCGACGCGATCTGTCCCTTGCTCGTGCTCAGTTCGCCCGCGATCAGCGGCGACAGATAGGTGAACAGCGCCGATGCGAAGCAGATCAGCAGGTTCGTTCGCACGCCGGAGGCCTTGTGGTGATACTCGCGGTCCAGCCCGATGACGCCGCCCAGCGCGCACGCCAGCAGCAGCCGCATGGTGCCCGTATCCGTCAGGGCCCACTGCTCCAGTTGGCTGAAACTCAGCGCGTGCTTCGCCTCAAATACCATCATCGCTGTCGCGTGCCTTCTCAGCGGGCAAGCAAGCGCTGCCCATCGCGTGATGCTACCACCCACACGAACCGCTGCCACTAACACTCCCGGACTACCTGGAGCTGCCCGGTCTCGCCGCCACAGCAGGTTCGAGCGGCGCCGGCGGCGGGTTGAGTAGGAGAGCCCACGGCAGGTTTGGCGATAGCGCCCGCGGGGGCTGGGCAATAGCATCCGCGGCAGGTTGAGCAATGGCGCCCGCGGCGGGTTGGGCAATAGCGCCCGCGGCGGTTTTCGCAATATAGACCCGGGCACACGGCTGGCCCGTCGAGCAGACAATCTGCAGCAGCGTCAGTCCCCGCGGATGCGCGGCGACGGCCTTGGCCACCGCGTCGCCATCCAGCGCCACCACGTAGTCCGCTTTCGCCGCCGGGTCGTTCAACGCCGCGTTCCACTCGTAGTAGTCGCCCTCATTGATGATGTCGTGCAGCGGGATCCCCGCCTGCTGCACCGCCCCGATGTGCTCGGAGGTATACATCAGCAGCGTCTTGCCCGGGCGGAAGGATTCGCAGCCAATTCGCCAGTGCGCTCTCAAACGCAATGCGCGAGCGCGAATTCACTACCGCTTCCTGGAAGACCAGCGGCCCAGCGCGCAGCAGCAGAATGCTGTTTATCACTATCAGCGCGGCGGCCGCCGGCACCATCCAGCCCAACCAGCGCGGCCGCCACATCGCCAGGCCCTCCAGCGTCGCGGCCGCAAACAACGCGAATGCCGGCAACATCTCCATGCCGTAGCGCGTGTTGTACCAGGAGTGCGGAAACCACACAGGAATGAAGATGGGCACCGATCCATACGCCACCGCGTAGGCATAGAACGGCAACGGGAGCCATAGCAGCGTCGCCGCAGTAAGAGCGGCGCTGCGGCGGCGCACCCACAGAAACGCCGTGCCGGTCAGCGAGACCAGAAAGATCAGTTGCGTCGCATAGGGCACCACCGCGCCCAGCTCCGCCGCCTTCAAGAAGTACAGCGTCGCCACCACCGGCCGGTGGTATTCCATGTAGTGACCGGCGCCGGAGGGCGAGGTCCGCGCCTCAATCGCCCGCGCAGAATACGGCCCGCGCAGAAAGTCGAACGGATCATGAAACTGCTTCGCGTTGTACGCTATCCACACCAGCGGCGCCATCACCACCAGCACCGTCGCCAGCAGCCAGATGCCGGTCAGCCGCTCACGGACATTGCGCCGCCGCAAAACAATCCATGAAGTAATGCACCAAGCCGCCGCCGCATAGATCCATCCGTCATAGCGCGTGAAGACGGCACACACCAGCACCATAGATGCGCCAAGCAGCAAACGCCCGAGCCGTTTCACCTCGCCGGCTTCCGTATTCCCGGCTTCCAAATTTCCAGCTTCCAGGTCGCGCGCAAGCAGCGCAATCAGCAGCGCCGCCCAGATCATCTCCGCCAGAAAGAGCGGCTCCGTCATCGCCGTCGTAGAGAAGTAGAGCAGCCCCGGATTCAGCGCAAAGAAAATAACCGCAAGCCATGCAATCGCGTTCCGGACGAAACAGAGTGCCAGCCGATACAGCCCGACACAGGACGCGACATAGCAGGCCATCGATGGAATCGCGCCCGGGACGCCGCTCTGCCACCAGCTCATCTTCAGCACGAATGGAATCAGCAGCAGATGCGGTAGCGGCAGCCACACCGATCCAAGCTGGCGAAATCCCGGTGTGCGCGCATCGAAGATCCGCCGCGCAATGTGCAGATGTGCCACCGCGTCGCCGTAAAGCAGCAGCAGTTGGTGCTGCGAGCAGAAGGCGAGCGCCGCCAGCGTCAGCACGACGCTCAGCAGCGCGACCGTTCCCGCATCGCGCGGCTTCGCCTCAGTCAAGGTGGCTGAGCGCGCGGAATTGCTGGAAGCGCGCATCGATCTCCTCACGAGTCAGCTTCTGCGTGCGCTCGGTGCCAAACTTCTCCACCGCAAACGAGCCCATCACGCCGCCGTAGAACATCGCCTTGCGGAAGTTCGCCGGCGTCAGCTCGCCCTTCTGCGATGCGAGATAGCCGAAGAATCCGCCGGCAAACGAGTCGCCCGCTCCCGTCGGGTCCACCACCTCGGCCAATGGCAGCGCCGGTGCGCGGAACGGTGTGGCACACGCCTCCGGCTTCGCGCCGGGAAACGAGCGCTCGCTGAAAAAAACGGTCGCGCCATACTCTCCGTGCTTCACGATCAGCGTCTTCACACCCATGCCCAGAATCTTCTTGGCCGCCCGCACCAGGTTTGCGTCTTCGGCCAGCATCTTCGCCTCGCCGTCGTTGATCAGCAGCACGTCCAGATCCACCAGCACCTCGGCCAGCGCGGCGCTGTGATCCTTGATCCAGTAGTTCATGGTGTCGCCGCACACCATCTTCACCTGCGGCATCTCCCGGCGTACCCGAGCCTGCAGCTTGGGATCGATGTTGGCCAGAAACAAAAACTCCGAATCGCGATAGCTCGCGGGGATCTTCGGCGTGAAGGTCTCGAAGACGTTCAACTCCGTCGCCAGCGTGTCCGCCTCATTCAGCGTGCGCGTGTAGGAGCCGGTCCAGTGGAAGCTCTTGCCCGCCACATGCTCGATTCCCGCCGTATCCACGCCGCACTTCTTCAGCACATCTTCATTCGCGGCCGTGAAGTCCTCGCCCACCACGCCGATCACGCGCACCTGCGTAAAGTAGCTGGCGGCCAGCGCAAAATGCGTCGCCGCGCCACCCAGCGCATGATCGACCCGGCCGCTTGGAGTCTCAATGCTGTCGAACGCAACACTACCAACCACCACAATGGACATGCAGTTCCTTTGAATGAAATTACGAGAGATATTTTCCGATGATCGGCTTCAGCTTCGCGCGCGTCGCGGCGGGAATCGCATCGCGGCCGGTCAGGATGGCGTGCTGCAGCGCTGAGGCGCACGCGCACTTGCGCTCCGCTGGCACCGCACGCACCGCCGCGCGTAGCACCCTCGCTGCATTGGCCGCGTTCTGGTGCATCACCGCGACGATCTGGTCCACCGTCACGTCATCATGTCCCGCGCGCCAGCAGTCGTAGTCGGTCACCATCGCCATGGTGGCGTAGCAGATCTCCGCCTCCCGCGCCAGCTTCGCCTCCTGCAGGTTGGTCATGCCGATCACGTCCGCGCCCCAGCTGCGATACAGATTCGACTCCGCGCGCGTCGAGAACTGCGGCCCCTCCATGCACACATACGTGCCGCCGCGCTTGCCCACCACACTCTCCGCATCGCACGCGTCGGCAATCGTCTTCGCCACCACGGCGCATACCGGATCGCCAAAAGCAACATGGGCGACAATCCCGTCGCCGAAAAATGTGCTCGTCCGCAGGAATGTGCGGTCGATGAACTGATCCGGCACCACGAAGTCCGTAGGCTTGTGCTCTTCCTTGAGCGAGCCCACTGCCGACACCGAGATAATCCGCCCCACGCCAAGCAGCTTCATCGCAAAGAGGTTCGCGCGAAAGTTGATCTCGCTCGGCAGAAGGCGATGGCCGCGTCCGTGGCGCGCCAGAAACGCAATGCTGCGGCCATCGAGGGAGCCCAGCACCAACTTGTCCGAGGGCTCGCCGAATGGCGTCTGGACGGCTACTTCCTGTGTCTCCGTAAGACCCGGCATGGAGTACAGTCCACTGCCGCCGATAATCCCGATCTCTGCCTGTTGCAAATCATTCTCCGCGCCCGCTGCGTTCCTGCTGGCAGCACACGCATGACAGTTAGGTTGGAAACGTCAGTATACCCGCCCAGTTGCTCGCGGATCAGTGATGCAACGCCGCCCGCACCATGCCGTAGCGGCTCAGCAGATGCGTCAGGCTCTCGCTCAGTTCCGGCGTCCCCTGCGGCATCGCAACACGCGCCTGCTGCTCGCCGCTATGGTGCAGACTTCCGATCATCGCCAACTCCAGTTTGCGCGCCAGCGGCAGCGGAAAGCTCTCGCTGATGAACACGCCGCGGCCTACGGTCGCAATCAGCACCGGTCCCTCTTCGGTGGTGAACACACTCTCATCGGAGCGGCCCTCACTGGCATCCGTCGGCTGCATGTGCACGTCCGTGTACTTCCGCTTCAGATTCTCCGCGTAGACGGCCGCGAAGTTCACCGCCGCATCCTCGCTCTTCCACTGCGACAGGTAAAGCAGCGCCACCGATTTCGTCGAGTCCTTCTCCTCCGGCGTCTTCGCTGCGCGACTCTGCGCAGCGTAATACATGCCGCCGTCCCACTCCGGCGTCAGGTCGTCCGCACCCGCCTTGCCGGCAAACAACTCGGTCAGGATGCGCACATCGAGCGCGCCCATCACGCCAATATCGTAGGGCGCATACTCTGCATCGATCAGCGGGTGAATGTCCGGCATGGTCAGCAGCGTGGGATGCACCTGCCGCTCCCACGCCCGCGGATGCATGATCTCGTAGCTCGTCCCCGGCGGCCGGTCCAGCGCCCCGGCAAAGGCCTCCTTCGCTCCCTGGTCCTTCAGCACCACCTGCTCGAAGTTCAGGCCCTCGCGATAGGGAAACAGCAGCGACTCCTTCAGCAGCAGCGGAGCGCGCTTCAGCACCGGCGAGTCAGCGTCGTCGCCATTCATGTCATCCAGTTGCGGCGCAATATCCGGCAGCTTCGCCAGCGACTGTCCCTTCGGCGCAAGTCCCCAGTCCAGGAAAACCACCATCGCCTGCCCCTCGGCCACCGCTTCACGAGCGGTATCCGCCTCGTCCACCCGCAGATGATCGTTGTCCTCGTCCACATTCTTTGCAATGGAGTCCTTGCTTTGATCGCTCCACTTCTCCAGATCTACATGCTGGTCCTGCAGAGCATGCGTCAGCTCATGCGCCAGCACCGGCTTCTGCTCGTCCGGCGCAATCCAGTCCAGCATGTTCACTGTCTTGCTCTTGCTGTCGTAATAGCCGGCGATCTGCTCCGTCAGCAGGCTCACGATGAAGGGCCGCAGGTGGAAGTCGCGGTCCAGCAGTCCGAACTTCTTCAGCACGATCTCGGAGCTCTCCAGCCGCTGCGCATCCTTGTCGTCCTTCATCTTGCTCAGGATGTAGCCCTCCACCTCGGTGCGATTGGTCAACCGCCGCTTTACCGGGTGTTGGATGGAAAGATCGCTGTCCTTGCTGGCAAAACCCAGGATCTGGTCCACCGACGCAAACAGCTCCTTCGCCTGCGCCGGGGTTATCTTTTGGTCTGTCTTCTGCTGTGCCGGCGGATTCTGCGGCGGTGCCGGTGCGCCTGGCGTTTGCGCCGGCAGCGGCAGTGCAGCCGGTATGCAGCCAGCAGTCCAGCCGCCATCGCCGCAACTACGGCTCGTTTTGCCCCGAAACCCATCGCGTCACCGCCCCCGCACTGCCCACTGGCCTGCTTCCAGAAGGCTATAATTTTCTGAAGGCTTCCGCTATGCAGGACACATCCGCCACCACACTTGCTCACTCACCGGACGCGCCCGCTGCCCTCCCCGTGAGCGCGCCCACCGCACTCGCGTCGGCCCTCGGCCTGGCCTCTGCGTCGCTTCAGGAGTTCGCCGGAGCCTGCAGCGCCCCCGTCTTCAGCGTCCTTTCTCAGGAAGTCGCCGCTCTCGTCGAAGGCGCCGGGGCCTTCGATCTCGGCTATCGAGGCCAGATCGCCGTCGGGAGCGCAGACCGCCTGCGCTGGCTCAACGGCATGCTCACCAACAACATTCAGGGCCTCGCCGAAGGCATGGGAAGCTACAGCTTCGTGCTGAATGCGCAGGGCCGCATCCAGGGCGACTGCGATGCCTTCCATTTGCCTGACCATCTGCTGGTCATCACCGATCGCAGCCAGATCCCCGCCCTGATGGCGCACTTCGACCGCTTCATCATCATGGACGACGTCGCGCTGGAGAACATCTCCGCCACCCGCACCGCGCTCGGCCTCGCCGGCCCGCTGGCCCCGCAACTGCTCGCCGCGCTCGGCGTGTCCGTCCCGAAGGCCGCGGCCGCACCCGCCTCCCCTTCAGACAATCTCTGGCTCATGCAGACGCGCATCTGCGGCGTGCCCGTCCAACTCACCGGTGGCTACCCCACCGCCGCGCCACGCTTCGAGTTGTGGTGCGCCAACGAAAGCGTCCGCATGCTGTGGGATGTTCTGCTCGCCGCCGGCGCCATCCCTTGCGGTATCCGCGCCGCGGAAGCTCTGCGCGTGCTGGAAGGCACGCCGCGCTATGGCGTCGACCTCGGCGAGCGCGATCTGCCGCAGGAGACCAGCCAGACTCGCGCGCTGCACTTCTCCAAGGGCTGCTACCTCGGCCAGGAGATCGTCGAGCGCATTCGCTCCCGCGGCGCAGTGCATCGCCGCCTCGCGCAGTTCACACTCTCGTCCGAACCGGCCGCATTGCCGCTCGAAATCACCGCCGCCGGCGCCGCAGCGGGGCGCATCACCAGCACCGCTCTTTACAACGGCACGCGCTATGGTCTCGGCATCGTGCGTGCGGAAGCTGTCGAACGCAATCCGGCGCTTGATTATCCCGGCGGTACAGCCACTGTCGTCACGCATCCCCCACTTGCGCGCACCGCGACGCAACATCCATAGGAAACAGGAAGGTTCATCACCATGTCCGACCAGCCATCCGGCTTCACCGTCACCGATCGCCGCAAGTTCACCATTGAAGGGGATCTGCGCGAGGGTGCCACTGCAGCTGAAGAAGCATCTGCACCTGTCGCCAAGCCGGAGCCGGAAACAAAGTCAGAACCTAAGCTCGGCCCGAAGCTCGTCCAGAATGAGCCGGCGGTGGAGAAGGAAGTCGTGAATCGCAACCTCGAGCCGCTTCCTCCCGACGAATCCCAGCTTGAGGAATCTGAAGGCGACGAAGCTCTTCTGCCCGAACCGACGGCTGCCGAATCTGCGCAGCAGGACGCCGATTACCGCGCTTCCTCGAAGAAGCTCGACGACATGATTTCTCAAGCGAACCCCGGCGCCCGCGATACTCTCGGCGGCCACGCTGCGGAGATGAACTTCGACAAGCTCGTCCAGTCCCTCTACATGACGGCCGCGCTGCAGATGGGCGCCGGCACCCAGCCCGGCGAGCAGCCCCGCGTGGATATCCTCGGCGCACGCCAGAGCATCGACATGCTCAGTGTCCTGGTCCAGAAGACCAAAGGCAATCTCAACGACAAGGAACAGCGTCTGTTACAGAATGCGCTCTTCGAACTGCGCATGATGTTCATGGAGATCACCAACGCCATCTCCACCAGCGCTCACAATCCGGCCGCCAAGCCGCCAATTCGGTAGGGAGATAGCGCCTGCCGCCCCACCTCAACGCCAGCATCCTGTTTCTCGGCAGCGGCACCTCCATGGGCGTGCCGACCCTGGGCTGTAGTTGCCGCGTCTGCACCTCCAGCGATCCGCGCGACCAGCGCCTCCGCCCCTCCATCGCGATCGAATGGCAGACCGAGGGCGCTGAGCCTGCTTCGCATCGTGTCCTCATCGACACCGGGCCGGACTTCCGTCAGCAGGCGCTGCGCTTCGGCATTCGCGACATCGATGCTGTCTTCTACACCCACGCGCACGCCGATCACATCCTCGGTTTGGACGATCTCCGCCCTCTGAGCTTCTCGCATCGGGACCGGAAACTGCCGCTCTACGCCGACCAGACCACCGCGGCGGCGCTGGAGCGCGTCTTCTCCTACACCTTCTCCGCCGACGCCAGCTATCCCACCCGCGCCCGCGTCGAGATGCAGCGGCTCGATGGCCCCGTGGTCGTCGCCGGCGTCACTTTCACTCCCGTCCCGCTCCTGCACGGACGGCTGGAAGTCACCGGCTATCGCTTCGGAAACGCCGCTTACCTCACCGACATGAACAGCATCCCGGACTCGAGCCTCGCTCTTCTCGACGGTGTCGAAGTGGTCGTTCTCGACGCACTCCGTCCTCAGCCACATCCCACTCATGCCAACCTCGCCGATGCCATCGCCTGGGCAGAGAAGATCGGCGCGCGCAGCTCCTGGTTCACCCACATGTCGCATGAAATAATGCACGCCGAGACGGACGGGCAGTTGCCGCCCTCCATCCGCCTGTCCTATGACGGACTGCGCATTCCGATCGAGCTCTAATCAACCATGCAGATCTTCCACGACCCTGGCAAAGACGACCCATCCGATCTGCCTGACGACTACGGCGCAACCGTCCTGAGCGTCGGCAACTACGACGGCGTTCACCTTGGCCATCGTTTTCTGCTGGCGCGGATCGTTGAACGCGCGCGCGCGCTCCACGCCCGCTCCGTCGCCGTCACCTTCGAGCCGCATCCCTCGCATCTGCTGCGCCCCGGCGCGGGCCCACGCCTCATCACGCCCACGCTCGCCGAACGTCTCGATCTGCTCGCTACCACGGGCATCGACGCCGCTGTGGTCGTTCCCTTCACCACGGAATTCTCCCAGCAGAGCGCCGAATCCTTCGCGAGCAGCGTACTGCTCCACCGCCTGCGCGCCGTCGAGGTGCATGAGGGCGACAACTTCCGCTTCGGGTTTCGTGCGCAGGCCGGCGTGCACGAGCTCAGCGCCCTCGGCAAGCAGCTCGGCTTCGTCGTCCACATCTACAAGCCGTTCCAGGTACGTGG
Source organism: uncultured Acidobacteriaceae bacterium (assembly GCA_963712845.1). Lineage (GTDB taxonomy): Bacteria > Acidobacteriota > Terriglobia > Terriglobales > Acidobacteriaceae > KBS-83. The sequence continues at coordinate 214,851 of CAVQJM010000012.1, forward strand.
CATGGACGCCTCCAGCAGCCGCATCCGCCAGCTTGTCTCTACAGGAGACGTCCGCCGCGCCCGCTGGCTGCTGGGCAGGCCCTTCTCCATCCTCAGCACGCCCGCCCCGGGCCGTGGCATCGGCAGCCGGCTCACTGTCCCCACCATCAATCTCGCCGGCTACGGTGGCCTGGTTCCGGCCGCCGGTGTTTACGTCACCCGCATGGCAGTCGCCGCCGGCACGCCCGACGAACTCTGCTTCGACTCGGTCACCAACGTGGGTACGCGCCCCACCTTCGCCGATGCCTCCTTCGCCATCGAAAGCCACCTGCTGGACTTCCGGCCGATCCCGCTTGACGCGGTCACGCCGCTGCGTCTCACCTTCCTCGCCCGCCTGCGCGATGAGCGGCAATGGCCCTCGCCCGAGGCCCTGCGCGAACAGATCGGCCGCGATGTGGCAGCCGCCCGCCGTTATCTGCGCCATCTCCCTCTTTACTGAGAAGGCTCCACCCGGCCAACTCCCTCCCTTCCCTCCAGGCATCTCATTGGCGAAACTTCAACTGGTTTTCGCCTGCTCGGGTGTAGGATTCCCGATGTCGTAACTCTTTGGGAGGAATATCCATGCACAAGTTTTTGAAGCATTTTCTAGGCCAGCTCTGCATCGCCGCAACACTCACCGGCGTCGCCTCGGCTGCCGATGTTGACAAGAAACTCACCGATCGCATCGATGCCGCAACCGCCGTCGTGCGCGAACTGATGGCTACTCCCGATAAGGGTGTGCCGCTGTGGGTCGCTGCCAAAGCCCAATGCGTCCTGGTCGTGCCCGGCTACAAGAAAGGCGCCTTCGTCGTGGGCGGCCAATATGGCCAGGGTCTCGCCACCTGCCGCAATCACCATCGCTGGAGCGCCCCGGTCTTCATTCAGATCACCGGTGCCAGCTTCGGCTTTCAGATCGGCGGCCAATCCACCGACCTGGTTCTGGTCGGCACCAACCACAAGAGCGCGCAGGACATGCTGAAGGAGAAGGTCAAGCTCGGCGGTGACATCGCCGCGTCGGCCGGGCCAGTAGGCCGCAACTCACAGGCGTCCATCTCCGCGCTCGCCAACGCGGAGTTCCTCACCTACTCTCGCAGCAAAGGCCTCTTCGCCGGCCTCGACCTCACCGGCGACTACATCAACCAGAACAAGGACGATACCGCCGCCTACTACGGCAGGGACATTCACTACGAAGATATCCTCTCCGGCCGGACTCGCGTCCATGCCTCCTCGCGCGCGTTTGTAGCCGCGGTCTCCCAGCTCTTCCGCGAAGGCAGAGCGGCAAAGTAATTCACAGCACCAGCAACAAAGGCCCGCGTCGAAATGGCGCGGGCCTCGTTATTTTGGCCCTCGGCTTGTGGCCACTTGACTTCTACGTCCCCGGAAACCGTTCATCATCCTTCCCGGCATCCGCCGACTTCATAAAATCCATCCAGATCGGCAACGCCGCCCGCGCGCCCGTCTCCTTGTCGCCCAGCGACTGCCGGGTGTCGTAGCCCATCCAGACCCCGCAGGTCACCGAGGGCGAGAAACCCAGGAACCACGCATCCGTAAAGTCGCTCGTCGTCCCCGTCTTCCCGCCCAGTGGATGGTTGAGCGCCCGCGCCGCCGCCGCGGTTCCGCTGGTCGTCACCTGCTGCATCAACAGCAGCATCGTCCGCGCGGTCTTTGCGCTGGTCGATTCGTTCACCTCCGCCTGGTCCTCGGAGAGCGTCATCCCATCGGCATTTGTCACCCGCCGCAGCAGATGCGGTGTTACCCGCACGCCATCGTTGGGAAAGCTGCTGTACGCCGCCACCTGTTGCGCCAGCGTCACTTCCACCGAACCCAATGCCACCGGCAGGTACGGCGGAATGTCGCGCGTGATCCCGAAGCGATGTGCCACATCGATCACCTTGCGCATCCCTACGCGCTCTGCCAGCCGCAGCGCCGGGATATTCCGCGATTCGGCAAATGCTTTCTCCAGCGTGATGTTCCCCAGATAATTCGGCTCGTAATCGTGCGGCGTGTAAGGGCCGCCCGCGGTCTGGAAGGTCACAGGCGAGTCGGCGATCTTCTCCTCGGGCGTCGCGCCGTTTTCGATCGCGGCAGTATAGACGTAAGGCTTGAAGGAAGACCCCGTCTGCCGCTCCGCCTGCGTCGCTCGGTTGAACTGTGACAGGTTGAAATCGCGCCCGCCCACCATCGCCAGAACGTCGCCCGTACCGTTGTCGACCGCCATCAACGCCGCCTGCGCGCCGGAGTCCTGCTCCAGCGTGCCATGCAGCACCGGATCGCTGGGCGAGCTGTCAATCCGCACGTAGACGATGTCACCCACCTTGAACAGCTGCGCTGGATCCTTCTCCCCGGTCCACGCCCAGCCGTCGGGCTGCAAGCCCAGCCGCGCATCCCCGATCCTCACCGTTACGCGACCATCCAGGACACCGACCACCATTCCGTGAAAATACGCGCCCTGGGTGATCGGCATGTTCCAGTCCGGATGCCGGAAGCTCTCCATCGATTCGCCCGCCGCCAGCACATTCAGCAAGTGCCCGCGCCACCCATGCCGGCGCTCGTACACGGCCAGCCCATCCTGGACTGCGCGGTTCGCTGTCTGCTGCAGCGGCATATCCAGCGTCGTATAGACCTTCAGCCCCGCCTCGTGCACTGTCTCCGTGCCGAACTGCCGCTCCAGCTCCCGCCGCACCTCTTCCACGAACCACGGCGCCACACTGTTCGGCGGCGGCGCCAGGTGCAGCCCCAACGGCGCGCCCTTGGCCTCATTGGCCTGCGCTGCCGTAATCGCGCCATCCTCCAGCATTGCGTTCAGCACCGTATTGCGCCGCCGGAACGCCCGCTCCGGATTCAGAATCGGCGAATACGCCACCGGCCCCTTGGGCAGACCGGCCAGCAGCGCGGCTTCGGGCAGTGTCAGCTCGCGCGCCGGCTTGCTGAAGTAGTAGTTCGCGCCCGCTTCGAATCCATAGACCCCATGACCGAGATAAATCTGGTTGCCGTAGAGCGTGAAAATCTGCTGCTTGGTAAAGGTGTGCTCGATCTGAATGGAAAGAAAGACCTCCTGCAGCTTTCGCCGGAAGGTGCGGTCCGGCGAGAGGAACAGGTTGCGCGCCAACTGCATCGTCAGCGTGGAGGCACCCTGCGCCCGCCCGTGCGAGGTCAGATCGTGATACGCCGCCCCCACCACGCGAAACAGATTTACGCCCCAGTGGCTCTCAAAGTTCTTGTCCTCGATCGAGATCACTGCCTGCCGCAAAATCGGGGGGAAATCGTCGTACTGCACCACGTTCCGCCGCTCCATAGCAAAGGAGCCGAACAACTGCCCGTGCAGGTCGTAGAGCTCGGTCGTCGCCAGCGGCTTGTAGTGCTCCAGGTCCGCGATCTGCGGCAGGTCCACCGAGTAGACCAGCGTCAGCCCGGCCAGCGATCCCGCCGCCGCAGCCAGCAGCACCAGCAGCAGCAGCGCCAGCTTGCCCGCCACCTTGCGCGGGCCGTGTATGCGCACGCGCCCGCGCAGCGGCGGGCGAAACCCGCCCGAACTCTCTCGGCGTCGTGTGTCTTTGGAAGCTTCAGTCAATGGCACGAATCGCAGCGCTCGTGGCCGAGGATAGCACCTGCGAAGGTGCACGCGAAGGGGCTGCTGCTCCCCCCTGCGAGAGCGTGAGCCGGCAACACCTCTCCATCGCCGGATTCCCTCCTCCATCGCCGGACCCGTCGATGCTGCCCCGCGACAGGAGTTATCGACGCCATCGAAGCATATCGTCGCAGTGGCGGCTACCGTATCTCAAATCCCAGGCATCAGAGCAACAAGGGCTGGTACTCAATCGTTCTCTCACCGAATCCGCCGAATTACGCATGGAAAGGAACCACATGAGCGTGAAGACCATAGATGAATTGCTGTTGGATGAGTTGAAGGATCTCTATTCCGCCGAAAAGCAGATCACCAAAGCTCTGCCGAAGATGGCCAAGGCCGCGGTCTCCCAAGACTTGAAAAGCGCCTTTGAAAGTCATCTCGAGGAGACTGAAGGTCACGTCGAACGCCTGGATAAGATCTTCGAGACTCTCGGAAAAAGCCCGAGAGGCAAGACGTGCCACGGAATGCAGGGCCTGGTTGAAGAAGGTTCCGAAATGATCAGCGAATTAGAGAAGGGGCCAGTCAGAGACGCTGGGCTTATCTCAGCCGCTCAGAGGGTCGAACACTACGAGATGGCAGGCTATGGCTCGGTTCGCGAGTACGCCAGTCTTCTCGGTCACAAGGAGATCGCGTCGCTGCTGAATGAAACCCTGGAGGAAGAGAAGGCAACGGATCAGAAGCTGAACGGGATTGCGAAGAAGGTCAATCCTCAGGCCCTCAAGTCGAACAAAGCCGCCTAAATCGCTCTCTGAAGGGCCGCGGCGGCAAAGCGAACAAGGGCTGTCATGCGTGAGCGTGGCAGCCCTTTATCTCTTAAGCGGCCTTCGCCTTCAGCACGTCCAGCGCCTTGTTGAGCTGATCATCCGGCTGCGCCTTCTGCGCGTCCGGTACCTGCGGAGCGCCCAGCTTGCTGGGCTTCGGGGCGGGCTGACCGTCGTCCTGGTCGTCCGAGTTTGAGGCCACCACCACATTCGGCTGCACCGCATCATCCTGGATCTTCTTTCCATCCGGCGCAGCGTACTTCGCTACCGACAGAATCAAAGCCGAGCCGTCCGGCAGCTCCATCGTCTTCTGCACTGAGCCTTCACCGAAGGTTCGGTCGCCAACGACGTCGCCGCGCTTATTGCCCAGGATCGCCGCTGCCGCCAGCTCGCCCGGTCCCGATGTCCCATGATTCACCAGCACCACCAGGGGCACGCTGGTAAGGAACTTCGACTTCTCCGCCGTGAAGGTCTCGCTGGGATACTTCTGTCCGCTCAAGGTGGCGATGGTTCCGCTCTGCAGGAAGAAATTCGCCAGCCGGATGCCCTGCGGCTCATCACCCACGGCAACATCGCGCAGATCCAGCAGCACCTTCTTGGTCTCCTTGTTGTCGCCCTTGCCCAGACCCTTCAGCTTGCTCTCAATCTCGTTGACGCGGTCCTTGGTAAGCGCGTTCGGCTTGATGTAGAGAATGCTCGCATTCTCGTAAAGCGAGTCGCTCAACGCCGGCACCGGAACATTGCCCCGCGTCATGGTCACTTTGTCCGGTTCCGGCTTGCGCGGCCGCACCACCGAGATGGTCACATCGGTTCCCGTCGGCCCTTCCAGAAGCAGCCGGATCATCGCCAGCGACAACTCGCGCGTCGACTGGTCGCCGATCGCCTCGATCAAATCGCCGTCCTGAATCTGTTCCTTGTCCGCCGGGCTCCCCGGCACCACGGATACCACCGTCGCATAGCCATAGCGCTTCGAGACATTGAGCCCTACCTGCGCCGTACCCTCGCTCAGGTGCTGCTTATAGAGCTTGTATTCGGCCGGCGTCAGATAGCTCGAATCGGAGTCCAGCGATTCCAGCAGGCCATGCAGCGCCCCCACCGTCACGTTGCTCATGTTGGGGTCCACAACGTAGTCGTTCTGAATCTTGTTCAAGACTTCGCTGTACACCTCCATCTCCTGATAGGCGCCGTCCTTCTGCTGATCCGCGCGCACATTCGAGCGCAGGCTGCCCCACACCGTGAGCAGGAGAAGAAGTACAGAAACCCCGAAAATCGACCGCTGGAAGGACTTGGACATGGACCACCTATACCTAAAATGATAGCGCAGAGCCCGCAGCCGCCCCCTACCCGTTCCGTGCTATGCCGAGAGACAGGAAAATCCCCTGATTAGACGTCTCGCGCCCGCCAACGTGAACCAGGGTCCCTATCCTTTACCTTGAGTGCGTCTATTGGGAGAACTCCATCATCTTGATGACGCTCTGCGGATCGTATTGCGTGTAGAAGACTGTCTTGCCATCCATCGTAGCGCTCAGGCTGGGCTGCTGGCGGGCCGGCCGCATGTCAAGCGTCAGCACGGCTGAGGTGCGGCGTCTCGCGAAATCATAGAACTCAATGGTCGCTCTCGGCTCCGCATCCGTGTCCAGCACGTACAGACCGGCGCTGGTGACAGCCCAGTGGCCCCAATATCCAAGCTGTGGCTTGTCCGCCACAACCAGCGATTCCGCCCCACCCTTCGCGGGGAGACTCCAGATGCCGGCCTGATCAAACCTGGAGAAGTAGACCGTCTGGCCGTCAGACGACTCGAATGGATCGAAGCCGCCGCGCTGCGTCAACTGCAACTCCTTGCCGTCCACCAGCGAATGTTTCCAGACCTGCCAATCTCCCGTGCGCTTGGAGGCGAAATAGATCGATTCGCCATCCCGCGACCAACTCGGAACGGCATCGTCTCCGGGGCCGTTGGTGATCGGATGGAGATTCCTCCCTTCCAGATCGACCACGAATATCCTGGCGCCGTCCGGAGTGTAGCTATCGAACGCAATCCATCGCCCGTCCGGCGACCAGCGCGGCGTCCCTGAATAGCGATCCAGGTGCGTCAGTTGCCTGGCCCCTTCCCCGTTCGCGCTGCTCGTCCATATCTCCTCGGAACCCGTTCGAATCGACATCCAGACGATCCGCGTCCCATCGGGTGAAGGCTGAGCATCCATCTCCGGGTATTGCGTCTGGATCAACTTCCTGTGCCCAACGGCAAGGCCGCCAGCAGCAAAGTCCGCTCGCCAGATCGACGGAGTCTCTGCGCTGGTCTTCTCCGAGTAGACAAACCTCTGGCCATCCTTTGAAAAGCTGCCGATGCCCGGATAAATCGTCTCGCGCACGACTGGTCCGCCAATTGCCGGAACACGCCACAGCGATGGAAGCGTGGTCCGATTCGAGACAAATACGATCGATCGGCTGTCGGGAGTCCACATCAGTCGAGCGCAGCCAAACTCGTTAAGCGTACTGCAGCCCATGCGGCGGTCGTCGGCGAGCAGCCGAGGCGCTCCGCCTGTGATCGGAACCGTATACACATTGCAGCATAGAGATACGGACGAACGGGCAAACGCGATCGTCCTGCCGTCCGGCGAGAGGGAAAATCCGTATCCTGCATCCGAGCCTTTGGGAGATCCCGAATTGGTGAGGCAATGTTTGTCGCCCGTTGTGAGCGAGAAGAGCACCACACCAAAGGGACCCGTCCCCGAACAGTGATCGATCATCAGCATCTCTTTGCCGCCGTCAATCCACGCTAGCGGACCGGGCAATGTATACAGACAACTGACCGTCGTTAACTGTCGTTCCGCTCCTCCCAGCGCAGGCACAACAAAAACACCATCGTTCTTCCCATCGCAGCGGCTGAAAGCGATTTCGTTTCCTTCCGGAGACCACGCGGGAGCACCCACTAAGCCACGCTTGCTGTGGGTGAGCTGCAATGGCATGTCCGCCCCTACCAGTTGCACATAGATGTCGTAGCGTTTCCGCTCGGGGCCATCCCAGGCAAAGGCGATCTCGCGTCCATCGGGCGAGAAGGCCGGAGTGATCGCGTCGCCCGGCGCGCTCGTGATGGGGACAATCTGAAAAGCCGATGCGAGTTGGCGCTCATCCGCCGTCGAAGCCCGAAAATGACGTGCCCGAAGAAACCAGATTGACCCTGCGGCGGCAAAAAGCAAAAAGGCGATGGCTGCGACAGTCCATAGAAAGCGATGAGGAGGCACCCGTGAGGCTCCAGAGGACGTCCCCGCCGGGATCACCGAAGAGATCGTCCGTGCCTCCGGCTCAACAATCGCCATCGGCGCAATGAAGCGATAACCGCGCTTGGGAAGGGTCTCGATATAGAGCGGCGTCTCCGCGGAGTCGCCCAGGGCGTCGCGCAGCTTCATCACCGCCGTGTTCAGACTGTGATCGAAGTCGACAAAGGTATCCGAAGGCCAGAGGACGGCGCGCAATTCTTCGCGGGTAACCACCTCGCCGGAGTGCTCGAGCAGAAAGACCAGGATGCGAAAGGACTGCTCTCGCATCTTGACCGGCCTGCCGCCGCGGCGCAGTTCCCCGTCCGCCGCGTCCACTTCAAAGACCCCGAAACGCCAAACACGCGTAGTATTCGCGGGCCTCTCCACAAACATCACTCCTCATCGATCCTCACGCCGAGGAGTCTAGAGCAAAAGCACAGTCGTGAGATCTTTTTCTGGGAAGAAGCGTGCGTACCGGTTCCCCGGCACCATCCATAACTCTGCTTTTGCTCTCTACGCTCTCTCCCGCTCAAGAAAACTGAATATCTCCCCGAAGCATACCGCTATTTAACCCGTTAAGAATCAACAACATCGAAGATGATACGCATTCGATCCCGAATTACCTCCAGTGCATGGCGAGAACTGCGGCGGCAGCGCAAATTACGGAGCATCACAGCGGGACCGGGGATTCCGGCGGCCGCAATTCAAATTGGAGGAACTTCCATGACTTTCGCAACGAAGACACGGCGCGCCGCAATCCTCAGCCACCTGCTTTTCAGCCTTCCTCTCACCGCCGGTCTGCTCGGTTCGGCCATCCCCGCCTCCGCTCAGACCAGCCTCAAAGTCGACATCCCCTTTGCCTTCTCCGCGAACAACCAGCAGCTGCCGGCAGGTTCCTACTGGGTTCAACGGCAGTCGGAGCTATTTCTTGTCGATCCGCAACGTCAAGACGGCAAGCACCGTAGTCGTGATGATCCATCCGGAACAGGGAGGCGCTCTCGAGAGCCACAGCCGTCTCATCTTCGTTCGCGAGGGAAACCAGAACTATCTGACGCAGGTCTGGACCCCTGATACAAACAGGTACAGCAAACTGACTCTGCGGCGCCGGCACGACGAGGAACTGCGCACGCAGATCCATCCGGCGCCTTCAACCATCGAATCGCTGCAAAATAAACCAAAGCGGCATAGTCCAGCCGAGTGCCCCATCCTACGCAACGCGCAGGGTGGGGTGTTCAGGCCCCGCATCTCGCTTCTGCAAGTGGGAAAAGGGAGCCGCATTACCTTCGAATCCGCTCTCCGCGGAAACCTGCCAATTCACCTACCCCAACTCGCTACACTGGAAATAGATGGTCGAAACTGGCGCCGGCCCGAGTGCCCCATCCTAAGCAAAATGAAGGATGAGGAGACGCAAACGCCCCGCGCCGTAACTCCTTTATTGAGACGAATTTAGACGCAAACACCGTAGATCGAAAGATTTACGGACCGGGCGATCAGCTGGCACCATAAACGGTGCCAGAAATCAGAAATCGTCCTTAACCCGTTTGTTTGGAGGAATTTACCGCTAAGCATTTTGGAATGACGAATTTAGCCCTCGGGAGACCGCCTAAGCCCAAGCAAGGAAAGGGCTTAGACAGGGACCTCCGGTCACCGGGGGAGGGGGGTGGGGTAATTAGGAGTCTGACTATTGAGCCGCAAGGAACCGCGATTCCGGGAAGCTGGTAAGCCGCAGCCGCGCCGTATCGGCTGCTTCGTACCATTCGATGGCAGCCCGATGCACCAATCCGTACTGCTGAGGCCACGGAGCGGCATGCATCCGCCATGCGATGGGGAAGTGCGCGAAGATCAGGCTCGCCCGCGGCAGATGGCTGTCGGAGCTGACCACCTCCGCCGAATGCCAGCCATGCTCCTGCATGATCTTCACCGAGTAATACGCATTCTGGATGGTGTCCTTGGCCTGGCCCTCCTCGACAATTGCGGCCGCCGGAACGCCCTGGGCTTTGGCCAGCTCCGCCATCACGTGCGCTTCCACGTAGTCATTATGCGCAGCACCGCCGGTCATGATGATCTTCGGAGCGACGCCCGCCCGATACTCACGCACGCCCTCCAGCACCCGCTCCCGCATCTCCGGCCGGGGGGTGCCATCCTTCTTCGCCGGATACCCCAGCACGATCAGCGTGTCGAAGTGCGCAGCGCTCGTATTGGAAAGTGGGAGGGTGCGGTCGAGGAAGAAAACAACACCGACGTAAATCACGCCGCAGACAAGCGCAAAAATGAGCAACCTTCGAAACCAGATCAAGCGGAGGTACCCTCGTGAGCAACGTGTTACAGGTGTTGGTGGCGGTGGACAGAATCGAACTGTCGACCTACGGGTTATGAGTCCGTCGCTCTAACCATCTGAGCTACACCGCCTGGAAGAGGCCGGAACACGCAGCAGGACGCCACGCAGGCCAGTCTTCATCTTATGGAACACGACAAAGTCAGTCAATTTACAGCATTCACCGCCGAAACCACCACCGCCCAAGCGTGAGCCCGCTTCTCTTTCTTGCAGGAATGCGCCGGCCGACAGAAGATGAACGAGCCTGCCACCAGCACATCGAGCGAAGGAGCAGCAGCCGTTCATGACTTCCATCCACACTCTCGCCGTAATTCCCGCACGCCTCGCGTCCACGCGGCTGCCGCGCAAGGTGCTGCGCGAGATCGCCGGCAAGCCCATGCTGCAGTGGATCGTCGAAGCCGCACTCGCAGCGCCAGGGCTCGACCGCGTAGTGGTCGCGACTGATTCCGACGAAGTGATGGCGCTGGCCGCCGAGCATGGGTGGGAGGCGATGCTCACCTCAGTCGACCTGCAAAGCGGTTCGGACCGCGTACACGCTGTCTCGCGGCAGATTCCATCAGAAATCGTCGTTAACATCCAGGGCGACGAACCCATGCTGCTCCCGGCCCACATCGACGCGCTGCTGGCGCCCTTCGATCGCTCCGGAATCGACGCCCAGGTGACTACCCTCTGGACGCCCTGCACAGCCGATGAGATCGCCGACCCCAACGCCGTGAAGGTCGTGCTCGCCGAAGACGGCCGCGCGCTTTACTTTTCGCGCTCGACCATTCCCTTCGATCGCGACCGCACCGGCCGCGTCATCTACCGCAAGCACCTCGGTCTCTACGCCTACCGCCGCGCCGCGCTCGAGCGCTTCGCCACGCTGCCGCAGCACCCGCTTGAGACAACCGAGCGCCTGGAACAACTCCGCCTGCTCGCCCACAACATCCCCATCTACGTAGAGCAGACGCCCCACACCACCATCGGCGTCGATACCGAAGCCGATCTGAAACGCGTAGCTGCCATCCTCGCCAATACACCGTAAAGTACCAGGATGGCCATTCACACAATCGAAGGTGTCACACCCGAAGTCCTGAACAAGGGCTTGAGCGAACTAAAGAGCTCCGGCTTCACCGTAGATGGCAACAGAGTCGCGGGAATGGGTGTGGAAGCCACCTACGAGCTGACTGCGAACGTATTGACCGTGAACGTAGAGAAGGCTCCGGCATTCCTGGGCGGCGCCTTGGAATCGCAACTGCGGTCATTCTTCAGCTAACGGCGATTTCGAATCCACCTGGCTAATCGGCCGACATGCGCCCTGTAAACTAGTGAGCATGAGCGCCACCGCCACCCTCGCCAACGCAAAGCAGTCCAGCGCCACCCAGCCCGCCGCACCGAAGCTGTCCGAGCGCATCGGCCGTATCGAAGTCTCTGCCACCATGGCCGTCACCGCGGCCGCCGCCAAGCTGCGCGCCGAGGGCGCCAAGCTGGTTGACTTCGGTGCCGGCGAACCGCACTTCGCCACGCCGCGCCACATCAAAGACGCGGCCATCGCCGCCATCGAGGCCAACTTCTCCCGCTATACCGTGGTGTCCGGCATCGCGGAGGTGCGCAAGGCCATCGTCGAGCGCCATGCCTGCGACTTCGGCTCCAGCTATACGCCCGAGGAGGCCGTCTTCACCACCGGCGGTAAACTGGCGCTCTTCAACGCCATCGAGGTGCTGATCGACCATGGCGACGAGGTCATCCTCCCCGTGCCCTACTGGGTCTCCTACAAGGACATCATCCAGTACGCGGGCGGCAAGGTCGTCTACCTCGAAACCGCCGAGAGCGACAACTTCCGCGTCACCGCCGAGGCCATCGAGAGCGCCATTACTCCCCGCACCAAAGCGATCATCCTCAACTCACCCTCCAATCCCTCGGGCGCGGTCATCTCCCGCGCAGATCTGGAGCGCATTGTCCGCCTGGCGCACGGCCGCGGCATCTACCTGATCCTCGACGAGTGCTATGCCTACCTGATCTTCAACGAAGCGCCCTTCTCCGGAGCTTCGGTCACGGAGGCGAAGGAGCACATCATCGTGCTCGGCTCGCTCTCGAAGACCTACGCCATGACCGGCTGGCGTGCCGGCTTCGCGCTTGGGCCGAAGCCGATCATCGCCGCGATGAGCAAGCTGCAGTCCCAGTCCACCTCATCCACTGCGGCCATGGTGCAGAAAGCAGCCATCGCAGCGCTCACCGGATCGCAGGAGTGCGTCTGCGAGATGCGCGCCGACTACATTCGGCTGCGCGACACCATCGTCGCCGGCCTGCGCAGCATTCCGGGCATCACCTGCACTATGCCGGAGGGCGCCTTCTACGCGTATCCCAACGTCTCCGGATTGCTGAAGAAGTCCGGCATCCCTACTCCAGCAGAGCTCACCACGCGCCTGCTGCACGACGCCGGGGTCGTCGTGGTGCCGGGTGAGGCCTTCGGCACGCAGGAACACATCCGCTTCTCCTACGCGGTTTCGCATAAGGATGTGGAAGAAGGCCTTGCGCGGCTGCGAGCCTTCGTCGCGAAGTTCTAGTCCGTCGGAAGCGTGAAAAAACAGAAGGCCAATGCTGCTGTCCGGCGCGTTGGCCTGGGTTTCCTGGAGAATCGCTCAGGTCCGCTGCCGGCCTGTCATCCACCCGCGGGACAAGCTGAACGGGACGAACGCGACGAAAAGTCCGATAGCGAGCCAGCCCAGGTGCAGCCGCATCGCAGTCTCTGTCCAATCTGCAACGGCACTTTGCGAGCCCGGCGCGGTCGCGGATGCGAACGCATGAGAAGCGAGCTGCACCACGCCGATGGAGGCGAAGGTCAGCAACGTTGCACAGACCGCCACCGCCAGCACCACCATGCAGATGCCGGGCACGGCGCGCCGCCAGGGAAACCGTATCGGGCCAAGCGCCGCCGCTGCAGCCGCCTCCTCGCGCACCCGCTCCATCACCGAGGCCGCGAAGCCGGAGGACGGCTCAATGCTTTCTGCGTGAGCAGCGCGGGAGTGCGGCGGTCCAAAGCTGCGCGCAAGCATGTGGTCCAGCTCGTCGTCCCTCTCCATATCTGACATCACATCACTCCTTCCGGGGTCAGCGCCAGCAGCCGCGGCAATTTGTCACGCAACAGCTCTCTTCCGCGGTGCAGCCGCGCCTTCACCGTGCCCTCCGGCAGCCCCAGGCTTTGCGCTGCAGTGGGTACGTCCATCTCGTGAAAGTAGAACAGCAGCAGGGCCTCGCGGTACTTCGGCGGCAGCGCCAGCACAGCCCTCCGCACGGCGAGATCGCGGTCCCGCAGCTCATGCGCCTGACTCATCGAAAACGGATCGGCGGGCTCGGGTGCGTCCTCCAGAGCGACCGTTCGCTGCGGTATACGGCGAAGCTCGCTGCGATAGAGGTTGGTGGCCAGTGCGAACAGCCATGTAGAAAACGCAGCATCGCCGCGAAAACCATCCAGCCCCCGATAGGCCCGCAGAAAAGCCTCCTGCGCCATCTCCTCGGAGCGGCCACGATCGCCGCAGAAGCGATACGCCAGGTTGATCAACGGCGTCTGCCATCGGCGCACTATGGCCGCAAAGGCCTCAACATCGCCAGCCTGCACCCGCGCCACATCGGCACGGTCCGCCGCCGCCTTGCTGAGCTCTGCGTCCATAGAGCTGAGATCCCTTCTGAAACTGTACGACCGATGAAGCAGCGTTGCGGTTGCCTTTTCTTTTTTCCGGGCGACTGCCCAAAAAAACGCAACCGCCGTCCCACCACCCCAGTCATACCGGTTGCAAACACTCAGTCTCGTTCAGGAGATGGTCATGGATTATTACGCTAAGCCCGAAGTTATGGTCTTTGTTTTTCTCGCTGTCGGCGCAATCGCGCTTTACTCGTATCTCTCCATCAATTCTTACGTCAATGGACGCCGGAAGGAGCGCGAGGCCTACTACAAGAACGAGACCGTCCGCCGCCTGACGGAGAGCGCCGGTGCTGGCGCCGATGCCGCCATCGCACTGCTGCGCGAAGAAGACCGTCTGCACACGCTCCGCCGGCTGGAAGGTACCAAGCTCGGCGGGCTGATCACCACGGCTGTGGGAATCGGTCTCATGATCTTTCTTGGCATCGCAAATGACGACAATCACCTGATCGGAGTGGCGATCGGCGTTGTGCCGCTGATGGTAGGACTCGCTCTACTCCTCTACGCCTACCGCTTTGCACCCAAGTCGCAGCAGCCATAGATGACTTCACGCCATTGCAACTTCACGCAATTGCAATGGACGGTAACCATGCAGGAGACTCCGCCGTCCGTTACCATAAACGGACGATGCCCAGCACTCCTGATTTTCGTCCTGTCATCCTGGCCGGAGGCAGCGGCACGCGCTTCTGGCCGCGCAGTCGAAAGGCTCGGGCCAAGCAGGTGCTCGCGCTGGATGGCGAACGCACCATGATTCAGCACACCCTCGATCGTCTGCTCCCGCTCTCTCCTCCGCAGAGCGCGTGGGTCATCACCAACGATCTGCTTTCCTCAGCGATCTGCATCCAACTGGATGAGGTCCCCGCCGATCAGGTGCTGTGCGAGCCTGCGGCGCGCAATACAGCGCCGGCCGCCGGTCTGGCTGCATTCCTGCTGGAGAAGACTTCGCCGGATGCGGTACTCGGCATCTTCCCCGCGGACCACGTCATAGGCGACGAGCCGCAGTTTCTGGAAACGCTGCGTCGCGGCATCGCGCTGGCCGCCGCGGGCGAAAACATCGTCGTCCTTGGCGTGCTGCCCACGCGGGCCGAGACCGGCTATGGCTACATCGAAACAGGTGAACCCCTCGAGCCCGGCGTGCAGCGCGTCCGGCGGTTTACCGAAAAACCGAACCAGGAGAAGGCCGAGGAATTCGTAGCTGCTGGCAACTACTACTGGAACAGCGGAATATTTCTGTGGAGCGCGCGCACCCTGGCCAATGCCATGCGCGAACATCTGCCCGAGACTTCCCCAGTGCTCGAGAAGATTGCCGCGGCCTACGGAACGGATGAGTTCGCCACGACGTTCGCCGAGCTCTATCAGCAATGCGAAAACATATCCGTCGACTACGCAGTGCTTGAGCCGCGCTCCGCGAAGGGCGAGCATCGCTCCAAGCTCTTTTGCCTGCCCGCCAACTTCGGCTGGAACGATCTTGGCTCCTGGGCAGCACTTTACGAGCATCAACTCGCCCAGCAACCCGATGCGCCGGCGGCCAATATCGTCGAAGCTGCGGACGCTCTCACCATCGATTCCCACGGAAATTACGCTTACAGTCCGGAGAAGTTCGTCGCACTGGTCGGCGTCAAAGACCTGGTCGTGGTCGATACCGGCGATGCCCTGCTCATCACTTCCCGCAGCCACTCCCAGGACGTCGGCAAGATCGTGAAACAGTTGGTTGCACAGGGCAAGACGGGACTCGTCTGAGTTGCTCCATCCGGTCCGCGTGATATTGTTTCCTTTCGTAAACTCGATCCGAGCATGACAACTTCACCCATCAAATTTGGTACAGACGGATGGCGCGGCGTGATTGCCGATGACTTTACCTTCGCCAACGTCCGCGTCGCTGCCGCGGCCATCGCCAATTACGTTCTGGCCAACGAGGATCCCAACAAAGGCATCTGCATCGGTTACGATACCCGTTTTGGCTCCCCCGCCTTCGCCCGTACTGTTGCACAGGTAGTTGCTTCGTCCGGAATCGCAGTGCGCCTTGCTGCCGCGATCACGCCGACACCGGCTCTCTCCTATGCTGTTCGCGAATCGCAAGCGGCGGGCGGCGTGATGATTACGTCAAGCCACAATCCGTACCAGTGGAATGGCGTGAAGTACAAAGCCGGCTATGGAGGTTCTGGGTCGCCGTCGATCATGGCGAAGATCGAGAGCTATCTTGGCCAGCCGCTCCGTGAGGCGGCACAGTCCGCTTCGATCGTCGAAGAGGACTTCACCGCTCCATACGTCGCGGCCATCTCGCGTTTTGCCGATCTCGATGCCATCGCACGCTCCGGTCAGCGCTTCGCCATCGATGCAATGTACGGTGCAGGTGCTGGTGTGCTGGCCGGCATCTTCCGTCCGCTCGGCATCGACTTCGTCGAGATCCGCGCCAATCACGACCCGCTCTTTCCCGGAATCAATCCTGAGCCAATTGAGCCCCACGTTCGCGCGCTGCAGGAGACGGTCGTCGCAGAAAAGTGCCAGGCAGGACTGGTGACAGATGGCGATGCCGACCGGCTTGGCGCGGTCGACGAGCACGGCAACTTCGTCGATCCGCATAAGATCTTCGCCATCCTGCTGCGCTGGCTGTTGGAACGCAAAGGCTGGAAGGGCGGCGTGACGCGCGCCTTCAACACGACGAAGATGCTCGACCGCATCGCCGCCAAGCACCATCAGCCGCTCTACGAGCACGGCATCGGCTTCAAGTACGTCTGCGACCTCATGCTCGAGCACGACATCCTCATCGGGGGCGAGGAGTCCGGCGGAATCGGCATCAAACGCCATCTGCCGGAGCGCGACGGCCTACTGAACTGTCTACTGCTTGCCAACGTGATGGCGGATGAGAAGAAGACGCTCGGTCAGTTGGTCGCGGACCTGCAACAGGAGTTTGGCGAGCATCACTACGGGCGCATCGATCTACACATCGCCGACGAGATCAAGAACGCCGCCATCGCCCGCGCGCGAACCATCCAGCCCGGTGCGATCGACTTCGCGGGCATGCCGGTCCTTCGCGTGGAGACTCTGGACGGCATCAAGTTCTTTCTCGAAAATCCCGAAGCGAAGTCGAAACCCAACGCGGCCGAGACCTGGCTGCTGCTCCGCGCCTCCGGGACTGAGCCGTTGATGCGCATCTACTCCGAGTCGGTGTCGAAAGAATCCGTCAACAAGCTGCTCGAGTCGGCACGCACCTTCGCGCTCGCAAGCAAGTGAGGCGCTACCCGCCGAGGTGAAAGAAGACGCGCACCGTTGTCTCCACCTCCACCGGCGCACCGTTCAGCAGGTAAGGCCGATAGCGCCACGTTTGCACCGCCTGCTCTGCCGCCATCGCCAGCATGGATGGCCCGCTTACCACGCGGAGATTCTCGATCGTGCCTGTTTTCGATATGGTCGCTGCAAGCACGACCGTGCCCTGCACGCGCGCTGCAATCGCAATCGTCGGGTATCGCGGCTCAGCGCCGCTCAGCTTGTTGCCTGCCATCACCCCCGACGAGATGGCCAGCTTCTGCAAAGGCGCCACATGTACCTGCGGAGGCGCGGCGTTGCCGATCGAATCAGGCAGGCCTATCAAAGAGCCGCCATCTCTCGCTAGCGGAGCGAGCCCTGAATCCACTGGCGGCGGCTCGCGGTCGGTCGCGATGCTATTGGGAATAATCTTAGGCGGCGTGAACGGGTTCGCGAAGGCCGAAGCGCGAGCGACGCTCACTACGTGATTCATATGTGGCAGCGGCTGAGCAGGCGGAGACGGAGCCGCCAGCAGCATGCTCAGCGTCTGCCTGGGCAGAGATGCGGGATGCAGCAGAGGCCACAGCACCAGCAGGCATGCGATGCTGCAGTTGCAAATTGCGGCGACGCCGGAGAACCAGGTGCGGTGTGTGGTGATCTTCCCACCGGACTCCATCAACGCATCTTCGAACATCGCGCACCTCGCGTCTGCGTCTGTTCATAACGCTCCAGACATGCCTATAAACACGCGATGCCACATTCTTGTTCCCGGCTATTTGGCCAGCTCTGCCTCGATGCGTTGCGTCAGTTTCGTGTCCTCCGGCTCCACATCCGGGGCAAAGCGTGCCACCGGCGTACCCGTGCGATCCACTAGAAACTTTTCGAAGTTCCACAACACCTCCGGTTCCGCATTCGGTGTCACGCCGAACTCGATCAGGTGCTGGCGCAAATCCTGCGTGCTGGTCGTCGGCTTGGGCTGCGCTTTGGTCAGCGACGCGTAGAGCGGATGTTTCTCGGGTCCCACAACGGAGATCTTCTCGAAGATGGGAAACTTCACGCCAAAATTCGTGGTGCAGAACTGCGCGATCTCCGCATTCGTGCCCGGCTCCTGCGCGGCAAAATCATTCGCGGGGAAACCCAGCACCGCAAACCCGCGATTTGCGAATCGCGCATGCAGGCGCTCCAGTCCTTCGTACTGCGGTGTAAAACCGCACTTCGATGCGACGTTCACAATCAGCAGCACCTTGCCCTCATAGTCGGCCCGCGAGGCAGCCTTGCCGTCGATCCGCCGCAAAGGAACGTTCTCGAGTGTTGCGCTCATTTCACTCTCCTTTCTCCCAGTATATGGACGAATCAGCCCTCGCTGAAATGCGAGAGGCGCAGCCGAAGCCGCGCCCCCATCCGCCATCATTTCCGAAACAGCGTTATTTCATGCCGTCCAAGATGGAGCCCACCAGGCCGCCCACCACACCTGCCTGCGTCGTCTCCACGCGGCGCTCCGTCGGCATGTACTCCTGGAGCTTATGCGCCAGCTTTGCGATCGGCAAAGTCTGCAGCCACACGCGGCCGGGGCCGGTAAGAGCCGCAAGGAAGATGCCGTCGCCGCCAAAGATCATGTTGCGAATTCCCGGAATGCGCATGATCTGGAAATTCACGCCGGCTTCGAACGCGCCCACATGCCCTGGATGCACCCGCAGCAGCTCGCCCGGCTGCAGGTCCTTCACGATCAGCTCGCCGGATAGCTCGAGCCACGCCATCCCTGCGCCGCTGAGGCGCTGCAGAAGGAATCCATCCCCGCCAAAGATGCCCGCGCCCAGCGATTGCTGAAACCCCACACCAAGCTGAATGGCCGCCGTTGCGCAAAGGAAGCCATGACGATGAATAAGGTACTCACGCCCATTCGCAACTTCAACGGGCACAATATGACCGGGCACCTTGGTGGCGAAGGCAATTTCGCCCGGCGCTCCCACCGCGCGATACTCCGTCATGAACAGCGTTCCACCGCCGGCCACGCGCTTCAGTGCTCCAAAGAAGCCGCCGCCGCCCCCCATCTGCGTATGTGTCATCATCTGGATCGACGCCGACATCCAGGAGAGTTCTCCTGCCTCAGAGATGATCGCGTCATTGTGATCCAGCAGAAACTCCAGCACCGGCATCGTGGTGCCCGTTATCCGGCTTTGCATACTTCGGTCCTCCCCGGCGCGTCCGCCGCACGTCTCGGCCCCACGCCAGCATACACATACGCGGCAAGCCGCTTCGCAGTTCCCGGACGCATTTATCTAGTTCACAATATGGTGGCGCCTGACCACCGTTCGTTTCGTAGACCAAATCTTGCCTGATTGCCGGCGGCGGCCAGCTACCTGTTGACAGACAACAGGGATACGAAGCTATATTCCTGTTGTGCATCAACAGGAGATGCGATGGGAGAGAAGACCGAGCTTTTGCAGGGCACGCTCGATACGCTGGTGCTGAAGACCCTGGCGTCTATGGGTCCGCTGCATGGTTATGGCCTCGCCCGTCGCATCGAGCAGGTAAGCGGCTACACCCTCGCGCTGAATCAAGGGACGGTCTATCCCGCTCTTCTACGCCTGGAACAGCGCGGCTGGATTCGTTCCGACTGGGGCAAGTCGGAAAACAACCGTCGCGCTCGCTTTTACACCATCACTCCTCGGGGACGCCGGCAGCTCATCCGCGCAACCGAAGGCTGGCAACGCATCGCCGCTATCATGGACCGCTTCTTCGAGCCGCAACAGTAGGGAATGACTATGTCTCTTCGCGCACTCTTCGCTCGCCTCTTCAGTAGACGAAATCGCCGATCCGATGTCGACATCCACGACGAGTTCTCAGCGCACCTTGAGATGGCGGCTGCCGAACTTCGCGCGCAAGGTATGAGCGCGGAAGCGGCCAAGCGGGAAGCGCGCCTGCGCTTCGGCGGCCTTACCCAGCAGCATGAGGTCTATCGTCTCCAGTCACGACCGCCACTCATCGACAGCGTCGCCGCGGACCTACGCTATGCCGCGCGCCAGCTACGCCGCAATCCCGGCTTCGCCACCGTCGCCATCGTCACGCTGGCGCTCGGGATTGGTGCCACCACTGCGATCTATAGCCTCGTTCAGGCGGTTCTCCTGCGTTCACTACCCTACGGCCACGCGGAGCAATTGGTCTATCTCTACACTCCCAATGCGCACATTCCCGTTCCGGCGGAAGTTATGACTCCCACCAATGCAGACTTCCGCGACATCCGGCAGAGCAACCACTCATTCACCGATATGACTCAGTTCCGCCAGGCGGACTTCAACCTCTCAACCGGTTCAGCGGCGGTGCGCGTCGGAGCGGCCAAAGTCGATGATCGGTTCTTCTCCACGCTGGAGCTGGCGCCCCAACTCGGTCGTGCCATCGACGTTGAGGACAACCAGCCCGGCCACGACCGCGTCGTTGTCATCAGCCAATATCTCTGGCACGCCCAATTCGCCGGTACTGGCGACATCCTCAAGCGTTCAATCAATCTCGATGGAAACGTATACCGAATCATCGGAGTGATGCCTCCAGACGTTCAATACCCCACCACGGGCGAGCTTCCCTATGACAACGCCAGCATTCACCACACCGACCTATGGATACCGCTCGTTGTCACACCGAAGGAGGCGGCTGACCGCGAGAACCCTAACCTCTACGCCATCGCCCGGCTGAAACCGGGAATCTCTGTAACGCAAGCGCAGACAGAGATGAGCCTCATCATGGAGCGGCTCGATCAGTTGCATACGGTAGACCTTCTGGGCAATGGCGGCACACATGGATGGACAGCCCTCGTCAAATCGCTGCGCGACACCGCTGTCGGCCCGGTGCGTCTTCTGCTCTGGCTGTTGCTGGGTGCCGTCTGCTGCGTGCTGTTGATTGCTTGTGGCAACGCGGCGAGCCTGCTGCTGGCTCGCGCCGCGGCACGGAGCCATGAATTCGGCGTACGCGCCACGCTCGGTGCGGGGCGCGTTCGTGTGATCCGGCAGTTGCTCACGGAATCCCTGCTGCTGAGTTCTATCGCAGGTGCCGCCGGGATCCTGCTCGCCTGGATATTTCTGCGCCTGCTCCTACGGCTAGATCCGGGGGACATCCCCCGCCTGCAACAGGCCTCGCTCAATGTCTGGGTTCTGCTGTTCGTCATCGGGCTCGTGCTCGTCACATGCGTTCTCTCTGGTATGCTGCCCGCCATCTCCGTCTCGCACATGGATCTCGTCGGCCTTCTGAAGACAGGTGGGGCGCGCGGAGTCGTCACGGCGCGAGACCGCGGACGCAATCTACTCATGGTTGGCGAGATTGCACTTGTCACCCTGCTGCTCGCGGGTGCTGGACTACTAGTACGCAGCTATATCAAGGTGACAGATGTTCGACCTGGATTCTCATCATCCACGGTGACGTGTGGCGTTACTCTCGACTCTCGCTATGCAGGTCGTGGGCAGGGTGGCGCTTTCTTCCGTCGTCTGCTGGACAGGATTGCGCGCATTCCCGGCATCGAGTACGCAGGTGCGGTAACCGTCCTGCCCTTCAGCAACGCACATAGTATGACCACACTCTGGGTCGACGGTTATCGCGACAACAAGAGAGACACCCTCATCGATGGCGCCGGGGTCACACCGCACTACTTCTCTGCCATGGGTACTTCGCTGATCACCGGGCGATTCTTTACAGATGCCGACCGCGAAGGACGCCCCGAGGTCGTCATCGTCAACCAGAGCTTCGTGCGCAAATACTTTCCGCGCCAGAATGCCTTGGGAAAACGGCTGCGCGATAGTGCTGATTTGAAAGCTCCCTGGAAGACCATCGTGGGAGTCGTCGCAGACGTGCGGAATGAGAGTCTCGATGAGGCACCGGTATCCCAGATCTACGTGCCCTTCGATGACAACCAGAGCGCCAGCATCGCGGTACGCTCTTCCCTGCCGCCAGAGGCACTCATCGGCACCGTGCGCACAGCCCTACGGTCAATCGATCCATCCATCGCACTCGCCGACATCCAGACCATGCAGCAGGCCGTCGCCGCCTCCAATGCACGCCGCCGCTTTCAGACCACTCTGCTGACAATCTTCGGTACGATTGCTCTTCTACTTGCGCTTGTGGGCCTCTATGGCGTGCTGGCATATTCAGTCCGTCAGCGCGTGCCGGAGATCGGCGTGCGTATCGCCCTCGGCGCATCGCGTGCGCGAGTCATAGGCATGGTGGTGCGCCAGGGCCTTCGGCTGGTACTCATCGGACTCGCGCTTGGACTCGCCGCCGCATTCCTGTTGGTGCGCTTTCTAGCCGGCGTCCTCTGCGATGTCAGTCCGTACGACCCCTGGACCTTTGCCGCCGCACCCACACTCGTCCTCCTCGCGGCACTGATCGCCTGCAGCGCGCCGGCATGGCGGGCCGCACACATCGATCCCATCGAGGCTCTCCGCTCCGAGTAATCCGAAGCTCCGGAACCACAATCTAACTGCGGCGCTTGCCAGCAGGCGACCATGCCTCTATACATGGTGGAGACCGTTCCGAACCACAGATGCGGGGGCAATACTTTTGGATAAGCGAGAATTCCTCAAGGCCTCCGGCCTGGCACTCACCGGCACCATGCTCACACCGTTTGCGTCCAGCCAATCATCGAGCGCCGCCGACAACACGCAGCGACCACCTGCGACGCGCAAGAACTGGTCCGGCAACTACACCTACAGTACCGATCGACTCGCCATGCCGGCGAGCGTTGAGGAAGTCCAGGCCGTCGTCAAGCGTGCATCAAAGCTTCGGGCGCTTGGCACGCGGCACTCCTTCAACGCCATCGCGGATAGCACAGCGGAGCAGATTTCGCTGCAGCATCTCGATCAGATGGTCATCGACCCCGCGGGACGCACCGTCACGCTCGGTGCCGGCGTCACCTACGGCAAGCTCGCGCCGTATATCGACAGCCATGGCTTTGCTCTGCACAATCTGGCATCGCTGCCGCACATCTCTGTCGCCGGCGGCTGCGCTACGGCGACCCACGGCTCCGGTATTCACAACCAGAATCTCTCGTGCGCCTGCACAGCGCTCGAACTTGTCACCGCGAACGGCGATCGCCTCACCCTCTCACGCGCGAAAGATCCCGATCATTTCGCGGGCGCCATAGTGGCTCTGGGCGCACTCGGCATCGTCACCAGTCTCACGCTCGATCTCGAACCTACCTATCAGGTGGAGCAGGTCGTCTATCAGGATCTGCCTTTCGACGAGCTCGAGCACAATCTCGATACCATCTTCGGCAGCGGCTACAGCGTTAGCCTCTTCACCGATTGGCAGAACCATCGCGCCACACAGGTGTGGATCAAGCGACGTGTCGACCCCAAGAAACCTTATACGTGGCCGCAGGAGTTTTATAGTGCCCGCCGCGCCAC
This sequence comes from uncultured Acidobacteriaceae bacterium, assembly GCA_963712845.1. Taxonomy (GTDB): domain Bacteria; phylum Acidobacteriota; class Terriglobia; order Terriglobales; family Acidobacteriaceae; genus KBS-83. The sequence continues at coordinate 238,164 of CAVQJM010000012.1, forward strand.
GCAGAAATTGCATCCTGTCTCCGGCCATGCGGCGGAGAGCTGCACGGAGCAGCTCGGCATACCCGGCCCGTGGTACGAACGGCTGCCCCACTTCCGCATGAACTTCACTCCCAGCAGCGGCTCGGAGTTGCAGACCGAATACTTCGTGCCGCGCGAACACGCATATCAGGCTATCCGCGCTGTTGAGCAGCTTCGCGACCACATCACGCCGCATCTATTCGTCACTGAATTGCGCACAATTGCATCGGATTCGCTGTGGATGAGCATGGCATACCAGCGTCCTTCGCTCGCCATCCACTTCACCTGGAAGCCGGAGTGGCCGGCCGTGCAGAAGATTCTACCCATGATCGAAGCGAAGCTTGCGCCCTTCGAGCCCCGGCCGCACTGGGCGAAGCTCTTCACTGTGCCACCTGCGACAGTGCAGTCACGCTACGCAAGACTCGACGATTTCAAAGGGCTGCTGCGACAGCACGATCCGGAGGGCAAGTTCCGCAACGCCTTCCTGGAATCCAATCTCTACAGCACTTGAGGACTTACTCCCGTCCGCGCTCCTTCAGCTTGTCCAGCACCAGCTCCGGCACCAGCCCTTCGACTGAGCCGCCCAGCCGGAATATTTCCTTGACCAGCCGTGAGCTGACGTAGGAAAACTTCTCTGCCGGCATCATGAAGACGGTTTCGAGCTCCGGAGCCAGCCGCCGGTTCATCAATGCCATCTGCAGCTCATATTCGTAATCGCTGATGGCACGAATCCCGCGCAGCACCGCCTGCGCCTGCTGCGAGCGAACGAAGTCCACCAGCAGCCCATCAAAGGTTTCTATTGAAACGTTCGGCATATGCTGCACGGCCGCCGTCAGCATGGCGCATCTCTCCGGCACAGTGAACAGCGGGCTCTTTTGCGTGTTCTTCAGCACGGCCACCACCAGGTGGTCGAAGATCTTCGCGCCCCGCGCAATCAGGTCCAGATGACCGTTGGTCATCGGATCGAAGGTGCCGGGATAGATGCCCTTGATCGTATTCATAACGGACGTTACGTTCGCGAGTGTAAGCGGCCCGGGTGTTGCGCGTCCACCTCATCGTCAAGCGTTTCGTGAATAGCGCCTCCCGCGAGGAGCGCCGATCTAACATGATCAGCACCATGCGTGCCTCGGTCCTCTCTATCCTGTATCTGGCGCTCGGCTTGATGGTGATGGCGGCTGCTCTTCCTGACCGCATTGCCGCCGTCCCGGCCAGCAGCTACAAGGTCGTGGCGGAGTTCCCGCATTCGACGGACAGCTATACGGAAGGCTTCTTCTATCGTGACGGACTCTTCTACGAAGGAACTGGGTTGAAGGGCAACTCCGCAATCCTGGTCATCGAACCGGAGACTGGCAAAGTCCTGCAACGGCGCAATCTGCCAGAGTCGTTTTTCGGCGAGGGCATCATTGATTGGGGCCACGATATCTACGAATGGACTTGGCAGTCCCACATCTGCTTCGTTTATGACCGTTTCTCGCTTCGCCCGGTTGGGCAATTCACCTACTCCGGCGAAGGCTGGGGCATGACGCGCTCCGCCAGAGAGATCATCACCAGCGATGGAACGGGTACGCTGCGTTTCCGCGACCCAAAATCGTTCAAGGAAACGCGGCACATCGTGGTGAAGGATGGAAGCAGCCCCGTGGAGCAGCTCAACGAGCTCGAATATGTCAAAGGTGAGATTTACGCGAACATCTGGCACTCAGACCGCATCGCGCGCATTTCACCGCGAGATGGGCACGTGCTCGGCTGGATCGATCTGACCGGCCTGATGCCGGCGAGCCGCAGGATCAACAGCGAATCCGTGCTGAACGGCATCGCCTACGATGCCCATCACGATCGGCTCTTCGTCACCGGAAAACAATGGCCGAGCGTCTTTGAGATCAAGATCGTCGGCCCAGCAAAATGAACCTCGAAACAAAAAGAGGACGGCACGGGCCGCCCTCTTCCATTTTCCACGACAAGCCTCGGCGATTGCCTACTGCGGCCGTCGCGACGCAGGTCGCACCGCCGCTTCGGCGACCGCCGCGCCGTTCATCGGCACCGGTGGCACCTCGGCTTCCTTCACACCCGAGATACCCAACTTCTGCCGCAGCTGCTGGTGAATGCGGTCGAAGGTATCGCGATTGTCCTTCAGATACTGCCGCACATTCTCGCGGCCCTGGCCAATGCGCTCGCCGGAGTAGCTGAACCACGCGCCCGATTTCTCGACAACGTTGTGCGCCACCGCCAGATCCAGCACATCGCCCTCGCGCGAGATGCCCTCGCCGTACAGGATGTCGAACTCGGCATCGCGGAAGGGCGCGGCCACCTTGTTCTTCACGATCTTCACCTTGGTGCGCGAGCCCACCACGGTATCGCCGTCTTTCACGGCGGCAATACGGCGGATGTCGATGCGTACCGAGGAGTAAAACTTCAGCGCGCGTCCGCCCGTGGTCGTCTCCGGATTGCCAAACATCACGCCAATCTTCTCGCGAATCTGATTGATGAAGATCAGGCAGGTCCGCGACTTCGATACCGTGCCGGTCAGCTTGCGCAGCGCCTGCGACATCAGTCGCGCCTGCAGACCCATGTGCGAATCACCCATCTCGCCGTCGAGCTCTGCCTTGGGCACCAGCGCGGCGACTGAGTCCACCACCAGCACGTCGATCGCACCCGAACGCACCAGCGCCTCCGTGATTTCGAGCGCCTGCTCGCCGTAGTCTGGCTGCGAAATCAGCAGGTTGTCGATATCCACCCCCAGTTTCTTGGCATAGGCCGGGTCGAGCGCGTGTTCGGCGTCCACAAAGGCCGCCATACCGCCCATTTTCTGGGCCTCGGCAATGATCTGCAGCGTAATGGTCGTCTTGCCCGAGGACTCCGGCCCGAAGATCTCCACCACGCGCCCGCGGGGCACGCCGCCCACACCCAATGCCGCGTCAAAGGAGATCGAGCCGGTGCTGATGGTCGAGATCGGCACAATCGCCTCTTTGCTGCCGAGGCGCATGATCGAACCCTTGCCAAACTGCTTCTCTATCTGCGAAAGCGCCAGATCTATAGCTCGCGAACGATCATCTGCCATGCCCGAAATTCTCCATCCCGCCGGTCGTACCCCGGCCTGTCTATCTTATTGATTTACCAGCTATTCCCGAGTCTAGCAGGAGAATAGAAGGCGAACAAGTACCGAATAGTCGTAGCCCAAAATGGGCGTTCCTTTTGGTCAACTCAGCAGATCTTCCGGAAGTACACCACCCGTTCCGTCTCCTCAAATCCAAGCGCACGATGCATGGAGTGACTATCGCTGTTCTCAAGCAGCGCATCCGATGCAAATTCACGACAGTCCATCTTCCGGCCCCATTCCTCTACGGCACCTATCAGGGTGCGCGCCGATCCCTTGTCTCCGAGCCCCGGTTCCACATAGATTCCCTCCAAAAAAGCTACCGGCGAGGTCGCGCAGCCATTCACGTAATCGTTTCGCACGGTCGCTTCAACGAATCCCGCCGGCTTGTCTTCTCTGTTCATCGCGATCCGGACAAAGAATCGCGACGTTGCCGTCATCATCGCTTCTGTATCGCGCAGATTCTCCTCCTCCGTCATCTCCGGCCATAGCGTTTGCCGCATCTGCCGCCAGGCGGTCATCTGTCCCAGGTCTGGAGACGCGACGCGCCACTCACTCATCGCTTCAGCAAATCCACCGGCTCCCGGACATCCGTCACCCGCATGTGCCGTGCCAGCGCTGGATGCTGCCGTTCTACCGCCTGATACATCTCCCACGCCACTCGCCGGTAGGAAAAATGCCCCTGCGGCGCGGAACGCAGCTCGCTGATGTAAAGCGCCTCGGCAAAATCCATCTGGAAGAGCGCGCGGCAGCGCGTGCCCAGCGGCAATAGATAGCGCGCCGTCGCTTCGGCCTCGGGAGCGTCGCTCGCAGCCACCGCAGCAAAGGCCTGGTGCGCCGCCGCCGCCGCCGCCTCGTACCTGCCGACCAGGTCAGCCTCTGCCAATCCCTCCGGCACATCGAAGCCATGCACAGCGGTGAAACTCTGCAGCGTCTGCAGGCAGCGGCGATGCCGGTGCATGTCGCGGAAACCGCCAATGTCCATCAGGATGTCGAAGCGTAGCGGCGGACCGGCCGCGAATCCACGGAGCAGCTCATCGTGCCGCCCGCGATGCCGCAGCCCCAGATCAATCAGCTCATCCCGCTTCGCCTCGGGCAGAGCAGCTACTCGCTCCCGCACCTGCCGGAAGGGGTAATGGCACGCGCCATAGAGCAGGGTCGCTGCAATCTCCACCTCCAGCGAAGGGCCGCGCTCCACCAGATCGACAATCGGCGCTGCATCGATTGCCGCGCCCGCCATCAATTCCTGTGCCGCCTGCTCCAACTCGCGCCGCGTCTCCTGCTGGTACGGATTCGCCGCTGCATATTTCACCAGCGTCGGCGCCACCTTCACCTCGCGCTCTAGCAGCGCCGCAGCCCGATTTACCAGATCCTGATTCGCCGGCCCCGTATGTGTGCCGCGCAGCTCGGCAGCAAGGTCCGTCATCTCGCGCCCGTGGACATTCCACGCTGGGCCGGTGCCGGCAGCGCGCAGCCGCTCACCCAGCTCGCGCACCTCGGCATGCTCGTCGCTCAGCAGCCGGCTTACCTGCGTCTCCAGCGTGCGGGCATTCACGATCTGCCCCAGCGATGTGTTCGTAGCCAGCGGCAGCAGATAGCGCGCCACGTCAAAGGCTCGCGCCCGCAATGTCCGCTCGAAGGTCTCCGGCTTCATCTCCGCCGGGCGCTCGGTCTTCGCCATCAGCGACTCGAGCACGCCCTCGCTGATCGCGTGGTAGTCGGCAAAGAGCCGCTCGATCGTCGCCTCATAGGTCGCTCGTGCCGCATTGGCATCGCCAAACTCCGGCAGATACCAGCCGCTCTTGCGAAAATTCTGATAGCGCGTCGAACGCTCCTGCCCGTCCCAGCGCTGCTCATCGACCAGGATAATCGCGGCCAGCAGGCTCAGCCGCTCGATCGCGAACGCCACGTGCGCCAGGTCAGCAATCGACCGGTGGCCGTACTGGAAATAAAACGTGTTCAGGAACTGCTCGGCGCGCTGGCTGGAGATCTCGCGCAGCGACTCTTTCATCGACAGCGAAGACCGCGAATACTTCGCCATCGCGTAGGCCAGCACCTCGGGATCGGCGCCGTGCACCGCATAGACCTCGGTCTGGTTGCGCGGGCGCTCTGTCATGGCAACAGGGCCTTCATTCGCCGCAGCGCGCGGCAGGGGAGCCACTTCTGTCTCAGGCATCTTCCCAACAGCATAAGCCTCGGTGGATGCGGCAACACCCTGTGAGAAACCCGTCCCATTTCTCTGCCCGGGCCTCATGCCCGGCGGTACCCTGAATAGCCATGGACACCCGCCCCGCCGCCACCGACGCCGCGCCGTACTACTTCACGTACATCGACAAGGTCGAAGGCGACGACTGCCTCGCCACCATGATCGCGCAATTCGATGAGGCGCTCGCTTTCTTCTCCGGCATCTCCGAAGAGAAATCCCTGCACCGCTATGCCCCGGAGAAGTGGAGCATCCGCCAGGTCCTCAGCCACCTGAACGACACCGAGCGCCTCTTCGTCTTCCGCGCCATGTGGTTTGCCCGCGGCCTGTGTGTCAGCCCTGACACGTCGCTGCCCAGCTTCGACCAGAACATCGCCGTCACCGGCGCCGAGCCCGACCGTCTGGCCTGGGCCGTCCACGTCGAGGAGTTCCGCCACATCCGTCAGGCCAGCATCGACTTCTTCCGCAATCTGCAACCCGAAGCATGGACGCGACGCGGCGTCGCCAGTGGCAACCCATTCACCGTGCTCTCGCTCGGCTTCATGGTGCCCGGTCACGTCACGCACCACATGGCCATCCTGCGGGATCGCTACCTCTAAATCATCACCCAGGTCACGCTGGCGCCAATTGCGCCCACACCCACGCTTCGCTACTCTGGAACGCGGATACGCGGCCCCGGCGCGTCCGAAATCAGCGCGGTGCATAGCCGCGCCCACGGGACGGCAAGGACAAGGACGTGCAGGACATCCTCAAGAGCACCGGGCACCGCCCTACGCCCCTGCCCAAGCGTCACTGGGCCGCGACCCAGCGTTGGAATGATCTGCTCTTCGCCCACTGGCCTGTTCCCGCTGCCTCGGTCGCGCCGCTGCTGCCCGCCGGCCTGGTTCCGGACACCTTCGACGGCTCCGCCTGGATCGGCGTCGTGCCCTTCTGGATGGACCGCATCCGCTTCAATGGGCTCCCCAAAATCCCCGGCGCCCACACCTTCCCCGAACTCAACCTCCGCACCTATGTGCGCGAGGAGCACACGAATCTCTCCGGCGTCTACTTCTTCTCGCTCGACGCCGCGAACCCCATCGCCGTCTCGATCGCTCGCGCCTTCTTCCGCCTGCCCTACTACTGGGCCCGCATGTCCATCCGGCCGCAGCAGGACGGCCGCTTCCTCTATCGCAGCGACCGTCACCTCACCCAGCGCCCGGTGCGCTTCCGCGCCACATACCGCAGCCTTGGACCTACCCATCGTCTGGCACAGAGCGCGCCGGGCACCATCGAATACTTCCTCACCGAGCGCTACCGCCTCTACACCGCCGACCGCCGCGGCCGCCTCTTCCAGGGCGAGATCCACCATCTCCCCTGGCCGCTCGAAGCTGCCGAGGCAGAGTTCCCGCTCAACGAGCTCCCCGCCGCCCACGGCATCACGCTTCCCGACACCCAGCCCGTGCTCTTCTACGCGCGCGAGCTGGTCGTCTACATCTGGTCCGTCGAGCTGGCCAAAGGGTTCAAATCGGCATTGGGCGCAAGACGTGCGGTGCCCGCTGCGGAGCCGCTGTAAGCCAGCTTCTAGCCTGTAGCCGCTAGCTTCTAGCTAATGTGCACGGGATGGCCTTTCTCTCAAGCGACCTGATTTGCAGAACGGCGGCATCCCGTCATATAGCTAGAGGCTAGGAGCTAGAAGCTGCGATCAGCGATACTTTCCCCCATGACCGAACGCACGACGACCGAACGTACCGCCGAACTCGCCGACAAGATCGCACTCGTCACCGGAGCATCGCAGGGCATCGGACGCGCCTGCGCCCTCACCCTCGCCGCCCAGGGCGCCACTGTCGCGCTCGCCGCGCGCAATGAAGAGAAGCTCCGCGCTGTCGCTGAGGAGATCACTGCCGCGGGTGGGCGCGCCGAAGTCTTCGTCCTCGACATCAGCAACGAAGCTTCCATCAAAGACACCGCAAAAGCAGTGATCGCGAAGCTCGGCCGCATCGACATCCTGGTCAACAACGCCGGCATCACCCGCGACATGCTGCTGCTGCGTATGAAGCGCGCCGACTGGGACGATGTGATCGCGACCAACCTCACCGGCACCTTCCTGCTGACGCAGGCCGTGCTCAGCTCCATGATGAAATCGCGCTGGGGCCGCATCATCAGCATCTCCAGCGTGGTGGGTGAGACGGGCCAGGCGGGTCAGGCGAACTATGCCGCATCGAAAGCGGGCCTCATCGGCTTCACCAAGTCCGTCGCGCGCGAGATGGCCTCGCGCAACGTCACAGCGAACGTCGTCGCGCCTGGCATGATCGAGACCGCCATGACCGCGGTGCTCGAGGAGAAGCAGAAGGCCGCGATGATGCAGTTCATCCCGCTTGGCCGCGCCGGCACCGATCAGGACATCGCCAACGCGGTCGCCTTCCTCGCATCGGAAAAGGCCAGCTACATCACTGGCCACACGCTGGACGTAAACGGGGGCATGCACATGGGGTAGCGTGGCCGCCAGCAGCGGCCCGCTAAAGCTGTCTACAGAAAGGCCGCGGCCACAACGCAGATGGCGAGCAGCAGCGCCGCGGTGATCCGCTTCGCGGCCAGGGCAGCATCGCGACTCTGTCGAGATTGCATCCCGCTCGGCGAGAGTTCTTCCTGTTTCATCGTGCGCTCTGGTTTGCCAGGTGCAACGATGCCGTCGTGCGATCGATGAGCGCGATGGTCCCGGCTACAGCGAGGCAGGTAAGAAACAAAAGAAATACCGTTGCGAGCGATTTCATGACATTCTCCGGGCGGCTCGCGTCGGCGATGCAGCCTATGTCGAGCGCTGCTCGGAGGCTCAGCCCTCAACCTCGGATAGTGGTTTGGTATCGGAAAGCGTTACAGAAGAATTAGTGGCCGTCGTTACCGCCCGATCTGCTGGGGTTTCATTCACGCGGCGGGCGCGCCCTTCACCTTCGCCGGCATGGGGCGCATCGCCGTGTGCTCGCCGCGCGCGGCTAGCTGCTTCAACAATTCCGCATTCAGCTCTGCCCCCACCACGAGCAGCAGCGCGACCACATAAAACCACAGCATCAGGATGATCACCGCGCCCAGCGATCCGTAGGTCTTGTTGTAGTTGGAGAAATGGCTGAAGTAGTAGCTAAGACCGGCCGAGCTCAGAAAGATGCCGAGCACCGCCACCACTGCGCCCGGCAGCGTATCCATGAAGCGCTGTTTGCGATTCGGCGCAAAGTAATACTGGATCTCGACTGCCGCCACGAAGATCACGAATATCGTAACCAGGCGCATCAGCGGCCAGACGTCCGCAAGCGCCGGCGGAACCAGAAGCAGCTCGGTCAGCAGATGTCCGAAGCGCGGTCCGGCAATGATCAGCAGCAGACCAAGCAGACTCAGCAGGCCGGTGGTCAGCGTCAGCAGCAATGCCTGCACCCGGTCGCGCCACCAGCTCCGCGACTTCTCCACGTCGTAGGCCACGTTCAGCGCTTCAATCGATGCGGCGAAGCTACCCGAAGCCGTCCACAGATAACTCAGCAGGCCAAAGGAGAGCAGACCCCCGCGATGCGGAATCAGCAAGCTGGACAGAATACGCTGCACCATCTGCATCGCCGCCGGGGGCACCAATACGGCCAGAATGTCCAGCAACTGATCGAACAGGTTTGGAATCGGCAGATAGCCCAACATCGCGGAAAGAAAGATCAGCAACGGCACCAGCGCCAGCAGAAAGTAGTAGGACATCGCTGCCGCCATGGTGAAAGCGCGAGTGCGGAAGAGCTCTTTATACACGGTGACGGAGAGTTCCTTCGCCCTCCTCCACCAAGGATGGCTAGCCACTCGTTTTAACCGGCCAAGTCCGAAGCCCATCCACGAGTGCGATGGCGTGGAGGTCATTCAAGATGGCCGCGATCGTGGCTCGATCGTGGCTTATATCGAGCCAGTCAATTTCTTCCTCCGATAGTTGCCGATAGCCGATCGGCACAGCATGTCATCATGCGCCGCGATCTCTTACAGACCACGGGACTTGCTCGCCGCCGCACGCACGCGCCATACTCCTCGGTTGCAGGTTTCCCCATCGTCTTCTCTCCGAGGCAAAGCCATGTCCGCATCAGCCATTCGCATCCACGCACTTCTACTGGCCCTGGCAGCCGCCGTCCTCCTGCCCGGTGCCCGGGCCGCAGAGCCTTCCGGAGCCGTCCCTGCCGTAACCGCTCCCGCCGCAACCGCTCCCGTCGATGTCTCCTATCCCAGCGGGCCGGATACCGTCCACGCCCTGCTTTACGCCCCGGCCGGGGGCGCCGCGAAGCACCCAGCCATCATCGTGATCCACGAGTGGTGGGGTCTCAACGACTGGGTAAAGGAACAGGCTGCCGATCTGGCCGCCCACGGCTACGTTGCGCTGGCGGTCGATCTCTATCGCGGCCAGGTGGCCACCGACCCCGAGACCGCACACGAGATCAGCCGCGGTGCGCCCCAGGACCGCATCATCCGCGATCTCAACGCAGCCGACACCTTCCTGCGCGCAGACAAGCGCGTCGATTCCAACCGCCTCGGCGCCATCGGCTGGTGCATGGGCGGCGGCTATGCGCTCGCCTTCGCCGTTGCCGACCCCCATCTGAAGGCCGTGGTCGCCAACTATGGACCGCCGCCGACCGAATCTGCATCGCTGGCGCAGATCCATGCCGCCATCCTGGGCAACTATGGCGGCCTCGACAAGGGCATTCCACCGGCCAGCGTGGAGGCCTTCGCCGCCGACATGAAGAAGCTCGGCAAACCGGTGGACCTGAAGATTTATCCCGACGCGGGCCACGCCTTCGAGAACCCCAACAACAAGGCCGGCTACCGCGCCGAAGATACGGCGGACGCCAAATCCCGCTATCTCCATTTCTTCGCCCGCGAGCTGGGGGGCAGACCGTGAACAGTCTGTAAAACCCGGTAACCTTTCTGACACGTTTATGGAAGGACAAATTCCCCGGAAGTTGCACCCCGGGATAATTTCTGGTTCGCGCCGCAAATTGTTCTTGCTCTTGATGTTGTGCGCATGTTAACTATGCAGCCAATAAAACTAGAAATGAGCCCCTCGCCATCGCAATTGACCGGGCCAGGCGTGGGCCTTTGAAAGCCAGGCGCGCATGCAAATTGGAACTACGATCCGAGGTTATCGGCTGCAGAAGGGTCTCTCGCAAGGCGATATCGAAAAACGCACCGGTCTGCTGAGGTGTTATCTCTCCCGTGTGGAAAACGGGCACACCGTTCCTTCACTCGACACGCTTGCCAAGATCGCACAGGCACTCGATCTCCCACTCGCACAGTTCTTTGCAGAGGATTCACTGGGCCGGGAGATGAATACGCAAAAGCTGACGGATGAGGAGCTACGCTTCCTCACCCAGATCCGGCGCTACTCCTCCAACCTGAACGACAGCGACCGCAAGCTGCTGCTCGCCATGGTGAAGAAGTTCGCCGCAACCGCCATCCGCTAGCTGGTGAACATGCCTGGTGCCTGGAAGCTTCCGGGCACCGCAGTTCCCTAACTGTCTCATCCGCGCCACAGATTGGCGATAAAGTGCGCCCCTAGCAGCACCAGCAGCAGCACGCTGCCAAAGGCCAGCCATTGCCGCCGGATCCATAGGGTCCGGTCGACACCTAGCTTTGGCACCAGGAGCACGCCCAACAGCATCCCAGAGAGAAATCCGCCAAGATGCGCCATGTTGTCGATGCGTATCGGCGAGTGGAAGGCATCGGCACCGAAGCCGATGACGAAGTTCAAGACGGCGAAATAAATCACGCTCCGGCGCAGGCGCGCCACCTCTGTGCGATCCACCGGCAGCAACTTCGACCCCAGCAGGGGAATCAGCACGCCCGCCAGGCCGAAGACCGCGCCCGATGCCCCGACGCTGATGACACCATAGCTGACGACGTGGCCGGCGCTAAGAGACCCCGGGTTCAGCGCCACGCTGAGCAGGTTTCCCACCACGCCAGTCAGAAGATATGCGGCCACGACGCCAAAGGCGCCGATCAACGGCTCGCCCAGCAGGCCCAGGTTGTAAAGGCACCACATGTTTGTGGCGATATGGATGATGCCGGAGTGGACGAAAGTCGAAGTCACCAGACGCCACCACTGGTGGTCGGCCAGCACGAATAGGCCGACGTTTGCCCCCCAGTGGACGAGTTGATCGCCGGTGGGCGCAGTCGGCGAGACGCCGCTCAACACCATCAGCAGGTAGACGGCGATGTTGACGCCGGTCAGGATGTACGTGGCCGGGGCGAGCTGCCAGCCCGAGCGGCGACGCGGCGGCGGTGCAGGCATCGGCTGGCCGTAGCCCGGCCCATACCCATAGACCGGTTCCGGCGGCATGGCTCCCGGGGGCAGGATCTCCGGCTCAGCCTGCGGGCCGTTCCTCACGGGAGTCTGCCACTGACGCTGGTCCATTCCTGAAAGCTATCACGCATGCACGGCAATGGACGTCCACCCCGCCCGCTTCATGAAACACTAGACTTTCGACGCCATCCCGAAGGAGAGATCATCACCGTGCAAGCCCAGCAGGACGCTAAAGCGCACCCGGACACGAAAAGCCAGGAGGACAATGCCCCAGAGAAGACGGGGCTGGAGAAGACGGGGCTGAAGCCCATCCGCCGCGCGCTGCTCAGCGTCACCGACAAGACCGGATTGGTCGAGTTCGCCCGCGCCCTCGCGAGCTACGGCGTGGAGCTGGTCTCTACCGGTGGCACCGCCCGCGCCCTACGCGACGCCGGCCTCGCAGTCCAGGACATCTCCGAACTCACCGGCTTTCCCGAAATGCTCGATGGTCGCGTGAAGACGCTACACCCCAAGGTGCACGGCGGCATCCTGCACATCCGCGACAATCCCACCCACCGGGCCGCAGTCGCCGAGCACGGCATCGTCCCCATCGACATGGTGGTGGTAAACCTCTACGCCTTCGAGAAGACAGCCTCGAAGCCCGGCGTGGCCTTCCACGAGATCGTCGAGAACATCGACATCGGCGGCCCATCGATGGTGCGCTCCGCCGCGAAGAACTTCGAAGACGTGGCCATCGTCACCGCGGCCTCGGACTATGCGGCGTTGACCGACGAGCTGGCTGAGAACCACGGTGCACTGAGCCGCGAGACACGCTGGCGGCTCGCCCGTCACGCCTTCGCGCTCACCGCCGCCTACGACAGCGCTATCGCCTCCACGCTGGCTGCATTGGCCGCGCCAAAGGCCGATAAGGCAGCCTTTCCCGATCCGCTGCGCATCAGCTATCCGCTGGTATCGCCGCTTCGCTATGGCGAGAATCCCCATCAGGCCGCGGCGCTCTACTCTGACGGCAGCGGCACCGGCGTCGCCGGCGCCAAGCAGCTCCAGGGCAAGGAGCTGAGCTACAACAACCTGGTCGATCTGGACGCCTGCTGGGACCTGGCGCAGGAGTTCACTGAGCCTGCGGTCGCCATCATCAAGCACACCAATCCCTGCGGCGCGGCCACTGCGCCGAGCATTCTCGATGCCTACACCAAGGCCCTCTCCACCGACCCTGTCTCCGCCTTCGGAGGGGTCATCGGCGTGAACCGCGAGATCGACGAGGCCGCGGCGGAAGAGATCGCGAAACTCTTCGTCGAGGCCATCGCCGCCCCCGCCTTCAGCGCCGGCGCGCTGGCCCGCTTCGCCGCCAAGAAGAACCTGCGGCTCGTGGTGGTGAAGCCCGCGCCGCACGCACGCGTCTTCAAGCAGGTCTCCGGCGGCATGTTGCTGCAGGATGCCGACACCGGCTCGGTCACTGCCGGCGATCTGCGCACCGTCACCACCCGTCCGCCCACGCCCGACGAGCTCACCAACCTGCTCTTCGCCTGGAAAGTCGCCAAGCACGTGAAATCGAACGCTATCGTCTATGCCCGGGGCGGCCAGACCATTGGCGTGGGCGCGGGACAGATGAGCCGCGTGGATGCGGCGCGTTTCGGCGCCATGAAGGCCATCCTGCCCCTCGCCGGCACGGTGGCTGCGTCCGATGCCTTCTTTCCCTTCCCCGACGGCCTGGAGACCATCGCAGAGGCTGGCGCGACCGCTGTGATTCAGCCCGGCGGCTCGGTGCGCGACGACGCCATCATCGAAGCTGCCGACAGGCTGGGCATCGCCATGGTCTTCACCGGCATGCGGCACTTTCGGCATTAGGAGCCCCGGCTGCACCATGGGCACCGAATTCGCGATTCTGCCTCTTCCATTCCGCATCCCTGGCGGGGGTACAATCGTCTATCAGAACGAAGGAGAGATCCGGCGAGCGTGCGTCCCCTCTCGGCCCTGGAGCGTTTTCACTGTAAGTCTGCATAAGAGCGTCACAGTTCGCACGGTTTTTCCTCAAGAAAAGCCACACCTCGCGAAATTTGGCCGGTACGCAGTAACGGTGAAATCGCTATACCTCCGGCCAGGGTTCCAGGCATCCGGTAGCCCACCCCGCATGAATCGCAGTCATCGCATGACCTCCCTGCTCTCCACTGGCACTCCCGCCCCTCGGCCGCTCTCGTTGCTGGTCGCCGTCACGCTGCTACTCACTGGGCCCCTTGCGTTTGCGGACAACAAGACAGCGACGCCTCCCAAGCCGGAGACAGCCACGGTTCCTGCCCAGGAAACACCCCGCGGCGCTGCCTACTACCATCTGGCGCTGGCGCACACCTACGAAGACATGGCCGTGAACACGGGACGCCAGGACTACGCCACCCGCGCCGTCGAAGAATACAAGCTGGCGCTGACCGCGGACCCTACCTCCGCTTTTCTGAACAACGGCCTGGCCGAGCTCTACTTCCGCACCGGCCGTGTGCGCGACGCAATCCTCACCGCGCAGGACACCATCAAGCGCGAACCAAAAAATATCGCTGCTCATAAGCTGCTCGGCCGCGTCTATCTGCACTCGCTCGGCGACATGCAAAACGGGGCTTCGCAGCAGGTGCTCGACCTCGCCATCAACGAGTACAAGCAGATCAGCGCGCTCGACCCCACCGACATCGAGAGTCACCTCGTGCTCGGGCAGCTCTACACCGTCAACCATGACTCGCAACTGGCGCAGCAGGAGTTCGAGGCAGCACGGAAGATCGATCCCAGCTCCGAAGACGTTGCGCTCAATCTCGCCCGGCTCTATGGCGAAGGCGGCGACCTCAAGCGCGCCATCGCGACGCTGGAGGCTGTGCCGGCAGATGACCGCACCGCCAAGCTCGCCTTTGCATTGGGCGCCGGATACGACCAGATCAAGGACACGAAGGATGCCGTCACCGCCTACCAGCAGGCCGTCGATCTGGATCCCGACAACCTGGATGCCAAGCGCGCACTCGCCCAGGCGCTGCTCAACAACAACCAGCTTGAGGATGCGGAGCACGCTTACCAGGAGATCGCCGCGGCTGACCCGCAGGACGCGCAAGCGCTGGCGCGCGTCGCGGAGTGCCAACGCCGCGAGGGCCACTATGAGCAGGCCCTGGCAACACTCAAAAAGGCACAGCCGCTTTCCACCGATTCCGACGAGATCCTCTTCAACGAGTCGCTGACCTACGATGCGCTCGGCCGCTATCCCGACGCCACGCAGTTGCTGAACGGCCTGGTCACACGCTCCGCAAAGCCGGACAACCACTACAACGACGGCGAAAAGAACAACCGCTCCATCTTCCTCGACCGCCTGGCAAATGTGGAACGCGAACAGAACCACACCGAGGCCGCCGTCAACGCCTACAAACAGTTGGTTGCGCTGGGTGGGGAGTACGCGGAACGCGGCTATCAGGGTGAAGTGGACGCCTACCGCGACGCAAAGGAGTACGAGAAGGCAACCGTCGTTGCGCGCGATGCCGCCAAGGCCATGCCGGGCAACAAGTCGATGCAGTTGATGCTGGCTGGGCAGCTTGCCGATACCGGACATGCGGAGGAGGGCCTCGCGCTCGCCAATGCGCAGCTCAAGCACAATGGCGACGATCGCGATGTGTACCTGGCGCTGGCACAGATCGATACCCGCCTGCACCGCTGGAAGGAAGCCGGCGAGAACATCGACCAGGCCGCGGCGCTTCCCACACATGGCGATGACGACTCGCGCTACGTTCTGTTCCTGCGCGGCGCTCTCGAGGAGCGCCAGAAGCACTTCGACGCCGCCGAGGAGCAGTTCCGCAAAATACTCGCGCTCGATCCCAACAACAGCATGACCTTGAACTATCTCGGCTACATGCTTGCCGATCGCGGCGTAAAGCTCGACGACGCGCTTGCCATGCTGCAGAAGGCGGTACAGCTCGATCCGCAAAGATACGAATATCTCGATTCGCTAGGCTGGGCCTATTTCAAGCTGGGGCAATACTCACTGGCGGAAGAGAATCTGCGCAAGGCTAGTGAACGTGAGTCCACCGATCCCACGGTGCACGACCACCTGGGCGAACTCTACGAGAAGACCGGCCGCCTGCGCCTGGCCGTCGCGCAGTGGGACCAGTCGCTCGCGCAGTACGCGCGCACCGTGCCCGCCGATGTCGATGAAAACGACGTGAGCAAGGTGCAGAAGAAGCTCGAAACCGCCAAGGTAAAGCTGGCCCGCGAGTCCGCGCCTACCGCCGACGGGAAGCATTGATTCAACCGCCGGCTCCTTCTAGACCGTCGCACGCGTGAACCTGCCAGCTGTGGTATCCCGCTTCGCACCTCTGCCCGCCGCATGCGCCGTGAGCAGCGATCCGCGTGAGCCGCTCGCCGCACGGCAGTACAACGAGCCGCCGCACGCCTACCGCTCACCTTTTCAGCGCGACCGCGCCCGCATCATTCATGCGCGCGCGTTTCGCCGCCTCGCCGGCAAGACACAGGTGTTTACCCACGGTAACTCCGACCACTACCGGAGCCGCCTCACCCACACCATTGAAGTGACGCAGCTTGCGCGCACCATCGCTGCCGCGCTCGGGCTCAACGGAGACCTCACCGAATCGCTCGCGCTGGTGCACGACATCGGGCATCCGCCCTTCGGCCATGCGGGCGAGCGCGCGCTCGACGAAGCAATGCACGCGCATGGCCTGCGCTTCGATCACAACCTGCACGCGCTCCGCATCGTCACTGCCTTCGAGCAGCGCTACGCAGCCTTCCCTGGCCTCAATCTCACCCTGGGCGTCCGCGAGGGCATCATCAAGCACTCGCGCGACTACGATCCCGTCGAACATCCGGAACTCGCGGAGTATTTCCTTGATCAGCAGCCGCCGCTCGAAGCGCAGCTCATCGACCTGGCCGACGAGATCGCCTATCTCACCGCGGACTTCGACGATGGCTTCTCTTCCGGCATCCTCGACCTTGCACACGTGCGCGCCCATGTCGCGCTCTTCGAGCGTTTCTACGCTCCCATGGCGGCACAATATCCGGCCGCAGTACCGGAGCGGCTGATCGATGAGTCTTTGAAGCGCATGCTCAACGCCTTTACTGGCGACCTGATCACACGGACCAGCGAGGCGCTTGCCGAAGCGGGCATATCAGACCTGGCGCAGGTGCGCGATGCAGGGCGGCGGCTCGTCGCTCTCTCCTCCGAGATGGAGACGCTGCGTCGCGAGGCCAAGCAATACCTCAGCACGCACTTGTACGAAAGCGATGCCGTCACGCCGGAGCACGAGCGCGCCCACCGGATCATCACATCGCTCTACGAATGCCTGGTGCGCGATCCATCGCTGCTGCCGTCTAACTGCAGCGCCGCGCTGGCTCTGGAGGGCGCTCCACGCACCGTGGCCGACTATATCGCCGGCATGACCGACCCGTTTCTGCTCGCGCAGTATGAGAGATACCGCGCGCTCTGCGATTCATAACCGCAATCGCAGTTCGCTTACTTGCGGCGGGCAGCCTCCAGTGACTGCCTGAGGCCTTCTTCGAGTGGTGTCGTCTTCACATTGCCCAGCAGAACGCGCAAAGCGCGTGTCATCCATGATGAATGGATCGGTCAGCAGGTAGTTCATTTCCACCAGCTCCCGCATAATCGGCTGAAAAAGGCCGATGACGCGCAGCATCCCCAATCCCGCCGCGCGCGTCTTGATTGGCTTGCCGGCAAGCTGACCGACCATCGCGACGATCTCCTGCATGCTCGCGGTGCCATCGCCCGCCAGGTGCCACCAGCGGCCATGCGCCTCCGGATGCCGCAGCAGATCGAGCACCACTGGGCCTACATCCGGCACATAGACGAACTGATGCGGGCGATCGATCGGCGCGATCAGGTTTGCCGTGCCGCCCTTCGCCCCCGCGTTGAAGACGCCGTCGAGAAAGCTGTTCTTCACCCGCGGCCCGTAGAAGTCCGGCAGCCGCAGCACGGTGCCGCGGATCTTCCCCGCAGCATCGGCCTCGAGCAACAGGTCCTCCTGCTGCTTGCGCATCTTTCCCTTGAAGGTATGCGGCTCGTGCGGATGATCCTCACGCGCCGGCGTTTGCTGCGCCCGTCCGTATGGGTAGACGGTGCCCACCAGCAGCATCTGGCCGACGCTTTCGGCAATCGCCGCGTCGAGCGTCTGCCGCATCAGCACCGGATGCAGCTCGAAGTGATTGTAGGGAACGCCCACCAGGTAGACGACCGCGTCAGCACCGCGCAGGGCAGCCCTTACGGAGGACGCATCGTCCGGGTTCCAGACGGCAATCTCCGCCAGCGGATCGGAGCCGAAAGTCCGCTCCAGCGATGCGCGATCGCGGCCAACCGCGCGATAGCCCTCACCGCGCTTGCGCAGTTCGGCGGCAATGTTCTCGCCGATCGCGCCGGTGGCACCCAGCAGCGCCGGCTTCATGGCTATTGCACCTGCCCTTGCGGCCGCAGACGACGCATCTCCAGCGCGCAGGCGACGGCGTTGATCGCGGAGAGCTTCAGATTATCCGCGGCCGCCCACAACCAGAAGCGATTCGTCGCCGTCGTTCCGTCATCCGCGGAGCGTACGCGAACAAGTACCTGCTCCTGCCCCGCCGCCGCAAGGTTCGACGGCGCATCTTCGTCGCTGATGGCAATTTCAATGTGCTCGTTTGCCTCCAGCAGTTGGCGCAACTGCTCTGCCGTCATCGCCCGCTCCAGATCGAGACCAAGCGAAACAGTGTGTCCATGGAAGACCGGAGCATGCACGAGCTGAATGGCGGCCGCAGGCAGTTTGCCCGCTGCCAGCAGTGCATAGTGCCGGCGTACCCTCGCCTCAGTCGCCTGCAGATCGATCTTGCCTTCAGGGCCAGCCGCCGGCGTCGCGTTGAAGGCAACCTGGGTGTCGTAGAGGGCCTTGGGAAGGCTCTGAAAAGAGAGCAGGCTCACCGTCTGCTGGTGCAGCTCATCCATCGCGCCGCGACCGTACTCTGAGGCGGGTTCAAGCACCGTGGCAAACGCCGCGCGGACTGCCGAGGCTTGCCGTATCTGGCCCAGCAGCACGGCCAGCACCAGGGCCGCGGGATGTGCCGGCACTGCCGCGGGTGTCTGCAGGTTAAGCGCGTCGGTCGAACGCTGCACCCACGGCGCCAGCACCACCGCATCCTTCTCCCCGTCAAGCGCACCCGACAGATCGATGATCGCGGAGCCTGCCTGCGCCGCCGTCTCCCAATGTTTGCGGGTCAGCTCGGCACTCCCGCTGAAGAACGTGAAGTCGGCATGCGCGAACGAAGCCGGCGTGATCGGCTGGATAAACGTCACCTCGTCGCCAACCGATTCCAGTTGACCAATCGCCTCCTGATCGTCCATCAGGACAAAATCAGCTTCGGCAAATGGCGACTCGCCAAGAGCTTCGTTGAGTTCCTTCCCGCGCAGGGACGCGGCTCCGACGATGGCAATGCGATAGTTCGCTGGCATGATTTAGTGACTGTGTTCTTCCGGTGCATGGATGGTGATGTTCTCCAGCGGAGAGCTGTCGAGAGTGCGGCGCTTGCGCCGCTGTGCCGAGTAAGCGGCGCGCGCCGCCAGGCCGGAGAACATGTAGGCGAAACAGCAGAGAAACAGCAGCACCTCCGAGAAAGCGACTACTGCGTAGATGACCACGCCCAGCAGCACCATCAACTGAAAAGGATGCCGTCCTGAGAGGTTGATCTCCTTGCCGCTCCAGAAGCGCCACGTGCTCACCATAAGAAAGCCCGCAAGCCCGACGACAAATAGCCACAGCGCGCCCAGCCACCAGTACGGCACCGGCGTCCCGTTGACCAGATGCACCACTGACGCGAGCACCCCGGCCGCCGCAGGGATGGGCATGCCGACAAAGTATTTGCGGTCCGGCCTGCCGGGATTCTTCGGCTGCGGATCATGGCTGATGTTGAAGCGCGCCAGCCGGCTGGCTCCGCAGAGTAGAAAGAGAAAGCAGACGAACGCTCCCAGTTCCACGATCCTGTGGCGCAGGGATAGATCGATGGTCAAGGGCAGCGTGCGGAAGCCCCACGTGTAGGCCAGGATGCTTGGCGCAACACCGAACGTGATTACATCGGCAAGCGAGTCCAGCTCTTTGCCAAAGTCGCTGGTGGTCCTCGTCATGCGGGCAATGCGCCCGTCGAGCGCATCGAATGGAATCGCAAACAGGATCGCGAGTGCGGCGTAGTCAAAGTGCCGCGGTTCCAGCCGCGATCCCTGCAGGCTCTGCGTGATGGCGTAATATCCCGCGGCAATATTGCCGGCGGTAAACAGCGACGGCAGCACGAACATGCCGCGCCGTCGTGGCCGCTTGCGCTCGGTCACCGGTGCGTCTCCATCACTTCCTTCAGCAGCGTCGGCTCGTAGGAGGGCACCTCAACATCGGCCAGGATGCTCTGTCCGCCCTTCACCCGCTGCCCGCGCTCGACGCGGATGTGCGCATCGCCGGGCAGCACCAGGTCGCAGCGCGAGCCAAACTTGATAAGCCCGACCCGTTCGCCGCGCAGCAGCGTATCGCCCTCCTTCGGCAGAAAGACAATGCGGCGCGCCAGCAGACCGGCGATAAGCTTGAAGACGATCAGGCAGCCCTCACCCTCCATCGTCACCACGCTCTGCTCGTTGCGCTCGGCAGATGCCGGGTCCATCGCGTTCAGGTACTCGCCCTTCTTGTACTGGATACGGCGAACGACTCCAGCGATGGGTGACCGGTTCACGTGCACATCAAAGACGCTAAGGAAGATGCTGAGCCGAATCCTGTCGCCGTCCGGGGTATGGATGGGGGCGACCTCGGTGATCTTGCCGTCCGCCGGTGAAACCACCAGGCCCGGACCGCCCGGAATCGTCCGCTCCGGATCGCGGAAGAACCAGAGAAAGAATGCCGCCAGCAGCACCGGGACGGCAACCAGCAGCCAACTGGCGAACCAGTCAGCGGTAAAAAAGCGTATTACGGTCGCGACAAGCAGCAGACTGATCGCGTACCAATATCCATCACGAACCATGCGGTTCCTCAAGGCGCCATTATACGGGCGGGTCCCCGTGTACATAGCTGATTTGGCGGCGCATCAGCACCGCATCTTCTGCCGGATCAGCATAGTATCCAGGCCTGCGTCCCGCGACAACGAAGCCACATGCCTCGTAGAGCCGCAGGGCAGACGCGTTTGATTCCCGCACCTCCAGCCGTATTTCGTTCGCGCCCAGGTTGCGTGCCCAGGCGACGATGGTATGGACGAGCATGCGGCCAATTCCCTGCCGTCGCGTCTCGGGTGGAACCAGCACGAACTCGAGCTCGCACTCCGCCGGCGTACCGGGTATGCAGAGCGCCGTCGCCACAGCAAAGCCGGCTTTGGCCGACCGGCCGTGCTCGGCTGTCCAAGCCTTCCGCACCTTTCGCTGATCGGCCGGAGCCATCGTCAACAGTCCGGCAAGATCGGCATCGCTCCACACCGGAGCCTCGGGAGCACCCAGCATCCACGCCCGGATGAGCGGCAGATCCGCTTCGATAAGAGGGCGGATCTCCATCACCGCACCGGCGCTGAGACAGGACGTGCGAAAAGCTCCGCGTCAGATCGGCGAAGGTAATTCGCATCCAGCGTGGCAAGGTCTTCCGCCTCACCCGAGCGCAGGCGCACCAGCGCAGCGCTTACGGCAGCGCAGGCATCCAGCGGCCCAAGCCGCGCAGGCCGCCACGCTGCCAGCCGCTCCGCGATCGCCGCTTCGGCAACCATCAACGGAACTCCCGCCTCCGCCGCCGTCGCAATCTCATCAAGGGACGTAAGCCACTCGCGTTGCCCGCGCCGCGCATAGAACTCGTTGCGTCCCGCATCGAGCACGGCAAGCGAATCCTGGCGCGTCTCGCCCAGACCAGCCAGCACTGCCAGGCGCGAGATGGCGACAATCAGCACTCCAGTCGCGTGGGCCAGACCCTTCGCGGTGCTCAGGCCAACCCGTATGCCGGTGAAGCTACCCGGACCGTTCACGACCAGAATGGTTCGCAGCGCCCGCAGTTCCAGCGCGGCCTCCCGCAGCATCCGGTCGATGGCCGGCATCAACTCCGCTGCGGCCGCTCGTCCGCCCAGCTCCGTCTGGCTGATACACGTCACCGTCGTTGCGCCATTTTCAAGCTCGGCCAGCGCAACCGTTCCCACCTGCCCACAGGTGTCGATGGCTAGTATCGGATGCTGCAGCATCACACCGGGTCCTGGCAGATTTCGAGCAGCACGCCGCCCGTGCTCTTCGGGTGCACGAAAAAGTAAAGATGGCCGCCGGCTCCGGTCTGCACGGCCGGTGAGACGATCGTGACACCACGACCCTGAAGCTCCGCCCAGGCCGCCTGAATATCGTCGACGTGCAGCGCAACGTGATGCAGCCCGGCGCCGCGCTTGCTCAGGAAGCGGCCCACCGTGGTTTCGGGACCAAGCGCCTCCAGCAGCTCGACGCGGCTCTCCCCCACGGGAATCATCGCGGTCCGCACGCCTTCGTGCTCCACCGTCTCTTCGTGGGTCACGCGCAACCCAAGCGCCTCGTAGAGGCCCCGCGCCGCGGCGATACTCTCGACGGCGATACCCAGGTGGTCGATGCGGGCGCCCTTCACGGAAGGCTCACTCTGTTTGCTCATGCGCGCTGCCTCCGGTGATGGCCTTCACCATCTCTGCCGCCGTCGCGAAGGGGTCTTCCTGCCGCGCGGTGATGCGGCGAGCGTGGCCGGCGAGTTCCTCTGGCGTCATCCCATGTGCGCGCAACCCGCGCAGCAGCTCGGCGCGCACCATCTCGACCAGGCGTTCGCGCCACTGCTGCTCACGCCGCTCGCGCAGATGGCCATCGCGTGCGAGCCATGCGGTAAAGTCCTTCGTCGCGGCAACCAGCGCATCGATTCCCTGCCCCGTCGACGCGACGGTGCGCACCACCGGCGCCACCCAACTGCCGTGCGAGGAGGCGAACGACTGCATCGCCTTCAACTCCTTCTCTACGCGGTCCGCACCTTCGCGATCGCTCTTGTTGACCACAAAGATGTCTGCGATCTCCAGAATGCCCGCCTTGATGCTCTGCACATCGTCGCCCATGCCCGGCACCAGGACCACCACCGTAATATCCGCGAGCCGGACAATGTCTATCTCGTCCTGGCCCACTCCAACCGTCTCGATGAGAATGCGATCGCGGCCGCTGGCTTCCATCAACAAGGCAGCATCGGCTGCAGCGCGTGCCAGGCCGCCCATCGCACCGCGGGTAGCCATGCTGCGTGTATAGACTCCGGCATCCGCGTGGTGCCGCTCCATCCGGATGCGATCGCCCAGGATCGCGCCGCCGCTGAACGGGCTGGTCGGATCGACCGCAAGGATGCCCACCGTGTGCTGCTGCTCGCGGAAGCAACGCGCGAGCTGATCGACCAGCGTGCTCTTGCCCGCACCCGGCGCGCCCGTGATGCCAATGCGCAGCGCATCTCCCGTATAGGGGAAACATGCGGAGAGTAGCGCCTGTGCCGCAGGCGCATCATCTTCCACCAGCGAAATGGCACGCGCGAGCGAGCGCAGATCGCCGCCGCGCAGGCGCTCTGCCAGAGTGGCGTGAGCGGCAGTCCCGGTCTTGAGAGTGGTGTGCAAGGTGCGAGTGTAGCAGCCGGCAAGGCTGCGGTTCAGGGCCGCTTCAGCAGCTCGCGCGCGATCACCATTCGCTGAATCTCACTGGTGCCTTCGCCAATGGTGCACAGCTTTACGTCGCGATAGAACTTCTCTACCGGATAGTCCTTGATGAAGCCGTAGCCGCCGTGGAGCTGCACCGCCTCGTCGCAGATGCGCACCGCGGCCTCGCTGGCGAAGAGCTTCGCCATCGCAGACTCGCTGGTCGTTGTCTGCCCCGCATCTTTCGTCATTGCCGCCCGTAGAGTCAGCAGCCGCGCCGCTTCGAGCTGCGTCGCCATATCGGCCAGCTTCCACTGGATACCTTGAAATTCCGCGATCGCCTTGCCGAACTGCCGCCGCTGCTTCACATACTTTCGCGCGGCATCATAAGCCCCGCGTGCGATCCCGAGAGAGAGCGCAGCGATCGAGATGCGCCCGCCGTCGAGGATGCGCAGCGAATCGACAAAGCCCTCACCCTCTTTACCCAGCAGGTTTTCGGCCGGAACCTCGCAATCCTCGAAGATCAATTCGGAAGTATCGCTGGCTCGCAAGCCCAGCTTGTTTTCCTTTTTCCCCGGACGGAAACCACGCATTCCCTTCTCCACGATGAAGGCCGACAGCCCATGTGTGCCCTGCGTCTTGTCCGTCACGGCAATCACCACGACAACATCAGCATGACCGCCATTGGTGATGAACGTCTTGGTGCCGTTCAACACCCAGCGATCCCCTTTTCGAACGGCACTGGTGCGCGCTCCCGCGGCATCCGAGCCGGAGCCGGGCTCGGTCAATCCCCATGCCGCAAGCCACTCTCCAGTGGCCAGTTTGGGGATGTAGTGCCGGTGCTGCTCCTCGTTGCCCGCCAGGTAGATGTGGTTCAGGCCGAGAGAGTTATGCGCGGCCATGATGATGCCTATCGACCCATCGACGGCGGATATCTCCTCGATCGCCGTCATGTAATCGACGTAGCCGAGCTCCGCACCGCCCAGTTCGGTGGGCATGAGCATGCCCAGCAGCCCCATCTGGCCAAGCTGCTTCACCACGGCCGAGGGAAACTCGCTCGCCTCGTCCCACTCCATCACATGCGGTGCGATCTCCTTGGCGGCAAAGCTGCGTATCTCGCGGCGCAGTTGCTCCTGCTCCTCGGTCAGGCGAAAGGGCTGGCTGGCTGCGTTGGGGAGGGTGGTTGCAGTCATTGAAGGATCTCCGGGAAAACCTATGATCCTACCATGCCTCGTATCCGCGGGTCGCTCGGGCTTTCCCGTATAGGGAGCCAAGTACTTCGCAAGTCGCAGTGTTGATTGCCGATTATGCCGCGCAATGGTAGCGTGGTTTCGCGCCATTGCCTGCCCTCCAGTGAACGCGTCGGACCTGCGGTCTACAATACCCACCCACCTGCTCACCCTCACAGGAGAACTTCCATGCAAACGCCAATGCGGCGTGCGCTATCCGCGGAAGAACCCATCGAGACGCCGCGCCTCCTGCTCGTCAGCGTGACCGAGGCGATGCTGCACGCGGACCGGAACGGGCAAGGGCTGGGCGAGCTTCTCAATGCTGTCGTGCCAGACACCTGGCCGCCGCAGTACTGGGATCAAAGGGCCATCGACTACCTGCTTGAGCGCGTCCATCGCCATCCCCACTACCGCGGATGGTGCCGCTACGTCACACTGAAGCAGGCGGCCGGCGCACCGTCTCTGCTGATTGGCGGCTGCGGATGCACCGAGCCTCCCGAAACGCTGGACGACGTGGAGATCGGCTACTCCATCCTCAACGAGTTTCGCCGTCACGGCTATGTCACCGAAGCGATCAACGCGTTCGTACCCTGGATCTTCACCTACAGCCACGTGCAGTCCGTATGCGCGCAGACCTATCCGCATCTCGCGGCATCGATTGGCGTGCTGCGCAAGTGCGGATTCGTCATGGATGGAACCGGCAAGGATCCGGGCACGGTGCTCTTCCGGCTGAAGCGTCCTGAGCCTTAGAGCATCCCTTCATTCCAGCGTGAAATCTGCAAAGACGAAGTCGCCGTGTTGTTCGACTGCACCAGGCAGAAGCAGAATGGGCTTCGCAAACATCGGACCGGCGTACGCGCAGGTGTGGAACTCGCCATTCTCCGCACATGGGTCGGTACCGGGCGGCAACTCCGCCAGCAAAGACGCGTCCAGCTCTCGCCCTGCGAAGGACGCAGGGAGTTTGCTCGGATCAATACAGGTAAGACGAGCGCGCAGACCACCGTCGAGCATCTCGCGCACCAGCGCACCGGTGTCGCGGCCCCACAGCGGAAACACCGGCGTGATGCCGGTGCCGGCCAGACGCTCCTCGCGGTAGCGCCGCACATCTTCGAGGTAGAGGTCGCCGAAGGCCATCGCTTCGACGCCGTCGCTCACAGCGGCCGCGCATGCATCACGCATGACTGCTTCATACTGCGCGTTCGAGCAGGGCCAGGGCAGCGGCAGCTCGATCAACGGCAGCCCGGCCGCTGCGGCCTGTGCGCGCAGCACGGATGCACGCGTGCCGTGCATCGCGACGCGTTCATACGCACTGTTCACCGTAGTGAGCAGACCGACTACTTCGTATACGCCCTGCTGCCGCAGCGTGTGCAGCGTCCAAGCGCTGTCCTTGCCGCTGCTCCAGGACAACCATGTACGGATTCCCATGAGGACCGTCTAGACCTTCAGCGCCTGATCGAGGTCCGCAAGCAGGTCCTCGACATCCTCGATGCCCACCGAGATGCGCACCATGCCATCGGTGAGCCCGATCTTGCGGCGACCCTCTTCGCCCAGCGCGGCGTGGGTCATGGTTGCCGGGTGCGAGATCAGCGTCTCCACGCCGCCCAGACTCTCGCCCAGGGTGCACACGCGCACGCGCTTCAGGACATCGTTCGCGCGCTCCAGCGAGCCGGTCTCAAAAGTGATCAGCGCGCCAAAGCCGGACATCTGCCGCTTCGCCAGCTCATATTGCGGATGCGACGGCAGTCCCGGGTAGAATACCTTTTCGATGCGCGGATGTTGTGCGAGCCACGCCGCGATCTGCCGCCCGCTGGCATCGTGCTGACGCATGCGCACCGCCAGTGTCTTCACGCCGCGCAGGATCAGGTAGGACTCGAACGGCGACAGGATGCCGCCCGTGCACTTCTGGACAAACGCGAAGCGTTCCGCGTGATCGGGCCGCGTCGCGACCAGCACGCCGCCCAATCCATCCGAGTGGCCGTTCAGGAACTTCGTCGTCGAGTGCATCACCAGGTCCGCGCCCAGTTCGATCGGCCGCTGAAAATACGGCGACATGAACGTGTTGTCCACGCACAGATCGACCGGCTCGCCCACCCGCTTTGCCTGTTCGCGGCACACCGCACTCACGGCGCGGATGTCGGTCAACTGCATCAGCGGATTGGTCGGGGTCTCGATGTGTACCAGGCGCGTGCGCGGAGTCAAAGCGCGGCGGACGTTCTCCGGATCGCTGGTATCGACGTAAGTGAACTCGATGCCGTAGTTTGCCACGATCTGGTTGAACAGTCGGGGTGTGCCGCCGTAGACATTCGATCCGCAGATGACGTGGTCGCCCGTCTTCAGCATCGCGACCAGCGCCGAGATAGCCGCCATGCCGCTGGCGAAGACATGGGAGGAGCTGCCACCCTCCAGCGCCGCCAGATTCTGTTCGAGCGCGGTGCGTGTCGGATTCGAGACACGCGAGTATTCGTAACCCTTGTTCTTACCAATCTCCTGCTGCGCGTAGGTGGAGGTGAGATAGATAGGCACATTCACCGCGCCGGTCGTGGCGTCCGGCTCCTGGCCGGCATGGATGGCGCGTGTTGAAAAGCCGTGCTGCGGATTGCTCATGGAATCTCCAGAATGGAATGACCAACCAGTGTCCGTGAACCGGCGGCGACATTCAAGCCGCTGTCATTCTCGGGACTCTTCCTTCGCCAGCGTCGCCCATCCTAAGGACCGCAAAGGTTTTCATCCGTCCGTGGTACTCTCACTCCGCGTCCGGAGCTGCATTGTCAGACCCGGAGCAATTTGAAACTCTGATTGTCTTTGCTGACATCTTCGTTTCTCACCCTGTGAATCATCAGGTCTGTTCCAGGCGTGACTCGCTCTCTTTCAGCTTCCTCGGTTGGGTCTTCGGTGCCCTTCCGTCCCCCGTCGCTTTTTCGTTGACCCAGGAGCCGATGAATGTCCTCATCTTTCTTCGCCCCTCTGCGTCGTCCTGCTGTATGGGCCTTCGCCTGTCTTTCCAACCTTGCCAGTCAAACTTTGGCTGCTCAAACGTCCGTCAACTTCGGCACCGTCCCGGTCGGCAAAACAACGCCCGCGCAGACGGTCACGGTCACCTTCTCACAGTCCGGCCAGATCAAGGCAGTCAAGGCGGTGCTCCAAGGCGCCACCGGACTCGACTACGCTGCGACGGGTGGCACCTGCCAGGCCGGAACGACCTACCAGGCCGGCCAGTCTTGCACGGTGCAGGCGAGCTTCAAACCCCTGGCGCCGGGTGTCCGG
Organism: uncultured Acidobacteriaceae bacterium; assembly: GCA_963712845.1. Lineage (GTDB taxonomy): Bacteria > Acidobacteriota > Terriglobia > Terriglobales > Acidobacteriaceae > KBS-83. The sequence continues at coordinate 265,874 of CAVQJM010000012.1, forward strand.
AACGGAGCTATCGTCATTCAGGACCCTGCCTATGCGGTCATCGCCACCGCCTACCTCACTGGCATCGGCCAAGGCCCGCTCGCCACCTTCTCGGGCGGTACGCCGGTCCTCACTGGCTACCTCGGCGGCAGTGGCACTAACTGGACGATCGATGGCGCGGGGAATGTCTACTATCTGGTCTACCCAGGGGGCCCTCAAAACACTATCCACAAGCTGACCCCAACCGGAAGCTTTACGTTCGCCTGGTTGCCCGATCAGTACAGCGCTCGCCACTTTGCAGACGATTGATGGCGCGGGAAACCTGTTCCTGACCTACTTAAACCAGCTCATCAAAGTCGATCCCTCCGGCGTCGTGAGCCTGCTCGCAACCATCCAACCCGAGCTTGCGATTTATGGAGTCGCCGCCCTTGGGAATGGCAATCTGGAGGTGGGCGGAAGTCCGACAACACCTAATTCTTCAGTTGCGGCGTATTACATCGTGCAACCGAATGGGACCTGGAACGTGCAGGGAACAATTACTGATCCAGCTGATCCAGGTCAACTCTACATCTCCTATATAGCGATCGGACCCGCGGGGGAGAGTTATTTCGGGACAAATCACAGTGTGTACAACTCCTCCTCCGGCAAAATCTGCCAGGTTCCCAGCCAAGACGGCATAGCCGTGGATGCGAGCGGAACGCTGGTGACCGGAACTCTGGTCAGTTCTAGCCTTTACCCTAATCCGACACCCACCAACTGCGCCTCAACAGTCCCGGTTCTCTACCAGTTGCCCTTGATCAGACCCCTCGTCGACGCGCATGGGGATATCTATGTCGAATCCATCACGAACGGAACCCAGACGGTCTCCAAGTACATCCGTACGCAGCTTCACGGCGTCGTCTTCGCCTCTGCAGGAACGGCGACCAGCTACGGGAGCATGGCCATCACCAATAGCGGCAATATGCCGCTGAACCTCTCCAATATTCAGCCCACCCTGAGCGGCCCCTCGCCACAGAGCTTCAACATCGAAGGAACCACGTGCAGCCAGTCCCTTGCGCCAGCGGCCACCTGCACCATTTCGCTCTCCTACACCCCGACAGGAACGTATTCAACCCTTCCAGCGAGCGCTTCGCTGACCCTGGGTAGCCTGCCGAACCAACAGGAAGACGTGCCGCTGGTTGGCTTCCCGAACCAGTAGCGCTTTGCAAACAAAAAACAACGGCCGCTGCATCGGATCGCAGAGGCCGTCTCTTTTTGCGAAATGCCGAACTACTTACCGCCGTCGAAGATGTTCTTCGACAGATAGCGCTCGGCCGAATCGGGGATGATGGTCGCGATGCGCTTGCCCGGGCCAAGCTTTCGTGCGACCTCGAGCGCGGCAAAGACATGGGCGCCGGAGCTCGACCCACCCAGCAGTCCCTCCTCGGCGGCCAGCCGCTTCACCATGGCAAAGGCATCGTCGTCCGTGACCATGATGACGCCGTTGGCCAGCTCCGGATGGAAGGTAGTGGGGATGAAGTGGACGCCGATGCCCTCCACGCGATGCGGCCCGGGCGGTCCTCCCTGCAGGATCGAGCCCTCGGTCTCCACCGCGATCGCCACCAGCCGCGGATTGCGCTTCTTCAGCCCGCGCGCTACACCGGTAAACGTGCCGCCGGAGCCGACGCCTGCCACCAGCGCATCCACGCGGCCTTCCATCTGCTCCCAAATCTCGGCCGCGGTGGTCGCTTCATGGAAGTCCGGGTTTGCCTGGTTCTCAAACTGAAATGCGCCCCACGACCCGGGCGTCTCCGCAAGCGCAGCCTTGGCCTGGGCGATCGCGCCCTGCATGCCGCCCTGTTCTGGAGTACGAATGACCTTCGCGCCGAATCCGCGCATCAGGATGCACTTCTCCTCGGCGTAGCCTTCGGGCACAAAGAGCGTCACCTTGTAGCCGCGATTCACGCCGATCAGCGCCAAGCCCACGCCCGTGTTGCCCGCCGTCGCTTCGAAGATCTGCGCGCCCGGCGCGATCAGGCCTTCCTGCTCCGCGCGCAGGATCATTCCCAGCGCGGCGCGGTCTTTGATGCTGCCGCCGGGGTTCAGAAATTCGAGCTTCGCAAAGACCTCCGCCATCTCCGGACCGCACAGCCGGGTAAGCCGGAGCATCGGCGTCTGGCCGACCAAATCGGTAATGTCGTCGGCAACGCGCAGTGCGCCGCGAAAGGTGAGAGTGGAGGCTTCAGTCCGCATAAAAGAACCGACTAGTGTAGCAGTGCCGGACACAGCCGCCCGCATCACGTGCTCGCATGGAAATTGACTGGACCCTAGCAGGGTTTCACGGCTTCTTCTTGGTCGCCGCCGTTTGCGTGTGAGGGAAGTAGCCCGGCCTGGTGCGCACCGTCATCTTGTTGTAGCCCTTGGCCTTGGCCTCCACGTGTACCACGCGATAGCCGCCCAGGCTCGCCGGCTTGCTGGAGTGATAGCCGATCGTGTACTGGTTCCGGATATCGCGCGCCACTTCCGCCGCGATCTCGTCCACCTGGCCCAGATTCTTGGGGAAAAAGGCCAGTCCACCCGTCTCATCCGAGAGCAGTTGCAGCGCGCGGCGCGCACGGTGCGACTCGCGTCCCCCACTACCGGAATCGTCAAACAGGAGTCCGATGGAGTACACCACCGGACCCTGCAGGTCCTGGATCCGACGCACCGTCTCTTCAAGATTGGTGCCCGAGGCGTTGTCCTCACCGTCCGTGATGATAAGCAGTACTTCCTTCGCCTTCTTGGCGTTCTTCGCCATGTAGTCCGCAGACGCGATCACCGCGTCATACAGTGCGGTGCCGCCCTTAGAGTCAATGTGGGAAAGGCCATCGCGCAGCCGGTTGATGTCGCTGGTGAAGTCCTGGTCGATGTAGGCTTCGTCGGCGAAGTTCACCACGAAGGTCTCGTCTTCCGGATTCGACGCGCGCACCATGTCCAGCGCAGCCTCGTTCACCGCCTGCCGCTTGGTGCGCATGGAGCCGGAGTTGTCGATCAGCAGGCCGATGGAGACGGGAATGTCCTGCTCCTGGATTGAGGTAATGGCCTGCGGTTTGCCGTCCTCGAAAACGTGAAAAGCGTCCTTGTTCAGCCCCGAAACCAGATGCCCATGATCGTCGATTACCGTGGCATTCAGGACAACCTCGTCGACATCCCGCGTCAGCGTATAGCCGCCGTTCTTTCCTTTGGCGACTTGGCCCGGTTGCGTTGGATTGGCCGCGGCGCCGGGCCCGGCACTAGCTGGACCGGGCGACGGGACCGGATCGCGATCGACGTTGAGCGGCGGCTGCTGCTCCGCGGGCAAAGGAGGGGCCGCCGGCTGCTGTGCCAGCATTGCACCGCCGAATACCAGAAGAAACAAGAGTGTGATCGTGCTTCGCAAATAAGGTCTATTGCGAGGGTGCATAGTATCCGGTTCGGGCATGTACGGTAAGTGGCGGCAGCCCGGGGGGTGGCACCAGCTTTATCTTCACTTTACGCCATTTGCCATCGCGTTTCGCATCGGCAGGTTTGTAACCGATCACGTACTGGTTACGCAGTTCGGCACTGATCTTGGTCGCGATGTCGGTCATATCCGAGACATCGTCCACGCGAAAGAGCTGGCCGCCGGTCTCCTCGCTCAGATCATGCAGCAGTAGTGGACCGTTGCGCTCCTCGGTCGTAGCGGCATATGCGTCGAAGATTCCGATGGAGAACAACTCCGTGTCTGACTCGCGCACCAGGTTCCGCACCTCGTTCTCGGTGTAGCGGCTGCGATTGTCGCCGCCGTCAGAGACGATCAGGATCGCCTTACGGTCGTACCGCGCCTGCTTCATCTTGTTCACGCCGTAGTAGATGGCATCGAGCAGAGCCGTGCGGCGGCCGGCCCGCACGGTCTGCAGCCGCGCTTCGATGTCGTCGATGGACGAAGTGAAATCCTCGATCAGCTCGGGGCGATCGTTGAACCCGATGATAAAAAACTCGTCCTGCGGATTGGAGGTGCGGAGAAACTCGATGATCGACTCGCGCGCGCGCACTACCTTGTTGGTCATGCTGCCGCTCAAGTCCATGATGATGCCGATAGAAACCGGCGCATCCTCCGCAGAGAAGCTTTTGATCTGCTGCTGCGAGTTGTTCTCGTAGAGAAAGAATTCCTTCTTCTCCAGTCCTGTCACCAGCCGGTTCAGCGGATCGGTCACGGTCAGCGGAATGAGCACCAGATTCACATCGACGCGGATACGCTCTCCCGAACGCGCATGCAACGCAGCCTTGCCCTCAAGCGGCGGAGGGCCTGTGGGCGCCGCTGGCTTGGGCGGCGGCGGCGTGACATGGATCGTATTGAGAGGATCGTCCTGCGCATGCAGCGGATGAATGAGCTCTGGACAGATCAGCACTGCGCAGACCAGCGCCAGCACCATGAGCAGCGTGCGAAACTCTCGGCTGTGGCGAGCGAGCCGCGACAGGAACCAGCCTTTAGACGTGGACACCATGCGGCAATCCCTAATGAGCGCCATGCTACACGATGGCGCCTAGCATAGCCCATGCAGAAATTTCAGCGCGCAATTGTCTCGCGAATGTCATCCAAACGAATGAGGACGAAGGTAATCCTCTCGCCTCTGGTCAGCCGTTTCTCTTCTGTCGTGTATCTCGTTGGCTATCTCGCAGGCCCGGGCTCGCTGCGCGCAGTCTAGTACAATCGCCAAAACTGATGGCACGCATCTATCCCTTCCGCGCCACGCGCTACAATCCAACCGCCGTTCGCATCGAAGACGTGGTCACACAGCCCTACGACAAGATCACGCCGGCGATGCAGCAGGTCTATTACGGGCGAAGCCCTTATAACCTGGTGCGGATCATCCTCGGCCTGCCTGAACTCTTTGATGAGCCCGGCGTCAACGACGTGTACACCCGCGCGGCAAATGACTTTCACGAATGGCGCGAAAAAGGCGTCCTGCAGACCGACAACGATCCGTCGATCTTCGCCTATTCGCAGCGCTTCCAGGTTCCCGGGCAAACGGGCGAAGTGCGCGAGCGCCGTGGCTTCATTGCGCTCGGCGGCCTGGAGGACTATGCATCCAAAGTGGTATTTCGTCACGAGCAGACGTTATCCAAGCCCAAAAGCGACCGCTTGAATCTGCTGAAGGCCACCCGCGCGCACTTCGGCCAGATCTTCATGCTCTACTCCGACCCGGCGCAGAGCATTGAAAAGATTCTTTTCCAGAATTTTCAGCCGCAGGTCGAGGTCACCGATGACTACGGCGTCCTGCATCGCCTCGGCCGCATCACCGATCCGCACTCGCTTCGCCTGGTCATCGGCTCCATGGGCGACAAGAAGCTGATCATCGCCGACGGCCATCATCGCTACGAGACCGCGCTGAACTATGGCAAGGAGCACGCTCCCGCCCACGTGCACCACACCCGCGAGCGCGATCTGTCATCCACGCTGCCCCACCCGCCGTATCCCGAAGCCGCAGTGATGATGACCTTCGTGAACATGGATAGCGAAGGGCTGCTCATCCTGCCCACTCATCGCGTCGTCTTTGACCTCAAAGATTTTCGCACCGAGGCGTTCCTCGAGCGCGCAAGACCCTATTTCGACATTGAAAAATTGCCGGCTACGGAAGCCCCGCAGCTCACCGCAAAGCTTGCCGAAAGCAGCGAGAGCACGGCCTTCGTCGCCGTTCTGGCCAGCGGCTCCCATCTGCTGAAAGCTCGGCCGGGTGCGGTGCAGCAGGCACTCGCGCACCTGCCCGAGCGCCAGCGACAGCTGGATGTGGTGCAGCTCCACGGGCTGGTGTTGGAGCAGTTGCTCGGCCTCTCCGAAGAGTCCATCCGCGAGCAGCGCAACTTGCGCTATCTGCGCGATGCCGCTGAAGCCGTCGATCAGGTGAGCCGAGGCACAGCCCAGGCAGCGTTCCTGATGAATCCAGCCACCCTGCAGGAGCTGCGTGAGATCGCATTCAACGGCGAGGTGATGCCGCAGAAGTCCACCGACTTCTATCCCAAGCTCTTGAGCGGCCTCGCCATCTATGCGCTGGACTGACACATGCCCGCGAGCGAGGACTTACGTCGCCCGCTGCCTTACGCTCGTCGTCTGCGCGCTTGCCGCATCTCTCTCCGCACTTGCTTCGCCGTTGCAGACGCCGGCGCAACAGCAGCCCACGCTGCCGCCGCGCTCCTCTGTCGCGGTGCAGCCGCAATTCCTCATCGTTCTGGATGCAGCCCATGGCGGCACGGACACGGGCGCACACCTGGCTGCGCATCTCGAGGAGAAGGACCTTGTGCTCGCGCTCTCCATCCGCTTGCGCTCCATGCTCTCCGCGCGCGGCATTCCCGTGTTCACCACACGCGAGAGCGATGTGACCCTGCCGCCAGCGAAACGTGCCGCGATGGCGAACGCGCATAGGGCCGCCGCGTGCCTCATCCTGCACGCTTCTGATAGTGGCAGCGGCATCCATCTCTTCACCTCGTCTCTGCCGCCCGCGCAGCCCACCACATTTCTCCCCTGGGACCAGGCACAAGCTGCCTATCTGCAAAAAAGCCTGCGCTGGGCCGCCGAGATCAATACCGCCATGACCCATGCCGGTGTGCCGGTGACGCTGGGCCGCACCGCGATGCAGCCTCTGGACAACATGACCTGTCCAGCCGCCGCGGTGGAGATTGCGCCGCTGACCAGAGACGGCGCCGTAACCGCCGCACTCACCGATCCTGACTATCAGTCCCGCATCCTGGCCGGATTGGCGGCGGCGGTCGAAGGCTGGCGCCACGATTGGGCGGCGCAGCCATGATTCCCCGCTACCAACGCGTGCTGCTATGGGTATTGCTGCTGGTCTCTGCGGTGATGGCCATCTTCCTCATCCGCATGCGCGAGCGCGCTTCAGACAAGCTGCAGGCCGCCGCCGATGCCGTCCCGCTGACGCCGCCCAGTGCCATGCCGGCGAGCGATGTCACCCTAATGCTCGCCAACGATACCGATGGATCGCTGGTGAACACCGATCGGCCCATTGCGCTTCCCACCGAGCCCCATGCACGCGCCCGCTATCTGCTCAACCAGCTTCTGGCCGAGTATGCCAAGCCCGGTTCTGCTCACCCCATCGCCGCGAACGCCGGCGTGGACGACGTCTTTCTGATGCCTCTGCCTGCAGGCACAACCGGCGGCACGCTGGCCGTGGTGAATCTGAGCAGCGGCCTGCTCCAGGCGCACCCGTCGGGCATCGAGACCGAGACCATGACCCTGCTCTCGCTCATCGGCACGCTGCACGCGAACATGCCTGAGGTAGCGCAGGTACGGTTCCTGGTGGACGGCGCGCCCCGCGACACGCTCGCCGGACACGCCGACCTGACCCGCACCTATCTCGCCTCCAGCGCTGCCCCACCGCCACCCACCGTGGAGGCGAAATGAGCTCGCGCGTCCCTACCATCGGTGTCTTCGACTCCGGCGTGGGCGGCCTTACCGTCCTCGGCGCTCTGCTCACCCAGGCCTCAGCGGCGGACTATCTCTACCTGGGTGACACCGCGCGCCTGCCCTACGGCTCCAAGTCCCAGGCCACGGTGGCGCGCTACGCCGTATCGAGCGCACACTTTCTGGTCGAACAGGGCGCCGAGGCGCTCGTGATCGCCTGCAACACCGCCAGCGCCCTCGCGCTCGACGCATTACGCGCCGCGGTCGAAGTGCCGGTCATCGGCGTGATCGAAACCGGCGCCACGGCCGCTCTCCAAAGCTCGGAGACAGGCGATGTGATGGTCATCGCAACCGCCGCGACCGTCGAGAGCCACGCCTACTCGGCTGCCTGCCGCGGGCGCGGTCTGCGCGCCATCGAGAAGGCGTGCCCCCTGCTCGTGCCGCTGGTCGAAGAGGGCTGGATCGAACACTCGGTGACACGCGAGGTGACCGGCATCTATCTCGACGATCTTCTATCGCACGCCGCCGCAGCCGGCATGACGGCAGATACGCTTGTGTTGGGCTGCACCCACTATCCGCTGCTGCGTGCCGTCATCGAGGCCACGCTGCGCGAGCACGACAGCGGTCACGCTGTCCGCGTGATCGACTCGGCTCACGTAACCGCCGAACAAGTGGCAGCCCGGCTGGGATTGGAATCATCCGCACTGCGAGAACCGCAGGTTCGTTTCTACGCCACGGACTCAGTGGAGAAGTTCCGCACCCTCGGCGGCCGCTTTCTGGGCCGCACCATCGACGGGGTTCAGTTGATCGATTTGGGAGGATAAAAGCCCGCTGCCGCCGGCATTCAGCTTCGGCGCGAATGTCGTCATCTTCTCCTAGCTGATAATCTTGCTCCTTGCGCGGACACCAGCATTGGTGCCGGCGCTCACGGGAAGGAAAGCACCGCATGATCGATTTGAAAGACCGCACCGCCATTGTCTTCGGAGTAGCCAACAAACGCAGTATTGCGTGGGGCATCGCCCAGAAGCTGAACGAGGCGGGCGCACGAATGCTGATCACCTATCAGAACGAGCGGCTGAAGCTGGAAGCCGAAGACATGATCGCCGAGCTGCCCGGCGCCGAGGCCTATCAGTGCGATGTCTCAAATGACGCCGAGATCGAACGGCTCTTTGCAACTCTGAAGGAGAAGCACGGCAAGCTCAACATTTTGGTGCACTCCATCGGTTTCGCGCCCCCCGATGCGCTCAAGAACGATTTCCTCCAGACCTCGCGCGAGGACTTTCGCATTGCGCATGACATCAGCGTCTATTCGCTGATCGCGCTCAGCCGCGCCGCTGCCCCGCTCATGACGGATGGCGGCAGCATCCTGACGCTCACCTATTACGGATCGACCAAGGTGGTTCCCAACTACAACGTGATGGGCGTGGCCAAGGCCGCGCTGGAGGCCACGGTCCGCTATCTCGCCGCCGACCTGGGACGCAGGAATATCCGCGTCAACGCCATCTCTGCCGGCCCCATCAAGACGCTGGCCGCACGCGCCATCGGTGGCCTGGGCCTGATGCTGAAGTCGCACGAGGAGCGTTCGCCGCTGGGCCGCAACGTGCAGCAGTCTGAAGTCGGCACCACCGCCGTCTTCCTCGCGTCCGATCTCGCCAGCGGCATCACCGGCGAAGTCACCTACGTGGACTGCGGCTACAACATCATGGGCTTTTAGCGGGAACAGCGGCGGGCGACGGCTTCATCTTGAGCGTGATCCGCCGCGCGTCACCATCGAGCGATGTCATCACAATCTCCCCCTGGCTGCGCTTCACCACGCTGGGAAATTTCTCTCCCCACTCCACCAGCACGATGCTGTCATCGGTCTGCAGGTCGTCAAGCCCCAGCGTCTCCAACTGGCGTTCGCTATCGATACGGTAGAGATCCAGGTGATAGAGGCGCACCGGCGTGCGCTTGCCGCCGTGCTCTCGCGTGCCTTCATACTCATGCACCAGAGTGAAGGTCGGACTCGTCACCTCGTCCGCATCCGCCGCGTCGTACGCCTCGGCAATCCCCTTCACCAGCGTGGTCTTGCCCGCGCCCAGGTCGCCGCGCAGGATCAAGAACTGCGGCGGCGTCAAGAGAGCCGCCAGCTTCCGCCCTACCTCGATCGTCTCCGCGCTGCTGTGCGTCATGAACTCGGTCGGCCCTGCGGTCATCGCGTGCCCTCTCTTTGCTGCTTCAGCATACCCGGCAATCCTTGCAGCCAGGTAATTCCGTCGCGCTGGGTGTTGCGGAAACGAAAGGCATGGTCCAGATAGGCACACACTTCGGTGGCCAGCAGCGTGTGCTCGTCGCGCTCGACGACAGCGAAATCCGCCGCCAGCCCATGCATATAAACCGCCGCCTCGACTGCTTCTGCAACGTGTTCCTTGTATTGCGCGAGCATGGCCGCTGTGATCCCGGTCAGGATATCGCCGCTGCCGCCCTTCGCCAGCCCGGGATTGCCGGTGGTGTTGACGGCGATGCGTCCATCGGGATGTGCAATCAGACTGCGCCAGCCTTTCAGCACCAGCGTGACGTGATGCTCGGTAGCGTAGGCGCGTGCGATGCCTTCGCGGTCCGCTTCCACCTCGGGGATGGTCTTGCCGACCAGCCGCGCCATCTCGCCCGGATGCGGCGTCAGCACGATGGTGCGGCCATTTCCGTCGAGCTTGTAATTGTGCTGCGCGATGGCGTTCAGGCTGTCGGCGTCGAGCACCATCGGAATCGGCTTTTCTCCGCTGCCACATAATTCAATAAGCCGCAGTGCGAACTGCTGCGCCTCCAACTCCTGCCCCAGCCCCGGCCCAATAGCTACAACCGTGCGCTTGTCCAGCAGCGCGTGGCCTCGCTCTCCATCCAGATTGCGCAGCGCGATGCTGCCCGTCGCTGTTTCGATCAGCGGCTCGGTCATGAGCTCCGGCGCAATCGCCGCAACTGTGTTCAGGATCGATTCCGGCACCGTGGCCGTCACCAGGCCCGCACCCGTCCGCAGCGTGGCATAGCTGGCCATCGCGGCCGCACCAGCGCGCCCCCGCGCGCCCGTGATGATGCCCACATGCCCGAACTTGCCCTTGTTGCTGTCCGGCCAGCGCGGCGTCTCCGTCATGCGCTTGGCGCTTCCCGCCCAATGCAGCCCGGTTGCTGACCGCACTGCCGCATCCGGCGAGCCGATCTGACCGACCACGACCGGCCCGCGCGTGAGAAAGCCAAAAACATGCGCCAGCTTGGGCGCGGTAAACGTCACCACCCCATCGGAGCGATACGCTCCCTGCTGTTGCATCTCCCGGCTGTCGGCATCCCAGCCCGAGGGCAGATCTACACTCACCACCGGGGTCTCACGGTGAGCGGCCAGCCACTCGCCCAACGCCACGGCGACGCCTCGCATAGGCGGACGGAAGCCCGTGCCCAGCACCGCATCCAAAAACAGCTCTGCGCTCTCCAGCAATTCGGTTATGTGGCGGGCGGCAAGCGCGGCTTCGTCCGGAGCTTCCAGCGGTACAAGCTCCGCCGTGCTCAGCCGCTCCAGCACCGTGCGCGCATCGCCCTTTACATCCGCAGCATGCCCCAGCAGCAGCACAGCCACATCGCAGCCGGCTTCAGCCAGAATGCGCGCGGCCACGAATCCGTCACCGCCATTGTTTCCTTTGCCGCAGAGTACAACGATTCGTTCGACGTCCGGCAATTCTTGCAACACGAATCGCGCCACCGCCGCGCCGGCATTCTCCATCAGCGCCATGGAGGGTATGCCGTGCTCGGCCGTTGTAGCCGCATCGGCGGCACGCATCTCGGCCGCTGTCAGAATCTTCATGCTGAAGTGGGATGCAGAGTCACTTCACAAATGATAACGGCCTCCACACGGGAGGCCGTTATGACAATCGACTTGCGAAGGCTACTGGATCACGCCAGTCGCCGTAGATGGCTGGCCCATAGCGCCCGCCGCAGGGGCATCGGATGGATTCTTCTCCGCAAAGTAGCTGTGATCCCACAGGTTGCGGTAGAAGACGCCGGTCAGCTCCGCGGCCTTGGGGCCGAAGGTCGGCCGCCCGCCTTCGAGGAAGAAGACGGTCACGATGCGGCCATAGTTGGTATCCGCATAGGAGGTGAACCAGCCGAAGCGCGTCCCATTGTCGGAGCAGGTGCCGGTCTTGCCCAGTACCGGAAGCTCGTTGAAGTTCGCCCGCAGCGAACGCGCCGTGCCATAAGCTACGGCGCCGCCCATGCCGCTGGCGACATCCGGGATAAAGGGCTTGATGTTCAGCACGCGTTTCACGCGGGGCGTGAAATTGACCGCCTCTGCTGGCGTGGTGGGATGCTGCAGGTAGTAGAGCGTGCCGCCATTCGCAATCGCGGCCGTCAGCGCGCCGAGTTGCAGCGGCGTCATGGAGATGCTCTGGCCGAAGGAGCACATGCGGCCGACTCCGCCCAATTTTTCGGGCAGTTGCTGGTTGGGATACACACCGAGCTGCTCGCCGGGGATGTTCCATCCAGCCAACTCACCCAGGCCAAATTGGTTGGCATAGTGGCGGACACGCTCAAAGCCCAGCCGGCGGCCGATGGTCTCAAAATAAAGATTGTTGGAGTGGGCCAGCGCCTCGGTCATGGTCATAGACCAGCCGCCCAGATTCACTGGGGTGTCCTTGGTAACGATTCCCTCTTCCAGCGCCGCCAGCGCGACCGAAACCTTGATGGTCGAGCACGGCTCGGCGCCGCTCGACAGCGCAAGCTTCTGGTTCACCATGGCCAGGATGCGGCCGGTACTGGGGTCGATCGCGACCGCCGTTCCATTCATGTTGCCCAGGGCAGCAATCGCCGCCGCGCGGACGACAGGGTCTTCACCCGCGGTGTTGTCCCCTGCGGTGATGTCATTCTCGGCGTAAGAGTCGCCGGTGAAATGCTCGTAATAGCGATGGCGCACGGCAACGCGATGCAGCTTTCCATCCCGGCCGCGCACCAGCCGTGTGCGTACCGTGGTGGCAGCGTGGCCCGCCCTGTGAGTCGAACGCACCCGAGCCGTCCTCCGGTGGTGGACCGTGGTGCTGGTGGTGGCATGGGCCGGCACAACCGCGCCGGCAAGCCCGACGGCCACCCCGAGCGTAACGAAAAATGAGACGATCCGACCCATTGAGAAGCCCCTGCTGGATTCAACCCGGAATAAGTATCCAGTGTAGCGGAGATACGACAGGCCGGGCAGATTCGCCGGGCCTGCAATCCCCATTTCTGGCATTTAGCTTACTCGTCCCGCCGGTTGAGCGTTCTTCACATTACACCTCCGGTACTTACCTCGGTACTAGTACCGGAAGGGGGAAGGAACCCAAGCTTTAGTGGGATGCTTCACCCTGTCCAAGCGATTCTGCTACCGTCCACCTTTGCGCATGAACGCCGGCACATCCAGCTCTTCCAGCTCCGCCTCCTCCGCGCGGTGCTGATCCCGGGTGCGGTTCTCGTCCGCGCTCAGCGTCTCCAGGAAGCCGCCTATGGCCGAATCTTCCGGCGTGGCCACTTCCTTGCGCTCCTTTGCCGCCGGAGGATGCTTGGCAATGGGTTGGAACGTGGGCGACGGCTCCAGGCTGGCAAAGGATTGCCCACCGAATCCGGAGGCGTACGCCGCTGCCCCGACAGGTTCGGGCACGCTCGCGCGGGCTGCTTCTGCGGCAACCTCGCTCGCAAAGCGCGGCGTCGCACCGCGAACATCCAGGTTGAGGAAGGCGGGCGCCTCGGGCTTCATAGAGCGCGCATCGCGCGACGATTCCTCGCGGTTAGGGAGATCCTTACGGAAGCCGGTCGCGATGACAGTGATCTTCACCTCGTCGCCCATGCTCTCGTCGAGCACCGCGCCGAAGATGATGTTCGCCTCTTCATGAGCGGCGTTCTGGATCAGCGTCGAGGCTTCGTTCACCTCGCTTAGCTTCAGATTGCTGGAGCCCGAGATGTTGATCAGGATGCCCTTTGCGCCGTCGATCGCGCCGGCTTCGAGCAGCGGGGAGGCCATGGCTGCCTGCGCGGCTTCGATGGCACGGTTTGCACCCGAGCGCATCGCCGTCCCCATGACGGCGTAGCCCATGCCGTGCATTGTCGTCTTCACGTCTGCGAAGTCGCGGTTGATAATCCCCGGAATGGTGATGATGTCCGAGATGCCCTGCACGCCCTGGCGCAGCACATCGTCCGCCACCCGGAAACTCTCGAAGAAGCCGGCGTCCTTGGCCACCACCAGCAGCTTTTCGTTGGGGATGACGATCATGGTGTCGACCGCTTCCAGCAGCTCCTGCATGCCGCGCTCGGCCTGCTGCATGCGCCGCTTGCCCTCGAAACCGAAGGGCCGCGTTACCACGGCAACCGTCAGCGCGCCCATCTCACTCGCCAGCGACGCAATCACCGGCGCAGCTCCGGTACCGGTGCCGCCGCCAAGGCCGGTGGTGACGAAGACCATGTCCGCGCCTTCCAGCGCCTCAATGATCTTTTCCGAGTCTTCGAGCGCCGCGCGCCGGCCCACATCGGGGTTCGCGCCCGCGCCGAGGCCGCTGGTCAGCTTCACGCCAAGCTGCAATTTCACCGGCGCCTGGGAAAGCTGCAGAGCCTGCACATCGGTATTTGCGGCAATGAACTCGACGCCTTCCAGCTTGGCCGCAATCATGCGGTTCACCGCGTTGCCGCCGCCGCCACCCACACCGATCACCTTGATCTTTGCGCCGCGCGGCATCTCGTCGTTGTACTGAATGCGGATCTCCTCTGGATTGCTCATCGGTTCACTGCTCCCATCTCGCTGCTGTATTCCGTCCTATTACTGCTTTTATTCCTGTTTCCTCGGGTTTTCCACTGCTTTTTCTCCACAGGCTCAGGATTATCTAGAGATTGTTCGTATGCCGCAGTTTTTACACCATGCCGACTGGAGTCTTCCCGCCGAAGTCTCTACAGACCTCCAGCCGCAGTCTTCAAAGACTGCCGGCCGAAGTCTCTAAAGACTTCCGGCAAAGATCGCGCGCAGCTTCGCCCGCAAACTGTGGTCTTCGGCCGCCTTCAGCACCCGCGTGCGGTGCGTGTAGAGCAGCATGCCGATCGCGGTCGCATACTCCGGCTGCACCAGCTCCTCCGGCATGCGCGACAGCGCCGCCGGATAGCCCAGCCGCGCCGGAACATGCAGCAGGCTCTCTCCCGAGTCGAGCAAGCCGGCCAGCCGCGCACCGCCGCCGGTCAGGATGCAGCCCGCGCCCAGCGCTTCGAGCACTCCCCCGCTGCGCAGGTTGTCGCGCAGCATGTGGAAGAGCTCGCGCGCGCGGGGTTCCAGGATCTCGCAGATCTGCCGCTGCGGAACCGTGCGCGGCCCGTGCCCCGGCGTGCCGCTGATCTCCACTTCGGCGGAGGAGGAGATCGCGGTCACCACGCAGTTGCCGTAATGCTGTTTGAGAAACTCCGCCTCTTCGACAGAGACATGCAGCCCGACCGCAATATCGTTGGTAAAGTGATCGCCGCCAATCGGGACCACGGCAGTGTGCGCGACGGCGCCCTCGAAGAAAACAACAACTTCGGTAGACCCGGCGCCGATATCGATCAGGCAGACGCCCAACTCGCGCTCGTCCGCCGAAACAGTCGCCTCCGCCGCGGCGACTCCTTCAAAGATGGTGTCCGTCACTTCCAGGCCGGCCTTGTTCGCACAGGTCACCAGGCTCTGCGCGGCGCTGGCCGAGCAGGTGGAGAGGTGCAGGTTCACCTCCAGCCGGTTGCCGATCATCCCCACCGGATCGTGAATACCCGGCTGCTCATCGAGAATGAATTGCTGCGGCAACAGATGGATCAACTCGCGCTCGGCAGGAAGCGAGACGGCACGGGCGCGATCGACCGCAGCGCGCACATCCTCGCGGGTGATCTCGCGCATGCGCGTTCCCAGGCTGATGCCGCCCCGGCTGTTTATGCCGCGCACATGCGGCCCGCCCACACCAATGACGCAATGGGCAAGGATGGCATTCGCGCTCTGCTCCGCCATATCCGCGGCCTGAATGATGGAGCGCGCCGCCGGCGCCAGCTCAGCCACCAGCCCCTTGCGCATGCCCTTTGCCGCGGTCGAGCCGTGGCCGCGATGGCGCAGCGCGCCATCCACCACTTCCGCCACCACCACGCGCACCCGCGAACTGCCTACATCGAGCACCGTGATCAGGCCATCGTTGCGTTCGGGTGCGTTCATCCGTCAGTATCCCGGTGGACGGCCGGGCTGTGCGCCGGCTTCCTGATTGGCTTGGGTTTCGTCACGGGCTTGCGCGTAGAGACTATCTTGCCATGTGGCCTGCTAGCGGGACTGTGCACAACCGGGCTGGCTGGTCGTTTCGCAACAGTCGCAGTTGCATGTGCGGGTGGGGCGGCTGGCGCACTGGACTCATCTGCCGCTTTGGCCATCTCCAGCACCGTCTGCCGCTGGTAGCGCAGGTCAACCCCGGCAAGCCGTGGATACTGACGCCGCCAGCCGGGAAGTTTCTCTTCAAGCCGCTGCCATCGTGCGGCAAAGTTGTCGCTGCCGAAGTGGACCAGCAGATCCGATCCGGCCGAGGGCAGCAAAACTCGCACATCTTCCGGGTCGGAGAGATCGACCTCGCTCAATTGCGAAGACGCTCCGCCGCCAGTGGAGTTCAACGCACTCATGAATTCGGCGTACTGGCGCATGCGCGAGGCGCGGTCTTCCGCACTTTGCTGCGGCGTGACGCCGGTGACCACAGGAAAGGAGTAGCGCTTGGCCGCCATCATCGTGGGCGGCATATTCAGCAACACGCCCTGCTTGTCTACCAGGCCGATCTGATTGCCGGCGCGCACGAAGGCAACCGGCACCCGCTCGATGACCGAGACACGAAGCTGGCTGGGCAGCAGGCGCATGACGGTGGCGTGCTCCACCCAGGGAAGCTGCTCAAGCTCGGCGCGACGCAACGCCAGCGGTACGTGGAAGATGTTGCGGCCAATGTCGCCGCCAAAGACGGAGAGCAGCTCCGGCCGCGTGACCTGGCTGTTGCCCAGTACCTGGATGGACGAGGCGGCGTCGATGCGGAAGCGCGCGTCGGTCATGAAGAAGCTGTGCACGGCAACACCGGCGGCGATGATGAGCGAGAAAACGCCCAGCACTCCGCCGATAACCAGGATGCGGCCCAGCCGCCCGCGCGGCAGAGGTCCGCGCCTGATCGGGACGCGACGCCGTGTCCGCAAGACCGGCAGCTCGTCGTCGTCCTCTTCGAGAGGGCGCGCTGAACCGTTCTCCTGAAAGGAGGAGGGAGGTCGCGGCCGGCTGACCGCGTGCGGACGGAAGACATCGTCGAAGCCTTCCTCGTCCGCCAGGGTCGCTGCCGCGCGGCTGAATTGTCGTTCCACTTTCGCCACGCCCGAGCCAGGTCGTGAGAATCGCCTTCGGCCACTATACCCCGCAGCATCCCAAAGCGCCCTGTGCATAGTGCAGACAGAAGTGGCCGGGGTATCCGCGCAGCAACGGTAACTCGAAAGGCGAGCCACCGCGCCCCTCTGTGACCGAATGCAGGTTCGCCAATTCTCTTGACTTTCTGCTAATTCAACGGCATAGAATCAAGCCCCTCTTCCGTATCTTGCATTCCCCCCATTGGCCCGCACGGAGCGCAATCGCTCCCAATCCATTCTTAAGGAGATGCCATGCGTCGGATTCTCCCATCTGTTTTTGTTGCCGCCCTCATCGCGGCAGTTGGAACCCCGCTGTATAGCACGACCGTTGCCACCGATGCGCAAAATGCTTCTCCTGTCACTACCGCGCCGTTGGTGGGTCCAGCTCGCCCATCGACCGTGCCAGATGGATATGTGGTGACCCCGTTTGGTTTCTTCCACCCGTCCTGCGTGCAGAGCCTGGCCAAAGGAGAGAGGCTCCTCGCCGATGGCCGGGTACAGCACGCGAACGGCAACGTCAATGCGGTTGCTGCGGTGTGCCGGTATCCGCACTACCTGAGAAGCGGCGTCGCCGCCGCTGCCATCCGGTCTTCGCCTTCAACAATCAACGGATGGGTGGAATCGGCAAGCATCACTACTGGTTCGCCGCACAAATCCTACGGCGCGCTCATCACGGCCTGGCAGGTGCCTGGACAGCCCTATGCCGACGATGGGCAGACCCTCTTTTTCTTCCCTGGATTCGAGGACATCGATGACCCGCAAACCTCGATCCTTCAGCCGGTGCTGGCCTGGCATGGCGGTCAGTGGACCATCGCCAGCTGGAATTGCTGTCTGAGCGGGATCGTAACCAACAGCCCGGCCGTAGCCGTTAAAGCGGGCGACGCAGTCTACGGCTCAATCGTGAACAGTTGTCACCCAGGAACCGTCTCCTGCGCAACTTGGAGTGTCCTCACTGTTGACCTCTCGACGGGACAAAGCACCACGCTCAGCAACACTCCTAGCCAAGGCCAGGTTTTCAACTGGGCATTCGGCGGGGTGCTTGAGGCATATTCCATCAGCAGTTGTGACGATTACCCCAAAGATCCGCAACTCACTTTCGATCAAGTCACGGTCTTCGACGAGAACCAGCGTCCGCTTGATCATGAAAAATGGTCGATAGCTGTGGACACCTCGGATTCGCCGCAATGCGGGTACGGTATCGATGCATCCGTGCGTGGCGTCACGGTCAAGTATTGAGATGACGCCGTTCGGGCGATGACCGGGGTTGCGTCGGATGCCAGCTGACCCGGACGCTCCTCTGGCAGGGCTATGCTTTCAATGGCTTGCCCAGCGCTTCCAGCACCTGCGGACCGATCTGCGAGACACTTCCCGCGCCAAGAGTCATGATCAGGTCGCCATCCTGCGCGCGTTCTACGACGGCTGTCACAGCGTCCGCAGCGCTGGCCGCGTAATGCACCTGCGTCCGATGAGACCGCTTATTGATCCGGGCAGCCAGCGTCTCTGCGTCGATGCCTGGAATCGGCTCCTCGCTGGCGGCATAGATGTCCAGCATCTCCACCGAATCGGCGTCGTCGAAGGCGCCGGAAAACTCCTCCATCAGGTCGCGCGTGCGGGTATAGCGGTGAGGCTGGAAGATCACGTGAACATGCTTATAGCCGCAGTCGCGCGCCGCGGCCAGGGTGGCGCGAATCTCCGTCGGGTGATGGCCGTAGTCGTCGACCACGGTAACCCCACGCGCCATGCCCTTCAACTGGAAGCGCCGGTCCACGCCGCGAAATTCGGCCAGTGCGGTCGCGATCGCAGCCGGCGCAATTTCGAGTTGCGTCCCGATCGCGACAGCCGCGGTTGCGTTCAGCACATTGTGCCGGCCCGGCACATGGAGCGCGAACGCGCCCAGCACCCGTCCGGCGGCCACCACTTCAAAGCGCGAACGTGCCCCTTCCCCGGTGGGCAGCAGCCGGCAGACGAAGTTCGCGTCCGGCGTGAAGCCGTAGGTATAGACGCGGCGCCGGACACGCGGCAGCACCGCAGCCAGCAGCGCATCGTCCGCGCAGGCCGTAATGGCGCCATAGAACGGCACCCGATCCATGAAGGAGACAAACGCCGCCTCGACATCTGCCATGTCCTGGTAGCAATCCATATGCTCGCGATCGAGATTGGTGACGACGCCGAGAATCGGCGACAGCTTCAGGAACGAGCGATCGCTCTCATCCGCCTCGGCCACCAGATATTGCGACTTGCCGAGCCGCGCATTGGAGCCCATGGCGTCGATGCGACCGCCGACCACGATCGTCGGATCCAGGCCGCCGCCGGCGAGAATCGCGGCAATCATCGAGGTAGTCGTGGTCTTGCCGTGCATCCCCGCCACAGCGATGCCATACTTCAGCCGCATCAGTTCGGCCAGCATCTCCGCGCGCTGGATCACCGGCACCTTGCTGCTGCGCGCCTCTACGACTTCAGGATTGCTCTCATTCACGGCCGAGCTGACCACGACCACCGACGCGCCCACCACGTTGGCCGCCTCGTGGCCTTCGAAGATGGTTGCCCCCAGGGTGGCCAGGCGCTCGGTGACGGTGGAGCGTTTCAGGTCGGAACCAGAGACGGGATAGCCAAGATTGAGCAGGATTTCGGCAATGCCGCTCATGCCGATGCCGCCAATCCCAATAAAATGAACGCGCTGCGCCTTGGCAAACATAAAGGGTTCCCGGATACTCTAGCAGCCGTCTCTTTTCCGCAACTTTTGTAGGTGGACCTGGGTCATATTGGTTGGGTGATTGAGCACTAACCGCTGGTTACCCACGCACCACGACGGCCACCCGGGTTAGCTGCAACAGCGGGGCCGAATGGGGGAAGCGATATGAAGAAGCTCTTCGGATGGGTACTCGCGTTGGGCCTGCTGGCCGCGCCATTGGCGTTGACGCAGCGCGCCGAGGCTCAGGATGACGGGGCCTACTATGGGGGCGGCTACGACAATGGCTATGCTTACGGCCCTGCGCCGGTCTGCCAATGGGGTTATTACAACTACGCCCCGTACGCCTGCGCGCCTTACGGCTTCTATGGCCCGAGCTGGTTCATCGGCGGCCTGTTTATCGGCGCCGGACCTTGGTACCGCGGCTACTGGGGTCGCGGATATTGGGGCGGCGGCTACTGGCATAGCGGATTCTACGGCCGGGGTTACGGCTACGGACGCGGCTATGGCTATGGACGCGGTGGATATGGATACGGACGCGGCGGAGTCGGCTATCGTGGCGGTGCAGTAGGCCGCGGGTATAGTGGCGGATACCGTGGTGGAGGCGCCTATCGCGGCAACTCCTTTGCCGGTCATAGCGGGAGCGCGGGCGGCTTCCATGGCGGTGCCGGTGGTGGCTTCCATGGCGGCGGTGGCGGCGGATTCCATGGCGGTGGCGGCGGTGGTGGATTCCACGGCGGTGGCGGCGGCCACGGCGGCGGCGGTGGACACCGTTAATCCATACGAATAACCGTACGAGTAAGTCCGAAGGGCTGGTAGCGCTGCTACCGGCCCTTTGTGTTTGTCAGCGGCGTTGACTCTTCGCGGCGAGGCGGACCGCCATCTGCGCAATCCTCTGCAGAGCATCGGGATGGGCAAGCGTCCTGGCTCGCGAGCCCATTTCCCGCAGACGTGCGGGATCGCTCAGCAGGCCAATCAACTCCTTTGTAAGCCGTTCGTCCGTGAGCTCAGACTCCGGCAACAGCACCGCAGCGCCTGCTTCGGCAAAGATCAGCGCATTTTTGCGCTGATGATCGTCGGCGGCGAAGGGAAACGGCACCAGCAACGACGGTTTCCCTGCCGCGGCCAGCTCCGCGACCGAGCTGCCACTGCGACACAGGATCAGGTCCGCATTGGCAAAGCGCGCCGGCATGTCATCCAGAAAGGCCCGCACCTCCCAGCGCGTCGGATCGGCTCCGCTGGCTGCGTACGCTGCCTGCGTGACGTCCACATGCTTCGCTCCTGCCTGATGCAGGATGGTCAATCGCGGCAGCGCGGCAAGGAGCGACGCGACCACCCGAGGCATTGCTTGATTCAACGCGCGCGCCCCCATGCTTCCGCCGAAGACCAGCAGGTGCTGCGAGCCATCGCTGATCCGTTCCGGCAACGAGAAGAAGGCCTCGCGCACGGGCACACCCGTTGCCTCGGCGTTGCGAAAGAAGCATCGCGTCTGCTCGAAGTTCACCGCGGCTGCTTCGACATACTTGCCGATGAGCCTGTTTGCCAGCCCCGGCGCGGCGTTGGGCTCATAGGCCATCATGGGAATGCGCAGCAGAAACGCCGCCAGCATCGCCGGGCCGGAGGCATAGCCGCCGACACCGATGACCACCTGAGGGCGAAATTCGCGCAGCAGCGCGATGCAGCGCAGAATGCCGCGCGGCAGATCGAAGGCAGTGCGCGC
This sequence comes from uncultured Acidobacteriaceae bacterium, assembly GCA_963712845.1. Lineage (GTDB taxonomy): Bacteria > Acidobacteriota > Terriglobia > Terriglobales > Acidobacteriaceae > KBS-83. The sequence goes on from CAVQJM010000012.1 coordinate 287,060, forward strand.
CCGCGTCGCCAGGCTGACGTTCTTCAACTGCCCCGCCTGCACCAGTTCCAATTTGAAGCCCGCTTCGGGGACAAGCTTGGTTTCGAGACCGCGCGCCGTGCCCACCATCCGCACCTCGGCGCCGTGCTGGTCGCGCAGCGCACGTGCAATGGCGAGCGCTGGGATGACGTGGCCACCCGTGCCGCCGCCGGCGATCAGGACACGGAGTGTCGATGGATCGTTCATTCAGCGGATCCCACTGGCTGGCCAGCAATCAGCACTTCATTCACCTGGACCAGGACTCATGCGCATATGTCACCCGCCAGCCATCGGGGGTCCGTCGCCAGAGCGAGGTGATAACGCCGTGATTGTCCCTGGGTCGGCCGTCAACACCGGTGCCGTGCGCGCTCAGGTATTGGGTCGTCAGCACTGCATCGTGGTCCAGGGCGAGAAACTCCCGCGGCTCCACTTCGCGATAGACGACATCGCTCTTTCCATCCTTCCACCACTTCAGTTGCTGCGCATGCAGCGCGTCGAAGCCCCGCACCGTCTCGCCGTTCACGATGAAGATCGTCTGCGGTGCATGGAGATAGGTCCTCAGAAAGCGGTCCGTGTCGTGCGCATTGGCGGCCGCAGCCTGCTCATCCATCAACGGCTTGAGCTGACTCTGGATGGCAGCGGAGTTGGAGTTCTGCGCACGTACCGGCAAGACCATCAGCGAGAGGCCGGCCAGAAGGGCGAAGGAGGCGTATCTCATGTGTTTCCTCTTTGCATCTGAAGGATTTCGTCGGTCCCGGATTCAATCGGTCTCGCGGGAGAGATTCAGCAGCACACCGATGCTGGCCAGCGTGAAAAAGAGCGAGGTGCCACCGTAGGAGATGAACGGCAGCGTGATGCCTTTGGTAGGCACCAGCGCCAGCACGACGCTCACGTTGAAGAATGCCTGGATGAGAATCGTCGCCGTGATACCGAAGGCGAGGAAGCGGGCGAATGGATCCTTCGACAGGCTGGCGGTACGCAGCCCGCGATAGCCCAGCGTGACGAAGAGCGCGATGACGACCACTGCGCCCAACAGGCCAAGTTCCTCGGCGATATTGGCGAAGATGAAATCCGTGTGCGGCTCCGGCAGATAGAAAAGCTTCTGCCGGCCCTCCATGTAGCCGAGGCCGCGCAGGCCGCCGGTGCCCACGGCGATGAGCGACTGGATGGTGTGGAAGCCGGAGCCCTGGGGGTCCTTCCATGGGTTGAGGAAGGCCAGGATGCGGGCTCGACGCCAGGGCACGCGGAAGAGCATCCAGTAGAGCACCGGCGCGGCGGCAACGGCGCCATAGGCGAAGTACTTCTTCTCCATGCCGGCGAGGTAGAGCATCATCGCCGTCACCGTCGCACAGACCAGCGCGGTGCCGAGGTCCGGCTCTTTCAGGATGAGGACGATGAACAGCAGACTGGGCAGCGCGGCCGGCAGCAGCGTGTTGCGCCAGTCTTCAATCTGCTGCATGCGGTCCTGCAGAAACCACGCGAGAAAAAGCACCAGCGCGGGCTTCGCGATCTCCGACGGCTGGAAGGAGAAGATGCCGAAGCGGATCCAGCGGTGGGTAGCATGCGAATCGCGCATGAGAAATGCGCCGAGCAGGCACAGCACCGTGACCGCGACTGTGGGAAAGACGATGTTCGGTTTGTTATAGCGGCGATAGTCGACCCGCATCAGCACGACCATGCCGATTAGTCCGAAGACTGCAAAGGCTGCCTGACGCTCCACAAAATAATACGGCGAGCCGAAGCGTTCCTTCGCCATTACCGCGGAGGAGCTGAAGACCATGGCGAGGCCGAAGAGCACCAGCAGCAGGGTGACGCAGAACATCCACTTGTCCACCCCGACGCGCTTCGCCATTACTTTCCTTCTGCTGCCTTTCTTGCCGTCACAAGTTCTTTGAAGACGCGGCCACGCTGCTCGTAGTTCTCGAACTGGTCGAAGCTGGAGCAGGCCGGGGCCAGCAAAACGACGTCACCCGCCTCTGCAGCATCATGCGCTTTGGCGAGGGCTGCGGGAAGTGTCTCCGCATGGACCACCTCGACTGCGCCGGCGATGTGCGCCTCGATCTTCTCCGCCGCCGCCCCGATGGTGTAGACACGCTTCACCCGCTCGTGCAGCAGCGGCCGCAGCGTGGTGTAGTCGGACTTTTTGTCTTTGCCGCCGAGGATCAGGTGAATACGGCCGGGGAAGGACTCGATGGCCTTCATGGTGGAATCGACGTTGGTGGCTTTCGAGTCGTTGTAGTAGTCGACGCCGCGCACCGTGGCGACGAACTCCAGCCGATGCTCGACGGCGCGGAAGTTGCGCACCGCCTCGGCGATCACCTCCGCCTTCACGCCCGCAAGCCTCGCCGCGCAGACCGCGGCCAGCACGTTCTCGACATTGTGCGCGCCCTTGAGCGGGATGGCTTCGACGGGCAGGATCGGCTCGAGCGATGCTGTCCCCGAAGTTCCCATTTCCGAGGCGCGGAAGACGACGACTCCCTGATGCACGCACGCGCCCTGGCGCACCAGCTTGGTCCGGCTGAACCAGAAGACCTGCGAAGCGGCGCGGCTCGCCGCCTGCTGCACCCGCGCATCGTCCGCGTTCAGGACGAGGAAGTCCTCGGCGGTCTGGCGCGCAAACATCCGCTCCTTGGCCGCAGCGTAGTTTTCCAGATTGCCGTGGCGGTCCAGATGATCGGGTGTCAGGTTCAGCAGCACCGCAATCTTCGGGTGGAAGGTATCCACCGTCTCCAGTTGAAAGCTGGAGAGCTCGAGCACGCTCCACGCCCCCGGCTGATTCTCCGGCATATCCACCAGGTCGATCGCAGGCAGACCGATGTTGCCGCCGACCACGGTGGTGAGCCCGCCGGCCTTCAGAATCTCTCCCGCGAGAGAGGTGGTCGTGGTCTTGCCGTTCGAGCCGGTGATGGAAAGAATCTCCGTCTTCAGAAAAAGCGCAGCCAGTTCCACCTCGCCAATGATGGGGATGTGGAAGGTGCGCGCCTCATCCATCTCCGGCGTATTGGGTGCGACGCCGGGACTGAGCACGATCAGGTCCTGGCGGCGGAAGGTGGCGTGCCCATGGCCGCCGGCTTCGACATTCACACCGGCATCGAGCAGGGCCGGAATGTGCTTCGCCAGCGCCTCCGCACTGCGCAGGTCCGAGACCGTGACCTGCGCCCCGCGCCGCCGGAGGAAGAGCGCCGCTGCAAAACCCGACACTCCCAACCCGACGACGAGAACCTTCCTGCCTTTGAGCTCCACGAGAGAGAGCTTAACGGAAATTGAATGGGCGCTGCCTCCCCGTTTTTCCAGAGACTCATTCGCTTCCGAATCGCAGGATGCAGAAGACGCTCACCAGAATCAGCGCCATGCCGCCAAGCGTGGCGCGCGTGATGGGCTCCCCGAGCAGCCAGGCGCCGAGCGCGACGGCAACCACGGGATTGACGAACGCGTGGCTGGCCACCTTGCCTGCGGAAACCTGCCCCAGCAGCCAGACGAAGCAGGTGAACGCCAGCAGAGAGCCGATGAAGATCAGGTAAATGAGCGCGAGGGCCGGACGCCAGGCGATGTGTGGAACGTGATGCAGCTCTCCGGTCATCGCGGCGGCCAGCAGCAGCAGCGTGCCGCCGATGATCATCTCCGCGCCGGCCGCGACCGCGCGCGAGGACGGCAGCGGAATCGACCGCGCCAGCACCATGCCGAGCGACCAGGCCACGCAGCCGCCAATCAGCGCCAGCGACGGCAGCAATGGCTGGCCGCCTTTCACCTGACCGGAGACGAGCACGGCCACTCCAGTGAACCCGAGCGCGATGGTGAGAAGCGCCGACCAACGAAACGCGCGCTGCCGGAAGACCAGCATCTCCAGCAATCCGGTGATGAGAGGAATGGTGCCGGCGATCATGGCGGCGGCGCCGGAGGAGACGTATCGCTCACCCCAGAAGTAAGCGCTGTAGTCGAGGAAAATCACCAGCGTGCCCAGCAGCGCCAGGCTGCGCCACTCGCGCGGTGTGGGCCGCGGTGCACCGCGCAGCCGCACAAAACCATAGAGCAGCAGCCCCGCGGTCAGGAAGCGTATAGCCGCCGCCAGAAACGGCGGCACGACGCCCACGGCGATGCGTATGGCAACAAAGGTGGCGCCCCACGCGAGATAGATGACGGCGAAGGCCAGGGCTTTCTGCACCCGGTTGCTGGTTCGGGTTGTCTCGTTTTCACTAACCTCTAATACCGTCATCAGCAGTTACTCCTATAGACCTAGGATGACATAACCAGTAAACTGGTTTCGAGAGGTTAGTCGATTTTTCTGTGAATAAGCTGCCGTTCAAACTGAATGCCGAGCATGTTGCACTGGATTTTGTGAACACCCTGGACGACCGTTACGCCCCCCGCGGCCCGCGCGAACTACTGCCCTCTTATGCGGACCTGATCCGCTTCTGCCGTCAGGCGGGCATCCTGACGCACGCCGAAGCTGCGCGGCTGAGCGCACTTTCTGGCGCTTCACAGGAAAAGGCCCTGCGCTCTGCAATCGAGTTGCGAGAGTTGCTGGCGCGCGTTTTCTACCGCTGGGTGGAGGGACGACCGCCCTCCGCCGAGGACCGGATCGCGTTAGAACAATGGTCGGCCGTCTGTGCGCGGCATCGTGAGCTGCGATGGAAGAACGAGCATTTCGAATGGACGTGGAAGGCGCTGGCGGCCGATGCCGAGGCCCCTGCCTTGCTGCTGGCGCAGCGTGCCTTGGATCTGCTGATCGGGGACGAGCCGCCGCGCCTGCATACCTGTGCGTCGGAGACCTGCCGCTGGTTATTCCTCGATACCAGCAAGAACCGCACCCGCCGCTGGTGCGATATGAAGATCTGCGGCAATCGCGCGAAGGCGCGCCGCTACAGCGCCGCACACCAGAATTGAGATCAGCGAAATTGGCGTGTGGTGAGGCTAAAAAAAATGCGCGCTGAGAGATCTGATTGGACCTCCCAGCGCGCTGCGTACGGTTCGGTTAGTTGGTTGACAGCCAGGTCACCACCACTGACTGCGCCAGCGATCCGGAGGTCGATTGATCATGACCTGCGAAACCATCGGTGTCGGAGGTCGCTTGCATTCCCACGAACCGTGGTCTGAAGTACAGACTAGAGATTCAGAACATCGCGCTTGTCATGCTCTTGTTACTTCTCTGTCATCCTCTTCCCGCGGATCGTTGCATCGCTTCGTTGCCGCACGTTGGCAGCATCAGGGGGCAGATGGGCATCAAGCAATCGGCAATGACAATTTCATGAAGTCAACGACGTAGGAACAATGGACTCAACGCAGCTTGAGCGTTGTCAGAGCGAAGAGCGCGAAGACCAGCGCGCCGATCCAGAAGCGCGCGATCACCTTCGACTCTGACCAACCCATCAGCTCGAAGTGGTGGTGCAGCGGGGCCATCTTGAAGATGCGTTTCTTGCGCAGTTTGTAGCTGCCTACCTGCAGGATGACGGAGAGCGCCTCCAGCACGAAGATGCCGCCGATAAAGGGCAGCAGCAACTCCTGCTTGATGATGACCGCGATGGTGCCGATGGCGCCGCCCAGCGCCAGCGAACCGACGTCACCCATGAAGATCTCTGCCGGGTGCGCGTTGTACCAGAGGAAGCCGATGCTGGCGCCGACCAAGGATCCGCAGAATACCGTCAACTCTCCCGCCAGCGGCATGCGTTGCAACTCAAGATAGTCGGCGAAGACCACGTGACCACTCACGTAGGTGAGCACCGTGAGCGCACCGGCAGCGATGATGGTGCAGCCGATGGCGAGCCCGTCCAGGCCATCGGTCAGGTTTACGGCATTGCTCGCGCCGACGATCACGAGAATTGTGAACAGCAGAAACGGCAGGAAGCTTAGGTAGTAGAGGTGCGGGATGTGCTGCAGTGAGGTGATCACCAGGTCCGGACGGAACCGCTTGAGAAACGGCACGACCAGGCGCGTCGAGTAATTGCCCTGCGTCTCCAGATAGACAAGCGCGCCGCCGATACAGGCGCTGACCAGTATCTGCAGCCCAAACTTGGCCCGGGCGGTGAGCCCGAGGTTCCGCTTGTGCGCCACCTTGATGTAGTCGTCGGTGAAGCCGATGGCTGCGAAGGCCAGCATGGAGAGCGTCACCATCCAGATCAGCGGATCGGAAAGATCGGCCCAAAGCAGTGTGGGCAACAGCACAGAGATCGCGATGAGCACACCGCCCATGGTGGGCGTGCCGGCCTTCTTCTGGTGCGCCTGCGGACCTTCTTCGCGGATGTACTGGCCGATCTGAAATTCGCGCAGCTTCTGGATGACATATGGCCCCACCACCAGCCCGATCAACAGCGCCGTCAGCGTAGCGAAGGCGGTGCGAAAGGTGAGATAGCGGAAGATCCGGAATGGCCGGAAGTACGGAAAGAGCTTCTGATAGAGCAGCCAGTAGAGCAAACATCCTCCGCACGTTGCGGCCGTCGAGGGCGGCGTGGAATAGCGCCTAGTGTATCTCCCGGCGGTGACATAGCGGTTAGCGCCAGTGGTTCAGCCGGCGGTCAGTGTCGTCAAAGCCTGCTCCAGCCGCACTCCGCGGGAAGCCTTCAGCAGCACCGCGTCGCCTGCTTTCAAGTTCTGCTTCAACCACTCCCCTGCCGCCTGCGGGGTCTCGACGAAGATCGCCGTTGTCTTGCTGGCTTTGGCGGCTCTCACGCCGGCGACGATCTCCTGCGCCAGCCCGCGAACGCCGATCACCACATCGATTCCCGCCGCCACGGCGGCCTCGCCGCATTCGCGGTGCAGTTGCGCTGCTCGCGTGCCCAGCTCCAGCATCTCGCCCGCCACCACAATGTGGCGCCCGGCCGGAACTGCCGCCAGGGTCCGGATCATGGACTCGAGCGCCTCCGGATTCGAGTTGTAGCAATCGTTGATGATGGTGGCGCCATGCCAGTCGATTAGCTCGCCGCGCTTGTCCTCGGGCTTGAGCAAGCCAATGGCCTCGACGCAGCGCGCCAGAGGAATGCCCGCCTGCAGTCCCACCGCGATAGCCGCCAGCGCGTTGGCGACATTGTGTCGTCCGAGCAGCGCCAGGTGGACGGCGGCGGATTCGCCATCACCCACGGCCACGCGAAACCTCGATCCGGCGGGGCCCAGCTCCTCGATCTCCTCGGCACGGACATCTGCAACCGCCGCGGCGACAGATTTGGTCGCGTAATAGACAGCGCGCCCCGGAAAGTCGCGCCCGAACTGCGACACGTATGCATCATCCGCGTTCAGAAACGCGACGGCACGTTCCCGCGCGTGCAGCGAGAGCCCAGCCACCAGCTCATACTTCGCGCGGGCCACTCCGGCGATACCGTCGTTAAATCCCTCAGCATGCGCGTTGCCCACGTTGGTCACCACGCCCCAGTCGGGCGATGCGATATGGCACAGCGCTGCTATTTCGCCCGCGGCAGACATCCCCATCTCCACCACGGCAACCTCGTCTTTCGGCGAAAGCTTCAGAAGCTGCAGCGGCAGACCGAAGTGGTTGTTCAGGTTGCCCTTGGACTTCAGCACGCGAAACTGCGTTCCCAGGACGGTTGCAATGGCCTCCTTGGTCGTTGTTTTTCCTGCCGAGCCGGTCACAGCCACAACGCGCTTGCCCCAATGGCGGCGAACGGCTGCAGCGAGCGTCTGCAATGCGATCAGCGGGTTTCCTTTCGATTCGGGCACCAGCAGCAGCGGATGCGCGTGTCCCTCGGGCAGCAGATCGCGTGCCTTCGCCGAAGCCACCACCGCCGCGCAGGCGCCCTTGCTCAACGCGTCAGCAACAAAATCATGGGCATCGAAGCGCTCGCCGCGGATGGCGAAGAAGAGATCGCCGGGCGCCAGAGTACGCGTATCAATCGAATATCCCGTGACTTCCACCGGAGCGGCGCCGTGTGGCATCGCAAGCTGCGCGCCTGTCCACTCCGCGACCTGCTCCAGCGACAGTTTCATGACCTTCCTTTCAGCCACGCGAGCGCTTCGCGCGCGACCGCAACATCATCGAACGGCAGCACCTGCTTGCCGATGGTCTGCGTCTTCTCGTGGCCCTTGCCTGCGATCACGACGATGTCGCCGGCACGCGCCTTGGTCATAGCCAGCACAATGGCCTTGGCACGGTCCGGTTCCACTTCGACTGTAGCCGCCAATCCCGCTGTGCCCGGAAGTATCTCATCGATGATGGCGCGCGGTTCTTCCGAACGCGGATTGTCCGAGGTGACGATGACGATCTCGCTTGCCTCAGCCGCGGCACGGCCCATGCGTGGCCGCTTGGTGCGGTCACGATCCCCGCCGCAGCCGAAGACGGTGAGGACGCGGCCATCTTTTTCGCTGTCACGCTTTTGAGAAACCAGATCACGCGCCAGCGCCAGTACATTGCGCAACGCGTCGTCGGTATGTGCGTAGTCGACCACCACCGTGAACGGCTGCCCTGCATCCACTGCCTCGAAGCGGCCGGGGACGGCGTGCAATTTCGGAGCAGCCTCGGCGATCTGCGCCAGAGACAGGCCCCGCGCCATCGCCGCCGCGCTTGCCGCAAGCAGATTCAGCACATTCACGCGACCGGTTAGCGCAACCTCCATAGGCGCCTCGCCTTGCGGAGTCAGCAGCATAAAGCGCATGCCGTTCGGCCGCATAACAATATCGCGCGCGTGGAAGTCGCCGCGGTCCGCGCCGTAGCTCCAGATCGCGGAGCCAGCCGCCTGCGCTGTCTCGACCAGGGCCGCCTGCGTGTCGTCTTCCGCGTTCAGCACCGCCACGCGCGGCGCAGCAGCTTGCGAGCCGTCAAAGAGCTTTCGCTTGGCCGCAAAATACGCTTCCATGGTGCCGTGATAGTCGAGGTGATCCTGCGTGAGGTTGGTGAAGATCGCGACATCGTACGGCACGCCCCACACACGGCCCTGATCGAGCGCGTGTGACGAGACCTCCATCACACCTTCCGTCACGGCGCGCGCGACACCCTCGGCCAGCAGCGCCAGCAGGTCGCGCGACTCCGGCGTAGTGTGCGGCGCGGGACGCACCTCACCGGCGATGCGATACTCAATGGTGCCAACCAGCGCCGTTGAGCGGCCGGCTGCCCGCAGCAACTGCTCCAGCAGATACGCCGTCGTAGTCTTGCCGTTGGTGCCGGTAACGCCGCTGAGCCGAATCGTCTGCTCGGGATGACTGAAGACATTCGCCGCAATGGCAGCGAGCGCGCGGCGTCCGTGCGGCACCTCGGCGAGCGCTACCTGCAGCGGTCCGCTGGCTGCGGCATCGTAGGCAGCGGCGGAATCGGTGACGACAGCGACAGCGCCCCGCGCAACAGCCTGTTCGATATAGCGGTTGCCGTCTGTCGTCTCCCCCTGAATCGCAACAAACAGCGAGCCGGGCTGCACGCGGCGGGAGTCGTACTCCACACCGGTGACGGCCACATCGTCACCGATGCGCCGGAGTACGTCGGCACCGCGCAATGCTTCGTTCAGGGTTACAGAGGCCGGCATCGTGGTGAAATCTTAGAGCATTTTCGCTTCTAGTCAGTACAGCGGAGAATCGCGAAGTGTGGCTTTTCTTAACGGAAAAGCCACGACGAGTTGGGCTGTCTTGTATGTACCGGAAGCGAAAATGCTCTATCGTGCAAATCGCACCTTTGCGCTAGCGCGCGAACCGCACCTTTGCACTAACGCGCGAACCTGACAATGATCTCAGTGCCCATGGGCACCAGCGTGCCCGCCGCGGGAGCCTGATCGCGCGCCAACCCGTTGCCCAGCAACTGCACTGCGAGCCCAGCCGTTCCGGCGCGCTCCACCACCTGACGCACTGACGCGCCGGCAAAGGACGGCACGGACACTCGATGCTTCGCGTCTGTCACCAGCGTGCCGCTCTCCGGGCGTGCCGCGGGCAAGGCTTGTTGACTGTCAGCAGCCGGTGCGCGCGGCGATGCGGGCTGCGTCACGTCATGCAGTCCAGCGTTATCTGTGTTGCTGGCCACATCGGTCGGCGCGGGCGGGGGCGCGACGGGCGCCGTGGTGGACACACCATGCGACTCACCATCGGAGGAGACCGCGGCAACCTGCTGAGCATCCCCGGCGCGCAGCGGATCGTCAGCCGGAAGATTGTTCACCTCGTCAAACAGGGCCTGCAGATCGCCGTTGTCCTCTGGCGCCGCATCCTCGGCAATATCCTGCGGCGGAGCGGCAGGCTGCGCCTGCATGGGTTCATCGTGCGGCACGCCCAGATACTCCAGCACCTCCTGCGCCACTTCTTTGAAGATTGGCGCGGAAACCGCAGTGCCATACTGGGCGCCATTCGGCGAGTCGATGATGATGGCCACGCTGATCGCCGGGTTGTTCACCGGTGCGAATCCCACAAAGGATGCGACGTGCTTGGTATGCGAGTAAGTGTGGGTCATCGGGTCGATCTTCTGCGCAGTGCCCGTCTTGCCGGCGGCGGAGTAGCCGTCAAGCGCCGCAGGGCGGCCACTGCCCTCCAGCACGACGCCTTCCATCATCTTGCGCATCTTGGCCGAGGTCAGCGGCGAGATCACGCGGTGCGCCCCGGCAGGCAACGGATCGGGCAATTCCTGTTCGGGATGAAACGGTAGTGGTTTCATCACCTCGCCCATCTTCAATTGCTCTGAATTCTCCAGCAGGATGCTGGGCGGCAGGTACATCCCGCCATTGCCGATGGTCGACACCATCGTGACAAGTTGAATGGGAGTAACCGCAACCTCATGCCCGATGGCCAGATAGCCGATGCTGGTCGCGTTCCAGCGCTGCGGCGGCCGTAGCAGCCCGCGCGTCTCACTCGGCAACTGGATACCGCTGCGTGAGCCGAATCCGAACGCCTTGATATAGGGATAGAACCGGTCCGGCCCCAGCTTCAGCGCCGTCTTCACCGCCGCCACGTCACTCGACTTTTCGAGCGCTCGCGCTATCGTCACGCGTCCCAGCCCGCGGTCGGAAACATCGTCGTGAATGGTGCGCCCGAACAGTGTGATCTGCCCGCCTTGGCAATCGACCATATCGGTCGGCTCAACTCCCGCCGCATCGATCGCAGCCGAATAGGTGACAAGCTTGAAGGTTGAGCCCGGCTCGTAGACATCGCTCACCGCATGATTGCGCAGCAGCCCGGTCGTCGCGTGACGGAAGTCATTCGGGTTGTATGTAGGCCGGATGGCCAGGGCCAGTATTTGCCCGGTGTGCGTGTCCTGAATGACGATTGTGCCATTCAGCGGATGGTACTTTTCCATCGCATGATCCAGCGCGCGCTCCGCCATGAACTGGATGTTCTCGTCGATGGTGAGCATCAGGTTGTCTCCCGGCTGCGGCTCGCGCGCTTCGCTGCCCAGCACATGCCGCTTGGCGTCCAGCGCCGTCAGCATGTGTCCCGGTGTCCCGTGCAGATCGTGATCGAAGCGGCGCTCCACGCCTCCGAGCCCGTCGTCGTCGGTGCCCACGTAGCCAAGCACCTGTGCGGCCAGCGCTTCGTTGGGATAGAAGCGCTTGAACTCTTTTTGGAAGTAGATGCCTTTCAAGTTGAGCGCCTTCACCCGTGCAATGGTCGCCGGATCGAGCTTGCGGGCGATCCAGGCGAAGTTCCGTGAGGCGTGGAAGCGCGCGTCGATCTGGTGCGCCGTGGTGAAGCCATCGGTGGGATCCGCGTGAACCACGCGAGCCAGTGTCGCCGCGGTTCGATCCTTATCCTGAATCTCTGAGGGCACGCCGTAGACCGAGTCCACCAGCACCGTCATGGCGAGCTCGTGCAGGTTGCGGTCGTAGAGCACGCCGCGGCGCGGCGCGACTTCAAAGGTGCGCTGCTGCTGGCGCACGGCCAGCTCCACATATCGACTGTGCGTGGCTACCTGCAGCCATACCAGCCGCACCACAATAAGCAGCGCCCAGCCGGCAAATACCAGCGCGACCAGCAAAAAACGCAGCCGCCGCGGTGCCGCGACGACTGCGCGAGTGGTCTGCTGGCTCGGAACGAATGAGAAGCCCTTCAACTGGAACTGGCTCCCTCCGCCAGGTTTGTAATAACTACTGTTGCATATGGACTTGCGCCATCACCGGTGCGCCCGGCCCCAGATCTGAATCCAGTCCGCTCTCCGGACGAATCACCTGCCCGGGATGCGGCGCATCCATGCCCAGCCGCCGCGCCTCCCGGTCCAGCCGGTTCAGGTCGCAGAGCTGGGCTTCATTCAAACCGAGCTGACGATTCTGCTCCTGGAGTTGCAGGAGCTGCTGCTTCTCCGACTCCACCCGGTAGCCGATCTCAATCGAGGAGAAGTGCTGCCAGCCATAGAGCATCACCATCGCAAACAGCATGGTCATCGCGATTGCGAAGCGGCGCATCTCCTTGAGGCGAACCGGATCGGCCGCCTTGACCAGCCGGGTGTTGTCCAGATGCTTCGCGAAGAAAACTTCGGGGGTTGGACCACGCCGCGCGCGCTGCTGCGCGTGCAACAGCGATTGATTGCGCTCGGCGATCTCGTCAACATTGCGCAACCCGCTCCGCCCTTCGCGGGCGTCAAACCATGTCTGCGCTGCCATCGCCTGTGTCGCCATAGTCGTCCTTCCATCCGGTGCGTACAGCGTTGGCATGCACCAATAGTAGTGCATGCAGGGGGAATCAAACTAGTACACCTTGTGGAACCAAAGTAGTTACTGCCGACCTTGATTCCACCTCGTCAACCTTGTCTGTTGCACCCTCCCGCGACCGGGTCCGGGTCGCTGATTCTGGAGGGGATCGTTACTGTAGTGCCGTCTCAGTTGCGCCTTTTGCTACGGTGAGACGACCCTGGCCCAATCTCCTTAAATTTATGATTCGGCTCGCCTCCGGCGCCTTCGGCAGCCTGGCTGGTGAGCTCCGCGGCTCGCAGCTTCGCGCTGCGCGATCGCGGATTGCGATCCGTCTCCTCTTCCTCGGCGGTGAGGGGCTTGCGGGAATCAAGGTGGTACATACCTACCCTGGCTCCTTCGCGCATGGCGTCCTTCACCAGCCGATCTTCCAGCGAGTGGAAGCTGATCACTACCAGGCGTCCTCCGGGCTTCAACAACCCCGGTGCGGCCTCGAGCAGCGCCTTCAACTCCCCCAGCTCATCATTCACACGAATTCGAAGCGCCTGGAAGGTTCGGGTCGCCGGATGCAATCGCTCCTGCTTCATCGCCGGGGCGGCAGCCGATACGATCCGGGCAAGTTGTCCCGTCGTCGTAATCGGCCGCGCCCTGACAATGGCTCTGGCGATTCTCCGCGACCTCCTTTCCTCTCCGAATTCGTAAATCAGGTCAGCTAGTTCACTTTCTCCGGCCTGATTTACCACTTGTTCGGCGGTGATGCCCCGGCGCGTGTCCATCCGCATGTCCAAGGGGCCGTCCGCCTGAAAACTGAATCCTCTGTGCGCTTCACCAAGCTGCAGTGAACTGACGCCCACATCTGCCAGCAGCCCATCCAGGGAAGCCGGCTCCAGCAGCCCTTTCGCCATCGAGAACGGTTCGCTGTGCAGAACCACCTCCGGCATCGCGTTGCCCAGCTCTTCTCGCAGAGCATCGAGCCGGCGCGTTGCGATCTCCATCGCTTCGGGATCGCGATCGAAGCCGACGAGCCGGCCGTTTGCGCCAAGCCTTCGTGCGATCTCGATCGAATGTCCCGCCATGCCAAGCGTCGCGTCTGCATATGTACCGCCCGCGCGCACGTTTAAGGTACGGATCGCTTGTTGTAAAAGAACCGGCACATGTCGTCTTTCATCCGTCATGTGCACCCCCTTGGGGGTCGAGACCCTTCAAACCTTCGCTACAGCCCCAGCGCTGCCAGCGCTGCCTCGTCTGCCTCGGTCAGCGGCTCAGCTTCGAGCTTGGCGCGGAACAGGTCGTGGTTGGCCACTTCCAGGTAGTTCAACTTGCCGAAAACCACCACATCGCCAACCGTCTTCGCCGACTCGCGCAACACCTGCGGGATCAGCACCCGGCCCTGCGCGTCCATCTCGGCCACCTGGCCGTAATAACTCGTGCGGTCCAGCCATCTCTTCACTGCTACATCCCGCGAATTCAGTGCCAGTTCTTCCTTCTTCTGCCACTCTGGCATGGGCCAGATCTGGGCCCGTTCACCATTCACGCTGGTGATAAAAAACTGCGCGGTGTAGAGCTCATCGACCACCCGCTTGAAGTCGGCAGGGATCTTCAGCCGTCCTTTTTCGTCCACGCGGGTTGGGTGATTGCCACGAAACATGGGTCCAAACCCGCCTCAGAGGTGCTACGCTGCTTCATCGAAGTGATTTCCAGGAGTGATTGGCTACTTTGGACCACTCTTGACCACTTCCATCCACATCCTAGCCCAGCTTTCCTGCCCGTCAAATGGGAAAAGCGAAAAGCCATTCAGGCAACGTTATCGGTGGGGCGAAACCACCACAGAATGTGTTGAGTACTTTTTATCCATCTATAGATAGTGTTTAGTCCTTGGGTTCCTCACCCTCGGAAGCCCTTGTCAGATGGGAAAATTCGCGATATACGCCTTTTCTTCGCCATTACGACAGTCATGAAAATGACCTGACTGGGGGATTCCCTGTTGAAAAACTGGCACAAATTCGTACCGGCCTGAGGAAAACTCGTCCCGTTCATCAGAAAGACTTCGTGGTCAGTGAGCGCGATGGTTTGCGCGCAGGCGCAATTGCTGTACCCAGAGCAGATAAAGCAGCACCAGTACGTTGAGCAGGGTGATGCCCACCTTTACCCAGGTGAAGTGTCGAATAATTTCGAAGACCTCCCATGGCAGAAAGGAGGCTGTAATCGCGATGGTGAACCACTCGGCCCAGGTCTTCTCCATCGCGAGCCCAAAGCCTTCGAGGTAATCCAGGCCGGCCTTGAGGAAGATGCCCGCGCTGATCAGCCGCATCTTGTGCGGCGTCAGCAACTGCACCTGGTCCAGCAGGAGATTGACGAAGTGGCTCTCCGGATCGATTCGCAGGGCCAGGGCAAGGCGCAGCAGCAGGTCGCCTACGTCGCGGTGCAGCAGGCGGACGACACCGAAACCCAGGAGCACGAAGAACGTGCCCTCGAGTATCTTAAATGCCCCAATAATGATCAGCCAGCGGTCGTGACGTTGCCGCGTCCGGCGATGCTGCATCTCTGATCTCGTCGTCCGTTGTTTCGCCATTCGCTCCTATGTATTAGACCATCCCGCGCGCCCAGCTACCTGGTACACCCGACGTCGATCACAGTAAGACGACTCACATGGCACGGCGACCTCAAGGAAGAACGCACGAAACCCTTGCGAGGTTCCGGCTGGCTGAGCCTGGCGGCAACCTCGCCGTGCAGACCCCGGAGAATTCTTCGTGCAGATACATCCGACGGTGCGTGCGGGCCGTTCCTCATGTGCACCAGGAATAGAAATACGTAGCCATTCGCAGGACAAGTGAAAGGACCGCAATTCATGAGATTCAAGCAACTATCCGCAGTCATACTCGCAACGGTATTTGGTTTTACCGCGATGACGGCGCTTGCGCAGGATTCGACGAAGAAGGACCCAAATGTGGGTAGCGCGGCGATGTACCCGACCAAGAATATCGTCGAGAACGCGGTGAACTCGAAGGACCACACCACGTTGGTCGCCGCGGTCAAGGCTGCCGGCCTGGTCGATACGCTCTCCGGCCCCGGTCCCTTCACGGTGTTCGCGCCGACGAATGAGGCTTTCAATGCTCTGCCCGCAGGCACTGTCGACACCCTGCTCAAGCCTGAGAACAAGGATCAGTTGAAGAAGATCCTCACCTACCACGTGGTCGCAGGAAACATGGACGCGAAAGCCATCAAGAAGGCGATCAAGGATGGCGGCGGCAAAGCAACGCTGACCACCGTCGAAGGCGGTACGCTGACGGCAATGATGAAGGGCGGCAAGCTCATGCTGACCGATGAGAAGGGTGGCATGGCAACCGTCACCATCCCCAACGTCTATCAGTCCAACGGCGTGATTCATGTCATCAACGCCGTGCTGATGCCGAACTAATGCTTCGCCAGTAACTCAAGTTTTTGCGCCGTTGGCTCCTCAGAGGAAGGCAGACCCCAACCTGCCTTCCTCATTTTCTTTTGTCTGCTTTTCTTCCGCCCCTCACTGCCGGAGGCTGCTTGGGCATAGCAGTGATGCCGCGTCTACACTTTCTCCATGCCCAGCGCTCCTGCGATGACCGGCCGTGGAGCGAACGTCGAGCAGCAGCGCAAACAGCGGCTCTCGTTCACGACCGACCAGTGGGTTCCCTTCCCGGTGGATCGCGTGTTCGCCCTTTTCGCCGATCCGCTGAACCTGCCGCGGCTGATGCCGGCGTGGCAGGATGCACGCATCGACAGCCTGGAATTGCAGACGCCGGACGGTGGCACCATCCCGCATGCGGCGGGCCGCGGCTCGCGCATTCTCTTGAGCTTCCGGCCGATCCCGCTGTTTCCGGTGCGGCTGCGCTGGCTGGCGCTCATCGACGACTACCTGACCGACCATCATTTCTGCGATCTGCAGGTGACCGGACCGTTCGGCTACTGGCGGCACTGCCACCTGGTGGGCGCGGAGGCGCATGGCGATGTGCAGGGCACGCGCGTGACCGATGTAGTGGACTACGCATGGCCAATAGCCTGGGCCAGCTCCGTGATGGATGCGTTCGGCGGCCGGCTGCAGATTCGGCAGCTCTTCCACTCTCGCCAGCGGCAGCTTCTACGCCTGCTGCGCAAAGAAACCCCGACGCGATCCTGAAAATCACGCTTCGCCTGACGGAGTGCTATCCTCCGCGTACTCCCCGAAAGCCTCCTCCTCGGCCCCAAAACGACATGGCTCGCTCGTGATTGTGGATCGTTCGCCATAGAAGGAGTGCGCTTGGCGATTCTTCGACCACCGCTCGTTCCCCTCCAGGATGAAGAGGCGATTGGCCGCTCCGCGTTGCACAAGGCCAGCCTTCGGCTGCTGCCGCTGATTGCGATCGGCTACGGCATCGCCTACATGGACCGCGTCAATATCAGCTTTGCCGCGCTGCAGATGAATCGTGACCTGCACTTCAGCGCATCCGTATACGGCTTTGGCGCGGGACTCTTCTTTCTTAGCTATGCCGCGTGCGAAGTGCCGTCGAACCTGCTGTTGGTCCGCTTCGGCGCGCGTCGCTGGCTGGCCCGCATCATGTTCACCTGGGGCCTGCTCTCGATCGGCATGCTGTTCGTCAAGACGCCGCACCAGTTCTATGCGATGCGATTCCTTCTCGGCATGGCGGAAGCGGGATTCTTCCCCGGCATCATCTACTATCTCTCGCGCTGGTTTCCGCTGGCGTATCGCTCTCGAGCGGTGAGCCGCTTCTACATCTCACTGCCGCTCAGCTCCGTGGTGATGGGTGGACTGGCTGGAATGCTACTGCATCTGGGCGGTCGCGGCGGGCTGGCCGGCTGGCAATGGCTGTTTTTCATAGAAGGTCTCCCAGCGCTTGTGCTCGGCCTGGTGTACCTGCGCTGCCTGCCGGACAGCCCGGAGAAGGCTGGCTGGCTCAACGCGGGGGAGGTGGAATGGCTGCGCGAGGCGCTGCGCAGAGACGATGCTGCCACGGGCGCGGTACACGGCGGTAGCGAAGTGCTGCATGCGCTACGCCAGGGTCGGGTCTGGGTGCTCGGCTTGTTCCTGCTCTGTCTCTATCTGGGGTTCTATGGCTACACCTTCAGTGCGCCGGCCATGATCCAGAGCGTAACCGGACTGAGCGTGACTCGCGTCGGAATTGTCGTCGCGTTCCTGGGGATCATCAACGCGATGGCTATGCTGTTGAATGGAGCCCATTCGGACCGAACACGTGAGCGCTACCTTCATGTTGGGCTGCCTTGCGGGCTCACGGCGGCGGGCTTCCTGATGGCAGGGTTGTCGAATCGCCCGGCGATCGTGCTGACGGGTTTCGCACTGGTCGGAATCGGAACGTGCGCCGTGAACGCTGCCGTCTGGTGCATTCCGACGGAGTTCCTCTGCGGCAAATCGGCAGCGGCCGGGATCGCTGCGGTCAACATGATCGCTATCCTCGGCGGCTTTCTGGGACCGTATTGGATGGGGGTGGCCGCTGACCTCACCGGTAGCTACCACCGCGGACTGATGTCGCTCGCCGTGCCCTCGCTCATCGCCATGCTCATCATGTTCGGCATCCGCCGCGATGCGCTGCGGCGGAGAGCCGCGGACGCCGATCCATGCTGATTCCCTTGGGCTGAACCGCCCAGGTCAGACGAACTTGCCGCGAAACAGAAAGATGAGCTCGATGATCAGGATGATGACCACGGCCGACTCCAGCAGAAAGGCGCGGCTCTGGTTGAACTGGTCCACCATGAAGCGGTAAAGATCGCCGGCCGTGTCCAGCTTCTGGGTCACTAGATTCTTGTAATCCGGCACGCCCACCTTGGCGGCGGCGAGCCGGTACAGTCTTGCGGCGAACATATCGCTGAGGAACTTGATGGCATTGTCGGCGTGCTCGGTGAGCTCCATCACCTCCAGCAGTAAGCTGTAGAGCGCGTTCGCCGAGCGCGCCATGCGCCAGCGCCGCAACGGACCGGTGCCCTGTTCGAGCGATGTGTACACACCCTCCAGCTCGCGCGTCAGCAATTCGTCGTAGTGGCGGAACTCCAGCAACTGCGAGTTTGCATACTCCAGCAGTTGGATCGCCATCTCCGCGCCGGCAGGCGTGTCGTAGAGAAATGCCGCATTCCATCCGATGACTGCGAGGTCATTCGGATAAAAGGAAATACGGGACTGCAGCACCTCGTTCGATTCGCTCTCCGCGAGACGCGTGCCCTCGCCGCGAACAATCTGCGCTACCAGTGGGCCGTGGCGCTCCAGCAGCTCGATCGACGTCGGCAGTCCGGCAATCTCGCGCACATGGAAGACAAAATAGTCTTCGCTCAGCCACTCTTTATACGGTTTCACCAGCGCCGGCGCGGCGCGCTCCAGCCGCTGCTTCACAATGCGCGCTGCATGAGCGGAGAAGTCGACATCCCAGACCCAGCGGCTGGCCAGACGTACAAGCGTCTCCCAGTCGCCGGCAAAGGGAAGCTGGAAGACGACGCTGAGCACGCCATAGTCGTAGTACTTGATCTCGCCATGCAGCCGCTCGCCGCTCTCCAGTACCAGCGGCTCAATCTGCTCCACCACCGGCGGCCGTTGATAGCGAATGTAGCCCGGCGCGGGATGCTTCATGCTGGGCTGAGAGATGGTGCGCGCCCCAGAGTGCGCGCCGATGATCTCGCCGAGGCGGACCAGCTTGATCTCTTCGCACACATCGAACTGGATCAGGACGAAGACCGTGCCAGTCAGCGCAGCCATCGGTTGCGGCGATTCACTGCGCTCCGGATACTCCGAAGCCTCAGCCACCGCAGTTGATAGAAGATCCGGCATGCAAGCTCACCCTACGCGCCGCTTGGTTCTGGCTGAAAAACTCAGCGCGCAACCAGACGGCGCTTCGTTATCGGCTTGAGCAGCGGCTCAAGTTTTTCGAGCGCCGCCTCCACGC
Source organism: uncultured Acidobacteriaceae bacterium (assembly GCA_963712845.1). Taxonomy (GTDB): domain Bacteria; phylum Acidobacteriota; class Terriglobia; order Terriglobales; family Acidobacteriaceae; genus KBS-83. Next base: position 306,528 of record CAVQJM010000012.1, read on the forward strand.
TGATGCCGTGTTTCGCCCGCAACGCCTCCACCTTGCCATGCTCGATGAAGCGATCCGGCCAGCCGATGCGCACTACCGGCGTATGCAGGCCCATCTCGTTCAGCGCCTCCAGCACGGCTGAGCCGAAGCCGCCCATCAGCACGTGATCTTCGAAGGTGACGAAGGCCTGTACCTTGCGCGCATAACGAGCGAGCATCTCGCGATCGAGCGGCTTGACGAAGCGTGGATTGATGATCGCGGCCGAGCGACCCTCGGCTTCCAGCGCGTCAGCAAGCTCGGTCGCCATCGGCAGCAGCGCGCCAAGTCCAAGGACAGCGATCTCGTCTCCATCGCGGATGACCTCCGCTTTGCCGATGGGCAACGCCACTGGCTGCGCCTTCACCGTGACGCCGGGTCCGGTACCGCGCGGGTAGCGGATGGCGCTGGGGCCCTTGTGCTCAAGCGCGGTCTGCATCATGTCTGCCAGCTCATCCTCGTCCTTCGGCACCATGTGGATAACGTTGGGGATGCCGCGCAGATAGCTGATGTCGAAGAGTCCGTGGTGCGTCGCGCCGTCATCGCCGGAGAGCCCGCCGCGATCCATGCAGAAGATCACCGGCAGATTCTGCAGGCAGACGTCGTGCACGATGGGATCAAAGGCGCGCTGCAGGAATGTGGAATAGATGGCGCAGAACGGCCGGTAGCCCTTGGTGGCCATGCCAGCGGCAAAGATGACCGCGTGCTCTTCGGCGATGCCGACATCGAAGTAGCGCGTGGGGTGATGCGGCCTATAGAGATCGAGCGCAGTGCCGTTGGGCATGGCAGCCGTGATGGCGACGACCTTCTCGTTATTGTTGGCGAGCGTCACCAGCGTCTCGGCGAAGACCTCGGAATAGGTGCGCTGCCCGACCGGCTTGGTGTCGCCGGTCTTCGGATCGTACGGCCCGAGTCCGTGAAATTTCTTTACCTTCTCCAGCGCCGGCTGGAAACCGCGGCCCTTCTGCGTCAGGATGTGCAGCAGCACCGGCATTTCCTGGCGCTTCAGGAACTTGAATGTGCCGATCAGCAGTTCGATGTTGTGACCGTCGAGCGGACCGTAGTAATTAAGTCCGAATTCCTCGAAGAGCATGGAGGGCCACAGCAGCCCCTTCGCTGCCTCCTCGGCCTTGCGTACAACTTTCGTCGCAGTTTTGCCACCGAAGCGCTCGATCAGACGGCCGGCGCGCGCGTGCAGGTGGTTGTAGTGCTCGTTGGTCACCACCTTGTGAAGATAGCTGGCAATAGCGCCGACATTACGGTCGATAGACCACTCGTTGTCGTTGAGGACAACAATCATGCGCTTGGTCTGCTGGCCGATGTTGTTCAGCGCCTCAAACGAAATGCCGTTGGTGAAAGCGGCATCCCCGGCCACAGCGACAACGTTCTCGCGAGTGCCGGCGAGGTCGCGCGCGACCGCCATACCCAGCGCGGCGGAGAGCGCCGTGCCCGCGTGGCCCGCTCCGTAGGCGTCATGCTCAGACTCGGTGCGCAGCATAAAGCCGTTCAGGCCGCCCGGCTGCCGGATAGTGTGGAAGCGCTCGGCGCGCCCGGTCAGCAGCTTGTGCACGTAGGTCTGGTGGCTGACGTCGAAGAGAAACTTGTCCGCCGGCGTGTCGAAGACGTAATGCATCGCCAGCGTCAACTCGACAACGCCCAGGTTTGGTCCCAGGTGGCCGCCGGTTTTGGACAGGCTGCTGATCAGCAGCTCACGAATCTCCTGCGCAAGCTCGGTAAGCTCTGCGATCGACATGCTCTTGATGTCCGCAGGAGACTGAATGGAACGGAGATGTTCGCTCATCGTGGGAACCACGTATTTGGACGCCGCTCGCAAGAAAACGACCCGGCAAAAACCGCGGACCGGCGCGTCGGCGCTCGCTCAAGTATATCAATCGACGGCGATTGTCGGGCTATCCCGGGACCGCCGGTGAAGCATTTTCGACCGTGGGGTGAGCAAGAGGGGTCCACGCAGCAATCATCGTTCGCGTGGGCGTGGCGGAAGCGCAACGAAGATTCCACGAAATCCACCGGCACTCGTTCGCTAGGATGGGCCCATCCCTGGCGGATCCCCCGCAGCTCACATCCGGCTGGAGCGGCGTCGTTTTCTTCGCGGAAAGCGCGTTTAAGCATCGTTGTGCGATCACGTTCTACGTAGCCCACCCTACCCGAAAGGAGAATCACGCAAGTAACGGATTTCGCCAGATTTGTTGCCACTCTGCACCAATTGTGGCAGTGGCTCACCCGCGGTGCTTTGAAACAATGCTTGCAGGCGATTCTTCCTCCTCATTCATGCAGATTGTCAGTCCGAACATGATGCAAAGAGATGAAGCCGAGAGGCTCAAGTCTCTCGCTCAGTACGAAATTCTCGATACGTTGCCGGATCCGGCACTGGATGAGATCACTCGCCTTGCAGCCAGCTTCTGCCGCGCACCCTACGCCTTCATTTCCTTCATCGACGCAAGCCGCGTCTGGTTCAAATCGCGCATCGGCTTTCTGAGCCGTCAGCAGCCGCGCGCTACTTCGGCCTGCCAGTACACCATCCTCGAGCCGAACGCGATGGTCATCGACGATGCAGCGCAGGACTATCGCTTTGCGCCATCAGGTGTGCCGCTCGCTGCGACGACCTATTGCCGCTCCTATGCTGCAGCGCCAATCTTCGCGCCAAACGGCGCGGTGCTGGGCACGCTCGCCGTGTGCTCGCCCGAGCCGAACATGTTCACCCGCGAGCATGGCCGCACGCTGGAAGTTCTGGCGCGCCAGATCATCACGCGTCTTGAGCTCTACAACAAGACCAATCAGCAGGATCGCGTTGTACGCTCCCGGCAGCGCATCGAGCGTGCGCTCACCGTCGAGCGCAACTTCGTCACCTCCGTGCTCGACTCGATCCATGCGCTGGTGCTGGTGCTGGATACCGCTGGCCGCATCGTGCGCTTCAATCGCGCCTGCGAGACGGTGAGCGGCTTCAGCTTCGCCGAGCTTGTTGGCCGTTCGTTTCCCGAAGAGCTATTTCCTGCCGAAGAGCGCGATCACGCGATGCGCATGTTCGAGCAGGCGCGCGCCGGCAAGCTCGACGGCAGCTATGAGATGCACTGGCGCACGCGCGATGGCGGCCTGCGCCGCATCGCCTGGACCGCCAGTTCGCTCAACGATCCGCAGGGCGACATCAACTTCGTTATCACCACCGGCATCGATGTCACCGAGCAGCGCCAGGAGCTCGACCGCCTGCGCACCAGCGAGGCGCGCTATCGCCAGTTGGTTGAAGGCTCGCTCGGCATCATCTGCACCCACGATCTCGACGGCAACATCCAGTCGATCAACTCGCACGCCGCGGCCATCCTTGGCCACACGCCGGAAGAGATCATCGGCACACCACTGTTCGACTACATCGCGGACGATCACAAGCGCGACTACGAGCAGTACGTCAGTGCGCTCAACGAGCAGCACGAGCACCAGGGGCTGTTCTATTTCAAGCGGCCCAGCGGCCAATCAGCGGTGGTTGCGTATCGCAACAAGCTGCTGCAACTCCCGGGTACCGACCCGATCGTGCTGAGCCACGGCATCGACATCACCGAGCAGACCGACGCCGAGGAGAAGCTGCACACACTGATGCGGCAGCGCGAATCGATTCTCGCCTCGGTCGGCGACGGCATCTGGGGACTCGATACACTCGGCAACCTCACCTTCTGCAACGAGGCCGGCGCGAGCATGTTCGGCTATACGGTGCATGAGATTCTCGGCAAGAACACACACCAGCTCGTGCACCACACAAAGGCCGATGGCACGCCGTATCCATACGAGGACTGCCCCATCCAGGCGGCGCTGCACTCGGAAGAGCCAGTACGCGTGGACAACGAAGTCTTCTGGCGCAAGGACGGAACATCGTTCCCGGTAGAGTACGTCGCGCGGCAACTGGTCCATGATGGGATCGTCACCGGAACCGTGGTGGCGTTCGCCGATGTGTCGGAGCGCCGGCGGCTCGACCGCATGAAGGACGAATTCATCTCCACAGTGAGCCATGAGCTGCGCACGCCACTCACATCGTTGCGCGCCGCGCTCGGCCTGATCGCCGGTGGAGTGCTGGAGAAGCGGCCGGAGAAGCTGGCACAGATGCTCGATGTCGCTATCGGCAACTGCGACCGCCTTGTCCGCCTGGTGAACGACATCCTGGACTTCGAGCGCATCGGCTCCGGCCGGCTGCCGCTGCATCGCGAGAAGGCGAATGCGGTGGACCTGCTGCGCCGTGCCGCGGACCTGCAGCACACCGGCGCCGCGCACAACAACATCACCTTCCGCATCGATGCGCAGCCAGTCGAGGTGATGGTGGACGTGGATCGCACACTTCAGACGCTCACCAACCTGATCAGCAATGCGGTGAAGTTCTCGCATCCCGGCGGTGAGGTTCGGCTGACCGCGACCGCGACCGGCGACAACGAGGTCACCTTCGAAGTGGAAGACCACGGACGCGGCATCCCGCCGGAGAAGCTTGAAATCATCTTCGAGCGCTTCCAGCAGGTCGACGCATCCGACTCGCGCGCGATGGGCGGCACCGGTCTGGGGCTCGCCATCTGCCGCGCCATCGTGGAGCAGCACGGCGGCCGCATCAACGTCCACTCGACGCCCGGCCAGGGCAGCGTCTTCACCTTCACCATGCCACGCACAATGAACTAGGTTCCGCTCTGCGAGGCGCGGGCCGAGACTGTTACGAAAATCTCATCGGGTCCCGTTCTCACTGGTTCAACTTCCGAATCGCCAACCACCCGCGACCAGGTGACGAGAAGCGAGTTAATGGGGACTAGTCCGCCTCCGCAGTCTTCAATGAGTGGGTTGTCCTGTTAGCGCCAATCGAGAAACCGACGCTGCATCCCGATGAGGTTGAGCCGAACAGGAATGGGAGTCACTCATCGCGCAGAGCAACCATAGGATCGACCGAGGCTGCTCGCCGCGCAGGGATATATGCCGCGGCCACGCTGACCGCACACAGGGCTAGCACGGCAAAAGCAAGAGCTCCTGGATCACTGGGTTTTATTCCGAAGAGCATGCTTCGGATAAGGCGTGCGACGCAGAACGTAATCGGCAGGCCAGCCCCGACACCTAGCGCGATGAGCATCAACGTCTCGCGAAGGATGGATGCAAGCACGTGTCTCTTGCGTGCGCCAAGGGCCATGCGTATTCCAATTTCATGAGTGCGGCGCGTGACAAGGAACGAAATCACACCATAAAGGCCGACCGCAGTCAGTAGCGCCGCTAGAAGCCCAAAGAAGCCCGAGAGCGCCGCCATCAGCCTTTCGGGGAGAAGCGATTCCTTGATTTGCGTCTTGAAGACTTGAAAATCCACGTTGATGCCAGGGTTTATTCCGTCAACGGCGCGCCTGAGACTTAAAGTCAAGTCTGCCAACGGCAACGCGGAATGAATCATCACTTGTGGGAAAGAATCGGGAGTCTGGCTCTGAGAGATGGGGAGGTAGATGATCGGCCGCCACTTCTCGCGGAGATCCTTGTATTTGGCGTTCTTCACTACGCCCACGATCTCGAATGTCGTTTCAGGTTCGTGTGGCGTGGCTTCCCGGCGAATTCGCAGTCCCACCGGGTTAGGCCCCCTTCCAAATCGCTTCGCGAACTCCTGGTTGACGATCGCGACCTTAGGAGAGTTCGGGGTGTCCTGCTCGTCAAAGTCCCGCCCGGCTAAGAGCGGTGTAGCGAGCGTTTTGAAGTAGCCGCTGCCGATCGAGTTGAAATTGGGGTCGAATCCAGACTGGCGATTCTCACCAACGGCCCAAACCCGGTTATCTTGGCTCGAGCCAGCCAAAGGAACGAAGCCAACCTCTGCTGCAGCTTCAACACCGGAAAGATTGCGCAAGCGGTCGACGATCTCCTTGCTCACCGCGAGGCGGCGTCCAACAGGGAGGCGGGACAGGTCAAGCTGAGCAATCAGGATGTTGTCTTGGCGAAAACCCGCATCCACGGTGAGCAGGTTCGTCAGCGTTCGCGCAAAAAGCACTGCGCCAGCCACGAGAACTAGCGAGAGGGCAACCTGAGTGATCACCAATCCCCGGCGAAGTCGATTACTCTCCCTGGCGCCTGTTCTGGGTGAGTTGCTTTTCATCGCCTCGCTCGGCGCCAGCCTTGTGACCCGAAAGGCAGGGAACAATCCAAAAAGCAATACCGTCATCGTGGCCAGCATTGCCGCAAATCCCACCACGCGCCAGTCTGCATGCATATCCAAAAACAGCGAGTCGCCCTGCGTGCTTAGCAAGGCTACAAGGGACTTGCCGAGGATTCTCGCAACCATCAGACCCGATACCGTGCCGAGTAGAACGAGCAGGAAGCTCTCCCAGAGGAGCTGCCAAACCAGGCGCCCTTGTGTTGCCCCGAGGGACAGGCGTACCGCAAACTCCCGCACCCGGGCGCTGCCACGCGCGAGCATCAGATTGGCAAGGTTTGCGCAGGCGATCAACAGCACAAAGCCTGCAAGACCCAGCAGCATCCAGAGCGGAGACTCATACTTATCACGCAGCCACGAGACCCCTCCCGACGCTGAATCTGCCACCAGTTTGAAGTGGAGATAGTCCCGGATGTTCTCAGTCGGATAGTCCTTCCGAAGGCTTGCTTCAAAAGCGGCTGCTGAAAAGGCCTCAAGACCGGCATTTGCCGCGGTTAAGGAATCGCCCGGTTTCAGGCGCCCCATCACGGTCAGCCACCAGTCCGTGCTTGAATCAAGCAAATTGCCTTCAGTCCAATACGCGGACTGCGAGCAGATCGGAACCGCAACATCAAAAGAGCTACCGATTTCTGGTCCCGTAAAACCGAGAGATGTCACTCCGAGGATCGGAACCACATGCCGCCCGATGATAAGCGTGTGGCCTACTATTTCAGGGTTGCCCTCTAACTGGCTCTGCCAGAATGCATAACTCACGACCACGCCCGCGGCGCCGCAGCCCGGCCGGTCGTCGGAGGAAGTAAAAACTCTCCCCAGCGCCGGCCGCACCCCAAGGGCATTGAAGAAGTCTCCACTCACCCACAAGCCTCGAACCACCCGTTCGTGATCGCCTTCCGTAATTCCCAGGCCGGTAGGACTCCACGCCATGATTTGCGAAAAGACATGCTGATGGTCGCGAATGTATTCCCAAAGAGGATTGTTCAGGGCCGGATAGTCGGTTTCGTGGTTGCCCCTCCAGCCTGGCAAGTCGGCAAGGTGGACTACTGTAAGTTCGCGTGGATTCCTCACCGGCAGGCTTCGCAGACGAACGGCATCGAGCAACTGAAAAATCGCCGCATTCGCACCAATGCCCAGCGCAAGGGTCAGAACCGCAATCGAAGCAAAGCCCGGACTTCGCGCCAGGGTGCGGACCCCATACCAGAGATCGTGCCAGAGTATTTCGATCCTCGTTTCCCATGCCGCGGAGCGAATATGATGCTTGACCGCATTTGCGCTGCCCATCTCCACGCGCGCAGCACGAACCGCTTCGTCAGGCGTCATCCCCCGGCGCAGCTTGTCCGTCGTGGATGCTTCCACGAATGCGCTCAGCTCTTCATCCATTTCTCTTTCGATCGCGCGTTTTCGAAAGAGCGATCGCAACCCCTGAACCACATTGGAACGCAGGCCCATCTCAAATCCCCCTTGGTGGGTCTTCTCAGGCTTCCATAATGCGGGCAATGGCAGACACCTGGCGGCTCCAGGACGCGGCTTCTTCGGAGAGCGCCTTACGCCCGCGCGCCGTAAGCGCATAGTATTTGGCCCGCCGGTTGTTCTCGCTCGCGCGCCACTCGCTCTTCACATGTCCGGCGCGTTCCATGCGGGCCAGCGCAGGCAGCAGCGATCCTGGATTGACGCGAAACACGCCCCGGCTCACCTGCTCGATGCGGGTCGCCACGCCGTATCCATGCATGGGCTCCAACGCGAGCGTCTTCAGAATCAGCATTTCTAGAGTGCCTTGTACGACATCTCTCTGGCCCATCGGTCGCTCCTCTTGATAGTCAAGAGGTTATACGTACACCACTTGATCGTCAAGAGGAAATGAAATCGCAAGAGCTGTTGCCCGCTTTGCATTGGCGCATAATCGCCAATACACTCATTGACCAATCGAACAGGTCCCCATAAGTCGCCTTCTCGTCAGCGTCAAATTTCATAACGGTCCCGAATTGCAGCGGTTCAATTTGAAACCGCGACAGAACATTCTTCAGAAATGCACACGAAATCGTCCCCGGCCGCGTTAAGCATGCAACCTTTCTCCACTGGATCATTTTTTACAAAAATGTAACAGTCGAAACGACAGTTGACGTTGCTCCTGCAGCTGCTGGCGACCATGATATTTGTGAAAATGGCGTATCACAACACCGGTCGCCAACCTCTTTGCATAGTTCCGGTGTATAGCTTGCGGCGAGCGTGCGGACGTGCCGAAAGACGTCACGTATCGATCGGCCCGGCTCGCGCTTCTCTTCCTGCTCGAATGCTGGAATGAACAGTCAAGTGGTCGGCGCTCGCATAACAATGACAAGACACCGCCGAGCTGCCACCCTGGTCCCGCGTAAGCAGTACCCACCAACCGCCACACCGAAAGAGGGTCCCCCGATGCGTAAGAATCCATCAACACATGCCTTCGTCGCTGCAGCACGAAATACCGGCCGGCGCGTCTTGCTGACCGCCGCCTGTGCGATGGTGAGCATCGCAGCCAGCGCGCAAGTCTATCCGAGCTTTACCGCGGGTGGTAAGACCGACCTCAGAACTGATGTAACACCAGTCATCACCAATATCCCCTCCGGAGAATCAGCGTTGGTCTATCGGGATAGCCGGACAGGAAACGTTGCGGTGAGCCTCTCCACGGACGGCCTTACGTGGTCCTCTCCCGTCGATACCGGAGTGGCCACGAATCACCCGATAGCTGCAACCGAAATATTGGACACAAATTTTGCGACGCTTCTGTACATCCTTGTGTATACCGGCGATGCCTACCAGTACATCACTTCGACCGATGGCGTTACCTTCACTTCGCCTCAACCCGTCGCCTTGTCGATCGGCGGACGCAAGCTGCGGCCGCACTTTAAGCCCGGTCTGGTCTGGTATGACAACAACCTGTATCTCTCCGTAGTCGACACCGCTCCCGGCTCTCCGGACGCCATCGATGTGCAGGCCGCACCCATTGGTCAGCCGAGTTCCTTTTCCAGTGTCAGTTGGCTCTCCGACATCCCCACCCGCAGCGGATCGTCTCTCACGTTATTGTGCTGCCGGGCACGCGTTTCGAGGCCCTCGCACTCGCCTATACCACCGGTCCGGAGAAGAATCCGGTTCTCCGTACGTGGCTCGACTTCACTGAAAACCAGGGGGAACCCGACAGCTTTACGTCCGTAACTGACACCGCGGTCCGAATGGCCGGCACGCCCCAGCTCGTCTCGTTCACCCCTGTTGGCTTCACCGCCGACCTGAATCTCTACATCTTCGGGCGTTCTGTGGATGATGGACACCATTTGGTGGCGGTGGACTACGCGTGGCCCAACTTTGAGCCGGCAGTATTTGAGCCGCCACAACAATACGAACAGACCTTCAGCCGCTCGCCGGCAGCAGGCTACACCAGCGCGGGTCAACTTCTCGTCGCCTTCCAATCCAGGGACGACAACAAGATACACACCGACACCGCACCCTACGGCGGACGACAATAAGGTACGGCCCGAGAAATGAGAGCTCGCAGCGCGAGCGAGACGAAGGGGCCAGAATCCATCTGCCCTTCAGCATGCTCTCAGGGCACGCTTCATCGGCCCCATGGTCTCCAGCGTCTTCAGCACCATCAGCGGTCGAAGATGTGGCAGATTGATATAGGAAAGTAATGGGAGCGACGTATGGGACCGACGTTTTGCAGGGACGCTGGCGGGATGCGATCGGTTTGTTCGGATGCGTCGTCCAGACTCAGTAGGTCAACTTCGGGACAGAGAACATGTGCGGCATCGTCTTCGAGCAACGTGACCGCACAATCGCCGTACCGCGAATCGTTTGTCGACCTGATCACTCAGTCATGGTCGCGGTCATCATCCCAGTCATCATCGTGCACCGGACGCAGCTTGTGCTTGTAGACTGCTTCGCCGACAGCCCACCCCAGCAGCGCTCCTGCGTCCTGGTCGGTTCGAAAATGGATCCCACCGTAAACACGAGCGTCGCTGATGTCGTTGGTAATCTGCCTGAACGAGGTGTATTGCAGGACGATGGTGGGCACGGCAGGGTTTGACAGCGTCATCGAATGTCCAGCTTCGCCGTAGAGACGTCTCATGATCGCGGCTGCCGCATTCGCTGCGCTGCCGTGGTTTGAGGGATAGCTCGGGAAACATGGAGTCACGATGAATGGGACGAAGTCCGGATCGGGCGCGGTTTTGGGGTTGCCGTCCGTTGCACCAGCATGGATCGCGGTTTCGGGGCGCCAGAAGTTGTAGCGGTACTTGTTGAAGAATGCAGCGACCACGCTGTCGCTGATCGCCATGTTGACGAGGGCCAGAGCCCGGGCGTTTTCCGAGAGCGAACGCCTCTGCTCCTGTGCCACCTGCCTTACGGCCTGATTGAATGCCTGGGTTGGCGAGGTGGCCGCGTAGTAGGTCGCGACATCTGACCGATCTGGTGGCCGCTCGGTGCTGTTGAGGCTACCTACTGTCATCACCTCGTTGTACGTCTTCGCGTATTCGTTGCTCCTAAGGGCCGGCGGGGGGCCGAGGAGAAACTCCTTCGCGCTCCGGATACCGAACGGAGTGACGTTCTGCCATTGAAAGGCGATTCCGGACGCGATTCCATTCACGATGGGACAACTCGGTGTGGCCTGCCATTCGCCTGGAACCGGCGGGCCGGGTACCTTGAACTGCGCCGGCGACGAGCCGTCGTTGGCGCGAAGAGCAATCAGGGCATTGGCTGCTGCCTCGCCCGTCGCGATGCCGTCACTCTTTGCCTTACTGTCCGGTATCAAAGCCAGCGACTTCGCGCGAGCAGGGTCGAGCACCGTCGATGCGCTCAGGGGGAAGTAGGTGCTGAGCACCCGATAGGCAGCCTCAATGGCCGCTGCGTCCGCTGAGGCGCCGTGGGGCGCGACGATGCTCCCAAGATACGGTCGATAGTCGCCAGTGATGGCGTTGACGGCTTCAAAGACAGCGAGCTGCACAATCGCTGCAAATCGCGCCTGCGCGAAAGGATTCTGGCCATTCGCGACCGCTGTATCTACCGCTATCGCGTTCCAGTCCAGGACTGGATCGGCTTTTGCTGCGGCAGTTCCGAACACTAGAGTCGCCATCAACACGCACAGGCCAAAAGTCTTCTTCCCCGCGCCACTATGCATCCTCTTCATTGTGCTTCCCCCAATTCTCGCTGCCTCTTGGTCAGTGATGAGCGGCATTCTTGCACCCGTGTCTCGTTCGCATGTGACCTCGTTTCGCGCGGCCTCGTCTTCGGGCAACGTGACCGCACAATAGAGGCCTTGGTTCTCCGGGTCGTCCGCGGCGCCATGGACCTGATTACTTCGCTCCAGAACGGAGAGCCGCGACAGTTTCGCTGTGGGGAAGCTGTGCTTCCTGCATGCGAACCTGTTTCTCCAGCGTGGACTTGGGAATTTCCATGTTCATGGACACGTCACTGCAAAGCGCTTCGTGAAGGAAGTACTGGTTGCCGTACTTCGCGAAGACGAGCTTACCCACGCCATACGACTGTTTGTCATCGGCAACGGTTGTGACCAATGTATGGAAGCGCCCATGCGGGGTTCTAATCAGGATGACGTTCCGGGTCACCTGGCTGACCCCGTAGGTCCCGGCAGGCATCACCTCGTTCTCAACGATGAAGTCGAACGGAACATTGAATCTGAGTTCCTGGGCATGTGCACGGGCGCCGCCCATCGAGATCAAGGCCGCCGTAAGGAATGCGAGGGTAGTAATGCGGTTCATGGTGGTTTCTCCTTTTGGAAGGCGCCTTTGATTGCCTTCGTGTCGCATCAAACCGCTCTTCGCTCCCAAGATCAAAGGAACTGGCCATGAATCGTCTGTGAACCGCTAAGCTCATGTCATGCATGCAAATACAGGTGCTGTGAACTGCGCTCGGGAGGAGTAGACTCGGGCTGCAAACAGGGTCCTCGGGTAAAGAAACGATCTTTTGGAAGCAGCCACCATCTTTTAGCGGATAACTCGCCACGGATCGCCTTCCACGGGTTGGGGGCTGGATGTGCAAACGCCTGCCGGTGCCGTCTATCAATTCGGTCAGTTTGAGGTAAACGCCGCCTCGGGCGAACTCTTCAAAAATGGACGGCGCGTGAAGTTGCAGGAGCAGCCGTTCCGGCTTCTCGTCGTGCTTCTGGAACATGCAGGAGAAATGGTCACCCGCGAGGACCTGCGCAGCCGCATATGGCCGGAAGACACCTTCGTCGACTTTGACGGCAGCCTGCGCGTCGCCGTTCGTAAGCTGCGAGAAGCCCTGGACGATGACGCCGAAAGTCCCCGGTACATCGGGACGATTCCTAAACGAGGCTACCGCTTTCTGGACCCCGCCGTACGTCCAGCGGAGGCCATCCTCCCGGCAGTAGCGCCACCCATTTCAGCAGCGGACGAGCGGCAGGATCAAACGGCAGGGAAAGTGAGTGTTGCCGAAATCGTCCATGGACAGAGGAATTGGCATGCCCGCAAGTGGCTTCTTGTTGGAGCAGCGTCTTTGCTCATACTGGCCGCAATTACAACGTACATCCTCACCCGCAGCCGCCCGGCTGATGCGAAAGCTCCCAAAATCACTTCCCTCGCGGTACTGCCTCTGGAAAACCTCTCTGGCGATCGGGCGCAGGAATATCTTGCTGACGGCATGACCGAGGAAATGATCGGACGTCTATCGATGATCCGTGGCCTGCGTGTTATCTCACGTACATCGGTGATGCAATTCAAGGACACCCGGCTCCTGGCGCCGGCGATTGCTAAGAAGCTCGGAGTGGATGCTCTCGTTGAAGGATCCGTCATACGAGAGGGCAACCGCATTCGCATTCACGCGCAGTTAATTCGCGCATCGACCGACGAGCACTTCTGGTCCGAGACCTACGACCGAGAACTCGGCGACGCCCTCACCCTGGAGAGCGAAGTGGCACAAGCCATCGCCCAAAGAGTGGAGGTTACCGTCACAGGCGAAGAGCGCGCCAGACTGAGTGCCGCACGTCCTGTGTCGCCGGAAGTTTACGAGAGCTATCTCCAAGGCCTGGTTGCCAAAGGCAACAGCAGAGCTGAGGTCGAGAAGCGTATCGCCTACTTTGACGAAGCGATCAGGAAAGACCCGACATTTGCGCCGGCTTACGTCGGCCTGGCAGACGCATACGGAAAACTCGGCACGGTATTTGTTGGCGCTCCCGCAAGTGAAACGCGTCCGAGGGTGATCAGCGCGGCTCAAAAGGCGCTGGAGCTAGATCCTGATCTCGCCGACGCCCATGTGCTGCTTGCCAACATATATATGAGAGAGTGGAAGTGGGCCGAAGCCGAGGCTGAATACAGGCGCGCCCTCGATTTGAATCCGAACGACGCTACTGCGCACGACAGATTCTCTGACTGGCTGTTATGCCATGGACGTACGGATGAGGCGCTGGCGTGGGCCCGCCGTGCCCGCGATCTTGACCCTCTCGGAACTTCCGGCCATACCATCGGGTGGACTCTGTTCAACGCGCGTCGCTATGACGAGGCTATACGCGAGTTTCGAAACGCTTTGGCGGCAAGGCCGGACGATGTAATTCCCCTTTTGCCTCTCGGGTGGGCGCTCATCTACAACCATCAACCCGAAGAAGCGATCCGCGTGTGGGAGCAGGCGGCTGCTGCTACCGATAGCAGCCCAGCGATTCTCGGTAACCTGATCTGGGCGTATGCCCGCACCGGACGACGCGCGGATGCGCTTCGGCTCCTTGGAGAATTGAAAAAGCGTCAGCAGACTGGCTACATTCCTGCCGGTGCCTTTGTGAGTGCTTATTTGGGACTTGGTGCGAACGATGAAGCATTTGCGTGGCTTGAGCGGGCCTACCAGGAACAATCCAATGTTCTGATCTACATCAAGGTATTCCCGCCGTATGATTCCCTGCGCGGCGACCCCCGTTTTCAGGATTTAGTCCGGCGCGTCGGGCTGAACTGACAACGGCTGCTATTGGGAAATTTGCGAGCCGCTTTCCTTAGTCATTGGACGACAAATCGCCAATGCACTCACCGAAGCCTCGCACTGTTCAACGGTATTTTGCACCTGTCGCGGCCGGCGTTCGCAAGATTCAATTTTGGCCTTGACAGGCATTAGAGTACGTGCGTACTCTTTAATCGTGCGGTACTCCCTGGAACACAAAGCGCAGAACCACGAGAACATTCTTTCCGTAGCTGCTCGCTCTTTCCGCGAGCACGGCGGTGACACCAGCGGCATCGGGACGGTGATGAAGAAGGTAGGCCTGACGAAAGGGGGCTTCTACCGGCATTTCAAGAGCAAGGACGACTTGTTCGTCGAAGCGGTGGCACGAGCATTCGACGAGATGGGAAGAGGCATGCTGGAAATTGCAAAGTCCGCGCCCGAAGGTCAGGCTCTGCGGGCCATGATCGAATACTATCTAAGCCCGCGCCACGCAAATTCGCCAGGAATGGGTTGTGTGGTCTCAGCCCTCGGGCCAGAGCTCGCACGAAAGCCCTTGCCCGTGCGAAAACGGATTGAGGCATCGCGAGAAACGTATCGTGAGCGGCTCCTGCCATTTGTTCCTGGTCAGACGCGAGAAGAAAAGGTGGCGAAGTATCAGCTGTTGTTTCCCAGCATGGCTGGGGTGCTGACTGCGGCACGGATGACCTTGTCCCCCCAAAAGCGTGAGCAGATGTTGATGGAAGCGAGGACCTTTTTCATAAAGTGCTTCGCTGAAGAGTAATTTTTTTGTCTAAAAAGAGTACGCTCGTACTCTTTAGGTGGAAACGAATCAGAACCGAATCGAGAGGAGAATCCGATGAAATTGATGATCCCGTTTCTCATGGCAATGCTACCGGTAGCGTCCGTAGCGCAATCACAGCCTGGGCCGGCCTCAGGCATACCCAGCGTTGCTATACCTCCAACAACCGAAGTACTCGTCATTCAGACTCCCAGGCAGGGCGTGACCTTTCAACAAGTCATAGCCGTGATGCCGGCAGAGATTCGGGCCACTGTGAAGCTCTACCTCGACGGGAAAATCCGCGAATGGTATTCGCGCGGCGATGGCAAAGGCGTCATCTTTCTGGTCGACGCGAAGTCCGAGGACGAGGCACGAGCCCTTATGGAAACGCTGCCGCTCGCCAAGGAACAGTTGATGGATCATCAGTACATTCCCGTTGGACCCTTCATGCCGCTCAGGATGTTGATAGGTCCAGATGCGCAGCAGTGACTCTCCTCGCGATAGTGCCGCTGCGGAACCAGAACCCTTAAAAAGCGACGATTCAAGATCACGCCAAGGATCACCGTCACCGGGGGTGATCGGGAAGACGGGCGTCGTCACCGTTTCAGGACACGGTGCAACGGAAATAGCGAATCGGAGGGCGGTTATTCGCAAGGAAAGCCGCCGCCGGAAAGGATCGATCATGCCATCTCCAGTTTTATTCGGAATCAGCGTAACGTTCGGCTTGACTGTTTGGGGTGTAGTGGCGTGGCACTACATTTGGCCAGCGCTAAGAGAACACTCCAGCCCCGAAAATCTGAAGCCCATCTTACTGCTGCATGCGTTCAGGTTCCTCGGATTAGCATTTGTGGTGCCGGGCGTTGTGTCTTCAGAGCTGCCTGCCGCATTTGCTCAACCAGTAGCCTACGGAGATCTCATAAGCGCAATTCTGGCTTTGCTCGCTCTGGCCACCCTGCGAACCCGGAATGGGATGGTGGTGACGTGGGTCTTCAATACCTTCGGAATGGCGGACCTATTCTTCGCCTTTTACCAGGGAAGCCGCATATCACTGCCAGCTAACCCAGGCTTGTTAGGCGCCGGTTATTTTATCTTGGCTGCCTACGTGCCTCTTCTTCTGATAACCCATGGTTTGGCGTTTCGAATACTGCTGGGAACCAAGGTTGTCGTGCCGTCACGGAACAAACTCAGTCCCGCTTGATGTCACTCCGGTTCAGCCTGACGGTTTGTGCTCCGACGTCTCCGCAACAACGGGCCGCTCGGACACTGAGTCCCATCGATCGGTCAATTGAAGGCAAATCGCCAATGCGCTCATTGACCAATCAAATAGGTCCTCCTCAGTCGTCTTCTCGTCAGCGTCAAATTTCATAATGGCCCCGGACTGCAGCGGTTCAATTTGAAACCGCGACAGAAACATTCTTCAGAAATGTGCCATTTCACCTTGGTGATTTCGCTACACTGGAAATAGAGATACAGAAAGCGCCCGCAATCATTCGCGGGCGTTTCCATTTGCGGTATCCATTCTTTGCCAAGCTAGGATTCGGGCCGGTTAAGTCTTTTGACTGGACGAATTTAGCGATAACTCCTTTGGATGGACGATTTTGGCCCTCGGGAAAGGGTCCAACCTACTGTTATAGAAGGAGTTCCAAGCCAGCCTCCCGTGACGGGAGGGGGGAGGGGGGTCGGGTAACGTGACCCCTTCCCCAGATCTTGCATTCAGATCTTCTGGTTCTGCGCAGTATCGAGACGCGTGTCCGGTGCCGAGAGACTGCCGAAGCTGCGGAAGTTGCGCGCGGCGCGTAGATCGAATGCAGTCGAACCCCTCGGCACGCGCACGCGAAAGAAATCCGCGATCCTCCACATCCTGCAGGCAGAAGGCGGAGCGCGCGTCTGCGGCTTCAGTCGCGACTTCGACGTTGCTCACTTCCAGATTGCGCACGTGGCGCAGATAAAATCCGGTCGCGGGGAGATCGCCGTAGATCCCCGGATCGGGATAAGCATCTTCCTTGACCGGCGGCTGGAGTGCTGCCATGGCAGGGCCGGCGCCACCTTGTTGGTGCAGGTAGACATCGTTGATCTTCACGTCCTCGATCGGATGATCGACGATGCCGACCATCAGGCTCGGCAACTGCCCTGCATGCGAGCTCACAATGTTGCTGAGCAGAACGCGGCGCAGCGTGCCGATTGCAGCATCGTTCGGCCCACGCATACGCGAGCCCAGGAACAGGAAGATCGGCGCCTGGGTGATATTGCGCATCGCAATGTTGCTGAAGACGATGTCTTCCACAATCGCGCCGTCGGCCGTCTCCAGCGCGAAACCGCGGCAGCTCTCGAAGACGCAGTTTGAGATCGTGATGTTGCGGAAGCCGCCATTCGATTCCGTGCCGCACTTGATACGTCCCGTGGCATGCCCAGCGAAAGAGGGTGGCATCGGCTTCCAGGTGCCGTCCAGCACCGAGCCGATCTGGTAGTTGCCGGTGACGAAGCAATTCGTGATGGTGACGTTTTCGGTGGAGCGGGCGTAGCCGAGCGCAAAGGAGCTCTTGGGGCAGATGCCATCGTCGTAGGGCGAGTTCACAGTGCAGTTTGAGACGCGCACATTGTGGCAGCAGTCGATATCCATGCCATCGCGGTTGGTGTCGATGCGCAGATTGTCGATGGTGAGGTTATCGACGCCGGTGGCAAGAATGCCGAACCATCCCGCTTCGAGGATCTGGAAGTCGCGCAGCGTGATGTTGCGGCAGAGCTTCAGCGCGATTGTCTTGTTGCCAACGCCGGGCTTGCTGGAATCCGGTGGCCGGTCGGTGTCATGTTGATGGCCGCGGCTCAGTCCCTTGCCCCAGATGCGGCCTGGTCCCAGAATCGAGACGTCGTGGAGGTTCTCGCCCCACAACAGGCTATTGTGCCAGTGATTGTGACCATAATCCTGGTACGGCTCCCACGCGCCCTGCGGCTCTGCTGCATCGTAGCCGCCGCTGGTCGTGCCTTCGAGCGGCACGGAAGCCGCCAACAGCGTCGCGCCCTGGTCGAGGTAGAGAGCCACGTTGCTCTTGAGATGAATCGAGTAGCTCGCGTAGGTGCCTGCGGGAAACAGAACCGTCCCGCCACCCACTCGTTCGGCTGCGTCGATGGCACTCTGGATGGCTTTCGTGTCGAGCGTCCTGCCATCGCCGGCGGCGCCATAGCGGCGGATATCGAAGAACGCCTCAGATGACGCGGCAGGATGCGTTGCGCCGGCCGCGGCAAGAACGGGCACGCCCGCAAATGCCACACCACTCCCGGCCCACTTCAATATCTCTCTACGATCCATTTTTGTGGCTGGCCCTCAGTCGTCATCTTTTTCCCTGAGCCGGGCGATGACCTGCAGATCCTCCAGCGTCGTCGTGTCCCCTTGGATCTCCCCTGCGCCTGCCGCAAGTTCGCGCAGCAGGCGCCGCATGATCTTCCCGCTGCGCGTCTTGGGCAGCGCATCGGTAAAGCGAATATCGTCCGGACGTGCCAATGCGCCAATCTCCTTTGCGACCCAGGCGCGAAGTTCGTCCTTGAGATCTTTCGATGGCTTGTGGCTGCCTTCGAGCGTGACAAAGGCGGAGATCGCCTGCCCTTTCAGATCGTGCGGACGCCCGACGACCGCGGCCTCCGCCACCTTCGGATGTGCCACCAGCGCGCTCTCCACCTCCATGGTGCCCAGTCGATGGCCGCTCACGTTGATCACGTCGTCCACCCGACCCAGCAGCCAGAAGTAGCCGTCCTCATCCTGGCGCGCGCCATCGCCGGTCAGATAGGTGCCCGGAAAATCCGACCAGTAGGTCTTCTCGAAGCGCTCCGGGTCTCCGTAGATGGTCCGCGCCATGGATGGCCAGGGCCGGCGGATCACCAATAGGCCGCCTTGTTCCTTGGGCACCGGCTTTCCATCCTTCGTCACAATCTCAGGCACAATTCCCGGCATCGGCAAGGTCGCCGAGCCGGGCTTGGTGGGCACCGCCCCGGGCAGCGGCGCGATCATGATGCCGCCGGTCTCCGTCTGCCACCAGGTGTCCACAATGGGGCAGCGCCCGTGCCCGATCTTGTCGTGGTACCACATCCACGCCTCGGGATTGATGGGCTCTCCCACCGAACCCAGCAGGCGCAACGACGCGAGCGAGTGCTTCTCCACATGCTCGTTGCCGAGCCCGATGAACGCGCGGATCGCCGTGGGCGCCGTATAGAAGACGGTCACCTTGTGGTCGTCGATGATCTTCCAGAAGCGGTCCGGCGCGGGGCAGGTGGGCGCGCCTTCATACATCAGCGTCGTGACACCGTTTTGCAGGATGCCGTAGATCACATACGAATGCCCGGTGACCCAGCCGATATCCGCGGAGCACCAGTAGACATCGTCTTCTTTGAGATCGAAGACCAGTTTGCTGGTGTAGTAAGTGCCCACACTGTAGCCGCCAGTCGTGTGGACCAGCCCCTTTGGCTTTCCAGTCGTCCCGGAGGTATAGAGGATGTAGAGCGGATGCTCTGCATCGAGATGTTCTGCCGGACACTCCGGTGCGGCCTTCTCCATCAGGTCGTGCCACCAGAAATCCCGCCCCGCCTTCATCTCCACTTCACTGCCTGTCCGCTGGTAGACGACGACCTTCTTCACGCTGACGCATTGCACGAGCGCCGCATCGACCACCTTCTTCAGCTTTACCTCTACGCCACGCCGGAATGACCCGTCCTGCGTGACCACCGCGACACACTTCGCGTCGTTGATGCGATCGACGAGCGCGTTCGCAGCAAAACCGCCGAAGATGACCGAGTGCACCGCCCCGATGCGCGCGCATGCCAGCAGCGCGATGGCAAGCTCCGGTGTCATGCCCATATAAATCGCAACCCGATCGCCCTTTTTCACACCGAGTTGCTTTAGCACATTCGCGAAGCGCTGGACTTCGGCGTGCAGCTCCCGGAAGGTGAGCTTGCGCACCTCGCCCGGCTCGCCCTCCCACAGGATGGCGGTCTTCTCCGCGCGCGTTCCCAGAGCGTGCCGGTCCACGCAGTTGTGGCAGAGGTTCAGCTTGCCGCCAACAAACCACTGCGCATGCGGCGCCTGCCAGTCCAGCACCTTGGTCCACGGCGTGAACCAGTCCAGCTCGCCGGCAACCTCAGCCCAGAATGCATCCGGCTCGTCGATGGAGCGGCGATACAGCTCCTGGTACGCAGCCATCCCGCTGACGTGCGCTTTGGCCGCGAAGTCTGCTGGCGGGGAGAAGACCCGCGTTTCATGCAGGGTGGAGGTGAAGTGCTGATTCTCTGCCGTTTCAGCCATGCGTTCGAATGTCCTCCGCGCGGCAAATCTCAGAACCGCGCATACCGGCTCAACACTAACGGGAAGCGGCAATCGAGGGCAAGCGCGCTACTCCGGGCATTACAGCGTGCGCGTTGCTGCGGCATGAATGTCCTTCGTTTCGAGCAGAGGCCGCGGCCATCCATTGCGCGCGACGAAGAGCATGGCCCGCCCGATCTCGCGAGTCGTCGAGATCGACCTCGGGAACGCGCGGCGCAGCAACGACATTACCGGGGCCAGCACCACGTAAAACATCTGATAGACGCGCGTCTTCGAGCGGATGCCATCCAGCGGCTGGATCAGGCCCGGCCGGAACATGAAGGCGCTGCGGAAGGGCATGCCCAGCAACGCATTTTCCGTTGCGCCCTTCACCCGTGCCCACATGGTGCGGCCGCGTTCCGTGCTGTCCGTGCCGGCGCCGGAGACGTAAACGAAGCAAAGCGCGGAGTTACGCGTCGCAAGCTCCTGCGCTATGGAGACGGTGAGATCGTAGGTCAGGCGTCGATACGCGGCCTCGGTCATCCCGGCCGACGAGACGCCGAGGCAGAAGAAACAAGCGTCCAGGCCGCTCAGCTCATTGGCGTAGGAGGCAACCTCGAAGAGATCCTTCACCAGCAGCTCGCGCAGCTTGGCATGCTGCCGGCCGGCACTCGAGCGCCCGATCACCAAGACTCGCTCGACGCCAGTGTCGCGCAGGCACTCCAGCAGCACACCCTGGCCCACCATTCCACTCGCGCCAAAGATGACGACGTTCATTCGCTGCCCTTGTGCGTTCTCGTCAATCTTACGCACCTGCGCAGAGAAGCCCGCCTCCGGTTTACAAAGGCGGGCTCCGGTTGTTCTGCGGCGAACTAGTGGCAGCTCACGTTATCGACCGCCGTCAGCTTATTCGAAGCCGAGACCAGCTTCCTTCCATAGCAATAGCCAAGCGTGTTGCTGGCCTTGTATGTCTGGGTGCTGGAGGCGTTGCTCGGGCCGATGAAACTGCCGGTCGTACTAAAGAGATCCGTGTCCGTCGAGGAGACCTGATTTGATACCGCGCTGTGGAAGATCGGCAGGAAGCCAAGGGACTTGTCCTCGGTCACCTGGTAGACCTGGTTGGAGGTATTGAGTTCAGTCGCCGATCCGTCGGATGCGAACTCTTCATCGATGAGGAAGGTGAGTGGATAGGAGTAGTGTTTCGCGTCGACGGTTGAGAAGATGCCCTCTCTGCTCGTGGTCGAAACATCCATCGTCGTCGATTGCGCAATGTCCTGGATGTATTGGGTGGAGTTGATGGTGAATTTCTGTTTGTTGCTGAAGCTCACATTGCCGCTGACCGTGGTTTCGACGCGCCCGTGCGAGGTGGTCGTCCAGCCGCTGATGGAATAGCGACGCGCCGAGCTCACCCCAACCGTGCCGGTGATGTTGCCACTGGAATCGGTATTGAGATTCTCGCTGACCACCGGTGTGGGAGCTGCCGAAAGAGTATCGCTCAGCAGGCCGCCATTGGTGCGCTGCGCATGCGGATCGGTAAAGGCAAGCAGATTCGCCGTAGCGAGGAAGTAGCTGTCTGCGTTGTAGACGCTGATCCCGACCGTGTGAGCATTGCCATCGGAAAGAACACCGGCGAAGGGCGTCAGGTTCACCCGGAAGGGTTTGAAGTTGAGCGTCTGCACCCCTGGAATAGGCTCCCAGAGATACGGATCGACGCCTCCGGTGTAGATCCAGGGGTATACCGGCGCAATGCCGGCCGGCTTACCGTCGATGCTGATCTCCGTCTCGCGGAAAGCGGTGTTCCCGCAGCTCTCCAGTTCGCCACTCACATCGCTGGGCACGCAGGTCCACCAGAACTCATCGTTCGACTGACTCTGCGCGAAGACATCAAGATAGGCTTCTTCGGTGTTGCGCGGCAGGGTCACGCTCTGGCTCAACTGGTCCGCCGTCGTGTTCAGGGTGAAGGCGCCAACGCTCGCGGTAGGCAGCGGCACCACGACATCCGCCACGCGCGGTGCCGGATCGCGGAAGTCCGCCGGATAGAAATCAAGCTGCGCATTCGCGTAAATGATGCCGTTGTACGTGACGCCACCGGAGACGCCGACGAAGTTGCCGAGAATGGCATGACCGGTTTGCGCAGCCTGCAGGCCGGCACTCAGGTCAGTGACATCGCTCTCGACGTGCCACGATGGGCTCAAGGTGGCGCGCGGCTCCGAAGTAGTGCCGTAGAAGATGTTCATGTTGCCTATCAGGAACTGTGCCGTGCGATCGAACTGTCGTCCCGCGGTGACGGTGAAGTCGGCCGAGAAAACAACCTTAGCCCAGGGACCGTGGCACTCGGATGGCGGCGCGTAGTTGAAGTCCTTGATGTTGAAATCGGCGAATTGCTCGTTGGTGAAGAGCTGCACAGTACAGGGGGTGGTATGCGGGCGCTCGACCGGCGGATCGGCGGTGATGGGGTTGGAGGAGCCGATCTGCGGTCCATGGGTGACGACAACCTGCGCCGGAACTCCGGTGGTGATGGCGAAGATGCCTGCGGCGAGCAGGGCTTTCACAATTGCGTAGTTGGCCTTGAAGTGCGACATATGTTAGCGCTCCCAGAATAGTGATTCGCCTGTCGGAAAGCGGCGGCGAAACGGCTGCAAGCATAGCACGCGGCGCCTATCGCTTTCCCGGGCTGGCGCGGCCGATCGGTATGCTCTTTGACCCCAACAGTTTGCACAGCCTGGAGGACGAGATGCAGCGGCCGGCAACCCCCCGGTCCGTGTGGCACTCGTATGAGTGGAGGTGACTCCCCATGGTCATCATCTGCCTCTTATGCGTAGGGATCGTGCTCACGATCGGACTGGCATTCTGGTGCTGGAGTTCGTGGAGCAGTCTCGCGGAAGATCGGAGAGAGACCGCGACGCTGCGGAGCGGGCGTCAGGCGGTTGCGCCCAACACGATGAAGCGGGGCACTGATCCTGATTAGGCGCGGACTTTCTCGCGCCATGGGCTTGGCAGTGGCAGGGAAAGAGTGCACGGTCGCCGACTGTTTACAAATTTCATCACTGCCGGCCGCGACCAGCTCAACTTGTATGTGGTAGAGGGATGGCTTATGGGAGCTGTAATTCTCCTAACGGTGCTTGGTGTCGCGATCCTTCTGATCTTCTGCTTCTTTGCCGTGAACCGTTGGAGCGGCCGTGACCGTGACCGCGAGAAGAATAAGGCGCTGCGCGAAAACCGGCAGATGGCACAGCCGGGCACGGAAGATCGGGGCATCGGCATCAACTGAATGACCCGCGACTATGCCTCCCGAGTGGCAGCTTCTCAGTTCTTTCCGCCGAAGCGCTGCTGATGCCACAGCCAGGCTGAGCGGACGATGTCATCGAGCGAGCTGTACCGCGGGTGCCATCCCAGTTCGTCGATAATCCGTCTTGAGCTGGCCACCAGCACGGCTGGATCTCCAGCACGGCGGGGCTCTTCGATCACCGGAATGGGGTGGCCGGTGACCCGGCGCACCGATTCGACCACTTCCCGCACACTGAATCCCTGCCCGTTGCCGATGTTGTAGACCAGGCGGGAGTGCGTGCGGAGCGCCTCCAAGGCCAGAATGTGCGCATCGGCCAAATCGCCGACGTGCACATAGTCGCGGATGCAGGTGCCATCCGGCGTCGGGTAATCCTTGCCGAAGATCTTGATACTCTGCCGGCGCCCCAGAGCGACGTCGAGGATCAACGGGATGAGGTGCGATTCCGGATCATGCGCCTCACCGCGTCCCTCCACCGCGCCTGCGACGTTGAAATAACGGAGGCTGGCATAGCGCAGACCGTGGATCCGGTTCATCCAGGTCAGCATGTGCTCTACCAGCAGCTTGCTCTCGCCGTAGGAATTGGTCGGTGCCAGGGCGGCGTCCTCCTCGATCGGCGTGCTCTTTGGCTCACCGTAGACAGCGGCCGTAGACGAGAAGACCAGCCGCCCGACTCCCGCAGCTAGCATCGCCTCCAGCAGACTCAGGGTGGATGCGGTGTTGTTGCGGAAGTAGACCTCGGGATGCTTCATGCTTTCGCCCGCTTCGATCAACGCCGCGAAATGCATCACGCTATCGACTTTCTCGTCGCGAAAGACGCCTTCCAACCGCTGCCGATCGGCCAGATCGCCTTCAATCAGGTGGGTGCCGGCCGGGACCAGATCCCGGTGGCCATGGCAGAAGTTGTCATAAATCAATACGTTGTGGCCGCCCGACAGCAGCCGTAGTGCGACCGTTCCACCGATGTAGCCTGCTCCACCCGTCACCAGGATGTTCAAGAATGTCTCCCGTTTTGAACCAAGTCAGCCGGTTCGGCGTCATTACCAACGAGACTGCAACGTTTACGCTTTGTAAACGAGCAACCACGGGTACTTCCCGACCCGTCTCACCCCGGTATTATGGAGCATAAGCGCATGTGTGTTCATGCGCGGCGCCGGCTCCCCCGCAGGGCTGGCGAGGGCCTTGAAAGGAAGGGGATATCCAGGCAGCAGGAGGCAGGTCGCGATACACCTATGTTCCGCCTGGGCACCACTTTCGGGGTACTGCAATACCTTGGGAATCCAAGGTATCTTTCAAGCACTCGGAGGTACTTTCGTACCAGAGTGAGATTGAATTCCTTGCCAAGTTTCTGAGCTGTGAGACGAGATCAGGCCACTCGATCTAGGTGGCACACGGTGTCAGAAATTGCAATGGAGGGCTGGGCAACCAGCGTACGTCAATTTTCACGATCGTTAACCGAGTAGGGAACATATGCCGACCGAACGCATTTCAGTAAATACGAACTTTGGTCTCTTGGACGATGGACAGAGCCGCTGGGGGTCCCTGGCGACCAGCATGGTCACCAACGTGACCATACTGATCCTGCTGCTGATCATCGGGGCCATCCACCACCAGGTGGTTGTCAAGAAGATGCAGGCGGATGCGCTGCTCTTCCCTGTCGAGCCGCCGAAGCCGCCTAAGGTTGAAGTGCCGAAGGTCAAGGTTGTCGCGCCGCCGCAGCCGCCCAAGCTCGAGATCGCAAAGATCGAGCCGCCGAAGATTCAGCCGCCCAAGCCGGAGATCGAGCCGCCCAAGCCAGTGAAGCTGGATACACCGAAACCGCTTCCGATTATTCCGCCGGCCCCTCCGAAGGCAGTTGCGCCGCCACCGGCACCGAAGGTTGGCATGTTTGCCAGCAATAAGCCGACGCCGGTAGCAAACAATCAGAGCAAGCCGCAGACGACCATGGGTGGCTTTGGCGACCCGCATGCCGTGGCTCCGAACCCGAATGCCAATCGCCCGGCAACCATCGCCGCGCTTGGCTCCTTCAATGCAGCGCCCGGCGCGAATAGCGGCGCAGGTGCGGCACGCAAAGGCACAGTGCAGGGTGTCAATTTCGGCGCCGGCGTCAAGAATGGCGTACCCGGCGGCACCAGCCACGGCGCCATTGCCTCCGCCGGATTTGCAAACGGCGTAGTCGGTGGAACAGGAAAGCCAGGCGGCCACGGTCAAGTTGCCAGCGCCAGCTTTGGCCCCGCAGTGGGCGGGCCGGGCCATGTGCAAATCGCGCAGGCTACTGAGGCGGCGTTCACTCCGCCGGTTGTGATCTCCGAGCCGAAGGCGCGCTACACCGCCGAGGCGCAAGAAGCACGGGTTCAGGGTGAAGTCACCCTCAAGGTGCGTTTCCTCGCCAGTGGTCAGGTCGAGGTGATTGGCGTTGTCAATGGCCTCGGACATGGGCTCGATGAAGAGGCACGGCACGTTGCCGAAAGCATTCGTTTCAAGCCGGCGCTCCGCAATGGGCAGCCGGTCGACCACACAACACTCATTCACGTGACGTTCCAGTTGGCATAAATGGATGTCCCACAGCACGACCAGTCTTGTTGGAAGTTCGATCTAGGAGCCGGGAAATGAACCTGCGGAATTTTTGGATGACAACTCTGCTCTTGACGTTGGGCGTCACGAGTGCTCAGGCAAAGAAGGAAAAGTATGCTCCAGCTCCCGTCCTGACTCCAGAGCAGAACGCCTTGATCAAGAAAGCCATTGCTGCTGAGAAACTGACCATTAAGGGCATTCAGCAGAAATCGCCTCTTGTTCAAACCTATATACAAAACATGAAGGGCGACACCAAGCTCTACGCGGTGCCGGTCTCGGACCAGTACATGCTGCAGCGCGTGGACTTCGGCAAGAGCTTCTACGGCAAGTCGTATTCGACCGGCGAGGCCAGTGCAGCCAACCATGGCATGTTCAAGGGTTCGCTGGCGGCCATGGGATTGCTCTCGAAGAGTCTTCTCCCCGGCAGCGTCCGCTACATGCCGGACGGCTTCCTGGAGATGATGTTCATCGATCCCAGCGGCTTCGATCAGCAGCACTACGATTTCGTCTTTGTTCGCAAAGCGTTCCTCGGCACGGTTCGCTGCGATGTCTTTGATGTGCATCCGAAGGTGGGCCTGGGCAATGGCCGCTTCACCGGCCGCATCTGGGTGGACGACGACTCCGGTAACGTAGTGCGCTTCAACGGCACCTACACCGGTGGCGACATGGCCGACAAGGCGGACGACAACGACTACTTCCACTTCGATAGCTGGCGGCAAAACCTGCAGCCGGGCGTCTGGCTACCGGTCGGCGTCTACGTCGAAGAGACTTCGAGGAAGGACAAGGAGCATCCGGTCTCGTTCAAGGCGCACACCTCCATCTGGGGATATTCCCTCAAGGTCCCCACACACCAGTCCGACAATGAGTCGGTCAAGATCGACGACGTCACCGACCAGAGCCAGAATTCAGAAGACGTCGGCCCACTGCAGGCACAGCGAGAGTGGATCTCGCAGGCCGAGGAGAACGTGCTCGACCGTCTGACTCAAGCCGGTCTGCTCGCCGCTCCCAGTGACTTCGACAAGGTTCTCGAGCAGGTGACGAACAACATTATCATCGGCAACAACATCGAGCTCGCCTCTCCAGTGCACTGCCGCGTGATGTTGACCACCCCGCTCGAATCGATCGCGGTGGGTAACACCATCATCCTCAGCAAGGGCCTGGTGGATACGCTCCCAACCGAAGAAGCGCTGGCGTCCGTGCTCTCCTTCCAGCTTGCCCACATCGTGCTGGGACATCACATCGACACCAAGTATGCCTTCAACGACCGGCTGCTCTTCCCCGACGAATCGACCTTCGAGCGCATTCAGATGCACCACACCGATGCGGACGATATCGAGGCTGCGAAGAAGGCGGTGGTGCTGCTCGACAAGTCCATCTACAAGGACAAGATGGGCAATGCCGGCCTTTACTTCGCGCAACTCCAGCAGCGGGAGAAGGAGCTGAGTGCTCTGAACACACCGCGACTGGGTGACTCAATGCTCGATTCCACCGGTCAGCCGTGGCTGATCGCGATCCAGAAGCGCGCCCCCAAGCTGGACCAGGACAAGTTGGATCAGATCGCCGCTCTTCCACTGGGCAGCCGTCTCCGCACCGACGCCTGGGATGACAAGGTATATACCCTGAAGACCACAGCACCCGTACTGCTAAACGCCCGGGATAAAATGCCATTCGAAGTGACCCCGGTCTATTACAAACTCGCTCGCTACGATCAGGCACAGACTGCTGCCGGCGCCGAGGCATCCCCCACGCAGCAGCCGCAAGCTCAGCCGGATCAGGCAAGCGCGCAGCCAGCCGCACAACCGCAGCAGTAGGTTGATGAACCTCAACGCGCGGGCGGCGCAACGAACTCCGCCCTCGCGCACCATTTACCAAGGCTGTGACAGGCGGGTCATCAGACCCGCCTTGTTGTACATCTGGAATCTGGCTGTTTCGAGAGATACCCTGTGACGAAAAAACTTTTTTTATTCGCCGCGCTCATCTTGCTTCCAACGATAGGTCGAGCCCAGGTCGTAGCAGCCGGTAAGGGTGGCAATCAACAGCTGTACGTTGGCGGCACTTTCTCGGATTTTGATCCCGACTACGGGTGGCAACGACTGTACGGGATTGGTGCTTACGCCGATTACAATCTAACCCCGAAGCTGGGAGCCGAAGCAGAAGTGCGCTTCCATCGCTTCAACCAGTTGGCCAACATTCACGAGGACAACTACCTGATTGGACCTCGGTATAGCTATCACCGCAAGCGCTACACATTCTTCGCCAAAGGTCTGGTGGGTGTAGGCTATTTCAATTTTCCGTTCAATGCGGCGCACGGCAGCTACTTCGCTGTCGCCCTCGGCGGTGGCCTCGACTACCGCTTGACGCGGCGGATTTATATCCGCGGCGAGTACGAATACCAGCTCTGGCCGGGTTTCGTTGGGCCGCCCGACCCCACCCCCATCCCGCTGGAGAACCGCCCGAATGGATTAACGCCCAATGGTTTCGCGGTCGGCGCCTCATATCGAATCTTCTAAGAAGCTCATCCTCCACAAGAATGCCCTAGGTCTCCTATCCTGGGGCATTCTTGTCTGCGCTATATACACCAGCGCGCCGAAGGCGCGTTGAGGCCGCTGCAGTTGCGTCGGAGCACGAGAAAGGCCCGGCACATCGTGCCGGGCCTTCGGTCCCTCGATTGTCCTCCGGATCAGAAGTGGTACGCGATGCCGATCGCTGGAGCGCTGATGTTGTAGTAGCGCTTGGTGTCAAACTGACTGAAACCGAAGTCCGGCGCCTTGATGATGATGCCGCGGTATTCCGCGCGGATATCGAAGCTCGGGCTCAGCTCATAGGCGATGCCGCCACCATAGAGCGCGCCGATATTCGTGGTCCGCTTGGGATTGAACTGCTGGGTTCCACGATCATCCAGCGCGGAGAAGATGAATCCACCCGGCCCCGCTTCAAGGAACGGGTTCCAGTTGCGAAACGTGAAGTTGAACACGTACGCGGCCGAGATCTCCTGCATCCGCGTGTGGATGTTCACGTTATTCACGTTGGCGATGTAGTTGGTGTAGAACTGCGTCCACTGGTAGTTAACCTCCAATGCGGAACGCGGTGTCACCATGTAGCGGTAGCTGGCGAGCACCCCAGGGCCAAAGCAGGTGCCTCCACCAGACGAGGTGGAATTGACCGCACTGGTAGCAATGCTGGGCGCCAGACATCCGGACTGATACACGCCCTGTCCAGTCACATAAGGTGGAAATACGAGGGTGCCGCTCACACTTGCGTCCTGACGGCTTTCCTGCGCAAAGCTTGCTGTTGCCAGCATCGGCAACAACAGAAACAGCAACGAAATCTTCTTCATTCGGTCCTGAACCTCAAGCGTGGAACGCGGCGCGCATTTGCACCGGCCCCCCGGACGGGCGGAAGTCACTACAGGATGATCCTGGCGTTCTGCCCAATTGTACCTGCCACTCGCCTGCCCTGGCGCACCCGGGCCAGCTTTCCTTCGTGCTAGCGCGTTTTCAGTGTGGCTTTTCTTGAAGGAAAAGCCACGCGGACAATGGCGCTCGGCCATACACCTGCAGTGAAAATCTGCTAGTCGCTCGAATCCGCCTCGACGGTATACAGATACGGCTTGCCACGCTCCACGGAGAACGCGCGCACCGCCTGCAGAAAGGCTACGGCAGAGTGCGAGAGAGTTCCAGCGCGACGATGGACCAGGCGAAGCTGGCGCTCGAGTTTCACCTCAGCGATGGGGACCTTCACCAACTCGCCCGACTCGATCTCCTTTTCCGCGGCCAGTTCCGGCAGGAACGCGACGCCATTGCCCATAGCAACGAAGCGCTTCACCGCCTCGAGGCTGGGCAGCTCCACCCCGATGTTGAGCGGCGTCTTCTGCTGCGCAAAGGTTGCGATGATCTGCCGGCGTATCGGAGACGCAACGTTGTGCGCAACGAAATTCTGCGCACCGAGTTCACGCAGATGCACGCGGCGGCGTCCGGCCAGTGGATGGCCGGCATGAACCACGAAAGCAACTGCGTCGGAATAGACCAGGATGGAGCGGACCTGATCCGGATTGGGTCGGAAGGAAAGCACACCCAGTTCGGAGCGGCGCGCCTGCAGATCATCCGGAATGCGGCTGGCGAGGGAACGCTGCACGGCGAGCGAGATGTGCGGCGAGATGCGACGGAAACGATCCAGCAGCGGCAACAGATATAAGGTGGTGTACTCATTCGCTGCCAGATTCAGCTGACCGCGCTCGAGCGTCTTCAACTCGCGCACGGCGCTTGCCGCTTCCGCCTGCAACCCCACCAGCCGGTCGGCATACGCACGAAGCACCTCGCCGGCCGCCGTGAGCGAGCCATCGCGTAGCGCTCGCTCAAAAAGCGGCTCCCCGAGCTCATCCTCGAGCTTGCGGATGGCCTGGCTCACCGCCGGCTGCGTGCGCAACAGGCGCTGTGCCGCACGGGAGAAGCTGCGCTCCTCCACTACCGCCAGAAAGGTTTCCAGTTGCTGCAGATCCATAAGTAAATGCCTATGCCAACAGGTGCATCGTCTCCTACTATAAGCAAAACTAGCAGTTATTCCAAAGAACAATAAATTTGCATTATGGACACGCTTTCACGCATGATGCAGTTGAGGAGCGCACATGACGCACAGTGAAACGACGGGAACGCGGCAGGACCGGATCGTCTTCTTCGACACCACGCTGCGCGACGGCGAGCAGTCTCCCGGATGCAGTATGAGCACGCCGGAAAAGATCGAGATGGCGCATGCGCTCGACGATCTGGGCGTAGACATTTTGGAGGCCGGCTTCGCGATCTCTTCCGAAGGCGACTTCCAGGCCATTCGCGCCGTCAGCCAGGCGGTTCGGCGTCCGGTCATCGCTTCGCTAGCGCGTGCGCGCACACTCGACGTGGAACGCGCCGCGCACTCGCTCGACCTGGCGGAGCGTCCGCGTATTCACACCTTTCTCGCCTCCTCCGATCTGCACCTTGAGGTCAAGCTGAAGATGTCGCGCGCCCAGGCGCTGGACCATGCCACAGCGGCGGTTCGCCAGGCCCGCAGTTACGTGGACGATGTCGAGTTCTCCGCCGAGGACGCGACCCGCAGCGACATCGACTTTCTCGCCCAATTGGTGGCTGCAACCATCGAAGCCGGTGCGACCACGATCAACCTGCCCGACACGGTTGGCTACTCCACGCCGGAAGACTACGCGCAGATGTTTCGCGATATCCGCAGCCGCGTCCCGGCTGTGGCCAACATCACACTCTCCGCCCATTGCCATGACGATCTCGGTATGGCGGTCGCCAACAGCCTGGCATCGATCGATGGCGGTGTGCGGCAGATCGAGTGCACCATCAACGGCATCGGCGAGCGCGCCGGCAATGCCGCACTGGAAGAGATTGCAGCAGCGCTGATGGTGCGGCGCGACAAGTATCCCTATCCCCACTCACTGAAGAACGATCGGCTCTATCCGACCAGCCAGATGCTGGGCGAGCGCATCAGCTTCCGCCCCGCTCCGAATAAAGCAATCGTCGGCTCGAATGCCTTTGCGCATGAGGCGGGCATTCATCAGCACGGTATGCTGGCCAATCCGTTGACCTACGAGATCATGACACCCGCGTCGGTGGGCGTGCCCTCCAACAGCATGGTGCTGGGCAAGCACTCCGGCCGCCATGCCCTGGCGCATCGCCTGCAGGAGCTTGGCCACACGCTGGACGCCGCAGCGCTCGACCAGTTCTATCACCGCTTCGTCGAGCTCGCCGACCGCAAGAAGGCCATCTATGACCAGGACCTGGTCGCACTGGCAACGCAAGCGAACGCGCCGGCCGCCGCTCTGGCGCAGGCTTAGGAGATCCCCGAATGAAATTGAAGATTCTGGTTGTCGCAGGTGACGGCATCGGCCCCGAAGTGACGCGAGAGGCCGTGAAGGTGCTGCGCAGCGTTGCTGAAGTGGGTGGTCGCGACTTCCAGTTCGCTGAAGCCCTGATCGGCGGCGCGGCTATTCGCGCAGAGGGCAGCCCGCTTCCGCAGAAGACGCTGGATGCAGCGCTGGCCAGCGACGCTGTGCTGCTGGGAGCCGTCGGTGGCAACGAATTCAATGCACTGCCACCCGATCGCCGGCCCGAAGCCGGGCTGCTGCAACTGCGGCAGGCATTGGGCGGCTTCGCCAATCTGCGCCCTGCCTTCGCCTACCCTGCTCTGGCCGCCAACTCGCCGCTTCGGCCGGAGGTAATCGAAGGCGCGGACATCCTCTTTGTACGCGAGCTGCTGGGCGGCCTCTACTTCGGACAGCCGCGTGCCTGGCAGCGCGAGTCGAACTCCGCATGGAACACCATGCGCTATACCCGCGACGAGGTTGTGCGCGTGGCCCGGGTCGCCTTCGAGCTGGCCTCCCACCGGCGCAAGAAGGTTACATCGGTCGACAAGGCAAACGTGCTCGAGGTCTCGCAGCTCTGGCGCGCCACTGTCACCGAGATTGCGGCGCAGTATCCCGACGTCACACTCGAACATCAATACGTCGATGCATGCGCTATGCACCTGATGAATACGCCGCGCAACTTCGACGTCGTGCTCACGGAGAATCTTTTCGGCGACATTCTCTCCGACGAATCGGGAGTCATCACCGGCTCGCTCGGCATGCTGCCTTCGGCGACGGTGGGTGGCGCCATCAATTTGTATGAGCCGGTACACGGCTCCGCGCCGGACATCGCCGGCAAAGGCATTGCCAATCCGCTCGGCGCCATCCTGACGGCCGCGATGCTCTTGCGTCACACCGCGCATCTGGAAGCAGAAGCACAGGCTATAGAGTCCTCTGTCCGCACGGTGCTCGAGCGTGGGTATCGCAGCGCCGACCTCTTGCGCGCGGGCGATGCGCGGCAGCCCGCCACCTCTACAGAAGAGATGGGCGCGTTCGTCAACAGCATTTTGAACGACACACTCGACCGTCATCAGTCCCTCCACGCTGTCTAGTAGCCACGTCGGGCAACCACGTCTGTTGCAAAGGAACCGAATCGATGTCCCAGCCCCAAGAATCTCCACAGACACTCTTTGAGAAGGTCTGGCAGCAGCACATCGTCGCCGAGCCGGCGGGCGAACCGACGCTGATTTATATCGACCTTCATCTCGTTCATGAAGTCACATCGCCACAGGCCTTCGATGGTCTGCGACTGGCGGGACGCAAACTGCGCCGGCCGGACCGGCATATCGCCACGGTGGACCACAACGTTCCCACGACAAGCGCGCAGGATCGCCTGGTCATCGCCGATCAGATCTCCGCGCGCCAGGTGAATGCGCTGCGCAGCAATTGCGCGGAGTTCGGCATCGAGTTCTTCGATGTGCAGGACGCGAGCCAGGGTATCGTGCATATGATCGGCCCCGAGCTTGGCGCCACCAAGCCGGGCATGACCATCGTCTGCGGCGACTCGCACACCTCCACGCATGGCGCATTCGGCGCGCTGGCCTTCGGCATCGGCACCTCCGAGGTCGAGCACGTGATGGCCACGCAGACGCTGCCGCAGTCCACGCCAAAGACCTTCCGCATCAACGTCGAAGGCAAGCTGCCCAACGGTGTTACCGCAAAAGACATCATTCTCGACATCATCGGCCGCATCGGCACCGACGGTGCCACTGGCTACGTCGTCGAATATGCGGGTTCCACCATCCGCGGGCTCTCCATGGAAGAGCGCATGACCATCTGCAACATGAGCATCGAAGCAGGTGCGCGTGCCGGCATGATCGCTGCGGACGAGACCACCTTCGCCTATCTGAAGGGCCGCCGATTCGCGCCTGAGGGTGCGGCATGGGATGAGGCCGTCGCGCACTGGCGCACACTGCGTACCGATGACGGTGCGCGTTTCGACCGCGAGATGACGATCGATGCGGCGGAGCTTGCGCCCAGCGTGACCTGGGGCACCTCGCCCGGCATGGTGACGCGCGTCGATGCAAGGGTTCCCTCCGTCGACGATGCGCGCAGCGACGCCGATCGCAAGAGCTACGCGCGCGCCCTCGAATATATGGATCTGAAACCCGGCGTTCGCATCGAGGACATCGCCGTCGATCGCGTCTTTATCGGTTCATGCACGAATGCCCGCATCAGCGACCTGCGCGCCGCGGCCGCAGTCGTCAAGGGACATCACGTCGCCACAACCGTGCGCGCCATGGTGGTGCCCGGCTCGCAGCTTGTGAAAAGGCAGGCCGAGGAAGAAGGGCTTGATCGCATCTTCCGCGCAGCAGGTTTCGAGTGGCGCGAGCCCGGCTGCTCCATGTGTCTCGGCATGAACCCGGACATCCTCGCGCCCGGCGAGCGCTGCGCTTCTACCAGCAACCGCAACTTTGAAGGACGCCAGGGACGCGGCGGACGCACGCATCTGCTCTCGCCCGCTATGGCCGCGGCTGCCGCCGTTACCGGACATCTCACCGATATCCGCAACTGGCCGCCCAACGGAAAGCCCGCGCCGGTCGCAGAGCCGGCAGTTGCCCAGGGAGGTGCGCGCTAATGGAAGCCATCCAAATCCTCACCAGCACCGCCGCCCCGCTGCCCTTGCCCAACATCGATACCGACCAGATCATCCCCAAGCAGTTCCTGAAGAGGATTGAGCGCACTGGCTACGAAGATTTTCTCTTCTATGACTGGCGCCGCATCCAGGATGGTCCGAATGCCGGCAAGCCGAACACCGAGTTCGTGCTGAACAAGCCAGAGTACAAGGGCGCGAAGATTCTGATCGCCGAAAAGAACTTCGGCTGCGGCTCCTCGCGCGAGCACGCTGCGTGGGCCATCCAGCAGTTCGGCTTTCGCGCGGTCATCGCGCCATCGTTCGCGGACATTTTCTTCTCAAACGCGGGCAAAAACGGCCTGATCCTCGCGCGCCTCACAGATGATGAAGTGCAGACGCTGATATCACGCTCCACAGCGAACCCGAAACACACCATCACCATCGATCTCGAACAGCAGACAGTGAAGGACGAGCAGGGCTTCCAGGCCCACTTCGATATCGATCCCTTCCGCAAGTATTGCCTGCTGAACGGTCTCGACGACATCGGACTCACGCTGCGCTACGCGGACGCCCTCGACAGCTACGAACAGAAACATGACGCCGCGTTCTGGCTCGCCGCGAAGCCCGACGCTCCTCGAACAGCAACACCGGAGACCCGCTAACTCATGGCTCACGACGCAACCAGCAACGGCGCAAACGCCGGCAAGAAGAATTCCATCGCCCTCACCGAGGGGCCCTCGCGCGCCGCAGCGCGCGCGTTTCTGCGCGGCGTCGGCTTCAGCAATGAAGACCTGCACAAGCCGATCATCGGCATCGCCAACACCTGGACGGAGATTGGCACCTGCAACTTTCACCTCCGCGAGGTAGCGAAGGCGGTGAAGCAGGGCGTGCGCGAGGCTGGCGGCACTCCCATGGAGTTCAACACCATCACTATCTCGGACGGCATCACCATGGGCACGCAGGGCATGAAGGCTTCGCTGATCTCGCGCGAAGTCATCGCCGATTCGGTGGAGTTGGTAGCGCGCGGCAACCTCTTCGACGGCATCGTTTGTATCGCTGGCTGTGACAAAAATCTGCCGGGCACCATCATGGCCATGTGCCGCTTGGATATTCCCGGCCTTATGCTTTACGGCGGCTCCATTGCGCCGGGCAAGCTCAAACAAACCGACGGTTCTACGGTCGACATCACGATCCAGAACGTCTTTGAAGCTATAGGCTCACACTCCGCCGGCAAGATCACCGACGATCAACTCGAAGCCGTGGAAGCAGCGGCGTGTCCCGGGCCTGGCGCCTGCGGCGGCCAGTTCACCGCAAATACCATGGCGATGGTTGGCGAATTTCTCGGCATCTCGCCAATCGGCCTCACCGGTGTACCCGCCATGGCTGCGGACAAGCCTAATGCAAGCCGCGAGGCTGGACGCCTCATCATGGAGCTCTGCCGCCGCGATCTGCGGCCCTCGAAGATCATCACGCGCGAGGCGCTCGAAAACGCGATCACCGCGGTCTGCGCATCGGGTGGTTCGACCAACGCAGTGCTGCACCTTATCGCCATCGCCAGCGAGATGGGCCTGAAGCTCACCGTGGATGACTTCGATCGCATCAGCGAGAAGACGCCGTTTATCTGCGATCTGACCCCGGGCGGCAAGTATGTTGCGAAGGACTATCAGGACGCCGGCGGATCGCGCTTGCTGGCGAAGCGCCTGCGGGACCGCGGTCGGTTGCACGACACCATGACCGTGACCGGCAAAACACTTCACCAGGAGGCAGAGGCGGCGGTTGAGACACCGAAGCAGGTTGTCATCCGCGCATGGGATCAGGCGCTGAAGCCCACCGGCGGCCTCGTCATTCTCAAAGGCAATCTCGCTCCGGAGGGATGTGTCGTCAAGGTTGCCGGACACGAGCGCATCTTCCATCGCGGCGTAGCGCGTGTTTTTGACAGTGAGGACGACTGCTTCGCGGCGGTCGAGTCCGGCAAGATCAATCCGAACGATGTGCTGGTGATTCGTTATGAGGGCCCGCGTGGTGGTCCCGGCATGCGCGAGATGCTTGCCGTAACGGCGGCGATCAAAGGTATTCCCGAGCTATCTGAAACAGTCGCGCTACTCACAGACGGACGCTTCTCCGGCGCGACACGCGGCCTGATGGCAGGACACGTCGCACCGGAGGCACAACTCGGCGGCCCGATCGCTGCGGTGCGCGAAGGCGACTCAATCGTCTTCGACATTCCCAACCGCAAACTGACGCTCGAGGTTCCGGATGCGGAGATCGCAAGCCGCCTCAAGTCGTGGAAGGCGCCGGAAGCGCGCTTCAAAACAGGCGTCTTTCGCAAATATGCGGACAGCGTCAGCTCGGCATCGCTGGGAGCAGTCACAAATTAGCAACTGTCGTTGTGCCGTAATCGTACCGCGGAGAAAGGACAACTCGATGAGCAGACCGCAACCCGAGCCCAGCGCAGACAAAACAGCCCTGAGCAGTGTGGGCAATTCAGCCCTGAGCGGTGTGGGCACGACAGTCCTCACTGGCGCGGAAATCGTGTGGGCAACGCTCGAGGGCGAAGGTGTCCGCGAGGTCTTTGGCTACCCCGGCGGCGCCATCCTGCCCATCTACGATGCGCTTCGCAAGTTTCCCATCCGCCACATCCTCGTCCGGCATGAGCAGGGCGCCGCGCACATGGCCGATGGCTACGCGCGCGCTTCTGGGCGCGTGGGCGTCTGCATGGCGACCAGCGGGCCGGGCGCAACCAATCTCGTCACCGGCATTGCCACCGCGATGCTCGATTCCGTGCCCATCGTCTGCATCACCGGCCAGGTCTCGTCGAAGGTGCTGGGGTCGGATGCGTTCCAGGAAGTCGACATCACCGGCATCACGCTGCCGATCACGAAGCACAACTTCCTCGTCACACGCGCGGAAGACATAGCGCCGGCAATCCGCCAAGCTTTCCAGATCGCCACGTCGGGTCGGCCCGGCCCAGTGCTCATCGACATCACCAAAGATGCGCAGCAGGCTACCGCGCCCTTCGAGTTCGCATCGGCTGCACCGGCGGCAGCACGCCCGCACCCGATGTTGCGTGCGGAATCCAGCGCCATTCGCGAGGCCATCGCGCTGATCCAGTCGGCGAAGCGGCCGGTTATTCTTGCGGGGCATGGCATCACGCAGTCCGGAGCAGAGCAGCAGGTGCTGGCGTTCGCCGAATCGCAGCAGATTCCTGTCGCCTCCACGCTGCTCGGCCTCGGCAGCTTTCCCGCCGCGCATCCACTGCATCTCGGCATGATGGGCATGCACGGCGAATCGTGGGTCAACCATGCCATCCAGGAGGCTGACCTGCTGCTGGCCTTCGGCATGCGCTTTGACGACCGCGTCACAGGCAACCTCGCCGCCTACGCACAAAACGCAAAGAAGATTCACATCGAGATCGACCCGTCCGAGATCAACAAGAACGTTCGCGTGGACGTGGCGCTCATCGGCGATCTGCGCCGTGTGCTCGAAACGTTGCAGCCGCTGCTTCCGAAACGTACGGATACCGGCTGGCTGCGGCAGATCCACGCATCGAAGGGCACCGCATCGGTGCGCGACATCATCAATCTGCCGGACAACGGACACCTATACGCCGCGCATGTCATTCACGATATCTGGCGCGAGGCCCAGGCTGCCGGGCGCGATCAGGACACCATCATCGTTACAGATGTAGGCCAGCACCAGATGTGGGAGGCGCAGTACTTTAAGCATGAGACCCCACGTTCGCTCGTCACCTCGGGCGGCCTTGGCACCATGGGATTCGCGCTGCCCGCGGCCATCGGCGCCAAGACCGCTTGCCCGCAGAAGGACGTCTGGGTAATCGCCGGCGACGGCGGCTTCCAGATGACCGCAGCCGAGCTTTCGACGATCGTGCAGGAGAGGCTCGCCATCAATATCGCTGTCATCAACAACGGCTTCCTCGGCATGGTGCGCCAATGGCAGGAGGCCTTCTATGAAAAGAATTATTCGGCCTCACCCATCCTCTCGCCGGACTTCGTAAAGCTCGCCGAAGCGCACGGCATTGCAGGCGCGCACATCTCTGAGCGCAAGGACGTGACACCAACCGTGACCAAGGCTCGCACCTCCGGCCAGGCCTTCCTGATCAACTTCCAGGTGGAGAAGGAAGACGGCGTGTACCCGATGATCGCGCCCGGTGCCGCACTGCACGAGATGGTCCACCGACCCGAGCGCGACCCGCTACTCGAGACCGCGGAGGACGAGTAAATGCTCCACACATTCGTAGCTCTCGTCGAAGACAAGCCCGGCGTGCTCACACGCGTCGCCTCGCTCTTTCGCCGGCTCAATATCAATATCGTCTCGCTCACAGTCGGCGAGTCGGAGCGGCCGGATACCTCGCGCATGACCATCGTCTGCGATGCACATGAACATGCCGCGCACCGCATCCGCGCCTCGCTCTACAAGTTGGAGACGACAGTCCACGTCGATGAAGTGGATCGCTCCGCCGCTGTCGTTCGCGAGTTGTGCCTGATGAAGATCGCGGTCGGGCCCGATACGCCGAATGGGACATCGTCGCGCTCGCAGATCTTCGAGTTAGCCAACGTCTTCCGCGCCCGCGTGGTCGATCTTGCGCCGGAATCGATCATGCTCGAAATGACCGGCAGCTCCAGCAAGATCGAAGGGCTGGTGCAGGTCATCACCGAGTCCGGCTACACCATTCTCGAGGTCTCACGCACCGGCCGCATGGCCATGCGCCGCGGCCATCACACCAGCCGCGTGCTCTCTGCTCTGGGCAGCAAACCGAATGCAGATG
Source organism: uncultured Acidobacteriaceae bacterium (assembly GCA_963712845.1). GTDB lineage: Bacteria > Acidobacteriota > Terriglobia > Terriglobales > Acidobacteriaceae > KBS-83. The sequence goes on from CAVQJM010000012.1 coordinate 345,811, forward strand.
GCAACGGAACCGGCTACAGCAGTAAGCTGGATCTTGACGAGATCCTGCCTAACGAATTTGAAAACGTGCACGAGGAAGAGACGTAGTCTCTTGCGCAGCTTTCCCTTTCACCGCAACACGAACCGCAGCAGGTGCACACTCACTGGCCCAGCATCGCCCGAGTGAAAGCAAGCTGACTTATCTCAAGGAGTAATCATGCCGAAGGTTTTTCACGATCAGGACGCCGACCTCTCCCTTATCCAGGCCAAAAAGGTCGCGGTGATCGGTTATGGCTCGCAGGGCCACGCCCACTCGCTCAACCTGAAGGATTCCGGCGTTGATGTTCGCGTCGGCCTTTCCGCGAGCAGCCGCTCGCGCGCCAAGGCAGAGAAGGCCGGCCTCACCGTGCTCAGCGTTGCCGATGCCGCAGCGTGGGCCGACGTCATCATGATCCTGGTCCCTGACCAGACGCAGGCCGCGGTCTACACCGAGCACATCGCGCAGCACTTGAAAAAAGGCAAGCTGTTGCTCTTCGCCCATGGCTTCAATATTCATTTCGGCTTCATCAAACCGCCGGCGGATATCGATGTCGCCCTGGTCGCGCCCAAAGCGCCAGGCCACCGCGTACGCGAGATCTTCACCGAGGGTGGCGGCGTCCCCGGTCTCATCGCCGTACAGCAGGATGCATCCGGCAATGCACAGAAGCTGGCACTCTCCTACGCGCGCGGGATCGGCTGCACCCGTGCCGGTGTCTATGAGACATCGTTCAAGGAGGAGACGGAAACCGACCTCTTCGGCGAGCAGGCGGTGCTCTGCGGAGGCACATCCGCGCTGGTAAAAGCCGGCTTCGACACGCTGGTCGAAGCAGGCTATGCGCCGGAAATGGCGTACTTCGAGTGCCTGCACGAGCTAAAGCTGATCGTCGACCTGATGTATCGCGGCGGCCTCAATTACATGCGCTACTCCATCTCCGATACGGCGGAGTATGGCGACTACACCGCGGGACCACGCATTGTGACCGATCAGACCCGCGCGGAGATGAAGCGGCTGCTCGCCGAAATCCAGGACGGTTCCTTCGCCAAAAAATTTATGGAGGAGAACCGCACCGGCCGGCATCAGTTTGAGAAGTACCGCACGGCGGAACGCGGACAGCTCATCGAAAAGGTAGGAAGCCAGTTGCGGGCCGCGATGCCCTTCCTCGATCCGGTGACGGCGGAGTCGCAGTCACCGGCCAAGGAGGAAGCCACCACGACCGCTTAATTTCGCCGTTCGGCACCAGGAACAGGGCACTCAGCCCTGTGGTGGATACCGCAGGGCAGCCGGTCGGCTAGCATAGAGCCCAAGGAGTCCCTCGTGAGCGAAAGCCTGATCGATCAACCGGTTGCCACGTCGCGTGACCGCATCGCTGCGCTCACAGAAGCTCTGCGCAAGGTCGGGCCGCTGAATGGGATGACCGACGACGAGTATCTGTGGCTCGCGAGCAACGGCACGGAGCGGTTCGTCGACGCGAACACGACTCTCTTCCAACAGGGCGAACCGGCAGACCACATGATCATCCTGCTCAAGGGTGAGGTCCAGGTGCAGCGCGACCGCAGTGGCGCTGCACCCGTACTCTTCATCGGACGCGCCGGCCAGCTTACCGGGCTTCTTCCCTTCTCCCGGATGAAGACCTGGGGTGGACTGGGCGTGACTACCGCACCAACCTGGGCGGTGGAGTACGACCGATCGATCTTCCCGCGCATGCTGGCGGAGATTCCCTCGATGACGCAGCGCGTCGTCAGCATCCTGCTCGACCGTTCGCGCGAGGTCACGCGCATGGAGCAGCAATCGGAAAAGCTGAATGCGCTCGGCAAGCTGGCCGGCAATCTCGCGCATGAGCTCAACAACCCAGCTTCTGCCGCCCAACGCGCCGCATCCGGCATGCTGCAGGAGCTGGAGAGCTTCGGTCGCGAGCGCTTCCGCCTGGGGAGCCTTTGTTTTGAGCCGGCACATGTTGAAGCACTGCGCGCCTGGAACGACCACATGCGCCGTAGTCTGGAAGGCAAGCCCGCGCTGCGACCGGCAGAGGTTGCCATTCGCGAAGAGGCGCTGACCCGCTGGCTGCAGGAACGGCAGGTCCCGAATATCGGACACATCGCTCCGGAATTTGCCGAGGCCGGCATTGGGCCGGAACACCTCGCCGCGCTGCCCGACTTCCTTACGCCGGAAAGCACTGCGCTTCTCCTGTCACAGCACGCCTCGACGCTGCGCGCAGAGCGTATGGCCGAGGCCATGCTCGACTCGACCGCGCGCATCTTCGATCTCATCCGCGCCATCAAGGACTACTCCTATATGGATCAGGCGCCGATCCAGGATGTCGATGTGCCGCAGAGCCTGGAAAACACGCTGGCCATGTTGCAGTCGCGCTTCCAGCACGTCGTCGTGGAGCGCAGCTACGAGCCGAACCTGCCGGTCATCACCGCATATGGTGGTGAACTGAACCAGGTCTGGACTGTGCTGCTCGAAAATGCGCTGGACGCGATCAAGAACCGCGGGCACATCAGGCTCAGGGTCCGGCGCGCCTCCGACCTGGTGCTGGTCGAAGTGGAGGACGACGGTCCGGGCATCCCTAAAGAGCAGCAGGGCCGCATCTTTGAGCCATTCTTCACCACCAAGGCTCCCGGGCACGGTCTGGGCCTGGGACTCGACACCGCACAGCGCATCGTGCGCATGCACCGCGGCTTTCTCACAGTCGAGAGCGCGCCAGGGAGAACCTGCTTCCAGGTCGGCCTGCCCTTGCAACAAACGGGCGCGTACTAAAGGGGATGAGGCTACCCCTCCCCCCTCCGGCTGCGGGGGACTGGTCCGGAAGTCCTTCTGCAGCAGCAGGTTAGGGTGCCTTCCGGCGGCTAAATTCGTCCATCCAAAAGGCTTATCGTTAAATTCGTCTTTCCAAAGCGTTTACGGCCTCTATTTTCAGCGAATGTAGTGCAGGACAGCTCTTCGGCAGCTAAGTTAATCATTCCAGATTGTTTGCGGCTAAATTCGTCCAGCCAAACGACTTACGTCCACTCAAAGCGGGTTATATGAAAGCCGGTCCAGGAAACGCGGTTCACAAACAGAGACGCCCGCGAATGGTCGCGGGCGCTTCGTCTATCTCTCTAATTCCAGTGTAGCGAAAGCGATAGGGCAAACCGGCAAGTTTCCCTGAAAAAGTTCCTGTGTCGGTTTCAAATTGAAACACGAATACTCCGCTCTTCGGGTGCAGTGGAATGGTCCATAGGTCTCGCAACTCAGGCAACTTCCAAGAAGCCGACATATGGGAACTAATCCGTTCCTGCCTCATCGTGGACGCGATTTTCGATAAGGAGAAAGACAAATTAAAGGCAGGCCAGCAACTTCGGGAGCACCCGGTTACGGCTTGGTTGGTGGCGCTACACGGACCACTATCGCGTGCTGGGCTTTGCAGTCCGTCAGCGTGTAGTTCAATGTCATCTTATTTTGTTCTGAGGCCAGCCCAACGCGCTGCGGAAGCTGAAATCCGTCGACGACCTGGTACGTGTAGGTGAAGCGGGCTACGCCAGCATGATCCGTATCGGTGGAGGACGCAGCTAGAACCAAACCGTTTGGTGCACTCACGAACTTGGTGGTGATCTCTATATGCTGCGACGTATCAAGAATGCCGCTGACTAGGCGCAGATCGTGGTCGAGGATGAGTTTCCCAGTTATGCCCTGACCGTCCATGGAGACGTTATAGCCGGTTGCCGTTTTCTCAAATTGATAGTTGGTTGGGCCAATGGGAAGTACCTCTCCATAGGCGTATGGCACCCAATTGTTAAGGCCCACTTGCATAAGATAACGGTTCGATTCCTCAAGCTGCGCAGCGAGAGGTAATTGGCTGAAATCTGGAAGCTTGGGCTGAGCTGAGATGGTTGCGCCGGAGTGGTCAACGAATATCCGATATCTTATCGGTTTTAGAAGCTGTGCAATAGGACTGTCCGTTCGAGCAGCCTCGCCAAAATTGCCCTTGAGGTACTGCGCGAAGTCGAAGTCAATCGCGCAGGAGAAGTTGATGAGACCCGACTGGAAAGGAGTGTCATAAAGCGCCTTGGTTTTGGCGAGCAAGCCCTCGGCATCACTGGGAGATTTTGCAAACTTCGGGGATTGACAGAACGAAGTGACGCACGAGCTCCCAACGATGGCGATGAGGAAATAACGGAGCATGGCATATGCTACCGCGCTGTTCGTTGATTCGGGGCAGACGCGCTGACTGCAGTATGGACTGAGTCATAGGAGATCAGCGCGATTGGCTGTCTATCAAAAGCGATTACCAAAGAGACTTTCGCCTGTTTGCGTTGCTGCCCCGCGATTTTCGGATGGATTGGATATGGTGTGCGTTGACGATCGCTGCAAGAAGGCCAGGAAAGCGGCGGTCGATCTCTGTGCATCGTGAGGTGTTGTGCATTTCCACACCTCTGCGCTCGCCGCGAATCAGCCCCGCCTCTCGAAGAACCTTAAAGTGCTGCGAGAGCGTCGATTTTGGAATTTCCTTTTCGGTGACGTTCAAGAAATTCGAGCAATTGCGCGAACACTCTGACCCTACAATCTCCGAGAAGATGGCAACCCGTATCGGATCGCTCAGCGCATGAAGAATGGCCTCGACTGCGACGTCTTCGATCGACGGGTGGAATAGGGGCCGCATACATCTCATCATATTCGCGCCCAGTTTCGCGCCCGGTTTCGCGCCTTCCTAATAGTTCTTATATTCCGAACTATTGAATCGAACAAACTGTTCGCAGCGTCTTTAATACGGCGATCGGTCCGGATCGCCAAACAAAAACCCCTCGAAAGAGAGCATCATGCCGAAGAAGCTTGAAGGAAAGATCGCACTCGTCACCGGTGGAGGCAGCGGTATTGGCCTCGCCACTGCAAAGCGATTTGTAGCCGAAGGCGCAAAAGTCATCATCACCGGCCGTCGCAAGGAGGTACTCGATGCTGCCGTGAAGGAGATCGGCTCCAGCGCGACCGCTGTCCAGGCGGATGCCGGCAACCTCGCAGATCTCGATAAGCTCTACGCCCAGATTCGGCAACAGCACGGCCGCCTCGATGTGCTCTTCGCCAACGCAGGAGGCGGCGAATTCGCCACCATCGATCAGGTAACTGAAGAACACTTCGACAAGACCTTCGATACCAACGTGAAGGGCGTCTTCTTCACCGTGCAAAAGGCCCTTCCGCTCATTCCTGACGGCGGTGCCATTGTGCTCAATGCCTCTGTCGTTTCCATCAAAGGTATGCCTGCGTTCGGCGTTTATAGCGCTACCAAAGCCGCTGTCCGCTCCTTCGCCCGCACATGGACGAATGAACTCAAGGACCGCCAGATTCGCGTCAATGTCGTGAGTCCCGGTCCAATCGATACTCCCGCAGTCGACGGCCTCGCCCAGGATCCGGAGCAGGCGAAACAGTTGAAAGCTGGGCTTGCTTCGCAGGTGCCGCTCGGCCGCATGGGGCATCCCGACGAGATTGCCAAGGTGGTCGTCTTCCTCGCGTCGGATGATGCGAGCTTCGTCGCAGGCATCGAGCTCTTTGTCGACGGCGGTATGGTGCAGGTCTAGTTTGCCGCATGACCTACGAAACGCCGCTCATGCGGAAGCGTGAGCGGCGCCTAAACCTTTGGGTTCCGGTCATTCCTTCGATCGAGGAAGCTGTTTGGGGACTGAACACCATCCGCAAATCGATCGGGGAGCAAATCGATCGACGCGCTACTTGACCTGAGAACGGGGTTCCCTTAGCCTCAAGCAATGATCTTCCCCTCCGGCGGACGAATGCCTATGGCCATGCGCACCCTAGCCGGTGTGCGGTTCGCGCCTGGGTTCTGAACGCCCGCTCCAGGCGCAAATCAACCGGCTAGGGACAAGCTATCGTGCCCTTGCATCTTGACCAAGTCTGACCCGCGCACTGGAGATTGCCTTGCGACCCCCAATTGATTTCGTCGCCTCGCCGGAGGCGGCCCATGAAATTTGAAACGCTGTTGCTGAACTTCGATCCCGCGCCCGGCGACCGCTGTCGGCCTGCCAACACGCCCATCTACCAGACAGCTACCTTCCGCCAGGACTCCGCGACGTCGTTCGGGGATTTCGACTACACCCGCAGCGGCAATCCCACGCGCGCCGTGCTGGAAACCCAGTTGGCGCTGCTGGAGTCCGGCACGCGTGCCTTCTGCTTCTCCACCGGACTCGCGGCCATCACCGCGGTGACGCGGCTGCTGAAGCCGGGTGAGCAGATTCTGGCTTGCGACGATCTGTACGGCGGCACCTATCGCCTCTTCTCGCGCATCCTTGCAAACCGCGGCATCACCGTCCAGTATGTAGATTTCACCGATGAGAGCGCATTGAAAGCCGCGTTCACGCCGGCGGTGAAGCTGGTCTATCTGGAATCGCCGACCAATCCCCTGTTGCAGATCCTCGACCTCGCGCGTGTGGCCACGCTCGCCCATGAATACGGCGCGCGCGTCTGCGTGGACAACAGCACCATGTCCCCGTATCTGCAGAGGCCGCTCGAGCTGGGCTGTGACATCGTCATTCATTCGGCGACAAAGTTTCTGTGCGGCCACAGCGATGTGATGGCCGGCGCCGTCATCGTGAAGGACCCTGCCCTCGCCGAGGATCTCTATCTCATCCAGAACGGCGAAGGCGGCGGCCTCGCACCCTTCGACAGCTTTCTGGTCCTGCGCGGCTTGAAGACGCTGGCGCTGCGGCAGAACCAGCAGCAAGCGAATGCGACGGCGATTGCGCACTACCTGCAACAGCACCCCAGTGTCACCGACGTCTATTTTCCCGCGCTCGCGCCACCGGAGGCTGCTGCGATCCACAAGAAACAGGCCAGCGGGCCGGGCTCTGTGCTCAGCTTTCGCACCGGGGATCCCGAGCTGTCACGCCGCGCGGTTGAAGGGTGCAAGCTGCATACCATCACGGTCAGCTTCGGCGGGGTGAACTCCACCATCAGCCTGCCCAACTACATGTCCCATGCCAGCATCCCGGAGCATCTGCGCTCGCAAAAGCAGATCCCGCGCGATCTGGTGCGCATTTCGGTAGGCATCGAGGCGATCGAAGATCTCACCGCGGATCTCGATCAGGCTTTCACTTTGGCACGGGGCTAGATCTTTTCTTTTCCGACAGCCGGCATCGAGTGGAGCGTGCCGGCTGCTGCTTCAGGACCGTTGACACTGTTATTTTTTGAAAAAACTTTGCTGCCATGTCGTTTTACCGTGCTCTCGTTCGACTAGTCAGTAGAGGGTGATCCGGTCCCGCCGGAGACCGCTCTCAGACTGTCCGAGAGGAGGGAAGAAGATGGCGAAGCGAAACTGGATTCGCTGGAGAGAGCCTTTATCGAGAGGAGCCCGGACGATTTCGCTCGTGAAGGTGGCGGAAGGCGCGTTTCATCTGCGTGGGAAGGTCGCCCGTCCCCTCGCGAAACCAGCGCATGTGGACCTGATCGAAGGCCGTGCAATAGAGCGCCGCAGCCAGGTCGCAACGCGCGGTGTCGCCCCGGTAGGCCTTTCGCCTCGCCAGCTCTTTGCTCAGTGCAGGTACCCAGCGGCTCAGGGCGCACAAAAATCGTCCGCGGAGGTTGGGCTCCTCAAACATCAGGCTCAGCATCTCCCTAGGCTGCCGGGCGTCATGCATTTTTTCCTGCAGGACGGAGAGAATGGCATCCTCGAGCGCCGCCAGCGGCTTGCGATTCTTTGGCATTTCCGCAAACCGCTGCGCTACCCGCTCGCCGAAGTGCTCTACGCTGAAGGAGAGCAACTCCTCCTTGGTTTTGAAATAGCGGAAAAATGTGCGCCGGGATACTCCCGCGTTGCGGCTGATCTCTTCCACCGTCGCCCGGTCGAAACCGACCGTAGCGAACAGATCCCAGGCCGCCCGTTCAATCTCCTTCAGCACGAACTCGTGTTTCCGCTCGCGAAGCGAACCGGAATCTTGAGATTTCGTCCCTTGTTCGCCGCCGATTCTGTCAAGCGTTTTCTGCACTGCATGCAGATTATGGCACAGAGTGCCGTTTTATGAAAAAATGTGTTTCCAATGAGTCCCCGCCCCTGGCGGCCTCATCTACTGCGCTAGCCACTCCTATACCTGCCGGAGGCTCTGTGCCCTTCGGCGTTACGAATTGATTCCGCGTCTCCGGACGCTTTTTTCTGGGAAGGCACCATGATCTCTCCAGCAAACACACCGCCCCGGCCCGGTCTTTTCCGGCAAGACGATAACGATCGAACCATCCGCGCCCGCCAGGCGGCCGGCTGTGCCTCTGCGACGGTGTTGCTGCTGCTGGCCGGGCTCGCGCTGGTTGCCGGCTGCAGTAACTCCGCCAAAGGCGGCGGGCCGCCCCAGTATCCGCCTCCGGACGTGGTAACCACAACCGTGGAGCAGAAAGATGTCCCGATCTTCGGCGACTGGGTCGCGAATCTTGATGGATACACCAACGCCCAGATTCAGCCCCAGGTCACCGGCTACCTGATCCGCCAGAACTACAAAGAGGGCTCACAGGTGCGGACGGGGCAAGTCCTGTACGAGATTGACCCTCGCCCCTTCCAAGCCGCGCTCGACCAGGCCAAGGGTCAGTTGGCCCAGGCGAAGGCGCAACTGCTGTTGGCGCAGATCAACACCAAGCGCGATACGCCGCTCGCCGAGGCGCGTGCCATTGCGCGCTCGCAGCTGGACAACGATCTGCAGACGCAGGCAGCCGACGAGGCCACCGTCCAGGCGCAGCAGGCCGCGGTCGAAAGCGCCGAGCTGAATCTCGGCTGGACGAAGGTGCGCTCCCTGCTGGACGGCATCGCCGGCATCGCAACCACCCAGGTCGGCAGCCTGGTCACGCAGTCCACCGTGCTCACGACTGTCTCGCAGGTGCAGCCTATCAAGGTTTACTTCGCCATCAGCGAGCAGGAGTATCTCGCGCTCTCGAACAAGGTGCGCGCTGCCGGCGGCTCCGATCTGCTGCACGGCGCCGACCGTGTGCCCATCGAACTGACGCTTTCCAACGGCAGCGTGTATCCCAGCAAGGGCCGCATCATCTTTGTCGATCGTCAAGTCAACTCGAATACCGGCACCATCCGGGTAGCGGCTGCCTTCCCCAATCCGCAAAGCCTGCTGCGTCCGGGCCAGTATGGCCACGTGCGGGCCCAGACGAGTCTCGAGCGTGGCGCTCTCCTGGTGCCGCAGCGCGCTGTCACGGAGTTGCAAGGCTCCTATCAGGTAGCCGTCATAAACGCCGACAACAAGGTACATATCCAGCAGGTGGAGGTCGGACCCCAGATCGGCACGAACTGGTTGATGACCGGTGGACTGAAGCCTGGAGAACAGGTGGTCATCGAGGGCAACGGCAAACTGGCCGATGGTATGCCTGTCCATCCACACCCCGCCGCTCCTGAGCAAGCAAGTGCCGATCAGACCAGCCCTGGTCAGCAGGGCAGTGGCCAGAGCAACAGCGGGAAACCGAGCGCAAGCAGCAGCGAGGGCAAATAGACCATGTCCAAGTTCTTTATCAACCGGCCCATTGTGGCCATGGTGATATCGATCATCATGGTCATCGTCGGCGTCGTGGCGATGCTCAGCCTGCCGACCTCGCAGTTTCCGAACATCGTCCCACCAGAGGTTCTGGTGCAGGCCACCTATCCCGGTGCCGATGCCACGACCCTCGAACAATCCGTAGCGACGCCTATCGAGCAGCAGGTAACCGGCGTGGACCACATGAACTACATGTATTCCACGAATGCGAACAACGGCGCCATGTCGCTCACGGTCGACTTCGACATCGCGACCAATCCGGATATCGATCAGGTCCTTACTCAGCTTCGCGTCAATCAGGCGACACCGCAACTTCCAGCGGAGGTGAACACCGCCGGCGTCACCGTGATCAAGTCACTGGCATCGCCGCTGATGTTCGTGATGCTCTACTCGCCCCACGGCAGTCATGACTTTAACTTTCTCACCAACTATGCCTACATCAACATGGCGGACGAGCTGACGCGCGTGCCGGGTGTTGCGCGCGTACAGGTGTTTGGTGGGCAGTATTCCATGCGTGTCTGGGTCGATCCGAATCAGCTGGCCAAGCTCAGCGTTACAGTCCCCCAAATTGTCAGTGCGATGCAGGTGCAGAACAACGTGAACCCGGCTGGCCAGATCGGCGGCGAACCTGTTCCAGGCGGCCAGGAGTTCACCTATACGGTGCGTTCGCAAGGACGCCTCGTCACCGCAGAGGAGTTCGGCAAGATCGTGATCCGCGCCAACCCAGACGGCTCTGTACTGCGCCTGAAGGACGTCGCGCGCATCGAGCTGGGAGCGCAGACATATAACCTCGCCACCCGTTACGGCGTCCCAGGCCGTCCCGATCAAGTCTCAGCGGGCATGGCCATCTATCAGCTGCCGGGATCGAACGCCGTAGCCGCGGCCGATGCGGTCTACAAAAAACTGGCCGAACTGGAGAAGAGGTATCCGCCTGACATAGAGTCGGCCGTCCCTCTGGATACCACAAAGGCCGTTACCGCGGGTCTGCATGAAATCGTCGAGACGCTGTTTATCGCCCTGATATTGGTGATCATCGTCGTTTATATCTTCCTGCAGGGCTGGCGCGCCACTCTCATCCCATTGCTCGCCGTGCCGGTTTCGCTCATCGGTACGTTCGTCGTCTTCCCTGCCCTTGGTTTTTCAATCAATACCCTCTCCCTGCTTGGGCTGGTGCTGGCCATCGGCCTGGTGGTCGATGACGCTATCGTCGTCGTGGAAGCCGTAGAGCACCATATTGAAGAGGGCATGTCACCCAAGGAGGCCTCGATTGCGGCGATGGAACAGGTCGCGAGCCCGGTCGTCGCTATCGCCCTGATCCTTGCAGCCGTCTTCATTCCCACCGCCGCGGTGCCCGGTATCACGGGGCGGCTCTATCAACAGTTCGCCATCACCATCGCCATCTCGGTGCTCTTCTCCGCCTTCAACGCGCTAACACTCAGCCCCGCACTATGCGCCCTGCTGCTCAAGCCGAAGAAGCCGGCCCGCGGTCCCCTGGGGCTATTCTTTCGCTGGTTCAACCGCGGCTTCGGCCGCAGCAGAGACGGCTATGTGCGCGCCTCGGGCTTCCTGATCCGCAAGTCCGGGTTTGCGCTCGTCTTCCTTCTACTCGTCTCCGCGGCGGCGGTGTGGATCGCCCGCGGCATTCCCAATTCCTTCCTGCCGGATGAGGACCAGGGCTATCTCTACGTCGGTATGGTATTGCCCAATGCGGCATCGCTACAGCGCACCATCGAAGCCTCCAAGAGTGTCGAGGATGTGATTCTGAAGACGCCTGGCGTCGAGAGTATTGTCAGCGTCAACGGCTTCAGCCTGCTCAGCTTTACCCAGAGCACTTATAACGCCTTCTATTTCGTCACCCTTAAACCGTGGGATCAACGCAAGAGCAAGGACCAGCAGTACAAGGCGATCCAGCAGAACATCGCCCGGGGACTTGGCGGCATTAAGCAAGGCATTGCGTTCTCCTTTCCGCCTCCAGCTATCCCCGGTGTCGGCACCTCCGGCGGTGTCTCCGCCGTGCTCGAAGACCGCTCTGGCGGCAACCTGCAGAACCTCACCAACAACGTCAATAAATTCATGGCAGCGCTGCGCAAGCGGCCGGAGATCGCCGGCGTCATCACGACCTACCTGCCCACCGTTCCCCAGATCTACGTCGATGTCGATCGCGAGAAGGCGGTCCAGGAGGGTGTCAGCCTCGCCGATGTCTACGAGACCCTGCAAACCTTTATGGGCGGCAACCTGGTGAACTACTTCAACCGCTTCGGACGCCAGTGGCAGACGTATGTCGAAGCGGAAGGTACGTCACGCACGAATATCGATAACATCGGCCGCTTCTACGTGCAGAACGCCTCCGGCAGTTCCATTCCGCTCTCTGCTCTCACCAGCGTCAAGCGCATTACCGGGCCCGAATTCACCATGCGTTACAACGAATATGAATCAGCGCAGTTGATTGCGAACGCCGCGCCCGGCTATAGCTCGAGCCAGGCGACCCAGGCCTTTGAAGAGGTGTTCCGCGAGACCATGCCCAGTGAGATGGCGCTCGACTACCAGGGCATGTCCTTCCAGGAGCAGAAGGCCGCCCAGGGGGTCTCGTCTTCCACCATCTTTGGCGTCTCGCTGCTCTTCGTCTTCCTCATTCTGGCCGCGCAATATGAGAGCTGGTCGCTGCCCTTCAGCGTTCTGCTCAGCACGCCTATCGCGGTCTTTGGCGGCTTTCTGGCGCTCTCCACACGAGGCCTGGAGAACAACGTATACGCGCAGATCGGACTGGTCATGCTCATCGGACTGGCCGCCAAGAACGCCATCCTCATCGTCGAGTTCGCACGCGAGGAATACATGTCCGGCAAGACCATCTACGATGCAGCGCTCGCTGGCGCCCAACTCCGCTTGCGCCCCATCCTGATGACGGCCTTCGCTTTCATCCTTGGCTGTATTCCGCTCTGGACCGCGAGCGGCGCCGGCGGCATCTCGCGCCAGGTGCTTGGAACCGTGGTGATCGGCGGCATGCTTGCCTCGACCCTCATCGCGATCTTCATCATTCCCGTCACCTTCGCGGTGGTGGAGCGTCTCTCGCACCGCTTCAGCACCAAGTCCGTACGCAAAGAGACGCGGGAGCCGGTACATCACGGAGATGCCTTATGAGAAAGCAAAGCATCGCCGCTGCGCTTGGCGTAGCAGCCGTCCTTCTGTCGGGCTGCACCGTCGGGCCCAAATACAAGCGGCCTACCATTGACACGCCCACGGTCTATCGCGGCGCGGAGGCAAACGGCAATACGCAAATCAGCGAGACGCCGCACGACCTGAACGGTGCGGCGCTTCCCGGGCAGGCCAACAGCACGACTTCCACCGCGCTCTCGCTCGGCGATGAGAAGTGGTGGGAGGTCTTTGGCGATCCGCAACTGCAGGATCTGATCCGCACAGCGCTCAAGCAGAATTACGATGTCCGCATCGCCGCGGAGCGCGTCCTGGAGTCGCAGGCGCAACTCGGCGTTACGCGTTCAGCGGAGTTCCCCACGCTCAACGGCGGCGGTGGTTATACGGCTCAGCAGTATCCATCGGCGCAGTTTGGCGGGCTAGGCTCCTTCGTCACGCATCTTGGCCAGATCGGCCTTTCCTCCGCCTGGAACCTCGACTTCTGGGGACAATATCGCAGCGCCACCAAGGCTGCGCGCGCGCAGCTGCTGGCCAGCGAGTGGTCACGGCGCGAAGTCATGGACACTCTCATCCTGAACGTCGCAACCGGCTACTTCCAGTTGCGCACGCTCGACCTGGAGCTGGAAATCTCGCGGCGCACCCTCACCTCTCGTCAGGAATCTCTGAAGCTGACCCAAACCCTGGAGTCCGGCGGCAACACCAGCCTGCTCGATGTTCGGCAAGCAGAAGAGCTAGTCAGTACCGCGGCAGCCGCGATTCCGGACCTCGAGCGGCAGATCGAGCAGGAAGAGAATGCGCTGCAAACGCTGCTGGGGCAGAATCCCGGCCCTATCGCTCGTGGTCTGCCCATCGACCAGCAGCCACGCATGCCTGTTGTTCCCGCCGGCCTGCCCTCCTCGCTGATCGAGCGCCGCCCGGACATCCGTCAGGCCGAAGAGCAGCTCGTTGCCGCAAATGCACAGATCGGTGTAGCCAAGGCGCAGTATTTTCCTGCCATCTCTCTCACCGGCCAGGTGGGCACCGCCAGCAACGCGTTGAATACACTCTTCCAGAATTCGACCTTCGCCTATACCTACGGTGCAACGGTGACCGAGCCCATCTTCGACGCCGGCCGTATTCGTAACAACGTCCGTCTCACCGAAGCCCAGAAGCGAGAAGCGGTCCTTACCTATAAGAAGACCATCGCGCAGTCCTTCCAGGACGTGTCGAATGCCCTGGTTGGCTATCAGAAGTATCGCGAGTTCCGGGAGCAGCAGGAGCGCCTGGTGGTCGCCTCGCGCGATGCCGTGAAGCTTTCCAACATGCGTTACGAGGGTGGCTACTCCGCCTATCTCGAAGTGCTCACCAACCAGACCAATCTCTTCTCCAGCGAGCTGACGCTAGCCTCCGCGCGTGAGGAGGAGATGCTCTCGCTGGTCCAGCTTTACAACGCCCTGGGCGGTGGCTGGCAGCAATAGCGATTCTGTAACTACCTGTAGTTACCTAATTGAGGGCTGCCTTCGGGCGGCCCTTTTTGGCTGCCTGTTCCGTTTTGGAAAAAACGCCACCAATTCTGCCACTTTCGTCACATCTTTCGCCTCACGCACCCTCTTTGTGCGCCGAGGCTTGCACTTTCGTGGCACAGGAACCGGACGCCAGGCACGCCATAATGTCCCCACTGCGAGCTGTATTTCACGCATACCTTTGACTCGCAACCGGGCTCCCATACAGGCGGCAACGCTTGCGTGTGGGCCTCAACTTCTCTTCCGACCACCAGCAGCGCTCAGCAGGCTCGCGGTGGAGATGGATGGCAGGATGGCTATGTCTCGGAACTTCTCTCTCTTTGCCCAGGCGCTCGCTGCGCTTCCTCTGGTTGGCGCAGGACTTCTCAGTCTCAGCGGCACAGGTATTGCGCACGCACAGGCCACTCCGCGCATCACCGGTGAGGTAGGGAGCTCGGCGATGGTATCGCTTCCCGGCCAAGTGCATCCCTGGGCGCGCGCGGCATTCGATCGCGGCGTCGCGCCGGAGAATCTGAGCGGACGTATGCTGCTTGTCCTGAAGCGCTCGCAGGAGCAGGAATCCGCACTGCAGGCGCTCATCGCTTCACAGCAGGACCCGAACTCCCCGAATTATCACAAGTGGCTTACGCCGGAAGATTTCGGCAAGCGCTTCGGCGTTGCCGACTCCGACGTGCAGACCGTCACCAGCTATCTCTCGTCGCAAGGCATGAGTGTTGGGCAAGTCCACAGCAACCACATGGCCATTGAAGTGAGCGCCACTGCCGGACAGATCCGCTCGACTTTCCAGACAGAGATACATGCCTACTCAGTCGCCGGCAAGACGTATTACGCAAACAACTCCGCTCCGAAGATTCCGTCCGCGCTGCACAGCGTCGTCTCCGGCTTTACCGCGCTGAACAACTTCCGGCTCGAGGGCGGTTCGGGCGGCGGCACGCAAGCCACTTTCGACCCAGCCACCCATACCCTCAAGCCGCTCTACACCACCACGAATAGCGGCGGCACCACCGTCTACGGCGTCTCGCCGGCTGACCTGGCCGTGATCTACGGAATCCCCGCAGCGACGGCCCAGGGACTGGGCGGCACCAACGTCAACATCGGCATCCTGGGCGATTCGGATATCAACGTCTCTTACGTCAACAACTACCGAAGCACGTTCGGTCTGGGTACCAACCCTCCCGTAGTTGTGGTGGATGGCAACGATCCGGGCGCGAATGACGATGCGTACATCGCCTACAAGCAGATTGAATTGGTCAGCGCAGTAGCTCCGAACGCAACCATCTACTACTACAACTCGGCGACGACAGACTACGATTCCGGCATCTTCTTTGCTCTCCTTCGCGCCCTCGCTGATAACCAGGTGCAGGTGCTGCTGAACGGCTTCCAGTCATGCGAAACGGCAATCGGTGACGGGGCTGCGGAACTCGTCGACGATGCGGCAGAGCAGGCGGCCGCCCAGGGCATTACCTTCGTCGCTGCCAGCGGCAATAGCGGTGCAGCAGGATGCGAGGTGGCGGGCACAGCCGGAAGCGCAACTACCGGTTACGCTGTCAACGGCTACGCCAGCTCTCCCTACTTAACCGCGGTCGGGGGTACGGATTTCTATTACGGCGGCGGCGCCGCGATCACCACTTTTTGGAGCGCTACAAACACTCCCGCCACGGGTTACAAGTCGGCATTGAAATATATTCCCGAGCAGGTGTGGAATGACAGCTATGCGCCGGGCGGCAGCGGCACCTCATACAGCGCCACCGGTACGACATCCGTAGAGCTGGCCAGCGGTGGCGGACCCAGCACCGCCGGTTTGGATGGCATCTCCACGCCCAACCCGATGCCTTCCTATCAGACCGCCAATGCCAACGCTGTAGCCATTGGCGGAGCGAGGCGCGTTATCCCCGATGTCTCGTTCTTCGCCGGCACCGGCGCCAACAATAGTGAGGGCTACAACAACACAGCCTATATGTTTTGCATGAAGTCCACGGATTGCGTCTCCACCACCCCAACGGTACAGTTCACGTACTCGGGCGGCACAGAAGCGTCCAGCGCCGTCTTCGCCGGCGCTGTTGCCCTTGCGTTGAACTATTACGATCAGCAGAACGCAGCCACGCTTAAGGCCAACGGAACCTTGCGCTTCGGCCTGGGCAACGTCAACCCGGCTCTCTACTCCCAGCTCGGCTCCACGATCATCTCGAACGACATCACGCGCGGTACCAACGAGCTGGCATGCACGGGCAGCAACGGCACAAACTGCAATGGCGGCCACATGACGGGCTTCGCTGCGGGAACCGGCTATGACGCAGCTACCGGCCTAGGCAGCTTCAACATCACCAGCTTCGTGACTCTCTACAAAGCTCCCAACACCAAGACAAGCTCAGTCACGCTGAGCATCAACGATTCGAACGGTAACGCCCTGCCGACATGCGTCACCAACGGCGTGAGCTCGCATTGCACCACACACAGCGCCGTGCTCAAGATGGCGGTCGCTGCCTCCGCCAGCGGTGGCACCCCAACCGGCGACGTTGGCATCTTCACCGCCAGCCCGCTAGCATCTGAAGCGGGTGTGGAGCGCCTGACCCTCGCCAACGGCACCGCGAGCGACACCTGGAATCTGCTGCCCGGTGGCACTTACAACGTCTATGCCCGCTACGCCGGTGACAAGACCTACGCCCCCAGCGTCAGTGCTCCCTACAACATCACCGTGGCGCCGGAACTCTGCCAGATGGTGACCTACATCCACGCCAACAATATCAACCTGATAAGTCCGACAACGATTCCTTATGGCTCGCCCGTCGTCGTCACCGTTGAACCGTATTCCAAGGCAACCACACTCAATGTGGGCACGCCTACCGGCTCCATTCAGGTGTACGACAACGGCGTGCAGATCACGGCACTGCCGTTTGACTCTGAAGGTGCCGCCACCTTCACCTCCAACCTGCTGGCCCTCGGTTCACACTCCCTCGTTCTGTCGTATATGGGGGACGCCAGCTTTTCCTCCGGTATACCAAACGTGCCGGCCTGCAGCGCCGGTCCTTTCGTTGCCACCATAACCAAGGCTGCGACAACCACAGTCCTCAACTCGCCTGAGTTCGATACTGGCGACAGCGGAAGCACGCAGACGCTTGGCGTCACGGCAATCGTGACGTCGGCAACACTGCCCAGCAACGGAACCGCACCCGCCGGAACCGTCACCTTCTCCACCAAAACTCCGCAGACGTTGACACTCACTCCCGGCTTTGATCCGAATGGCAATGCGATCGCAACCGCCAGCATTACAGTGGGCCAGAGCGATATTCCGAGTGGCGGAACTATCACAGCAACCTACACCCCTGCTTCCGGGGCGAACTACACCGGCTCCGCCTCGAGCCCCGTTTCGTTCACAACCACCCTCGCGAACAAGAATTTGAACACCACCACAACCTTCACCATCACGGATAACTACGGCACCTATCCCGGCGGCACCGGCACCTATCCAACCACCCCTAACCCGAGCTTCCCCGTTCTGGACTCGCTCACGCTCAACATGCATGTGAAGGCCACTAATCCGAATACCACGGTGTTCCTGGTCTACGCCAACGGCGTTCTGCTCACGCCGGCTACCTGGACGGGCGGCTTCATCAATCCCGGCAGCGGTATCCAACCCAACGCCAACGGCGACGCGACGTTTACCATTCCTCAGCTGAATGGATATCTCGCATTGCCTTCGGGCCAGGTACAGCTCACTGTCGTCTACGACGGCTGGTACTCGGCCGGCGGCCTCTTCGGCGGCAGCACGCAATCCAATCCGTCTTCTGCGAACCAAATTGTGAACATCATCGACGACCGCACCAGTGCCGACTTCTCGCTGCAGTCGGACACCACCGTCAACCAGTCGGCTCCTCTGCTGGCACCCGCGAATACAACTCCAGCCATCTACAACCTGCGCCTTACCTCGCTTTACAACTTCGTGACGAGTGTCTATAGCGCGACGCCGATCAACCTGAGCTGCAGCATCACAGGCTACAGCCTGGGCGGCGTTAAATCCGCGGTTCCAGCCGGCCTGGCGTGCGGCTTCGATAGCGGGCTCTCCACGACAACAACCAGCGTACAGTTCTCCACCAGCAATACGGGCTTCATCACCCTGCCGCTGTATGTCGGCGCAGGCAGCGGCTACATCATTTCCAGCAACACCGCCCCCGCGCAACCTGCCACGCGTTGGTGGATCGCTGGCGGCGGCACCACCCTGGCCTGCATCTTCCTGCTCGGATTGCCCGCACGCCGGCGCAAGTGGCAGTCGCTGCTGGGAGCCTGCGTCATGGTCATCGTCAGCTTCGGCATGAGCGGCTGCGGCGCAAATCTGCCATCCCTGAACCAGTCGAACGGCAGCACCAATGGTGGAGTCAGCGGCAGCCCGCTAACCAGCCCCGCTAGTCCCGTCCCTGCGGGCACCTACACAGTGGTCGTCACCGCAACCGCGACCACCAACACTACTCTCACCCATAATCTGCCGGTCGAGGTACTGGTAGGCGCAACCAACTAACTCAACTCACCGGACAGAAAGGCCACACTCACCCGAGTGTGGCCTTTCTCTTTTACGCCGCTTCTCTTTGTGCTGCTTCTCTAGGGCGCACGCCGCAGCGTCACGAACGATCGCCCTTCGTAAAAGCGATAGGTTCCCGCCGCCGACGTATCGAGCACCTGCAGCGGCGTCGGACGATGCAGCTCCGCATCGTGGTGGCTGCCCACATTCAGCAACTCATGCGCACCCAGATCCATTGCAACGAAGCGATCGTTCTGAATGAAGCCGACCCCGTAGGCTCCCGGCACGAGGGTGCGCGCCGTGGCGCCGTCGCCCAGTTGCAGCGGCACTTCGGTGATGAGGTAAGCCTGGTAGCGCTGCTGGATGCCGCTGGAATAGCCCGAGGTGTCCACCAATGCCATTAGCGTGAACATGCCATCCGCGTAGCGAATGCCTCCGCTATTGCGCATCTGCACGGTTGCACTTTGTCCGCGAAAAAAGACTTGCTCCGGCATCAGGTTGCTCAAATCCGCTGGCTTCAAAATGCCGGCCGCGTGTGCCGTCGCCGCACTTCCCTGCTGCGCCACGCACGGTGCCAGCAGGCCTGCGCTTATTCCCAGTATGCCCGCAAGCGCCATGCGCCGCGTGACTTCCATCGTGCTCATGGCGCTAGCTTAAAGCAAAAGCACCGAGAGTGTGATGGCAGATACAGTTCGGAGCAACCGTTCCATGAGAGAACCTGCGTGCGAAGCTATGTCTTACCGTACGCCATCTGTCCCACGCAAGAGCGTCAATCGCCGCACTTCCTATTGCGGAGAAATGAACGTGCCACCGCCGGAGCCGATGCCGCACAACAGTTGAGGAGGGAGCAAGAAACATTCGACGGCCTTGATACGCCACTAGTGAGATCGTAAAGCACATGGAGCAAGCGAATGTACAATCACGGTCAGTCACTCCCTGATTACCGAGTGATCGCGTGCGGTCAAGGAGCACCATGCCGATCCGCATTACTGGAAAGAACCTCTCCCGCGAAGGGGACCCATCGGCAACACAGGCACAGCAGGACCTGGAGCGACCCACCGCGATCCAGATCTTTGCTCAGGTAGAAAGGAATGCGCGGCAGGAGCTGGGCCGCCCTGCGCGCAGTCTGGCCGTCTCCGGCTTCGCCGGCGGCGTCACCATGGGGCTCACGGGCCTCGCCACAGCCATTGCCCGCGCGGAGCTGGGCACCAGTGGTCTCGCCCACTTCATCACCACCCTGCTCTACCCCATCGGGTTCATCGCCGTCATTCTCGGGCGTGCACAGCTCTTTACGGAGAACACGCTCTACCCCATCGCCCTGGTGCTGAGCGAGCGCCGCCATTACTGGGCGACTCTGCGGCTCTGGACCATCGTGCTCGTATGCAACTGTCTGGGCACGCTCGCGTTTGCCGCGCTCGCCGTTCGCACCGACGCGCTCCAGCCAAAATATGTCGACAGCCTTGCCGTCATCGGCACGGAGATCGCCAATCATTCGCTCTCCACCATCTTCTGGAGCGCTATCATCGGCGGCTGGATCATCGCGCTCATCGCCTGGCTGGTCAGCGGCAGTCACTCTATCAGTGGATCCATGCTGCTTATCTGGCTGCTGGCTTTTGTCGTTGGACTCGGCCACTTCGCCCACTGCGTCGCCAGCAGTGGTGAAGTGCTCTCCGCCGTGCTGCACCATCAGCTACCTGTCAGCAGCTATTTCCGCTGGCTGTGGCCCGCGGTGCTGGGCAACATCGTGGGCGGCGTTGGACTGGTCACGCTGCTCGAGTATGGACAAACCGCGGAAGAATGATACGGCAGCAGGTCAGCGTTGCGAAGGAGGACTCTGCTTCCGCAGCGCGGCTTCCCGCATGGTGCGAAACCGCTCCGGCGGATCGCCCAACAGTGAATGCTCCACCGCGCGCTTATAGCCGCCGGTCCAGATCGTATACATCACGGCCAGCGCGCACCCCACGCCCAGGGCAAAGCCGAAGAAGTAGCCGATCATGATGTTCCAGAGCTCACCCATCGAACCTCCCGGCACGCGACCTTACAGCGCACGATACATCACCAGCGCATCGACATAGCCATGCACCGGATGCAGAAACGCTCCCGGCAAACGACCCATCGTGGCAAAGCCGAGCGCCTCCCAGAGCCGCACCGCCCGCCGGTTTGTGCTCACAACGAAGTTGAACTGCATCGCGCGGAAGCCACGCTGGCGCGCTACTTCCAGCGAATGCAGACACATCGCGCGAGCCACGCCGTGTCCCGTCGCTTGCTGCGCTGTCACGTAGCCGCAATTGGCCACATGCTCGCCGCCGCCACGCTGGTTGGCGCGAAGAAAATACGTGCCGAGAATCGATCCATCTTCCTCGGCCACGAATACCTCATGTCCCGAAGAGAACCAGTAAGCCAGCGCATCCTCACGGCTCATATCGCGCGGCAAGGTGTAGCTCTCGCCTGCGCGCAGCATCGGCTCAAGAATCTGCCAGATGGCCTCGTCATCGTGCCGCCTTGCGCTGCGCATCAACATGCCGTCACTCTTGTTCGGTCCCCACAGACAGCGATGCCTCGCCTGATATCAGACGAGGCATCGTTGGCCTTCATGTTACTTACAATTGGTTCATCTTCTGCAGGAACTCGGCGTTGTTCCGCGTTTTGAACTGGCGATCCACCAAGAGTTCCATCGCCTCTACCGGCGACAGCGGGTTGAGCACCTTGCGCAGAATCCAGATGCGCTGCAGGTCCTCCTTGCCGATGAGCAGCTCTTCCTTACGCGTGCCGGAGCGCTGGATATCGATGGCCGGAAAGACGCGCTTGTCCACCAGCTTGCGGTCCAGGATGACCTCCATGTTGCCGGTACCCTTGAACTCTTCGAAGATCACCTCGTCCATGCGGGAGCCGGTATCGACCAGCGCGGTGGCGATGATGGTGAGTGAACCGCCTTCTTCAATGTTGCGTGCCGCACCGAAGAAACGCTTCGGACGCTGCAGTGCATTCGAATCCACGCCGCCTGACAGCACCTTGCCCGACGGCGGCACGATGGTGTTGTAGGCGCGTGCGAGACGCGTAATCGAATCCAGCAGGATGACTACGTCGCGCTTGTGCTCGACCAGGCGCTTCGCCTTTTCAATCACCATCTCCGCCACTTGCACGTGGCGCGCGGCGGGCTCATCGAAGGTCGAGCTGATCACTTCACCCTTCACCGAACGCTGCATGTCCGTGACCTCTTCCGGCCGCTCGTCGATCAGCAGCACGATCAGTGCGACCTCGGGATGGTTGGTCGTGATCGAGTTTGCGATCGACTGCAGCAGCATGGTCTTGCCGGTACGCGGCGGAGCGACGATCAGTCCGCGCTGTCCCTTGCCGATCGGCGTCAGCAGGTCCATTACGCGGCCGCTGGTGTTCTCGTGCACCGTCTCCATGCGGATGCGCTCTTCCGGGTAGAGCGGGGTCAAGTTGTCGAACAGGATCTTGTTGCGGGTCTCTTCCGGCGATTCGAAGTTGATGGCTTCGATCTTTACCAGCGCAAAATACTTCTCGCCCTCGTGGGGCGGCCGCACGTTGCCGCTGATGGTGTCGCCGGTTTTCAGGTCGAACTTGCGGATCTGCGAAGGGGAGACATAGATGTCGTCGGGGCCAGGCAGATAGTTGTAATCGGGAGAGCGGAGGAAGCCATAGCCGTCGGGCAGGATTTCAAGCACGCCCTCGGCGAAAATGTGGCCCTCTTTTTCGCTCTGCGCCTGAAGGATTTTGAAGATCAGGTCCTGTTTGCGAAGCCCGCTGGCTCCGGGAATTTCCAGGCTGCGCGCAATCCGGCTCAGCTCAGTAATATTTTTTTCTTTCAGTTCTGCGATAGTCACAATTCACCTGCGGTGGGAGGTTGGGAGGGAGATCGATGATGGAAGGAAGGGTGTAGTTCAGGAAGGGAGTTGCTGAAACGGTTAGACGACTCGCCGCAGCGAGCGGCCGCGCTTACGCTGCGCGGCGCTGCTGCGAAACCTGCTCAGAAGCCACTTTAACATCGCCGTTCATACCCATGGGACTTGCCTCATGGAACCGGACGAGTACTTCATTCGTGGTGTCCTGCAGGCGGGTGTTCGGCTTGTGGAGCTTCCGTGTGGCCTTGGAGGCCAACTGACAGAGCTGGTAGCGATTCGAAATGTGGGTGAGTGCCCCATAGATCAGATCGGAACGCATGAAAATTTCCTCTCATTCCTAGACAATATTGGCACGGTCCCCCATGAATATTCCCATTGGACGCCGATACCTCAGTCTTTGTTGTTTCTTTTAACCAATCTTAATGACGCACAACCTTCCTAAAAGATGCAGAAGTGCGCCACACATGACAGCCTTTGCTTTCCGCTGATTTGCAGTGCCTGGAATTGGCAACTCGACGTCCGGAGCTGCACACCCGAATACCCGGGAAAGCGAACTTCAGGCTCAACGAAACACCCTTGTTCACCGGTTCCGGGACGCCAGAAACCTTTTGTCTTGGAGGTGACAGAAGAGCGGATCACCCCTGGCAGGTTCGACATTATCGTTAACTATGGCGGAGGTCAACACCTTTTTTCATAGGCGGTTAAAAGAATTATCCGCATATCAGTAAAAACCATGCAAGTTTACTGTTTTGTTATGTTTACGTCGAATAAAAATCGGCACCGGTCCCTGGCGGCATGGCGATAATGCACCGGAACAGGGCGTAATTCTCCTGAAAACCATAGCACCGCTCACCGATCCACAGGCCATCAGCTCCAACAGGCCATCAGCTCCAATAGTTCCGGTCCAGGGTGCGGTACTGGATCGCCTCGGCCAGGTGCTGCACCGTTAGCGTGGCAGCCCCTTCCAGGTCCGCTATTGTCCGCGCCACCTTCAAGATGCGATCGTGCGCCCGCGCGCTCAGTCCCTGCTGCTGCATCGCCCGCTCCAGCAGCCGGTCTGCCTCCGCCGGCAATTCGCACCACTGGCGGATCTGGCGCGTTGTCATCTGCGCATTGGAGTAGATAGCCTCGCCTCGAAAGCGTTCATGCTGCCTGACCCGCGCCGCCAGCACCCGCGCCCGAATTTCCACCGATCCCTCGTTCGCCTGCCCGGCGCGCAGCTCTCGATACTGCACCGCCGGC
Source organism: uncultured Acidobacteriaceae bacterium (assembly GCA_963712845.1). Lineage (GTDB taxonomy): Bacteria > Acidobacteriota > Terriglobia > Terriglobales > Acidobacteriaceae > KBS-83. The sequence continues at coordinate 369,608 of CAVQJM010000012.1, forward strand.
ACCTCTATATGGATGTCGATGCGGTCCAGCAGCGGTCCCGAGACCCGCGACACGTAGCGCTGCATCATGGGCGGCGTGCACTGGCACTCGCGACTTTTGTCGTTAAAGTAGCCACAGGGGCATGGGTTCATCGCTGCAGCGAGCATGAAGCGCGCGGGGAAACTCAGCGACATCGACGCGCGCGCGATCGTCACCGTGCCATCCTCGAGCGGCTGGCGCATCACCTCCAGCACATTCCGCGGAAACTCCGGCAGCTCGTCCAGAAACAGCACCCCGTTGTGCGCCAGAGAGACCTCGCCCGGCCGCGGCACGGCGCCGCCGCCAATCAGTCCGGCATCGGAGATGGTGTGGTGTGGCGAGCGGAACGGCCGCTGCGTTACCAGCCCCGACTTCGCGTCCAGCACCCCCGCTACCGAGTGGATCTTCGTCGTCTCCAGCGCCTCGGCAAAGGTCAGCGGCGCCAGAATCGACGGCAGCCGCTTCGCCAGCATCGTCTTGCCCGAACCCGGCGGCCCAATCATCAGAATGTTGTGGCCGCCCGCGGCCGAAATTTCCAGCGCGCGCTTCGCCATCGTCTGCCCGCGCACATCCTTGAAGTCGAAGGGATAGTGCTGCAGCGCATCGAGCATCGCGCTCGAATTCACGCGATACGGCTGCACCTTTATTCCGCCATTCACCGCGGCATTCAGCAGCTCGCGCGCCTCCGGCAGGGACGCCACCGGATACACATTCAGTCCCTCGACCACTGCGGCCTCCGCCGCATTCGCCGCCGGCACAATCAGATTCGCGATGCCACGCTGCTTCGCTGCCACCGCAATCGGCAACATGCCCGGCACCCCCCGCACGCTGCCGTCCAGCCCCAGTTCCCCTACTGTCAGGAACTGGCTCAGGTCGCGATTCTCAAGCGCACCATACGCACCCAGAATGCCGACGGCGATCGGCAGATCGAAGCCTGAGCCTTCCTTCTTGAGATCGGCCGGCGCCAGATTGATGGTGATATGCGTGGGCGGCAACGTGAAACCGGAGTTGCGGAGAGCGGCGCGCACGCGATCGCGGCTCTCGCGTACAGCAGCATCCGGCAGTCCAACGGTCGAGAAGCGATCCTCCGCCACCTGAATGCCGGAGAAATCCACCTCAACGTCGATGATGTGCGCGTCGATGCCATAGACCGCAGCACTCAGCGCTTTGAAATGCATCCCGGGCCCGCCTGTGATTCCTAGGGAAAAGTCGAGTATAGCCAGCGGCTTACAAGTGAAGGCAGGCCACAAAGGTTGCAGAGGGCGGCGAGTCAGCCCCGCCGCTGCTACCATAGCCAGTCGTGAAAACCTCGCTGTTCGATCTCTATAAAGTCGGTATCGGGCCCTCCAGCTCGCACACCATGGGCCCCATGCGCGCCGCGCGCACCTTCCTACTGACTCTGGATACGCACAACCTGTTGACGCCCACCGTCGAAGTCCGCGCCGATCTCTACGGCTCGCTCGCACTCACTGGCATGGGGCACGGGACGGATCGCGCCGTCATCCTCGGCCTGATTGGAGAAGAGGCCAGCCGGCTCGATCCCGACACCATCGACAGCAAGCTCGAAGCCATCCGGCTCTCGTCGACACTCTCGCTCCTCGGCCGCCACGTCGTTCCGTTTCGCGAGGAACAGCACATCCTCTTTCATCGTGACCAGATGATTCCGCCCGGCGCGCACACCCAGCATCCCAACGGCATCCGCTTCACCGCATCCGATGTCACCGGCGCGCCGCTCTTCAGCGCAACGTACTTCTCCATCGGTGGCGGCTTCATCGTTGAAGACGGCGCCGATGTGAACGCCGTGCCGGTTATGACTACCAGTTCTCTTCCCTACGCCTTCCGCAGCGCCGCAGAGCTGCTCGAGATGGCGAAGCGCGACAACCTGCGCATCGACGAGATCATGATGCGCAACGAGTGCGCACGCCGCGGCGACGCGCCCGATGCCGCGGACTCCGTACGCCGCGACATTCTGCACATCTGGGATGTCATGCAGAGTTGCGTCGCGCGCGGTCTCGCGACCGACGGCATCCTGCCCGGCGGACTGCGCGTGCGCCGCCGCGCCAAACGTCTTGCCGCACGCCTGCAGCAGCAACAGGCCGCGGGCAAAGGCACGGGCGATCCGCTCGCGCCGCTCGACTGGGTCACGATCTACGCCATGGCTGTGAACGAGGAGAACGCCGCAGGCAGCCGCGTCGTCACCGCGCCCACCAATGGCGCAGCGGGTGTCATCCCCGCCGTCGCGCACTACTACCGCAACTACGTCACCGGCGCCGATGAGGCTGGCATCCTGCGCTACTTCCTCACCTCCGCGGCCATCGGCATCCTCTACAAGGAGAACGCATCGATCTCCGGCGCAGAAGTCGGCTGCCAGGGCGAAGTCGGCGTCGCCTGCTCCATGGCCGCCGGTGGACTCGCCGCAGCTATGGGCGGAACGAATCCGCAAGTCGAGCACGCCGCTGAAATCGGCATGGAGCACAACCTCGGCATGACCTGCGACCCCATCGGCGGCCTCGTCCAGATTCCCTGCATCGAACGCAACGCGATGGGAGCGGTCAAAGCGGTGCACGCCTGCCGCATGGCGTTTGCCGAAGAAGACGAGCACAAAGTCTCCCTCGACCAGGTCATTCGCACCATGTACGAAACTGGGCTGGATATGCAGTCGCGCTATAAGGAGACGTCGCTGGCGGGACTCGCGTTGAATGTTATCGAGTGCTGACAGATTTCCGTAGCACAGAAATACTTTCGTGATAGCGTAGGTCCGGTTTGTTCCCACCGAGGCCTATGCAATCTCGCAAGATCGCCATCCTGCTTTCGTTCACCATCCCGTTTTTTTTGGTCTTCGTACCAGCCTCGTGGGCTGGCAAAAGGCTCGTCGACGTAAGGAACGGCAGCATTGTCTCCGTCATTGGCGCTTCCAATGAGCCGCACCGGATGCTGAGTCTGCATAAGTGGGGCGGTCCGGCGGAATACGTCAATAACGATCTCGGAAGGTTAGTGGTCAATAGTGCCCCGTGCGTTTTCGTGATCCCACCGGTATTACAAGCAAGTGCGCAAGTGAACGCGACGTACGATGTCGATATCGAATGCTTCGACCTTGTCTCGGAAGGCGAAAGTAAGTCCAACCTTTACACCGTTGACGCAAAAGGTATGGCCATCGGCGACGCGAAACTTACCCCAGTCGGCGAATACAAAAGAGGAGATGCGGCTTTCGATGATGCGGCGTGGAATTGGATCTCCACGCACATCTCCGCTGATCTGCGAAAGAAAATTGTCTCCCAACGACAAGCGCCGGTGCCACTCGAAGTGCATCAGGCGCGTCCCCTTACCGCGATACTCAAAGCATCACCCGATGCGTTACCTCCGGCTCTCATTCACTTCGCCGATGCGGAATTCAGCGCGGAAGGCCGAAGCGCTCAAATTAACGGCACTTCGTATATCTCACTTGTTGTGGACACACGGGGTTTGCCGCAACAGATCCATACAGTGCTGCCGCTTGGCTACGGCCTCGACGAAGCCGCGCTTGAGGCGGTGAAGGAGTACCGCTTCAAACCTGCGATGGTTCACGGCCAGCCCATCGCCGCTGAGATCATGATCGAGGTGAACTTCAACATTGGTTGAGGCTTTCATGCTCTTAGCGCCGGCTGGCATTTACATTTGCAGCCGCCCGAGATGCAAATCGCAAGTCAACGGCGTCACCAGCATCTCCATCCTGCTGATACTCCTCAAACACGGCGCGCAGTTCCGCAACCATCCCCTCATACCCACGCTCACCCGGCCGAGGAATCGCCGACAACGACTCCGCATAGCCCAGCAGCGTCGCAAAATCGACGGTCATGGAGTGATGCAGCGTCTTCCGCTGCCAACTCGATGTATCGAGAAATCCCCGCAAGCGTTTCTCGAAGTCGCGGGTCGTATCCGCTTCGGCAGAATCGGTTCGTGATTTGCGAAGAATCTCCGAGAGCCGGTTCGGGATCGGGCCGCCGCTGTCGCTGTGCCCATTGCTCGCATTCAGAACCCATCCGGCTGGCCGGAGAATGCGCGCGAACTCCCGATGTGCGCTGGGCCAGTCGAACCAGTGCATCGCGCGCCCCACGGCAATCAGGTCGACGGATGCATCCGGCAGCGCGGTCGCCTCAGCGCTGCCCTCGACAACCTCGAGCGCAGGCTCATGCGTGGCCAGCACGCGGCATGCCTCCAGCATCTCGCCGTTCGGCTCGACTGCCAGCACGCGATGCCCGGCCTCGAGAAAGATCTCCGCCAGCATTCCCGTGCCCGCACCCACATCCGCAACCACCGCATTCTCCGGCAGCGCGCCGTGCTCCCGAAGAAACGGCACGATCTCGCGCGGAAAGCGTGGACGATACGCCAGGTATGCCTGCACGCGCCCTGAAAATCTCTCTGTGTGTGAGTGACCCTGGTCCAAATCGAGTCCTTCAGGCGGCGGAGTGCTTCGCCTGCGCGTTCACGATCGTGCCATCCATCTCGTGACCGTCCTGAATCTTCAGCAGGCGCAGTATGGGCGACGTCAGCATCGTGGTCACCAACGCCATCACTACCAGCATGGTGAAGAGGGTCGGCGAAAAGACACCAACGTTGTAGGCGATGTTCAGCACGATCAGCTCCACCAGGCCGCGCGTGTTCAGCAGCGCACCCAGCGCTCCGGCATCGCGCCAGGATTGCCCCATCCATCGTGCCGCCAAAATGGCGCCGCCCATCTTGCCTGCCACCGCGGCCAGCAGCACAATGCCCGCCCACAGCCACATAGTCCCGCCGTTCAGCAGGTCCAGGCGCGTGCGCATGCCAGTCAGCGCAAAGAACAGCGGCAGCAGCAGCACGGCAATCAGCATGTCCAGCCGCTCGCGAATCTCCTCCTGCCAGCGCGGAATCCGTGGGAAGCACACGCCCGCAAGGAAGGCACCAAACAGCGGATGGATTCCGAGGACATCCGTCGCCGCGGCCGAGAGCAGCACGGAAGCTACGACAACACCCAACAGCTCCAGAGATAGTTTTGTCGCGTTGTAACGCTTCACCACCAGGTTTGCCAGCGGACGCACGACACCGAGCATGAACAGCAGGTATCCCACCAACCCGGCCATGCGGACACCAAGACTGGCAGAGCCGCCGTCCTTGCCCAGCAGGGCAAGCCCAAAGGCCAGCAACAACCAGGCCACCACATCGTCTACCGCCGCGCACAGTATGGCTGTCGTGCCCAGCGAAGTGGTTTGCAGCCTTCGCTCCTCCAGCATGCGCGCCAGCACCGGAAATGCCGTGATGCTCATCGCAATGCCCAGGAAGAGCACGAACGGCATGCTGCCAATGCCATGCGGCGCGAAGCGGATGCGCAGCGAGTGGGCCAGCAACGCAGCCATCGCAAACGGAAACAGGATGCTCATCCCGCTGGCCACCACCGCGGTGCTGCGCTGCTTATAAAGCTGCGCGTAATCCAGATCCATCCCGATCAGGAATAGATAGAGGATCAGGCCCACCATGCTCAGATTTTCGAAAGCTGCAAACGAGTGCGGCGTGAAGATATGCGCGACGCTGGGGAAGAATCGCCCGAGCACGGACGGCCCAATCAGGATGCCGCCAACAATTTCACCCACCACGCGCGTCTGGCCAAGCTTGCGGGCAATCCAGCCGCATAGCAGCGTCACCAGCAACACAATCGACATCTGCAGGAGCAGGAGCGTCATGCGATACGGTGTCCCTTTCGCTTCCCGGGCTTTCCAGAGGCAGTCGTGAGATGCATGTCAAGGCGCAGCGTCGACTCGGTTGCCCAGAAATCTGCACCGCTTCGGGATGGTGCGCTCGCGCCGGAGATGCCATGTATTCACGGCAGGCCGATCTCCCCCCGACGATTTTTCTATTGTAGCCTCGACCTCGCGCCAGTCGCCGACATGCCCCGCTTCTGTGCAAATGCAATGCCGGCAACCTCTTGCAGTTAGCGCTCCACCGCCATCGCCACCGAGTTGCCGCCGCCCAGGCATAGCGCCGCAACGCCGCGATGCAGCTTGCGATGCATCAGTGCATAGATCAAGGTCGTGAGCACACGCGCGCCGCTGGCGCCGATGGGATGGCCCATCGCCACCGCGCCGCCGTTCACGTTCACACGCGCGGCAAGCTCCGGCGCATCCAGTCCCACTTCCTTCATCACACCCAGCGCCTGCACCGCGAAGGCCTCATTCAGCTCGTAAAGGTCCACCTGCTCCTTTGTCCAACCCGCCTTCGCCAGCACACGCTGGATGCCGATCACCGGCGCCAGCATCACCCACTTCGGATCGACGCCGCTGGTGGCCTGCGCGCGGATGCGCACCAGTGGCTCCAGCTTCAGCTCCGCCGCCTTCCGTGCCGACATCACCACCACTGCCGCCGCACCGTCGTTCACCCCCGGAGCATTGCCCGCCGTTACCGTGCCGTCTTTCTTGAACGCCGGCTTCAGCGCGCGCAACGACTCCAGCGACGCATCCTCGCGCACGCTCTCGTCACGATCCAGCGCACCGGCCGGCTCGCCCTTCTTCTTCGCGGGAATTTCCACCGGCAGCATCTCGTCCTTGAACGCGCCCGCCTTCTGCGCCGCCGCCGCCTTCTGGTGCGAGGCCAGCGCATACGCATCCTGCTGCTCGCGCGTGATGGAATGCTTTTCCGCCACGTTCTCTCCCGTCACCCCCATGTGGTAGTCGTTGTAGATCTCCCACAGGCCATCGAGGATCATCGCGTCCACCACCTTCGCGTCGCCCATGCGAAAACCGTTGCGCCCCTGCGGCAGCAGATACGGCGCATTGGTCATCGACTCCATTCCACCCGCGACCACGATCTCCGCATTGCCGGTCTGGATTGCCTGTGCTGCCAGCGCTACGGCCTTCAGCCCGGAGCCGCATACTTTATTGATCGTCATCGCGCTGACGCTCGGCGGCAGGCCGCCACCCAGCGCTGCCTGCCGCCCCGGGTTCTGTCCCAGTCCAGCGGAAACAACATTGCCCATAATGCATTCGTCGATCTGTTCCGGCGCAACTCCCGCACGGCGCACCGCTTCGCGCACCGCCAATGCGCCCAACTGCACCGCGCTGTAACCGGACAGCGATCCCTGAAACTTTCCCGTAGGTGTCCGCACAGCGGAGACGATAACTATCTCTTCCATCCTGAAAACCTCAACTTCCTGTGACCCGCACGGCTCTGCATGGCCAACGTGTGAAGATAGCAGGGACCCAAATCCAGCGGCAATTCAGCTACCGTGAGCACACTCCACAGCGACACATCCACGATCCCACCATCTCAGCCAACCGCGCTGCTCGCGCCGCTGTGGCACACCGGCATCATCATCCTGCTGCTGCTGGGCATTTCTCGTCGTGAATGTGCTTACCCATCATCTGGCGACGCAATCTCGCTCGCACTTCGCCATGTATGCCGTGACGCTGGTCTGGGAGTGGATCCTGCTTGCCCTGGTGCATTGGGGCCTGTTGATGCGCGGCACGCCGCTGCGTCAACTGCTGGGCGTCCGGCGTCGCGGCGCCGTGGAAATCTGGACCGATATCGCGATCGCCCTCGGTTTCTGGTTCGCCTCCCTGATCGCGCTCGGCGCCGTCGGTCTTCTGCTCCGCCGCGTGCATCTTCACCCGGAAGACATCCGCGGCATCGTCTCGCAAATGGCGCCCGCATCCGTCGGCGAGCTCGCATTCTGGATCGCGCTCAGCATCTCCGCGGGCATCTGCGAAGAGCTGATCTTCCGCGGCTATCTACAGCAGCAGTTCACCGCGCTCACGCGGCACATATGGCTCGGCATAGCGATTTCAGCGGTGTTTTTCGGCCTCGCGCATGGTTATGAAGGCACCAGTGGCATGTTGCTCATCGTGTTGTACGGCGCCTTCTTCGGCATCCTCGCGCATCTCCGTCGCAGTCTGCGCGCGGGCATGTTCGCGCATGCGTGGCACGATTCTTTGAGTGGCATCGTGCTCTACTTCGCCAGTCATCTGCTCCATCGCATCCCACACTAGTTGCAGACGCGGCCTCGCAGATGAAGTCGCGCGCGAAAAGAAGCGCACATTCCCACCATTTTTTTCTTGACACTCCATGACGCCCACTCTATACATTCCGTAACTGCAACATCTGCGTTGCAGCACAAGGGAGAATAGAAACCATGGCAACAAAGAAGGCAGCCAAGAAGCCGGCCAAGAAGGCGGCAAAGAAGGCAGCGAAGAAGAAGTAAGCAAGTCAACCTAAACAAGGCAACAGACTCGGGGGACGCAGGCAAGCGTCCCCCGAGGTGTTTTTGCAGCACGATACTTCGCAACCAGACACGATAAAGTTTGTGCATGACGCGCCGCCGCTGGATCGCCGATACCTGGGACGCCGCCACCGCGGCCCTGCACGGCGATCAGGCCCAGCACCTCAGCCGCGTGCTGCGCGCCCAGCCTGGCATGGAGTTTGACGTTGTCGCCGGCGGCCGCGCATGGCTCGCGCGCATCGCATCCATCGATCGCGACAGCGTCCACTTCACACTCCTCCACGAGCTTGAATCCGCACCCGTGCTCCCCGTCACGCTGCTGCTGAGCGTCTTCAAGTTCGACCGCATGGAGTGGGCTATCGAGAAAGCGGTGGAGCTTGGCTGCAGCCACATCGTGCCCGTGCTCGCCGAGCGGACGGAAAAACACCTTGCCCAGGCAGCCGCCAAACGAGTCGACCGCTGGCGCCGCCTCTCCCTGGAAGCTGCCAAGCAATCCCGCCGCAGCGATCTGCCGGAGATCGCCGAACCTGACCGGTTAACGACAATTCTTGCGACGGACAATCCCGCGACCCCGCCGGAACACCTTCCGGCTGAAGCCGCCGCCGGCCCACTTCGCATCCTGCTTTCGGAGACGGAAGAAGATCAGCCGCTGTTACGCGTTCTTCAGGAGAGCGTTGATGCGGCGAGCAGAATCGTTCTCGCCGTCGGCCCGGAGGGCGGATGGACCGCCGTTGAAATCGCGCTGTTTATGCATGCCGGGTGGCAGAGCGTCAGCCTCGGGCCGCGCATCCTGCGCGTCGAAACCGCCGTCATCGCCGCACTGGCCGTCGTGAATGCTGCCGCCGCCAATCCTCAAGCGCGGTCCGCGAAAATGTCATCCTGAGCAGCGCGAAGCACCTTCGCCAGCCCAAACGACAACTGTCAGCACAAGCGACCAAAGAAAGCGAACCCCGGCGAAACGCCAAAGGCGCATCCGCCCATGCGGTCAGCACCTAGTTGAAGAGGTCCTTCATTTTGTCCAAAAGGCCGCCGCGCGAGGCGACTCGATTCTCTACCCCGAGCGTGCTGCCGAGCGCCTGGATCGCCTCACGCTGCGCCTTGGTCAACTTCTTCGGCGTCTCCACCACGATCTGCACAATCAGGTCGCCGCGGCCGCGCTCATTGAGATACGGCACGCCCTTGCCGCGCAGCCGGAACTCCCTGCCGCTCTGCGTGCCTTCGGGAATCTTCAGCGCCGTCTCGCCTTCCAGCGTCTGGATCGAAATCTCCGATCCCAATGCCGCCTGCGGGAAGGAGACGATGACCGCAAAATGCAAATCATGCCCTTCGCGCTCGAAGTACGCGTGCGGCTTCACTGCCAGCACAACGTAGAGATCGCCGGCATTGCCGCCGTAGCGGCCAGCATCGCCTTCCCCCTGATAGCGGATGCGCGTGCCATCTTCCACGCCAGCCGGAATCTTCACCTGGATGGCGTGCTGCTTCTCCATGCGCCCTTCACCGAGGCAGGTGCGGCATGGTTCGGTGACCACCTGACCGGTTCCGCTGCAGATGGGGCAGGTGCGTGCGATGGAGAAGAAACCCTGCTGGAAGCGCACCTGCCCGCGGCCGCCGCACTGCTGGCAAACCGTCGCCGACTTGCCTTGCGCGGCGCCGGAGCCGCGGCACTCCCCGCAAACGTCCATGCGCTTGATGGAGACCGTCGTCTCCTTGCCGAAGACCGCCTCCTCGAACTCGATCGTCAGGTCGTAGCGGATATCGCGGCCACGTTGCGCGCGCGATGCCCGCCCGCTGCGTCCCCCGGCAACGTTGAACATCTCTCCGAAAAAGTCTCCGAAGATATCGCCAATATCCACGCCGCCAGGGAAGCCGCCCCCCGCCCCGCCAGCACCGCTCACTCCGGCGACACCATAGCGATCGTAGGCCGCGCGCTTCTCGGGATCGCTCAGCACCTGGTAAGCCTCGCTCGCCTGCTTGAAGCGCTCCTCCGCCTCCGGATTGTCCGGATTGCGGTCAGGGTGAAAGCGCATCGCCAGTTTGCGGTATGCGGTCTTCAGCTCCTGCTCGCCGCACTCTCTCGTAACACTCAGGACTTCGTAGTAATCGACGTGGGCCACGTTTGCCATTTTTCCTGTACTCGTTCTTCTGTCCAGCCTTCCGGTGGAATCAATCCGCGCCGGATTAGTGATAGGGATGTCGTTCCGTACGCCGCACTCGGCGGCGTTCCGCTCTACGCTTCCGACAGGTTCGGGTTCACGGAGATGCGCACCAGCGCCGGCCGCAGCAGCCGCTCCTTGATGCGATAGCCACGCCGGATTTCATCTATTACTTGATGATCCGGCAGGTCCGTACGCTCCACACTTTCCAGCGCCTCGTGAAACCGCGGGTCGAATGGCTGTCCCACCGTCTCCACCGGCGTCACGTTCAGCGAGCGCAGCACCTCGTCCATCTGCTTCGCAATCAACTCCACGCCGGTGCGCAACTGCTCCGCAGTGCCGTTCGAGTTCAGCGCCAGCCGGAAGTTGTCCAGTACCGGCAGGAACTGTTCGATGGCATCCGCGACGGCAAACGCCCGGTAGTCGGCGCGTTCGCGCTGCTCGCGCTTCCTGGCATTGTCGAATTCCGCCTGCAGCCGTGCCAGCCGCTCGAACAACCCGTCGCGCTCCGCCCGGAGGCGCTCGCACTCTTCGTGCACCCCGGAAATGGTCTCGACGACCGCTGTAGGGGAAGCTGCAGCGGGCGCATCGCCGGCCCTTGCCGGTTCCTCCTGCACTGTGCCGGTCTTCGCTTCTGTCTTCACCTCAGGTCTCGCTCCTGGTTCCGACTGGGGCTGCGGTTCGGGAATCACGTCGTTGAACTTCTGGCTTCCGGCATTTTGGTTTCCGGATTTCTCCGTCGTCTGGTCTTCTGTCTTCGCTTCGTTGTTCGTGTCTGTCGCGTTTTCAGTCATAGTCATACGTCTCTCTAAATTCCTGGTCCTTCCTCGCAGCCATCGCCGGCCCGCTTCCTTGCTTGTCTTCGATCGCGTGCCCGAGGCACGCTACCCGCGCGGCGTCTGCAGAATTCGCTCCGAGAGCTGCGCGATGTATGAGACCGCCTGGATCGTCTCGTTGTAACGGATGCGCGTCGGCGCCAGCACGGCCACCGTTCCCACACTCTCTGCGCCCAGCCGCGCGCCGGTGCCGATCAGCACCATATTCTCCATATCCGGGATGGTGTCTTCCAGTCCCACCACCACCCGCACCGCCTGCTGCCGCGCATCCACATACGCGCTCAGCAGATCAATCAGCCGCTGCTTGGCCTCGAGTGCGCCCAGCAGCGCACGCAGCCGCTCCTGGTCCACATCGCGCTGCACCAGGTTCGCCACGCCCTCTACGAAGATCATCTGCGACGGCTGCAGGCCCCCGAGCGCTCCCTTGAACAGCTCATTCACGGACTGCATCAACCGGTCGTACTCGCTGCGCTCCTGCTCCATCCGCTGCTCGATGTCGGCGCGGATGCGCTCGATCGACCAGCCGCGGAAGTTGCCGTTCACGAAATTCGCCGCGACCTCCAGATCGCCCTGCTCCAGGTCGTGATCCAGTTGCAGCACCCGGTCCAGCACCGTGCCGCCACGCGTCACCACCACGGCCAGCACCCGCTGCGCGGTCAGCCGCGAGAAGTGGATATGCTCCAGCCACTCGGTCTCGCCTGCTGCCTCGGTCGCCACCCCCACGCCGCTCGAGATCATCGCCAGCACGTGCGAGGTGCGCTCCAGAAAATGCTGCCGGCTGGTCACCCCGGCAAAGCAGTCATCGATCTGCTGACGCTTCTCTGCCGATAACTGGGGTACATTGGTGCCGGTCGCCGCACGCGCGGCTCCCGCCAGGTGCTCCACGTAGAAGCGAAACGCCTTCGCCGTCGGAATCCTGCCAGCCGAAGTATGCGGTTGCTCCAGCAGTCCGGACTCGCTCAGCGACACCATCACATTCCGAATCGTCGCCGAGCTCATCCCTTCCTTATCGGCATAAATTCGGGCAACAGCCTGCGACGCCACCGGTTCGCCCGTGGCGATATACATCTCCAGGATGGCCGTCAATATCAGCCGCTCCCGCGGACTGATTCGGAGCTCTGCTGCCATGGCCGTCTCACCCGCGCGCTTAGCACCCGAATGTTCATTTCGGGTACATGCCGCCTCATTTATCGTATCAGGTTGGCGGTCTTCATCCGGCTGGCACAAAGTTGAGTCCAGGCACGATCATGGCTAACCAAAGTACCATCAGCGTGTTCCTAGCAGGATGGGATGGTCCGGGCTGGATGGCCAGGTCGGATGATCCGCATCGAACCATCTTCGTCCTGCAGTCCGAAAGAGGATTCCTATGATGGACAGGCGTCGTTTGTGGATCACCATTGCGGCAGTAGTGGGCGGCATCATCCTGCTCCTGCTTATCGCCATTCCTTTCCTCCTGAATGCGGACAACTACCGTCCCCGCATTCAAGCCGCCCTCTCCGATGCCACGGGACGGCAGGTCACCCTCGGCCATCTCAGCTTCTCGCTCTTCACCGGCTCCCTCATTGCCGACCAGCTCAGCATCTCCGACGATCCGGCATTCAGCCAGCAGCCCTTCGTCCAGGCCCAACAGATTCACATCGGCATCGAGGTGGGCCCACTCCTCTTCGATAAACAAATCAAGATCCGCGGCATCACCATCGACACGCCGAAGATCAACCTGATCCAGAACCAGGCCAACGTCTGGAACTACGCCAGCCTCGGCAACTCCAGCAAGCGGGCCAACAAACCCGAGACGCAAAGTTCGATGCCCAACCTCTCCATCGGCGTGCTCGAGGTGAAAGACGGCCAGGTGACCATCACCGACCTTGGCGCACCCACACCGCCGCGCGTCATCCAGAGCGTCGAGGCCAAGGTCAGCGACTTCTCGCTCACCACGCCCTTCACCTACTCACTCTCTGCAGCCTTCCCCGGCAATGGCACCATCTCGGTCAGCGGCAAGGGTGGTCCGTTCAACCAGGCGGATGCTTCGAAGACGCCCTTCACGGCAAAGATCGAAGTGAAACACGCGGACCTCGTGGCCGGCGGCTTCGTGCTTCCCTCAGCCGGCGTCGCAGGCATTGCGGACATCAATGCGGACGTCACCTCCAACGGCCAGAGCGCCCACGTGCAGGGCAGCGTTGACGCATCGCAGCTCAAGCTGGCCGTCAACGGCTCGCCCGCGCCGCGCCCCGTGCACGTCAACTTCACCGTCGACCAGAACCTCGCCTCGCTCTCGGGCCAGTTGCAGAACACCACTCTTGCCTTCGGGAAGGCTCTGTTCAACATCGCCGGTACTTATAAGACCCAGGGCGCAAAGACCACGCTCAACGTGACCGCCGCCACCCAGGGCGCTCCCATCAACGATCTCGAAGCCTTCCTGCCCTCGCTCGGAATCCAGATGCCCTCTGGCTCCAAGCTGCAAGGCGGAACGCTCACCACCAATCTGGCTGTCACAGGTACTTCGGACGCTCCGGTGATCACTGGACCAGTACGCCTGAACAACACCCAGCTCGCCGGCTTCGACCTCGCATCCAAGATGGGGCCAGCCGCCGCGCTCGTCGGCGCTAAGCCAGGCGGCGGCACAATGATCCAGATCCTTAGCCTCAACCTGCGCGAATCGGCCGGAGCGCTGGACGCGAACAATATCCTGCTCACCGTGGCCGGTCTGGGCACCGCAACCGGCAATGGCACTGTAAGCGCAGCCAAGGCGCTGAACTTCCATGTGGTCGCCAAGCTCCAGGGCGGCGTAGCCAATGTCGCGACCTCGGCGATATCCATGATTGGCGGTGCGGCGGGCGGCCTTGCCGGCAATGCCTTGAAGAACGGCATTCCGGTCACCATCACCGGCACCGCGTCCAGCCCCATCATTACGCCCGACATGAAAGGGCTGACCGGCGGCGCCACGAACCCCGCCAGTCTGCTCGGCAAGAACGGCCCGCAGATTCCCAACACCAAGAATCTCGGCAAATCACTGGGTGGCCTGCTGGGAAGGCACTGAAGCGTAGCGAGTGCGGAAGCGCATCGCGGCGCTTCGGCCTCACGCGCCACTAGGTAATCTCAAAGACGTTCTGCTCGTGCGCCCGCTGCTCCTCGGCGCGCTCCATCAGCTTGCGCGCAATCCCGTAGAAGCTCGCCGTCCCCACTGACGATGCCTCCGGCGCCAGCGCCACCGGCAATCCGCGGTCGCCACCCTGCCGGATGTTCGGATCCAGTTCCACCGATCCCAGAAACGGCAGCTTGAACTGCTGCGCGGTTCGCTCCACGCCGCCCTTCGAGAAAATATCGATCACCTCATGGCAGTGCGGGCAGGTGAACTGGCTCATGTTCTCCACGATGCCCAGCACCTCCACATTCACCTGGTGAAACATCTCCAGCGCCTTGCGCGCATCCTGCAGCGACACATCCGATGGCGTCGAGATCACCACTGCGCCGGTCAGCGGCACCGTCTGCACCAGCGAAATCACCACGTCGCCCGTACCTGGCGGCAGATCAACGATCAGGTAATCCAGTTCGCCCCACGCCACCTGCTGCAGAAACTGCCGGATGATCTGGTGCAACATCGGCCCGCGCATCACCAGCGGCTTGTCCCCCGGTGTCAGCGATCCCACTGAGATCATCTTCACGCCGTGCGCCGTCAGCGGCTCGATGCGATTGCCCTCAATCACGCGCGGCTGCGTGGTTGCGCCCATCATCAGCGGCACATTCGGCCCGTAGATGTCCGCATCCACCAGCCCCACCTTCTGCCCCATCTTCGCCATCGCGATCGCCAGGTTGACCGCGAGCGTGGTTTTCCCCACCCCGCCCTTGCCCGAACCAATCGCGACGATTGCCTTCACGCCCGGCAGCGACTGCGGCTGCGGCATCTGCTGTCCATGTGCTCCCATTTCGTATCACTCCCCGGCCGTCTCTGCGCGGCTCACTCGTCGTGAGATCCCGGCATCTTAGCCCATCCCTTAAGAGTAGCGTGTCTCCGCCCGCGCGCGCCCGTGTCAGCATGGATGGCATGGAAGCCATCCGTGCCGCACATCTCTTCGAAATTCCGGAAGGCATCACTTACCTCAACTGCTCCTACATGTCTCCGCAGTTGAAGTCCGTCACCGCCGCGGGCCTTGACTCTGTGCGCATCAAGAGCATGCCCTGGACGCTCACTGCGGCAGAGTGGTTTATCTCCACCGAGCAGCTTCGCGCGCTCGCCGGCAAAGTCCTGGGCACCGGCACAGACTCCGTCGCCATCATTCCCGCCGCCAGCTATGGCCTGGCCATCGCCGCCGCCAACATCACAATCAGCACGGGCAGCTCCATCGTGCTTCTCGCCGAGACCTTCCCTTCTATCGCCTACACCTGGCGCGAAGCCGCTCGAAAACACAACGCGACAATCGTCACCGTCGTGCGCGATCCGGAGATTGGCTGGACGGATGCCGTTCTCTGCGCGATCGACGCCCGCACCGCCGTTGTCTGCGTCCCGCGCTGTCACTGGACGGATGGCAGCATCGTCGATCTCGTCCGCGTGGGCGAGCGCGCACGTCAGGTCGGCGCGGCACTCGTCATCGACGCCAGCCAGTCCTTCGGCGCCGTCCCGCTGGACATCGACCGCATCCAGCCTGACTTCCTCGTCTCCGTCGGCTACAAATGGCAGCTCGGCCCCTACGGACTCGGCTATCTGTATGCAGCGCCGAAGTGGCAGCAGGTTGGCGTGCCCATCGAGCAGTCGTGGCTGCCGCGCCAAGGCAGCGACGATTTCACCCGCGTCGCCGACTACAGCGACGAATTCCAGCCCGGCGCGCGTCGCTTCGACATGGGCGAGTTCACGCAATTCGTCCTCGCTCCCATGGCCGCGGCCGCCCTCCGGCAAATCCTCGACTGGGGCATAGCCTCCATCGAGCAATCCATCTCCCATCTCACCGAGGAAATCGCACAGCGCGCACTTGCCTCCGGCTATCTGGTCGCACCCGCAGAGCAGCGCTCCAAGCACATGCTCGGCATCCGCTTCCGTGGCGGCCTGCCCGCGAAGCTCCCTGCAGCCCTCTCGGCCGCAAAGATCTACGTCAGCATCCGCGGTGACTCCGTTCGCGTCTCCCCGCACCTCTACAACACCAGCGCCGACATCGACCGTCTCTTCGCAGCCATCGCATCATGTGTCTAAAATCTGCAAACGACAACGCGGCGGAGATCCGGCGCATCGCCGCGTCCGATACCATCACGCTCCGCGATGCCGCACTGCGTCCCGGCCTGCCGCCCGGCGGCAGCCACTATCCGGGCGACGACGCACCCGAGACACTGCACCTCGGCGCATTCTCGGACGACACGCTCGTCGCCGTAGCCACGCTCTGTCGCGAGGCCATGCCAGGCACGCAGAGCACCACATCCTGGCGCCTCCGCGGCATGGCCACACTCCCTGAGTACCGCAGCCGTGGCCTCGGCAGGCAACTCGCGCGCCGCTGCATTGAATATGCTGCGAAGCAAGGCGGCAGATGCGTGTGGTGCACCTCACGCGTCGCTACCGTGGCTTTCTACCGCACACTTGGCTTTACCGAGTGCAGCGACACCTTCTCGCTGCCGGAATTCAGCGACGCCCTTTACCTCAGCATGCGGCGGCCGCTGCCTTAGCCGCACGGCCTACCTGGTCGAGTACTCGTCCGGTCGCACGGTGCCCGCCATCGCATCCTCCCGAGGCTTGGCCCGCCTGCGCTCCAGCTCCTTCTGTCGCAGCTCCCGCCGCCGCGCAGCATCTTCAAAGTGCTGCTTCTCGTCCTCCGTCTCCGGCTGCAGCCTGGGCACCGGCACGCGCCGCCCCTGGCTGTCTACCGCAACAAACGTCAGGTACGCCGACGCCACATGGCGATGCATCCCGGCAATCGTGTTCTCCACCCAAACCTTCACCCCCACCTCCATCGAGGTGTTGAAGGCGCGATTTACCGACGACTTCAGGATCAGCAGATCGCCCACGTGCACCGGGGCAATGAAATCGATGTGATCCATCGATGCCGTCACTACGTGCGTCCGCGCGTGCCGATAGGCCGCCATCGCACCTACCAGGTCGATGAAGTGCATCAGCCGGCCGCCCAGCAGATTGCCCAGCGTGTTTGCGTCGTTCGGCAAGATCAGCTCTGTCATCTCGCTGCGCGATTCGGCAACGGAACGGGTAGGCAGTTGAGCGGCAAAGTCCATGAGTGTGTCTCTCTTCGTATGTGGAGCTACCCTCCAGTGTCGGGCATCACGCCCAAACCCGCAATGCGCGCCCGCTGAAGCCGTGCTACGGTCATCGGAGGAGCCGAACGAACCAAGATACCGTTATGGACAAGATCGCCATGCTGAAGGAAATTCTTGCGCAGAACCCCAACGACGCCTTCGCGCGCTACGGCCTCGCGATGGAGCACGCAAGTCAGGGCGATAGCGCCGCTGCGCTCGAGGAATTCCAGCAACTGACAGCCGCGCATCCCGACTACACCGCCGGCTACCAGATGGCTGCGCAACTGCTCATCAAAGCCGGCCGTGACGACGAAGCGCGCCAGCGGCTGGAGGCCGGGGTGGCCGCCGCGCAGCGCACCGGAAACTCGCTCGCGCTGAACGAAATGAGCGCCATGCTCGACGAACTTTCCGCCTGAATCCATTCGCCCGATGTTCCTTATTGCGATGTCCCCCACATCCACTTGTGCCATGTGTTGCGTCGTGTGTTGCATCACATGCAATGCAAGTTGCGTGACGTCCAAGGCCGCAGGCAGCGCGCGTTCCCGCCGGGAGCATAATGGGCAGGAGCAGCCGCCCCGGCAGAGACACCGAGGGCACAACGATTTCAAATCCGCAGCCGACGGAGGGCCATCCTTATGCACAAACGCGTCGTGCCCAGCTCGCAACCCGCTACACCGCAGGAAGGGCGCTGAAGAGCATGAAGATTCCACTCTTCCCGCTCGAGCTCGTGCTCTTTCCCGGAGTAGCGCTGCCGCTCCACATCTTCGAGCCGCGTTATCGCAGGATGATTGCAGAATGCATCGCCGCCAGCGCGCCCTTCGGCGTGGTCCGTGCGGAGCGCGATGGGCTCGCCGTAGTCGGCTGCACGGCGCAGGTGGTGCGCGTGCTGCACAGCTATCCCGACGGGCGCAGCGATATTCTCACCCAGGGCGTCGATCGCTTCGAGATCGAGCAGCTTCTCGATCGTGGTGAGGACAGCGGCAACTTTCTGCAGGCCGAAGTCGATCTCCTTCCTGACACGGGACCACTCGCACCCCGCTCCGCGCGGGAGCAGTGCGCCGCACTGCACTTTGAAATGCTGCATCTGCTCGGAGCCGCCGAGAGCCGCATGAATCTCAATCTCGATGCCCCGGTCGCCTATCTACTCGCCGCCGCCATGCCGGCCGACCCGAACTTTCAGCAGGCGATGCTCGCCATGCGTTCGGACGCGGAGCGCACCGAAACCCTGCTCGCCTACTATCGCGAGATCCTGCCCAAGCTGCGCAGCGGCGCCAAAGCCAGCCAGCACGCCTCCACCAACGGCCACGTCATGTAGGGCAGGACGCATCGCTGCGCCCCACATCTATCGCTGAAACACGTACAGTAAAGAGATCAGAGCTCGTTGCGACAGGAGGTCCTCCCCGCATGCCCCAGCCCACATCCCCATCCAGGACGGCCAACGCACTGCCGGCTTCCCTCCCCGCGACACTGCATGACCTGCGCGCCAGCAAGCAGTTCACAGAGGCCTACGTGAGCCGCAGCGTCAAAGATGAGCTGCGTGCCAATCTCATCCGCCGCTTGCAGGATCAGTCCTCGGGGAAAAATACAGATGCCATCTTCCCCGGCATCGTCGGCTTCGACGACACCGTCGTGCCGCAGATCATCAACGCCATCCTCTCGCGCCAGAACTTCATCCTGCTCGGGCTGCGCGGCCAGGCCAAGAGCCGCATCCTGCGCGCACTCACCGGACTACTCGATCCGGTTGCCCCCTACGTTGCCGGCTCGGAGATTCGCGACAATCCCTACCACCCCATTTCGAAGTACGCGCGTGACCTGATCGCCGAGCGCGGCGACGCTACTCCCATCGCCTGGATGACGCGCGACGATCGTTATGTTGAAAAGCTCGCTACTCCGGATGTCACGGTCGCCGATCTCATCGGCGATCTCGATCCCATCAAGGCCGCGCGCTCGGGCTCGGATCTCTCCAACGAGCTCACCATGCACTACGGCCTGCTGCCGCGCGCCAATCGCGGCATCTTCGCCGTGAACGAGCTGCCCGACCTCGCCGGCAAAATCCAGGTCGCACTCTTCAACATCATGCAGGAGGGCGACGTGCAGATTAAGGGCTATCCCGTGCGCCTGGAGCTCGATGTCGCCCTCGTCTTCAGCGCCAACCCGGAGGACTACACCGCGCGCGGCAAAATCGTCACCCCGCTCAAGGACCGCATGGGCTCGGAGATTCGAACCCACTATCCGCAGTCTGTCGCCGAAGGCATCGCCATCACGCGCCAGGAGAGTTGGAGTGATCGCGGTTCCCTCGCCACGGAAGTCGCCGATTACATCTACGAGATCGTCGAGCAGATCGCCTTTGTCGCCCGCGAAGACAAGAAAGTCGACAAGCGCTCCGGCGTCTCGCAGCGCCTTCCCATCTCCACGATGGAGCTCGCCGTCTCCAACGCGGAGCGCCGCTCTCTGTTGCACGGTGAGTCTCTCGCCTTCCCTCGCGTCGGCGACATCTACACCGCGCTTCCCGGCATCACCGGCAAGATCGAGCTCGAATACGAAGGCGAGATGAAGGGCGCCGACGTTGTCGTCCGCGAGATCATCCGCACCGCCATTCTGCGCGTCTACGATCAATACTTCGCCGAAACCAATACTCAACAGATCGAGCAGTGGTTCAATCTCGGCGGCAGCGTCAAGATCGAGGACAACCAGTCGGCGAAAGCCACGCTGGCGGAGCTGGAGCAGATCCAGGGTCTCTTCGAAAAGCTCTCACCCCTCGGCGTGGGCGAGAAAGACGCACCGGAAAAGATCGTCGCCGCGGCGGAGTTCCTGCTCGAAGGCCTCTACGCGCACAAGAAGCTCAGCCGGAGCGAGGAGCGAGGCTTCTCTGCGCAGGAACGCGCTCGTGCTGGCGCCGAACGGAGCCAGGAGCGCCGCGACGAATCCCGCGAGTATGAGCAGTGGCAACAGCGCCGCTCCAACAAGCAGCGCAGCGGCCTCAATTAGTTCAGGCGTCATTCTCAACTCGAGATATTCGCCATCCTCGACCGCAGCGAAGCCTGCTTTATTTATAAGGGCGAATGGATCTATCGCTTCCGAGCACCGCTCTCCTCATGCTCGAGCGCCGGCCAGTCGCTGTAGCCCTTCTCGTCGCCGCCGTAGTAGCTTTCCTTCGGCGCATCCACCAACGGCGATCCGTCGCGCAGCCGCTGCACCAGGTCGGGGTTCCCGATGAACGGCCGCCCAAAGCTCACCAGGTCCGCGCGCCCGGAGTTGAGTGCTTCCTCCGCAAGCTCCTTGTCATAGCGGTTGTTCGCCAGATAGCTGCCGTGGAAGCGCCGCCGCAGTGCAAGAAAGTCCACTCCGCCCGGAGCCTCGCGCGTCTCTCGCGTCACGCCTTCGATCACGTGGATGTACGCTACGCCCAGCGCGTTCAGCTCATCGATGTAGTGGCCGTATGTGCCCATCACATCGCTGTCCAGTGGCGTCTCACCCGGACTGGTTGTCGTGGGAGAGATGCGCACGCCCACCTGCCCGCCACCGCCCCACGCATCCACCGCTGCCTTCACTGCAGCCAGGGGAAAGCGCAGCCGGTTCTCCACTGAGCCGCCGTACTCATCGGTGCGGCGGTTGGTGCTGTCCCGAATGAACTGCTCCAGCAGATAGTTGTTGGCAGAGTGCACCTCCACGCCATCAAAGCCGGCCAGACGCGCATTCTGCGCCGCGTGCCGGTAGTCTTCGACAATGCCGGGGATCTCGCGCGTCTCCAGCGCGCGCGGCGTAGGCAGCGGCTTCGGCCCCTCGTAAGTGAACGCATCGCCCCCGGGCGCGATGGCCGACGCGGACACCGGCATAGCGCCACTGTGCAGGTCCGGGTGCGAGATGCGGCCGGTGTGCCACAACTGCATCACGATCAGCCCGCCGCCGTCATGCACCGCCCGCGTCACGTGTTTCCAACTCTCCACCTGTGCCTTGCTCCAGATCCCGGGAGTGAACGCGTAGCCGATCGCCTGTGGCGAGATATTCGTCGCCTCCGAGATGATCAGTCCGGCGCCGGTGCGCTGCTGGTAGTAGTCCACTGCAAACTCCGGCGGCACGGCCGCGCGGCTGGACCGGGCGCGGGTCAACGGCGCCATCACGATCCTGTTCTTCAGGTGCAGCGGGCCCATCTGGTAGTCGCGGAACAGCGGCGACATCTCTTCTACTTCTGCGGTCATGCGTGAATCTCCCTCTCGTCTTTCGTCTTATAGAGAGATGCACAGGCTGGGCGAACGACTTCTCTGGAAATTCGCTTTCAGCCAACCGGCACAGGTAAATCCTGCATCATCGCCGCGAAATTCTGGATATCCAGCGACTGCGCCCCATCCGAGAGCGCCCGCTCGGGATGGGGATGCACCTCCACGATCAGCCCATCCGCCCCTGCGGCCAGCGCGGCGCGCGACAGCGCCGGCACCAGGTCACGCCGTCCCGTGGCATGCGAAGGATCGGCAATCACCGGCAGATGCGTCATCGTCTTCGCCAGCACCATGCCGCCGATATCGAACGTATTGCGTAGCTCCGGATCGTAGGAGCGGATGCCGCGCTCGCATAGCACCACCTGGTCGTTACCGCCGGCCAGGATGTACTCTGCCGCCAGCAGCCACTCCTTCACCGTCGCCGCCGGATTGCGCTTCAGCAGCACCGGCCGCCGCACCTTGCCCAGCCGTCGCAGCAGCGCGAAGTTCTGCATATTGCGCGCACCCACCTGAAGCATATCGACATGATCGCTCACCACCTCCAGGTCCTCCGTGCTCATCACCTCGCTCACCACCGGCAGCCCGGTGCGCTCCGACACCTCGCGCAGAATCAGCAGCGCCTCCAGACCCAGCCCCTGGAAGTCATAGGGCGAGGTCCGCGGCTTGTACGCGCCGCCGCGCAGCAGCGTCGCGCCGGCAGCCTTCACCCCTTCCGCTGCCGCCAGCAACTGCTCGCGCGATTCCACCGAGCAGGGCCCCGCAATCACCACCGGCACGCCGCCGCCGATCCCGACACCCCCCACTCGCACCACTGTCGCGTGAGCGGTGTCGCGCCTGGCGGTCAGCCGCTCCGGATGCTTTTCCGGCACACTGCGCCTTCGCTCTGGACCAACCTCTACCGCCTCCAAAACTGCTGCTGCGTCGCTCATGGCCTCTCTCCGGTTGTGATTGTTTCGCTGAAAAAACGAAAAGGCCGCGATGGGAATCGCGGCCTTGGGGACTTTTGCGCTCTGCTTTAGATCATCTGGGGTCTAAGTACGCGCACGCCGCCGAGGCCGCTATCGGAAACCAATAACGGTAAGCAAAGGTAAATCGGCTGGTGGCGCAGAACGTCATCGCTACCAAAGTGCCATTGCCGGGCTTGCTTGTCAAATCGCAGCATTGTTACCAGAGGCATCTGTCCATGCGTATCAGTCCAATTTTCGCCTCGCTTTTGCTGCTCTCGACCGGTTGCCACCGCAGCGTCTCCGCGCACAGCGGCGACGCCCAGTTGCGTGCGGAGCGCGGTTACACAGACGCACTCGTAGCCGATGCGGCGCAGCATGCTCTTGATCCTTCAGATCTTGCGGCGACTTATCAGCAGAAAGGAGTCGGTCTTGGCCTCCAGGTCACGGGACGTCAGTTCCGCGTCGGCCAGAATATTCCTCTGCTTCTGATCTATCAGGACATCGCCGCATCCGGTCCCGTTTCCAGCACCGACTGCAGCGGCTTTTCTATCGTGATAGTCGACGTGGACGGCGGGACCGAAGTGCCGGCGCCAGTCCGCCCCTGCGAGCCTGCTTCAGAACTCGCGGACAGCAATGTGCCTCTGGTGATCGGCAACCGCCGTTTTCTTCACACGTCCCTCTTCGGTGTTCGTCAGGAGCTGACGCAGCCAGGCCGATACCTCATTCGCGCCGAGTGGCAGAGCTATCGTCCGCGCGCCGGCGGATTCCACAAAGACGACGCGTATGCCACCGTTCAATCCAACACTGTCCCCATCGTCGTCACCCCCTGACTTCGCGTTTCCTGGCATCGCTACTCCGTGTCACTGCCCGGCACGCCGTTGTGCCGCAGCTTCCAAAGCAGCTTCCGCACCATTCCCATCAACAGATGTGTATCCGCATCTGTCACATGGAGCCGCCGCAGCATCCGGCGCACCTCCGCCTCCGTAGTTGCCGCCGTCTTGGGATGTGTATAGCCGCCTACCTCCAGCATCAGCGCGCCCAACCGCTCCAGTTCGCCCGAAGCAGCCCGCGCCTCAGTTTCCATAACCGGTGCAGACGCCACACGCGTCAGCTCCCACAAACACACTGCCACCGCCTGCCCCAGGTTCATCGAAGGCTGCGCATCTTCCGTCGCAATCCGCAGCAGCCAATGGCAATGCTCCATGTCCTCACGCGTCAGCCCATGCTTCTCCGAGCCGAAGAGCAGAGCCACTCGCCCCTGGGCCAGCGCCGCATGCACCGGAGCGGCCGCCTGCTCCAGCCCAAGCAGCGGCTGCTGCAACTCACGCCGCCGTGCCGCCGTTGTGCCAATCACCAGCCGGCAGTCCGCCACCGCCTCCGCCACACTCGCAAACTCCCGCGCCTCGCCGAGCACCGCACCCGCACCCACCGCCGACCGCGCCTCCCGGAACGACGCCTCAAACGGCGTGACCAGGCGCAGATCCCGCACGCCAAAGTTCTGCATCGCCCGCGCCACCGCGCCAATGTTCAGCGGATTCCGCGTTCGCACCAGGACAATCGTCAACTGCTGCAGGTCATTCGCCAACACAGCCGCCTCTGCTGTAAACACAGCCATCTCTGCATGGAAAGCAATCCATTGTCGCGTCCCGCTCCGTTCCGGACTTTCGCTCTACAATCATCCCTTGTCACCTATGGCTTCCCCATCCTCAGCACCCAGCGCGGACACCGGAGCTTCGCAAGGAAGCAGCTCCCGCAACATGATAGTGGTCGCATTCCTGCTGATCTCCGCCCTCTACTTCGCGGACACGCTCCTGCGAGCCTCGCTGAAGACCTTCTGGTACGACGAGATCGTTACTGTCCTGCTCTGTCGGCTCCCTAGCTTCGGCGCTACATGGACTGCCGTTCTTCACGGTGCTGCGGACTTCAACCCTCCGCTCTTCTATCTCTTCACGCGCTGGGGACAGAACCTGTTCGGCGAAGGCCTGATCGCGTCGCGCCTTCCCGCTATCGTGGGTTTCTGGGTCTTCTGCGTCTGCATCTTTGTCTTTGTTCGCCGGCGCCTCGGCCCTCTCTACGGTTGTGTCGCGGCCCTCTTTCCCGTCTTCACGCTGGCGCACAACTACGCCTATGAGGCACGCCCCCACGGTTCTGTGCTCGCCTGGTGCGGCCTTATGCTGGTGTGCTGGCAACGTGCACGAGAGGGTCGCAACTTCTCTCTATGGACGCTGGCGCTCTTTCTCAGCTCGCTCGCCGCGCTTCTCACACATATTTACGCCATCTACCTGTTCGTGCCTTTCCTCGCCGTGGAGTTTCTCGGCCTAGTCAAGAGCTGGCGCTTTCAACCGGGAGCAGCGGCTGTCCTGCTCATCGCGCCCCTGTGCGTCGCACCGCTCTATCTGCACATGGTTCACATGTATCACTCGGCAGGCTTGATCGGCGGAATCCACATCCACCCCTACGAGGTGTTGCAGCGCTATCTGCGTCGCCATGGTGGGGCCTGCACTGGTTCTTTTGCTCATATTTCTGTTGCTCCTCGCTATCGAACGCAGACAAGCGGAAAATGGGCTTCCGCAAGAGACACTCAATGCGCTCCTGCCGGAGGAGCTCTGGCTTGCCGCAATCTTCGGCTGCCTCGCCCTTATCGGGGCCATTGGCGTAAAGATCAGCCACGGCCCGTTCTTCAATCGCTACTTCCTCGCGTCCGCCGCCGGTTACGCAATCCTGCTGGCGCAGGCCACTACTGCGCGCACCCGTCGGGCCCTCGCGGCGAAAGGGCTGGTCGTCGCAATGCTCTTCCTGCTTACGGCCGATACAGCAATTGCTGCCTTTTGCCGCTGGCACCATGCTGACCTCGATCAGATGGAGCCCGCGAGCCGCTTCGCCTTCCCACCGGATCCACATCAACCCCTGCGTCGCGATGAAGCGCTGCTCCGTAATCACGACTCTCAGGACATCCTCGTAACCGAGGAACACACCTACCTCTACCTCTACTACTACGCGCCGCCTGCACTGCGCTCCCGCCTCTTCCTGGGCATTCCCGATGCCGATGCCGCTGAGGTGCGTGGCTACCAGCGGGAGGCGCGCTGGGCGCGCCTGAATGACCTTCGTCCCACCACCTTCGCCGATTTCTTTGCAAATCATCGCGACTTCTATGTCTACAGCCCGCTTGATCCCACCGTCAGCGCAACCGCTTGCAAAGACTGTCTCGAACAATTCCTCAAGGCCGGCTATACCCTCCGCTCGGTAGATCGCGACAGCGATAACCTGCTCGAGCACTTCAGCAAATAGCAGGCGTGGCCACGCGGCGGCGTTTGAGGCGCGACGCAACTGTCCCTCGGATCCCCTGGTGGCGCGGCGTCCACCCAGGAGACTAAGCTGAAGCTATGAAGCGCGTCCGCTACACCAAATACACCGGCGATCTCGCCTCCGAGATCGAGATGGACGACCTGCTCAAGGCCCTCTCCGACTATCTCCTCGACTCCGGCTTTCAGGATCCCTACTCGCGCTTCTCCGAGCTCAACGGTGACCACACCCTGGAAAATCTCCGCGAAGCCATCCGCCAGGCGCTCGAATCCGGCGACCTGCTCGATGAAGATGGGCAGCAGCGTCTGCAGCAGATGTCTTCCGAGCAGGTCGACGAGCTCATCGATCGCATGATCGAACGCATGCAGCAGGAGGAGTACGTCTCCATCGACGCGCCGCACGATCCCTCGCAGGCGGCCACGCGTCCGGGCAGTACCGGCCGCGCGGAGACCGAAGCCCGCTTCGAAGTCACCGACAAGAGCCTCGACTTCCTCGGCTTTAAAACTCTACGCGACCTGCTCGGCTCACTCGGCAAATCCAGCTACGGCCGCCATGACACGCGGCACTGGGCCACCGGCATCGAGGCCTCCGGCGCCTCCAAGCCCTATGAATTCGGCGACGTCCTCAATCTCGACGTGAACACCACGCTGAACAATGCCCTGTCGCGCGAAGGCATCACCTTGCCCCTCAACATTGAGTATCGCGACCTGCACGTCCATCAGTCCGAATACCAGAGCTCCTGCGCCACCGTGGTCATGCTCGACTGCTCGCACTCCATGATCCTCTACGGCGAAGACCGCTTCACTCCTGCAAAACGGGTGGCCATGGCGCTCTCGCACCTCATCCGCACGCAATATCCCGGCGACTCACTCTCCCTCGTGCTTTTTCATGATTCTGCGGAGGAGATGCCGGTCTCGCAGATCGCGCGCGTCAAGGTAGGGCCGTATTACACCAACACCCGCGAAGGCCTGCGCGTCTCCCAGCGTATCCTCGACCGTCAGCGCAAGGACATGAAGCAGATCGTCATGATCACCGACGGCAAGCCGTCCGCACTCACCCTGCCCGATGGCCGCATCTACAAAAATGCCTTTGGATTAGACCCGCTGGTGATCGCCGAAACCCTCGAAGAAGTCAGCCGCTGCAAGCGCAAAAACATCATGGTCAACACCTTCATGCTCGCGCAGGACTTCGGCCTGGTGCAGTTCGTCCAGAAGGTGACATCCATGTGCCGCGGCAAAGCCTACTTCACCACTCCTGACCGGCTGGGCGAATACGTGATGATGGACTACATGCAGCGCAAGATGAAGACCATCCACTGATCAGCCAGGCTAAATCTGCGAAGCCGCCAGCGGGCTCAAAACCAGATTCGAAATATTGCTGACGATCGCTTCGTAGTTGTACCGCGGCGAAGACGACAGCTTCTTCCAGTCCGGATCTGCACTGAACGCCACCCAACCCTTCTCCAACTCCGCCAGATTCGCAAAGCTCAGCATGTAGGTCAGCTGCGGCAACCGCGAGCCAATCAGCGCGTCGCCGAAAAAGACTGGATGGCACCCGGCCTTCTCAAAGATCTCGAACTCGCCCTTGTGAAACATCTCCACCTTGCGCACGTGCGCGGCGTCGCTCGGGCTTTCGTAGGTCCGTAGTTGGAAGATGCGCTTGCTCTTCGTCGCTGACGTCGCAGGCGGCGTCAGCCGCGGCCAGCCTTCAAACGCCGCCAGCAGCGAACTTTCCACGCGCAGAAACGCAGGTGCCGTTGCCGGAGCATTCCAGAACGCGTCAGCAGCTTTTAGAAAGGCCGCATCCTGCGCGAGCCGCAAATCCAGCGTCGCCAGCGCCTCCACCGAGCGCCCCGGAATCAGCACATAGAACGCCGGCGTCTCCGGTCCGTAGTCGAGCTTGAATGCGCCGATCGGCCCCATTCCCATACGCGTCAGCGCGGGAATCAGCGCATCGCCAAAGTAGCTCTCAACAATCTTGGTCTGCGGCCCGGCCTGCAGTTGATAGCGGCGGATCTGGTAGTACTCGCGCGCGCTGGATGCCGCTGGCGGCTGTGCCGCGCCTTCGCGTGCTGCCGCAAGCGCGGCGGTGGCCAGGGAAGCTGTAAGAAATGTCCGGCGTTTCAAGAAGTTCTCCTATCAATGCCTGATTCTATCGGCAGCTCATGCAAACTCTGCCAGGCAGTCCGCGTGCGCCTCAGGCATCTCTGCCCGTTCGCGCCTCGCGCAGTGTCTCGAAAAAACGAATCACCGCTTCCAGGTCGCTTGAGGGCAAAGTCGCCAGCAGCCGGCGAGTCTCGCTCTCCACCTCGCCATACATCGAGCTCAGCTTGCGATTGCGCACCGGCATCAGTGTCACGATCAGACTCCGTCGATCTGCCGGGTTCGGCTCGCGGCGGATGTATCCCGCCTTCTGCAGCCGATCCAGCGCCACCGTCACACCTCCGGTGCTCAGGCCGCTCCACTTCGCCAGGCGGCCAGGCGTGGCCGGTCCATAAAGCTGCAGCATATGCATCATCTGCATATCCGTCAGGCTCAGCCCCACCTTCTCTGCCGCCTGCGAGTTGAAGAAAATCGCCGATGCGATGAACTTACGGATTTCCAGAACAATCTTGTCGGCAGCGGTGACCGGCGCCGGAACCGTGGTGAGAACGTCTGCCATTCCCCCCGCACCACGGCGCAATTTTGCTTTTACAGCCATAGACAACTCAATCCTTTTGTCTTATTCTCTATTTATCTTATTTAATAAGATACATGGAGGATAAGCGATATGGCTACTGCAGTAAAAGCTTACAAGGGAATGGGCATGGAAGGCAGCATCGCGCGCTGGTACGATCGCACCACGCGCAAGGACATGCCCGAGATCCAGCAACTGGCAGCGCGCATCGCGGCACTGGTTCCCGGGGCAGGCTCGGTGTTGGAAATCGCGCCCGGACCGGGTTTTCTCTCCATCGAGCTGGCCAAACGCGGCCTGCAAGTGCGTGCGGTGGACATCAGCAAGACCTTTGTTGAGATCGCCCGGCACAACGCCGCGGCCGAAGGAGTGAAGGCGCGTTTCCAACTGGGCAACGCCGCGGCCCTGCCCGTCGACGATGCCAGCGTGGACTTTGTCGTCTGCCGCGCCGCCTTCAAAAACTTCACCGAGCCGGTCAAGGCTTTGGCGGAGATGCGCCGCGTTTTGAAACCAGGGGGTACAGCCCTGCTGATTGATATGAGGCGCGATGTCTCCGTAGCAGCGATTCGGCGTTACGTCGACGGGCTCGGAGTCAGCCGGTTGAACCGGTGGTTCATGATGCTCAGCTTTCGCGGCATGCTGATCAAGCGTGCGTATCCGATCGAAGAAGTCCGCCGCATGGCGGTCGCAGCCGGCTGGTCGGATCCTCGCATCGAGTCCTCGCCTCTGGGATTCGAGGCTTGGATGAAGAAGTAGTTGGCTAGCAAGGTCCAGAAAACCTGACTCGCCGAGAGGCGCCCTGCCTCTCGAACGCTCCTCGGCGAGTCACTCTCTGCCATTCACCGCTTGCTCATCCGCAAGCTCTCCCAGCTACCATCCATCGTCCATCCACCATCCACCGGCAGCGCCTGTCCATTGATGAATCCGCTCTGGGCCGGATCTGCGAGGAACGCAATCGCCTGCGCCACATCGTCCGCAGACGCAAAGCGCCCCATCGGATTGCGCCCGGTGATATCCGCATCGGTGTAGGTGCCGCGCGCCTGGTCGGCGGCATCCATCTCCGTCTTCACCCATCCCGGGCACACCGCATTCGACCGCACTCCGCGTCCGCCCCACTCCGCTGCCAGTGTGCGCGTCAGCCCGATCAGTCCATGCTTCGATGCGTTGTACGCCGAGCGATCGCTCACGCCCATCAGCCCGGCAATCGACGCCACATTCACGATGCTTCCGGATCGCTGCTTCAGCATCATCACGCCAAAATGCTTCGCCAGCAGGAACGGCGCCACCAGGTTCACCTCGAGAACGCGCCGGAAATCCTCCACCTGCACCGATTCCGCCGGTGCAATAAAGCTGATCCCGGCATTGTTCACCAGCACATCCACCCGTCCCCAGCGTCTGGTCACCGCCGCGACGGCGCGGATCACCACTCCTTCGTCCGATACGTCGCCGCGAAACTCCTTCGCATCCGTCCCGCGCGCCTGGACCGCAGCCAGCGTCGCCTCGCATCCGTGGAGATCGAGCAGCGCCAACGCATAACCCGCCGCTGCCAAGACCTCCGCCGTGCGCCGCCCAATGCCCTGCGCAGCCCCCGTAATCACCGCAACCTTCATCTCGTCACCCTCTCGTGACGAATTCTATTTGGACAGACCCACAATCTGCCGCACGTGCGCCGGCCGCTCCGCCTCTTTGATCATGAAATCCGCAACGCACGCCCGCGAGACGGTCATCCCCTTCGGCAGGCGCCCATCGGCCACACTGTAGCTCTTGGTCAGCGGCCCATTCGTCAGCCGCGGCGGCCGTACAATCGTCCACTCCAGCGCGTCCTTCTCCACCGCCGCCTCCATCGCGGTCATATCCGGGAGCAGGTTGCGGAAGAGCGTCCCTCGCAGCAGCTTTCCGATGGCGTTCTGCTCTTCAAACAGCAGTCCGGAAGAGACCACCACCGCTCTTCGCACCCCGCTCCGCTCCATCGCCGTCGCCAACGCCGTGCCGAATTCGCCTCGCGTTGTAACCCGGTGCAGCGTAGCCGGGCCGAACGCCGATAGCACGACGTCCTGTCCAAGCAGCACCTGTGCGAGTTGTTCCGCATGCAGCAGGTCGCCGGGAACCACCTGTAGCCTTTCACTCTTCACCGCAATCTTCTGCGGCGATCGCACAAACGCCGTCACCTCATGACCGCGAGCAGTTGCAAACTCCAGCAAGAATTTCCCGATCCCGCCCGTAGCTCCCAGAACAAGCACTCGCATAGAATTCCTCCTCGCCCGCTGTGGTGATCGCTTTCTACTTTGCGGGCGCCACCTTCGCCGCCGCTAGAGGGTCGAATCCAAGCTGCCGCAGCATCCCTGCCTGATCCATCACCGCCCATCCCTCGGCAATCTTTCCGTCCGCGAAGCGATAGATCACGTTCGCCCGTTGCTGGACGCGCTTGCCTGTTGCCGGAATTCCCGCCAGCGGACCGGCATGCGTCGCCTCCATCGTCCAGCGCATCGCCACGCGGTCATCATTCACAATCAGGTCGCAAATCGTGAACTGCATATCCGGGAAGGCCACACGCAGGCGATCCGTCAACGCCGCATACGCGGCAATTCCCCGCTCTTCCGTTGCCGTGTGCAGCACCACATCCTCGCTCACCAGGAACGGCAGCAGCTCCGGACGGTTCTGGTTCAGATACTCCTCATAGAGCCGGCGAACCGTCTCCCTATGTGCCTGTTCCGCATTTGTCATTGCATTCGCCCCATGCCTTCATATTCGATATATGTTATCTATATCTAATAATGAATTATGCTGTCAAACATGAAGGCGGCCAAAAAGCGCGCATACCAGTCCCCCACGCGGCAACGCCAGGCCGACGAAACCCGTACCCGCATCGCGGCCGCTGCGCGCAAGCTGCTCGAAGAACACGGCTACGCCGGCATGACCATGGAAGCCGTCGCGCAAAAGGCCGGGGTGGCGGTGGCGACGGTCTACGCCGTGTTTGGCTCCAAAACCGGCATTCTCTCCGAGATCCTCGACGCCGCACGCTTCGACGACAGCTATCAAAATCTCGTCCGCGAGGCCATGCACACCACGGATCCGCGCGAGCGCATCCGCTTCCCCGCGCGCATCGCCCGCCGTATCTACGAATCGGAGCACTCCGTCCTCGATCTGCTCCGTGGCGCCGGTGCCGTTGCTCCCGCGCTGGCGCAGTCGGAATCGGAACGCGAATGCACTCGCTACGACGCGCAGGGGGGCATGATCCAGTACCTCGTCCGCTCGCGTAGCCTGCGCCGCGGCCTCGACCCGCAACACGCACGCGACATCCTGTGGTCGCTGACCAGCCGCGATCTCTACCGCCTGCTGGTTCGCGATCGCGGCTGGACTACGCAGCAGTATGAAGACTGGCTGGCCGAGACGCTGGTCGAAACGCTGGTCCGCAAAGACGCGCCGCGGAATGGATGAAGACAATCCATCGCCGGTCGGGTTACGCTATCTCCCCACGGTCCCTCAAAACGAAATCATTCATCTGCGATCCTTACACCGAGGAGTTTCCATGTACGACCTGAAGAATCTCGCTAAGCTGAAGACGCTCGACGCCAATGCTCCGGAAGCCATGAAGGCCTTCTGGGCATTTGACAAAGCAGCCATGGCTGCCGGAGCGATCCCGGTCAAATACAAAGAACTGATGGCGCTTGCCGTCGCCTTCACTACGCAGTGCCCCTACTGCATCGACATCCACGCCAAAAAGGCGCGCGCTGCTGAGGCGACAGAGCAGGAGATCGCCGAAGTGGTTGTCATCGCCGCAGCCCTCCGCGCTGGCGCCGCCATCACCCACGGCGCCCACGCCATGCCATAGCGTTCGATCCTCTCGGTCGAGGAGTCTTCGGGTGTGCTACCGTTCCGGCATGGCACGCCCGTCCACCCTCCTCGCAGCAGTCCTTTTGCTGTCTGTTCCCGGCCTTGCGCAAACCTCTAAGCCCGCGCCTCCTGGTTCCATAGCTGCCCATCCCGACTGGCCCAAAGCCACGCCCGCCGACGTGCAGTCGGTCGATGCCATCGTGGCCTCTCTCTACGACGTCATCTCCGGCCCAGCCGGCCAGCCGCGCGCGACTGGAACCGCTTCCGCTCCCTCTTCGTTCCCGATGCGCGCCTCATCCCCACGCGCCACAGCAAAACCAGCCCCGGGGCCGATGTCGTTCCCTACACTGTCGAGCAATATCAGGAGCGCGCCACACCTCTCATGGCGCAAGGCTTCTTCGAGCGCGGCATCCACAACACCACCGAGAGCTTCGGCAACATCGTGCACGTCTTCTCTACTTACGAATCCTGCCACACGAAAGATGGCGAGCCATTTCAGCGCGGCATCAATTCAATTCAATTGCTCAAGGACGGCAACCGCTACTGGGTCGTCACCATCTTTTGGGCCGGCGAGACACCCACCACGCCGATCCCCGCAAAATACCTGCCATGACTCCACGACCGCGCATCATCGCGGCTCCCAAAGCTCCACGCGGTTTCCTTCGCCGTCCTTGATCCAGGCAAATCTCCCGTTCACTTCATCCTGTTGCTTCGGGTCGATCCACACGTCCTTCGTCGCCAATTGTGCCAGCAACGCATCCAGATCATCCACGCGAAAGTTCAGCATCGCCGTCTGCTCACCATCGCCGAAGTATTCCGTATCCGTAGGAAACAGCGACCACACCGTTTGCCCGTTACCTTCGGGCGCGGCGCATTCGTCCCACACAAACGCCACGCCACCCCACTCCGTCACCGGGAGCCCAAGGTGCTCCGCGTACCACGCTGTCAGCTGCTTCGGATCGCGGGCCCGCAGAAACACACCGCCCAATCCCGTCACCTTCGCCATTTCGCCTCCTTGCCTGCATCGCTCCCGCACACGCCGGTGGCCCGTTATTCCTGCATGACGGCATTCCATCTCACGCGCAATGCGCCGTCAAATCCTTTCATTTGCGATCATCTTGAAATGGGTACGCCCCTCCGCATCTTCGCCATCCCTGGCAGCCTCCGCGCCCGCTCCACCAACCTGCTCCTGCTTGAGAGCGCGGCCATCCTAGCCAGCTCAGATATGGCCGGCACAGAGATGCGCCTCGAAATCTTCCCCGACCTCGGCAGCATACCGCTCTTCAACCCCGACCGCACCGACCTCCCGGCCGCCGTCGCCACGCTGCGCGCATCGATCCAGGCAGCCGACGCGGTCATCTTCTGCACGCCCGAGTACGCCCACGGCCTCCCCGGCGCACTCAAAAACGCGCTCGACTGGCTGGTCGGCGGCATCGAGCTCACAGATAAGCCCGTCGTCCTCTTCAACGCATCCCCCCGTTCTATCTACGCCCAGGCTGCACTGCGCGAAGTGCTCGTCACGCTCGGCGCGCGCATGCTCG
Organism: uncultured Acidobacteriaceae bacterium; assembly: GCA_963712845.1. Lineage (GTDB taxonomy): Bacteria > Acidobacteriota > Terriglobia > Terriglobales > Acidobacteriaceae > KBS-83. The sequence continues at coordinate 403,579 of CAVQJM010000012.1, forward strand.
AGGACGCATGCGTCACCATTCCGCTAACCGCCGATTCGCGCACGCCGAAGCAGCTTGTCACCGACGCCGCGATCGCTCCACCCATCGCCGCCGCGCTCCAGCGCGTTGCCGCCAGCATCACGGCACTCGCAGCAAACTCCACGGCAGCAGCTTCGCAACCCCTGGGCCGCGCATTGCCGCACTGGCAGCCGCGCCCGCTTCCCGAGCGCCGCAGCTTTCAGGGCCTCTATTCACGTATCGAGCCGCTCGATTCCGTCCGGCACGCCGAACAACTCTATGCAGCCCTCTGCAACGAATCCGGCGCAGCCGCATGGACCTACCTTCCCGCCAACCCGCCGGCAGACAGGAACGAGTGGCGCAGCCGTCTAGAGAACTACGCTGCCAGCCGCGACCCGCTTTTTTTCACGCTCTTTGAGGAAAGCGGCCACGCGGCCGGTGTCTGTGCCTACCTGCGCATCGCCGCGGAGCACGGCTCTATCGAGATCGGCCACATCCATCTGTCACGGCAACTGCAACAGACTCGCACGGCCACCGAAATCCAGTACCTGCTGATGCGCCATGCCTTCGACGATCTCGGCTACCGACGCTACGAATGGAAGTGCGACGCGCTCAACGCGCCTTCGCGTCGCGCAGCCTTGCGTCTCGGCTTCCGCTTCGAAGGCATCTTCTTCAACGCCATCGTCTACAAGCAGCGCAACCGCGACACCGCATGGTTCTCGATCACGGACGATGAATGGCCGCGCGTACGCCGCGGCTTCGAGGTCTGGCTCGCGCCGGAAAACTTTGACGCCGAAGGGCGCCAGCTTCATTCACTCGCCAGCCTGCGCGCCAGGAATAGATCGTCACAGAGCCAGCGACAATAAATAGTCGTCACACAGCATGCCGCCGACCAGAAACTTTCGCTCCCCGATGCGCACAAAACCTACGCGATCGTAGAATGCCAGTGCCGCGGTGTTGTCCGCCTTCACGCCCAGCAGCAACCGCTTCTTTCCCAGCGAGCGCGCCTGCGCAACCGACCACTCCAGCAGCCGCCGCCCCAGCCCGCCGCCCTGGAAGCGATGCAGCAGATAGATCCGCTTCAGCTCGATGTCCTCTTCAGTCATGGCCACGGGCAGATCGGGCGGCGAGAGCACCGCGAAGCCAACCGGCGCGCCCTTCAGCTCCGCCAGGCACAGCCGGTACTTTGCATCCAACAGCCAGGCTGCGTATTGGGTTGCCGCATGATGAGTCCGGCAGTGCGCCAGGATGTCCGGCCCCGTAAGCAGGCCCGCAAATGTCTCCAAAAACGTGGCAGCGCCCACCAGTGCGAGCGCTTCTTCATCCCCGGGCACGCACAAGCGCAGCGCAATCTCTTTGTTGAGAGACATGCGCCGATCTTATCAACCGGCACACAAACCGGCGCACAATCCGGAGCAGGCACCAGGCGAGAAACTGATTAAGCCTGCGGCACATCCAGCCGCTGCTTCAGGTTTCCTGCCAGCTCCACCATCAGGCGAAGCCGCTGTTCCAGTTGCGGAGATGGCGGACTCTCCCGCAGCGCAAGTTGCGTATGCAGCAGCAGTCCGGAGATTGTATTGCGCAGCTCGCTTTCCACCGCGCGCAGGGCTGCCCGTTGCGCCGCGCCCTGCTCCTGCTCGCGCCGCGCCAGCGCCGCACGCAGGTCGCGCACCAACCGGGCGCTCCCCGTCAATGCGAAGTTCACCTGCATCGGAATGGCCAGCCCGGCCATCTTCCACAGCACTTCCGCGCCCCGTGGGTCGCCTTCGGCCAGCGCGTCTTCCACGATCACCGCGTCATAGCTCGCCGCGCGCAATGCATCCAGGGCCTCGCGCCGTCCCGGCACAACTTCCACATCCAGTCCCATCTGCTGCATGATCGCGGCGGCGCAATTCTCTGCTCCGCTCAGCGCTGAAACCAGCAGCACACGCTGTACAGCGCTCACTTTTTCCTTCATAGCCCGGTCCCCATTCCCTTCACAGCCCGTCGTTCACAGCCCGTTTCTGTATCCGTGTGTGCCATTCATCGGTTCCAGCGTCTCCAGTGAGACGTTCTCCGACAGCCCGTATTCCTTGAGCTTTCTGTACAGCGTAGTCTTGCCGATCCCCAGCAGACGCGCCGCCATCAGTTTGTCTCCCTTCAGTTGCCGGATCGTGGTCAGGATCGCCTGCTTCTCCAGCTCCGCCAGCGGCATCACCCGGGGCGTCGCGCCCGGCTGCGATCACCGCGGCCTGCGCCTTCTGCATCTGCGACGACGCTTCGCGCCGCAGTCCCAGCTCATGATTCTGCAACTGCGTCGGCAGATCGCCCATGTGGATCACCGGGCCGGACGCCATCGTGCACGCGCGCTCGATCGCACCTTCCAGCTCGCGCACATTCTGCGGCCAGTCATAGTCCATCATGCTGCGCAGCGCGTCGTCGCTCAGCGTGTAGCTCTCGCCGCTCTCGCGCGACATGCGGTCCAGGAAGTGCGTCGCCAGCAGCGGAATGTCCGAACGCCGCTCGCGCAGCGGAGGAATGCGCAGCGTCACCACGTTCAGCCGGTAGTACAGGTCCTTGCGGAAGGTCCCCTTGGTCACTGCCCCCGCCAGGTCCACACTGCTCGCCGCCAGGATGCGCGCATGCAGCGGAATGCGATGCGTCGCGCCCGCCGGACGAATCTCCTTCTCCTGCAGTACGCGCAGCAGCTTGCCCTGCAGCTCCGGTGTCAACTGGCCAATCTCGTCCAGGAAGACCGTGCCCCGCTCCGCCGAAGCCAGCACCCCCGGCGCATTGCGCATCGCACCCGGGAAGGCGCCCTTCACATAGCCGAAGAGCTCATGCTCGATCATCTCCGGCGCGAAGGCTCCGCAGTCCACCGTAAGGAACGGCTGCGACGCATTCTCGCTCTGCGCGTGAATCGTGCGCGCCACCATCTCCTTGCCCGTGCCCGGCTCGCCCGCAATCAGCGCCGGATGATGGCTCTGCGCCACCTTGGCCAGAATGCGGTAGAGCTTGTCCATCTCCTGGCTGCGTCCCACCAGGTTGCCCGCTCCGCCTGAGCTGCGCAGCCGCTCGCGCAGCGTCCGGCTGGCGCCGCTCGCCTGCCGCTGGTTGGCCGCTCGCTCCAGCACCGTCCCCAGCTCCTCCATCAGGAAAGGCTTGGTCAGGTAATCGGTAGCTCCGCCGCGCATTGCCTCCACGGCTGATCCGATGGTGGTCGTCGACGTCATCACAATGATTGCCGTATCGGGCTTCAACGCTTTTACCTCTTCCAGGAGCTGCATACCTTCGCGCCGGCTGGCCTTCAGCTCCATCAGCAGCAGGTCCACCGTGTGGCTGCGCAGCAGTTGTTGCGCATTGTTCACTTCCGCCACGCCTTCGGCGGCGAAGCCTCTTTGCGTCGCGATCTCCATACATGCCGATCGAGTCGCGTCGTCTTCTTCGATAACGAGAACGTGAAGTCTGTCCCCGCTATGCTCCATTCCAGGCATTTCGTCCAAGGCAGCACCTCAAAGAGTTAAAAATTGCCGATCTTTGATCGCATCGTGCATTTATTACATGCAAATCGTGCAATCTCTACAGCCAGAAGTCTAACCAGATTTCATTCCGGGAATGGTGCTGAAATCGCCCTACAACCTGACTTCAGTAATGGCCTGCCGCGGTGACCCCCCTCCACCAAAGCTGCAGCCTCCATGTATTATGTGCGGTTTACAGCTCCTCCCCGACCGCCTCCTCCCCGGCTGCCATACAATCAGCCCAGAGCGGATTCCCTGCGAAGCCTGCCGGGGAACGGAAACAGACGCGGTTTTCCACAGCATGACCGCACTTCACCTCTGCTCACGACGACACTCACAGGACATTCGTTCTCATATGGCACCTGCTTCCCAGCCTCCGACCCCGCAGCTCTCTCCGAACCCGCCCGGCATCCGCTCCGGCCGCGCTGCCGGCCAGCTCCGCCCCGTCACCCTGACGCCCGACTACGTCGCCACCGCCGAGGGCTCCGTCCTTATCTCTATCGGCCACACCCGCGTTCTCTGCAACGCCACCGTCGAGCAGGGCGTCCCCGCCTGGCTGCGCAACAGCGGCCGCGGATGGGTCACTGCCGAATACGGCATGCTTCCCCGAGCCACCCTCACCCGGACCGCGCGCGAGTCCGAGCGCGGCAAAATCTCCGGCCGCACTCATGAGATCCAACGGCTCATCGGCCGCTCGCTGCGCGCCGTAGTCGACATGCAGGCCCTCGGCGAACGAACCGTGATCCTCGACTGTGACGTATTGCAGGCCGACGGCGGCACTCGCACCGCGGCCATCACCGGCGCCTGCGCCGCGCTGGCCCTCGCGCTCAATCGCCTGGTCAAGGCGGGCGCGCTCAAGCAGTCGCCGCTGCGCCAGCTTGTCGCCGCCACCAGCGTCGGCATCGTCGACGACGAAGTCCTCCTCGACCTGGCTTACGAAGAAGACTCCCAGGCCGAAGTCGACATGAACATCGTCATGACCGAAGATGGCGGCCTTGTCGAAGTCCAGGCCACCGCCGAACGCCAGGCGTTTCCTCGCACAAGAATGTTGGAAATGATGGACTACGCCGAAGCCGGCATCCGCGAACTCTTCGCTGCCCAGCGGGCGCTTCTCCAATCCAAGTAAACCGCGCGCGGCAGGAAATGCTTTTGCCGATTGCGCATGGAGATTCCAACGGTTGATCGATGCTTTCGAGCGCCTTGTAGAGCAAATCGATGAGAACGAGGCGTTGCTTCTCGATCCGAGTCAGCTTCGCCAACGTGTGGAGGCGCTTGATCTCCTTGACTCTCACTTCCCGGACGCTCATTTCCCGGGATGCTCATTTTCCGGATGCTCCTCAACCGATATCCGCTGCTGCGTCGGACACAGCGGAACTCTATCGCCGCGCTAGAGCAATCTACGCTCGGCTGGAGGCGGTGAATTGCGAGCTCTACGAAGGCATTCGCGGTGAAATTCAGCGTGGGGGCCGGCCGGGTGCTTTGCTTCGCTGGGCCGCTTCCTCAGCGGAGATGGAAGATGTGGCCGGGCCGGCGAACGGCATGGGCTACGACTACCTGGATGAGCTGATCAGTGGAGTGTTTCAATTCGACGAGCCCGACGCCGAACCGGTGCGGAGGGGGCGGAGATGGTGTTGTATCAACCCACCCCGGCGCGCCATATCTTCCATCTGATCGGCCTGACTGCGCTCACCGCGACCGATGTGCTTGTCGATCTTGGCTCCGGGTTGGGCCATGTTCCGTTGCTGGCGGCCATTTTGACCTCCGCCCGCAGCATCGGGATCGAGTTGGAAGCGACGTACGTCGAACGCGCCAGGCAATGCGCGCAGAGGCTGAATCTGAACCGAGTTACGTTCATCCAGCAGGATGCGCGAGCGGCGGATTTGTCCACCGGCACGGTCTTCTATCTCTACACGCCTTTTACCGGGTCGATCCTGAGCAGCGTGCTCAGCCGACTGAGACGCGAGGCTGCTACACGTCCCATCCGCATCTGCACGTATGGCCCCTGTACTTCTGCCGTCGCTGAAGAGTCCTGGCTTGAAGCAACGGCAGCGCCGGTTCCGCACCGGATAGCGCTCTTCCGCTCACGCTCCTGAGATGGGGTCACGTTACCGACCCCTCCCCCCTCCCCCGGTACGGGAGAGCGTTGCGTATCTCAGCCTGGAATCTGAGGCTTAGGGCCTCTCCCGCGAGCCAAAATCGTCATAGCAAAGGGCTTATCGCTAAATTCGTCCAGCGAAAAGACTTAGCTCCGCATGACGGTGAAGGGCCCGGGAAAGCAAAAGACGCGGCATGGAAGCCGCGTCTATTTCAAGGCTAGCAGTTTCGGTGGGGTGAAGTGGCAGGTTTCTGCTGGATGCCTGCGGGCCGAGCCCATTGTGGGATTTCAGCTCTGCTTGAGGAGCTTCAGCTGAATGAGCGATTGAGCGGTGGCGACGATGGCCTCCTCGTTGGAGCGCGGTGTCCAGCCGAGTATGCGCCGTGCTTTTTCGCTGGTGGCATTCTTCGCCTTGCCGAGCTCGGGTGTGATGACCCGGATCGCGGGGTCGCGCAGCGCGGCGAGACGCACCAGCCAGTTGGGGAGCTCGCGGGTGGGGACGCGTTTCGCCGCAGCGCCCATGCGGAGCTTGAGAACCTGGCCATATCGCGCATCCAGACGAAATCGCCCGCGGTGGCGAGGAAGCGTTCGCCCTTTGCGGCGGGATGGGTCATGGCGCGGAGGTGCAGATCGGCAACGTCGCGCACGTCGACGAGTCCGAAGTTGAGGCGCGGGCAGCCGGGCATGGCGCCGTCCATCAGCCGCTGGACGAGAAGGATGGAGGCGGAATAGTCGGGTCCGAGGACGGGGCCGAGCACGCCCACCGGGTTGATGACGGAAAGCTCGAGGGCGCGGCCTTCGCGGGCGATGAAATCCCAGGCGGCACGTTCGGCCAGGGTCTTCGATTTCGGGTAGGCGGCCACGTCGCTGTTGAGGTTGCTCCAATCCTTCTCCGTGAATGGCGCCGACTGCGGCGGATGGCCATAGCCAATGGCACTGAAGGAGGAGGTAAGCACCACGCGCCGGACGCCGGCGTCGCTTGCGGCACGGAGCACACGCAGAGTCCCTTCGCGGGCGGGGATGATCAGCTCATCCTCGTGTTTGGGAGTGCTGGGCGGCAGAGGCGATGCCACGTGCAGCACGTAGTCGCAGCCAGCGACAGCCTCCGGCCAGCCGGCGTCGTCTTCCAGATCGGCGACGAAGAAGGCGAGACGGTTGCCAGGTTCCGCAGCGCCACCAGACTGCAACATGGCGCGGACATCGGCTTCGCGCTTGAGCGAGCGGACCGTGGTGCGCACGCGGATAGCCCGCTTCGAGCAGATGCAGGATGCAGTGTGTGCCGATGAAGCCAGAGCCGCCGGTTACGAGGACGAGTTCGTCTGCCATAGCTTTTTTAGATGGATGGTCGTGGGCGTGAGTCGCAGTTTTGGCAGTGGCTGCGGATGAGTTGGCGGCCTGCTGGCGCCCTGGAATCTAGAACGGGACTGCAGCATTCAATTTGATGTAAATTGAGTGCATGATGAGGCTGAAGGAAGACATTCGTTCGTTAAGCGACTTCAAGCGGGACACTACTGCGGCGCTCGAGCATTTGCGCAAGAGCCATCGTCCGATGGTGCTGACGGTGAACGGGCGCGCGGAGATGGTGGTGCAGGATGCGGAGAGCTACCAGTCGACGCTCGATGCATTGGAGCGCGCAGAGGCGAACGCGGGTATCCGGCGCGGGCTGGATGATATGGCAGCGGGGCGTACTCGCTCGGCGCGCGAGGTGATTGCTGATCTCAAGAAGAAGCGGGCTCTGAAGGAAAAGCGTGGCTCAATTTCTCGTTGACTTTACCCGGGCTGCAGAACGTGAGATTGAACAGATAAAAGAGTGGATTGCCGTAGATTCGCTGGAAGCGTCAGGGCGCTGGGTGGACGGCCTTCTTGCTGTCGTCGATCGACTTGAGAGGATGCCGCGCCATGTGCTCCCCGGTCTTAACAAACTGTAGCTTTACTATTTAGCTGATGCCTTCTGAATTTGAAGATAGGGCTGTACGGATAGCACGGTCCGTTCTCTCCGGCCAGTTGCCTGCTATCGAGGCATGTTGGCTCCTCTGCCCTATTGTTCATCAGGCCCCCGGGATGGTGACCGAAGCCGATTACAAACTCATCATTGGTGTGGAAAGTGAGACGGATCACCTTCCCATTGGTCGGTTGCGCGAGCTATGGCATCCGGACTTCGTGGAGGAAAAGGACCACGAGATTGCCAAATGCGAGGCGCTCTGCGGCGAACAAATCAGAGCAGCTTGTGAGCGGATTCTTTTGCGCGTCGGCATGATCAATTGAGGGCGAAGCTACCCCGCCCTAGCTTTGCTAGGACGGGGCGCCCGGCTGAGACCGAATTACAGTACAGCCAATTATCCTTAATGGCGATGCCGGAAGAAGCTCGCGTCTCCTTAGAAGAAGCTATCGCCCAGGTCGTGGCGCGTATGGTCAAGCTCACGCATGACCTTGCAAAAACCAAGGTGCATGACGACCACGACTGGTTTAGGAATATGCTCGTTGGCATTTTGATTTCGACTCAGCAGAATTATCAGGCTGTGCTAGCAGGAGTGCCGCAGAACCCGACGCTTGCCTGCTGGGGAGCGCGGAACCTGCTCGAGTTGCGGGTGATTACCACGTATGTGCTCCGGTCGCTTGACACTGCGGCGGACTTCATCGACGACCTGGCGGCTGACACCCGAGAGTTCTGGGAGAATATTGCAAAGGTGGGACGCTTTACACATAACGAATTGATCGCGGAAATGCGAGCTACCGCGATGCGCGAAGATGAACCTCTAAAGTCCCTGTTGCTTCGCAAGGCGACGGAGGAAGAGCAAGCTGGCCCTGGGCTGCACGGGCCAGAGAGCGAGCTTTACAAAGCCAAGCAGATGATGACAGCCTTTGGCGTCGATCCCAATCGGAAACCGAAGCAGGGCTCAGCTATTGCCAGAGAAGTCGAGGAGAGCGATCGCTACGGCCCCCGCTACAAAGTGCTCTCCAAGGTCGTTCACCCTACATCCCTCTCGATTGCGGCGTTGACCCGTACGGGTAGCCTCGACGAACTGATGTCGCTGATAAGCAATGAAGCGAGGTCAGATATGCTGGCGATTTTCTACGCGGTTGAAGGGCACATCGCGGCTCACGGAATCGGCTGGTAAGCCTAGATTCTCGGCAAGTGATAGATCGTCGATGCGTTCACAGATACCGAATCGGTACCGAGAAGTCGGCATAGCGGAAATGATCTGCGAATTGTCACTGCGGTGAGGTATCAGGCGTGCGCGATGATGTGCTCCACGCTGGCGAAGGTAAAAAGCATGCTCGACTGACATCTCGACCATCATCCGCGGCGCAGTCCTTCCAGATGGCGCGGCCGCAGAGGATCCGGTTGAAGTGGTGCCGAATTGACACGCTGTCAGGAATGCATTGACGGCCCTTCCTGCGTGGGATTAGTTTCGCAGTGGCTGATGGGCTCATCCCCTTGATTTCACTCTTCTATGAGGATCATGCAGATGCGGACCAAAAGCTTTCTAAGCGTAGTGCTGTTTTTCCTGGTGGTTGCAGGGACGCGGAGTCTCCAGGCGCAGGCGCGCGAAACCGACCGTGACATGGCGCCGGAGACGGCTTCCAAACTTTCAAAAGATTATGTAGCGCCGTTTGGAGTTCCCCTGGCGCCTCCGATCTACCTGATAAATTTCCTGCTCCTTTACTTTTCGAATCCTGAGACTGCGGCCTACATGCCGGCCTACAGGGTGGCGCTTCCTCAAGAGGTCTATAAGTGCCTTGTCGAGAATCCCGATGGCTGCCCTTACGCGGAGATGGAGCGATTTTTTGCAGAGCAGGCGGCCGACACTGGAGACGGTCGAAACCAGAAGACTTTCTGGCCGGAGTCTTGCCGGACGAGCCCAAGATTGGAAGACCTGGCTCCCACGGAAAACCGCCGAGCTGACCAGATTAACGAGCCACTGGGAAGGAAGAGGGCGGACCAGCTCGCGCAGCTCTTAGGCATGACGCCGGACGTGATCCTGACCAATGAAGAGTATCAATGTCTGATCGGGACGCCTCCCAGAAATGAGAACCAAGAAACCATCTACTCCTGCTCCCTCTACCTCACCAATTCGAAGGGAAATACGGACATTCCGCTTTCGAGCTGGGGACTGTATCAGACTTCGAATGGAGACGTGCGAAGCGACTGCGCGCCCGAGGCGCCCTGTCTCGAGTTCAACCAGCTGTTCGCGGGGCCGTTGGAGAAGATTGCCAAACAGTGCGGATTCGCGAAGAAGTTAGCTCACTTGGTAGCGGAAACACCGTTTCTACAATTCGTCGCGCAAGGCCATAGGTGCCAGCAAGTCTGGATGCCAACTTCGTGCATTGCCGAAGCGCCGTGCGCACGCAAAGGCGGCCAATCGGGCCAATCGAATGACAAGTGCGGGCCGTCTCTTTTGCCTTACTAGGCAGACTGCTTCATGGTTTTGTTAGCGAACGATTCGGAAGGCACGGCCTGTCACGACATTCCAACACATAAAGAGCGCGCCGCTAATGCGGCGCTCTTCTTATTCGTAACTGAGATTGGATCTTATGCGTGGACGGGTTCGTGCAATGTGGCGACTGAGATGAGATATCAGGCGCGGGCTATCTGAGAACGCTCAAAGCGCAATGTACCGGTCTCCCGTCCCGCTCCTGCTCGACGAAAACCACAGCGCAGGAGAACGGCGATGGATGCTGGATTCGCCTCCGTTGTGTGCGCGATGATGCGTTTTACGCCGGGGAAGGTAAAAGCATGTTCGACAAGCGTCTGGACCATTTCGCTTGCGTATCCACTGCGCTGCCATTCGGGAAGAACGGAATAGCCGACCTCGACCGTGCCTGACTCATCCGGCGGACCGAAGTAGCCTCCGCCACCTATTAAGGCTCGGGGACCTTCTCGATCGGACGCCCGCACGGCATACCAGCCGTACCAGCCCTCCACCTTTTCGCCACCTTCCTCCAGACGCGCGCGGAAGAATTCCATCGCGTCGCGGTCGTATTCTCCGGTAGGCCAATCCGGCGAAACCACTGCGTTCAACAAGCCGGCGAGCTGTTCTGGCGACTCCAGTTCCGTGCGCAGATGCGCGAGCGTGGATGCAATCAATGTCAGGCGACGCGACTCGAGAGTCTTCTTATTGTTCATGCCTGTTCCAAGGGATCGATGCGGGGATCCATGCGGAGATCAACGCGGGGATGGTTCGGGCAACGGTGCGACGCGAAGGGCGGCATCCTGTTCGGGAGGATCCTGACGGCGCAGCATATCGTCGAGATCCTCGATCTTGTCTGTCAGCATATGCAATTTGGCGGAAAGGCCCTGGATCTCAGATTCGGCGCGGCGGTTGACGGCGTAGTCGAGTTCGCTGCGCAGGCGATCTTTCATGTCCTGGCGATTCTGGCTCATCATGATGACGGGAGCCTGGATGGCGGCGAGCATAGATAGGAACAGGTTGAGCAGGATGAATGGATACGGGTCCCAGGCGTGATGACTGAGCATGACGTTTGTGGTCACATAAACGGTGAGAGCGATGCCGCAGGTGATGATGAAGGTCCAGGAGCCGCCGAAGCGGGCCACGGCGTCGGCGAGGCGTTGTGCGAAGGTGGATTCTTCCTCGATGATCTCGTTGGCATTGCGGCTGGCGCGGCGGCGCGCCAGCTCCTGCGCGGCGTGAAACTGGCGGCCCAGTGCCGTCATCATGTCCATGCCGGCCATCGGCTTGCGGCTCAACAGCGTTTCGATGGCAGTACGGTTCACTTCGAGGCAGGTGGACTCTTCCATGGCGTGGGCGCTGGTGCGGTGGGGCACCTGCTCGATCATGCTGGCGAAACCGAAGAACTCGCCATGGCGCGGCTCGTCGACCACGACGTCCTGCTGGTCCTCATCGACCGTGGTGACGCGCACGAAACCGCCGAGCATGACGTAGGCGCGGTCGGGGGCTTCGCCGATTTTGTAGATGCGCTGGCGGGCGGCAAACTTTTTGAGCTCGACGAGGGAGGCGAGCAGGCTCAGCTCGTCATCGTCCAACAGGGCAAAGAGCGGTACATGTTTCAACTCTTGTTTCTCGCACGCCATGATTCCACCTCAATCGCAGTCGTTGCGAGAGACAGTACCAAGAAGCCCGCAAATTGATCTACCACTTATTGGGCAAAAGGAAGAGCGCCGCTGACGCGCGGCGCTCTTTGTGTTCCTGGCCCGAAGGGCGTCTGCCTCGATGGCAAATCGCTAGGCGTGGACGGGCTCGTGCAATGTGGCGTGCTGATCTACCTTCTGGTGCCAGCTATGCGCCTTCTCCAGTGCCTTGTTGACGTTGTTGATGTTTTCGACGCCCTGGGTGTTGAGCCACTCTTCGAAGGCCTTGGCTCCCTTGGTGGCGTAGACCTTGATGCCGTCCTTCCAGGTGGCGCGGCCGCAGAGGACTCCGTTGAAGCTGGTGCCGGATTCGACGGCTAACTCAAGGGTCTCGATGAAGACCGGGTTGGAGACGCCGGCCGAGAGATAGATGAATGGCTTGTGGGTGGCGCCGGCGGCGTCGCGGAAGTGCTGCAAGGCTTCTGCGCGGGTGTAGGCCTGCTCGCCTTTGTAGGCCTTGGTGCCGGCGACGAACTCCATCTGCACGGGGACTTCTACCTTGAGCACATCGACGCCGTACTTCTCCTTGCCGAACTCGGCCATGGAGCCGGAGACGATGTCGGGCTTGGCCTTGGCGTAGGCGATGGACTTCTCGTCGCCGCCCTTGTGGTCGTAGCCGACAAATTCGAGGAAGAAAGGGATGTCATGGGCGCGGCACTCGTCACCGATGCGCTCGATGAAGGCGTGCTTGCTGTCGTTGATGGCGGAGGTCTCCATCGGCGTGTAGTAGAGCAGGACCTTGATACAGTCGGCGCCAGCTTCCTTGAGGCGGCGGACGGACCAGTGGTCGAGCAGGTCGGGGAGGCGGCCGGGGGTGGCGGCGTCGTAGCCGGTCTTCTCATAGGCGAGCAGGAGGCCCTTGCCGTTGCGGTGCTTGCAGGCGGGGAGACCGAACTCGGGGTCGAGCAGAATGGCGGTGGCGTGCTTCGTCAACACCGAGGTGACGAGAGTCTTGAACTCTTCGAGCGCAGTGGGCGGGACGGTGCCGGTGCCGGCTTCCTTGGCGAGCGACTTCTGCAGGGAGCCGCGCTGATCCATGGCGGCGGCGGCGATGACACCGCGGTGATCGGAGACAGACTTGAGGCCGGCCAGCTTGCCGGGGGTGAGCTTGATCATGATGCTTCTCCTGGAGCGGATCTCTTGAGCGGGGAAATGAACTCGGGTTCATTCTACAGACTTGCCGTCTGGGGCAACGGCGCCTTCGGCGCGTTCTGTGGGGGCGGCTCCCTTTGGTCGCGGCCGTTTGGTTTCGCGGGTGACTCGACTTTCCTCAAACACGAGATGGGGGCACCCGAATCGCTATAGGGAGCAGCCTTTGGATGTCTGGATGGCTTCGCCTAGTCCGGTGGGGAGTGGTTCTATGCCGGGGACGGTGGGTGTGAACTGCGATGGGGTCCTGGGGGTTATGCCGAAGATGAAGGTCTGGCCGGGGATGTAGCGCTGGCGGACGTCGAAGTTTTCGTAGGCGATGCCGCCGGGGACGGGGTCGTGCGATGCCCAGTAGACGCGGCGGCCGTTGACGCGGACGCGGAGGTCGGGCTGGATCTCGTGCGCTTCGATACGCCAGTACTGGGTGAGCCTGGGCAGCGGATAGTGCCAGTGACCGGAGGGCGTGCCGGGGAAGGATGACGGACTTTCTTCGTTGGTGGTGGCGAAAACGATGGCGTCGCCGTCGCCAGTGCGCAGCATGTCGCGCAAAGGATAGTTGGGCGGATCGTCGAAGGCGTCGCCGGTGTAGGCGCCCATGACCTCGCGGCTGTCGACGACGCAGCGATGGAGCCAGAGGCGGCGCAGGCGTTCGAAGTTGCCCATGGTGGCGGTGAGGGCGAGTTCTTCGATGGGCGGGCTGTCGTTGTCCGCGAAGACGGAGAGCTGGAGCTCATCGGGATGATCGCTGTCGATGGAGGCGATGAGGTGGACGTGCGCGCCGTTTACGGAGAAGCGCTCGACATCGATCTGGACGCTGAGGCGTTGGATTGCAGGATCCTTTCGTTCGCCGGGAAATGTCTGGAGCGTGCCGGCGGGGATGCCGGACTTGTCGTAAGAGCTGAGATCGACCCAGAGGCGCTTGCCGTGCTCGCCCACGCCGTGCTCATCCAGATCGAGGCGGCTGGGCTCGAGCTCGCTGAAGGCCATGCGACTGCTGCGGCTGCCGGGGCCGAGGATAACGGGTTCGACGGCGATGAAGTTGAGCAGCTCCGGCTTGCCGGTAGTGGGCGAGATGACGCCGACGCGGATGAGTCCGCGCGGGCCGCGGAGTCCTCCGGGTGAGGGCAGGCCGAAGACGACGCCGTCTCTGCGGCCCCAGATCAGCGGATCACCGGGGGCGTTGGGCTGGATCCATTGGGAGGAGACGGTGTCCGCGTTCTTTGGGGCTGAAGTGATGCTTTGTGCGATGGCCTGAGATGAGGCCAGGAAGATGGTGGCCACGGCGCTGAGAAGAGCCGGGAAACAGCGGAAGAGATGGTGTCTGCGCATGAGAGGCTTCGTTGGGCGGAGCCATTCTCTCACAGATTTAATCGTTTAAGTTTTCCAATAGGCCAGAACGGCTGATGGCTAGCTGGTGTGGTCGAGGACGATCTTCCAGCCGGCGGATGTCTTCTTAAAGACCAGCGAAAATATCCCCTGCGCCTCTCCTCCGGCGCTCGCACTGCGCGCGAGGTGGTAGCGGCCGGTGACGGCGGCGAAATGGGCATCGAGCGGATGCACCTCCAGATCGCTGAAGGTGAGCTGGCCCATCTTTTCCTTGCCGGTGTAGTTCTTGCGATAGCGCTCGAGGATGCTGGAGAAGCCGTGCGCGACTGTTTTGCCGACGAAGGTGGTATCGGGCGAGTTGTTGTATCCCTGCATGAAGGCGACGACATCGCCGCGGTTCCATGCTGCGACCTGGGCGTTGAGCACGCCGCGGATGGCTGCTTCATCCTGAGTGCTGGCGTGTACGACGCCCCCGCAAGTGAAGGTCACGAGAAGCAGGGCCAGCGTGAGGCAGCGGTGCAGATTTGTTTGCATTGCGATTCCCCTGTTTTGTTGCGGTGTAGCGGGTCTTTCGTTCACAGCATTCGACGCTGGTGGTTCTTGCGATTCAGGCCCAGAGGCGGATGCCGATGATGCCCCAGTATGCGAAGTATGCCGTGACGATGACCAGTGCGGCGGTAACGGCGATGGAAAACCAGCGAACGCTTTTGCGGATGGGTTGCTTGCGCGCGCGCCACAGTACGCCGGCGCTGGCTAATGAGGCGCCGGCAAAGATCAGCGTGCAGAGGTAGAAGCCGAAGGACCAGATGGTCAGGTGGCCGAAACGTTTGAGCAGGTCACTGGCGGAGAGCATGAAGATGCCGATCGTTGCGGCGAGGCCGAGCACGGCGATGAGGGGCCACAGACGGATGGCGCGCTCGACGGGGCGGCGGCGCTTTTTGATGAGGCCACCGATGAGCCAGAAGGGCGCATAGATCACGATGGCCACAAGCGCGAGCAGAAACCAGACGATGAGAAGAAGCTCGACGATGGCCATCCAGGCAGGCACGCGCTTCCAGGTACCCCCGAGGAAGACGAATTGTCCTTCGGAGTTGGGCGCGATGAGCGCGGCGGTTGCGATGGGTTCGGGCGGATCCTTTTTGGAGAGATAGCGGAACTGTTCGCCACTGACGGGCACGAAGGTATCGTTCGTCGTGCCGAGCATGTTGGTGAGCACGAGGTTGCCGCCCGCAAAGTGGACGCGATGCAGACCGAGGCGCTCGATTCCGTGCATGAATTCGACGCGCGGCGAGTCGGACTCGTACCAGCCGGCGTACTGCTGCGCATCTGCCGGCAATGGAGCCGCAGCGGGCACCGCGGGTTTTGTCAGCCCATGCGTGATGTACGCGCGGATGGCGTCGCCGATTTTTTCGAAGGCTTCTCCGTTGCCGGCGTTGGTGCTGTAGAAGTAGCCGACACCATACTCGGGCAGGTAGGACATATCAGTGAGGCCGCCCTCCACGCCTCCGTTGTGGCCGTGATAGACGAAGCCGTCGTGAATGCTGGTGTAGTTGCTGAGTCCGTAACCGGCTTTCAGGCCTTGTTGAGCCTGCCAGGTGCGAGTGGGAGTTTCCATGCGATCGATGTCGGTTGCAGGCAGGATCGGCTGTCCGTTGACCGCGCCGCGATTGAGATAGAACTCGACGTACGCGGCCATGTCGTTGGCCGAGGCGTTGATGGCGCCGGCGGGACGCTCGAGGATGTTCCAGTAGGGATAGGGCGTTTTGCCGTCGTCGTGATAGAGGGTGGTGAGCTGCGGTGAAGGCTGCTCGAAATAGGTGGCCGTCTTCATGCCGATGGGCAGGAAGAAGTTCTGGGTGACGTAATCCTCGAAGCGCTGGCCGGTTAGCTTTTCAACGATGTAGGCAGCGACGGGCGGCCCGGAGTTGCAATAGGCCATGCGGGTTCCGGGCGGCCAGCGCGAGATGCGCGAGTGGTGGTAGTAGTCGAGGCCTTCACGCAGCGTCATGCCCTTTGCGTCTTTGGCGTACTCGTGCAGATGCAGATCGTCCCAGCCGGTGGTGTGTTCGAGCAGGTCGACGACGCGGACCGGATCGGTGGCTTCCCAGCGATTCTCGAAATAGATCTCCGGGACCAGCTTGTGCACCGGGTCCTGGAGTGAGAGTTTGCCTTCATTCACCAGCTTGAGGATGGAGAGCGAGACGAAGGCCTTGGAGGTGGAACCGATGCGAAAGAGGGTGTCGGCGGTGGCGGGCTGATTCGCAGCGACGTTCGACTGGCCGAGGCCGGCGACCCAGTCGTCGACCCGGTTTGGACCATCGCGATGAACGATAGCGACAGACAGGCCCGGGGTGTGGGTGTCGTGGAGGATTTTTTCCAGTTGCTGGCGGAGCTCCGGGATGGATTGCGCCGGTTTGGGTTTGGGCTCCGGCTTTTTCTGGGCAACGAGGGCGGCGGAAAGCAGGCAAAAGATAGCGGCGAGGCAGACGGATGACGCGTTGTGCCCGGGCATCGTGTCCTTCATGCGCGAATTTCGCGACCGGATGGGATGGCAGCCAAGTTCGCGCGTGATGGTACCACCGGTAGAGCAGAGGCGGGCGAAGATCGCGCGACCGCGATGCGGCGCCGCTCTATTCGGCGCGGAGAGCCTGGGTGGGATCGAGCGATGCGGCGCGGCGGGCGGGAATGGCGGCAGCGAGGATGGCTACTGCGATGAGGACGAGGAGGGACAGGACGGCGACGCGGATGTCTGCGGGCGAGACGCCGTAGAGGAAGCGGCGGACGAAGAGATAGCCGATGCCCGCGAGCGCGAGGCCGCATGCGGAGCCAATGAGGACCATGCGCAGTGCTTCGCCGATCACGATTTTCAGCAAGTTTCCGCGCGTCGCGCCGACGGCGATGCGGACGCCAAACTCGGGTATGCGCTCCTGAACGCGCAGGGCCAGCAGGCCGAAGATGCCGATGGCGCTGAGCAGCAGCGCGATGGCGGCGAAGATGTTGGTGAGAGTGGCGATGAGGCGCTCGCTGCCCAGGGACTGGTCGACCTGGTCGCGCAATGGCAGGAAGGTCATGATGCCGGTATTGGGCGCGTAGCGGGCGAGCGTGGCGCGGTAGGCGGCGATGGCTTCGGCGTCGGTGTGCGCGCGGATCATGAAGACGAGGTTCGTGGTGTAGTCACTGTCGGTGATCTTCGCTGCGCCAGCGGGAAAGTAGAGAGTGGGCGGCGCGGGATCGCGCAGGTTTGCGTAGTGCGCGTCTTCGACCAGGCCAACGACGCGGCAGGTCGCCTTGAGCGTGTCCTGAGCGTCTTTTGTCTTTGCCATCACTGTCTCGCCCAATGCGGATCCGCCGGGAAAGAGCGTGTGCGCGGCGGACTCGTTCAGCAGGCAGGTGGAGCGATCATGATCGTCGGCGGTGAACTCGCGGCCGGCCAGCAGCCGCGTTCCCATGGTGGAGAAGTAGCCGTCGCCGACATCGTTGAAGTCGATGGAGTGGTCGATATGGGTTTCGCCGCGGAGTGAACGATGGCCTTGGCCGCGAAGTCGGTCAGCGGCGTCACCCAGGTGTAGGTAGCCGCCTGGACACCAGGTCGTGCGCGAAGATCCTCCGTCATCGTGCGGTAGAGTGCTGCGATCTCGGCCGGCGTCTTCTTCAGGGATTGAAACTGTCCGCAAACTTCCATCACGTGCGCGGACTGAAAGCCTGCGTTGCCGTTGCGCAGACGCAGAAGCGTCTGGCTGAAGAGGCCTGCGCCCACTACCAGGACCAGCGCCAGCGCGAACTGCGCGGGGATGAAGATGCGCCGGCGCAGCGTACTGGTGCGGCGACTGGTGCCGCGCGTCTTCAGCAAGGTAGCGGACGAGGTGCGGCTGGCGAGCAGAGCGGGCGCTAGGCCGAAGAGCAATGTGGTGGCGAGGGCGAGTGCGCTGGTGAGCGCCAGAACGCGCACATCCGGGCGCAACAGGGTGGCCTCGCCGGAACCTGGCGGGGTGAGAAATGCTCCCAGCGCTGCGGTGCTTGACCAGGCGAGCGCGGCGGCCACCACACTGCCGATGAAGGCAAGCAGCAACGATTCGGTGAGGCACTGCTGCACGATGCGGCTGCGCGCGGCGCCCAGAGCGGTGCGCACGGCGAACTCATGCTGACGCGCCTGCAGGCGCGAGGTTTGCAATCCGCCAAGATTGATGCAGCAGAGCAACAAAACCAGCAGCACGATGCCTTGCAGGAGTAACAGCGGCTGCCGGTACTGGCGATCGAGAAAGGACATTCCCCGGCTGGCCGATCGCGCACTAAGCGTGGCTTGCCGAAAGATCGGATTGGCGAGCACGTTCGCCGGCACGAGTGCATGAATAAAGGAAGGGCTGGCAGCGGCGAGTTCCGCATTCAGCGTGGCGAGCGAAGCGCCCGGCCGCAGCCGGCCGAACGCCAACATCTGGAACATCTCGGGATGGATGTATGGGTCCTGATCCGGCGTGGTGGCCAGGGCGGAAATGAAATGTGCCGGCAGATAGACCTGGGTGGTGACGCCGATGAAGATCCCGTGAAAGTCATTGGGCAGAACGCCGACGACTACGACGGGCTGGCCGGAGATGACAATATGTTTGCCGAGTACTGCCGGGTCCCCGCGGTAGTTGGACTGCCAAAAACCATAGTCGAGCACGACGGGCCAGCCGCCCTCCGGCCCGCCAGGTCTGTCATCGGCCGCAGTAAGCAGCCGCCCGATGAACGGCCGGAGACCCAGCACAGAAAGTCCATTGCCTGTGACCAGAGACGATGCGATGGAGCGCAGCGTTCCCTGATCGTCCGGAACAGAGACCATCTGGTCCATCCATCCGGATAGATCGCCAAGGCCGTGGGTGTATTGGCGCAGGTGGTCGAAAGTCCGGAAGGATTGGCCGCCGATGAATTCCGGGGTCGCCGGGCTGCGATATCCGATCTGGACGAGTTCATTCGGATGCGATACGGGCAGCGAGCGCAGCATCACGTCGTCGACGAGGGTGAAGATGGCGGCGTTGGCGCCGATGCCGATGGCGAGCGTGAGGATGGCGGTGAGAGTGTAGCCGGGGGATTTGCGGAGCTGGTGGAGGGCGAAGCGGAGGTCGGCCCAGAGGTTTTCCAGCCAGCGCCACTGCCAGACTTCGACGCTGCGCTCGCGGGCGAGCGTGATGTTGCCGAAGGAGCGGCGGGCTTCGCGTGCGGCCTCTTCCGGGTCGCGGCCCTGCTCGATGAGTGCGGCGGTACGCTCGGCCATGTGTTGGCGGATCTCTTCCTCGAGATCGTCGTTGGCGTGCCTGCGAAAGATGAGTCTGCGGAGCCAAAGCATCTTTGAGCCGTTGTGAGTCAGAGGCGACTACGCGCTGGGATCTTCGCGTTAGGCATAGAGTAAACAGGGGTATGGGGGCTGCTGTCAAGCAACGCAGGCAGCCAACAGGAATACTGTGCTGCACAGTTCGATCGAGCGGTCGCAGGGTGAGACCTACCGAGATGTTGGGGGACATCCGTGCGGTGGACAAAGGCCTGGGAAGCGAGGACTGTCTCGTTCTACTTCTTGTTCTTGGCAGTGACCGGCTTGTATCCCGAATTTCCTGCCTTCTTCATCGCGGCCATGCCTTCTTCGACGCTGAGCAGCGGAGTGGTTTTCACGCTTTTGCAGGCTCCGCCGGCTGCGATGGCCAGCGCGAAGGCTGCGGCGCTTGCGTTGTTCGGCATCTCCATGATGGTGACAACGTCATAGTCTCCAAACGAAAACCAGATAGCGTCCATGGAACCGCCAAGCTTTTCGATCGTCTTGCGCACAACCTCGGTGCGGTTCTGCGGTTTTTTGACCATGGCGGCCAACGCTTCCGTGCTGTAGGACGCCTGCAATAAATACCTGGGCATGAATGCCCCCTTTTCGATGTGAGTTTTGATAGGAAATGGTGGGGAGCCAGAGTATATACCTCTGCTGCAAATCTTCGAACTCGGGTCCTGTCCGCGTTCATGTTGGACGTGATCTAGAGCTATTTTTTTAACATCGCCTTCTCACGATGCTGTTTCCGCAAAAGCACCAGCACGGCAAGAGCGCCCAGCCAGGAACTCACCGCACAACTCAACATCACCGAGCGGTACCCTGCGAAGAACGACCGGTCCAGTATCCCCGCAGCCTGTGCGTGCTGCGCCTGCGTGAGTCCGCCGGGGATCGGCGTGTCGTGCAGCCGCGCCTGCTGCGCAGTCATCTGCTGCTGCGCCGCCGCCGGCAGATTGGAATGCTCCAGTTCATGCCCCAGCCGCGAGTTGAATCCGTGCGCCAGCACGAACATCAGCACCGACACCGACACCAGCCCGGCCAGCCGCGACAGCGCATTGTTCACTGCCGACGCAACGCCCGTCTTCTCCTGCGGCACGGAGGACATCACCGCCGTGGTGAGCGGGGCCACCGCCAGCGTCAACCCCACACCCAGCAGCAGCACCCCCGGCAGCAGGCTGCGCCAGTAGCTTCCCATGCCCGACAACACCGCGAATAACGAGAACCCCACGCCCGCACACGCCGCGCCCGCCGTCAGTAGCCAGCGCTCGCCTACCCTCGCCGCTCGAGCGCCCACACGCGCGGAGAAGAAGAACATCATCGCCACCATGGGCAGAAAGATGGCGCCCGCCGCCACCGGCGGATAGTGCCGCACCTGGATCACATAGAAGGGAATCACAAACAGTCCGCCGTACAGCGCGCCGTAGAGCAGAAAGGTAAGCAGGTTCGCCGCCAGGAAGCGCGGGATGCGAAACAGCGACAGTGGCATCATGGCATTTGCGCGGACACCCTGCGACCAGAGGAACGCCGCCAGCAGCAATCCGCCGATCACCAGCGGTACAGCCACGCGAAGATTGCGCCACCCGATCTCCGGCGCAAAGGAGAGCGCATAGATGGCAGCCGCGAAGCCGGTCGTTGCCAGCACCGCGCCCAGCCAGTCCAGCGGCCGCGCTTCGCCGTCCACTCCACCATGGCTCTCCGGAATGCGTGGCGCCAGCATCAGTACCAGCGCGGCCAGCGGCAGATTCAGCAGGAAGATCAGCCGCCACGACCACGCCTGCAGCAGCCATCCGCCCACCACCGGGCCTACCGCGGCGAAGACGCCCGTCCATGCCGACCAGGTACCGATTGCGCGGCCGCGCTCTTCTCCGGAAAAGGATGCCGACAGGATCGACAGGCCCTGGGGTATCAGCAGCGCCGCGCCGATGCCTTGCACGGCGCGCGCCGCGACCAGTTGACCGAGTGAAAATGACGCACCGCATCCCGCCGAAGCCAGCGCGAACAGCGCCACACCCCACACATACGTGCGACGCCGCCCGTAGTGATCACCGATCGCGCCACCCAGCAGCAGCAGCGCCGCGCCGAACAGCGCATAGCCCTGCACCACCCACTGGATGCCGCCGGAGGTTGCATGGAATGCAGCCTGCAGCGCCGGGAGCGCCACGTTCACCACCGAACCATCCATGAAGGCCAGCGCCGAGCCAAGAATGGTGGCCACCAGCACCCACTTGCGGTTCGCGGGCGCGCACGGTTCTGTGCCGCCGGAACCCACGTGCGCGCACGGCAGGACGCTTGGCGACCTTGTGATGACAGGAACACTCACAAGCTGGTGGGATGCCTCTCATCCCGGGGAATGCTCGCAGCGTGCGAAATGATCGTTAGCTCGCGGCTGCCGAACCGGCCATCTTGTTCTTGATCAAGGCAACAATCGCCGTCACCACAGCACCGCCAACGCCGCCGCCAATCAGGTCACCGGCAATGCCGCCTGCGCCGCCCGTGCCGCCACCTGCATGCGCGGCAGCCATGCTGCCCAGCGCCGGCAGAAGCATCCCGAGAAGCTGACCCGCACCAGCACCACCCAGCAGGCCGGCGATGGTATTGCCTACGCCACCCAGGTTCATGTCCTTGGAAGCTGCGCCTGCTGCGTTGCCGCCGATAGCTCCGGCAACCAGTTGAAGAATCAACGGGAGGAAATTCATTCGTACTCTCCGATACGCGTGATGTGGGGAGGAGGGCCGAAGTGCTCCCAACTATAGCTCGAATCGGGGCCGCTACAGGATGAATTCGATACGCGCAGCGTTACATAATTACTTGCCAAACCAGGTTGTCTGGCCGCGATGTCAGGTTCGTATCGATAAAATCCGCGCTGTTAGACGGAGGATTCATCCGGGGAAGCCGGCATCTCGGCCTTCCTCTCCGCCTCCTGCAAAAAACGCATCCGCGCCTCGATCGCCTCATCCCCCACTACGTGCACATCGGTCCACTTCGTCTCCCACACCTGCTCATCCGTGCGCGCGGAGGTGTTGTATCGCCGTCCGTAACGGTGCCGCAGCAATTCAATCGCGTGATCGGCGGTGTCCTTTGCCGGCTCGGTCATCAGCAGATGAAAACGGTCGGGCAGCAACGCCACGCCGCGCACCTCGAAGCCAAACTTGTGCGCTGTCTGCTCCAGCAACTGCAGAAATAGCGCGCGATGCTTCTCTTCCCCGAGCTTCGGCTGCTGCCGATAACACACCGAAGTAATGAAGTGCAGCTCACCCGCCCCATATGTCCGCCGCTGTCCCTTAGGCATAAGACAGATCAGACCACAGCCGTGCGAACCGGTGCCCGTGTCCCGAAGCAGGAGCCGGGTATATCCGTGTCATGGCTGCCATAGTCACACATTCTGAAAGACTTATGAGCCAGGCCCCTTTAGGGCGTGCGAGGGGTTTTGGGGTCGATGTATCTTCATCCCACAATTCCGGCATCTGGTACCGAAATGAAGTACACGTGCTCGAAAACTGTTGTATCCCAATCACATTTCGCCTGACAGTAGCTCACGCCCCGGCGTATGCTTCAGGCGTCCGCGCAAGATAGCGCGGGATGGGGAGGCGACCATGGCGTCGATTCCGTCCACAATGACCGCTTGCCTGGCATTTTTGATTGCCAGCGCACCTTTGGCAGCTGCGCCGCAGCCCGCCGCTCTTACGCCCGTAGCCATTCAGGCGCAGGACACCGCACACGTACAGAACGTCAACACGGCCACCTCGCCGGCGGCCCCGCGCGTCTCCTATATGTATGAGCTATCGCCGGAGATGCAGGGCGACCTCTACATGGCGCGCCGAGAATACGTCGCAGCGATAGGTGCGTATCAACACGCCGAGCTGCGCAAGTCCCTCACCTGGACCAAAATCGGCGTCGCCTATCATCACCTGTTCGCGATGGACGAGGCTATGAAGGCCTATCAGATGGCCCTGCGCCTGGACTCGCACAATGCGGACGCGCTCAATAACATCGGCGCCGTCTATCATGCGAAACGCGAGTACCGCACTGCCGCGAAGTACTACAAGAAGGCGTTGAAATATAACTCCCGGTCGGCACCCATCTACTGCAATCTGGGCACCACGTACTTCGCCGACAAAAAGTACAAAGACGCAGAAAGGGCATACGGTCACGCCTTCGCCATCGACCCGGCAGCCTTCAACCACAACACGAACGCCTCCATCGATGAGGGCAGCACCAAAGAAGAGCGCATCGCACAGAACTACTATCTCGCGCGCACCTTCGCCCGTGCCGGCCAGCGCGACCAGGCCCTCTACTATCTCCGCAAGGCCTTCGACGAAGGCTTCCACGACCGCCGCAAGCTGAAGGACGAGCAGGATTTCGCCATGCTGCGCACCACCCTTGAATTCAAGCAGCTGTTGGCGGAGCAGAAGCTGGACTAGCTCGCGCTATCGCTCCATCGGCATAGACAGATTTGCCGGTGCAGGCGGCGGCTCGTCAGAGAGCTCCGGAGTTTGAACCGGCATTTTCCCCACGGCTCTCTATAATCGACCCGTGCCCCTCTTCCGCCGCAAGCCCAAGCTCAAGCAGGAACACAAAATCATGCAGCAGGCCGAGCAGGCTGCCGGTGCGCTGCTGCCCGAATACCATCGCGCCACCGCGGAGTGCCCCCATCCCGAGCGTTGGAGCATGTACGACTCGATGACGGCGGAGTACGAGGTGCTCGAGTTCCTGCGCACGCTGGTGACGACGCTCAAGCCCGATCTGGTGGTGGAGACGGGCTCCTTTCTAGGCGTCAGCACGCAGTGGATCGCTGAGGGCCTGGAGCGCAACGGCTTTGGCCGCGTGGTGAGTTGCGAATACGACCCGGTGGTCTTTGCCAAGGCGCAGGAGAAGATCGGTGCGTCGCCCCTGCGCGGCCGCATCGAGCTGCGCAACGAGTCATCTCTGGAGATGGATGTACACGGCACCATCGACCTGCTCTTTTCCGACAGCGATATGCCCGTGCGCGAGCAGGAAGTGATGCGCTTCCTGCCGCAGATGAATCCGAATGGGCTCATCCTGATGCACGATGCGAGTTCTCACTTGAAAGTGGTGCGCGAAGCGGCTCTCAGCCTGGAGCGCAAGGGCCTGCTCTCTGTACTGCTGTTGCCTACGCCGCGCGGACTGGTCATCGCGCAACCGAGGCATCGTACGTCCTAAAGCCAGCGCGCCTTGCGCATCACTACCAGCATCAGCACGGTGGAGACGACGATCGCCGCGATGACGTAGTACGCACCGTACGCTGCGTCGATGAAGGGTAGCCCCTTCACATTCATCCCGTAAAAGCTCGTGATTACCAGGCCCGGCAGCGCAATGGTGCTGAGCACGGTCAGCACTTTCATCACCTGGTTGGTGCGGTTCGCCACCGATGAGAGATATACATCCAGCGTATTGTTCAGCAGATCGCGAAGCGTCTCCACCGAATCCAGCAAGCGCAACACGTGGTCATGGATATCGCGAAAGAAGGGATAGAGCTCGTCCGGGATGAGATCGGTTTGATCGCGCAGCATCGAATTGCAGGCATCCCGCGTGTTCACCAACACCCGCCGCAGCTCGATCAGCTTTCGCTTCTGGTCGAAGATGCCCTCCACCGTCTCCGGCGAAGGCTGGCCCAGCACGCGGTCCTCCAGTGTATCGATGATCTCGTCGCTCTTATCGATGGATGGAAAGAACGAGTCCACAATCGTATCCAGGATGAGATACAGCAGCTTGCCGGGCGGTGGCTCCCCTGGCGCCTTCTGCGCGCGATCCAGCACGCAATCATTCGAGTGGCGCGCATCCCGAACGCTGATGAAGTAGTCTTTGCCCACAAAGAGGCTGATCGTTCCCAGGGTCAGTTCACCGTGGTCGACCGACAGAATGTACTTGAGGATGTAGAAGAGATAGTCATCCGTCTCTTCGCTCTTCACTCGTTCGTTGTGGCTGCGGCAGTCTTCGATGTGCAATGGATGCAACCGATACTGCTCTGCCAGCTCATCGAGCTTCGTATCGTTCGGATCGTCGAGCGCGTACCAGGTCAATTGCAGTCCCTCACTCTGTCTGTATCTGTGCGGCTATCTTCGCAGACGCCGCAGCGCCATTCGCGCGGCGTTGTAACCGCACATGCCATGCACCCCGCCTCCGGGCGGCGTCGAAGCGGAGCAGAGATAGAGCGATGGATCGCTAGTGGCATAAAAGCGCCAGCCCGGCCGCAGAAAGAGCTGCAGACCATCGACCGCGCCGCCACTGATGTCGCCGCCTTCCAGGTTTCTGTCCATGTACTCGAGATCGGTGGGTGGAAAGACCCGCCGCGCCAACACGCACTCGCGAAAGCCCGGCGCGAAGCGCTCCATCTGCGCTTCGATGCGCGGCAGCATATCCTCCGTCGATCCATTCGGCACGTGGCAGTAGGCCCACGCGGTATGCCTGCCCTGCGGTGCGCGGCTCGCATCGAACAACGAAGGCTGCACCACGATGAGGAACGGATGAGTCGCCGTGCGTCCATTGACCACCGCGGATTCAGACGCGGCAATCTCCGCGTCGTTGCCGCAGACGTGCACGGTCGCCGCCAACCCGCAATCCTTCGCGCGCCACGGAATCGGCTCGCTGAGCGCGTAGTCCACTTTGAAGATGCCCGGCCCGGGACGAAAGCGCGCGAAGCGCTGGCGATCCACCGAATGCAGACGATGCCCTGCCAGCCGCAGCAGTTGCCGCGGCGTGGTATCGCACAATGCGACATCCACCGCGCCCACATCCTCTATCCGTTCGACGGGCGTCGAGATTTGCACCGTGCCGCCGAGCGATCGCAGGTGCGCGATCAACGCATCGGTGATGGCCTGCGAGCCGCCGCGCGCAATGGGCCAGCCCACCGCGTGCGCCGCCGCTGCCATGACGATGCCGAACAAAGCACTGAGGGGCTGCGACGGGCGGAGGAACGAGTGCGCCGCCAGACCTGCCATGAGTGTACGAGCGCGCTCACCCCGGAAAGCCATTCGCTCCAGCACGGACGCTGGCAACGCCCCCAACGCGCCTATCCGTGCCAGCAGCTGCAGATGATGCGGCACCGGCGAAAGCGGCTGCAGGATGTCCTCGGTCAGCGGCCACCATCTGCGCACGAACGGCTCCAGAATGCGTCGCCAGGCTGCCCCGTCCTCGCTCAGCATGCGGCATTGCTCGTCCAGATCGCGCACCATCAATACCGCTGTGCCGTCATCCAGCGGATGCGCCAGCGCAGCCGGCGAATGAATCCATTCCAGCCCGTGGGCGTCAAGCGGCAAAGTGCGAAAAAACGGTGAGCCCGCCGCCAGGGGGTGCACCGACGATCCGAAGTCGTGGCGAAAGCCCGGCAGCGTGAGTTCAAGTGTGCGCGCACCGCCGCCGGGAACGGCCTCAGCCTCGTACACCGTGACTGGCATGCCGGCCTGGGCAAGTGTGACGGCGGCGGCCAGCCCGTTGGGGCCCGCACCCACCACTGCGGCACTTTTGGCAGATCCCGGCACGGCGAAAACCCTCGTCGCAAAACCAGTTCCGCCGCAAGTCTAGCAAGCGCCCCATGAATCTTGCTGCGAGGCGGCACGTCTATAGTTGTGAGGGGTTCGGTAAGGCGTTCGCCGAGAGGGGTGGGTTATGGGCCGGAATGACTGCGGGAACGCAAGACGGAGTTGGCCGATGGTGCTTGCGGCCGGAATGGCGGTATCCGCTCTCCCCGCCCTGGCACAACACGCTGCGGGCAGCGGCCATACAGGGGCTGCACATTCTGGCATGCCATCCCGGTCGATCGGCGCACCCATGCGTAGCAGCCCAGGTGCCGGGGGCGCGTTTCGCGGTACCCACACGGCGCCGCGGATCTCCTCTTACAACCGCCTCCAGCCAAACGGTGGGCAGCGATACCGGCGCCCCGGTTACTACGGCCCGCGCCGCCGCGCCGTCTATGGCGTTGGGTACCTCGGCGTCCCCTATGGATTTCCCTATTACGGGGATCCATCCACGTTCTTTGACGGGGATTCCATGTTCCTTAGCGGGGACAGCGACGACAACGGACAAGCTGCGCAAGCCCAACCCGACTATGGACAAGCTGCGCAAGCGCAACCCGACTATGGTCCTGCAGGGCCGCCTCCGCAAGAACCCTTTGGCGACGAAGGATATCCACCGCCGCGGCCCGCATATCCGTCACAGGCCTATGCTCCGCCTAGCCAGAACCCTGCGCCTGCAACCGACGGCCTGGATCATCCAGAGGTGACGCTGATCTTCAACGATGGGCGGCCGCCGGAGAAGGTGAACAGCTACGTGCTCACCGGCTCATCGGTGTTTGTTGCCGAGTCTGGGCACCAGCGCGTGATTCCCATCGCCGACCTGAACCTGCCGGCGACCATTCAACAGAACCGCGATGCTGGTGTGGATTTTGAGCTGCCAGGTGGAACCAGATAGAGCTCCGCCCAGGGAGTGCAGACCCGGGAGATCCGGCCCAGGAAGAGCCGTCAGGTGCGATAGACTTCGAGCTTCACCGTGGGGAATTCGATCGCTGCCCCCGTCTCAGCACGATAGCGATCCAGCTTCTGTCTGAGGCGCGACAGCGTCTCGCCCTCAGTTAGTCCTTCGCAAAGAAAGCCGTTAATTTCCGGCACACGGGCTTCATAGCCGTGATCAAGTCGTTCCAATTCAACGCGATACACCGTCATTTTGTGCTTTTAACCTCGTTCCGCCAGAGGCGGCAAACCCACTCAGCATGCCTGCCGCCACTCCGCCTTGGGAATAACACCCTTGAGTCACAGTCTCCCCGCAGCGTTTTGAATGGGATACTCATCTGTCGCCGTCTCACACGGCGACCACGCAGACTAGTCCAGCACATCGGGGAGGCGCAAGCGGAATGGGGAAGCTCGTCTTCGGAATGATGCTGTCTCTTGACGGCTATGTCGCGGGCGTGGAGGGAGGGCCGCAATTGCCGCCGCCCGGCGCCACACTCCACGGTCACTTCAACGACTATGTTCGCGGCCTGGCCAGCATTCTGTACGGTCGCCGTATGTACGAGGTGATGCGCTACTGGGACGAGGATCGGCCGGAGTGGGGGGCGGTCCAGCACGGCTTTGCCGCTGTATGGCGGGCGCAACCGAAATGGGTCGCGTCCCGTTCGCTGAAATCCGTAGGGCCGAATGCCACACTTGTCGCTGATGATGTCGAAGCGTTCGTGCGCAGGCTGAAGGCTGAGGTCGAAGGCGAGATAGACGTCGCCGGGCCCGAACTAGCGGGGAGTCTTACCGACCTCGGTCTCATCGACGAGTATCGTCTCTACTTCCGCCCATTCGTGCTGGGCCGCGGTAAGCCGTACTTCGCCGGCGCCCGTCCGCCGCTTCGCCTGACTGCGACCGATCCTGTTGGCGAGGACACGGTCAGGCTGACGTACGTCCCTGCCTGAGTATCCCGTCACTCCCACTCAATCGTTCCCGGCGGCTTCGAGGTGATGTCGTAGACCACGCGGTTGATCCCGCGAATCTCGTTCACGATGCGGCTGGACATCCTCTTCAGCACCTCGTACGGCAGCGGCACCCAATCCGCCGTCATGCCGTCTTCCGAGTGCACCGCGCGGATGGCGCAGGTATATGCATAGGTGCGTTGATCGCCCATCACGCCGACGCTCTTCACCGGCAGCAGCACAGCGAACGACTGCCAGATCTGCCGGTAGAGCCCTGCAGCCTTGATCTCGTCGACGACGATCTCGTCCGCCTCCTGCAGCAACGCGACGCGCTCCGCTGTCACCTCGCCAAGAATGCGCACTGCAAGCCCCGGACCGGGGAATGGCTGACGCTCGAGAATTTCGTCCGGCATGCCCAGGTCGCGGCCGATCCGCCGCACTTCGTCTTTGAAAAGATCGCGTAGCGGCTCGATCAGCTTCAGCTTCATCGTCTCCGGCAGGCCGCCGACGTTGTGGTGGCTCTTGATGGTCTGCGATGGCCCCTTTACCGAAGAGCTTTCGATCACATCCGGGTAGAGCGTGCCCTGCACCAGATAGTCCACGCCGCCCGTCGTTGCGGAGATGCGGTGCGCCTCATCGTCGAAGACCGCGATGAATTCGTTGCCGATCGCTTTGCGCTTGGTCTCCGGATCGGTGACGCCCGCGAGTTTCGCAAGAAAGCGCGTACTGGAATCGACCGCGACAACATTGAGGCCCAGCTTGTCGCGCATGTTCTGTTGAACTTTGAAAAACTCGTTCTTCCGCAGCACGCCGTTGTTCACAAAGACGCACGTAAGCTGCTCTCCGATCGCTCGATGCACCAGAACGGCCGCGACCGACGAATCGACGCCGCCGGAGAGCGCGCAGATGGCGTGAGCATTGCCTACTTTTTCTTTGATCGCCGCGACGGTGCTCTGCACGAAGTGCGCGGGCGTCCAGTCCGCCTTCGCATTGCATATACGAAAGAGGAAATTCCGCAGCAGCGCAGTTCCCTGCCGCGTGTGGTGCACCTCCGGGTGAAACTGCACCGCCCAGATGCGCTTCTCTGGATTGGCAATGCCGGCCACCGCATTCGCGGTCTTCGCTGTCAGATGAAACCCCGCAGGCAACTCCAGCGCCTCGTCGCCATGCGACATCCACACCGTCAGGTCCGAGGGAAGGCCGTCAAAAAGCGCATTGTTTTCGTCCACGATTTGGACATCCGCGTGACCATACTCGCGCTTGTCGGCCGCGCGCACCTTGCCACCGAGGTGATGCGTGATGAACTGCAGCCCATAGCAGATGCCGAGAACGGGCAGTCCCAGATCGAGCACTTTGGGATCGGCCGGCGGCGCATCCGCGTCGTAGACCGAGCAGGGACCGCCCGAAAGCACGATACCGATGGGCTTATACGCCTGAATTTCTTCGAGGGAGGCCGTGCACGGCAGCACAGCGGAGAAGACGTTCTGCTCGCGGATGCGGCGCGCGATGAGCTGCGTATACTGCGCGCCAAAGTCCAGAATGACGATCGACTGGGTGTCCACGTTCCATGTTACCCCGAAGTTTTGTGCCTGCGCTGCCAGAACTCGACGAATGCTGCGAGCCGTGCGATCTGGAAGAAGTCCGAAGCTGCGAGATACCAGACTCCCACTGCCGCCCACCACAGGTACAGCGCATTGCCGGTCATCTGCGTTTCGAAGGGCAGCGGAATCGCGGAGAAGACCATGGCCAGCACGATCAGCGCGAGCTTCACGATGCCGAGCACCATGTTCACCTCCACGAGTTGTGTGGTGAGCGGCCCCTGCCCCACGCTGCCGGCGAGCGCAGATATCAGGCTGCGATCGTCAGCCACGATCAGCACACTCGCGATGGACAGCACCCAGCTCCACAGCGCCCACACGATGAAGCTGCCGATGGACAGGCAGATGAGCCAGGCTGCAAAAGCAACCATGCTGGGCGCCGCGCCGGGTGGCTGATGCGTGATGGTCCGGGCCGCCGCCCAGCGCAGCATCGCGAACCACATGAGCCAGGTCAGAGTCAGCGCGCAGACGCGCAGCAACTGCAACAGGCAAAGAGAGACCACACGGAGGCGGTTTCCCGGCAGCAATGCGCGCAGGACAAAGGCTCGACCGATGCCCGATGCGATGGCCCAGCCGAGCATCAATAACGGCGCGGCCCAGCGGGCAAGTTCGAGCGCTGCCGGCAGAAGCGCGTGATAGGAAGCGCGGACAATCTGCGCCGCCATGAGCGGCTGCTGCAGCGAGAAATCCTCGATGCCGGTGTGAGCAGCGAAAAGAACCGTGAGCAGCCGCCGCGCACAGACGAAGAGCAATAGCAGAGCAGGAATGCCGAAGAGCCAGCGCCACGCCAGCTCACGCGCAATCAGCCCGGGACGCCGCCAGCACTGCGCCTGGATCTGGACCAGAGATTGCGTACCGCGCATGCGTTCGATTTCGGACAAGGGGCGCGGGCGGACGGATGGTTCTGTGTCCACTTAGCGAACCACAAAGTTGATCAGCTTGCCCGGCACTACAACGACCTTCACAACAGTCTTGCCCGCAAGCGCGGCCTCCACCTTCTCATCCGCGCGTGCTGCGGCTTCGAGCATCTCCCGCGACGCATCTGCCGGAACCCAGATCAACCCGCGCAGCTTGCCGTTGATCTGCACCGGCACCTCGATCTGGTCTTCACGCGTCAATGCTTCGTCGAATTTGGGCCATGAATGACGCAGGATTCCGTCCTTGCGCCCGATCTGCTCCCACAACTCAGCGGCAAGATGCGGCGCGAAAGGCGCGAGCATCAGAATCAGCGATTCGAGAATGCTCGCGACCGTCGCTGGCGGAATCTTGCCCTCGGCAATGGCTGCATCCGCCGCAGTGAGCTCATTCACCAGCTCCATGATCGCGGCGATCGATGTATTGAAGTGCCAGCGGCCGCCGAAGTCCTGCGTGATCTTGCGGATCGTCTGATGCAGCTTGCGCAGCAGCGCCGTTGCGGCTGGTGACGATTCGGCTGCAGGCGATGCGCCGCGCGCCGACGCCGCATGCCGCATCACGAAGCGATAGACGCGCGAGAGGAAGCGGCTGACACCCGCGACGCCATCCTCCTGCCAGTCAAGATCGCGATCCGGCGGCGCGGCGAAGAGCGCATACATGCGCGCCGCATCGGCGCCGTAGTGCGCGATCATCTCGTCGGGCGAAACCACGTTGCCCTTCGACTTCGACATCTTCGCGCCGCTCTTGATCACCATGCCTTGCGTAAACAGCCGCGCGACAGGCTCGTCATTCTTGATCAGCTTCAGATCGCGCATCACCTTGGTCCAGAAACGCGAGTAGATCAGGTGCAGGATCGCGTGCTCCACACCGCCGATATACTGGTCGATGGGGAACCAATACGCCACCGCCGCGGTATCGAATGGCGCGGCCGCATCCTTCGGGCTGGTGTAGCGGTAGAAGTACCACGACGAATCGACGAAGGTATCCATCGTGTCCGTCTCGCGCCGCGCCGGTCCGCCGCACTTCGGACAAGTGACGTTCACAAACTCCGGCAGCTTCGCCAGCGGCGAGCCGCCCTCCTGCGTGATCTCCACATTCTCCGGCAGCAGCACCGGCAACTGGTCATCCGGCACCGGCACAATGCCGTCCTTCTCGCAATAGAGCATCGGGATCGGCGTGCCCCAGTAGCGCTGGCGGCTGACGCCCCAGTCCTTCAACCGGAACGTGACCGTCGCCTCGCCGAAGCCCTTCGCCTTCGCGAATGCGGTCATCTTCTCAAGCGCCTCTGCATAGCCCAGCCCCGTCCATTCGCCCGAATCCATCAGGACGCCGTCTTCGGAGACGAAGGGCAGCGCAGCCGGCGTCTCGCCGGGCGACCGCTCGCGAACGACCTGCTTGATCGCCAAACCGTACTTGGTCGCGAATTCATAGTCGCGCTCGTCGTGCGCGGGCACGGACATGATCGCGCCTGTGCCGTAGTCCAGCAGCACATAGTTCGCCGCCCACACTGGTACGCGCTCGTGGGTGAACGGATTGATCGCGTAGTGGCCAGTGAACACACCGTGCTTGTCTATGCTGCTCAACCCGCTCGCGCCGCCCACGTCATCCGGCTTCGCGCGCCAGGTTCTGCTCGGATGTCAATGCTGAAACCCGCTTCGCGAGTTTCGCGTCCTCTTTGGCCAGAGCACAGATCAGCGGATGCTCCGGCGCGAGTTGCAAACTGGTCGCGCCGAAGATTGTGTCGACGCGTGTCGTGAAGACCTTCACCACATCGCTGCGGCCTTCGATCGCAAACCCGACCGTCGCGCCCTCGCTGCGGCCAATCCAGTTGCGCTGCATGGTGCGCACGCGCTCCGGCCAGCCATCGAGTTTGTCCAGTCCTTCCAGCAGCTCCTGCGCGTACTGCGTCGTGCGCAGGAACCACTGTTCCAGCTCGCGCTGCTCTACCAGCGTGTCTTCGTGCCGCCAGCAATAGCCGTCGATCACCTGCTCATTCGCAAGCACCGTCTGGCACTCCGGGCACCAGTTCACTTTGCTGTTCTTGCGATACGCCAGCCCACGCTCGTACATGCGCAGGAAGAACCACTGGTTCCAGCGGTAGTAATCGGGCAGGCAGGTTGTCACCTCAGTGGCCCAGTCATAGCCCAGCCCGAGTCGGTCCATCTGCACGCGCATCTGCGCAATGTTCCGCTGCGTCCACTCGCGTGGGGGCGTGTTGTTTTTTAGCGCCGCGTTCTCCGCCGGCAGCCCGAAGGCGTCCCAGCCCATGGGGTGCAGCACGTTGTAACCCTGCATCCACATGTAGCGCGCCAGGGCATCGCCAATGGCGTAGTTGCGCACGTGCCCCATGTGCAATTGGCCGGAGGGATAGGGCAGCATCTCCAGCACGTAGTATTTCTGCTTGCCGCTGGTCGCCGGCTCGGCCGCGTAGAGCTCCGGCTGTGCAGCCCAGCGCGCCTGCCAGCGCGTCTCGATCTCCGCCGGGTCATAACGGATCTCGGGGCGCACCTCGACGGTGGAGGCTGAAGGATTATCGGATGGCGCGGCGCTCGCGTCCGCGCGGGGCGTCTCTTGCTGGAATGCCATGTGTACTTACGATTGTATCGCCGAGGCCGGTGCTATTTCGCCGCAGCAGGCTTGCCCACCAGCGACTTGAGCACGTTAACGTTGCGCGCGTCATCGCCCGGCTCATCCACCGGCGTTTCGGCAACAAAGGCGCAGCGCCGGAAGCGTGCGTCGTTCAGGATGCGCCGGAAGGCCGCCACCCCAATCGTGCCCTCGCCGATGTGCTCATGCCGGTCCAGCTTGGAGCCTCGCGGCGCCTTCGCATCGTTCATATGCCACACCCTCACCGTGTCGAGCCCTATCAACTGCTCGATCTGCCCCACCGTCTCCTCATAGCCGCCGCTGCTCACGATGTCATACCCGGCGACGTGGCAATGGCAGGTATCCAGGCATGCGCCGACCGGTGCAAAGCGGCGCAGGTGCTCCACCAGTTCGCCTACCTGCTCGAAGTTCGAGCCCAGCGAGAACTCCGCACCCGCCGTGTTCTCGATCAGCACCCGGAAGTCGCAGTCCTGCCACGCCATCCCATCTAGTGCGCGCTCAATCGCCTCCGCCGCGCGCAGCAGACCTGCCTCGCGGGTCAAGCCGCGCCACGATCCTGGGTGCAGCACCAGGTATTCCGCGCCCAAGGTCAGGGCTCGGTCGATCTCACCGCGAAGCGCAGCGACCGAGTTCTTCCACACGTCGTCCGATTGCGCTGCCACGTTGATCAGGTAGCTCGCGTGGATCACCAGCGGGCTCACGTCGAAGCGCTCACGCAACTCGCGCATGCGCGCGCAGTGGTCTTCGGAGATCTTTCCCGGCCGCCACATGCGCGGGCTCGACGAGAAGATCTGGAAGGTGTTCGCGCCGATCTCGTGCGCGCGCTCCGCCGCGCGAAAGACGCCGCCCGCGGTCGAGAGATGTACGCCAATCCGTGGCCTGGAAGCAGTGACTACCGTTTCGGTCACGGCGCTTCCTGCAGGTTCTGCCGGGCACGCCACAATGCGCCCATCACCGGATCGACCGCGTTCGGCAACACCTGCGTGCCGGGATGCTCGCGCTCTATCTCGGCCATCATCGCGTCGCGCATGATTGCGATGTTTTCCAGCACGCTGCCGGTAAAGGCCACGCGCAGCGGCGCACCAGGCTCCAGCGCCAGCACCTTGCGCAGCGCCAGCGAGGCATCTTCGCCCAGCGCGCGTCCGCCCGCCAGCAACACCGAATGCGCCAGGCGATTGCCCTCCGTGGCGGCCTCCACCACAGTGCGGGTCAACGCCGCAAAGTCCGGCGGCGGAACGGAATGCGCTATCTCGACCACCTGCTCCAGCGTCTCCGCCTTCCACTGCGCAGCCAACTCGTTCAGCAATTTGCTGCGGCCCTGCTCATCGTGCTCGCGAACGGCTGCGCGCAGCGCTCTCAGCCCGATCCAATGGCCCGATCCTTCGTCCGCAAGCACGGGCCCCCAGCCGCCCACCGTCACCTGCTCACCTTTCGAGGTGCGGCCCAGCGTATTCGAGCCGGTGCCGGCCATCACGAGCACGCCCGCCTCACCCGGAAACGCCGCATCCAGCGCAATCTCCACGTCGCCGCACACCACCAGATCGCCGCGCAGCATGGGACCCAGCGTCTGCCATATCCAGCCGGTCACGGTGGATATGGTGTTCCCCGCCGTTCCCACACAGGTGGATGCAACTTCCGTGATCGGCACGCCGCTGCTCTTCGCCACATCGTCCAGCAGCGCGCGGAGGTTCGTCTCGGCAACGGCCGCAGAGACCCGTATCACTTTTATGCTGCCGCTCTTTGCGCGACCCAGAACGCGCTCGTCGTCGGCCAGCACGGCGCGCGTGCTGGTGCCCCCGGCATCCAAGCCCAAAAAATATGTCATGCGGTTTTCATCATAGCGGCTTGGTGGGAGCCACTAATGGGCGCCAATCAGCGCCGGCTCCAGCACGGCTGCGCTGCCGTCGATGGCCGGCGCATCCAATCCCAGAATCTCCGCCAGAAACGGATAGACGTTCACGTTTTCGAAGGACTTCAACCTGGCGCCCTTCCGTATGTCCGGCCCTTCGGCGTAGAAGATCGCACGCATCTCCGGCACGCTGACCGGATCGTAACCATGCACACCTTTGTTTGGCGGATGGTCCCGTGCAGCATCGGCCGGCCCGTGGACGCGAATCGAATACGGTCCCGTCGGCACCACCACCGGATCGCCGATGCGCGGCTCGCCCGTATATTCCAGCTCGCCAGGCATCCTGTCGCGCCGGTAGACCTTGAACTTGTTGCTGACGATGCGCAGCTTCGCGTACAGCTTCGCGGCCTCCTGCTCCGAATCCGGATACATCAACGAGCCCGCCGTCTCCACTCCGGTGAAATCGACGTACTGGTCCAGATCGATCCACCCGCCTTGCTCCGTCGCCATGCCATGGTCGGAGACCACCACCAGATCGATCGGCAGATGCAGCTTCGCCAGATGCGCGCGCAGCGTGCCGATCATGCTGTCGACGTGCCGCACCGCCGCGCGCGTCTCGGGCGCATCCGGGCCATACTCGTGACCCGCGTGGTCCACCTCCGAGAAGTACAGCGTGACGAAGTGTGGACGCTTCGCCTCCGGCAGCTTGAGCCAATCCACCACCTGGTCTACTCGCTCTTCGTCCGGCACCTTCTCGTCGTATTTCAGGTAGTAGCTGGGCCGTGCCCCCGCGATCTCCGCCTCCGATCCGGGCCAGAAGAAGCACGCCGCGCGCATCCCCTGTTTCTCCGCCAGCGACCACAACGGCACCCCGCGATACCAGCTTCCGTCCGTCACCGTCTTCGGATCGTTGAATGCATAGCGCTCCTTGCGCTGCGGATCGTAGAAGCTCATCGCCACGATGCCGTGATGCTCCGGATACAGCCCCGTCACCAGCGTGTAGTGGTTGGGAAAGGTGACCGAGGGATACGCGGGAAGCATGCCGTCCGGCGCCGTGGCGCCTTCCCTGGCGACGGCATCCAGATGCGTCGCCCCGTAGAGCTTCGCGTAGTCGTAGCGAAAGCCGTCGATCGAGACCAGCACGACATAGTGCTTCGCAAGCTGCTCCGCGCGATTGTCGGCGTTCGGAACCTCGATGACCGGCGCCTTGGCGTGCGGAGAGGCGTACGCGGGCGGCAGCGAGACGACTGTGAGGAGCAACGCAAACAGCAGGCGGCGCATGTCTTGAAACTACATCAGGAGCACGTCTGGCTGCATATCAGTTTGGACAGGCTGGCTGGATCCGTTGGCGGCCGGCAGATCAGCTTGCAAAAGCAAGCTCCGAAGCCCCGCCCGCAGCCTGGCAGAGATAGATGTCCGCATCGATGCCGGCGCGCTCCAGATACGCGGCGTGGATCCCCTCGCGGAAAGCCTCGGCGTGTGCGGCTTCGACCAGATTGACGGTGCATCCGCCAAAGCCGCCGCCGGTCAGTCGCGCGCCGATGACGCCGGGTTGTGCGGCCGCCAACTCCACCAGCAGGTCGGCCTCCGGACAGCTTGCGGCGAAGTCGTCGCGATAGCTGGCGTGTGCCTCGGCCATCAACTGCTCCCATGCGCCGCATATCGCCCGCCGCGAGCACTCTCGCGGCCTCTTCCACCCGCGCATTCTCCGTGATGATGTGGCGGCAGCGGCGGAAGGCGTTCTCCGACATCGAAGCGCGCGCCTGCTCCAGATCGGCAAGCGTCGCGTCGCGCAGCTCCCATTTTTCCGTTCGGACTGCCGGGTTCGCAGCACGCAGCGCCCGGCTTCCCTCGTCCACCTCGGCGCGGCGCTCGTTGTACTCGCCGCTCGCGTGGGAGTGCTTCACCATGGAGTTGCAGATGACCAGCCGCACATCCGCCGGCAGCGGCACCGCCCGAGAGCTCAGGTCCCGCGTGTCGATCACCAGCGCATGATCCTTCACCCCGCAGCAGGCGATGTACTGGTCCATGATGCCGCTCTGCGCACCCACAAATCCGTTCTCTGCCTTCTTGCAGGCGAGCGCCACATCGGTCAGCGGCATCGACTTTCCCGCCAGACCCAGCGCAGCGAAGGCAACGGCCACCTCGATGGAGGCAGACGAGCTCAGTCCCGCGCCCAGCGGAACATCGCCCTTCAGCGTCATGGTGAACTGCGGCGCCGCCACGCCGGACTGCCGCAGGCTCCACAACACGCCGGCCGGATAATCCGTCCAGTCGTGCTTTGGCTTCTCAGGAATCGCGCTCGCGTCGAACCGAAACTCCTTCTCGAAATCGACCGAGCGGACGATACTTGCGCTTTCCGTTGCCGGGCTCACTACCGCGACCGTATTGAAGTCGATCGCCGCCGGCATCACCAGACCGCCGGTGTAATCCGTGTGCTCGCCGATAAGATTCACCCGCCCCGGAGCCTGGAAGGCGCGCTTCGCGGGTCCAAACCGTTTGGCGTGCAGCAGCAGCAGAGGCTCAATCGCGATCATGGGCCCTCCTGTCATGCGCGTTCTCGATTTCGTCACGCGTGTCCAGCCGGAAGCGGAGCCTCCATACGCGTCTATCCCCTAGCCCAAGTTTCCACGCGGTTCCATCGCTCTCGGCATCCGCAAGGCTGTCGTGCGGCGCATTTGTCGGCTCGAACGCGACGGTGTACTGTTTCTCCGCGCCGGCCTGCGGCCACGCCGCCCGGCATATCCAAACTCCGAGATACGGAAGCACGTCGCTGGTGAATGTAAGCTCGATCCCTTCATCCAGCGACGGCCGCACCAACGCGCACCAGCCATCCGTCACCGGCCCGGCAAAGAGCTTGTCTGCCTGCGATCCATCCGGCGGCCCCACCACGCTCAGGTTTTCACCCGCTTTCGGCTTCGGCCATGCGATGCGATCGCCGCGACGTCCCAGCCGGTCGCCAGCCGAGCCTTCCACCACCACATCGCGGACCTCGGGAGGCAGCAGAATGCGGTCGTCCTGCTCCACGCGCAGCAGCGGGTGCGCGCAATAGAGCAGGCTCTGTGGTTTCTCGCTCCGGTTTTCGACCGCATAGTCGAGCACCAGACTGGCTCCATCCAGGTGCGCACGCCGCTCGAGTGCGAGCGCGCCGCCAAGTGCCGTCGTCCGCAGCAGCACCAAGTCCGCAGCCGTTTCCTCCTGCCATGCGTGCCTCCAGAGTTCGCCATGATCCGACGCTGTCCGGGTTGGGGCTACTGTGGGCAGGCACTCGTCGAAGCCGCCGCCATCCCACCCTTCGAATCCGCCTGTCGATCTGGCTTCCGTATAAGCCCGCAGCGGAGGCAGCAGCCACTCGGTCGATGTTCGCTTGCTGCGCAGAGAGAGAAACTTCCCGCCCAGCACCGGCGCTACTTCCACGCGAATGTTAGCGTTTTCAAGAACGCGCGCAGATTCCCTCTGCGTCGTCTCGATCTCCTCTGCTGCCGCCCTGGCCCTGTTCATCACGAGCGGCTCCCCAGGTAATGCGTCGACGGCACCTCGCGCAATCTTGCTGCGGCGTCTTCGGGCAGGATGTCGCGCTGCGGCATGCCCAGCATCTCGAAGCCGACCATGAACTTCTTCACCGTCGCTGACCGAAGCAGCGGCGGGTAGAAATGCGCATGGAAGTGCTGCTCCGCCCCCGACCCCTGGTGAAAGCCCATGGTGTAAGGAAAGCTGGTCTCAAAGAGGTTGTCGTAGCGGATGGTCAACTGGCTAAGGATATCGGCGAGGGCGCGTCGTTGGGTGGCGCTGAAATCCGGCAGCGCGCGCAACGGTTTCCGTGCCAGCACCAGCGTTTCAAACGGCCACACCGCCCAGTACGGTACCACCGCCAGAAATTCATCGTTCTGGCAGACGATCCGCTCCTTCTGTTCCAACTCGAGCGCCACGTACTCTTCCAACAGGCCGCCCTTGTGCGTCTCTCGCCACAACTTCAGGTTCACGCGCTCTGCAGCGGGCTCGTCGGGCACATGCTCCGTCGCCCATATCTGGCAGTGCGGATGCGGATTGCTGGCGCCCATCATCGCGCCGCGGTTCTCAAAAATCTGCACATGCTGCACGAACGGCTGAGCGGCAAGCTCAACGTACTGCGCCGTCCATGCTTCGACCACCACCTCGATCTCTGGAATCGTCATACGGGCCAGTGTCAGGCTGTGGTCGGGATGGAAGCAGAGCACTCGACAAATTCCGCGCTCCTGCTCGGCGCGGAGCAGCGGCGAGTCGGTTGCGGCAGGCGCCGGCGCATCCGGCAACAGGGCGGCGTAGTCGTTATTGAAGGCGAAGACCGATTTGTAATCAGGATTCCGGTGCCCCCCGGCGCGCTCATTGCCGGGGCAAAGGTAGCATTTGGGATCGTAATGGACCGGAGCAGCCGTCTCCGTCTTCCCCGTCTCGCCCTGCCATGGACGCTGAGTCCGGTGGGGCGACACCAGCACCCAGTCGCCATGCAAAGGGTTGTAGCGGCGGTGCGGAAAGGCATTGCGCTGCGATGTCATGACGAATCTGGCTCCGGGTACGTTAATCGCCGTCAGGATTGTAACCGATTACAACGAGGACGACGCAACTTCTTCCAAGCGTTCACAATAACTCGAATATCACACGGCAGGTTATCCTCTGTCTGAATCGGCGGGTCGTCCTGGCTCTTCAGCCTGCGGGACCCTTCTTGGGGGCAAATGAACATCCAGGCAGTCGCAGATCGGGCACGCGTCTCCACCGCCACCGTATCCCGCACCATCAATGGATCCAACAAGGTGGCGCCTAAAACGGCGGAGCGGGTACGCCGCGCCATCGAAGCGCTTGGCTACTATCCCAATACCAATGCGCGGGCGCTTGGCTCCGGGCGCAGCCGCATCTACGGCCTCATCATCTCGGACATCACAAACCCCTTCTTTCCCGAGCTGGTCAAGTCCTTCGAAGACATGGCCGTCCGCAACGGCTTCGAAGTCATCGTCGCCAACACCGGTTACAGCCCGGAGCGCACCGAGGTCTGCGTGCAGCGCATGCTGGAGCGCAAGGTCGACGGCGTTGCCGTGATGACCTCCGAGATGGGCTCCCACCTCATCGACCGCTTCCACCGCGGCCAGATCCCCATGGTCTTCCTGGACACCGGCGATCCGGCGAACGGCATCAGCAATATCCTGGTCGACTACGGAGCCGGGGTCGACGATGCGGTCGAGCACATCGTCTCGCTCGGCCATACCCGCATCGCCTTTATCAGCGGTCCCATGGACCTGGCCTCGGCGCGCACGCGGCGGCAGGCATTGCTCGCATCGCTCAAGCGCAAGGGGATCACTGTCAACAAGTCGCTGATCGAAGTGGGCAACCACCGCATCGACGGGGGACGCGCGGCCATGGATCGCCTTCTCACCTTGGAGGATCGCCCCACCGCTGTCATCGCCTCCAACGACCTCACCGCCATCGGCGCCATCGGTTCCCTGCATCGCCACAACCTGCGCGTGCCAGAGGATGTCTCCGTCGTCGGCTTCGACGACATTGAGATCAGCGCCTTCATGCACCCGGCACTCACCACCGTGCGCCTGTCGCGCGCCGCCATTGCCGACCGCGCCTTTCAGGCGCTCTACCGCGCCGGCAAGCGGGAAGAGGGGCCGCTTCCCGCCCTGGAATACCGCATCCGGCCGGAGCTAATCGTCCGCAACTCTACCGCGGCCGTGTCAGGCAAGCGGCGAGGTTGATTTCGGTCAAGAAAGCCTGAGAATCGCTGGCGCGCAAGTGGAACCATCGCTGCGACTGAGGTCACTTGACGATGGTGTCATCGGAGGTAGAGCATGGCTGCCACTTATGCGCGATCTCTCCCGCAACCACCTTCTGGCCTTTGCCATTTTCTTCATTGCCCTCTTCGCGATTCTCTTTGCCGGCGTCGTTCAGGTGCACAAGCACAACATGCAACGGCATGCCACCGCGCACTACGCACCGGCAACGCAAGCAGCACCCACAAACTAATCCGAAACTACTTCGTCTTGGCGGCAGGCGCGTGACCCGTCACGCCCTTGCCCTCCTCTACCGTGAAGATCTCATCTACGCCCGGCAATTTCAGCTTCTCGACCGTCCGGTCGGGCCAGTGAATCTCGAGCGCATCCACCTTCGTCGCATCGGCGATCCCGAAGTGCACACGCTGGTCGTTCGATGAGGCATAGCTGCCGCCGCTGTAGACATCGCCCCGCTGGCGCATGCTGCCGCAGGTCAGATACACCGTCGCGCCCACCGCATCGCGCGGCCCCTTCGCACCCCCGACTAGCTTCAGTTCCACCCAGTGATGATGGTCTGGATTCACGTTGCGCAGCAGCGTAGGCGGCGAATCGATGTTGTTGATGACCACGTCCAGCTTGCCGTCGTTGAACAGATCTCCCACTGCGGCCCCACGCGCGGGGCGCACCACGGCGAGGCCCGTTCCGGTCACCGCCGGCTGCAGCTCAAAGCGCTTGCCCTGCAGATTGCGAAAGAGCAGCGCGCGCTCGGCGAAGGTGGTGCCCCAGTCGTTCTTGTCCACCGACGGATAGACGTGACCATTTGCGATGAACAAATCCAACCAGCCGTCATTGTCGTAATCCATGAAGGCATCGCCCCAGCCGAGAAAGGGAACGGTAGCTTCCGCCACGCCCGCGGCATAACTCACATCGGTAAAGTTCGCGTCGCCATCGTTGTGGTAGAGGACGTCATAGTCGTCTGAAAACGTGGTGTTGAAGAGATCGATGCGCCCGTTGTTCTCGTAATCGCCCAGCGCAATGCCCATCGATGCCGTTTCGCGGCCGTTCTCGTTCAGCGCATAACCCGAGGCATAACTCGCATCCTCAAAGGTGCCGTTGCCTTTGTTCAGGTACACATAATTCGGCGTGGAATCATCGGCCACCACCAGGTCAGGCTTGCCATCGTTGTTCAGGTCGATGAAGACGCTCGACAGTCCGTAAT
Source organism: uncultured Acidobacteriaceae bacterium (assembly GCA_963712845.1). Classification (GTDB taxonomy): domain Bacteria; phylum Acidobacteriota; class Terriglobia; order Terriglobales; family Acidobacteriaceae; genus KBS-83. Next base: position 446,386 of record CAVQJM010000012.1, read on the forward strand.
ATCCCGACTTATCCGCAACCCCGGCCTTCTCGCTCACGTCGGTGAATGTTCCATCGCCGTTGTTATGGAACAGGTGGTCGTGCTCGCCCTCCAGACCGCGCGGGCCGCACATCACCGGCGCGCCGCGAAACTGGCAGAAGTTCCGCGCCAGGCTTGCAGACGATCCCGGAGTTGGCGGCTGATTCTTATCGAAGTGCACGTAGCCCGGCACAAACAGGTCCAGCCGGCCGTCGCCGTCGTAATCGCCCCAGGTGGCTCCGGTCGACCAACTGCCAAGGGTCACACCGGCCTTCTCCGCAACGTCGGTGAACGTTCCATCGTGATTGTTGTGATACAGACGATTCGCGCCCATGTTCGTGACGTACATATCCGGCCAGCCGTCGTTGTCGTAATCGGCGACGGCGACGCCGAAGCCCCAGCGGTCGTTGGTCACGCCCGCCTTGGCTGCAACATCGGTGAAGGTGCCGTCGTGATTGTTGTGGAAGAGCGCGGCATGCGGCGCTTCCGCTTTGCCGGAGAGCGCATCGTAGGTCGTCGCATTCACCAGATAGATATCCAGCCAGCCATCGTTGTCGTAGTCGATCAGCCCAACACCCGACCCGGGCGTTTCCAGGATGAACTCCTTCTCCTTCGTACCGTCACGATGCGACCATTTCGACAATCCGGCCTTCTCCGCGATGTCGATAAAGATCGGCGTGCCGCTATCGACAAACCCGCCCGCCGTGATGGGCCGCTTCTGCGCATCCAGCACCGGCGCGAAGGTTCCGCCGGTATTCACGCCGCCGCTCATTCCCTGCTGTGGTCCCGATTGCGGCGCACCCGCCGGCGCCGCAGCCTGCGCGCGAACGTACATTGGCGATGCGCTCAGAAGCAATACGAGCAAACATTGGACAAAAGGATGCAATGGTCTGGACACGGATGCACGGTCCCTCGCGTCGAAGAATACGCGATCGAGTTGCATGCTGCCATCCTTCCACGCGTGGAGACGGCAGTCCTGGCGGAAAAAGAATCGCGAGCCGCCAGTTAGAATCAACGGACTACTGCAGTGCACCCACATCGGTTCTGGAGTGCCCATTGTTCAAATCCCGTCGCCTGCTCTCGCTGTGGCTCATCCTTCTGTTCGCAGCAACCACGGCTAACTGCGCCGAGCGCCAGAAGGTGATCGTCGATACCGATATCGGCGACGACATCGACGATGCGTATGCTCTCACTCTGGCGCTGCACAGCCCGGAGTTTGAGATTCTCGGCATCACCACTGCCTGGGGCGACACCGCACTGCGCGCAAGGCTCGCGGCTCGCCTGCTCGCCGCGGATGGCGCAAAAAACATTCCCGTAGACGCCGGTGTCCCCACGCACAGCAAGTCGAACTTCTCGCAGCGCGCATGGGCCGCCGCAGGCCCCACCCCAGCGCGCGCGAACGGCGTGGACTTCCTGCTTGCCCAGGCAAAGCGTTATCCGCATCAGGTCACGCTGATTGCCATCGGCCCGCTCACGAATATCGGCGCGGCCATCGACCGCGATCCCGCGGCGTTTCGCCTGCTCGATCGCGTAGTGCTGATGGGCGGCTCCATCCACTGCGGCTACGGCAATCCGCGCGCTATCCCGCCGCCTCCGCCGCAGCCGGAGTACAACATCGCCATGGATCCCGCCGCGGCTCGCAAGCTGCTCGCCTCCGGCGTGCCTATCTTCATGATGCCGCTCGATTCCACCCAGTGGAAGCTGGACGACGGCAAACTCGCTCAAGTGGCCGCCCGTAGCACGCCCACCACGGACGCCCTTCTCGTTCTCACCAGCGAGTGGCAGCTCGGCACTCACCAACACACGCCGACACTCTACGACGCCATGGCCGTCACCTATGTCCTGCGCCCCGAGATATGTCCCACCACGCCGCTCCGCCTTCAAATAGACGACAAAGGCTTTACCCGCGTAGTCGAGGGCCAGACCAACGCGCACGCATGCCTCAAGGCCAACGGAGATGCGTTCTTTCAACTGCTGCTGCCCCGCTTGCCGGCATCCCGCTTGTCAGAGCATTGATCCGGACCGCACCATAGGAATCATGCCCGTGAGCAGCCTGGCCAATGCCTGCGTCTGTTTCCCGGAACCGGCCACCCGCATCAAGAAAGAATGAAGTAGTCCGCAACGGAGTGCACCATGGCACGGATTCAAGTTCGCAAACAAACGCCCGGCCTCGCAGTTGCGATCGCCGTACTCACTCTTCTCACGGCAAGCTCGTTTGCGCAGCCGCGTCCCCATGCCAAGCCGACACCGAAGGTACTCGAGCGCGCCGGCGACTCCTATGCCATCTACTCTCTGCTCATGCCCGGCGTGCCCTTTGCCGGCATGTCGCCGGAGCAGGCATCGCATTTCGCTGTCGCCGGCACTACCGTGAACATCAACGACATGAACCCGGCCATTCCGCCCGAGGGCCAATTGCAGCCGCCGCCCGGCAATGAAAAGGCCTTTCAAGAAGCGGTGCAGGACTTCCACACGCGCCGCTACGAGCGAGTCCAGCTTGAGCATCAGTTAACGATCGACCGCCCTTACACGCTTCTGACGCCGGATGATGTCGCGGAGCTCAGACAAACCCTCGGGGGCATCGATCCCGGTTCGCAGTTGCAAGCCAAGTGGGCCGGCTATCCCGGGATCACCTATTTCAGCGAGGTCTACTTCAACACGGCGGGTACCGCCGCTCTGGTCTACATGAACAACTTCTGCGCGAATCTCTGCGCGAATGGCCAGTGGATCTACCTGGAGAAGAATGGCACTCAGTGGGTCCGCCGCTCCGGCCTGAACATATAAGCCTGCCGCATGGCCGGCACTGCGATCGCGATGGCAAAAAAAAGGCTTCGCGGATGCGAAGCCCGGAGAGACTACCCCAAAATTTGCTTCACTACGCCTGGCTTGGACGATGGACCCATTGCCGGCCCGACACCAATCCCATGATGAGGAAAACTGACCCCAGCACCAGGTGAAAGATGTGGTCGCCGGTATGCAGCAGCATGGGGCCGAAGTACCACGCCCTATTCAGCGCAGGGTTGCCGATCGTCAGCCCAAGCGTTGCAAGCGTCAGGTAGAACGCGCTTGTTGCTATGCAGAATCGCTTTGCCACTGCCTCACCCAGGAAGCTGCAGCCGAAGGCCAGAGCACCCCACAGTAGATGCATCAGGTTGTGATATTTGTCTACGTGCGTATGGGCCACGATTGCCAGGACACCCATGACCGCAAAGAGCGCGCCAAAGAGCCGACACGCCATCCTCGCGGTGTCGCTGGTGTTGCCCGCACGCCGGAAGTTCTGCACCGTCGCAGCCAGCCCAGCAATATCCGTCAGCAGGAGTGAGCTGATCTGCAACGCCGTCGAGAGGAAGATACCCGCTGCAAAATTCCCAACGTGTCCGGGATGCTCCAGGCGCAGCATTCCTCCCGGCAGCCGCGCAAACCAGCCGGATGTGACCAGGAGCGAAATCAGCGCACCAATCAGCGGCGTCCACCACCAGCGCGCACCCCAAATGACGATCGCCGCGACTCCCATAAACAGGATCGGCCCAGGAGGAAACGTAGGATAGCTAGGATCGCCGGAAAGCCATTGTCCCCACAGCGCAATGGCGACCGCAACCAGTCCGCCCGCCGTCAATTTCGTAAGAAATGTCAGATTGGTTTTCATTTCCATCCTCCCCGTTTCCGATGTGATCCAGCCGGTCATGCCACCGTGCCTGCAACTCATCTGCCTTGGTACGTTGTTCCGGACTCAGTACCGTCGCATAGATCTTCGATTTGAAGTGCTCCTTCTCGACCAGCAGCTTGGCCACGGTTGCGCCCTGTCGCGTGGCAATCTCCTGCACCTTGCCTTCGTCGAGATTTCCTTTGGCCGTAGCCTCGTCCATCTCCTTGCCCTCGGCAGCCAGCTCATGCACCAGTCCGAATATCGCCGGCTTTTCTGTCTGCCACATGGAACGAATCTGCTCTCTCTGCGCATCGTTCAGCTTCAGCTCATGCGCCACGTAACCCATGGGACCGAAGCGCGCTCTCCCATGGCTGAAGCAGCCATGCCATCCCCGCACATCCGCTCTGGCAATCGCCAGCCCAGCCACGACTACCAGCACCGCCGCGCATGACCAGATCACGATTCGTTTCATAACCCACGTCTCCTTCTCTGCTACGAATTCATTCCAGCATCGGCAGCAAGCGCGTGCGGTAAAGATTGGTAAAGCAACATAAAGTTTTGTAAAGTCCGCTATCTCCAGCACTTGCGCGGACTACCATCAAGAGTCGGAGGCGAGTCGAAAGACATCACAGGAATGGATCGCGTGCTCATCGTCGATGACGACATCGAACTATGCAGGCTGCTCGGCGAGCGTCTGAGTTCGGAGGGGTTCGCGCTCGAAGCGGTGCACGATGGGCCGCGCGGGCTGGAGCGTGTGCTCTCGCAGGAGCATGCGCTCATCATCCTCGACCTGATGTTGCCCGGCATGGGTGGGCTCGATGTGCTGCGCCGCGTGCGCACCCACTCGCCGGTTCCGGTGCTCATCCTCACGGCGCGAGGTGAAGATGTCGATCGCATCCTCGGCCTGGAGATCGGCGCCGACGACTACTTACCGAAGCCCTTCAATCCGCGCGAGCTGATTGCGCGCATCCGCGCCATCCTGCGGCGCACTTCCCGCTCGGCTGCTTCCGGAGGCCCTCTGAACGTCGGCGATCTTCGCCTCGATCCAGCGGCGCGCGAAGCCTCGCTCGACAACCTGCGGCTCGATTTGACCAGTGTTGAATTCGCTCTGCTGGAAACTCTTCTGCGCGAGGCAGGGCATGTTGTCACGCGTGAGCAGCTCACGGAGACAGTGCTTGGCCGGAAGCTCGGCCCGTTCGATCGCGTCATCGACGTCCACATCAGCAATCTGCGCAAGAAGCTGGGCCGAGCGAACGGCGAAGAGCGCATCAAATCGGTGCGCGGCAGCGGATATCTCCTGGTCGTCCGGTCAGAGACGAAATGACCATGAGACTCCCCAGCCTCTTTCTCAAAATATTTTCGTGGTTCTGGGCCACGGTCATCGCCACAGGAATTGCGCTCGTCATCACCTGGATCCTTCTTCAGCCAAAGAACCTGCCGTCACAGTCGCAAACCAATCTGGCGGCCACCGCGTGGGCCTCCGGGACTGCTGCCGTCAATGAACTCGAGCAGCAAGGGACCTCCGCTGCATCGGCGTACACGGAGCAGTTCAACCGCAAGACGAACCTGAAGAGCTGCCTTTTCGATACGTCGGGGAATGTCATCGCCGGTACCGAGTGCGCGACCTTGAACCAGATCAGTCGAAGTGCAACAGCTTCCGACGACCCCTCCTACAACTTGAGACATACTTCCACCCGCGTGGCCGTGAAGGTGCGGGGCAAAAGTGGCCGCCAGTACATCTATGCCGTGGAAGAGCTCACGGAGCATCGCGGACCGCCGCCAGGCATCGGTTTATCAGGCATCCTGCTGCGATGGAGCGTCCCGCTGCTGGTCTCGGGCTTCATCTGCTATCTGCTCACCCGCTACCTCACCGCGCCCGTCCTCCGTTTGCGCGAGGCTTCGCAGCATCTTGCGGCTGGCGATCTCAGCACGCGCGCCGCCGCCGGCATGGAGCGCCGCCGCGATGAACTCGGATCTCTGGTGCGGGACTTCAATGCCATGGCAGCTCGTATCGAGGAGCTCGTCTCTCGCCAGCGTCAACTCATCTACGACATCTCCCACGAATTGCGATCGCCGCTTGCCCGGCTGAACGTAGCGCTCGATCTTGCACAGGAGCGCAAGGGCAGCGACCCCGCCTTCGATCACATGGAGCAGGACATCGAATGTCTCAATGACATGATCGGGCGTCTGCTCACCGTAGCGAAGCTCGACGCATCGGCCACGCCCGTTCCCATGGCGCAGGTGGACCTGACGGAACTCATATCGCAGATCGTCAGCAGTGCCGATTTTGAATTGCAGGAGCGTGATGGCGCGGTGCGGCTGTCGTCGCAAGGACAGTATTTCGTTCAGGGAAACGCGGAGCTGTTGCACAGCGCGATTGAAAACGTCATTCGGAACGCAATCCGCTACACCGGGGCTGGAAACTCAGTGGACGTGCAACTGGAATCGATGGCCACAGGCGAGCCCGCCCTGGTCCGCATTCTCGTTCGCGACTACGGGCAGGGCGTTCCTGAATCGGAGCTCGTGAACATCTTCCAGCCCTTCTATCGCGTAGCCGATGATCGCAATCGCGAGTCCGGCGGCACCGGTCTGGGCCTCGCCATCGCCGACCGCGTCGTTCGTATCCACGGCGGAACCATCCAAGCGCAGAACGCCGCTCCGCACGGCCTGCAGGTGGAGATGCTCCTGCCTCGCGCGGAGACAATCAATTCACCGAGATCGTGAAGGAATCCTGCGCGGTCAATGTGCCGGTCGCATCGACAGCGCGGAAGGTGACCGTGTAGGTATCCGGTGTAGTGCCCGACGCGGCATTGGCGCCGGCACTGGTGCTCCCGCCATTCGCGCTGCCGCCGCATGCCATCATCCCGCTAAGAGCAACGCCGCACAGGATGACGCGAAACAGCCCCAAAGAGCGGCGGCGGCCCGGCAGGCCAAACAAGAGCAGGCAGGCCAGCATTGCGCCACCACGCACAGCCGACCCGATGCCGCTGGACGAACTGGCAGCAGCAGTCGTGCCGGCAGCGGTCGTCGTCACCGTCAATGTCGATTGAGCGGCCTGCGCATTTGTAATTGTGACTGTGGCGGGATTAAAGCTGCACTTCGGGATGTTGACATCATTGCTGTTGGTGCCGACGACGGAGCACGTCAGGTTCACCGCGCCTCGGAAGCCTCCGCCGGGATTCACCGACACGGTCGTTGTCGAAGTGCCTCCCGGAGTGCTGACGACCGACGCGGGGGTGCTCCCACCAAGCGACAGCCCAAGCGTCTGCCCCGTACCGTTTCCGCAGCCTGCTGTGCAGGAGACCACCATCGGAGCCGATGCTGCAGACGCCGTGTAGTTCGTGTCGCCGCTATACGCCGCGACAATGCCGTTGCTGCCCAGCGTCAACTGCGTAACCGGAATCTCGATAACACCGGCGCTGAAGTATGCGCCCGTGGACGGATCTCGCGTAGTAGTGAGACCGCCGCTGGTTCCAAGAACAGCACCGCTGGTCGCATCCGTAAACGTGATGGTTCCGCTGGGAAGCTGGGCCGAAGAGTTCGCCACGGTCGGCCGGATGGCCGCAGTGACAGTCACAGAGCCTGAAGAGATCGAAGTCGTATTCGTAGTGACAGCCGTCGTAGTCCCGGCCTTCTGCACGGTGAAGTTGATAGCTGCCGAGGTGCTGGGGTTATAGCTCGCGTCACCCCAGTAAGAAGCCGTGACGCTATGCGTGCCCGCTGCGAAAACGTGTACCGGAAACTCGGCGTTTCCCGATGCGTCCAGCATCCCGCTGCCCTGCGCTCCGGAAGAGTTCGTATCCGAGAAGGCCACCGTCCCGGTTGCATTTCTCAAGGGGTTCGGACTCGAAGCCTGCGATTTCCCGATCGGTTGCGCGTCGATGGAAACATACGTTCCGTACGGAACAGACTTTCCCGCAAGGCTCGTCAGGTTCCCGGAGGCATCCGCGATGCTGACGGATAGTTGCAGGATGCTGGCTTCCGGCGTGACGGTGATCTGCGTCGGCGCCGAGATGCTGCTCGCATAGGTTCCATCGCCGCCATAGTTTGCGTAAACGTTATAGGTGCCACCGGGAAAGCCCGTCCAGCTGCCCTTGGCCAGCCCGTTCGATATAGGCAAAGTGATTTGCGAGTCGCTGCTGAACAATCCGCTCGCGCTGAGATCGTTCGTGATTGCCACCTTGCCCGTCGCCGCTGCAGGATCGATGTCGACCGAGATCGCAATCGCCTGGCCATGCTGGAAGCTCGTCGAACTCAGCGTCAGCGCGCTTGTCGTCTGCGTCTGGCCGACGCTCGTCCAGTCGTTCACCAGGCTGGAGATGTCGACGCTTCCGAGTCCGGTCGCAAGATTGTAGGAACCGGTCGCATCGTAGCCGCCAAGGAAACCGTTCGCGCCGCAATTCGGCGTGCCCGGGGTGCAGACCACCGCGTTGTTCCCGGACTTGATCTGATGAAATGCCTCCGGATGCGTCTTTGCCAACTGATACAAAACCCAGTTCGGCTGCCCCAGGCGCCCGCTTGCTCCAAGCTTCTGATTGACGAGCGCAAGCACTCCGGCAAACGCAGGAGCAGATGCGGACGTGCCGCCCACTCCGCTGATCGTCGGACTCGCTCCGCTGCAATCGGTGTCGCCACAGGTCGCCCACAGAGCGCCGTTCACGCCATTGGCCGCAAACAACGACACATCCGGAAGGTCACGCACTTTATCGGCCGCAATACCCGCGCTCGTCTCGTACTGCTGCTGCCACTGCGGCTTGGCATATCCGCCAAGGACGTTTCCGCTTGCATCGTAGAGTCCCGCGCTGCTGGCCCCGCCGCCGCCCGCCACGATATTCGTAATTCCGCTGTAACTCTGACTCGGCTGATCGCTCGCCGCGCTTCCATTGGTGGCCGTGGAGTTGTTCCAGGGGTTCTCGGGGATGTAGCCCAGCGCGGAGCTGTAGTTGCCGGTATTCGTCGCACTGATATAGGTGGAGAAATTGTTCAGCAGCGCGTCGAAATCTGTGCCACCCACCGCCACCGTGTACGGAGTCGATGCGAGTCCGTTCACCGCAAAGCCGCGCGACGCCACGCTCTGCGTATCGGGATTGTCGCATCCCGCGGAGCCGGAATCGCCGCTCGAGACAGTCACCGCAATGCCCTGCGCGGCCGCCTGCTCCCAGGCATTCAAAATCTCCTGGTTCCCCGCCGCGCCCTGGGCCAGCTCGCAGGAACCATAACTCACATTCAGGATGTTGACCGTGTTGTCGTCGATCGCCCGCAAGATCGCCAGCATCACTCCGGATTGAAAGGTCGTATCGGCGGCCTGGTAGTAGACGATCTTCGCGCCCGGTGCGATCGCACCCGCCACTTCCCCATCCAGCGTGGACTCCGTCTCGTCACCACTGCCGGGCGAATTTCCATCCATGACGATGGAAAGCGAGCCAGCCGGCAAGCCGAAGAGCGAGCGATAGTTCGCAACGTTGCTTAGGTTGACCGTGCCATCGGTGGCAATCCCGATCGTGATCCCGCTTCCGTCATAGATCGCCTGTCCCGACTGGCGATGCGTGTTGAGCGACGTCGGCGCATCGTAGATGGTGGCAGCATCGCCCGGTGACATGAACAGATACTTGCTGCCCGACAGGCTCACCGTAAGTTCCGGATCGAATCGTTTCTCCGCCGCATTCCACCGGCCGCCCGGTCCGTGAATCGTCTGCGGACGTGGATAGAAATCATTGAGCGGCGAAACTCCTGCAATCACCGGTGCAAGCGCCGACGGAATCATCGGGTCCGTAACGTTCGCAACATGCTCCTGTCCGTTGATCACGAAACGGTGAATCTGGGTATGAAACGCCGTCTCCACCTGGTCTACAGATCCGGTGAATTCGATGGCCATGTTGCTCGTCGCTACCTTGTTCACCACAAGTCCCTGGCCGTTTAGCCAGGTGACGATCTGCGCCACGTCCTCCGGCGCCGGCCCGTACTGCTGGCCGAACTGCGCAGGGGTAAGAAAGTGGTGGAAGTTTAAAGAGTTCTTATCCTCGAGCGAGGCAAGGTACTGCTGGAGCATCCTCTCCTGTTGCGGGGAGCGCTTCAGCACCAGCAACTGACGCTGCGCGCCCAACGATGCCGGCGCCGGACCGCGATCGAACTGCGGCCGCGCCAACGGATGCACGTTTCCCTGCAGTGCGACCAGAGGAGATCCCTCAGCCGGACGCGTAATCAGCGGCCGAGCGGCGGATTGTGCCTGGGCTGCGACCCCGAGAGCGGCCGCAAACGGCACAGATAGGAGTGCACCCTTCCAGAGGGAGAGTCGCGAGAGAACCATGGCTTTCCAGACGTTCAGAAAATTCGGCAAATGCCCGGGTAGCGCAATAACTACGACACTCGGGCGAAAGACGCTGGCATGCTTCACATATCCAGCGCGGGGTAAGACTTGATAATTTCTTGACTACCGGAATCAGCATGGAGTGGGGCTCTGCGGGAGTCAACGACCGGTGGTTGCGGGGCGGGTATCGTTCGGGTATTCCAGAGAAACTTTCGGGCGGCTTTTGCTACCCTTTCGTACTGAAGCTGGACTGCAGGTGGTTGGAAACACAGAAGTTTCCTTCTGAATGTCCCGACGTTACCCTCGGCATTACTTGGTGTAAGGTTCGATGCGCCCTTGCAAATCGCTCAGAATGCGTACCCGGTTCTGGTTACGCGTTGGCCGTGGCCGCCACGCGGCCGTGTCCCGCATCCATATGCACATGATCCGCAAACTCAAATCCGGCGAATATCGTTTGTACTCGCGCAAGAAGAGTGAATCTACCGGCAAGCGGCGCAATCTGGGGACGTTTACCACGCTTCAAAAGGCGCGGCAGCACGAACGCGAGGTGCAGTTCTTCAAGAAGCATTGAGGCAACGGTGCAACGGATAACGCTGCAACGGATAACTTCGAATCCGTGCTTGCACTCCCTCCAGATACGGCCTACAACTAAAAATGAATTGGAGTGGCTGTGCTGCTCCGCACGTCGGGCTCCTGACGACCTGCGATGGTTTCCCATCGCGCGAAGCAACGAATCGTTCCATGCCACAGCTTCCATGCGGCAACAGCCTGACGCCTTAGCTTCAGTTTTGAAGCTACTCATCGACAGATTCGCCGTTGCCGGACAACATGGGCCCTCCCCCCACGGAGTGCATCATGCTCGGACTACCTCTACGTTATTTCCTGAAACATCCAGTCACTATGGCCACCTGCGTGGCGGCAGATCCACTTCAACTCTGGATGACGGTGCAGGACGAATACGCGGCCGTGCGCGAGAGAAGAAGACCCGATTGTCGATACGAATCCGATGACAACTGGGAACAGCAACTGCATGCATCTCTCGGCGTTCCGCGGCCGTGCAAGGAAGCTGCGGAGTTTTGGGCTCTGTGGCCGAAGGTGATCCGGGAACTGGAAGCAAAAGGAATTCGTCCCGGCCCCGAGAGCTTTCAAGCGTGGAACGATGGCGATGCCGGATTCGTGCGGGCGATCTGGTGTCTGATTCGCCACATGAGACCCAAGAAGATAGTCGAGACCGGTGTCGCTCACGGGGTCACCTCGCGCTGCATCCTGGAGGCGCTGGCGAGGAACGGAGACGGTCATCTCTGGAGTATCGACCTTCCACCGATGGAGAGCCATTGGCGCAAGCAGGTTGCGGCAGCAGTTGGCGACGGGCATGGAGATCGATGGTCCTACATCGAGGGTTCAAGCCGGCGACGACTTCCCGAGTTGCTTTCCCGCCTGGGCGAGATTGATCTTTTCGTTCACGACAGCCTTCATAGTGAACGCAACGTGCGCTTTGAGCTGGATCGGGCGTGGGTGGCCTCAGGACCAAATGCGGCAATCGTCGTGGATGATGTCGATGCCAACTGGGGCTTCCGATCCTTCACTCAGGCTTTCCCCGGTCAGCGATCTATTATTTGCGAGGCGGAACCGCTCTACCCAGATCTGCGCCGTTTCAACCACAAAGGGCAGTTCGGAGTCGTTCTGAAACAGAGGACTGCGCAACTCTAAACCTGGATATTTAAACCTGGATCTCTCGATTGATTGGTGGACTAGGTCGGGATCGAACCGACGACCCGTCATGCCACGGAGTAGCCCAAAAAGGTTTGATCCCTTATTTTCGAGAAGCGTAGGATTTTGCCTCGATGGTGGCGCTGAAGCTGAAGTTCTGATTTTCACCGCCGTAACCCTGCACTGCCGTAACCCTGACAGGAGCAGTGAGGCTCTCACTGACGATTCAGCGAGCCTGCCGCTCCTGCTCGAATGAGAAGAAATGAAAGCAAAGGTTTCTGCGGGTCGAGGACGAAATTCGCTGCGGTATTTGCAGCTATTGTTTGTCGTTATGTTTGCGACACTTTTAAGTCCTACTTTGTGCCACACACTGACAGATCGGTCGAATGAACTTACTGTCCAGGTGGGGAAAACAGTGGAAATCACAGCTTCTTCCCTCAACCATTGTTGGTACGCGACAGTACATCGGTTCTCTACGGGCGAAATACTCGCGACCATGCGGATGAGTGGGGACGACACGAATCCTGAAGGAGAGTTTTCAGCCTATAGTCTTTCGAAAGACGGAGGGCAGACGTGGAGTCGGCGCTATACGATGGGAGCAGGCGCCAATGTGGATGCCGCGTACACGCAAGTTACTCGCGAAGACGGGACAATCTGGGCGTTAGGAGCTGGCTACGACTCGCTAGAGGCAAACCCTTCCGGTCAGGCTACGTATTTCCACGCCGCTCTTACGAGGTTTTCGCGGGGTGGAATGGAATTTGATCAAATCAGAGATGCGAAAATTCACCTGTCCGAGCCTGCTATTTCCAAGCCGCCTACAGTAATGGAGACGGGGAGAAAAGATGCAACAAAGCTCAGCGTAGTTTATGAGGCTAACCCGTGGGGTGCGATTGTCGACGGTCCGCGTGGCGAATGGCTGACTACGCTCTACTACATGACAGAACGAGATCCGCGGCAGCGCCTGGTGTTGATTCGTTCGACGGACCAGGGCCGGAGTTGGGAAGAGTATGGGGTTATTGCCGCAACTCAGCCCAATGAGACGCACTGGCCGTGGACGTGGATGGGAAAAGAGGGACCGAGCGAAGCAGCACTGGTTCGATTGTCGAAAGGCCGCTTGTATTGCCTTTTTCGAACTGGCGGCGGCGACTACATGGGCGAGGCTTGGTCGGTGGACGACGGTAAGACGTGGACCGCGCCTGTTTCAAGCGGCTTCAGGGGCGTAGCACCCCATCTAAGGTTAATGAGTGACGGGCTGTTGGCATGCACGTATGGTCGCCCCGGCCCCGTAACTGTCATGTTCAGCTCCGACGAAGGGAAAAAATGGACGAACGTCACGCCAATCTTCGACGGTATGAGCAGCCATTACGCCGACCTGATTGAAGTAGAGCCGGGCAAACTCCTGGTTGTGTACGACAGCACCCCCTATGGAGGGAAACCCATTCCCTCCTCTGATACGTCATCCAAGAATGCCATCTACGGCACTTTTGTTGAGGTTCGCAGACGAGGACAACGCCGACAGGGTATGTGAGTGCCTGCCTGGGTTTTCTAAAATGATTGATTGATTGGTGGACCTGGTCGGGATCGAACCGACGACCTCTTCCATGCCATGGAAGCGCGCTCCCAGCTGCGCCACAGGCCCACATTGCGGAGGGAATGACTCTGCTCATTCTCGACGAGATAAGATAGATTCGTCAAACACCTCTCGTTCCGTTGTGGAGTAGCCTCCCTTGTCTCTTCGCATTATCCTCGCCGCATTTGCTTCCACTCTTCTGTTCGCTCCGCAGCCGCTGATACCCGCCGCAGCGGCGCAGGCCACAAATCTGGCGCAGCCGCGTACGCAGGCCAGTCTCGCTCTGGGCAATGCGCTGCAGCAGGTGAATATCGCCATCGCTCACCTGCGCCAGACCCTCGATTCGGTCAATGTCCCCAAGTGGAAGGCACCTGGGGATGTCCGGCACACCTCGCAATCCGACGTCTATTCGATGCAACGCGATGTCTCGGACACCCTGCCCGGTCTCATCAACACCGCGCTTGCCGATCCCGCCAAGGTCTCGCCCGCGTTCACCGTATATCGCAACGTCGACGCGCTCTATGACGTGTTGCTGCGAGTCTCGGAGACGGCCCAGCTTGCCGGCTCCAATGACGCGCAGCTCCTTGAAGACCAGCGCGCCGCGCTCGAAGACAGCCGGACCCAGCTTGGCGCAGCGCTATTGCAATCGGCACAGGCGCAGGATGCCGAAGTGGTCCATCTGCGGAGTACTGCGGTCGCGGCACCACCGCCCCCGCCCCCGGCCAAGACCGTGGTCGATGATGGCCCGGCCACCAAACCTAAATCCACGAAAAGGCGCGTCCATAAACCCGTCCCGGCTCCCGCCCCATCGTCCACAACACCGCAGTAACCGCCGGGCAGGAACTTTTCGCGTTCCCCGGGTGTCTAAGCAGGCAGGTTGGGTAGAACTGAGTGAGCGCTGCCCAGCCTTGCCGCCGGCGGCATCCAAATATTTGTAGCTCCGTGCATGACACCGGCGGGCGGGCAACCTGCCCGTCTTTCCTGTTAATGTATGGGGGCAGTTTGAGATGCAGGCAGGAACCGCCTTGGGAAATTTCGCCAACGTATTCGGAGCACAGGCAACCGCCAGGCCTGAAGAGGCCAGGGTCATTGCCGAGCTGAAGGCAGGCTCGGAGGAGGCGTTTGCCTCGCTGATCGCCCAGTATCACGCTCCCCTCTACTCGCTCATCGCCCGCACTATCCCCGATCCCTGCGAAGCCGCCGATATCACGCAGGATGTCTTCATCAAGGTCTACCGCGGCATCGGGAACTTCCACGGCGAGTCCAGCCTGCGCACCTGGATCTACCGCATTGCCCTGCACGAAGCCTCCAACCAGCGCCGCTGGTGGTGCCGCCACAAGCGCAAGGAAATCACCATCGAGCAGGAGCTCTCCGCGCAGGATGGCGAGGGCTTCCACCTGAAGGACACACTGGTCGATCAGCAGGAGTCGCCCTTCGATCTGGCGGCTCATGCCGAACTGCGCGAGCAGGTCGAGGCCGCTGTCCGCGAGGTGCCCGAGCCCTTTCAGACCGTGGTTGTGCTGCGCGACATCGAGGGCTTCGGCTACGAAGAGATTGCCGAAATACTGAATATGAATCTGGGCACGGTCAAATCGCGGCTGATGCGCGGCCGCGCCCACCTGAAGACCCTGCTGGCTCCGCTCGTACGTGCCTCGGTAACGTCCTCCCCTTCTTCCCCTGACCGCTCATCCACCACCGTGTTGCGGGCCCCCCTGACAGGGCTCCGGGAGGCCAAATGAGCGCCTGCAGTCAGATTCAGCACCAGTTTTCCCGCTATCTGGACGGCGACATTCCGGGCACCCGGATGCTCGAGATCGCCAAACACCTGGAAAAGTGCTCCGATTGCACCCGCGAGTTTGCCGGCTGGCAGCAGAGTCAGGCGCTGGTCTCGACCCTCGGCCCCACCAAGGTCCCGGAAGATCTGGCATTGCGGCTCCGTGTCGCCATCTCGCAGGAGAGCCGCAATTCCACCCGCGAGCGCCTCGGCCGTTTCCAGAGCCGCTGGGAAAACACCTTTCAGCCCTTCCTGCTCCGCGCGGCTGCCGGCTTCGCGAGCGCCATCTTCCTGGTCGGCACGGCTGCGATGCTCATCGGCAACTTCACCTCGCCCGTGCCCGTAGAAGCCAGCGACCAGCCCCTGGAAATTTCCAGCGCACCCCGGCTGCTTTACTCCTCCTTCCAGCCCGAGGACGCCATCGGCGACCATAACAATCCCGTGATGCTGCAGGTCTTCGTCGACGGCCAAGGCCGCGTTTATGACTACAAGGTTCTCTCCGGCCAGGTAGACGCGAAGACGCGCCAATCCATCGACAGCCTGCTGCTTTTCAGCGTCTTCAGCCCAGCCCATTCCTTCGACCAGCCGGTTCTTGGAACCATGCTGATGTCCTTCTCCGGCATCTCCGTCAAAGGCTGAGCATTCCTCGCATGGGAGGGACTGGTATAGTCCCTCCCATGCGGAATTCGCTCGCCTCATGCCTGCTATTTTCTGGTCTTTGCTTTACATGGACCGTGTCCGCAAACGCCCAGTCCCTGCTCGTCGTCAATCAGGGCGATACCAGCCTCAGCATCGTCGATCCAGTCTCGCAAAAGCAGACCGCTGTCATCGCCGAGGGCACACCCACCATGCACGGGCATGAGATCGCCACCTCTGCGGATGGGCGCACCGCCTACGTGCCGATCTACGGCAACACCGGTGTCGGCAAGCCCGGCCTGGATGGCCGCGAGATGCTGTTCATCGATCTGCCCTCACGCAAGATCATCGGCAACCTCGACTTCGGTCATGGAGTGCGGCCCCACCAGCCGGTATACGATCCCGCCCGCAACCTGCTCTACGTCACCACCGAGCTCGATCAGTCCGTCACCATCATCGATCCGAAGACACGAATGGTCATCGGCTCTGTCCCCACCGGCCAACCGCAGTCGCACATGCTGGTTCTCTCCCACGACGGACGCCGCGGCTATACCGCCAACGTCGGCCCCGGCACCGTCTCGGTGCTGGATATGATCGGCAAGAAGACCGTCACCATCATCCCCGTGTCCAAAGAAGTCCAGCGTATCGCCATCTCGAACGACGATCGCTGGGTCTTCACCTCCGACCAGACCAAGCCGCAGCTCGCGGTCATCGACACCGCCACCAACAAGGTGAAAACATGGGTGCCCCTGCCCGGCACGGGATACGGCGCAGCGCCCACGCCGGATGGCCGCTTCCTCCTTGTCGCCGTGCCGCCCACCAATCAGGTCGCCGTCGTCGATCTCGCCAGCATGCAGGTGGTCCGCAACATCGACGTCCCGGCTGCCCCGCAGGAGGTCCTGATCCGGCCCGATGGAAAAGTGGCCTATGTCTCCTGTGCCGCCAGCGGCGAGGTGGCCGCCATCGACCTGTCGCAGTGGAAGGTCCAGAAGCTGATCACAGCAGGCAAATTCGCCGACGGGCTGGCCTGGGCGAAGTGAACGCGGCGGCTGGGCAAAATGCAAGCTGACCTGCCGATAACGCCATTTAAAATCACCCGCTCTTGAAAGCAAAGGATGTCTAGGGTCGTTCAAGAGTGAAGGAAGTGCCGAAACAATGCACGGTCAAAAGAAAAGGCGCAAGCGTTCACTGGAAGGGTTGATAGCCGTTGACGGGTTCAGCCTGTATTGGGAGCTTCTTACCGAGCCGCAGTGGTCTACGGAGGACGGATACAAGGGTCTCTGTATTTCAGTGCGGAGGGAAGACGGAGGCCATCGAGACCTCATTCTGGAATACCCATATCCAACAACGAGTTTCGGTAGTCCGCTTCCGCTGCCTCAGCGCCCGAAGTTTTCAGTGAAAGCCATCGAAGCTGACGTTCGACACGCTATGACCGCCGGCTGGGACCCCACCTCTCGTGGAAAGACTTTCGTCCACCATCTCCCTCAAATTCCAAACTGACACGCTGCGCCCTCGCTTCCGCGGAGCAGTGAAAATGATCTAGACTGACCGCCAGACCTCTAATCTATGCAGTCTTCCCGCAGTTTCCGCGCGCTGGCGCCGCAGCTTCTCGCGCTCACCCTTCTGGCTACCGGCATCCTCCAGCCCAGCCCGTCCCTGGCCCAAAACTCCGCTTCATCCGAGGCGCAATCGTCGTCCTCCTCGACGGCTACCGTCCAGCCCGAGGTCCAGAAGCCCCCCTCGCTCATCGATCCCGCCGGCCCGCAGATCAGCCTGCAGACCAGCGAGGCCGTCTTTGATATCGCCGCGGCGCTGAATACCTGCGGATATGACGCCGGGCTCGATCAGTCGCAGCCGGTGCGGCAGAAGGTGCGCGATGCCGTCAACGCTGCGGCGATGGCCTCTGCCGGGGCGCAGAGCACCCGCGACCAGCTCTGCACCTTCATCCGCCAGCACGAGCTCTCCGACTCCAGCCATAACCTCTCGCAGTACGTCTCGCTCGCTCTCTACGTCACCCCGCCGCCGGACCTTACCAACAGCGTCCCGCTCACCGAAATGCCCCCGGACTCGACCCAGGTAGTCGAGCTCCTGCCGATCCTGCGCAAATTCGCCCGCCAGATCGACCTCCACTACATCTGGATCAGCGTGCGCCCCCAGTACGACGGCATCATCAACAGCCTGCACGATTCGCTCAGCAAGATGGTCGTCAACACCAACGCTTATCTTAAGATGCCCGCCAACGTCAGCGGCGATAGCCGCTTCGCCGTTGTATTGGAACCGCTGCTCGATCCTGGACAGACCAACGCGCGCGTCTACGGCGCGGACTACGTCGTCGTCACCTCACCGACCCGCGACGACAAGGTGCGGATGGACGAGATCCGGCACACCTATCTGCACTACGAGCTGGAGCCGCTGCTTTACTCACGCGCATCGTCCATGGACCGCCTGCTGCCGTTTCTGAAAAGCGTCCGCGAAGCCCCGCTCGAATACACCTTCCGCAGCGACATCGTTTCGCTGGTCACCGAATGCATGATCCGCGCCGTCGAAGCGCGCACCATGGACACCGGTGTCGCGCCCTTTAAGGCGCCCGCCAGCGTCAGCCACACGGAGTTCGCCGCCGTCGAACGCCAGCGCCATGCCACCGAGCAGAAGGCCGAAGCCGTGCGCCAGGCGGCTGTGAAGCGCTCCATGGAGCAGGGCTATGTGCTCACCGCCTACTTCTACGACAAGCTCGCCGCCTTTGAAAAGGAGCCGCAGTCGTTCAAGGAAACCATCGGCGAGATCGTCTACGGCATGGACGTCCCCTCCGAGCTGGGCCACGTTAAGCACATCGAATTCTCGCAGCAGAACGAGGGCGACGTGGTGCATCACGGCACCCGGCAGTTGCGCGGGCTCGACCTGGCCGAGATGAAGCTGCTGCAGGGCGACGTGAACGCCGCCTCCACGCTCGCACATCAGGCGCTCACCCAGCACACCGGCGACACCGCGCGCGCCGACTTTTTGCTCGCTCGCTGCGCGGTCATGCAGCGCAACGTCCCCGACGCGCGCCACTACTTCGAAGAGACCGTCCGGCTCGGTAAAGATCCGCGACTCCTCGCCTGGTCCCATATCTATCTCGGCCGCATGGACGACCTAGAACATAGCCGCGACGAGGCCCTGGCCCAGTATCAGCAAGCGCTCGTCACCCGCGACGGCCAGATCGACACCAAGGAAGCCGCGGAGCGCGGTCTGAAAGAGCCCTACGGGCCGCCTCCGGGCGTGCGTCAGCAGCAAGACGACTCCGACGACGACAGCCAGCCGGCACAGAAGCCCGATGCGGCGGCACAGCCTACGTCGCCCGCTCCGCCTGCGGCCTCGCCCCAGCGCTGACTTACCGAATACCCGCCTAAGCCTATTGTCCCGCCCCTGTCTGTCGGAGCTAAGCTGGTATGCAGGGAGACCGCACCCCATGGTCCAGCGCACGCTGGAAACGCTCGCGCATACCCTGAAGCATCGCTTCCACGATCCCGCATTGCTCGAGCAGGCGCTCACCCATAGCTCGCTGGCCTTTGAAAAGAGTGTCCAGAGCTCTCAGGAGGAGAAGCCGGCTAGCCTCCGCGACGAAAAGCCGACGCTGGATAACGAGAAGCTCGAGTTCCTCGGCGATGCCGTGCTCGGCCTTCTCGTCGCGCAGTCTCTGTACGAATCGTTTCCAGATCTGGAGGAAGGCGACCTAACCCGGCTGCGTGCTGCGCTGGTCAGCCGCAAGCATCTAGCCAACGTGGCGGAGGTGTTGCATCTGGGTGATCATCTGCGCCTGGGTCGCGGCGAGGAGCGCAACGGCGGCCGGCGCAAGGCAGTGCTGCTGGCCAACTGCTTTGAGGCGGTGCTTGCCGCTCTCTATCTTGATGCGGGAATCGACATCGCTCGTTCCTTCGTGCAGCGCACCGTCATCAGCCCCACGGCGCAACGGCTCTACAAAGGACTGGAGCGCGGAGACAGCATGGGCGACCACAAGTCCGCGTTGCAGGAGATGCTGCAGGCGAAGGGCGCCGCGCCTCCCGAATACGAGGTGAAGGCAGAGAGCGGGCCCGACCACCGCAAGCGATTCCTGGTGGAGGTGGTCATCCCCGCCGCGCCGGAACTGCCGCCGGTCACCGCACAAGGCACCGGCACCACCAAGAAACGAGCGGAGCAGGAAGCCGCGCGAGTGGCCTTCCAGCAATTACAGGAGCAGACCGTCGCCCCCGCTACGACCGCACCCAATCCGCCAAAGAGTGTCACCGCTTGAGCGTTCAGGCGCCAGCGTCGACCGTGGCCGCCGCACCCGCGCGGCACCATCACCTGCACTTCGTGCTGCCGCACCTGCTC
The DNA here is from genome assembly GCA_963712845.1 of uncultured Acidobacteriaceae bacterium. Taxonomy (GTDB): domain Bacteria; phylum Acidobacteriota; class Terriglobia; order Terriglobales; family Acidobacteriaceae; genus KBS-83. Next base: position 466,394 of record CAVQJM010000012.1, read on the forward strand.
GACACCGTGCGCTCCACCTTGATGGTCATCGTCGTCGCGCTGTTTATCATCGCCTTTCTCGTGCAGCCCTTCCGCATTCCATCGGAGAGCATGGAGCACACGCTGCTGGTCGGCGATTTTCTGCTGGTGGATAAGGCGGCGTTTGCGCCGGCCGGCATATGGCATTGGCTTCTGCCCTATCGCCGCGTGACGCGGCAGGACATCGTCGTCTTTCACTTCCCGCTCGATGCGGAAGAGCACGTCGTCAAGCGTGTCATCGGCGTGCCCGGCGATGAAGTCTCACTGCAGAATGGCGTTGCTGTCGTCAACAACACTCTGCAGCGGGAACCCTACGATGTCTTCGAGCGCGCCGATGGCGACGAATATCGCGATCAGTTCCCGCGCTACACCACCGACGATCCCTCGGTCGATCCGCACTGGCGAGAGCAGATGCGCGGCCTGGTGGAGAATGCTCACCTGCGCGTGCCGGCGGATACCTGCTTCGTGCTCGGCGACAATCGCAATCACAGCCGCGACAGCCGTTACTGGGGCTTCGTGCCTCGGCAGAACATCGAGGGCACCCCGCTGCTTATCTACTTTTCGGTGCGCGAGCCCTCGGGCACCGATGCCGCACCGCAGCCGGGTGGTAGACTCGGCAACAGCGTTGAGGATCGACTGATCGACTTCGCAAGGTGGGACCGCATCCTGCGTGTGGTCCACTGAGCGGCTGCAACAGACCTGATGGCCGAGACGACGAATTCCTCCGCAGCAACGGCAGACGCTACGTCCAGCGATACGAGGCGCGAGACTCCGCTCGAAGCTTTGTCTTCTTATTGCGCCGTTCTCGTCGTAGGCCTCTTCATCCTCACCTTCATCTTCCAGAACTTCGTCATTCCCTCCGGCTCGATGGAGAACACTCTTCTCGTAGGCGATCATGTCCTGGTAGATCGCATCAGTCTGGCTCCGCCCGCGCACTGGGCGCCCTTCGTGCGCTATCGCAATGTGCGCCGTGGCGACGTCATCGTCTTCCTGAAACCCGGCTATCCGGATATGTTCCTGGTAAAGCGTGTCATCGGAATCCCCGGCGATCATCTGCACTTGCACGAGGGCTACGTCTACCTGAATGGTCAGCGGCAGGACGAGCCACAGGCCGGACACCCCGACTACAGCAACTACATCCCCTATCGCGACGAGTTCCCCAACGTGCCCACCTCCCAGGGACAGAATGTCGAACCCGTCTGGGCCAACGAGCTGCCCAGCCACATCCAAAACGGTGACCTGGTGGTGCCCCCGGACAGCTACTTCGCCATGGGCGACAACCGGCTGCCCAGTCTCGATGGCCGCTATTGGGGCTTCGTACCGCGCGAAAACATCGTGGGCCGTCCACTCTTCGTCTACTGGTCATTCAACTCGCCGGAGGAAGACGAAGAACACGTCAGCATGGGCGAACGCATGCAGCAGATGAGCCATGTTCTGTTGCACTTCTTCGACCAGACGCGCTGGAGCCGAACCTTCCACGTGGTGCGTTGAAGCACTCTCAGATGCAAAAGGCAGCCGGATACGTCCCGCCGCCGGGTGGTAGACTCGGCAACAGCGTTGAGGATCGACTGATCGACTTCGCAAGGTGGGACCGCATCCTGCGTGTGGTCCACTGAGCGGGCCCCGATCGCAACCGATATCGCAGCAGAAACTGATGGCCGAGACGACAACGAATCCTCCCACCGTAACCGCAGATGCCCCGCCGGCGAAGCCAGCCCCAGCGAGCGCTCCGCGGCACGACGAAACTCCGCTCGAAGCCCTGGCATCCTACTGCGCCGTCATCGTCGTGGGCCTCTTCATCCTCACCTTCATCTTTCAGAACTTCGTCATCCCCTCCGGCTCGATGGAGAACACGCTGCTCATCGGCGATCACGTCCTGGTCGACCGCGTCAATCTGGCGCCGCCTGCGCACTGGGCGCCCTTCGTGCGCTACCGCACCGTGCATCGCGGAGATATCATCGTCTTCCTCAAGCCGGGCTATCCCGATATGTTTCTGGTGAAACGCGTTGTCGGCATCCCCGGCGATCGCATTCACCTGCACGAGGGCTATGTCTACCTGAACGGCAAGCGGCAGGATGAGCCCCAGGCAGGCCACCCGAACTACGCCACCTACCTGCCCTACCGCGACGAGTTCCCCAACGTGCCCTCGTCGGAGGGACAGGACGTCGAACCAACCTGGGCCAACGATCTGCCCAGCCACATTCAGAATGGCGACCTGGTCGTGCCTCCCGGCAACTACTTTGCCATGGGCGACAATCGCCTCAACAGCCTCGATGGCCGCTACTGGGGCTTCGTGCCGCGAGAAAATATCGTCGGCCGGCCACTCTTCGTCTACTGGTCCTTCATCACACCGGAAGAGGACGAAGACCGCACCAGCGTGGGCGATCGGGCGCAGCAATTCGGCCATGTGCTGCTGCACTTCTTCGATCAGACGCGCTGGCGCAGGACTTTTCACCTGGTGCGCTAAAGCATGCGGCCAAAGGTCATACCGGTCCCAAGGGCGCAGCTCAATGCCTATCTGGGATCCGATCCGGATACCACATCCCCCAGACCGACCCGACGCCGCCGGCATCTGCTCATCGCGATCGGCTTCGCCCTCCTGTTGATTGGCGCCCTGGTGCTGCCGCCGCTCATTAACATCAGCCGCTACCAGCACAGGATCTCCGCCTCACTCGCCGCTTCGCTCGGGCGTCCCGTGGAAGTCTCCGGCATCACGCTCGAATTGCTGCCGCGCCCCGGCGTGCAGATCGCCAACTTCGTCGTCGACTCCACTGCCGGCTACAGCGCCGAACCCATCCTGAAGTGCTCCAGCGTCACCGCAGCCTTTCGCATCATGTCGCTCTGGCGCGGCCGGCTGGAAATCGCCCGCATTTCTCTCGATGAGCCCAGTCTCAATCTGGAGCGCGCTCCCGGCGGACAGTGGAACTTCGCCTCCGTGCTGCTGCAGGCTTCGCGCACCCAGCAGGCGCCCACCGGCCGCACCGTCGTCCGCGGCCAGAGCCGCTTCCCCTATATCGAAGCCACCAACGCGCGCATCAACTTCAAGCACGGCAATGAGAAGCTGCCCTTCTCCTTCCTCAATGCCGACGTCTCGATATGGCTGGAAAATCCGAATGAATGGCAGCTCCGCTTCGCCGCCCAGCCCATGCGCACGGACATCAATCTCTCGCTCGCCGACACCGGCCAGGTGCAGATAAGCGGCAGCGTGCATCGCGCATCCTCCGCAAACCAGCTGCCGCTCAACCTGCAAGCGGAGTGGCGCGGCGCACCGCTCGGCCAGGTGACGCGCATGTTTGTTGCTCGCGACCTGGGCTGGCGCGGCGATACTAGCGTTACAGCAAACATCACCGGGGTGCCCGACGCACTCGGCCTTCAGCTCTCCGCTGCAGCCAGCGACTTTCACCGCGAAACCTTTCAGCCCGCGCACCCTCTCAACCTTCACGTCACCTGCACTGCGACGTATCGCCATGCCTTGGGATCCCTCGATACCATCCATTGCCTCTCCCCGGTCGGCAGCGGCATCCTTGCTCTCCGCGGCACCCTGCAGCAGATCCACACTGCCGAACCCGAGCCCGATCTCAAGCTCATCGCCACCCACCTGCCCGCCGATGCGCTGCTGGAGTTGCTGCGCCACACTCGCGGCCGCCTCAACAACGACATCACCCTCAGCGGCGCCATCGACGGCGAGCTCGCCTACGCGCGCCAGCCGGTGCCGGCGGCTAACCAGACTGCCCGCGGCTCCCACGCCGTCCCCAACAGCAACTGGATTATCGCCAGCGGTTCATTGCTCGCAACCGATCTTCTGGTGCGCGGCGACGGCATGGAGCAAGTCCTTCCCGACCTCCGCTTTACCGTTCAGCCGGCAGCGCAGCTCGTCGCCCTGGTCCTCGAGCCGGCGCAGATCGATCTCGGCGGTCCCGATCCGCTCGTCGCCAATGCGCGCCTCACTGGTCAGGGCTATCAGCTTCACTACAGCGGCAGCGCGCTGCTCGAGCATCTGCTTCCCCTCGCGCACGCGTTCAACGTCGTTCCCGCTGCCTTCCAGGGTCTGCAAGGTAATGGGACCGCCGACTACAACCTCACCGTCGAGGGCGACTGGCAGCTGCCGCCCGTGGTCGATCCCGCCGCTCCACTCTCTGTTCTCAACGGGACCGTCGCCTTGCACAACGCCGACTTCCAGCCGTCCTATCTCGCCGAGCCGGTCCATATCGCCACCGCCACGGCGACAATTTCGCCCGCCGAGCTGCGCTGGAATGGCGTGAGCGCCACGCTCGGCACCACGCACTTCACCGGGAACCTGCGCATCCCGCTGCCCTGCGTTGCTGCCTGCGAGCGTCACTTCGACCTTACCGCCGCGACCGTCAACTTCGGCGCGCTCGCCGCTTCGCTTCGCGGTGAAGACGAAGGCGTGATGCAGGAGCTCATCAACCGCGTCCGCTCCCGCAGCGAGGACTGGCCGCTGCTCGACGGCACCGTCCACATCGCTCGCCTGAACGCAGGACAGGTGGAGATTTCTAACGCCTCCGCCGATCTCACGCTGCGCGATGGCAGCCTCGAGGTGCGCTCCCTCGATGGCCGGACGCTGGGAGGCGTACTGCATGCGATGGGCGCCGTCGCACTCGACTCCACGCCCAGCTACGACGCGGAGGTGCAACTGCGCCACACGAGCGCTCCGGAGCTCGCACAATTGCTCAAAGAACATTGGGGTCCCGGCACCCTCGACCTCTACGGCGATCTCGCGATGAGCGGCACGACCGCTTCCAGCCTCAGCAGCTCCGCCAAAGGCACGCTGCACTGGAGCTGGGCCAGCGGTGCGCTGCCCCAACTGACCAGCACTCCCCTGCATCGATTCGATCGATGGAGCGGCGATGGCAAAGTCGCGAAGGGCGCCATCGCCATTACCAGCAGCGAGGTGACAAATGGCGGCGCCACGGCTGTTGTATCCGGCACCATCGGCAGCGACCGCTCGCTCGACCTGAAGGTCGCTACTCCTCCGAAAGACAGCACTCAGACGGAGACGGCCGCAGCCAGCTCCATTTCTATGTCCGGCACGCTCGCCGCGCCCGTTGTCGAAACCCAGTGAGTGAATCCTGCGGGGTGTCCCTCCGTTAGGACATGGGATAAAGCCAGCTCGCCCACAACGCATACGTGAGTGACCGAAGGAAGCGAACCCCACCACGCGCGCCGGAGGCGCAGCCGCCCGGATGACAAATCCTTACTGCGCCCCTGTGTACTCGATATCCTTCCGATGCACGCTCGCCTCGGTCTCCGGAGTCGTGCCGTCATTCACCTGCACCTGCTGCGGACGCCCATGCACCAGGAAGCGCCGCGTCGCCCGGCCTTTCGGCTCGATGCGCATGCGCTCGGTCACCGTCGCATCCGTCGAATAGAGGGTCACCGGCACATCGGCCACAGCGGTCCCTGCATTAGACACCGTTACTGCGACAATATAACTGTCTTCCGTGCTGCCCTTGCTGGGCGTGATGGCCTCGATGTTCAGGACCGGCAGCCCGCGGTCGCGGTTCACCCAGTCGTTGAAGAACCAGTCCAGCTTCTGATTGCTCGCCCGCTCCAGCAGATGCTGAAAGTCGTCGCTCGACTGGTCTTGCTTGGCATCCTGTGTAGTGCCGTATTGCTCGAGCGCAGCCGCCAGCGGCTTATCGCCCACAATGCCGCGCAGCATCCAGAACACATAGGTCGCCTTGGTTCGATAAAAAATCGGATCGTGCGCCGCAATCAACGGCTGCCCTGCATCGCGATCGGGATCGCCCGTCTCCGCCAGGCTCAGCGCGCCGCGCATGTTGTCCATCTGCGTGATGGCGGCCTCGCGGCCATCACGGCGCTCTGTCCACACCGACGCCATGAACTGCGCGACACCTTCCTCCAGCCACGGTTGCGGCGATTGAAAGTACGCATGCGTCAGCACATGGCTCATCGGCCCCAATAGCTTTTTGGGATCGACGTTGGCAATGTTGGTCACCACCAGCGCCCGCTCTTCAGACGGGTTGTCCTCCGCCTCCGCCGGATCGAGTATGCTCAGGTCCGACTTCGGCTTCGCTCCAAACCAATCCGTCATCTGCGAAGTCAGAATCGAAGCAGCGGTCATGTAGGACTGCGTGGCGGCCGCGTCGCTCTGCCGCGCATAGAGCTTCAGATGATTGCCCGTTTCGAGCGTCCGGTGCGCCAGGAAGAGCGTCGGCGTCGCAAAGCCCAGTCTGGTCTCCGGCAGTTTCGCCGTAGCGATGCCCGGCAGATCGCTGCCGGCAGGAGGAGGCGTTGCCTCGACCGTCACCGGCACTCCATCCAGAAAAGCCACCGTCGGCGCTGCGCCGGTAAACTCTTCTGTCACCGTCATGGATACCATTGCCGCGCTCTCGCGCAGCTTGGTCATGCCGATCTCGCTGAAGAACCGGTCGCTGTCGCCCAGCACCACCGGCACATTGCATACCGGATACCACAGCACATTGCCGAAGCCGCGCAGCCCCGTGAACTCATCGCGAACGCCATCCCAGTCGGCATGTATCGCCACGTCGGGCGGCGTGCCGATCGTCTCCAACCGTTTCGCACTCGGGGCGGCAGACCCGCTGTAGAAGACGGTCAGCGTCTGCTCGCCGCCGGGTGCGAGCGGACTCGCGAGCGTCACCAGTGCTTCATTCATCGCCCCGGTGTGGTCGGCATCCGTGGCAACCGTATGGTGGGCAAAGCGCAGCGGCTTCCCGCCCGCGTTGATCGCCTCCCACTGGAGCGAAGAAGAGATCTGCAGCGGAATCGCATCGAGCGCAGCGGCGCTATCGTTCTTCACCGTAAGGATGGCGCGCGCGTGCATCGTCGCGTCCCTGGTCTCCAGCCTCACATCGAGCGCATATTTCGTGAACAGAATCGCGCGCCGCGTCGCATCGGAGACTTCGAACTTCGTCTCTGGTGTCGTCCCGGCCTGCGGCGCACTCTGTGCAGCGCTGTTGGCGACGACGCTGCCCTGTTGCGCGGATGCCGAAGCAGCAAGCGAGAGGATGAACGCCAGTGAAATGTTGGCAGCGAAAAAACTGCGCAGCTGCAAAACAGACATCAAGATCCCAATCCCTTACACGGCTTCGCCGGCGCAGACTGCGGAGCGGCCACAGCACCCTTCTGCTGCCCCTTGCGCCGCTGCCGGTAGGCCTCATACAGCACCACCGCGCCTGCCGCCGACACATTCAGCGAAGCCACCTTCCCGGCCATCGGAATACGCAGCAGGTGATCGCAAGTGCGCCGCACCAGGTCGTGTAGTCCCGCGCCTTCGCGCCCCAGCACCAGCAGGCAGGGTGTGGTGAAGTCGTACTCCGTGTAATCCATCGTCCCGCGCTCATCCAGGCCGACGCACCAGATATTCGCGGCCTTCACCTGCTCCAGCGCGCGCACCAGGTTCACCACGCGCGCAATCCGCACATGCTCCGCCGCACCGGCAGACGCCTTCAGTGCGACCGCACTCAGGGGGGCCGACCGCCGCTCCGTCAGCAGGACGCCGGTCACGCCGGCGCCGTCCGCCGATCTCAGCAGCGCACCCAGGTTTTGCGGATCTTCCACGCCATCCATCGCCAGCAGCAGAGGCGTAATACCGGACGCAGCTCCGTCCTCGCCCAGAAGATCTTCGATCTCCAGCATCGTCCGCTCGCGCACGAACGCCACCACGCCCTGATGACCGGGGTTGCGCGCCAGCAGCGTTAACTGCTCCCGGCTCTCGCTGCGCACGCGCACACGGCGCTCGCGGCAGGCCTCAAGAATCTTCTCCAGCCGCTGGTCCTGCCGCTCCCGCGCCACAACAACATGGTCAAATCGCCGGGTGCCGGAGCGCAAAGCCTCCTCCACCGGGTGCAGACCGTACAGTATTTCCATCGAGTCTCCAGTGTACCGTTCATCGCGCGGCCATCCGGCCATCCAGTGCTCGTTGTGGAGCTAGAGCACTTTCACTCTGGTGTCTACCAGAGCCACTGTCCGTGGAGCTTGGCCGTTACTCACAAAGAGTGAAAACACTCTAGACTGAAGCTCTTCTATGTTCGGCTCGGCAGTCACGATCGCGGCTCTTCTCACCCTGATACCGTGTCTGACAGAAGCATTCTTTCCCGCAAAATTAGCAAGCGTAACGAAGTCGTTTCCAACCAGCGTGCGGCTTCTTGTACCTGCCGTGCTATGTGCTCCTTACCTGCTGGTAGCGTGTTCCTCCGGAACATTTCATTGGAGTTGGCTCGCGCTGTATGCACTCCTGCCGGTCGCCGTCTCCATCCTGATGTTGCAGGCAAAGCGCGTCGATCCTGACCAACACGGCAACTGGCGCGACTTTCTCGTTCTTGCCCTCCTCGGGGTGGCTGTCGATCTTCGCTGGTTCGAGCACGCGCGGCCAGCTCATCTTGTCGTTTTCAACAAGATGCTCCTGCTCGATGCAGGAATCTATGGATTCCTCGTCATCCGGCAAATCGGCGGAGCCGGATTCGATCTGCGCCTACGCTGGCGCGACCTCGCCATTGGCTTGCGCGAGTTCGCAGTGTATGCACCCATCGCGGTTGCCCTTGGATTGAGCATCGGATTCCTGCATCTGCACGCATCCTGGCCGCCGCTGCTGAGCTTTGCTGGCGCGTCTCTCTTTACCTTCTTCTTCATCGCGGTTCCGGAAGAGCTGTTCTTTCGTGGATGGCTGCAGAATCTGCTGGAGCGGCGCATCGGGCGTTTGCCGGCGCTCCTTCTCACCGCCGCGCTATTCGGTCTGTCGCATTGGAACAAACGCACCTTGCATTTCAATTGGCGCTACGTATTGTTGGCGGCAATCGCGGGAATTTTTTATGGCCGGGCGTGGCGTCAGGAGCGCCGGGTTGGAGCATCTGCAATCGCCCATGCCTCGGTCGATACAGTTTGGTCCTTCTGGCTGCGGTGATGACGGCCGGGCCAATGATGGGATCGATGGGGACGATAGGTGAGATAGCTGAGTCCAACCCGCATGTTGTGGTCGACTGGACCAGGAACGATGATCGATATCGAGATACCGAAGATGACATGCGCCGCGGCCAAGGTGTAGAGGTTGCGATACTGCAGGAAGATTAGGCAGGCAATGGATCCCCAGATCAACGTAGCTGGTGTCAGGATGGGATTGGGCAGGTGCGCAAGCCCGAATAGCCCCGCCGCTGCCATGACGGCCGCCTTTCTTCCAGGCAGCAACCGTAACAACCGCAGCAGGATGAAATCGAGAAGAAGAAACTGCTGCAGAAGCGCAAAAAGCGCATAGAACCAGTAGCGCCTGACCAACATCGTCGGCAAGTCCGAAAGCGGCAGGGTGTGAAATGTTCCGGCCAGCGTAATGGCAAAAGCCGCCAGCAACAGCGCTACGCCAACTATCCAGAGGGAACGCAATAAGCCGGACATGCCGAGGCCCATGGCCCTCCAGCCCTCGAATGACCTCACCGTAGCGATCAATACCCACGCCACCGCAGCCAAATCGACCATTCTTTGCCAGGGCAGGGGAGTCCATATGGCAATCAGAATGAGCCCATAGCCAATCGAAACCTCCAGAAGATCGCGTTGCCTGCTTCCTGCGGCAGTCGGATTTTCCCTGCCGCAACAGGCCGCTTTGTCGGTGCGTGGAAACGTCATGCCTGCGCCTCGCGAGCAGGATATTCCGGCCCGCCCGTGTCCATCGCATCCCGATTCGGCACGATGCATCGTGCGGCCCGTAGAAAGCTGCCGGTTCACCCAGCCCAATTCGCTAGACTGGAAATAGAAGCAAGTTTCAAACAACGAAGCTAGGTGCCTGCGTTGATGAAAGCGATGCCGGGTGTTTCCTAAACCCAAGAAACGGGTGCCCACATCACGCCTTGATATGTGAGAACGAAATCTCTGCGGGGTCTAAGTCCCTTTGTTTGGACGTTTTTACCGATAAGTCGTTTGGAATGACATTTTTAGCCCTCCGCGCAGGGTTTAAGTAGCTGCAAAATAGAGACTTATAAACCACCCTCCCGCACCGCACGGGGAGGGGGAGGGGTGCCCCTCCGCAACCCAATTCCCTACACGACGAAATGGTCTCGGGACGGTATCATGGATTGAATTCCGCTTCCGAGCAGCCCCGGTCGAGTCCAAACGGAGTGCTTTTGTGACCAAGGCAACGAAAGATCGCGTCCTGCCGCCGCCTTCAGTCGTCAAAGAAGGCAAGGGATCTGCCATGGCACAGGGATTCGCACTACCGCTCGCTTCGCCTGCGCAACAGCAGGAAAACCTGGCCATCGCCCGTGGCCTGAAGAATCGCGACGTCGACCTGCTCGACACCCTCATCCTCACTTACCAGCATCGCCTCTTCCGCTATCTGCTCTATCTCACCGGTAGCCGCGAGCTCTCCGAAGATCTCTTCCAGGAAACCTGGATGCGGGTCTTGCAACGCGGCAGCCAATACCACGGCGCCGCGCGCTTCGATACCTGGCTCTTCACCATCGCGCGCAACCTGGTCATTGATGTACGCCGCAAGCGCACCATGGCAAGCCTGGAAGAGATGTGTGACACCAGTGACGACGAGCGGCCCTTCGAGCCCGCGGCCAATGATCCGACACCGCTGGATAGCTGCCTCATGCGCGAAAACAGCGAGCGCGTGGCCGAGGCTCTGATGACGCTCGACCCACTCAGCCGCGAGGTCCTGGTGCTGCGCTTCCATGAGGAGTTGTCGCTGGACGAGATCGCCAAGGTCACCCACGCTCACCTCTCGACCGTAAAGTCGCGCCTTTACCGCGGGTTGACCGCCTTAAAGCCGCGGATCCTGCAGCCGAAGACTGCTGACAGGGAGGGCCGCTGAATGCCGGACCGCCCCCACACTCCCAAGGATGAAGCGCCCGAGGCGCTGCTGCGGGCAGTCGCCGGTCGCGACGCCAACGCGCAGTTGCCCATGGTTACCCGGACGCGGCGCGCCATCCGCATTGCGAACGAGTCCAGGCGCGAGGAAGGTGCAGCGAGGACGCCATCACATCGGCATCACGCTCTTTGTATTTGGTGCTATTTTCCTGGTGCTGGCCCCGGCAATGTGGGGCGGCCTGGATGACCTGTTCGGTGGTGAGCATTTCGGCGATCTGCCCACGCAGGTCATGCTGCTTTGCACCTTTCTGATGCTGGCTGTGGTCGGTGCGCTTGCTGTGGCGTTGTGGCGCAATCAGGCGAACCAGCAGGACTACCGGCAGGATCATTAAAGTCTTTCCGCAGGAACGATAAATCCCGGGAAACTTTCAGGCATTGCGCATTCGTCTCATGATTGAAACGGATTAGAGATTCATGGCCATTACAAACACCAATGGACGTTCCGAGCAGGCGCCGAAGCTCAGTGCTGAGCTGAAGCTGATCCCGCGCTGGTCTGTGGCCCTGGCGGCTCTCGCCTTCGTAGGTGTGCAGTACTTGTGGTGGGTCATCATTCCCGCATACCGTCACCATCCGGGCCCTCCAGCTGGTATACGCTTCTATTTTGCGCTGACTTGGAGCGCTTTGGCCGCTCTTTACATGCTGATGATCGGCTACGTCAGCAAGGACGCGCCGCGCCGGCACATGAGCGCGCAAATCTGGATGGTTGTGTGCTTGATCATGCCTGCGGGCGTTGGATCGGTCCTCTACTTCCTGCTGCGCCAGCCCGTCATCTCCAGTTGTCCGGCGTGCGGCACGCCCATCCAGAGCGACTACCACTTCTGCCCCCAATGCGCCTGCCAGGTCTCCGCCGCCTGTGGCAACTGCTTCCGCAGTGCCCGGCCCACCGATCTTTTCTGTGTCCATTGCGGCCACGACCTGGCCTCCGACAGCATGCCCGCGCGCGTCCGCAGTTCCCTCTCCTGACGACGCATCTGCCTGGGCCGCGTTGACCCCGCTCTCCGCCGGTTCCTATACTCGTGTAGGCAGATGACCATCAAGGCCCTCATCGTCGATGACGAACAGCTCGCCCGCGATGAGCTCCAGTACCTGCTCAGCTCCATCGAAGACGTAGAAGTGGTGGCTCAGGGCAAGAACGGCATCGAAGCCATCGCGCTGGTGCCCCGCCTGGCGCCAGACGTCGTCTTCCTCGACGTGCAGATGCCCGGCCTGGACGGCTTCGCGGTGCTGCGCAAGCTGCTGGAGAAGACCGGGCCGGAGAGCTTGCCGCAGATCATCTTCGCCACCGCCTTCGACAAGTATGCGGTGCGCGCCTTCGAGGTGAATGCGGTCGACTATCTGTTGAAGCCGTTTGACCGCAGCCGCCTGGAGCAGGCTCTGGAGCGGGTGCGGGCACGACTGCAGAACCCGGCCCAGGGCAGCCAAGAACAGGCGGCATCGGGGCCTGGCACCCCGGCGCTTTCCCGCGAGCAATTCGATTCCCTGATCCGGCTGATCGAGCAACAAAGCGGCGGGACAACGGGCAATGGCCGCAGCAGCAGCAAGATTGTTGTCCAGGCGGGGACCCGGATGCTGCTGGTGGATCAGAAGGAGCTATGCTTCGCGGCAATCGATGAAGGCATCATCTCCGTATCCACGCCCACCATCGAGGGCCAGTCGAAATGCCGCACCCTCGAGGAGCTGCTGGACCTGCTCGATCCGCAAATCTTCTGGCGCGCCCACCGCTCCTATGTGGTCAACATCAACCACATCAAGGAAGTGGTGCCGTGGTTCAAATCCAGCTATCAACTGCGCATGAACGACCGCAAAAATACCGAGATTCCGGTAAGCCGCGCGCAGACGCGCAAGCTGCGTGAGCTATTCAAGCTATAGCGTCTGCGCTGAGGTCAGTCGTACCGCTCCGTTAGTCGTACCGTTCAAAGATGATCTGCTTCTTGTCCCAGCCGAGGCCGGTGAGCCGCTCCCGATTGGCGGAGACCATATCGTTCAGGCCGCAGATGTAGGCGTGGATGTTGAAGCCGGGTGCGCCTTCGGCGGCGGTTGGCGTGTCGTGAGAGCGGGATGCGAGGTGTTCTGTCGCGATCTTCGCGACGTGCTCCTGCACGTAACCGCGATCGCCCGGCCAATCCGCCCCGGCGCGGCTGAGCGTCTTGATGTATTCGAAGTCTTCGTGCTTGGCTGCCTTCCGCTCGAAGAAGTCGCGATAGTAAATCTCCGTCGGATAGCGCGTGCCGTAGACCAGCCAGATCTTTCTTCCGCCACTCAGGGATGGGCCGTTGTCTGGAAAGAGATGTTCGATGAAACCGCGCATCGGCGCTATGCCTGTGCCGGTAGCGATCAGGATGGCGTCAGTCAGCGGCTGACGCAACGTGAACAGGCCGTGCGGGCCATGGAAGCCAATGGTTTGATCGAGTTCCATGTCAGCGAGCAAATTTGAGAAAAAACCGCCTTCAACGCGGTTGACACAGAGGTCAAAGGCATTTGCGCGAGGAGCAGAGGCGATGGAGTAAGCGCGCGTCTGCAACTTGCTCCGGTTGTCTTCCTTGACCAGCGAGACGAACTGGCCCGGCTTGAATGCGAATTGGTCCAGCCCCTCTACTGCAAATTCCAGGTGAAAGCACTGCGCCGAGTCAGAGATACAGGTCTTTTGCGTAAGTCGTGCTGTGTGAAGCTCGCGTGCCATAAGTGAATTTTATCGTCCTATTCGACGGTTACGGATTTCGCCAGGTTGCGCGGCTGATCCACGTCGCATCCGCGACGCACCGCGATGTAGTAAGCCAGCAGTTGCAGCGGTACCACCTCGAGTATCGGCAGCAGCAGCTCCGGCGCCTGGGGGATGAAGAGGACGTGCTCGACAAGCTGGCCGATATGGGTGTCGCCTTCGGTTGCGATCGCAATCACTTTCCCGGCACGCGCCGTCACCTCCTGGATGTTGGAGAGCGTCTTCTCATAGCGCAGGACAGAATCCGGATTGGCATCGTCTTTCGTAGCCAGCACCACCACCGGCAACGTCCCGTCGATCAGCGCGTTTGGCCCATGCTTCATCTCGCCTGCGGGATAGCCTTCGGCATGGATGTAGGAGATCTCCTTGAGCTTGAGTGCCCCCTCAAGCGCGATGGGAAAGTGGATGCCGCGCCCGAGATAGAGAAAGTCACGCGCCGTGGAATATGGTAAGGCAAGCTGCTCGCACTCGCCTGCTCGCGTTCGCAGGATCTCTTCTACCTTTCCGGGCACGAGGCTAAGCGCATCCACCAGTCTCCTGCTGTCATTTTCGTCAAGTGTGCCGCGCTTCTGCGCGAGGTGCATGGCAAAGAGAAAGAGCGCGGTCAGTTGCGCGGTGAAGGCTTTCGTGGAGGCGACGCCGATCTCCGGGCCGGCATGGGTGTAGATAGTCCCGTGCGCCTCGCGTGCGACGGCAGCGCCGACCACATTGCAGATGGCGATCGTCTTCGCGCCCTTGGCGATCATCTCGCGCTGCGCGGCCAGCGTATCCGCAGTCTCGCCGGATTGCGTGATGAGCAGTCCAATGGCGCCCGGGTCCGCAATGGGATCGCGGTAGCGGTATTCGCTCGCATAGTCGACGTCGACCGGCACACGGGCCAGCCGCTCGATCATGTACTTGCCTGCCAGCGCCGCGTGCCAACTGGTTCCACACGCCGCGATGCTGATACCCGGTGCGGCGCGAAACTCGTCGTCCGAAATCTTCATCTCGCTCAAATACACGGTGCCGCTGTCCAGCGATATGCGGCTCAGCGTGGTTTCGCGAATGGAGCGCGGCTGCTCAAAGATCTCTTTGAGCATGAAGTGCTTGTACCCGCCCTTTTCTGCCTGGATGGGATCCCACAACACGCGGGTCACGTCGCGTTGGATGGGCTCGCCGTGGAAGTCGGTCAGCGTGACCCCCGAAGGCGTAAGGATGGCCATGTCGCCGTCGCCGAGAAAGTAGATATTGCGCGTGTGATGCAGGATTCCCGGCACGTCCGAGGCTACGAAGTATTCGCCCTCGCCCAGCCCCACGACGGCGGGCGGTCCGTTGCGCGCGACGACGATCTTGTCGGGCTCGTCGGCAGAGATCACGCTCACGGCGAAGGCGCCCTTAAGATGCCGCACGGTGCGGCGCACCCCGTCTTCGAGCGATAATGTCTTTCCTGAAGTGGCCGCAGAGCGGATCTCCTGCTCGATCACGTGAGCGATGATCTCGGTGTCCGTCTCGGTGACGAACGTGTGTCCCTCAGCCATCAACTCCTTCTTGAGGGCGAGGTAGTTCTCAACGATTCCGTTGTGCACCACCACGATGCGTCCTGTGCAGTCGCGATGGGGATGCGCATTCTCTTCCGTGGGGCGGCCGTGCGTGGCCCAGCGCGTGTGGCCAATTCCGTAGGAGCCGTGCATCGGCTGCTGACGGATGACTTCTTCGAGATTGCGCAGCTTGCCCGGGGCACGGCGCAACTCCAGTCCATTGTCGCCGCCGGCCACGGCAATGCCCGCGGAGTCGTACCCGCGGTATTCGAGGCGCCGCAGTCCATCGAGGATGACTTGGACCACATCCCGCTTGCCTACGTAGCCGATGATTCCGCACATGCGGCCATTGTACGGGCGGAGGTACTGCGATTCGTGCGGTGCTTACTCTTCCAGCCGGAAGCTGTACTCTTCAATCACGGGGTTTGTCAGCACGTCACGCGCAATGCGGTCTACTTCGTTCTGCGCGGCGTCGCGGCTGGTGCCATCGGCGAGAGTGAGGAGGAAATACTTGCCCTGGCGGACATCGGCGACGCTGCCAAATTGCAGTTTTTTCAGGGCCCCCTGAATGGTCTGGCCCTGGGGATCGAGCACCGTGCGTTTCAATGTGACGTAGACATGTGCCTTCATCGTGCTTGATTATAAGGCTTTGGCCGTAGTGCCTGTGCGGCCGGAAAGTATCGGGATGATCAATTATCTGGAACTGCCCATCGGCGACCGCTGTCCGGAAGTGATTGAAGCTGTCATCGAGATTCCTTTCGAGGGCATTAACAAATACGAGTACGACAAAAAGCTGCACGTCTTCCGTCTGGACCGCAATCTGTATTCGCCAGTGCACTATCCAGGCGACTATGGCTTTATCCCTTCGACGCTCAGTGAAGATGGGGATCCGCTCGACGTGCTGGTGCTGGTCGACGCGCCAAGTTTTTCCGGTTGCGTGATGCAGGTACGTCCTATTGGCGTTTTGGAGATGCTGGATCAGGGCATACCGGACGAGAAGATCCTCGCTGTCGGGAAGAACAATCCGCGCTACACCGACGTGTGGAATTACTCGGAGATCTATCCTCACATCCTGAAGGAGATCACGCACTTCTTTTCGATTTACAAGGATCTGGAAGGCAAGCGCGTGGAGATCAAGGGATGGAAGGACGCCGAGGCGGGTCGGCGCGCGGTGACGGACTCTGCGAAACGCTTCAGCGATACCCGCGCGACAAAGGCCGAGATCACTGTTTAGCTGCCAGGAGAATTAGCCGGCAGTCTCCCGTGTTTCGCGGGCGTTCCCGAAAGAAGCCTGCCGATTTCGTGACCACGGCGTTTGTATTGCGTATACGAGCGGGCCGAGAAGGGCAATGGCAGACGCAAGGCCGAGTGCCGGCATACCGGCAATTTGCTCACCGCGCGCCGTGAGCAACGCAATAGCAATCAAGACGGTCGGCGGAATGCCCAGCAGCACGCAGGCGGCAGTTCCACCCGGGATGCGGAAGGGCCGGACCAGTTGCGGCTCGCGCCAGCGCAGCACTGCCAGCGCGACGAACTCCAGAATCAAGCTGCCGCCATAGAGCACAAGATCAATCGAGATCAGGCGCTCGAAGGTGAGGTTCACGGCCAGCGCCCACCCTGCGGCACACAACATGATGGCTACCCACGGCGCGCCGGCTCGATTGTGGCGAGCCACCACACGCGGCAGGAAGCCATCCTGCGCCAGAGCCACCGGCAACCGCGTGTAGGAGAGCATGAGTGCATTGCACATGCCGAAGCCATTGATCATTCCGCCGGCAACGATGCCGAGTCCAAGCCACGAACCAACGAGCAACCGCGCGGCATCGGCCCAGGAGCCGGTGGAGAAGCTCTCCGGTGAAAGGCCGGCTACACGCGCGGCCAGCGTCGGAACCACGTAGCAGATGGTCACCAGCACTGTAGCGCTGATCATGGCGCGCGGATAGTTATGCTGCGGCCGCTCCACTTCGGCAGCGACTGTGGATGCGTTATCCCAACCCATGTAGTTCCACAACCCAACCAGAAAGGCAGTTGCTAAATCGAGGCTGTGCCGTGTCGGCGACGGAGCTGGGGATATTCCATGCCGCACGCCTGCGACCATTAACACTGCAAACGGAGCCAGCAGCAGGCACATCAGCCATACCGAGCCCGATCCCACGCTGGCGGCGCCGAGCAGGTTCCAGAGCAGACACGCCGTCAGCACCGCAAGCGACCACCACACCGCGCGATGCCCTGCCGTAACCGATGGCGCAAGACGGCCGAGGTAGAGCGTAAAAAGCGTCGGATAAATGGCCATGTCAAAGATGCTGGCGGCGAGCGAGAGCCACGCTTCCTGGAAGCCCCAGAAAGGCCCAAGGGCGCGGCGCACCCAAACATAGAAGCCGCCCTCATCCGGCAACGCACTGGCCAGCTCGCCGATCATCAGTGCTGTGGGGAGGCTCCACAACACAGGCAGAGCTAGCAGCAGTACAAACGCCCAGGTGTAGCCCGCGCCGCCGATGATGTCCTCGATACCGTAAGGGCCACCGGAGACCATGAAAAAGGTGGCGGCCACGAGCGGCAGCAGACGCATCCTGCGGAATCGAGTTGCTCTTAGGGCTAGCCGCGGAGGCTCCTGGGGCATGGGGTCTACTGTATATGCACTGCCTCGCAGACCGGCCTCTGCCCGCTGGTGAGCTATAATCTCGCGTAGCGCACCCGTCAGAACCGGAGAGATGGCCGAGAGGCTGAAGGCGGCGGTTTGCTAAACCGTTATAGGGTCAAAAGCTCTATCGAGGGTTCGAATCCCTCTCTCTCCGCCACAGAGTCTATCTCCTTTAGAATCTGCTATTAATAGGTTAAATAGCCCGCATCTGGCCGGAAACCATGGTTCTTCGCCTACTCAGAGAATCAGGTTCGTTGCGACGATCCCACATTTCACTCCCGAATTCTCTGAACGCAACCGCGGCAGTTCCTTTTTGAAAGGAAATGGACCGCGGGTTCGTTGTCTCGCTTGGTTGCCGAAGTCCCGGGAAGCTTATCTGTCGATCTCTCGAGCGTAGAAAGCAGTGAGTGGGAGTTGTCCTCGAAAGCGGCACTGCGACAGTAGGCCGCAATCAGTTCGGCGAAGCTCTCTATCGGCTCGGCTTCTATCTGGCTAAAACAGTGACCCGCAGCCCTTCTCACATCTTTATCTGGATCGTTGAAGAACCGGAGCAACTGTGCCTCGCACCAGCTACGGAGCTCCGTAACATCCAGATTCGCGGAAGCTATTTGAGCAGCAGCGAGCCTTTGTGATTGGCTTCCTGCCACAGCATCGTCGGCCATCCGCTGGGCGGCCGAGTTCGTTAATGCTGCGATACAGACGAGCTTTGCTCCTGCGGCGACACATTCAGGCGACGAACTCTGGGCCATAGATTCCAGATACGGCCATAGCGATTCGAAGTGCTCTCTTAGGCCTCCTCGAAGGAGATCATAACCGTCGCGACTGCATGGCAGAGAGGGGACCTTCTCGCAGCACTGCCGAAATAGATCGATTGCATGGCAATAGTCTCGGACCGCTATCGCGCGCAAGGTAAACGCAATACAAGATTGAACACTTTCGCTTGTCTCGTTCACAAGCCTCGCCAGCGTTGGTCGAAAGCGCCCCAGATACTCGGGATCCCGAAGAATGAGTTGACCGACCGCAAGTGCCGCGCGTCGCCGAGTTGAGTTGATCCCTTGAGTATAAGGATCACCCCGGTAAACTTACCGCCACTCGAGGAGGGTTCCTTCATCCGGAATTCCTCATCTGGATCGGAGCTCTCAGTTGCAAGCCATGATAGTTGTTCCAAAGCGTCATCCGGCACCCGATCCTCTATTGCGCCAAGGACGTCAGCGATCTTTCGGCCGCAGCTTTCTCGATGTTCGCGATATGCTTTCGTGCAGATGTCCAGCTTTATGGAGTCATCAATGGGGGCTTTCTCGAACACGCCTAACAGCTCATTCAGATATACCGGATCTGAATGAGCTGGTATTTGCAGAGCGAGCTTCGCGAACCGGTAGGGCTCTTTATCAGCCATTTGCGCCACCGCACGCGCCAATTCGATACTTCCGCCCTTCAAGAAATCCCGTTGTTGTCGGGTCGGAGCTTCGCCGCTAAAGTGACTTAGCGCGGCCAGCAAAGCGGCATCGCTCATTATCGACAAGTTCTCGTCTGCGATCGGCGCTTGAACCCAGCCTGATCGCGAGCTTTCCGGTTCTCCATCAGGCTTGTCGAAGTTTCTCTCGAGTTCTCTAAACGCGAGGTTAGCCTGTACACTACGGAGTTCGGCAGGAAGTGCGGCAAGAAGATTGAACCTCGCTAGGCCGTGATACTCATATCCGAATTGAGTTTTCTCCCAAGACGAAACATAAGCCAAGATGGCCGTCTGAAGTTGCTCCAACTGTTCCTGCGAACAATGGTCAGAGATCGCCGCGATTGTTTTCTGCGCAAACCATTGTGGATTGGTCGATAGATCACTTTCAAAGCGCCATGGCTGTTCTATGAACAGCTGGACTGCTTGATCTGCAAAGTGCTCCCCGTTGCCTGCGAAGATATCGAGAAGCAGTACATTGCCAACATGAGTATCTAATTGCCTCAAGGTCACTACAACTTCATTAAGCTCATCTGGAGTGCTTGAAGACACTGTCACGAGTGCCTCCTGAAGGTGAATCAGGGCGAGATCGTGCGGTGCCTGTCCCTCCTCCTGCAGAGTCAGGTAGCGCCAAAGTCGATCTTTTCTGGGCGCATCGTCTGCTGGATCGGCAGCCCAGGACGATATCGCGATCACGATCGGAAGGACATGCCTGACGAATTCGCGAGAAGCAGCACGGGAGGCCCTTGTGATCGGCTCTTCCGCAAATGCATCTCTCTTGAATGATATGGAGTGATTGCCCTGATCTGTGTCCCGGATGATTTGCCATTGTCTCTTCAGCCAAACAGCGACTATTTCGCAGACTCGGGCAGGCTGCTTGTCCGAAACGTCGTATAGCAGATTCCAGAACGTAGCGTTTGCCGCGATCGGTCCACGAGCGTCGTCCAGCGACCATAGGATGTGAATTCAGTCATGCCGCTGATGAGTAAGAGGAAACAAGCCGTTCATCATCGACGAGAACTCAGCGGAAGGACTGCAGCCATACTTGCCGTTTGATGTGGGCATGAGTCCTTTAGCGTCTAGCGCGCTTGCCGCGGACATTGTTCTTCGGCTAGGTTTCTGGGTAACCGAAGCCCTTTTCTTTCTTGGGCTTAAGCGGAGCCGCATACATCGACGGGTTCCATGTCAACTGCGACCTCCAGCGAATGGTCTCTTCCGCCCAGGATCAGACCACGCAGTGGGCTGACATCGCCATAGTCTCTACCCCAAGCAATAGTGGCGTGACCATCGGATGGGACGACGTTGTTCGTGGGGTCCAAATCGATCCAACCGATGCCTTTACAGTACGCGGACACCCAGGCGTGAGAGGCATCCGCACCCACCAGGCGCGGTTTCCCTGGCGGTGGATACGTTCTCAGATAGCCGCTCACATACCGTGCCGCAAGTCCGAGCGAGCGAAGGCAGGCGATCTGCATATGAGCAAAGTCCTGGCAAACGCCTCGCCGCTTTTTGAAAACTTCTTCCGTAGCGGTCCGGACATTCGTTACCCTCGCATCGAACCGAAAATCTTGATGGATGCGGGCCGTTAGATCGAGCAGCGCCTCCTTCATCGGGCGCCCTCGGGTGAATGATTCGATAGCATAAGCGGCGTATTCGGAACGCTTTCGGATGCGCGGCGATTCAAATTGAAACTGGCGCGCTTCGAGAGAGTCTCGGGTGTCGTCTCTCGGCAATGAGAGATTGGACTGCTCCCAGGGCAACGATACTTCCCCATTGTTGGTGTGGTCTCCGTCCACCTCGACTTCGCTCCGCGATTCTACCGTTAGAACCTTATGAGGCTCCTGCACTGTAAAGAAGCAAAGAACATTCCCAAAGTAGTCGACCCGCTCATTACAGTTCGTTGGAGTCGGCTGAATAATTAGTTCGTGACGCGTCAGCCTATCACTTGGCGATGTGCGAGGCTTCAGGCACGCGACGTGATTACCGAATGAGACCATGGACGCGTATTTGTAAGTTGTTCGATGGCGAATCTTGTAAATCATAGTGATCGTCCTCGGAAGCTTACGGTCCCATGAAGATTGGCTGCGTACGTGCATGCTCGAAGTACTGGTTTGAGAGATTATCAGACCACGAGAGCAAAAGACTCTGCAGTTTACTTAGATATTCATCGACTCGGGCGAGCGCATGCGCCTGGTGTGTCTTGTCGGAAGTCCGAGCCTCTCCCGAGGCCGGGTTCTCAACTGGCTGCAATGCTATGCGGCGCAATCCCGCGAGCGCATCCTGGAGTGCTTCCAGATCTGCCGGCCGGAATCGTGGCAGCTTTTCGTAGAGTTCCACCAGATGGGCCAATTGGAAATCGAGCGATCGTGGGTTAGTGTCGTCGGCCATCAACACATCAAGCACAGCCAAAGGCTGTAGCGTTGTGTAATAACGCGTTCGGTAAGTCATTGAGCTGTCCGCAACTTCTAGAGCGCACTCTAAAAAGTAGGTGTCTTCCAATTCGACTGATGCCGCGACGGCCCGCAGTAGTCTCGTCAAACCAATCGCTCGCTCCAGACGTCGGCCTATGCTTAGAAACAGCCATCCCGATCCTCGATTGATGTTCTCGCGTTCCATGCCAGAAAATGCTGATAGGAGTTCCAAGCAGTCCGTGAGGATCGCAGCAAAATCCTGAAGCTCCTTCCCGTTCCCCTCGCGCACTGAAATGCGGAGCTGGCTGATCAGCAACATCATGTCTGCTGACAAACGTTCGCGCACCTTGCCACCAATCCGCGCGACTTCGTTCAGCGTAGACGTTAGGCTTGAAGTTCGTTTCGCATTCGTCAACATCGAAAGCACTTCATTCTTGAGCGCAGCGAAGGTCGCAGGATTTCGCTTGCTCTTCGGCAACGTGCTTCGCCACAATCCAAGGCAACTATGAAGTCGAAGGAGGTTACCCAATTTGCCTTCTTCGGCGTGATGCACGCGTGAAACCATCGAGCGTAGGATTCGTGCGATACCTTCCGCGCGTTCGACGTAACGTCCCAGCCAAAAAGTATTGTCGGCGACACTGCTCGGAACGACGCGCGGTATGCGGCGCAATTGGACCAGCTCATCAGGCGGCCGCAACATGCTAAACGTATCGATCGGTCCGTCCCACAGCACCCATGCATCCTTGCTGTGACCACCCCGCTGCATTGATACGACCGACCCGTTTGCTTCGGCAACGCGAACGAGGCCGCCCGGAAAAGTCATCCATCCGGTACCCGTGTTGAGGACATAGGTTCGAAGCACCATGCTCCGCGAGCTCAGGATGCCGTTTTCCCAAACAGGCGCCTTGGAAAGAGCAACCTGCTCTTGGGCCACATATTCTTGCGGACGCTCGCGAACCTGCTCGATCAGCTTTGCTTTCGCGGAGGGCGGCAACTCCGATCCGAATACTGGCTCCATCCCAATTGCAGGAAACGCGGGCTTGATCACCACTGATTCCAGGTGCTGGAGAACCCAATCTAGAGCACTGTCTTGCCCACACCACCATGTTGCAACAGAAGGAAGCGTCAGATCCTGTCCAAGGAGACGTCGAGCAAGGCCAGGAAGGAATGGCATGATTGCAGCCGACTCGATTAAGCCGCTTCCGAGCGCATTCGCGACCCTGACAGTGCCGGCGACAATCGCATCGACAAGTCCCGCAACGCCCAACAGGGAGTCGCCGCGAAGTTCCAGGGGGTCACAGAAATCGTCGTCCACCCTGCGAAGGATCACATCCACCTGCTCAAGTCCGCTTACCGTCTTGAGATAAACCCGACGCTCACGTACTGTGAGATCCGCTCCCTCCACCAGTGTGAAATCCAGATATTTGGCGAGATAAGAGTGCTCAAAATAGGTCTCGTTGTGGGGTCCGGGAGTCAGTAAGACGACACGAGGATTGTCACATCCTGCAAGTCTGTAAAGCGTGTCGCGTTGTGCGCGAAAAAAAGGTGCAACTCGCAATACATTTGAAGAACGATAAAGCTCAGGAAGAAGATCGGATACGATCGTGCGGTTTTCGAGAGCATAGCCGCTGCCTGAAGGCGCTTGTGTGCGATCAGCCAATATCCACCATTGGCCGTCCGGCGAGCGTGCAAGGTCCACCGCTAGCATATGAAGGTAGCTATGTTCGGGGATCGCTACACCTACCAGAGGCCGGAGGAATTGTGGATTCCCATAAAGAAGCGGCGCTGGAAAGTGCCCTTGCTTCAGCAGTTCCTGGGGGCCGTATAAATCTGCCAAAAGCAAGTTAAGCAGCTTGGCACGCTGAGTGACACCCGCTTCTATAAGCTGCCACTCCTGCGCCGAGATGAGCAAAGGTACAAGATCAATGCCCCAGGGCCTATTCGCACCCTGAGGATCTCCGTAGACGTTATAGGTCATTCCGTTTTCGCGGATGCGACGGCCAGCCCGAGCGTAACGATGCTCGAGTTCCTCCGCCCCTAGCCTGCGAAGAGACTCCATCAACTCCACCCAGTGTTCGCGAGGCGTGACTCCATCCTCCGAAGCCTCTTCGTAGGTCACTCCGTAACGGAGCGGAGACTGGTAGAGATCACCGCTCACGCGTCACCTAATGGCTCAAGCGATTGCTCGCTTCGTGCTTCGTTCATACTGCCGGACCATCGCAGGTCGAGGGTCATGGGAAAGACAGAATTCTGCTCTTTCGAAGGCACAACGATCGGGCCATTGTCCGGGATGGAGACTACAAAACGCTCACGGCGGCGTCTCATAGCCTCGCTTGCGTTCAGGGGCCGGGAGGTATGGACGCTCCCATCCGGTGGTCCTCCGTAATAGATGCAGCCTCCCACGGCCCTTTCTTTCCAACTGTCGACGAGGTCGAATGTTAGTGGGCTGTGAATCGGGATAGTCGGATGGAGAGTCGCCGCGAGCTTTCGTGCCCGGTATCGTATACCGGCAATCTGTACTTCAGAGGAATCCGTTGCGTGGAGTGGGACTCTGCAACCGTTGCAAGTGAGCACATAACGAGACTCAGGAACAATACCCGTCACCCTAACCTGTATACGTTCGAGCGAAGAATCAACGCTTCGTCCAGTGCGCCCCGAGCTCGTCTCTTCTGCGAGAACATTCCACGGCTCTAGAGCCTTTCGCAATTCGACCATAACGCCGTCGGCAGCGAAGGAACCGACCTCAGGAAACCGGAAGTCTCCGTGCGGATCAAACCAGCGTTCTTCGAAATCAAAGCCAAATTCCCGCATGTAGTTGAGTATGTCGGAGAAATCGCGTTTGACAAAGTGCGGCAGCATGAATCGATCATGAAGAGCGCTTCCCCAGCGAATCGGAGTTCCCGTGTAAGGACGACGCCAGAATAAGCTGATCAGGCCTCTGACAAGTAGCATCTCTAGTAGCCCCATGCGGTAATGCGGAGCCATCTCGAAGGCCCGCAACTCGAGTAGCCCCAGACGTAAGCCGTGCCCGTCCGGCGGGTACATTTTGTCCAGACAGAATTCCGCGCGGTGTGAATTGCCGGTGACATCGACCAAGAGGTTGCGGAACAGTCCATCGAGGGTTTCTGGTGGGCAATTATTGCTTGGAAGATGTCTGAAGGCTAATTCCAGTTCATAGAGCGCGTCCAATCTTGCCTCGTCCACGCGCGGATGCTGGCTCGTAGGACCGACATACATTCCTGAGAACAAGTAGGAGAGCGACGGATGGTTCTGCCAGAATGCGATCATGCTGCGTAGGAGGTCCGGTCTGCGAAGTATCGGGGAATTCACCACCGTGCTCCCTCCAATGACAATGTGCGAACCACCGCCAGTGGCGAGATGACTGCCATCCGACGTGAACTTTTCGGCGACCAGACGCTGGCGGAGAGCCTCTTCGAAGACGAGCGTGTTGATATTTTCGAGCTCCTCCCAATTTTTGGCTGGCGGCAGGTTCACTTCGAGAACCCCGGGGTCAGGGGTTAGGCTGAGCGATCGTAAGCGCATATCAATCGGCGGTGGATAACCTTCAATCCACACCGGCATTTGCAAATGCTGGCACGTATCCTCAACTGCGGACACTAAGTCTAGGTAGTCGGCAGCGGCGGAAATGTATGGCAGAAAGACATGCAGACGGCCCTCCCGAATCTGGACACAGAGCGATGGGCGAATCAGTTCCTTGGACATTTCGACAGTTGCGTTGACTGGTGGCAGCGGATCAGGTGCCGGTTCCTTCTCAAAAAGGTCCAGGCGTCGCGTCGATCGCTCCGGCAGCTTCGGCCGTTTCTCGCCCACTTCGTCTTTGAGATCTTCATAGTCGTAATCGAGCTCATCCGGGGCGACAAAAGGCATGAGTTCAGTAGGGATGCGGTAACCGATAGCGGAATCGCCCCGCGAAAGCGCGAACCGCTCCGGGCGCGAAAACCATAACTGACTTGACCAGAAAAGACGGCCAGCAATCTGCCGACGTCGGAGCGGCAACACATAGCCTGCGACGTCTGTGAATAGATCATCTGAGCCGACTCCAGGCTCATAAGCAGCCAGGATATTTTCCGAACTCACTTCTAATCGACGCGTCAGCGATCGTATGAAGGAGAAGGCGTCTGACTCGTCCAAACTCGACGTCGCATGATCAAGCGCGATCAGACTGACGTTTTCCCACACAGGCACCCCGTCGGACCGCGAGATGCAGTGAAAAGCCCAGCGTGGCAACGGTTCTCCGGGATACCATTTTCCTTGCCCAAACTGAAGCAAAGCTCCAGGCGGCGACTTTTCCCGGATAGCTCGAATGAGATCCAGACCACAGGCCCTCTTCCTTGGCCCGAGAGCCTCAATATTCCACTGCGAACTCTCTGGTTCGTCGAGGCCGACAAAAGTAGGCTCGCCTCCCATTGTTAAGCGGACATCCTGAGCGTCGAGGTCTTCGTCGATGGCTTTGGCGAGTTTCTGCACCTGAGTCCACTCTTCGTCGCTGTAAGGTTTGGAAAACGATGGCATCCGGCTCAAACGTCGTACCGATAAGCTGTGGCTGAAACTGCTGACCGCGGTCTCAGCGGTTCCCTCGATTGGTGCTGCCTGCCATGGGGTCGGTGTACACACAAGGGGGATGTGACCCTCTCCGGTCAAATAGCCCGACGTCGGGTCCAGGCCAATCCAGCCTGCACCAGGCAAAAACACCTCCGCCCAGGCATGTAAGTCCGCGGAGTCGACGCTTCGACGACTTCCCTTCTCGGATTGATCTGCTTCCAGAGTTCCTTCGGCAGAAGCCAGCTGTATCAAATATCCCGAGACGAATCGTGCAGCAATGCCAAGTTTTCTAAACGCTTGCACCAGCAGCCACGCAGAATCGCGGCAGGAGCCAGTGCCCTTTTGAAGGGTCTCTTCGCTACTCTGGACACCATGTTCCAGGCGGATTTCGTAGCCGATCGAGTCCCGCACCATCCGATTCAGCCTGACGAGAAAGGCGACCGTCCTGTGCGTCCCATTTGAAAGACTATCGACATACTCTTCCAGAAGTGGTCCGGTTGAGTCTACTGAAAGATAAGGTTCGAGGTCCTTCGCCAGATCAGGCGAATAACGAAACGGGTACGATTCGACTTCAGGCTCCAGGAAGAATGCAAATGGGTTTATGGGAGTCAAGTCGGCCACCAGATTCACATCCACAACAAAGTCAGGCGCCTTTCTCGTAAAGAGAACTCGTGCGATGTGATTCGCGTGCGGATCGAGCTGCCAGTTGACGATATGATCGCTAGGAACGATGTCGAGCGAGTATTCGAGGATCGGCGTTTTACAGTGGGGGGTGGGCCGCAACCGAATAACGTGCGGGCCCAAGGATATAGCCCTTTCGTAGAGATACTCGGTTCGATGATGTAGTGAGACTCGCATGTCATGCGCCCTTGATTCCATCCGCTTACGTGGATGAATCTTCGCCGTTGAGCAAGTCGGCTGCTATCAAGTGTATTTGGATGCCGTGCGCTGCGCATGCCCTTGGGCAGCGGAGATCGGAATAGCCGAGTCCCAAGGAAGAGATCACAGATATCTTGAGCTGGATATCAATTCCCGGTCGGGCCTCGATCTTTGACTGGATCAGCCAGCCGGACGCTCATCAGCCTCGCCGACCGGGCCAAGGCCAATCGAAAATGCCGACCAGCCTCGGTTTGGGGCTTCGAATGGATTGGTAACGAGAAACGCCCTTCTCTGTACTTGAGAGGGAAGGTGTGCAGGAGGAGGAACGAGCATGTTACGAAACTCATTGCTCAGACCCTACTCATCGCTGTTGCAACCTCCGAGCTGCCGGCAAACCTTTCCGAAATACGAACCCAATGCCCCCTCGATGAACGCGTTGGCCTGTTGTCGACAGTTGAGATTCCAGCCTTGGCGACATTCTTGAACACTGGCCGATATGAACGAAGCCGCAGCAGCGGCCTGGTTCATGTGGATTTGCATTGTTCGGAGCTTCCAGGCTCGGATTCCGCGAATTCTTGCGCACACTCCTGAAAAATCAGCAGGAATGCCCGGAATAAATCTGCGCAAGGTCAGTTAACGAATACATCGACATCTGTCTGGTTCAAGAGAGAGAGCATCCGTGCGTTTTCAGCGAACGTTGATTCGAGGCGGGGAGCTGCTGTCCCTTCTGCGCCCTTTGTGGTGTTTCATTGCGGTAGTCTCTTTCGGCCAGGGTGTTGGACTGCTACCTGCGTGGGCAGCGCCCGCTCCTCCGATCACAACACTGTCCGTCACCTCCAGCGGTAACGCGGTGACGACAGTTGCACCTGGAAGCGTGGTCACTCTGACGGCAACTGTCACGGCTGGTGGCACGCCGGTTACGCCGGGCTAGGTCAACTTCTGCGATGCGACGGCCAAGTTATGCACCGACATCCATCTGTTGGGCACGGCGCAGTTGACCGCCAACGGGACGGCGACGCTGAAATTCCGTCCTGGGGTTGGGACTCACAGCTACAAGGCGGTTCTTGCCGAGCCGGCCGGCCTTGGGCCCAGTGCTTCGACTGCATCGTCGCTCACAGTGACGGCCTCGCAAGGGACTGGGCAACTGGCCACAACGACGTATCTCGAAGCCGGTGGGATCCCAAACATCTTCTCTCTAACGGCGAGAGTGCCGGGCAATGGAAATACTTTGCCGACGGGCATGATGTCGTTTGTGGATGCAAGCAAGGGGAACGCAGTGCTGGGGACGGCGGCGTTGGCGAGTGAAACGGGCGCCGGCTTCGCGGGTTCCTCACTTTTACCTGTCTCCTCACAAAACAGTGGTAACACTGCCTTGACCGCTGACTTCAATCGCGACGGAATCCCGGACCTGGTCATACTCGGAAACGACACCATCTCCGTGCTCCTGGGCAACGGGGACGGCACATTCACAGCAGCGCTCAATCCTATGTCTGACTTGCCGGGCGCTATTGCGGTGGGAGATTTCAACGGAGATGACATTCCCGATCTGGCCGTGGCGCCTGTCTTGGATGAGGGCAATAGTGAAGTGTTTTTGGGCAAAGGAGATGGAACCTTCACCAACGCGAATGCGAGTTTTTGGGATCGGCAACGGTACGAGTACGTCCAATTCCATCGCTGTAGGGGACTTCAACGGAGACGGCAAGCTGGATCTAGTCGAGACCTGCGCCAGCCTCGATGACCAACCATGCAACTTACTCCTGATTCTGTTCGGCAACGGAGACGGAACCTTTATACAGTCCTCCTTCGTCCCCTTAGATTTCTCCGGTTCCCAATCGGTACCCAACGCGGCCACTAGCCCGACGACGCAAGAAGAGAGAAGAAGCTTCCTCCCATTGGGGATGAGCATGTGCGTGCCTCCAAGAAAGAACCAGTTACTTATGCTTGCGCTTAAGCGCAGGTCGACTGATCGGTCTCGAATCCTCAAAGTCGTGACGGAAACGATCGAGACCTACGGCTTGAAAGTCAGAAGTCCTGTGCATATGCAAACTGAGTGGTGTGAGGATTATTCCCACTGCGAAGCAAAATATTTTGGCAGGAACAAGATCGAGCGATCACGGACTGAACAGCCTCGGTGACCTAATTTGATAAAAACATGTGAATAAAAGCGGACACTGTGTAACATTCGAACTCGCTCGCACTCAAACGGGCGCGCTCAACGAGAGATCGACGTTCTGTAATCGTCGCGCGAACGCACATTTGAGAAGGAGCTATTGGATGAACATCGGTGTTCGTAACACGTCCCTTTTGCTGGCAATGAGCATACTCATTCCAGCCCTGTACGCCTCCGAACGGCCAGCTGCGCTACCCACAGAGCGTGTCTATGCAATGACAAACGATGCAAGCAAGAACGAAGTTTTCGCATTTGCTCTGGGCCACGACGGAACCTTTCATTCCACCGGCAGCTTTGCGACCGGCGGACGAGGCAGCGGCGGCATCACAGATCCTTTGGAATCTCAAGGATCGCTCACTATTAGTCAGGATCACTCTCTTCTTTTTGCGGTAAATGCCGGTAGCGGGACGGTCTCCAGCTTCCGAATCGAAGGAGACCGCTTGCTATGGGCAGATCAGCAGCCGACTGATGGTGCTGAGCCAGTGTCCGTGGCGCAGCGCGGGCAATTCGTCTATGTCCTGAATCAGGGGGGCTTCGGCGGCGTCGCAGTCTTTTCCGTCAGCGGAGACGGTCATTTGAAGAAGGTTCCGAACTCTACGACCCTGCTTTCCGCCACCGGCCTGGAAGGCGCATCGATCGCAGTTAGCCCGGACGGGCAGCTCCTCGCTGTGGTTGAGCGCCTTGCAGGTACCATCGACATATTCCACATTCTTCCCAACGGCACGCTTTCGCCGATTACCTCAACGGCCGACGCCAATCCCGGAGGGTTCTCGGCGATTTTTTCGCGAGGTGGTGAGCTCCTAGTGTCGGAGACTGGGCCGTCAGGCGTGGCAGATGGTTCCACAATCTCATCGTTCACCGTCAACAGCAACGCAACCGTTAGTCCGATCAGTTCTGCCGTTCCGACCGAGGGCGCGGCCAACTGCTGGCTGGCCATTACGCCAAATGGCAAGTTTGTATATACGTCCAATTCTGGTTCCGATAATATTTCTGGCTTCAATGTGGCCCAGAATGGCACCTTGACGCCGATCGGGGGCGCTCTTGTGGCTGCTAATCCGGCCGGTAGTCACAATGTAGATATCGCAGTCAGCGCAGATAGTAATTTCGTATACACCCAAAACTCGAATACAGGGACGATTCGAGTCTGGACGATCAACTCCGATGGGACGCTGAAGGAGATCGACAGCATCTCTGGGCTTCCTGCGATGTCCGGAACCAATGGTTTGGCTGCCGACTAGATAGGTCTTACTGAGATGGGCCGGCACCTGCCGGCTCATCTCCTTTGCTTCAAGACTTGATTGCACCGGCGCCGGGCTTACCCGATTAGGTTCTGACACATAGTCGCATCAAGTTCTGGTATTTCCGGGGAAACCAGTCTCATCTTCTCCTGGAATCTCACAGGTTGCTTTGCACTTTAAAGGGTTTCTGGGACTTCGGCCGCGACTGCGTTCTGACATCGATAACACCTCATGGTGTTCG
This sequence comes from uncultured Acidobacteriaceae bacterium, assembly GCA_963712845.1. GTDB lineage: Bacteria > Acidobacteriota > Terriglobia > Terriglobales > Acidobacteriaceae > KBS-83. The sequence continues at coordinate 497,101 of CAVQJM010000012.1, forward strand.
TCGTCTGCAACGAAATCCCGATTTTGACCAGAAGTGGTGCTATCAAATTGCCAGCGGCCTTCCGGCAAACGGATTGAGTCTCATGGAATAAAACCACAACGCCTCAGTTCTCTTCCTTGAGACGGAGGTGTCAAATGCCTCCAGGAGGAAGCGGTATGCGTTCTGATTTAGTCTTCGGGGCATATTCCCACACCCCAAACCGGTATCAGCTTTGCCTGCTGGTGGCGAAGGCGACACGCAAATTTCACACACCAAGAACTCGGCTGCAGGACACGACGAACGATGTGTTCGTGCTGTTACATCGCTCGAGCGCGATTGCGCGGATCCCCCTGAAATCTGCTAACCCTCGACGGCGGCGTGCCGCTTAAGGACCTGGAGGCGTATGAAGCCGCAATCGCGCGGCGTTTCCAAATCCAGATCGCGCGGCTCAGGCCGCTTGATCTAAGCGGTAGAGCGCAACTTGCGCTCCCGTCGCGTTATTTGGGCTGTGGCTCGAAGGAGCCGGATCCGGAGGAGCTCGTTACTTCGAAATCAAGTTGGAGTTATCGATCGCGAAGGTAGGCCGATGCGGCGCGCGAGATTCTGAAAACGCGGATCGGAGCGGAGCGGGTCAAAACATGGGCGTTCGAGGACCCCTGGGTTGAACCGCTCCCGATAGCCGTTTTCCAGCCATGTTATGGCTTCATCCTTGTCACCCAACGCTGTGTAGATCATGGCAATTTCTGCGACAAGAGTAGTCTGAGGCGTCGACTGCCTCTTCAGATTGTTCAATAATTCTCCCGCTTCTGCCTTCCTGTTCGATCCTGCGTAGGCACGAGCTAGATTGGCCACAAATATTGGGCTGTCGCCGGCTGGCCGGATCGCTTCATTGAGTTCCGCGATCGCATCGCTAAATTGATTTTTTTGGATATACGCCTGAGCCAATTGATTGTGCGCAAAGGCAAAGCCGGGGTTCATCTCGATCGTTTTGCGGCTTTGCTCTATCGATTCTTCTGGAAGACGAGCGATAAGAAGAAGCTCTGCGAAATCAGCATTTAGTATCGGGGAAACGGGATCCAGATCTACAGCCTTTTTCATTTCCGCGATAGCTTCTCCGTTGCGCCCGATCAGACTCAGATGCCAGGCATACCAATGGTGAGCAGTTGCATACCCGGGATTGAGCTCTACGGCTCGACGGAATTCCCTGTCGGCAGCCTTGAAATCCCAATCGAATCCCTCCAGGCAAAAGGCCAGCGAAGCGTGTGCTTCGCCCAGGCTGTCGTCCAGTTGCACGGCTTTTCTCGCGGCTGCTAAAGCTCTGGGCATTGCTTCTTTGGCCGGCATCACGGCATATTGCCAGTCTCCCAAAAGAGCGTACGTGTCTGCCAACCCGCTATAAGCCGGTGCGTAGTTTGGATCCTTCGCAATCGCCTGGTTGAAGTAGTCAACGGCCTTCTTCAGTCCGTCGGCTGTCCGTCTGTTCCACAAGTAACGCCCTTTGAGATACGCCTCGTAGGCCTCCGGCTCGATCGTTTTTGCGCTCTTGAGGGCCGCCTGTTCTTGCGGAGTGACTTCGATCCGGATTTCTTCGGCAATGGCGCGGGCTACCTGATTCTGGAGAGCCAACGTATCGCGCACATTCCCCTGGTAACTTTCCGCCCAAAGGTGCTTGTCCGCGGGCACCTGGATCAATTGCGCCGTGATCCGCACCTGATCGCCGGAGCGTACGACCGAGCCCTCCACGACAGCGTCCACCTTCAACTCCCTCGCGATCTCCGCGAGGGATTTGCGCGTTCCCTTGTACGTCATCACGGAGGTTCGGGAGACCACGCGGAGCGCCCTGATCTGTGCCAGGTCCGTAATCAACTCGTCGGTCATACCATCGGCAAAGTAATTCTGCGATGCGTCATCGGAAAAATTATCTAGGGGAAGTACGGCGAGTGAACGGATCCCGGCGGGCCGTCGAAGCCAGTGGACAATTAGCAATACGGCCAGAATCGACAGCCCCAGACTCAGCGCCGTTGCAAATGCGATCCGACGTGCTGTCCACCGTCGCTCAGTAGGGGCATCGGTCACCGTCGCGACTTTGACCGTCACATCTGCCTGCGCCAGATTTAAGTCGCCGGACGCAGATGTTCGAGCGGAGGATGTCGGGGAGCCAGATGCCTGCCTGCCTGACCGACCGTCAGAATCGACAATCAACACCTCAGCGATAAACCGGTAGCCATGTTTTGGAAGAGTCTCGATATAACGGGGACTCTCCGCTGAATCTCCCAGTGCGCTGCGGAGCTTGCCAATCGCGATGTTGACGGCTTGATCGAAGTCGCCAAAACTCTCGTTGGCCCACAGCCGGTTGCGCAGATCCTCCCTGCTAACGACCTTCCCCGGACTTTCCAACAGGATCTGGAGCACTTTCAACGGTTGCTGCTGAACTCTGATCTTCAGACCCGCGCTGCGCAACTCGCCGGAATCGAACCAAACCTCAAAGGTGCCAAACCTCGCTCCGGACGTGCGCTGCCGTGGCTCCATTGCATACCCGGACCTTTCGCGAAGTTTAGCATTTAGCGCGGCGAGCGAAGCTCAGGCGGATATGCAGCTACCTAACTCTATAAAGAATTAGCCACTTATGAGGATAGGATGCGGATAGGCGAAAAACAGGGTATGTAGATTGACCACCGGAGGTGTTGCGCCTCAGATTGCTTGTCTCAGCGGCCTCACCATGAGGCGGGAGCGTCAAATGAGACAAATCAGTTTCGGCCGCATGAAGATGTTTGCCAGAGGGACCCCAACATCCTCGGAGAATCAGACGGCTGCAGAGTTTGAAGACCTGGCGATGCCTCTTGTGAATTCTGCCTACAACTTGGCGCGCTGGCTGCTGCAAAACGACAACGATGCCGAGGATCTCGTACAAGAGACGTATCTAAAGGCTTTTCAGAATTTCCGTTCGTTTCACGCCGGCACTAACTTCCGGGCCTGGATATTTCGAATTCTAAGGAACACTTTCCTGACGTCACGCTCAACTCTGGAGCGAAGAATGACCGTCGAATTGTACTGGGAAGAGGAGCTCCCCCTGTTGCACACAGATTGCGCCTCTCCCGAGTCGCTGCTGATCCAGAAGTCCAACATCGCTGCGATGCGAGACGCAATTGAGCAACTGCCGTTCTCCTACCGCGAAGTGATTCTATTGTGTGATGTGGAAGGTCTCACCTATAGAGAGATCGCGGAAATACTCGAGATTCCAATTGGAACTGTCATGTCCCGGTTAGCCAGAGCTAGGAAGGCAGTTCGCGACGTGCTCCGCCCTACTCAGACCGAACACTTTAGACAACCCAACTCTGCATTGGAGGAGGCCGGGCGGCATACATCTTGCGCTCACCAGAAACACCTGTATGTCTAAGCAGACATGAGGCCATTTCATTCGCCGAGGCGGGAAGATCGCGATCCTGAAAGAACCGCGCAACGGCGGTGTCCGTATATGGCCAAGAAATCAGGGGCAGCAGTATCCGAAGCCGGGATCACGAAGGAGCGCGTGTCCAAGACTGAAAACCTCTCTGAGTTTCTGGTTCTTGCACGCGGGGAAAGGGTTTCAATGTCTGAGCAAGCTGTGTCTGGAGAGCCGTTCACACTGGCTGGATCTTTTCAGGGCAAGCAGCGGCATGTTCCAGTCCGGCAGCCACTCTCTGTCTTAAGCAGTATCGTCGCCATTATGTCCCACGATCTTCGTCTACCTCTCGCCGCCATTCTTGCAAATGCAGAATTTCTCACTCAGTCGGGCTTAAGCGAGATCGAAAGGAATGACTTCTACGGGGAAATCCGTTCGGCGATCGACCGGATGAATGAGATGGTCTCTTCGCTGTTGGAATGCTCCAAGGGTATCGATACGCTTAGGCCCGGAGTCCGAAATATCGTTGACACAGTAGAGCGCGCGATCCGCATGACGAGTGTGCGACAGGAGTTTCGAGGAATCACCATCACACATCATCATGAGGGCTTGGCCACAGGGTGGTTCGATCCCAGCCGCTTTGAATGGGCGGTCGCGAACCTGATCCTAAATTCCTGCGAGGCAGTTTCGGCAGAATCTGGGCAGATCATCATAAACACCATTGGCAATAGAGCCTGCTTGCAAATCGGTGTCTGGGATGACGGACCTGGCATCCCCGCAACGATTCGGCCGTCCGTTTTTATGCCTTTCGTCAGCTATGGAAAGGCCCGTGGGAATGGACTTGGCCTCGCGATCGCGAAAAAAGTTGTCGAAGACCATGGCGGTGAGATCTACCTCGATGAGAGATGCAAGACCGGAACTTTGTTCAAGATCACAATTCCGTTTGCCGTTCCGAAGGGAGAAATACCGCGCATGTCCTTAGCACCGGTCCACTCCACGCGCTTACCAAGAAGAGCGCTATAGACAGCTGGATGGCAGCGGCGGCTATCACAGACGGCCGAGTCCTCAGGGCCATTAGCCTGCATGGAATCGCATGGGGCAAGGCATTCTGAAAAGTAAGCGTCCGGTTCTCACCATCTAGACGATGAAGCGGCATTGGGCAGAAGCTGTTGTGGTGAACGATTGAGGGCGGAGTAGCTCAGCCGGTGGTGAAGCGTCAGCGTGGATCAGGTGAGGAGAAGCGGCGGATCGTGGAGGTTACGCTTGTGCCTTGAGCTTCGATTGGGCGTCTTGCGCGCGAGCATGGAGTGAACGCGAACCAGGTCTTTCAGGGGCGTTACGAGTACCGGAAGCAGACATCTGGAGTCCGCACTGAAGCGAAGGCGGAGTTGTTGCCAGTCACCTGACTGTAACCGTCCGATTCTCGCCATATTGACCCGGCTCAGTAGTTTGAGAAGCGAGTGTAAAGCAGGCCATCTGTTCAGGATTACCTGTAGCCGTTGGGGGGACCAGCAAAGGAGAAGCTAGCGAGAAAAATCGTTCAGCCTCGTCGACACCCCCAAGCTACAGAACCCGCCCTCGCTAGGACAGGGCGTTTGCAGTGGCTGAGGCACATGGTTTAGCGGGGAGTGATGGTGTTTTGGGGCTGGCTCTGATAAGGCTCGATATGCACGTCGCCGTGTGTATCAATCAGAAAATTGGCGGCGCTATTCGTCCGGCCATGCCAACAAAGTTCAAGAACTGATAACGATTCGAGCTGGGGTCTTCGATTTCGGCTTGGTTCGCTCAATGCTTCGGCTATCTCGTACCAGCGGCGCATCACGGATTTCAGTGGCAGTCGTGGTGTGATGGCCGGTAGCTTATAGCAGATTCACGGCGATTCACCGCTCCGAGAATAGAAGGAAAATATTCTGGCACCTATACAGTGTGCCCCTTCTTGATTGAGAGACCCGTTGATGAACTGTCCGATTTAGCTATTCGAGTTCTGCATCACCACAGCGCGTTCCACATCCTTCACTGAGTTGGACAGTTGTCTCGGGGTCTGCTGACCGAGGCTGGTCTGATCGTCCAATTCAGGAGACACGATAGGCAAATGTACCGCTTGATCGTCCTGGTACTATACTGTTCATCTGTCACGCGCCGATGTTAATTGAGCTCGCAATTTCGTGCTGTTGTTGCTTCCGCAGACTTCTGCGCGCCTGATCTTTTGCCGTCACCCCGCGTGCGGCGCCTTCAATCATCAGAATTCTGAACGAATGTGCGTTTGTTCGCGCCATTTCGTTGCCCCGTTCAGCATGACATTGACCTGGTTTTGTCCGGTCCATGCTGTAGATCACGTCATTTGATTCACTTCTAAGGAGGTCGTTTATGTTCACAAACGCATTGCGGCGGCGGACATTCTTCATGTTGTTGTCGCTATTCACAATTCTTTCCCCACTATCCCTGTCCCAGACCTTCCGTGGAACCATTAACGGCACCATCACCGATCCCTCGGGAGCGGCTGTTTCCGGCGCCAAGGTGAGGGCCACGGATTTGAATACGAGGGTTGTCCGCGAAACCGTTTCGTCCGGCGCGGGTGAATTCTCGTTTAGCGATCTCCCACTGAGCACCTATACGATCCATGTGGACGCCGCAGGCTTCCAGGCTACCGATGTCACCGGTGTGCAGGCGCTCGCAGGCAAGGTTTATACGCTGCCGGTCAAGCTGAACGTTGCGCAACAAGCCTCGACGATCGAAGTTTCCGCCAATAGTCTTTCGCTCGACACGACCACCACCACGCAAACCACCACACTGGAAGGTAAATCGCTGCAAAATACGCCGCTCAACGGCCGCGACTTTACGCAGCTTCTCGGAACCTCAGTGTCCTTTGCCGGTTATAACAACTCAGGCTCCGTAAACGGCACGCGCAGCAACCAGATCAATTACACAATCAACGGCACGGACAACAACGACCTGTACTTAAACGCAGTTGCGGTCAACCAGGGCGGCATCAGTGGTATCGCCGGCGTTGTCTATCCCATCGACGCGCTTGACGAGTACTCTCTGCAGACGACAGGCAACAGCGAAACAGGCCGCAGCCCAGGCGGAAACTTGAACGTCACCACCAAGTCCGGCACCAACCAGTTCCACGGCGATGCTTACTACTACAATCGCAACGAGGCGCTGGCTGTAGCCTCGCCGTTTTTTACCCCCGGAACTCCGGCGTCGCCGCTGCGCAACCAGAACTATGGCGCTTCGATCGGCGGCCCCATCTGGCGCGACCACACCTTCCTCTTCCTCCTTTTCGAAGAGCAGAAGTTCGTCATCGGAGAGCCCAATAACGTCACCGAGCCCTCGCCGGCATACCAGCAGCTGGCGCTCGCAGAGCTGAGCAAATACGGTGTCCAACCCAGCCAGGTCTCGCAAAACATTCTCAGCACGCTGTGGGACCCGTCGGTCATTGCCAATTTGCCCGGAACCCCGTTCAACTACTCCAGCACCGCGCCACAGAGCGGCTATAGCCACAACGCCGTGGTCCATCTCGACCATAACTTCAGCGACCGCAGTCACCTTTCTGCTATCTGGTACTTCGGGCAAGGCTACGCCGTGGCTCCGAGCTGCGTATTTGTCTGCTCCTACCTGCCGGAGTACTTCCAGACCGTTCCCTCGCACATCCAGAATTACAATGTGGTCTGGAATTACAGCCTTCGCCCAACCCTGACCAACCAGCTTGCCGCTGGCGCCAACTTCTTTACGCAGGGCTTTTCCGATGCGGTGCACACCCAGAATCCCCTGACACTGGCCGGCCTCAACACAGGCGCTACGCTGTCCGGCTCTCCGCAAATTCAAATCAACGGCTTTGACTCGATCGGCGTAACACCAACCTCGGGCCGCAACGATATCTCCGGTCAGATCGCGGATACACTCTCGTGGACGGTAGGAAAGCACCAGCTGCGCTTCGGTGTTGAGTATCGCCGCGCCTACATCGATCTCTACTACAACTGGGGCGGCCGCGGCGCCTTCAACTTCGGTACCGGTCCAGCCCCCCTCGGGCCTTGGGCAAACGACACTTCTGTCACCGATTCCAACATCCTGACCCTGTCAGATTTTCTTGCCGGCTACGCATATACGTCCACCATCACGCTCGGTACCCAGGAACGCTTCATCTATACCCACACCGGAGCGGTTTTTGCGGAAGACTCCTGGCAGGTGACCCCGAAGCTGAACGTCAACCTCGGCCTACGTTACGACTACCAGCAGCCCTTCTACACCAACGATCCGAACCTTTCCATCTTCGACCCCGACAGCGCCACCGGTCTGGTGGTAGCGGGCGCGGGCTCCGGCACACCGGACTACATCTACAACAGCAACAAGCTCAACTTCTCGCCGCGTTTTGGAGTCGCCTACCAGCTCAATAGCGGCACGGTCGTCCGTGCGAACTATGGGCTCTACTTTGACCAGCCCGCCGGCCAGGCATTCTTTGGCAATATCGGTATCCCCAACCAGGGCTCCGGCGGCGCCAACAACAACCCGGTCGGCAGCCAGCCTAACCAATCCATCGTTCTCAACACGCCGACTGCAAAACCCATCTGGACCTACAACCAGGCCACGCCTATTTTCCAAGCGAGCCAGGGAGAGCTCACGGGCAACAACATAGTCTCGATCTACTCGGCCAGTCGTAACTTCAAGACGCCCTACGCCGAACTCTTCGGCTTAAATGTCGAGCGAAGCCTGGGCAACGCGTGGATCCTGAACATCGGCTACGCGGGCACAGTCAGCCGCCACAACCTCGTCCTGCAGGACATAAACCAGAATGCCCTGGGCGGTGATCAGAACCCCGCGACCGTCGTCGGACCAAATGGCAGCACGTTCCCCTACCAGCAGTCCACGCGGCCCTATTTCTCCAAATTTCCCAACCTGGGCATCATCAACCAGATCAACTCCGCGGCTTCATCGAGCTACAACGCGCTACAGGTGACGCTGCGCAGCAGTTCCTGGCATGGGCTTACCAGCCAATTCGCTTACGCCTGGAGTCACAATCTGGACGATTCCAGCGTGTTCAACACCATTCCGCAAGACTCGACCAATCTGGCCGGTGACTGGGGCAATGCGAACAACGACATTCGCAACCACTTCTCCGCATATCTGAATTACGAGATTCCGACCCTCGCGTATGGGCCGAAAGCGCTGACGCATGGCTGGGGAGTCAACGGCATCCTCAAGTTCCAGAATGGCCAACCGATCAACGTGCTCACCGGCCAGGACAACAGCGGTACCGCCGAGGGCGAGGACCGCGCCAATATCACAGGGCCAGCGCTCACCGGCAACGAGTCAGTGCAGCAGCACTCTTATGCGCAATATCTCAACCAGAATAGCTTTGCCGTGCCGGCGGCTGCCAGCTACGGCAATCTGGGCCGCAACCAGGTCATCGGACCCGGCTTCGGAGATGTCGATCTGTCGCTTATCAAGAACACACCCCTCTACAAGGAACGAGTGACGGCACAGTTCCGCGTAGAGATGTTCAATGTCTTGAACCGCACAAACCTGGCACAGCCGAATGCCAACCTTGGCGCTGGTACTTCTTTTGGCACAAGCACCCAGACCATCGGCGGCGAGTACGGCGCGCCCGGCATCGGTTCCGGCGAGCCGTACAACACTCAACTCGCTGCGAAGATTATTTTCTAAGATCTTCCGGACAAACCAAGCGAGCCGGCCAAATACGGCCGGCTCGCTTTTGGGGGGTACAAGAAGGAAGGAGCATGTCGGAATCTGTCGCTGACTAGACTGCTTTTCGGGCCTCACTGAGAAACACGAGGAGCGCGTTGATGTCGGCTTGGAAGACCAATGGATCCACAACTCCAGCTCTTCACTTTCCCAAGAGATGAAACGGCACAGGTGGTGAAAGTGCGATGACTGTAATAGGCGCGCTCTCGTCTTTTCGCGAGCTGGCAAGGTGAGTCCTCACAAACGCCCTTCTCGTAAGTAATCGACTGGACGGCACGAATTAGCGATACCGTAACGACTCGGTCCGACGGGATGTGGGCCTTGCGCCCTTCAGGGAATGATCATTCAATGATCATTCCCTGATAGCTAATCAATAATTCCCTGTTCTGGAGGGCCCCAAAATCGGACAACGCTGCCATAAGCCTCGCATATCCAGTGGGATAGAGGATTTGGCTGTGGCGGCTATGGCGTGAAAGCCGTAAATTTCTCTGTATTATTCCCTGTTAACGGGAATTGACCGGAGATCGCTCTGGACTCTATCCACCGCCACAGAGTCTATCTCCTTTAGAGTCTGCTATTTACCATCCGCCAATAGCCCGCATTTGGCCGGAAAACCACGATTCTTCGAGCAATCAGAGAATCACCTTCCCCGCGACCGTCCCGCATGTGTTCCCCAATTCTCTGAACGCAACAGCGGCAGTTCCTTTTTTGAGTGGAAATGGACCGCAGGTTCGACGTCTCGCTTGCCTTGCAAAGTTTTAGGTGCAAACCCGATGCTCGAAAGTGGAGGACGGGGTTCGAAACCCCGCTCGGAGTAGCTAGATGGACACTCGTAGCTCAGCACTTTGTCCCCGCACGGCTTCTGCATCTAATGGCAATTCCTTGTCCGTCACGTGGGGCATCGCCCGACGGGCTCGCGGACAAGTACGTGTCATAATCCAGTCATTCTCTAGCGAGATACATTTGCTGGGACACGAGGCTCCTGGCGCTGGTGAGTGTCGGTGGAGCGTCGGAGAATGCCACCTGGAATAGAGGGTGAATGGACACCAGCCGTTTTCAGGATTTCATCGGCGCCAGTGAACCCATGCGAATGGTCTACGACGCCATTCAACAGGTTGCCGATAGCAGTATCAATGTTCTTGTTCGTGGGGAGAGCGGCACCGGCAAAGAACTGGTCGCCCGTGCGCTTGTTGCTCTGAGCCGCAGGGCAAAGAAGCCCTACATCCGGCTGAACTGCGCCGCGCTGCCAGAGAATCTGATCGAATCAGAGCTGTTCGGCAGTGAGAAGGGTGCGTTCACAGGGGCCATAGAGGCTCGCCCAGGACAGATCGAGCTGGCAGATACCGGCACCATTTTCCTGGATGAGATCGCGACCCTGACGTTGCCGCTGCAGACGAAATTGCTACGTGTCCTCGAAGACCGCCAAGTGCAGCGGCTGGGTGGGCGCCTGCTGCGGAAGATTGACTTCCGGCTGATCTGCGCGACGAACGAACCGTTGGAGGAGATGATCCGTATCGGGCGTTTCCGCGAAGACCTCTACTACCGGATTCACGTGATTCCGATTCAACTCCCCCCGCTGCGAGAGCGGACAGGAGACATCCCGCTGCTCTGTGAGCACTTCATCCAGATTCATTGCCTTGCAAATGGCCAGCCGATCAAGCATTTTGCGGCAGATGCGCTCCAGATCTTTGAAGAGCACAGCTGGCCGGGCAACGTTCGTGAGCTCGAGAACCTCATCCAGCGGCTGGTGATTACAGTGCGCGGAGAGACGATCCGAGCGAGCCATTTGCCTTCGAATCTGCTGGCGCAGAGTATGGCTGCCCAGGAGAAAATCCTATTGCCGGAAGGTGGCACCGACTTTGACGAGGAGATCGAGCGCTTGGAGATTGCACTGTTGACCACGGCGCTGAAACGCACCCAGGGCAGCAAGTCCGCTGCAGCCCGGCTGCTTCATCTGGATGGACAACGGATGAAGTATCTCTGCCGGAAGTATTCGATCTAGAGGATCTAGATTGGGTTAATTTCTCACCCATCCGGTGTTTATTTTTAACCTTTGCTCGATGCCCCTGGGCTGCGGCGGCGAGATTAGTTCGAAAAGCTGGAAAAATAGGGAGATTTGCTCGGCGCAGATCTCTTCGCGCTTTGGCATGGGAAATGCATTAGAGAGGGCAGGCAGGCAAAATTTCAACGCGAGGGTTACTACCATGGCCGTAATGAAAAAGTCGATCGTCAGCAAGTCCGCAACTCCGACAACGTCCTCCAAAGCCGGCGCACCTAAGGTCTCCGGCGTGGCCGCTGATAACCTCGCTGCTGCCAGAATCGTTGCGGGACGCGCTGTACCCGCCAAGGTGATTGCCGGACGTGCGATCGCCGGCAAGGTAGTCGCAGGTCGCGCCATCGCTGGTAAGGTTGTCGCCGGACGTGCGATCGCCGGCAAGGTAGTCGCAGGCCGCGCCATCGCTGGCAAGACCATTTCCTAGCTGAGCTAGCGAAGGCATTCTGCGCAAAAGCGGTGGCTGTCGCGGCCACCGCTTTCCGTGTCCGCCACAGTCACCAAATGTGGGCGCGGAAGAGATTTGAGAGCACCGTTGCGCAGCGATCGAAGAGGCTTCGCCTGGCGCCGAAGATCTTCGCTTCGCCAGAGATGCCAATCGGCAAGTCGCCTTCTTGGTCTGGCAGCAAGATCCGGGCGTAGAAGAAGGTCGGCGATTTGATTCCCTTGTAATCCTGCGCAGCCTGCAAGCCCGGGGGCAGCACGACTGCCTCTCCCTGGAGCGGGGGAAGCGGTAGACGCAGGATAGAGAAACTACCAGGTAGAGCGAAGGCGACCTCTGCCTTTCGCGGAATGTGAACCAAAGCGGATGCGGGTATGAACACCCGTGCAATCTGAGGGCCGGCCACTGCGAGCGATAGGAGAGACTGTCCGCTGCTCACGTTTTGATGAAGAAGCGCGCCTGGGTCGTAGGTTAAGACAGTCCCATCTGCAGGAGCGCGAAGCAATAACAGCGACTGCATGTAGGCAGCCAGATGTTTAGATCGTGTCGCCTCGTGTTGAGCGGCAGCCGCGATGCCAATACTCCGCCGAGCTACTTCCGCGTCGAAAGCTTCATAACGAGCAGCGTCAGACTGAGCAGCCGCGCCAGCTCTTGCGGAGTCGATGATGGGACTGTTCACTTTGAGGAGCGGCTGCCCCGCATGCACATGCTCACCTTCGCGGACAAACACTGCGTCCACCCAGCCCGCAGAGACGGCATGCAGGGTTGCGGATTGAGATGGTTCGACGACGAAGAGCGCATTCTCGCGGTCTCGCCAGATGGGCACGAAGATGAGAATCGCTAAACTGACGAGCATCAGGATGGGAAACGGCCTGAAGCGCAATTTGGCAGCGACCGTCTGCCGCCAGAAGCGGGCACAGACACTCGCAAGGGAGCGCAGCCGAGATCGAAATACAGCAAAGGCTAAAGCGCCTGCCGGAAGCAGCGCAAACTCTGCCATCCAGTTTGACGCGATGTTGTACGTGAAGCGGATGACAAAGCACAGCAGGATATAGCTATACGCGCCGGATATCAGCGCATAGAACACGAACAGGGGGACCCGGCGGCGCGAGACTACCGGTACGTCAACCGGCAAGCGCAGGACGCGACTCTGGAACCATCCGGAAAGAAAGGCAGTCGACCGTTCTTTGAGATCCGGAATGCCGATTACTTCGGTGAGAAAGTAATAGCCGTCCAGCTTGATGAGCGGATTGAGGTTGACCACCACCACTGCAATCCCGGTCAGCAGGATGATCTCGTAGCTGAAGTCATGTGCCCATTGGCCGGGCTGGGTGTTGGTCCAGACGACCATGGCGATCCCGCAGAAGATCATCTCGATCCATATCCCCGCAATGATGGTCGCAAGCCGCTGCAGCTTGGTTGCGGAGATCCACGTCTCGGTGATGTCAACGAAAAACGCGGGGGTGAGGTAAATGAGCATGAGGCCCATGCTGTGCACCTCGCCGCCGTAGTGCTTGCAGGTGAGTCCGTGTGCCGTCTCGTGGAAGAACCCGAGAAACAGGAAGAGCAACCAGAACTGGAGCAGATCGAAGAAGCTCTTGCGCGTGAAGTTGTAAAACAGTGGAATGTCCGGACCGATGACATGCCATTGGGCGACGAAGATAAGGCTTTCGAAGAAGAAGAGGAGAACCGCCGCCAGCACCGTCCAGCGGCTGTACACAAAAGTGCCGACGCGCGCATCGAGCCACGTCAGGTAGCGGTCTGGATCCCACGCCGAGAAGCTGATGTGGGCCATGTTGATCTTGGATTTACGCTTCGCCCTGCGATGGCGTTGGGTGGTCAACTTTTCATGCAGCGCAATATTCTTTTCCTGTGGCGACTGATACCAGAAATCCGCCTCATCCATGTTCTGGGCAAAGAGCCGAGCCTCATCCGGCGTGAGCTGTGCGCCGGTTTGCTCGTTAAACAGCGATGCGGTTTCGTCATAGGTACGCACGCCATCGAAGAGAGATGCCAGCTGCCATTGCAGAGGAGAAAAGCGGAAGTAGTTTCCATTGCTGCGTTGGAACGCTCCGACGATGACTTCGCCATCCAGCGTATCCTCGCGCACGATCAGGGCCGGATCTATACAGGGCGGCCGAACTCTGGTCAGCCGGCCTCTCGGAATCTCCGGCAGTGCCGCATCGAGAGCTTCGCTCAGGTTCATCGCGGAAGAAGACCTTTTGCCGGGAGACTCACCTGCATGGACATGCCCGGCTTCAACAGTGGAGAGGGATGCTCGACAGCGCCCACCACCTGCACGCTGTCGCTCGCCGGATCCACCACGGGACTCATCCGAAGGATGCGCGCGCGCTGCCGCAACGTTGGGTAATCCTGCGTGGTCAACTCCAGCGGCGCGCCTATCGACCAGGATGCCATGGCTGATTCTGGCACGGTGAATAGCACGCGTAGCGGCGCCTCTGCGGTGACCCAGAAGAGCACGTCTCCCTTCTTCACCTCCTGATCAAGGCGGAGCGAACGGCGCCCGACTATGCCCGAAAACGGAGCAACGACATGCGATTGTTCCAGCTGCAACGTTGCATTACGCAGGTCAGCTTCGGCGCCTTCCTCATCTGCTCGATAGCGAGCGATCTCGGCAGTCACTTCATCCAGCTTGTATTTGACGTGCTCCCAGTTTTCTTCGCTGACGATCTTGTAAGTGCGCATCTGATCGGCGCGGCGCAGATCGGCTTCGTCCATCTTCTGCTCGGCCTCCCACTCGTTGATCTGCGCGCGGAGCGATGCCACGCGCGCGGTCTGCAAGTCGATGGCCGTTACCCACGCCCGATCGTCCAGGGATGCAAGGATCTGGCCGCGTTTGACCCGATCGCCGATCTCGACGGCAATATGGACTACGCGGCCGTCACGCTGTGCCGCGATGTCTGACTGCTGCTCGGCAACCAGAGGCCCAATGGTTGTGAAATGGTTGGGATCCAGCGTCTTGGCATCCACCGGCGGGTTGACGCTGGCCGATAGAGGAGCAGACGCAGCCTGTACCGGCACAGCAGAGATCGCTGCTGGTTCCGCAGCGCGGTGCGCATCGCAGCCAGCGATCCACGGTGACATCACGATGAAGACGGCAAAGTGCCCGAAGGCCAGCCGTGAAGAATGAGCGTTCATAGACATCACCATCCGAACCAATTCCAGAGTAGTTGCCACATCCAAAGTGCAGGCCGACGCAGCAGCACGTACCCTGCAGGATGGTAGCCAATGAAAATCTTGGCGCGTCCGGTCATTCCGGAACGAAGCGTCGCATCGGCATTGGACAGCGGCACTCGCGCGGCGAACGTCCGCTGTCCCTCTCCGGATTGCGCTTGCGGGCTCAAGATAGCCACCGTCCCGCGCCAGGAGCCCTGCGGATAGCTATCCAGCTTGATCACTGCATGCTGGCCAGATTTGAGCAACAGAGCTTCGCTCTGCGGAATGGCGATGTCGACTACCGCCGACGAGAGATCGAGAACTTGCGCGAACGTTGCGCCGGCATCGAGGTGTTCGCCTGCGAGATTCTGCAGGTTAGGGGTCATGACGATGCCTTGGATCGGCGATTTCAGTTCCGCGCTCTCAATGCGGGCGCGCGCGCGATTTTCTTCTGCTTTCAGATACTCGACCTGTGCGCGATCCGCACCTGCCTGTGCGGCGCCGCCGGAGAGATCCGACTCCATTGTCAGCAACGCGGCCTCGTAACGGGCTTCGGCGGAGGTCAGGTCCATACGCCATTGCAGGTCATTCATGGAACCCAATATCTGTCCGGCTTTCACCTGCTGCCCCTCCTGCGCCAAGACGGCCAGGACGTTGCCGTCGACCGGGACCGCGACCGTCACCAGGTGCTGGGGCGCTACGGTAGCCTCGCCCGTCACCCGCATCGGCCATGGACAGAACACCAGAAAGATCGTTGCCGTGATGCTCGCAATGCCGAGGCCCAACCGGCGCCCCCTGCTCGTCCGCAGCAAGGCCTGCTTCTTCTGCATCAGCGGCTCGAGCAGGCTGATCAATGGCATTTCGCGGTAGAGCAGCGCATTGCGGATGGCCACCGTGGCCTGGCCGCCCAGGATCTTGATCATCTCCGTGTGCGGTAGCTCCAGGAAATCAGGATCCCCGCTCTCATACATCAGCACGCCGACCCGGCCCTGATCGTCGGTGAGCGGAAGGGCGTAGAGAGCGCGGTAGCCGGTTACATCGAAGTGCCGCGTCACCTCCTCCGGAATGGCGTCCGGAGCCGCGTCTTCTTTCTTGCGGATGTGCAGAAGCTCGGTCTGAGACGAAAGCCAGCGCACCAGATCGTGCAGAGGCTCAACCTGTGCATCTCCAATAGGGATGCTTGCCATTCCCGAGATCGCCTTCAACTGCAGCTTGCCGCGGTTATCCAACGCAATCGCACAGCGCTCGAAAGGCAGAACATTTTGCGGGCTGTTCACAATGATCTGCAGCAAACGCTCAAGGCGAAGGGTAGACGTAATCTCGGAGCTGACGCGTACCAGCGCTTCCAGGATCGCGAGCTTCCGCTCGGCATGCATGAGGCTGGCGTTCTTCAGTGCACTGCTGACAGTTTCCGCGATCGAGCTCAGGAAGAATTCATCATCCTCATCGAAGGCTTCCCCATTGCTCTTGTTTACCGCCTCCAGAACACCTACTTCGGACTCGTCCTGCATCAGCGGTGTCAGCATTGCAGTCCAGACGGGGGTGGAAATACCAGCATTCCGGAGTCGCAGACGATTATCCCCGGCGTCCGCAATCAGGAGCGGTACGCCCTCTTCCGCCATATCCGCAACATAACCTTCACCGGGAGCCTGGGTCATACCGATCCGTACAGTCGCGTCACTTCCATTCGTCGACATCAGTGTCAGCATGGCCCCATCGAATAACCACAGATGGACGGCCTCGCAGCTCAGAATGGGAAGAACTTTGCGGGGAATCAGTGTGATGACTCGATCAAGCTCGAGTGTCGCATTCAGCGACTTCTCGAGATCGTACAGTTGAGTCAACCGGCGGACCGAATCGAGCAGCCTTCGGTTCTGCTCTTCAAAATTCTCCGCACCTAGGATGGCAGGAGCCCCGAGACTGAGCGCAGGGTGGAGGGCATCCAGATCAGACGCCGAAAGGATTTCTGAGAAGCTGAGTAGCTCAATTGCCCCCGCGAGCTGTCCCTCGTGAAACAGAGGCAGGTACGCGATCGAGACAACGCTTCGGGCCACCTGCAGGTGTGCGAAGTCCTCTCGGTGCAGGTTGCTTCCGCTGTAAATGACAGATTCCTGCGCCCCCGACAGAAGGGGCTTAAAGAGCCCCATATCCAGCCCCAAGCTATCCCGCACGACCCTGACCTCTCCCGCAGTAGCGACAGCCAGCCAGGATGCCTCCTCCGCCTCGTTCTTAAACCGGTAGACCACACAGGCGGAGTCCGGAACCACTTCTGCGACCGCGGAAGCGAGCAATGCTGCTCGCGCACCTGACCCTGGGGCAGCCAGCAGCAGTGCGGCGATTTCAACGGTATTGATCGTAAGATTTGCAGCAGCGTCATCGGACATAAATTGTCCCAGCCATTCACCACTTCAACGGAGGCGGACTAGGTCCGGCAGCGCCGACCCTGTGCAGGACATATTAGGAGGTCTAAAGAGATTTTCTTCAGAAAAGTGGATTCTGCCCTGAGAAGACAGTACAACGACGAGGAAGTGGCTCTACACTTTCTGGGGACGAACGGTAGATCTGCGGCCGGGGAGGCAATCATTTGGACCAGCTGGATGTTCTGCAGAGTGGAAACACCTGCACATTGCGGGTTAAGGGACGGCTCGTCCTTGGCGAAGCCCTCGATCACTTCGACGCAGCCGTGCAGCAGGCTCTGGAAAGCGAACATCACTTCCTGATCCTGAACCTCGAGGCCATGCCAGTAATCGACTCATCCGGGATCGGAGCCGTGGTGAACGCTCTGGTGCAGGCCAAGAAGCTTGGCGGGGACGCAAAGTTGGTCAATCCATCACCATTCGCCACCAGGACCTTCAAATTGATGTGTATCCACGACCTTTTTACCGTGTTCGGAACCGAGGAGGATGCGATCGCTGCGTGCAGCTCATGACCACATTTGTCGAAGTCCAGGTTTAAGTTCATGATGGCCGTTGCGAATCCTCGCCCGTATCCGCGTGGAGAAACCGGAACCGCAGCTAGATCTCCCTGTTTTGCGGGCCTGAGGAAAGGCAATGCATCTATTGAGACGGAGACTGACTTAGCATGAGACTGACTTGGCATGTTCGGGGAATGCCTAGAACTGCGCGGTCGGTTGTCGCCAAACACCTCTTCATTGCCATTTTCTGCCGGCAGTTGATCTGGACTACTCCCGCGTGGATCATTCGCTGCGCAGCGCCTGCATAGGGTTGGTGCTAGCTGCCCTCCGCGCCGGGATCGCCGCAGCAATCAGCGCCGCCAATCCCAGAAGCACAGTCGCACCTGCCAACAGCAGCGGATTCCACGGCGCCACTCCGAAGAGTTGGCTCGCCATGAGATACCCCGCTGCAATCGCCGCTGGAATTCCGATCGCCAATCCGATGCCGACCTGCCAGAACGCTCCACGCAGCACCATAGCGACCACTGAGCCGCGATCGGCACCCAGGGCCATGCGCACGCCAATCTCACTCCTGCGTTGCTCCACGCCATAGGCGGTCACGCCGTAGAGGCCAACCGCAGCCAGCACCAGGCCAACAGCACCAAACAGCCAGGTAAGGCTGGCGATCATATTCTGCTGATCGAATGTTCCCTGAATTACTCGCCAATATGGCTGAACGTCATATATCACCAGATTCGGATCGACTTCGGCCAGCGCCTTCTTCACTTGCATGAGAATGTTCGCGGGATGACCCGGCGCCCAGATCACGATGTTGTAGAGGTTCTGCGACCAAAGCTCCTCACTGTAGAGATCCGACTGACCGAAATGGACGGTCTGCGCCTCAGGGATGTAGTACATGGCCCGAGCTGGATCTCTGAAGCCCCAACTCACGTAATGGATGTTTTGGACGACACCGACGATCTCGTAGGTTCCCGCATTCCTCATGGGGCCGGGACCGAAGTGCCGGCCGATGGGATTCTGGTTCCCAAAAAACTCCTTGGCAAAGGCTTCGTTGATGACAGCCACGCGTCGCGTATTCTCGTTATCGTCTTCGTTGATGGTGCGGCCCTCCACCATTGAGGCGCCGATGGTCTCGAAGAACCCGGGGGTTATGCGGGTCCAGTCGGCGGATACATCGTCCTTCGGGCCGGGCTCTGGTTTGCCCTGAATCCGAATGTCGTGGCCGTTTTGGTTGCCGCTCATCGGCGCATACGTCGCGGCACTGACGCTGCGCACTCCTGGAATGGCATTGAACAGGTCTTGAATCTGACGATAAAGCGGGACCAGTTGCTCCTGCTTGTAGTTCGCCAGCATAGGCGAACCAATGGAAACTAGGTAGCGGCCATCCGGATCGAACCCGAAGTTCTGGTGCTCCAGATTCCGCAGGCTGCCTCCCAACATCGCAGCCACACTTAGCAGCACCAGCGATACTGCCGCCTGCGCAATCACCAGCGCCTTCTGCGCCCAATGACCGCTGCCTGCTACCTCACGGTTGGCGCCACGCAGCGCCTCCACCGGCTCGGCCTGCGAGGTCATCCACGCAGGCATCATTCCGAAGATCGCGCCCGTGAGCACCGAGACTCCAAGCGCGAAAAGCAAAACCAGAACAGATGGCGAGGCCTGCACTGGAATCCATGTACTTTGGTTCGCGGTGCGGAAAGCGAGATAAAGGATCAGCCGAGCCCCGGCCCACGCTACAGCAACGCTGGCCGCGCCTCCGACGAGCGATAGTGTGACGCTTTCGAGCAGCGCATTCCTCACCAGGCGCCCGCGCGATGCGCCCAGCGCCACGCGGACTGCCGTCTGCTGCCGGTTCTTCAGCCCGCGGGCCAGTAGCAGGTTGGCGATGTTGGCGCAGGCCACCAGCAGAAAACAACAGGCCGTGACCATGAGCAGCAGCAGACCCTCGCTGTAATCCCTGCGCAAAAACGAGAAACCTGCGCCGCCAGGCGACAAGCGGAGCGTCTGCTTCTGCCACACGGCTTTTTCCTGCGGACTCATATCCGCCAGGTGGCTGGCCAGCCAGCCCTGCAATTCACCCTGAAGCTGCGCCTGGAGCGCTTTCGGATTGGTTCCGGGGCGCACACGTCCGATCAAGTCCAGCCAATCAACCCGGGTGTTGTTAATTCGCGCCGTTTTCCCCAACATCAATGGCTCGGCCGTCAGCGGCATCCAGATATCCGGCAGGCCCCAACTCGTCATCTTCGCCCCAATGAAACCTGCCGGGGCCACTCCGATGATCGTGAACGCCTGGCGGTTGATCTGGTATGTGGATCCGACGACCGATGGATCGGAGCCATACTTCTCCTGCCAGGCATGGAAGCTCATCACCGCGACCGGGGGCGCGCCCTCCAGGTCGTCGGCGTCGACGAACAACCGTCCGCGCCAAGCGGGAACGCCCAGAGTCTGAAAAAAGTTCCCGGAGACATACTGGCCATTCGCTGTATCCGGCGGTCCCGATGAGCCGGAGCGCCGCACTGCCAGCGGCATGTTACCAGCCTGGAGCGCTGCCAGGTCCTGGAATCCCGGCGTGTTTGCGCGGAATAGCTTGTATGCTTCCCACGAGAAGAGACTCCAGTTGCCCGCCTCGCCGTCGCTGTCCTGGCTGTATCCTCC
Organism: uncultured Acidobacteriaceae bacterium; assembly: GCA_963712845.1. Classification (GTDB taxonomy): domain Bacteria; phylum Acidobacteriota; class Terriglobia; order Terriglobales; family Acidobacteriaceae; genus KBS-83. The sequence continues at coordinate 517,406 of CAVQJM010000012.1, forward strand.
CCAGTCGCAGCAATGGGGCTGGTCGCCGATGCGCCAAAGCTGATCCGGTCTGTTGACCGGCAGCGATTGCAACATCACCTGCTGTACGAGCGTGAAGATCGCCGTGGTTGCGCCGATGCCCAGCGCCAGAGTCAGCACCGCCGTCAGCGTAAAGGCAGGTGATTTGCGCAACTGACGCAATGCGTATCGGACATCATGCAGCAGATGTTCAAGTTGCGGCAGTCCCTCTTCCTCACGGTATTGCTCTCGAATCGCCTCGACGGCTCCCAGTTTGAGCACCGCCTGACGGCGAGCTTCAGTTGGAGTCATCCCAGCTCGGACATTCTCCTCTGCCTGCATCGCTACGTGCCCCTCCATCTCCTCACGCAGGCGCTCATCACCACGGCGGCCGAAGCCGAAATTCCACACACGCGCGAAAAGCCGGTTCAGGATTCTCATGCCAAATCCTCCGCCTTCACTTCAAAAAATCGCGCAATAATCGCCGCTGTCTGCTCCCAGTCGCGCTTCTCGGCTTCGAGCAGCTTTTCCCCGGCGCGAGTGAGCCGGTAAAATCGGGCGCGCCGGTTGTTCTCTGAGGGTCCCCACTCCGAGGCGACCGCGCCTTCTTGCTCAAGTCTCAGCAGGACCGGATAGAGCGTCCCCTGATTGACCGAGAGTAGTTGATCGCTGATCTGCGCGATGCGCCGTGCAATTCCGTATCCGTGCAGGGGGCCCAGAACTTGAAGCGTCTTCAGCACCATTAGCGCCAGCGTCCCCTGCTGCACATCCCTCTTCTGCTTCATAGGCCGCGCTCCGCGCCGTCCATTTGGTTACCCAAAGGAGTATGGCACGGCTTCATTGGGAAAGCAAAATGAGAAGCGAGAGCGCCTTTGTCGCGCTCCGTCCGCTGATGATTCAGCTCGGGGAAGGCAATGTCGTCCTGTTCGGTACCAAAGGATCTGCTCGTACGCTTGCGCGCAGAGAATTTCTCACTAGAAATGGGCATCCGTTCACATACGTCGATATTGACATGGACTCCTGTGCCGGCGAGCTGATGGAAAAGCTCGCAGTTCGTAGTGGCGAAATTCCAGTTGTCTATTGCAAGAGGCGATATGTGCTGAGAAATCCGTCTATCGCCGAGCTAGCTGCTTGTCTTGATCTCAACATAAACGTCGCCAAAGGCGTGCGGGATAGCACCCCGATCCATAAAGCGCGACTGGTCGCTTGCCCGTGTCTGGCTCTTCCGCGAGCTGCGTCCGGGCGCCAAAGGGTCACAAAGCGATAAAAAAAATGTAGAAAGTATTGCCCCTTTGTCGGCCCGCTCCGCATTAGTGAGTGCAGGCGATAAAGAGACGCCTTTCACAAGGGAGAAGTTGCCATGAGCACATTTGCCATCTCAAAATTCTGCGCCACGATGGCCGCCGCCGTTCTCTTTGTCGCCTCCCTGGCGCCAAGAGACCACGCACAAGACACTGAACTTCGTGCCGATGTACCATTCGCCTTTCAGTATGGATCAGATCACTACGCTTCCGGTCGTTACACAATCAGCGATTTGTCGGATCGTTTCGTAGTTCTTAGAAGCAAGTCCACGACAGGCGCGGTGATGGTTCAAACAAGTTACGGCGTAACGACCACGGCTGGAAAACTTGTCTTCAATCGCTACGGCAACCGCTACTTTCTGGAACAGATCTGGACTCCCCACGACGCCACACATTTGGAGTGCATCAAGACGCGCACAGAGCAACGCGTACGGAAAGAACTAACCGTCGCGTCGGATACCGTTCCCCCGGCTGCCGTGGAGATGGTGTCACTGCAAGCAGCAGCTCGCTAGGCCATCCGAACTGGCCCCAGCTATGAGTCGGAACGGGAAACAACTGATCCGCGAACCGGCAGGAGCAACAAAACGTCTCCTGCCGGTTCGTGCGTCGCCGACCGCACAGAGGGCGCCGAAGCGCTAACTCGACGCGAGACGGAACTGATTGGCTCGCTCGAACTCCTCGCGCAATCCCGGCGTCCGCAGATTCTCGCGCAGGTGGGTCAGCCGCTGCTCCAGAGCATGCAGAGCGCGCTCGACATGCTCCGTGTTGCTGAGGGCCACATCACGCCACATGGAGTATGGGCTTGAGCCGAGCCGCGTCATCTCGCGCAGTGCACGGCCGCCAATGGCGCGCAACTCCGGGTCGCCGCCAAACTCGTCTTCGAGCAGGGCGCTGAGCGCCGTCGCGAGGAACTGAGGCAGATGACTGACCCAGGCCAGCAGCTCGTCGTGGCGCCCGGCATCCATCTCGAGCGTGCGGCAGCCAAAGCCCTCCACAAGTGCGCGAAACTCGGTTGCCACTGCTGCCGCCCTAGGCTCAGGCGCGAACGAAGCGGTAGGTGTGAATAGCCAGACCGCGCCGCGGAACAGATCGGCATCCGCATACTCGGCGCCGCTTACCTCTTTGCCCGCCATGGGGTGGCCTGGCAGAAAGGCCGCGCGGCCACGCCGGTTGTAGTGCTGCGCCGCGGCCTCGACGATCTGCTGCTTCGTGCTGCCGACATCCGTGAGCAGTTGATGTGGACTTAACACGTCGGCCAGCCGGCCTATCCAGTCCACGATGGCGAGCACCGGCCCTGCGAGCAGGATCAGGTCAGCTTCCTTCGCTGCACTCAAAGGCTCTTGAGCGACCGACGTGAGAGCACCCATGCGCAGTGCCGTCTCCAGCGCGGCCGCATCCCGGTCCCAACCAACGATCTCGCCGGCAAAGCCGTGCGCGCGTAAAGCCAGCCCGGTGGAAGCGCCCAGCAGCCCCGTGCCCACAATCGAAATGCGCTCAATCATCGCATGCCTAGCTTATCCTGCCCGCTTGGCCAGCCGATGATCCGAAGGGATTGCAATGGGGAACCCACTCACCCAAACCGTCATGCGCAACCGAGCTCAGAAGATCTGGGGCAGAATCGCGCCGCTCTGCGCGTCTCTCCAGTACGCTTGACATGAAGAACGCGTCTTCTCATGCTCGCGATTGACGGCGAGAAGCCCTTATTGATGGAAAGTGGGTTTGTTCCGCTGTGCCGGAACCAACGTGAAAGCCCTGCGGTGCCAGCCAACAGTCTTGTGCGCAATGGTTGGTCTTGATCTTGCGATCGGATAGCTCATATTTGATGACGCAAACTGCCGCAAATCGCCCCCGCTTCTTCCGCAATCGTCATTGATCGAGACCCGCCATGAAGTCTCCCAATTCCTCATCGTCTAGCTTGGATCGCCTTATCAAGCTTGAATCCAGACACGATGAGCCTCCGCTGCAGGGGATCAAGGCTTATGGCTGGTATCCATCGTTCTGCCACTGGACGAACAACGCTAGCTGGGCTGCCGTCCAATAGGGTCCGCCGGGCGGCATGGAAGGCGGCTCACCATTGTGCGGCGAGAGTGTCGCGAGCACAGAGTTAGCGTTGTCCGAATTCGACATGTAGGAATAATCGTCCAGCTCCACGCCGAACGGCTTCATGTGCGAAATATCGATGGCGCGAAACAACGGCCTGATATCAGTTGCGAAGGAAACACTCGGCATACTTTCTCCTCAGTTCTCCCAACCACTGTTGTAAATCTGTTCGTCGGGTTAGATGAAGAATAATTCACAAGAGACTAGATATGCGCAACTGCATCCGGACGCGCACGAGCGCTCATTCTGTGTGACAGCGTGGGCTCGGTCGTCCAGATCAGATTAGCCGTGCGCCCCAGTGACTGCGCTACTTCGCTCTCAGAGTTCTTCTGGCAGGGGCAATTGATGATCAGGCGCTCTCGCTCATACAGATCGGATGTGTCAATGTCTCCAATCGGTGGACTGCAGGTTCGATGTCTGGCTCGGATTGGGGCTGCCGATAATCATGCGGACCTACTAACTGTGGCCAAGAGCGGCAGAGCTTGGCACTCATTCAATTACTGCAGCACGACCGTACCGAAGTACATGAGGCAATCGCCGCCACTGGTATCGCTGGCGAGTCCCAGAACGCTGGTGCCGTCCATCGAAGGCAGGAGCGGCGAGGAGTAGTTTGGGCAGACGGCATTCTGCGCATCGGGCACGGGTACTGGCGCGGCCTGGGTCTGCCATGCTCCCGATCCATCGGCACTGGTGTTGGTGAAGATGGTTTCGCCGTTGCCGCTGGCAGTTGAGCCATCCGAGTTGAGAAGCACTTGCCCCACGAGCAGGAGCTGTCCGTTTGCAGAGTAGGCATTTGTGGGGGCGTGTTCGAAGAACTGTCCGCTGGCGGCAGCGACTTTGGTTCCTGTGAAAGTTGGATCTCCCCAATTCCAGCCATCCGTGGAGGTGCGATAGAAGACGGTGCAGGCTGCGGGCCCGCAGAGTTCATAGCTCATGAAATATGTTCCGCTCGGCAACAGTGTGACGACCGCCATGCCGGGGCGATCTGCCTGAATGTCGCTGGCGACGGTGTTGGACTGGTCCTGCCACGTGACGCCATCGTAAGTGCGGGCACGGGCCAGCTTCTGGCTGTAGGCGGTGTCGGTCTCGTCCGACCAGTGGCAGACCAGTGCGCCGTCACTGGCAATGTTGAACTGCGGCTCCCAGAGGCCGCCGGGATTGGTGGTGTTGACACAATTGGAGAGATAGCTCCAGCTTTGGCCGCCGTCAGCGCTCTGATAGATCTTGATCTCCATCTGATGAGGAGAGGTGTTTTGCCCCACGGAGCCGGCCCAGAGTACGGTTCCCGCGGGAAGATTGCCGACCGCGCTGGGAAGCTCATAGAGAGTGCCGCAGCAGAGACCACCGGCGAACTGCGGATCGGTGATGGAGCTGAGCGGCGAGAAGGTCCGGCCGTTGTCACTGCTCGAGTAGATGTCGATCTCGTTGCCGCCGTTGGGGAATGCGGTGACGTTGGCAAGTATCCGGCCGTTGCTGGCGCCATGTTCGAGGCGGACTAGCCGTCCGTACATGGCGGTCTGGCTGCTAAGCGCAGTGCGGGACTGACCGCGTGCCGCGAGCGGCTGCAGGAGGATGACGGCGAGGAGAGCAAGAAGTAGTGCCGCAGCTGTGAGCATTCGCAGGCGCGATAGTGCAGCGGAAGAGCAGGCGTGTACGGAGGGGAGCATCCGGGATCCTTTCATGCGAGATAGAAATGCGTTGTGAATCAGCCGCGAATTTACTTCCATGCCTTCGTCGAAAAATAAGTTCCGCATTTGTTCAGTGCGTAGTAATCGGAAGCAAATTCCAACAATGCCGTTCCATCCTTGTTTGGCAGCAGGGCTGAGGAATAGTTTGGGCAGAAGTTGTCATAGGAGTTTGGGACTTCCACCGGCGCATCGACCGTTGTCCACGGACCTGATCCATCGAGCAACGGGTTGACAAAGAGAACTTTTCCGTTGAGAGGAGATACAGAGCCGTCGGCCTTGTGCAGCACCTGTCCTACAACAACGAGGACGCCGTTGGTGGAGAGGGGCGACGGGCTCCAGATGTTTGCCGGCGCGTGCTCAAAGTAGTCACCGTTCGCGGTTTCGATTCTTTTGCCGAGGCTATCGGCACGGCCGTAGTTCCAGCCATCTCGCGAGGTGCGATAGTAAGCCGCGCACTTATGGCCGGTGAGCGGATCGCCGCAGACCTCGTAGGACATAAAGTATTCGCCGGTGGGCAGCTTGCGCACGACGATCATCCCGGGACGATCGGCTTCGATGGTGGTCGCCACGGCATCCGAACTGTCTTTCCAGTTGATCCCGTCGAAGGTCCGAATCTTGGAGAGCTTCTGGCTGCAACAGCTATAGGTTTCGTCAGACCAGAACATCACCAGCGCGCCATCCTTAGCGACGCTGAATTCCGGCTCCCACAGGCCGCCATGATCTTTTTCTCCCGAACCCGCGACGGGTGTGGAGTGGTATGTCCAGTGAGCGCCCTCGTCCGAACTCGTATAGACCTCGATGGCTGGATCGTTTCCCACTTTGACGGAAGGCGCGTAGAGCAGCGTACCCGCCTTAAGGCTTCCGACGGCCTGCGGCAGCTCGTACAGAGTCTGGCAGCATAGCAGCCTGCTGCCCTGCCGAATCGGCGCGTCGGCCAAAAAGGTAAAGCTCTTGCCATCGTCGCTGCTTTCAAAGAATTTTCCCTTTGTACTGGCGATGATGTGACCGTTGGCTGACTCCGGACCATGCAGGATACGAACAAGCCGCGGGTAATAGGTTGAATCAGGGAGCAGGGTTCCGGTGGCGGCGTGTGCACCCGGGACTGAAACCAGGATCACCAACGCAGAAGCGGCAGAGACAATGGGCTTGAAACACTTCGAGAGCAGACAGGATAAGGGTCGAAACAATGTCTCCTCCACCTATGAATTGAAAGCAGCGCCAAGGGGGGCGATCAACGGCCGAGGTTGCAAAGCAAGGACTGCAAACAGCGGTCCCTGCCCCAGGAGGTTCGCTAGAAGATGACTTGCAGCCCAACGTTGATATTTCGGGGAGGTGCATCCGCGGTCGGCGTCTGGCCCGGATAGACCGTCCCGAAATTCGCGCCTTCGTTTGGATTGTTATCGAAACGGGCCGTCAGCAGGTTGAAGTGGTTCAGAGCGTTCGTAGCCTGGCCACGAAGCGTCACGGTGACACGCTCAAATCTGAAGGCCTTTTCCAGGGCAATATCCGAAAGCATCATCGTTTTCATCCGAACGGCATCGGTGTTGGTTGGTTGTGCCTGCTCATTTTCCAGTAGCGGGACCTGGACCCAGTCGTACTGACTCATGTCCGTGCCGCAACGAGCAGCCGTTGGCCCATCTGCACCACCCGGGATAGAGATGACACCGTTGATCTTGCTGAGAACACAATTACCCCAGGCCTGTACCTGGTTCTGGTGCCAGTCCAAATGCTTGCGGAAGTAGTTGTGGCTCAGAGGATAGGCATTGGTCGGCAAAGAGGCCGGCTCACCACTCTGGAGAGTGAAGTCGGGAGAGATGATCCAGCCGCCGAGAATGGTATCGGCAATTCTGTTTTCATGAAAGCTCAACAGGCGTCCGCGGCCGATTGGCAATTCATAGGTGCCACGCACCTTGAACACCTGAGGAAGGCCGAGGTAGTAAGGGCTGCGCTGGGGAATATTCAATGCCTGATTCATCCAGCCCCACTGCTCGATCTGCTTGGACCAGACGTAGCTCGCGTTGAAGGAGAGCCCATGCGTGACGCGCTGATTGAAATCAGCCTGCAAGCCGTTGTACCAGTTATGCCCTTTGTTGAGCCCGCTGGTATTGACGGCTAAAAACTGGGGGTGCGGGCGATTGAGATCGTACGCATCGTATGTAGTGGAGGTGTAATACGCGGTGCCAGCGAATGCCCGCACTCCCTGAAACGGATTCTTGATCTGAGCGGTGCAGTTGCTATTCTGCCCGTTCGCGTAAATTTCATCGCAATTCTGTTGAAAGCTCCACGGGGGCAGGTTGGCATCGTAGGTCATGTCATAGCCGACGACACGATTGCCGACATAGCTGGCATCGAGGACGCTGCCCTTCGCGACGCGATATTGAAAGCCAAACGAAAATTCATTCGCGCTGGGAATCTTGTAGTTGCTGTTGTACGTGGTAAGCGTCTGGCCTACACCCGTGAGTGTGCCCATGGCGGCGCCGGTGGGCTGGACAAGACCGCTGGGATACGGGTTGCTGAGCACATTGGGAATTGGCGTTTGCCCATTGTTATTTGACGTAACCAGATTCGAGTTGGTGGAAAAACCTAACTGCTGGAACATGCCGTTGTTCTGGAAGTTGGTGTAGAAGAGGCCGTAGCCGCCACGGAAGACCATCCTGTCCGTTGGCGCATAGGCAAAGCCAAAGCGTGGTTGAACGTTATGAAGGACTGTGCCCACCGGCGAGCGCGGAGCGCCATTGACTCCAGCAAAGCGCAGGCCGCCAGTCAGGCTGGCACCGGCGGGCAGCCCAGCATTCCCCGGAAACTGAGATGCGACGGCATTCGGCAACGTGGGGTCGAAGCCGACATTGAGGTTGTTGTAGCGGTCGGTTGGCGCGGTCAGCACATCCCAGCGCAAACCGAGATTCAGGTTGAGCTTGCTGTTGATTCTCCAGTCGTCCTGCACCCAGGGGGCGATGTAGTAAGTGGAGATGAACTCCGATGCGTTGATTGTGGTGTTTCCGGTAGAGGGCGTGCCCAGAAGAAAAGTGGCAAAACTATCACCGCTGGTCGCCTGCGAGCTGGTATCTGTCCAGTCGGAACTTGTGAAATCGCTATTTGACGTAAAGGTGTAAGCGCCTGGATTGACGAACGTGAAGTGTGTGAGGCGCAGGTCCCAGCCGAGGTGAAGATTATGCCGGGCAAGCGCCTTGGTGACGCTTCCCTCCAGAGAGTAGGTGCCCGTGTCTTCCAGGTTGGCGAACCAGCCGATCGGACTGTAGTTCTGGAAGGCGTAGTTCCCGAAGAGCGCCGGCTGTTGCAGTTGCTGGACAAAGTTGGCTGGCAGTCCGAGCGAAGACAGGTTGAAACCCTGGTTGGCCGGGCTGCTCCATTTGACGCGGAAGAGGGAGTAGCCATAACGCACATTCAAGACTGTCGTGGCGTTGAGGGTATCGACAAAGTCGATGAGGAATCCTTTGCTGGCGCGGCTGAAGTCGCCACCGTTTTCCCCAGGACCGACGATGCCGCCGGCGTTGCTGACCTCCGTAAAGACGTTGTAGTAAGGACGGATAAAGAACTTGTATTTGTCCCCGATATTTACATCCATGCGGCCAAGCCAGTTGTGAAAGTGCCAGTTGTAGTAGTTGTTCGGGATGGAGAGGTCGTTCGTTCCGATTCTCTGTCCGGAAGGCGTTGCATTGACTGTGGGCAATACTTTTGTCACCGCTGCCGCTACGGGATTGATGCGATTGGCGGGGATGATATTGCCGGGAAATGGATCTCGAATATAGTGACCAGTCGTCGGATCGAGATGAGTAGTTGTCGGATCGTCAATGGTTATCGACTGATAGCCGGTCGGGTCATGCAAGAGTTCCGAGAAATCACCCGTTCGCATCTTAGCGGTGGGGTACGAGAGAAGGAGACCGCGGGGTAGAAGCTCCGAGTAGTGATCAAAAGACACGAAGTAAAAAGGCTTGATGCTGCTGCTCCTGCTGATGAAGTGTGGAATTACGAAGGGACCACCAACCTGGCCGCCGAGCTGTGTCTGCTTGTTGAGCGGCCGCACGTTCGAGTTCGTGTCGTTGATGGCGTTCTCGTACTTGTTCTGGCTGAGGTTAGCGTTCCAGCCGGTCCGTCGCAGCGAGAGCCAACCCATGCCGTGAATCTTGTCGGTTCCGGAGAGGGTGGTGAGATTGATGACACCGCCGCTGGTATGGCCGTACTGCGCGTCATAGTTGTTTGCGCTGACGGTAAACTCCTTTACCGCATAGGCGGGAGGCGTATAGCCGTAGGTGTTGGCGCCGAGCTCCGCATCGTTGGGGCTTCCATCAATCTGGAACTCGTTGAGATACATCAGACCGCCGTTGATAAGGAATTGCGACGTCACGGTCCAGGGATCGGTGTAGATACCAAGCGGCCGCATGTAGACGCCGGGCAGGTCGCTGCCGAGCATGACCGGGTTGTTATTTGAAATGGGCAGAGTGGTGATGTCATCGTGACCAATGTTCCAGGCGCGGCTTGCGGTCTCCGTTTGAAGGACCGCGCCACCCGCGGTGACCGTCACCCGTGTCTGCTCGGTGGCCGTTTTCATGTTGAGGGTAACTTTGGTGGCTCCATAAGACTGCAGAACAATGCTGGTGATCTCCGAGGTGCCGAAAGATGGAGCCATCGCCTTGACGCTGTAGGTATCCGGCTCAAGAAACTGAAAAGTATAGGCACCGGTCGAGTCCGTTTTCGCCGAGGTGATCGCTTTCGTGCTGCCACGTTCAAGCTGTAGCGATGCGTTCGGGATCACGGCACCAGAAGGATCGGTGACGGTGACCGTAATCTTCGCGCGATAGTCCTGTGCGTCTGCTCCTCGGAGAGCGATGAAGAGAAGAATGAGAATGAATGCAGCGAGCGTCGTGAAATGAGCTGCTTTGTGGCTAAGCACTGCCTGCCTCATCGAGGCCTCCAGGTAGAAACAGATGTCGGACAGAGACGTTTTTTTGTTTGATAGCGCTTACATTTGAAGGACGGCGCTGATAGTAGGGAGGTCTAGCAATCATGGTCAATGGGACCAGTGCACTCTAGTGCTTTAGTGCAGATGCACTACCTAGACAGGCCGAGACACTCCATGTTTTGCTTGCAACTGGATGACAACATGACAATGGAAGCAACAATTCGCGTGTTCGTTGTCGATGATCACCCCGTGGTCCGGTCCGGCTTACGCACTATGATCGAGAGCACTGCAGATTTCGCTCTCTCGGGGATGGCCGCTTCTTCCGAAGAAGCTCTCGCGACGCTTGGATCGACAGAGACGAATGTGCTTCTCCTCGACCTTCGCATGCCCGGCATGGACGGTCTTGAACTCATGGTGAAGCTGCGCGATTCCGGCATCCGTGTGCCCGTCGTGGTCCTCACGAACTACCACTCCGATGAGGATATCTTTCGCGCCTTTCAGGCAGGAGCCATGGGTTACCTGCTCAAGACAGCTTCTGGAGAAGAGCTGTTGAGTGCCGTGCGAGCCGTGCATAAGGGCGAACGCTGGGTTCCCGCTTCCATTGGAAAACAGTTAGCCGATCGCCTGGGACGCATACAGCTCAGCACGCGTGAACAAGAGGTGCTTCTGCACGTGGCGCGAGGACTCACCAATCGTGAGATCGGGGACCTGCTCTTCATCAGCGACAAGACGGTTCGCAATCACGTGATCAGCTGCCTGGATAAGCTGGGGGCAAAGGACCGTACCGAAGCGACGACTATTGCGCTTCGGCGCGGCCTGATCGTTCTTGAAGACTAGGAAGGCCGCGCGCAGCCGTACGCCGCTCAAAGACTGCCGTTGTTCCTGGCCGCGAAGAGAAAACGACGGCGCGACAGAGGGACCGTTACCTTCACTCGCGTACCCTCGCCAGGCTTCGAGTCGATCCGGATGGCAGCATGAATCCCTGCAGAGCGATGCTCAATGCCCTTGAGTCCCAACCGCTGGCATCCAGGATCGCGCTGAAAGCCGATGCCGTTATCGGCCACTTCCAGTGAGAGGCTGTTCCGTTCAAAGGCGATGGTGATGTCGATTTTTTTTGCATTGGCATGACGCACTGCGTTGACAAGGGCCTCCCGGCCTATATGGAAGAGGGCATCCGTGATGCGCAATGGCATGTCCTGGCTATTGCTGTCACCAACTACCTGCACAGTGGCTATATTCGGGGTTGTCAGTTCACTTGCGCTTCGTTCCAGAGCACTTGCCAGGTCGCTGATCTCCGGAGAGTGGGATCGCAGCATGGCGATGCTGAGGCTGGCCTCCTGGTGTGTGCGCCGAACGAAATCAGAGGCTGCGTCGAGTTGCTGATCGACCATATCGAATGGTGCGCTTTCGCGGAGTCTCAGCCTGTTACGGATGCCATGCAGTTGAAAGGCCAGGCCAGCGAAGGTCTGGGCGAGGGTGTCGTGCAACTCGTGCGCCAATCGCTCGCGCTCTCCGGTAATCGCCGCGCGTCGCTGCCGCTGCATGTGGCCGTGATAGGCCTGGAGCAACAGCAGCAACAGCAGAGCCAAAACGATCTCCGGCAGCAGGCGGCGGGGAGACCACCAGGGCGCTCCTGCGATCTGATCGATGTCATCGGCGGAACGAAGGAGCAACACGAAGGGCGTCAGTCTCTTTGTATATCGCTCATCGTGAATACAAATGCCGCGAAGCCGGACGAGGCTGTGCGGGGCAAACACGGGAATCCGCAGGCCTCCCCCGGGCTTGTCCACGATGGCACGCAAGGCCTGATCTCCGCTTTCCAGGCTCAAGATTATCTTGTCTGCGTCTTCTTTCTCGGCAATGACCTGCCCTTGCATCTCGACAAGTCTTCCTGATACATCGGCGGTCGTGGCTTGAAGCGCATCGATGGATATGGGGGAGGCGGGTGAGCGATCCCATAACAGACGCAATGTAGCGTTCCGGATCGTTGGCATCGACAATCGATCGAGCGCGCCGGGATACGCTTGTCCCTGCACCTCCACCTCATCACCAAGGTTCAAGCCAGGATTGGCGGGTGACTCCAGGTGCACAGCGATACCGCCGGTGGCATCCTGCACGAAAAATTCCGGCCGGAGTAATGTAATCACTCCACGTACATTTACCTGCTGACCTTCAAAGCGACTGGGAGCCCGAAGGTTTTCGATGGCAATGGGCGGCCGCGCCCTCGGACTGGCATCAACATGCGGCGCGGTCACGAAGGAGATGAGCTGGTTATATTCCGCTTCCGTCCGGGGATAGAGCGGCTGCTCCACGGACGGCGCGCGTTGGATCAAGGCGTCCGCGTCTGCCTGCGTGGCTTTCGCCACGGTGAGGTTCCGCCACTCGCCGCCTGTCGCCAGTGACCGCAGCCCGATACGTCCTGAGGACGCGCATCGGGATTCCCATACGGCGATGTAACTGATCTGCCCGGTTGCCAGGTTCTTCGCGGAAGCAGCGATGTTGCAGCCAACAGCGACGATCTTCAAGTGAAACCAGGCAAATGGCTGAACCGTACCGGGTGCCGCAACAGGACGCGCTTCGCTCCAACCATAGTCCGCGCGACCAGCTACGAGCGCGTTGTCAAAACTGCGCAGACCCACGTAGTAACCGTTATAGGCGTCGACGCCGTTTTCTTCATTTCCAGAGCGCACGATGAGTCCCACATCGCCGCCCATGCCAAGGAAGCGAAGGTCTGCATCCAGAACATAGTCACGCCAGTATGCAGATCCCGTGACCAGCTTGGCGCCGCGCTCATCGGAGGAGTTGCGCATGATGCCGTTCTGCACACTCCATGCGCCACCGAAGGCGGTCCATTCCGTCGCAGCCTGCTGCTGAAATGCGCTTCGATAGGGCAGGCCGCGTCCGGGAGAGACTCGCCAATGCCAATATCCGGCGGAGAGGGCCAAAAGCATGATCAAGAGCAAGCAGCCCGCGTATGGGAACATCGACTTTAGTCTTGTCACGGCTGCCGAGGTCTCCAATCCATGGAGAGCACCCGCTGAATGCCGGGATCGTCGATATTATCGCGAGTGACCAGAACAGGAGCGACCCGTATGAGAGAAGGAGTAACGCTGTTGTGCTGGAATCGCTCGACCATCCGCATCGCTTGTTTGCCCATCGAAAACGTGTCCTGAGCCACAACTGCATCAATGTCACCGTGCCGCAGGGAGTACATCAGGTCAAGGTCTTGATCGAAGGCGATCAGGGCGACGTTCTTTTGCCGCCCAAAACTGCGCAGCGCAAACATCGTCCCGCGTGTCTGGGTGATGCCGATCGATACGATGGCAGATAGTTTTGGATTTGCCCGGAGCACGGTCTCTGTCTGTTGTTCCGTCTCGCCAAGACGGAAGGAGCCTTGCGGCTGAGCTACCAACTGGACGCCCGAAAATCGGCTTTTCAATGTTTGGGCGAAAGCCTCGGCTCGTGCCGTGGAGCTCAACACATTCGAGTTATCGCCGAGCAGCGCAACGGTGCCATGGCCTTTCAGTAGCCGCGCTACGTAGGTAGCGGCGAGTTCACCGGCCGCCTTATCGTCATTTAGGACAAAGCCCAAGTTGCGTCGCGGGTCGATGGGAAGGCCAGTCGACACGATCACCGTTGGAATGCCTTTATCGAGAACGTGCCGAACGGGAGTTGTGAGCGCGAGACAATCATCGGGCGCCAGGATCAAGCCAGCCGCGTGAATCGACTCGACGTGCTGCACGAGGGCGATCTGCTGGGCGACCTGGTCTTCGCTGGACGGCCCATTCCAATAGGTGTCCCACGGGGTTCCGGCGATCGTCGCTGCCACTCCGGCGTGTTCGCTCTCCCACAGTTCCTGCGCTGTAGTCTCGGGAATTATGGCGACAACCGGTGCGGGCGGCCGATAGCGAAGCCAATAGGTGACGATGATCGCGGCGACGATTGTGAGGATGATGCCACTGGCGACAAATGCAGATCGTCGGCTATCCATTGTTGGCTCTGACGGCACCTAAGGCAAAAGCATAGCAGGCCGCATGAGGCCCACATCATGGGCGCCGCTAATCCACCCTCGAACATCTGAGCGGAGAGACTCTCCATATCTATTAACCGATCGTGCCGATCAGATGTCTGCCCAAGGTCGCCCGAACGTGCAGCCGAAGAAGTGTTAGCAATCCATCGGACATCAAAAGGACAGTTTTAAAATGCCCAACATAATGGATTCGCTAATACGAGGGAGATACTATTTGTTATACGCATTTAGCCTCTCGAGTACACCCTTCAGTGCATCGAGCTTTAGCCCAGCTTCGCCAAGCTTGCCTTCTGCGGTCAGACGCTGATAATCAGAAAAATCTCTGCCGGCTTCCGAAATGAGGGCGTTGATATCCGACGAAGGCTGGGGGTTCCGCTGGGACGCAGTCGCAACTTGCGGTGCTTCTGCGGCATTGAGCGAAGAGACCTCTTCCCCGAAGAGGGATGCCAGCGCTGCCTGAAATGTTGTGCCGTAAGCGAGCTTGTCTTGCAGCGCAAGCACGACAATGCGCAGCTCCGGCATGGGGCTCTGCTGAGCCTGAAGGTAAATCGGCTCGGCATACAACAGCGCTCGACCAGACGGTATGACCAGCAGGCTTCCGCGAAGCACGTGCGAGCCTTGTTGATTCCACAACGTCAACTGTCCTGAGAGCTGCGCGTTCTGATCGATGCGAGCCTCAATCTGTTGCGGGCCGTCAATCAGTCGTGTCTTCGGGAATTCGTACACCACCGCTGTGCCGTAATTTGTGCCGTCGCTTCGACCAGCAATCCATCCAATCAGATTGTTTCGGTTGGCAGGCGTGAAAGGGAGGATCTCCACGAACTCTTCGCCTGCGCCATCTGGCAGTTTCATAAGGACGAAGTTCGGCTGCATCATCTGAACCAGTTGCTGGCCATTGCTATCAGTCCCGGTCTCCGTGGCCACTGTCCACAGATCCTCTCGATTGAAGAAGACCGCCGGATTCGTCATGTGATAGAGGCCATAGACCTCGGACTGCAATTTGAACAGATCCTCGGGATAGCGGACGTGCTTGCGCAAGTCCGCCGGCATCGTAGCAGCATCCTTGAAGAGACTCGGGAAGATGCGGCGATACGCGACAACGATCGGGTCTTGGGGGGCAAAGATGTAGAGCGTTGTGGCGCCACTGTAAGCATCCACAACCACCTTGACGCTATTCCGCATGTAGTTGATCGAGCTATCGCCAAGGCTGTAATGGGTCGAATACGGGTAACTGTCCGAGACGGTGAACGCATCCATCACCCAGGAGAGCCGGCCATCGTCCCCCACCACCAGATAGGGATCCTGATCGAAGGTAAGGAACGGCGCTACTGTCGCTACACGTTCGCGTATGTTGCGCCGCATCAGCAGCCGGCTCTGCGAGTTCACGTCGTCGCTGAAGGGTAATTTTCCGAGATCGCCGCGATCGATCGCGAGGATGACACGCCGCAGAAACCCGCCCAGCACAATCCCGCCAGTGCCCTGGTACGATGTGAGGTTATTGCTTTGACCTTGCGGGTAATCGAACTCCTGCTGCCTCGTCTTGACGTACACGTCGGTGTCGGTCAGTTCCCCGAAATAAATCTCGGGCCGATTTACATGAAGACCGCGTACCGTGCTCTGCACCGGCATGTTGCTTAGCAACAGTGTTGGCAAGCCTTCCGCTGTGAACCCATTGACGGGGTTCATTGTCACTCCGTAACCGTGGGTGTAGATCAGCTTTTCGTTGATCCAGTTCCGGCTACTGACCGGGAGCTTCTCGACATTTAGCTCGCGCGCTGCGAGCATAACCTCGCGCGTTGTGCCATCCAGGTTATAGCGATCGATATCGATGTCAGGAAAGTCGTAATAAGTTCGAATCTCCTGCACCTGCCGCAACGTGTCCTGCAAGGCACGCCAGTCCCACAACCGGATGTTCTGAAGAGTGGGCTGGTTGTTTGCGGGGTCGGCTGCACCGACCGTCGTCTCGGCAGGAAATTCGCGTTGAGCGAACCGATCAAGCCCATAGGCCCTTCGGGTCATCTCGATATTATGAGAGATATACGGCTCTTCACGAACCAGCTCGTTCGGTTTGACGATAAAGCTGCCGACGTACCAACCGATGATCCCCAGCACCCCGTAGCAGAGCGCGGCAGGAATAATGGCTATGACAATCCATCGCCCGCGTGACTCCCGTGCCGCGTTGACCGCTGCGATAGCGGCGCCGAGAACAAGGGCACCGCATACAATAAGCAGCCCACGGATCATTATGTGTGCGTCGGTGTAAGTGACCCCGTCAAAGATCGTGTGATGTTCGAGCGATAGCTGAAACCGGTTCACATACACCGTCATCGCAACGACGAGCAGAAGGAACGCGACTGTGACGGAGAGTCCACGCCAGGGGGACGTTGCATAGGTGATATGTCGCTTTGCGAGGGAGCGGGCGCCGCTTGTAATGATTAGAAACAATACGGCCACCGCACAGGTCGTGATCGCCAACGTGAGTAGCCAGTTGTCGATGAGCTGCCACGCGGGCAGCGTGAACAGGAAGAAGTTCAGCGGCTTGCCAAAGATCGGATCGGCAACGCTGCCCGTTGCATGTGGCGCATACCAGAAAAGCGCCAGCGTTGGCCACTGCGCCATCAGCGCGAAGCCGGTCACACCCGCAAACACAATAGAGATGCCCAGCGAAATGACGCGGAGGGCTGGCTGGACCGACAGGCTAATTGGTTGGCCCGCGATGACGATCGAGTGGAAATTAGGCAGATCGTCTTGATGAGATCGCCGTATGGCCGCAAATGCGCCGTACAGGAACAGAAAGGTGACTACTGCAAAGAACACAAAGCCTGCAACCTGCAGGCCCATTGTCTTCCAGTAGACGCTTCCAAAACCAAGCGACTCAAACCAGAGAAGGTCAACCCAATACGACACGGCAATCCGGGCAGCAAGAAACATCCCGAAAGCTAAAGCGATAAGAAGGAGAAGCCGACGAGACCACCGCGACGAACTTCTCCGCGGTGGCGAATCAATGAATGACGGCAACTTCCCTCCGCGCCCATAAGTGACGAACCGACATTGATTGTAGGCCCTTTAGAAAGCGGAGTTGTTCCCGAGTGGGCGACGATCCCTCCAGAACGGAGGGTGAAAATTGTGCGGCGTGATGTCTGCCAGACTTCGCCCGCGAATACAATCGGCCTTTGCGGTGCATAAGCAGCGAATGACTACATCACTTTTTCGATGCCATTGAGCTTTCACCCGACTCTATTGCCCAGCCTGCTGAGCCATTTCCACGAGCACTTTCCGGGTCTCCAGCGCGGTAGTTACTTCGCGGAGGAAGTTGATACGGACACCCTTGATTCCGTCCTTCGTCTTCAGTCGAAGAGAGAAACCCAGGCGGTCAACAGAAGTCATGCTTGCTTCGATTGCCTCCATCTGCGCATAGGACCGTGCCAGCAGAACCATCGAGTCGACGTGATCGGCGTTCATGTGAGCCAGGATGCCGGGCGCGGCTTCGGCCAGCGGGTCCGGTGCAGCACGTTCGTAGTCTCCAGCTTCGACCCATCCCATTACGCCAAAACCACCCACATAGTAGAGGTCGACAGGCTGGAGCCGGAAGAAGCTGAAGTCGGTGAAGCCCACCCAGTAGCGGCTACTTTCATGGCGCCCAAGATATTGGGCCCGAACAGAAGCAGCATCATGCTCTGGTACAGGTTCGGCATGCCCAATCAAGGTCGCGCGTGGTGCCCCAAGTGGGTCGCCATCGGCACTTGCCTGTTCGATGAAAAGACTGCATCGCGAATCGGTCTTCAGGTTCTGGGTGTGCATGGCCATATTGCTAATGAGGAACGTGGGCCGGCCGGCCGGATCAAGGGCGAACGGCATTAACGAGCCGAAGGGAAATCCCGGATGCTTGCGGGAGAGCGTGGACAGCGTACCGACCGACACCAGTGAGAGAAGCGTGCGGATACGCTCTGCATGACTTGGCTCGGGCTGCTGCGGGAGCGCAGGCCCAGTCGATGCATGCTGGCGTGGCGCGGCGGTTTCCTTCATCGGCATAGGATTGTTGGCCTCTCAATCCATGATAGCTTCCAGCCGCATTATCACTTTCCTGGGCATGCGTGCAGTCAATTGCAAGCTATCCGCTGCCACAACCAATTTCAAGGCGGGTCGGTATTGTCGCTACAGACGACGGAGCGTTATCTCGGCTGCAAGCAGCGTCTGCGCAATGCCGTGAACGATAAGATTGGCCTTGAGCCCGGTGCACCCTGACCGGCATCACTTCCCATTAGCCGACTTGCCGGGACTAGTTATCTATGCAAGGCTTTGGCGAGAAGGACGAGGCATTCAGGTGGCTTCAGCGCGCGTACAATGAGCGCTCGTGCATACTGGCCGTTTACCTGAACACGGATAGCCGTTTGGACAGCCTTCGTTCCGATCCTCGGTTTGACGAACTCCGACGCCGTATCGGACTGCCGGCTCCTCATTGAGAGAGACATCAACGCTGCCGCCGGAGATCGAAAGGCGGGAGCGCCTGATTACTATTACTCCATAATTCTCTGTTCTGAAGCGCCCAACTCGGACGAAACCGCCAGAGAGCGGTTTCGCTCTAGACTCTATCTACCGCCATCTTGGGACAGTTCAATCCATTCTGACAATTTCACACTCGAGTTGCTTGTCGCATCGTCAATTCGGCAGTCTTCCTTCCCCACTGCATCGCGCTCCGATGTCGGCCTAGAGGCCAGTGGGCTGCGAATTGCGCCAGCGTAAGCTACTCTTGCTAACTTTCTAGCCCAGAAATCCCAAGTTAGATTTCGAGAAATTGCCCAGGCTTGGAAGCACGTAGCCCAGGTCCGCCGAAGCGACCCCAAACCATTGCGCCAGCGTCGCCGCGTATTGTGAGGATGACGTCGTCGGGATCCAGCGGCCGTTCTTGTCTGAGTCGTCAGGGCCGCCCAGCGCCAGCGTCGGGAAGCTGCCGTACAACTGTCCGCCCTTCACCGCACCGCCCATGATGATGTGGTGACCGCCCCACGCGTGGTCGCTGCCGGCAGCTGAGTTCGGCTGAAACGTCCGCGAAAAATCCGAGCACGTGAACGTTGTTACCTGGCTCGCCAGCCCCAGTTCCACTGTCGCGTTGTAGAACGCGCCCAGCGCCGGGCTCAGTTGCGACAGTAGCGTCGCCTGTATCTGCATCTGACTGCCGTGCGTATCAAAGTCGCCGCCGCCTACAAAGAAAATCTGCCGCTTCACCCCCAGCGCCGCCTGGACCTGCATCATCTGCGCCACCTGCTTTAACTGTGCTCCAAACGGATTCCCGCCAGCAGTCGGAAATGCCGTCTTCAGTGCCGGCACCGACGCCATCGCATTCATCAGGATTTCGTTGTACCGGTACGCATTCGTGGTGATGTCATTGTCCGCCTGAACCAGCGAAACGCCCGAGCTCAGCGTCGCCAATTGCTGCGCTGTCTGCAGTCGCGATGGACAATAGGATCCGTCCGCGCAGTATGGAGGCACCGCGCCGGCCGTGCCCAGGGACACCGGCTGCGTTGATTCGCCATTGCAGAAGATCGTGTCCCCATCCAGCGAGCAGATCATCGGAATCTGCGCTCCGGAGTTGTACTGCACGCTCAGCCGGTCGGCCATTCGGCCTGCCCATCCGCTCTGCGTGCTTGCGCTCACCGCCTGGTTCTGCCACTCCAATTGCTGGTCCGGATGCGAGAACAGGTTTTGCGGTTGCGTTCCCTGGTTCGCCAAGTACTGCGCTTGCGTCGTCGGCTGAATCAGTGTGCCCACATTCGTCAGAAACGCCGCCTTGCCGCTGTTATAGAGCGCCTGCACCTCGGGAAGATTCGGGTGCAGCGCAAAGTTCGGCGTCGGTGTCAGAGGCAACACCGCATTGCGCGCCAGCGCAATCGGCCCGCGCAGGCTCGCATAGTTACCGTACCCGTTTGTATCGAAGGGCACGAGCATGTTGTTCGAGTCGTTGCCGCCGAACAGAAACACACACACCAATGCGCGATAGTCCGTCGTGGTCTGCGCCAGTGCATTCATCGCGCCAAACGGCCGCAGCCCCAGCGCACTCCCACCCGCCGCCATCGCGGCATAACTCAGAAAACTCCGTCTACTCGCTCTCATTCAGTCACTCCAGTGTGTTCTGCGGCACTTCAGCAGCTCGCAGGAAATATCAATGCATCACCTTGTATTGCGGCGACGTCAGCACCAGGTAAGCCGCTACACTGGCACGCGCCGATGGATTTGTCGCCGGGATGGTTGAGATGTTGTCTATGATCGCGGTTCGCATATCGGTCGGCATCTGGCTGTGCATGAAGATCATGCCTAGGTAGTCCACCAGACCGCCCGGATCCGAGGCTCTGCCGCCAAGTTGCCCGGTGGCACTGAAGTCGACTGCAAGCCCGCTGCTGCTGTTGTGCATCAAGTAGTCCACCGCATTCAGCCGCGAAATGATAGAGCCTGTATCTTCCAGCGCGAACTCCGGCGCATTCGTCGTGGTCTGGGGAATCACGTAGTCCGGTGGGAAAAAGTTGAACACCGACGGCGCACCGAACGGCGGCTCTCCAATACTGACCAGCTGCCCGTTGGCCACGTTGATCAGCGGATACGCACCGTTTGGATTCGCGATCGCAGCGTTCAAGCCCCGCGCGACGTTCACCATCCAGAGCGCCGGCTCACGCAGATGCCCCGAATCCATTGCCGGCGTCGTCGCCAGTGCATCGGCCGTCTGGCTGTCATTCGCACGCGCCTCCGGATCCATCAGGATCGCGGTGATGACTGCCTTCATATCGCCGCGCACACCCTGCCCATTGTCCGCAAACACCTGCGCGACCCGCGAAACGTAAGCGGGGCTGGGGTTTCCGACCGCCAGCCGCTGGATCAGTTGCTTGCATACAAACGGCCCTACGTTCGGGTGGCTGAACACATTGTCCAGCGCTCCCTTCAGGTCCTCTGTGGCGCTCTGGCCCGCAGGCAGCGTCACGCCATTCAGCAAAGTCTTCTCGGTAGTGTCATGCCGCATGTCCACTGGCACCATCGCATGGTTCCAGTTCGACGTGAAGATGAAATTCGACGGTGTGCTGCCATCCGCGTTCGCATACGTCCATCCCGTCAGCGCGCGCGCCATCGCCTCCACCTGCAGTTCGGAATATGTAGGGATCGGGTTCCCATTGCTGTTTGTCTGGAGGGTCCCATCTTCGTTCAGCAGGTCGGGCCCGAGGGTAAATAGCTGCATCAGCTCGCGCCCGTAGTTCTCATTTGCGATCTGCCCCGCAGGCGCCTTCGAACTGTTCAGCATGTTCAGGAAGCTGCCCATGTTCGGCGAGAGCGTCATGTCCTGCATGATCTGGCGATAGTTCGTGAACGCGTCCTTTATCAGCAGGTTCGCGTACGGTGTAACCATATAGCCGTTATACGAGGACGCTACCCATATCTCGCTCAGCGCCAGCACCACACGCTGCCGCAGCTGATCGTTCGCTGTGAGAGCGTTCTTGAACCAGTTCGAGCGCACGCACACGGTCGTGATCTCCTTCGGAGAACACTGCGAAGGTGGCACAGCCGGCAGCGCAGGCAGATATGTCCACGGCGTATTAAATTGTTCGCTCAGGTAGCCCTGCAATCCCACCTGCTGCACATGCTGAATACTGGATGCCGTCGGCCCGAACGTCGCCTGGTCCAGCAGACGCGCCGCTGCTGAGGCCGTTGCTTTCAGCGTTCCTAACGGCACCGTTGCCGTAACCGAATACGCTGCACCCGGATCTGGATTCTTGACTGCGACCGTTACCTGTGTTCCGCCCCTCGTGATCGTCGTCTTCAATTCACTCGCGGAGACTCGCGTCGGGTTGATCTGGGTCCCGGCGACCATCAATTGGGCCCCCGGGGCAAACGCGTAGCCTTGTACATCGAGCACGTAGCTGCCGCTCGCACTGGCGGGTGCTGCCGTGGCCGAGGTGATTACCGGAATAGCGTTGAGCAGGTTCACCGTGATCGATCCGGAGACCGTCGGCGTCTGCCTGCTCGTTGCGCGGATCGTTACCTTGTCGGGCCATACCACTGCGGAGGGCGGTGTGTATACGCCGCTCGTAGAGATCGACCCTAACCCGGTCGACGGACTAATACTCCACGTTGCCAACTGGTTCGATGTGCCGGCAATCGCGGCCCCGTAGGCCACCGGCGCCCCCAGGTGCACCGTCGTCGGCCCGCTCATCGTCACGCCCGTTGCATTGGGCGTCGTGGCGGCGGCCAGCGGCAACACAAAAAGGGTGCTCAGAGTTGCGCCGATGGTATAGCGACAGATGAAACGCATGTTCCTCCCTTTGGGCCACTCTGAAAGTGGCGAAGATGTACCCTCGCGAGATGAACTCGCTTCAGGATGTGCCAATCGGGCAGGAACGAGAGAACGGGCTCTCCAGAATTTTGCCCTTCCTTGGGCGTCTGCTGCGCCCATCTCATTGCCGGAAGGTCTGCTGTCTTTGTAACGCTACGAATGCCGAAACGGGATCGCACTTTCTGCGATTGGCCGCGATGCACCCGCCATCGAAGTCGTTTGCCGAACAGGTTCCGAAACTGCGCCTACCGGGGAAGTAGGTGAAACGGACCGCACCCTTTGAATGTCTGGGTTGTGCCGGTCGTTGCCGGCCCACGGTCTCAACTAGAACTACTCCTTTGTAACGGTATCGGTGGCATGACGCACTACCACTTTTCTGTCACTCCATGCAGCACAAATTATGCCGCTTTGGCACGCGCTTTGCTCACGGGGTTGTTGGCACTCATAGTCCACGCAATTCTTTACCCAGGAATCAGTAAAGTCTTCGCGGTGACCGTCAAAACTTCACAACAACTATGTCGGGCAAGTGAAAGGCTTGTGGATATTTCGGTCATACCCGTCTGTATCGAATCCACAATCTTGTGGGAAGTTGGTGGCGCTTGGCTCGGATTTCGTCAACCTGCCTTCCCCTGCTGATTCTCTGTCTCGCACTTCCTGACCGAGAACGCTGTCTCCGCGAATCCCGCCGCCCGCCTCCGGCCAAGAGAGACTGAGCCATTGGCCATCTGTGTGCGGATGGTAGAGAGTTCGTTGGCGAGACGAACGGCTTCGTCCCACCGAATTGTCTGGAGTTGCCACCATCGCCGGTTAATCATTTTAAAGGTGGGCCTAAAGAAATGGCCGCCACGAAAGGCGGCCACGATGACAGCAATAAGGTTCAATTACCAGCGGAAGATTGTCATTTTGTGGATGTATGCGGTGATCGAACCGCTACCGGAATTGGCGCCGTCCAACTGGAAGTTGATGAGCAGGTCGCCATGCGCCCAGCCTAGCTTCTCAGCAGAGAAACCCGTTGCATTCTTGAACACGCTATGGGTTCCATCCACATTTACATAGTCGTAAGTTACATCTCCGCTGCTGTTGCGATGAGAGGCAATCTGGATGTGGTGCCACGTTTTTGCAGCCCAACTCTTGGGGTTGCAAGCAATGTTGGAGGAGTGCCAGTGAGAACCGCCGGATACCGTCGTGAACTCCCAGGTCTTGGTGTAGCTGGAGCATTGGGTGCCATAGATCACCGTATCCCCATTCGACATGACCTGGTTCATGTCCAACTCGATATTTGCTACCTGCGATGGATCGACGAGGTAAACGTACGTGTCGTAGACGAAGTGAGTGACGGTCGCACTTTTAGCAAAGGAAAGGTGCCAACGCTCGCCGCCGTGCTTGGAGTAGGTCATGTAGAATTCCCGGGCATCGTCATACGAAGGAGTCTTCGCCGGGTAGACCATGGATCCCCTCGAAGATCCGGATGTGCCCGCGTCATGTTCACCCGACCACGAGCCTGAGCCGTCCAGATCGGCGGATGCAATCGCATTCGATGGAATCGATGCGACTGTTGAGGCGGCTGTAGCCGGCGCCGTGCTGGTTGTCGTCGAGCCGCCGACTGTAAACGTAGTGTTGACGACCGGACATAGGCCATTGCTGGTCCACGATTTGAAATGGATCGTATGCCTTCCTGCGCCGATGGCCACCTTGGTTGCGTCGACATCGTAAGGTGTCACTCCTCGGACAAACGTGCTGCTGTTGTCGATCGAATAGCCGAAAGCGGTGGGCGCCAGACTGTCACATCCGACGTTATGCGCCCGCACCCAAATAGGAGATGCGACATTCGTGCCACCGACGGGACTGGCAACGGTGATCTCCGATGCAAGAGCCGGCCGAGAAAGCATCAGTCCGGAAACGAGTGTAAGAAGGACGAGAGCCGAGCGCCTTGTCTGGCGCAAGTGTGAGGGGTACTTATTTGCGAACAACATCATTCTCCTGAGGGGGGTTAGAGATGTATCTGACCTAGTTATGCAAAATCTCCTAGCGGCCAGGTGTCTTAGAGCCTTATGCCTTCCATGTCAGAGCAGACCATCGATCTCAGCCTTAGTTTCCTGACATAGCATGGCATTCGGCCGAAATTTCCCGGCACTAGATATTTCACTCGGAACGCTGGCTTGACTTTGAAGAACCTGCTTTTATCCGACCACGATGACCTCAGCACAACGCTGAAAATGCTCAAAGCCAAAGATGTCGGGGACGAGAGCGCGCTTTGTACAGCACTGCAGCCAATGCGATGAACCGGCACGCTACAGGTGCTCGCACAACCTTTTCGATGACGCCGTCGAGCGTTGCTAAACGCCTGACGAAGCTGCGCAGATGGGGCGCACATCGAGCAGGTCTTCATAGAGCTGCTCACCCGGGGGCACGCGCACACAATCTCTTCGCGCCATTTTCCGGACTGCTGACAACCGCATCTGCAAGGGCCTGTAGGGCTACTGATACAAAACATCACTGCTCAACAATTCAAGTCTCTACCAAACTGCTTCAGCTTTAGCAGTCTGGCCGTGTAGATATAGCAGTTGCACATGACCCGTCCGCTGCATCTTTCGAGCGGAAGAATCGACAAGGGGCCCGCCTACTGGTTTCTTGGTCTGTCGGAGGCATTGCACGCCGGGCAATGATCCAACAGCATCGGCAGTAAAGACTTCAGAGGGCGTACGTTCCGTCAGGCCACGCTGCCAATCTGACGCAAATCAGGAAGAGCGCTGCTGACCACTTGTTCGGATTCTCCACAGCAATGTGAACTGTAGCTCAACTTCCACTTATGTCCCCGAGCTCAACATTCGTGGCAGAACTTGTGGGTGACTTATGAACGGATAATACACATTTCTTCGGAACAGAACAGTCATTGTGTCCATTTCTTTCGAAGAAATATGCAGTGAACAAGCACCCTTGACTGATATGTGCAGATTGTTCACGCACTGCGCAACAACCCGCCACTGTCGCCGGGTGTAATTACGCGCTGACCTTCAATGAGGGCCAAGATATACCCTCAGCGCGATATGACCCATTAGTGGTATTGCGTCTGAACCTTGTTTGGTCGGTATCCCTCGAACAGCAAGACAATCAGGGCCGGCCCACGCTGTAAGACGCCCCGCAATGGCCCAGCGAGATAGCGCGGCAGTGGTGCCGAGGCCATATCATGCCCACTTTTTCTGCGGAATCCGGACAAGCGGCAGGCACCGGGCGGCATCGCGATCGATCCACCGGCGGCTAAATGTGCATTGGATCCGGGATGAAAGGCCGTATCTCGGGAGCTTGTATGTTCATTTCATTCCTGCAGACCAGGGCATGCCCCAACCTCCGCATAACGCAAAAGAGTTGAGGCAGCTTTGCCGGCGAGGAGCTTCCTCCTCGCCTGAAATCAATCGCGAATACGATAGATTCCGGTCACGACTGCGCTGTCTTTTCTGCCGGGCACACTCGCGAAGGCTTTGATGGTGAGCTCCGTTCCCTCCACCGAGATCGGCGCGCCGTATACCGGAGAACTGCCAATAGGCTGCGAGCTATCGACGGTGTAATGAATGATGGCGCCCGGCGTGTCACACCGCAGCGTCACCATTGTGTCCCGAGCGAATACTCCCGGTTGAGGGAAGAGCTGGGGCTCTCCGGTGACGCTAACAGGGTGCGTTTCAGCGACTGCGGGCTGCTCCATCGTCGTCGGCTGACTGGAGGATCCGAGTGCGGGGATGTATGCTGCTTGCGATGATGCTCCGCCGAGTAGTTCAAGCACTCGTGCATTGGCGCCAGCCTGGCCGATAACGGCCGGTCTAGCAATCGCCGGCTTGATTGCAGCATTCGTTCCCGCACTCAACGTCCAGCTCAATATGTCGGCTGTCATGGTCAATCCGCCAGTTCCGGCGGTGAAGCCCGCGTAGGCGGTTCCCGATCCTACAATCGAAGGAATATTGACGGCCGTGGTCTGGGTAAACGAAGCCGCGGTTACGGTATCGGTCAGCACCAGCGTCAGGTTTGTGCCGTCATAGGTGATATGCGCGTGCATCACGTGCCCGCTGTTGAGCTTCACTCCGGAGGCGGTCATATCCGTTGCGGGAATGGTCGGCGACGCGCCGTTCGTGTAGACGCCCGTGGAATCCGGACTCTCTCCATTGTTGTTATAGAGATCGAACTTGATGGCAACGCTCCGCCCGATGCCCGGCGTGCCACCCGGGTGAGAGGCTCCGTAGCCGAGCCCGCTGCCACTTGGCCCAATCGCGCTGATACCGGCATTCTGAATCGCGAAAGTGAAGCCGTCTGCTTTAGGGCTCAGCAGTTGGAAGTTGAAGTCTGTGGTAAACGCGTTGATGTTGACCGGCGTGGTAAACCACATTGCAGCTGCGCTTGCCGGGGCGGTTGCCAGGGTCAACTGCAGCAGGTTATTGGTGACAACAGCCGAACCCTTGAGCGATAGACCGGCGCTCGAACTGAATCCGTTAGGAAAGTTGATTGTCGAGCCTGCAGTCTGGATGGTGTAAGCCGCAGTTGCTGTTGCACTGGCCCCCGCGCCTGGCGCAACGGCGATCGCTTTGATCGTCTCCGATGCTGCCACGGGGATAGGCGTCGAATACACCGTTGAGCCGGTGGTCGGCGTCGTGCCATCCGTCGTGTAATAGATCACTGCGCCGGAAGTGCTGTCGGCTATGGTTACGTTTTGTGCCGTACTGTAGCTGCCGTCACCTGGATTGAAGGTCGGAGAAGCGATTACTGCCGCGCTCACTACATAGGTCGCGCTCACAGTTGCGCTTTGCGATGATCCGCTTGCGACAGCCATCGCTTCAATCTGCGTCGTGCCCGTGCTCACCGCGATCGGACCGGAGTAGACGGAGGATGCCGTGGTCGGCGCCGTCCCATTCGTGGTGTAGTAGATTGCTGCGCCGGAGGTGCTGTCGGTGATCGTTACGTTCTGCGCCGTCGTATAACTCCCCGCGGGTGGCGAGAAGGCGGGTGCGGAAGTTACCGCGTTCGATGCCTGGGTAGAGTAGGTCCAGGTCAGTATCTTCTGGATTGCCGATAGACCTCCCGTGCTGCCGGTAAAGCCTACAAAAGCCGTGTTGGCGCCTACGACCTGCGGGATGTTGATCGCCTTGGACAGAGAAAACGTCTTGTTGGTGACCTGATCCGTCAAGGTCATGGACAGCGTGGTGCCGTCGTAAGTGACGTGTGCCAGCATTGCGTCGCCACTCTTCAGCAGCACGCCACTGGACGTCATATCTACGGCAGGCACTGTCGGCACAGCCCCGTTCGTATAGAGGCCAGTCGAATCGGTGCCCTCGCCGGCATTGCTGTACAAGTCGAACTTGATGGCAACACTCTTGCCGATATTTTGATAGCCGAGCCCCGACCCCGAGGCCCCCAGCGCCGTCGTTCCTACATTCTGAATCGCGAAGGTAAAGCCATCGCCCTGCGCGCTCGACAGCTGAAACGCGAAGTCGGTCGAGAATGTCTGGACACCTACCGGCTGATTCCAGAACACAGTTCCGGTTTGATAGGTCCCAGTAGTGGATGTTAATTGAAGGAGATTATTCGTTTTGATGGCAGTCCCGTTCAACTTCAGCCCGGCTACAGACGCAAAGCCATTGGCAAAGTTGATCGTCGGCGCCGCCTGGATGGTGTAAGCCCCGGTCGCAACGCTACTGTTCTGCAGGCTGGGATCGATGGCGATCGCCTTGATTGTCCTCGACGCTGCGACAGAAATTGGAGCAGTGTACTGGCTTGACGAGGCCGTCGGCGTCGAACCATCTGTCGTGTAGAAGATCGTGGCCGCGCTATCGGCATCGGACAGCGTCACCATCTGGGTGGCGAAGTAGGTTCCAGCAGCGGGCTGAAACGTCACCGGAGGCGTCTGGTTTGAGAAGGTGAAGGAAGCACTGCTTACCGCGCTCTGAACGAATCCCGGCGCAGTGGCGATCGCCCGAATCGTCGTGCTGCTGGTGATCGCAAGCGGATCCGTGTAAAGAGTCGATGCCGGCGTTGGCGTGCTGCCATCCAATGTGTAATAGATGCTCGCCGAGGAGGTCGCGCTGGAAAGAGTGATGTTCTGAGGCGCGGCAAATGTACCCCCGTTCGGGTTGATCGACGGCGCAGCCGCGACCGGAGTGTTGTTGAAGAGCCCGTAGACGCTGACTTCTTTGACCGCAGATACGTAAACTTTGCCATTCGTGACTACCGGAACAGCAAATTTATTGGCTGGCCCCGGAGCGTCTCGGGTGGTGTTGGTGTCACTCTCCCACAGAACCTTCGTAAGATCGGTCGCATCAAACGCGTACAGTATCGAATTGCCGTGTGTGGTGAACGCGTCCGCACGCACCGCCCAGGCGATGCCGTCCTCTGTGCCATTGGAAGACACAGAAAATGTTACCCCCGGATGTCCTGACGTGAAATTCGATACGCTGGAAGGTATCGTATCCATTACGCCGCTGTTTACCTTGAACAGCTTCGCCGTGTCGTAGCTCCCGTAGTCGCCGCTGCCCCAGACATAGACGTTCCCATTCCAGTAGGCAGGAGTGCTCCACAAGCCCTTTGCCGCATTCGGAATATCCTGTAGTGCGTTGGTATTGGACGTGACCCCGGTTGCATAACCGCCAAGTTGGTCGCGGTTCAGCACCAGGATTCTTCCCTCCTTGCCGGCCTGCAGCAGAATGTGCGGATTCGCTCCCTGCTGGTCCGGCAGCATCAGAATGCCGCCCGAGCCCTGATCCAGATCGGCAGAGGAAAGCTTTGCCTGGTTGTACGGTGTAAACGCATCGACCGGCGTTAGGCCGCCGTTCGAAAGATCGATCGCGACGATGCTATCGCCAAACTCGCTGTTTGCAGTGAATGGCGGATAGGTGGAAAACGTACCATTGCCGGTTGCCAGGAACATGCGTCCGCCGGGAACACTGGTATCGATGGGCATGCCCGCGCCCGCTTGCCATACCGCATCGCCAAAGCCGTTTGGCGAAAGGCACAAGACCGCGGTCTGCACCAGCGTCGTAGAGTCATAGGCAAAGAGCCACCCATGCCACGGCCCATTGTCTCCATGCGAACCGAAGCCAATATAGATATGCCCGTTGAAGAAATTCAGCGCAGGGCGCTGGTTTTCCCATAGCTGGCTGAATGCCAGTTTTCCGCCGGAGCTGCCGTTCCCCGTGCCTGTTACCGTGGCGTTGATGAGCACCGGGCTGTGTGCCTGCTCCGCACCCGTAAGAAGGTTGAGAGCATGCAGGCGGTGGAAGTAAGCGCCACTCTCCTTGGTCTTACCAACCACATATAGTGTGTTCGTAGCGGGATCGATTACTGGTGTCCCGGTAATGCCGATTTCCGGCCCGATATCACCCTGGCCACCCGGGTCTGCGCCCGGCACGGTCGTCGCGCCGGATGACGCTCCGTGGGCCGCATCCAGCAACGTGATGTGCCAAATCGGAAATGCGTTCGCACCACTGTTGGAATCCGCGTCGAAGGCATAGACAGAGTCATGCTCGGTCGCAACAAAGAACACATTGTGCACGAGGCCATCGCTCATCGTGAGCCCCGGAACATAGAGCGGCTGCGCATACACGGAGCCATCCACCGTCACGGAAAACAACTTTCCGAAGGTGCTCTCGCTCACGTTAGCGGGTGTCAGCGTGGTCTCGCTGATATTTTGTCCCGCATGAGTCAAATCGTAACGCCACGTAGGCACCCTCACCGGCGTGGGCGTCTGTGCTACCACGCGGGGCGCCCAGTTTCCGTATGACGAAGCCAATACAAGCAGGCCCAGCAGAAATGAAAGCCGTTGCGTCTTAGCAGCGGCACGCGGGGCAACACAATGAAGACGGCAGGGGAACTCACACATTGGGGAACACCTTCACAAAGCTCGTATTTACATGTAGGCGTTGGGTAGCCCGAGAGAACGGAAGCAGAAGCAAAGAAAATCAGGGTGTTGAGATCGGCGGATACATGCTCAATAATCGAGCCTTTTTATACCGCTGCTCTCTATATGGCAGGCATCAAGCAGAACCTGTCCTTCATATGAACTGCTTTGTTACGTTATGTCATAGTGACTTTAGAGGAAGGAGGTGAATTTCGTTCTACAAAGTAGTGCGTTTTGGCCGCAAAGTGGTAACACACATGCGCATTACGTACAGACACTTTCTATCCATATAAGGACTCTATACAGGTTTCACCTACAGTTACACTTACTTTGCAATCGACAGGCTCACCCACCTATGACCCTTTTTCGGTTTTTTCGGAGTACACCTTTTTCACCTGGCAAATTTCTTGCCTGCTTCTTCCTCTGGATGCTCGGCCTGACTTCCTTGCACGCAAAGACCGCCACCGCGGGTGTTGCATGGCAAGTACAAGGCACATGGCAGGCGGCGGGCGAAGGCGCGCCGATCCGCGCTGGGGATGCGATTCAGCCGGCATCGCTCCTCCAGCCAGACGATAAGGTGGGTGGCCACTCGATCGTCGTTCTGCTACCGGACGGGCAACGCGTTCTCTATGAATGCTTCACCAGGGTAGACTGCGCCCGTGGCTTTCGTGTGCCTCCGCTTGCTGCTCAGCCCGATGTATTCGCTCTTGAGATGCTCGCGCGGATCCGCGCGGCGCTGTCTGCCAAGAACCCCAGCGTCTCAAACGGATATCACGCCGGATCTGCGGCTCAAATGTCCCGGGATGAGGCCGTGGAAGTGCTCAATGCGGCAAATCACGTCCAAATTGCCGGCCTGTTAACGCAGCTTCCCAACGGTCGTTACACCTATGACCTGCGGCCACTCAACCCAGCGTATCCACCGCAATTTCACCTCATACTCGAAAAGACGGCGCCCACGATCGACCTCGCGCTTCCCGCATCGGGTCTTTACGACATCATCATCAGCGACGCTCTGGACATGCCGCGCATCAATCTCTTTCTTGCCGCCATCAATCCAGCGCAGTCTCCAGAATTCAAATCCTTCCGCCACGCCGGAGAAGTAATGGAGGAATGGAACGAAGATTACGCCGGGTGGCCCATACACGACTTTCTGCGCGCCTACCTTGAATCGCTCGCGCAAAGTGCGAAGTCACGCCCCGTGGATGAAGTCCGATAAATCTTCGCAGCGCTCCGGGTACCACGGGACTCCTCTATCATCGGCTTCCATGAAATTCCCCTGCATGAGGTCAGCACGCGTGGGCTAAACGCCCATTCGGCAGCCGATAGTCTGCTCGTTGGTCTCTGGCGCAATTCGCATCGACCACTCCGCGAATCCACTGGAAAATTGATTCGTTAAGGTCGGCTGTTGACAAGCAGCCTCAATCAGCGTATTTCCTTCATTCAAACGCTTCAATAATAGGGAGAAATGGATTCCTCATTGGAGTTCTTGAGATCTCGGGAGTTGGCTGTAGGCGTGCCCGTCAGCGACACCACGATACTCACGGCGGGCCGGCTTCTCGGGCAGGTAAGAAGCACAATCTTCAACTGGGCCTTGAATACAACTTCTGATCCGGAGAAAGCGCGGCGCTGTTCGTGGTGTCGGACGTCAGATGATCAGCTCGGCAAATGTAGGAATGACTCCTGGAGACCTCATGAACATATATTCCGTCTGCTCTCGTAACCATTTTTGTGCATGGGTTCTCCTGTTTTCCGGTTTATTGTCTGTGAACGCGCAGACAGTTCGTATCGATACAGTCACGCCGATCAATACGATCAACCCACGAGACTCGGTCGGCGCAGGAGTGGATCGTATTCCGGTAGAAGCTATCGATCGCGACCTGACGAAGCGAGCGTTGGCACCGGTCCTGCAATCCGGATGGCAACCCGTCACCTACCGGCAGAATACGGATCTGGCAGTTGAAGCATGGCACTGGAATCCAGAGGGTACGTGGAGCGATCCTTCCGGAAAAGGATATTTCACCGGCTCAGCGACATCTACTGGCTTCATCCGCCACTCTTTCGGCTATGCATTGCCGCACCGCGGAGTTACGCGCAATGACGGCACCGGCAACATCGGTTTCTCGCGAATCACGGATGGAGATGAGAGCACTTACTGGAAGAGCAACCCCTACCTGACCAGCCGCTACACAGGCGAAGACGATGCGCTCCATCCGCAGTGGGTGATCCTCGATCTTTCGCGAGAGGAACTTGTCGATACTCTCAGGATCTCCTGGGCAGAACCTTACGCAACAGAATACGTCGTTCAATACTGGACTGGAGTCGATCCTCTCCACTTCCCTACCCGTGGAGCGTGGGTCACGCTCCCGGATGGGGTGATCACTGGAGGTCACGGCGGCGTGGCAACCCACACGCTCTCTGAGCTTCCCGTACGGCTCCGCTACCTTCGCATCTGGATGACGAAGGCTTCGAACACCTGCGATACCCATGGATCTGCCGACCCTAGAAATTGCGTTGGCTACGCTATAAAGGAGCTCTATCTCGGGACGACCTCGAAAGACGGAGCCTTCCACGATCTGCTACGGCATACTCCTGATCAGGAACAGACTGCAACCTTCTGCTCCTCCATAGATCCGTGGCACACGCCGGACAGCGCGGTGAACACGAAAGAGGCGCAGGTAGGCTTCGATCTCTTCTTTCAAAGCGGTGTAACCCGCGGACTTCCGGCCATGATGCCGATCGCGATGCTCTATGACACACCGGACGATGCCGCCGCCGAGGTTCGCTATCTGGAAAACCACAAGTATCCCGTCTCCTATATCGAAATGGGGGAAGAATCCGACGGTCAGTACATGTTGCCGGAGGACTACGCCGCGTTGTACCTGCAGTACGCGACAGCGCTACGTCGCGTGGACGCGGATCTGAAGCTCGGTGGTCCGTCTTTTCAGGGCGTGAATGAGGATGTCGAAGTATGGCCTGACGCTCAGGGCCGCACCTCGTGGCTGGGGCGCTTCTTGTTATATCTGCACCAGCATTCCCGCATGCAGGATCTGCAGTTCTTCTCTTTCGAGCACTATCCTTACGATCCCTGCCACATCACCTGGGCGAGTCTCTACGATGAGCCGGAATTGATCCGCCACATCGTCGAGGTTTGGCATGCTGACGGTCTTCCTGCCTCGCTGCCTTTTTTTATTACCGAATCGAATCTCTCCTCCTCAACCAGCGAAACTTATGAAGATATCTTCAGCGGACTATGGCTCGCGGACTATATCGGCTCATTTCTTAGCAATGGCGGCAGCGGGGTCTACTACTTCCATTATCTTCCGCTGCAGTTGGAACACGGCTGCAATGACTCTGCTGGAACGTTCGGCATGTTTACCGTTCACCCAGACTACTCCATCAAGCAGCCCCTGGCGCAGTTCTTCGCGAGCCAGTTGATCAATCAGGAGTGGCTGCAGGCCGATGGCGCCAACCAGGTGTTTCCTGCCTCCTCCGACGTCAGCGACGGTGCCGGCCACGCGCTGGTCACGGCCTATGCCGTCAAACGATCGGATGGACAATGGTCTGTCATGCTCATCAATAAGGATCAGGAAAATAGCCATGATGTCCGCATAGACTTTGCCGGCGCATCTGCCTCTCACACTCAGTTTCATGGGCCCGTTGAAGAATCGCTCTTCGGGCGTGCCCAGTATCACTGGGATCCACCACAACGCGACTTCAACGCACATCTTCCGGAGGCTCTCAACGGCACGCAGGAGATGTATCACGGCGGAGAAGCGAACCCGGACGGTCCGATCGTGCGGAAGGGAATCCCCGGCGACAGCAATTTCGAGTTACCTGCTGCCTCAGTTGTGGTCCTGCGCGGCAGGCTGTGAAGGACAGCGACCGATCCATCCCTTCCATCGGGAATGGCTTCCGAATTTAGCTTGACAAAGATCTGGCGGCCATAAAAAGATGCCATATCGTAATAAAACGCTATTTGTTCGTAATCTTAAGTGAAACTTGCCGGTCCCGAGTGCTCCATCCATGAGAACGAACTTTGTTCGCTGCGGCGAGAACTGCTGTGTGCCTAGACGTGCCGCTCTCATTGACGCTGGGTGTGGCGGCTGGGCAGATGCACCCCGTCAGCGTTCCGAAATCAAGTGATCGCCAACGCGGCCGTCCACGCGAAAGACAAAGCCAGTGGCTAGCATGCGCCCGTAGGAAGCTCCATTGTGACGATTTTGGGTGGTATCACCACTGAATTTGTTCCGTCGGAGAAGGCCGGATACCAATCAACTCGATTACAACTTCCCGAATTGACTTTTGAAATTGATTGAAGCAGCAGCTGACAGCTCTTACGGCCATGAAAGCACAAGATGCGAAAAAAAGAAGCTACAAAGAAACGATTGCCTAAGACGTTGGATGGCGAAGATATGCTGATCGACGAGCGCCGTCAGCACATTTTGGGATTGCTGCAGAGCGATGGGCGGGTTCTGGTGGCCGAGCTCTCCAAGCAGCTCGGCATCTCGCAGATCACCATTCGTAAGGATCTCGATCATCTTGAAGGGAAGGGGCTGATCCAGCGCACCCATGGCGGCGCGCTGCCGGTACAGACAGGGGCACTCTTCGACCCCTCGCTGCAAGAGAAGCAGAAGCAGCACTCGCATGAAAAGCAGCGAATCGCCGCCGCAGCGGCCCGGCTAGTGCAGGAGGGTCAGTGCGTGATGCTGGACTCCGGCACCACGACGACTGCAATTGCCCGGGCTCTTAGGCGATTTTCTCAACTGACGGTCATCACCAACGCCGTCAATATTGCCGCCGAACTTGCCGGAACCAACTTTGAGGTGATCCTCACCGGAGGCACGCTGCGGAAGAACTCCTTCTCGCTGGTGGGCCCACTGGCGGAGGACGTACTCGAAGAGATGCATGCGGACATACTTTTTCTCGGGGTAGATGGATTCGATGTAGAACAAGGGGTGACCACACCGAACGTTCTGGAATCGCGAGTGAACCGGGCTATGGTAAAGGCAGCTAGAAGGGTGGTTGCGGTGTGCGACTCCACGAAATTTGGCCGCCGCAGCCTTTCACGTATCGTCTCGCCTGCCGCGATTCATCAGGTGATCACGGATAAGAATGTGCCTCAGCAGATCGTGGAGGCGCTGCAAAGCCAAAACATTGAAGTCACCGTTGCGTAGGCTTGCAATGCCCTGCCGCGCTTGCGAATCGCGGGATGGATTGCACCGTTTGTGTCTTCTTCGCCACGATTCTTCCCTATAACAGGTAAAGCGAAGATAGACCAAGCGAAAGATAAACTTATTGCTCTTACATTCCCTCCGGATCATCACACTCAATGGCAGATTCTCCGAAAGCTTCAGGGCTCGTCCGTTCTCTCAAGCTGTGGCACCTGATCCTCTTCGGCGTCATCATCATTCAGCCCACCGCGCCCATGGGTATCTATGGGGTCGTCAGCAATATTGCCGGCGGACACGTGGTGACCACCATCCTGATTGCAATGGTGGCGATGCTATTCACCGCAGTGAGCTATGGGCGCATGGCACGGGTCTATCCGCAAGCCGGCTCCGCATATAGCTATGTCTCCGGAGAGCTGCATCCCGGGCTAGGCTACGTGGTTGGTTGGGCGATGTTGATGGACTATTTACTCAATCCCATTATCTGCGTCATCTGGTGTAGCCAGGCTGCCCGCAATATCCTTCCCGGAGTTCCGTTTGCATTCTGGGCCATCGCTTTTGCGCTGGCCTTCACATTTCTCAACACGCGAGGAATTCAGGCCTCCGGTCGCGTGAACGCCATCCTCACGTTGATAATGACAGTGGTGGTTGTGGTGTTTCTTGGCGAAGGCATGCGCTACATCATGCACACTCTGCATCCCACGGGAGCCGCGCTATTGCTGCCGTTTTACGACCCGGCGACTTTTCATCCATCCACCTTATTTCGCGGCACCTCCGTTGCCGTGCTCACGTACATCGGCTTTGACGGCATTTCTACGATGGCGGAGGAGGTTGAGAACCCGCGACGCAACATCTTGCTTGCGACGGTGCTGACTTGTCTGGTGATCGGAATACTTTCTGCGGTGGAGGTGTATACGGCTCAGCTAGCTTGGCCTTACCACCAGCCATTCCCGGAAAGCATCGTCGACACGGCGTTTGTGCAAATCGCGGCGCGCATCGGCGGCCCTTACCTATTCCAACTCCTGAATGCTACGTTGCTCATCGCAAATATGGGGTCGGGCATTGCTGCACAATTTGGTGCTTCACGGCTTCTCTACAGCATGGGCCGGAGCGGTTCCCTACCGCGATTCTTCGGCGCGGTGGACGAACGTCATCACGTTCCGCGCAACAATGTGCTGCTGGTGGGCGGCGCCGCTCTCGCTGGAGCTTTCCTGCTTACCTACGAGCAAGGGGCGGAGCTGCTCAACTTTGGAGCATTCATTGCATTCATAGGCGTGAACGCGGCCGCTCTAGTTCACTACAGGTTCCGCTCAAAGGAGCACGTGCTGCTTCCGGCCCTCATTCCCGCTCTGGGCATTCTGATCTGCGTCTTCATCTGGCTGCATCTCAACCATGGCGCGCAGGTGCTAGGTGCTGCATGGCTGGCGGTTGGCCTGGTGGTCGCCTGGCTTATGCGCCGCAGTCGCCGTCCTGGCAGTGTCGAGAGCAGTACGTAAGTTTTCGTTGACACGAACCAGGGTGCACATCACGCTTCCCGATGTCGGGTCGAAGCCCAACCGCACACCCGGAAGACCCGCGCAGTCTCGCCCCGGCCGCCCCCGATTGTAGTGCAGTGAGCCGCAATACCATCCGTCTGCTCATTGGAGCGGTGATGGCCAATTGCTACTCCGATGAGCAACCTGGGGCTCGCAAATGTGACGGAGGTTCAAGGCGACAAGAGAGATATTTGACGCAGCTCACAGCGACGCCCGTGTTACTCGCGTTGCGGCCCGTCCGCAGAGATTGTCTTAGGGATTTGCAACCTACTGCTAAACTCGTTCTAGTGAAAATCATGCGATTTGATCTCCAGTGCACCGTCCGCCAAGGCCATTAGCTGTACCGCCCTTACATGCGCGACGTTATCTTTATTCTGAAGCGTGCCGTCGACTATTAAAAACTTACTGCGCGTGAGAACCAGCCGGTTTTGCTCATAGAGATCCGGCGAGACAATGATGTTCGCAATACCGGTCTCATCTTCCATTGAGATGAAAATAAACCCTTTGGCCGTGCCGGGCCGTTGCCGCGCGATAACACAGCCCGCAGTTCGTACAAATTCCCCGTCCCGGCAGGTTCGCAGCTCTTCTGCTGATCGGATGCCTTGACAGTGCAGCTCAGTGCGGCGGTAATACATCGGATGTTTGTCAATCGTAAGATCTGTCCCTGCATAATCCGCAACTAGGCGCTCTTCGACTTTCATTTGACGAAGGGGTAGTGTCCCGGAGCTATCCCGCAGCCATTCGCCTTTTTGTCTGAATAACGGCCCTTCCCTCTTGCCGGCGCGCTCCATCTGCCAGAGAGCACTTCGACGGTGTGTAATTCCATCCACTTCATTCAGAGCTCCGACGCGAGCCAGCACTGTAAGCTCTTTCTTGTTGAGCAAAGGAACACGCAAAGCAAGCTCCTCCGCCGATCGAAAAGGGCCGTCTTTTCTACGAGATTCGATGAGAGCTTCAGCAGATGGCTTTCGCAGGCGCTTCGCATATCGGAATCCCACGCGTACTGATATTGATCCATCGAATTCATGCTCGATCGTACAAGGCCATTCAGAACACTGTACATCTATAGGTTTCACTCGTAAGTTATGACGTTGCGCATCTTTCACCAGAACAGCGGGCGAGTAGAATCCCATCGGTTGGTTGTTTAGTATGGCGCAGGTAAAGGCCGCCGGGTATTTCACTTTAAAATAGGCTGACGCATAGGCAATGAGCGCAAAACTTGCAGCGTGCGATTCAGGGAAGCCGTACAGAGCAAATGAACTGATGTTTTGTACGATCTCGTCCTGAGTGGCAGAATCGATGCCATTGGTAGCCATCCCAGCCCTAAGCTTCTCCTCCAGATTTTCATGCGCTCCCAGGAGCGACGCATGCCGACAGCACGACGCAATTCGTCGGCTTCCGCACCGGAGAAGTTCGCAACTATCATCGCCATACGAAGTAGCTGCTCTTGAAATAGCGGCACACCCACGGTCCGTTTCAACACCGGCTCCAGCGATTGATGTGGGTACGAAATTTCCTCTTTCCGTTCCCGTCTACGCATGTAGGGGTGCATCATCTGTCCAACAATCGGACCAGGCCGGATGATAGCAACCTGCACTACCAAATCGTAAAATTTTTCTTGATGATTTCGAGGAAGTGAAGCCATTTGCGCACGGCTCTCAACTTGAAACATGCCAATTGTCTCGGCCTTTTGAAGTGCATGATAAACATTTCTATCTTCCGGCAATTGAACCAGATCGACACTCTCGCCATAATGCTCGGAAGTTAGCTCCATGCAATCCTTGATAACAGCCATCATGCCGAGGCCTAGCAAATCCACCTTAATAAGGCCAAGCTCAGCGCAGTCTTCCTTGTCCCATTGAACGACCGTACGTCCCGGCATCGAAGCTCGCTCCAATGGCACAATCCGGTTCAATTGGCCACGGCAAATCACCATCCCGCCCGAGTGCTGCCCGAGGTGACGTGGCAAACCCTGAACTCGCATGGAGAGATCAAGGTATTTTGCGATTCGCGGATGTTGAATATCAAAGCCGGCATTTTGAAAGGAGTGCGCCATCGTGTCAGTCTTGCCCGCGCCACTCCCAATTGCTGACCAGATTTGACAAATGGTCTAGTGATTCTTCATCGAAGCCAAGTGCCTTCCCTACCTCACGCGCAGCCGACTTGCCACGGTACGTTATGACATTCGCAGTCATAGCAGCGCCAAGTTCACCATAGCGCCTGTAAACATATTGAATTGCCTGTTCGCGGTTCTCCTCAGAAGGCAGATCTAGGTCGATATCCGGCCATTCGCCCCGGCTATCGCTGAAAAAGCGTTCGAAGAGCAGCTCCATCCCAATCGGATCAACAGCCGTGATTTCAAGAGCGTAGCAGACAGCGGAGTTTGCGGCGCTGCCGCGGCCCTGGATGAGAATGTCGTTGCGCTTACAGTACTCGACAATGTCCCAGACTATAAGAAAGTATCCGGCGAAGCCAAGCTCTTCGATAAGTGCGAGTTCGTACTCCGCCTGACTCTTTGCACGTTTTAATAAAGCCCGGCTGTTCTTAGGTCCGTAGCGCCGCTGAATTCCTTCAGTAACGCGCTTTTGCAGAAAACTGTCCATCGTCTCACCCTCTGGCACTCGGTAGCAGGGGAACTCATAACCAAGATTCTTTACTTCAAAGATAAGCCGCGAAGAGAGATGTACAGTATTCTCGATTGCTCCTGGCACATTCTGGAAGAGAGCGTACATCTCTCGTGCTGAACGTAGATATCGCTGATGATTGAATGAAAGCAGGCGTCCGGCGTGGTCGAGCTTGGTGTGATTCCGTATTGCAGTACATGTATCCAATATCTCGCGGTCATATGCGCTTGCATAACGCACGCCATTTGTGGCACTTATCGGCAACTTTAAAGAACAAGCGATACGCAGTGCGATCTGATTTCGCCACTCTTCTTCGCGTTCCTGGTGACGCTGTAACTCGACATAGACATTCTCACGGCCAAAGATGCTTATCAACTGCTCAATGGATTTACGGCCAGCCTCTTCCCCACCTCACGCTAATGCAGCGGCCAACGGCCCTTCGTCTCCGCCTGTCAAACAAATCAGACCAGATGCATACTGCCGCAGGTCACTGAAAGTAGCAGCACCCTCATTTTTGGCCGTTTCGCGGATTTTGATGTACGTAAGAAGCTGGCATAGATTTTGGTATCCTGCCCGCGATTCGCAAAGCAAGGGCAGACGTGCCGGCTCAGCAAGGTGTTGGTGCGGCAGCCACGCAGGGGTGTTAGGCGCCGGCCGAAGTCTGACACAGCTACTTCCGCGCCCGTGTGAGCACGAATATTATTTCTTTTTCCGCTGCTCTGAAAGCGGGCAGAGCCATAGATACCATTACGATCAAGAAGTGCGATTGCTGGCATTTCCAGCGATAGTGCGCGCTCAATCAGTTGTTCAGGCTGCGACGCTCCCTCCAGACAACTGAAAGCGATCGATGCATGCAACTCTACATAGCGTTCAGTCATAAAGCGCAGCCATTTGCCAGCGATATTGCAAGGTATCGCGAATCACGCGGCAGCACAACAGACCTCCTTCCTCTGCGTGCGCCACCAGGTCCCACTGTTCGAACTTCCATCGTGACTGACTCCACCAGTCGCCGCTTGTCAGCCAAGGTTTATACGCATCCTTGACTATGTAGAGCCTTTCTCGAAAAAACAAATGACTGGGGGCGGGTGGGTCGTATTGTGAGTGAGATGTCCTCAAGAGGACGTAGTTTCCGCACAGCGGAGCGCGATGGATTAGAAAACTCATCTGAGGTGAAACTTGAAGGAAGTGTGAACGGCTTTATGCGGAACTCCTGCGGCTGATAGCTATCTGTAAGCACTGGCTGGCCAATGTTATCTTCGCCTACGATGGCGCGGATGCGGGCTAGTGTGACATCCAGCCGCGCCGATTCAGGTAGTTGCGGAGAGAACAGACCGAGCTGCACCTTATAAGCGCTACCGGGTTCGGCCACAAGCGTCAGCGCGAGAACCGCGGCCTTCGGTGGATGTGCTTCGAGTTCAAGATGAAGAAGTTTGATCCATAGCTGCTTATCGTTCGTCGGCAACGCGGGCCGAACCGTACATGTATGTATCGCCGCGTTGTCGAGGCTCAGCTCTATGGCAACAGATGCCAAGGCAAGCATGCGTGACTTTGCGCGCAGAATAAGCTGATCCAACATTCGTTCACCGCAAAAAACAGCGAGTCGAGTAGTTCGACCGGGGTATCCAGTTCCAGGCGCTCTTCGAGCACAAAGGCAGGCTCGCTTGGCTGAAAGGAGTGGGACATCTCCCCACGAGACAACTGATGGAGATGCTTACCTGATTGCCCCATTCTGGAGATTAATTCGTTCTCGGGCAGCTCTGCCAGCATTCCTAATGTTTGAATGCCCCATAACGAGAAGGTCTTTTCCTGCTCTTCTGTAAGATCGAGAACAGTAAGCGGCAACGATGCAAGTGCTGCACGTTCCTCACCAGTTGGAATGATCTTCAGGAAGGTTTGCGGAGACAGTCCCTTTACGAGGGCGGTTGCCGCATAAATATTCCTGCTGACGGCACTGCAGGCTTGCACGCCAAGTGCTCTGCAGTGTGCGAGAAGATTCCGTGTCAGAGCCTCGGGTAGGCCCGAATAACTTCTCCGTTCCCACGGTGTCAATGACAGATAGGACTGCATCATCTCCATTTTTATCCTCCACGCGTGGTGAGAATGCGCCCAAACATTCCAGCAGGATCCTCTTCGTTGCAGCCTCTTCTTTATGTGAACGCGTAAACACCGTAACCGATGGAAACGTGCCCACATCTACCCGCGTCATATTACGAGCTATATCAAGCCGACGCGCCTTCATGTTGAGCGAGCATACCTTTAGTAGCGGAGGGTCCCCATCCATAACTACACATGGTTTGTCACGCAATCCCGGTCTTAGACGTAGCAATGCCTGCGCGGGAAATTCCTTTGCATAAAGGCAAGCATACGATTCTGCAGATGTAGTCATCGTGGTCCTGCCCACGGAGTCCGGCTGCACCAGGTCGCACTGGTTGCACTTTGTGGAGGCTTGCATAGAGGAGCCACATTCGTTCTGGTCTTTGTGAAACGCCGGCGCGCCACTTTCAGGTGATGCTCTATTTCGTTTAGCACCGTACTCCCCACATGATGTACTCCGCCCGGCTCAAGCCTAAGCAAAAGCTCTGCACTACTCTTTGCACAAGGATGTTGTGTCAGGAGCAGAATGCTTGTCTGTGTCCGCTCGGCGTCTGCACGATAACGAAACCACGTCGAGAGAGGTATGCGTAAGACATCTTCTGGTGCGATGCTGCACATATCCAGGACAATCGCGCTAAATCCACCACCCTGCAAAAGCAAATCGACTACGCGGAGTGCCTGGTCGATCCTGGACCACGGTTTGGTGGATAAACGGATCGTTTTGCGTCGCTGCGATACGGATAAAGATGACGCTTGCTCAGAGGTCTCTCTGATCTGCGCGCTATCTTGCGCTGTTTGACGTGAAACAGCAGTCTCAGATCGCAACAGTTCGCTGACAGCACCAGAAAGGCCTCTTGTCTCATTGCGAGGCTGGGATCCGAAGCCTCCTCCATGCAGCCCCTTTTCAATCGGAGTAGGAACAAAGTATTTGTCAGGAAGAACGAATGCGGGTTGAGAGGATGGCACTATGTCGGACACATCTGGAAGTCCGCAACGCACCCAGAGGAGTCGTGACAGTTCCACACCCGCCGCAGCAGCCGACTCTGGATCCAGACCATCGGACACATCGATCCAGGCACAGACTTTTGACGCTTGCGTCATGCCGGCGAGAACCGACAGCGCGAAGGATGTTCGCCCGGAACACTCCGGACCCGCAACCTCAGTGATGGCGCCCAAAGGCACTCCACCATCCAGCAACTCATCCACGCATTGGATACCGGTAGCCGCAATGGATCGCGGCATTTGCGGCATAGGCGTCAGTGCAGAAGGAATTCTGTCGGCAAGGTCCGATTCGATTTGATGGCGAACTCTGGCAGCTGAAAGCATCGCGTCTTCGCCATATGTTCGCCTTACCGCCCCTGTTGATCTCAAATCACTTCTGCATCATCCGTAGTGCAAAAGCCGGCAACGCGCATGAAAAGACTGAGTTTATTTTGATAACTATTTCTACTGCGCCGTTTATCTCAGCGACGCGCTGACCTGCCCTAGGTCCTGAATAAATATTCTGGTGTCCCGCTCACGATCCGCCTCCGTCCGGGCGCGCAAAATCGCGGATGGATGCAAAGTTGCAACAATCGGCGGCAAACCTATGACATGCTGAACTTCACCATGTGATTTCGTAACCTTGAACTCGGAACCCAGCAAAGACTGCGCGGCAACGGCGCCAAGGCAGACGATCAACTCAGGGCGAACGGCTTCCAATTCCGCCTCAAGCCAGGGTTTGCAAGCGTGGATTTCTTTCGTGCTGGGCTTTTTATGAATACGAAGCTTACCGCGCGGCTCCCACTTGAAGTGCTTGACCGTATTCGTGACATATACCTTTCGCCTATCGATCTTTGCCTCTTCGAGACACTTATCCAGTAATTTTCCGGCGGGACCAACGAATGGCCGGCCTTCTAAGTCTTCCTGGTTTCCTGGCTGCTCGCCAATCATCATGACTGCGACTTTGGGCCTTTTCGCTTCGGCTCCTGCTTCTAACTCTCCGAAAACAGCCTGGGTAGCATTTCGATAGAGAGAGCAACCGTGACAGTGCTGTATGGCTTCCCGAAGTACGGGCAAAGTTCGGTCATCGGGAACGAATGGCGCAGCACTCTCACCTGCAGCTGTGTGCATAGGAGCACCTCATCTGACATATTGAGATGCGAACTTTACGGACGTGCAAACCTGATGCCGGATACGCAATTGGCACGGCAGCCAGATATCAACTAGGACACGCGTTTGGCAGATGGAGTTTACTTTGTCATCTGGACACGCCGCTTATTCTCGAGCGAGTAGTGGATCACTATTGCTCCATAACTCCATACGCAAATCGCGGCGGCAGATTGGATCCGTTCCTCTCGATCCATGCCAGCGTCAACGCCTGCGGAACCACTGGCATTGTAATACCCTCCCATGGTTCAGGCACTGCATCTATACGTATAGGCAGCAGCTTTTGCGTGGGCTCATTCGAGTCGTTCGACACCAGCACCACACGCCCACCCTTGCGGGTGCATTCTGCTGCCAGCTTGGTTCCAAGCCCTGCAGCGCGTCCGACCGCAAAGATGATTGCCACGTGCGTGTCGTTCGTATCCAGGTTTGGGCCATGCTTAAAGCCGGCTCCGGTATGCGGAGCCGCGCGGAAGCCGCTCATCTCGCGAATCGTCAGCGCGCCCATCCATGCCGCGCCATATCCCCCGCCTCGTCCAACGATCTCAATGTTCCGCGCACCGCGGCAGAACTCTTCCATGTGTCCGCGCGCCGCGAAGGTTTCGCCAATACTCTTCGCCAGCACATCCGCAGCCTGATCTGCATCTTTCTTCCATTCGCGCCCAACAATCTCTGAAGCCAGGATGATGCCAGCGGCAGTTGAGTTTGTGTAGGTTTTGGTCGCATTGCCGTACTCCGGGCCTGCAAGGATCGGCAAGTGATGCTCGGCAAGCTGCCAGCACGGGCTTCCCTGGTTATTGCAGATCACAGCCGTGGGATGGCCCCGGCTCTGCCTCATAAACTCCACCAGCTCTGCGCTCTCGCCCGAAGCCGTCGTCAACACGGAAAGCGCTGCTTTCTTCCACACGGAGCCCGCATAGTGCAACCACTCACCAGCATCCACCGAGAACGCCGCTCTCCCATTGCTCTGCAAATGAGTCGAAGCGCTGATCGACGCACACAGGGATCCGCCCATTCCA
Organism: uncultured Acidobacteriaceae bacterium; assembly: GCA_963712845.1. GTDB lineage: Bacteria > Acidobacteriota > Terriglobia > Terriglobales > Acidobacteriaceae > KBS-83. The sequence goes on from CAVQJM010000012.1 coordinate 562,218, forward strand.
ACGAAGATCACGGGGGCCGTGCTTTTGGCGGCTATTCCCCGTATAGCGCGGAGCTGTTCGCGAATCTCCTGGTCATCGGTATAGGCGGCAATCAACTCGCGCAGCTTCCCCGGCTGCTCGCGACACTCGTGCTCCAGAATTTGCGTGCCATTCATGGCCAGCAGTTCCCTGGCCGGTTCTATCCCACCAATCCACCGCGGCGGCTCGATCTTTTCTGTCATGCCTTCAGCTTTCTCTTCGTTCGATTCGAATCGAGGGTATCATTCGGCATTGACTTTCGATGAAGGTACTGACTTGCAAGCTAAACACCCGGTAGTTCGCGGCGTCTTTTTATTACGTGTCTCGTTCATCGCCGGCCTTGGCGGTATTCTCTACGGCTTCGATGTGGGCATCATCGCGGCAGCACTTCTCTTCGTACGCAACACCTTTGCTCTTTCCACGCACATGGAGGAGATTGTCGTCAGCGTGGTACCCGCGGGCACTATGGTGGGCGCCGTCTTGGGCGGTATCTTGTCAGACAGGATTGGGCGTCGCGCAACGCTACTCTGGTCAGGCGTGATCTTCATTCTTGGCTCCATCCTTGCGCCGCTCTCGCCGACCGTAGCCGTCCTCATCGTTGCGCGTTCGATGCTTGGATTCGCTATTGGATTTACTTCCGTGACCGCACCGGTGTACGTTTCGGAGCTTTCACCGCCGCAGTCGCGAGGACGACTTATCGGCCTGTATCAGTTCGCCCTGACCTTTGGGATTGTATTTGCGAATCTTGTCGGATATTGGTTCTCCTCAGCAGAATCGTGGAGGCTCATGTTCGCGATCGGCGCTTTGCCAGCGGCCGTGTTCCTCGCGCTCGTCTTCACTGTTCCGGAAAGCCCACGCTGGCTATTCATCAACCAGCGTAGCGCGGAGGCAGAGCATGTGCTCCTGTCCTATACGGATGCTTACGGTGCGCGGCTTCTTCTGGATGACATTCACAAGGCTACGGTTGCTGGATCAAGCCATGAAGGCTGGAGTGCGTTGCTTTCGCCGGCGGCTCGCCGCGGGCTTCTTATCGCTGTGGGCTTCGTCGTGCTACAGCAGCTCTGCGGCATCAACACGATCATCTACTACGGTCCGCAGATCTTCGCGCTCGCGGGCATAGATTCGAATCGGCATGCCATTCTTGCAACACTGCTGATTTCGATCGTGAACATGGTCGCCACTGTGATTGCTCTGTTTTGTGTCGATCGCATCGGGCGAAAGCCTCTGCTTTATGGCGGTATTGGGGGCATGCTCGTATCTCTACTGCTGCTCGCATTCACTTTTGGACGCCACTCGGGCGTGACGCATACCACGGGACTGACCGCAGTCGTGTGCCTCATGGTCTATATCACCTGCTTCGCCGCGAGCATGGGGCCAATCGCATGGATACTTGTAGGTGAGGTCTTCCCCCTACGGCTGCGCAGCCGCGGGGCTGCTGCCGCAACGCTCGGCTATGGCATCTCCAATACGCTGGTCTCGCTGAGCTTTCTCACGGTCATCCATCGCATCGGGAACGCGCTCACATTTGGTGCCCTCGCTTTCTTTTGCATCGTCACCTTGTTCTTTACCTGGTTCATCATTCCGGAAACAAGAGGTCGGGAACTGGAGAGCATCAGCGCATAAAGCCGTCAGGCCTGTACGCTAACCGAGACATGACAGAACGTAAATATCTCATCGGCGTTGATATCGGCGGGACCAATCTCCGTGTCGCACTCGCGGATATGAAGGGTAAGATCCTCGCTCGCACCTCCTCGACGACCGCGGGTGTGCGCGATGCACAGCTTATCGTCGCGAAGATACGTCAATGTGCCGATCAGCTCCTACGGGATGCAGGCATCCCACGAGAAGCGATAGCGGCAATTGGCGCTGGCGCGCCTGGCGTGACGAATGCAGAGAAGGGCGTTGTCATCGCGACCTCTTACCTGCTGGGGTGGCGCGACATACCGCTGAAGAGGATGCTGGAAGAGGCGCTGAGCGTTCCCGCCGCAGTCGATAACGATGTCAATCTCGCTGCGCTTGGGGAAAGCTTCTTCGGGGCGGCGGCGGAAGTACCTAATTTCGTCTTTCTTGCAGTCGGCACAGGTTTGGGTGCCGGAATTGTCTTACAGGACCAGCTATTTCAAGGAGCCGCATGGACAGCCGGCGAGGTCGGATACATGCTGGTGCCAGGGGTTTCTCAGGAGCCCGTAGAGTTGGGCGAACCAGGGGCGCTGGAAAGCGTGGTTGGAGGCGAGGGCCTGCGTCTGCAATGGTTGTCGCTTTGGAATCCCCGGGAGACCAAATTGCCAGAGAATCTGACAGCCACGCAGATTTTCGATGGAGCTGTCGCGGGAGATTCACTGGCCAATGCTGTGTTGGATCGCACGGCGCATGCGCTGGCCTGTGCGATCTTCAACATGACATTGGTTCTGAATACGCCACTATTCGTTTTGGGCGGCTCCGTGGGATTGCACCCTGCACTGCGAGATCGCACCCAGAAGGTTGTAGATGCTCATGCTCGCCTATTGCGGCCTGAAATTGTGCTCAGCAGTCTCGGAAGCGATGCCCAACTTATGGGAGCAATCCGCCTCGCACAGCTCATTGCCCAAAGATAAGAGAACGGTTGTCTCGTTCGGTGCGTGACGGCTTCTCAGAAGAACGTTTGGATCACGTCAACCACCCGATATTCGGCATTCAGGATTGGCAATGTCCGCCACTTATCGAATGTAAGGCAAGGATGAGAGATATCGAAGCCGATCATGTCGCCAACATGAACATCGTCTTCCTCACCGATCTGCATAAATGCATGTTGGTCCATCATCTTTGTCACCGCCCACTGAACAGGTGGCTCTTTGGGTGCGGCGTTTCCCGGCCTGTAATGCAGCGCTGGTGTCGGCAGACCGGCGTCGCGCTTGCCCATAGCGATGATCGCCTTGCCCGGCTCTGGCACCGATTGCACATACGCCCAAACCTGGAGCGCCGGTACAAGGCCTGTCCGCATCTGATTCGCGATTGGATTCCGCCGCATAATCTTTGTCTGCGCTTCGCGATACATACCGGCGTCATGAGTTAGATAGCAGCCCGGCCTGAGTACAATCTCGATTGCATCTGCGAAGCTTGCGGCAGTGAAAACATCCGCTACAACGTCATACCACGCCGAGCCTGCGCCCGAAAGAAGGATAGGCCCCCGCTGGAATCTCTTTTCAGCCACGAGTCTTCGAGTAACGACGACAGCGCGTTCGAGGAAGGCACGAACGGGCGCTTCATCCTCGAGGACGCCCTCGTATAGCTCAACTCCGCACAGAACGAGTGTAGCGCTCCAGCGCTGCAAAGCGGTCAGTGTCGCCTTCAGTTGCTGATCGTCGCGTATTCCGGTACGTCCGCCCGGCACTCCGAGCTCGAGCAGCACGTTCAAACCTTGCGCCTGATTGGAGAAAAATTCCCCCAGCAGATCGACCTGTGCTGCTGAATCGACGAGGCAGTAATATTCGAAGGCGGTATCCTGCAGCAGGCGTGAGATGATCGCCATATTCTCTCGGCCAATCAATTGATTAGCCATTAGCACACGGCGCACTCCATGGCGATAGGCCACCATCGTCTGCTGAGCGGTGGCCAGGGTGATCCCCCAGGCGCCGCCCTTCAACTGCATCTCAAACAGTTTGGGAGCCATCGTGGTCTTGCCGTGCGGTGCGAGCTTGACTCCATAAGCAGCGATGAAGCGCTGCATCCAGTCAAGGTTGTGCTGCAACCTGTCTTGATATAGAACTGCCGAAGGCAGGCTGAGGTCTTCGTGCAGCAAGTTCCAATTGAGGCCTGGAATTTCCGCCGACTCAAGCACCTTCTCAAAGGAACCAAGTCCTTTATGCAGCGGCCCGATTCCCTCTTGATTCTCCACTCGGGCTGGTGTTCCGTTGCTCAGAAGATGTTCTCCAGATAGAGCCGGGATGAATTTACGCAAGCTCGACAATAGACGATGAATACAGCCTATATCCTGAAAGAGCTGTGATGTTGACCTGCGACACGCTTATCCGGAATGCAAACGTCCTTGACGGAAGCGGAGCCGCGCCTGAGCCGCTCGACGTCGCGATTATAGGCGACCGCATTTTCAAAATAGGCCGTGGGCTCGAAATCGAAGCATCTAGCTCGATTTATGCCGAGGGCCTCACGCTGGCGCCCGGTTTCATCGATGCGCACACTCATGATGACATCAGCGTGATCCGTACCCCGGCTATGCTGCCCAAGCTCTCGCAAGGTGTCACAACCGTCATCGTGGGTAACTGCGGTATCAGCGCCGCTCCTGTGCGGCTGCATGGCGACCCACCTGATCCCATGAACCTGCTCGGGGACGCGGATGCCTTCTGCTATCCAACCTTCGCGGCGTATATTGCAGCGGTGCGTGACGCTCGACCTGCCGTCAATGTTGCCGCGCTGATTGGCCACACGTCGCTGCGCAACAACCACATGGACAGGCTCGACCGCAGTGCAGCTGCAGTCGAGATCGAAGCAATGAGCACGCAATTGCAAGAGGCGCTGGACGCTGGAGCACTGGGACTCAGTTCCGGGCTTGCCTATCTGTCTGCGAATGCTGCGTCGACCGAGGAAGTCTCGACGCTGGCACAGCCGCTCGCTGCCGCAGGGGCGATCTACACCAGCCACATGCGTTCGGAGACAGCCGCGATCCTTGACGCGATGAACGAGGCATTCGCAATCGGTCGTCTCAGCCATGTACCCACTATTATTTCCCATCTTAAGTGTGCCGGCATCGACAATTGGGGACGAAGCAGCGAAGTGTTGGACGCTCTCGAACTTGCACGGGCGTCGCAACCCGTCGGCTGCGATTGTTATCCCTATGCTGCCGGGTCAAGTACGCTCGATTTGCGGCAGGTCGATGAAAGAGTCATCATCACCATTACCTGGAGCACACCGCATCCAGAGATGGCAGGACAATCTCTCGCGCAAATTGCCGCTGCATGGCAGGTGACGCAGGTCGACGCTGCAAGGCGGCTGCAGCCAGCCGGCGCTATCTATCACAGCATCTTCGAAGAGGACATGCGCCGAATTTTGCGTCATCCCGCAACAATGATAGGCTCCGATGGCCTGCCCAACGACCCTCGGCCGCACCCCCGCCTGTGGGGAACATTCCCGCGAGTGCTGGGTCGTTATTGCCGTGAGGAGAAATTGTTCTGGCTACCTGAGGCGATATACAAAATGACCGGGATGCCTGCGCAGCGGTTTGGCCTCGCGGAGCGGGGGCGCATATGCGAGGGCTACTATGCCGATCTCGTCCTCTTTGATCCCGAAAGAATCATCGATACGGCCACATTCTCCAACCCCATATCTCCGGCAGTAGGCATCGAGTATGTCTGGGTGAATGGCTCGCTTTCGTATACCAGTCAAAGAAGTACGGAAAGCCGCAGCGGCTGCTATGTGCCACGCGGCAAGACAGCATGGATCGATTAACTCATAAGCTAAGGAGCGCGGGATGGGCATAAAGCGATATGGCACTGATGGAGGCACCGGAACTGGCGGTCAGCATCTTCCCTTCGCCCGGGCGGTTGAGGCTGACGGCTGGCTTTACGTCTCAGGCCAGGTCCCGATGGTCAACGGTGAAGTAATCTCAGGGAACATCATCGTTCAGTCCCGCCAGGCAATTCGCAATCTTCTGTCCATCCTCGAAGAGGCCGGTTATGGACCCGAGCATGTCATCCGCTGCGGTGTCTGGCTTGAAGATCCGCGCGATTTCGCCTCATTCAATGCAGTGTTCAAAGAGCATTTCGGCCGTCATCCACCCGCGCGGGCATGCGTGGTCTCAAGTATGGTGGTGGATTGCAAGGTAGAGATCGACTGTGTGGCCTATAAGCCTGTCGTTAGTTGACTGACGCCGGGTCGACGGGGGACTAGCCTTTGACTGACGCGGCACCATACCATGCGGCGGTCCGTCGGATCGATTCTTCAAGGCTTACAGTCTGCTTCAAACCGAGAAGCTCTTTGGCGCGGTTGATTGAGGGCACATACCGCGATGGAGCGCTGCCCGGTGCGGGCACCCCAGCCACTTGAATAGCCGTATCCGGATTGAGGACCTTCGCAACCTTCTGCGCGAGTTCAAGAATGCTCACATCCTCATCGGAACCCACGTTGATCGGCGTGAGCGAGGGAGCGCGGAAGAGCATCGTCCATAGCCAAATCGCCAGATCAGCGCCATACAGATAGGAACGCCGAGGCGTACCGTCGCCCTGAATCGAAATAGATCTTCCGCGCAACACGTAGCCAATAAAATTACCGATCGCAAAGTGAGCATCCAGCGGAAGATGCGGTCCGCAAAATGCCCAGCAGCGCGCGATTGCACACTCGATACCCTTCGTCTTTTGGTAGAGGGAGCACATGAGCTCGGCTGTGCGTTTCCCCTCTGCATAGACGCTACCCGGATCGAGCGGGTCGGGCGCTCCCGCATAGGATTCGGGAAGATGCGTGATGGTAGAAGGCTGCCTGCCATACACCGCGCCGGAGCTCGTCAAAAGGAAACGGGTTGTGCCATGCGTAGCCGCGAACTCGAGCGTTCGCTGGGTCCCCGCGAGTATTGTCGAAAGCATCTCCATCGGTGCTTCTGACGCCTGGCGTGCGCTGGCCTCCGTGGCAGCGTGGATTACGAAGGAAAACCGGCCGTCAGGAAACTCGAAGTCTCTTACATCCCCCGCGAGCAGCCGCACATGAGGATCGCCTGCCAGGTGCGGAGCTTTGGCGTTGAATTTAGCAGGACTCCGGGTCAAAACAGTCGCGCTCGCGTCCAGACCAAGCTCACGGTTGATATGGCAGAAGCTCTCCACCAGCCAGCAGCCAAAGAAGCCAGTGCCGCCCGTGATGAAAATCCGCTGACCACGCATCGGCTCCCAAAGTGCCTGGGTCTCGCGCAGAATGAGATCAAGATCAGTGCTGAAAAGACGTGGCGCCGCCATGTGTGTTCCAGTCTATTCCGTTCAGAATGCAACACTTCGAGATGGCGCTTCACGTTTCTGATGTATCTTGCAATCCATACCGTTTTTGGAGGAAGAACGCCTGGGATGTCTGCGCCCGCTAGCAAGCTGCTCACTTCCAAAAGGATGAAACTCCGTGGCTCTTTGACCCTGCTTTGCGTCTTTGCGCTGATCCCGGCACTTGCAGAGACGATTACGCCGCAGACCCCCTCAGTCGTTGGAGATGCTCCCGCCAATACGCCGCCATTTGCCAAGGATCTGTCGCCCAGGCTCAAGCGGAAGGATATAGAGAAAGCTCTGCGCAAAGTTGCGGACTGGCAATTGGAGAGAGCACAGCCTCACTTCAACAAGGATTGGACCTACGCCGCTCTCTATGCCGGATTCATGGCCGTACCATCCGCGGTAGCTGGTTCGCGCTACCAGGACGCCATGCTGGACATGAGCAAGAGCTTTGCCTGGCAGCTAGGCCCAAGGGTCGGTCACGCCGACGATGAAGCCATAGGACAGACGTACCTGCAGCTCTATCTGAAGCATCGCGATCCGGCAATGATGGCTCCGACACGCCAGAGCTTTGATACGGTCATAGAGATGCCCGACGATCCCGCAAAGCCGCTGTGGTGGTGGTGCGACGCGCTGTTCATGGCTCCGCCGGTGCTGGCTGAGCTTTCGAGCGCCACGGGAGATCGGCGCTATCTTGCCTTTCTCGATCGCGAATGGTCGATTACATCGGGGAAGCTCTACGATCCGATACAGCACCTGTTCTATCGCGATGCAAGCTTTCTCAATAAGCACGAGCAGAATGGCAAAAGCGTCTTTTGGTCGCGCGGCAATGGCTGGGTGATGGCTGGTCTGGTCCGAGTGCTGGAACATATGCCGAAGGACGATCCACTCCGGCCTAAGTATGTGCAGCAACTGCAGCAAATGGCAACGGCAGTTGCACGGTTGCAGGGTACTGATGGCCTGTGGCGCCCTGGGCTGCTCGACGCCGATGATTACCGGCTGCCAGAAAATTCCGGCTCAGCATTCATCGCCTACGCGCTCGCTTACGGAGTCAGAGAGGGTTTCCTCGATCGAAAGCAGTACTTTCCAATTGTCAAAAGAGCCTGGGCTGGCCTTCTCTCTCACGTATATGCTGATGGGCGTCTCGGCTGCATTCAACCCATCGGCGCTGCCCCCGGCGACTTCACGGAGACGTCGAGCTATGTCTACGGAGTAGGAGCCTATCTGCTCGCCGGCTCGGAGATATATAAGCTGGCAAGCCGCTGATTTCCTCAGAGCACGATGTCCAATAGTTGGCAGCATCCCTCATCGAGTAGTTGGCGGCAAAGGCCGTCCCGCAGTTCCACGCGCAACCCCAGATCATCGACGCCACGCATCAATTCCTCCAGAGAGCGATAGACCCGAAGTTCACGGGCCAGGCCCGTGGTCGTTAACTCCATCACGTAGCGCCGCCCCAGAAAGTGCTCGCTGCTCACCGGTACGACACGCAGCGAGCACAGTATGGTGCGCTTCGGCCACAGTGGCGCGACAGCGTCGTTCGCCAGACCATGCTTTTCGTCAGAACAATTCATCGACTCATCCATCCGTTTCCAGCCTCGCAGCGGGGGCGTTGTAGAGTAGTGACGAGCGCGCCTTTTTCGTTTCATGGAAGTCCCGTTGCCCGAGGGAATCTCGCGAGCGCCGGTGTACACTTGCACCACTCACTCCTGCAAGAGATGGAACACCGTGGACTTCCAGACGTTTGACGGCGCTTACGTCGAGAGACTCCGTGCGGGTGACAGGGATACGGAAGCCCACTTCTCCGCATATTTCGGCGAGTTGATCGTGCTGAAGTTGCGATCCCGGCTCGCTTCCCGGCAGGCCCTGGACGACGTGAAACAGGAAACCTTCGCACGTTGCCTCAAGCTGTTGCGGAGCGAGGGTGGCGTTCGGAATGCTGAGCGCCTTGGTCCACTGGTCAACTCCATTTGCAACCATGTACTCTCTGAGCACTTCCGCGCTAACAGCCGAACCGAAGCGCTGGAGGACCAGCCCGCGGAACGCTTCATTGCGCGCGAACCGGACGCTTTGACCCGCGTGATTGCGGAAGACACGCGTAGGATGGTCTGCCAAGTGCTCGAAAAACTGCCGGAACGCGACCGGACGATCCTGCGAGCGGTCTTCCTGGAAGAGCGTGAGAAAGATGATGTATGCCGCGAAATTGGCGTCACACGGGACTACATCCGCGTACTATTGCATCGCGCAAAGCAATCATTCCGTGAGGCTTACATGCAACAAACGGCCGGCCGGCAAGCCTGCTGAGGCATTGTTTGAAACAAAACAAACGCCGTTTGCACTATCTACTAGTTGAGATATTCCATCGATGAACCATGACGAAGCAATTCGCGAGCAAACGGTCGAGCGCTATCTTCTTGGCGAGCTTCCGGAAGACGTGCGCGCACTCTTTGAAGAGCACTTTTTCGATTGCGCCATGTGCGCCTCGGACCTGAAAAACGGCGCGGCATTCGTAGACGCTCTGCGGGCGGACCCGCAACCAGTCGCCTCGCCGCAGCGAAGCATCCGCCTGGTCGCGAAGCGTACTCCTGCGGCATGGCTACGGCCGTGGCTGGTCCCGGCACTGGCCGCTTCGCTCTTGCTGGTCGCCTATCAGAACCTCCTGGTCCTCCCCGGTATGCGACGCGCCGCAGCCGTGGCGCAGGCGCCGGCTGTGATGAACAATGTCATCTTGGCGACAATGTCTGCTCGCGGATCGGACATCCCCAAGCTCCTTGCGCCGGCAAACGGCTCCTTCCTCATCTCCGTGGATATTCCGTCCAAAGCCGAGTACGCATCCTACCTCTGCTTGCTCTACAATTCCTCGGGCCAACAACTTTGGCGGATGCCGATCACCGCGCAGCAGGCTGAGAATGCTGTCTCCTTATGGGTACCCACGGACAAAGCCGCCAACGGGACCAATGAGCTCCGAGTCCTGGGTATACCGTCCACTGGCGGGTCGCCGGTTGAAGTAGGACGCTACCGCTTTACCCTTCAAATTTCGCAATAACACCGGCAATCGGAGATAGCAATGGACGCAAGTCAGGAACGGGTCTTTTACTACCATGCGGATGCAAATGCCCTCGGCGGCGTGCTGACGCATCCCTACAAGGCTGTCATCTCAACAGCCGCCAACTCGTCCCTGTCCAATGGCGGCGGATACAACAGCTCGCCGACAGTGCCGTACCATCTCGACCACGTCCTCCATTGCAAAGCTGCATACACCCACACCACCGGAGGCGAGGAGAACGGCCACTGGACCTCCTTGACAACCGCAGTGGTCGAGGACGTCAATCTTCTGGAAGTGGTGACGGCGGACAAGCTTGTAGCACAGATCTCAACGAAGCATGCGAAGGTCGGCAACCACCGGACAGTCTCCTTCGTCGGGTCGCAGTTCGTGAACTTACGTGTCAACGGCCATAGCGTCGAACCCGTCCTGGACCGCCATCCCTTCCCACCCAAACCCGGGTCGCGCAATGGTTCGTCGAAGAACAACGAGGTATCCTCTTTCCATCACAAGGATGTGCGAAAGCTGGCAGCCGGTCATAGCCGCAGAGTGACTGGTCACCCGCACGCCCCGGATTGGGCAAAACGTCGCTATGGCTGGCTTGAATCCGCTAATGAAATCGACGCTCGGGGGCACCTGCTGTGCTCTCTGGTAACGGAGATTCGCGGCGGCGATCCCGAAAATACCTTCGGGCATGTGATCCACGTGCCTGGCTTCGGGAATATCTTTCTAGCAGAGGTGACCCTCGACTGCCGGTCTTACCACCTGACGATGATTCGTGCGGAGATGGGCTGCGCCTCCTCGGGCACAGTCAGCATGGCCGCGGCCCGCACAAATGGGCAAACCGTACCGTAGTTGCGTCGTTGGTTTCCGCTTTGTTCTTCGTCTCTTCTTGTCACCGATCGCAGCTATCGCCTGATGGCGAGTTCACTGCGATCGACAAAATGCTCCAATCCGGTCATCTTGCGGAAGCACAAAGCCGTGTCGAGCAGGCCCGGACCCAATTCAACGACCCCGCGTGGGTAGCACGTTTCCGTGTGGAGGAAGCAAAGATACACCTCTATCGAGGTCAGAACCCCGACGCGATAGAACTCCTCAGGGGCAGTTGGACGCAAAAAGTCACAGACCGCGGTCTAGCTATTGACCGGCTTCTGATCCTCGCCCTGGCAAACTTCCGCACTGGGAAGAAACGTCGGGCAAATGAATTGATCACGGAGGCCAATGCATTATGCGATCAAATTCCTCAAAAGCAATGTAGGAAGGGCGAAGTTTGGTCCACTGAAGGTACGCTCGCCTTCGAGGAAGACCATCTCCAGGATGCGCAGAGGTTTTTCCGCCAAAGCATGGAAGAAGCTAGAGCAACCGGCGATCAGTTTCTCGAGACACGGAGCTTGCTGGGTCTCGGCGCTGTCGATTTGGAGCAAAATCACTACGAAGATGCTTTGACGCAATCACGCGTCGCGGGTGCTATCGCGACCAGGATCGGTGCCCAACAGCTACTAGTCGTAGCTCAAGGGAATGCCGGCTGGGGCTATTACGAAACCGGCGACTATAGCCGTGCACTGGCGAGTTTCAACGACGCGGCTGCCAGCGCGGCAGCGCTCGGATCGACAATAAACCAGGAGCATTGGCTCGATACCGCAGGGATGAGTGAGGCCCGCCTCGGGAACTTTGATGCCGCCCGAGAACGCTATAACCGCGCCCTGGCCTTGGCCCAATCTCTGAAGAATCCCTCTGAAATCGGTCAGGTAGATCAGGCGCTCGCATCGCTTCTCCTACATACTCCCCATCCTGAGCAGGCGGAGAAATACATTAACGAAGCCAGAACTCTTGCCCAAGAGGCTGGAGATCCCTTCGATATCCAGCTCGGAAACCTCCTGGCAGCACAACTCCTCGCACAGCGTGGCGACTTGGTACAAGCCAGAGCACTCTTATTGGACGTGGAACAGCAGTCTCAGCAATTCCCGACGACTCGCGTGGATGCACAGCACACACTTGCCCAGGTATGCGACAAGGCTGGAGATCATAGGCAGGCAGAGATTTGGTTTCAACGTTCCATCGCAACCTATCACGCGCAACGTTCCGAATTGCGAACGGACGATGCGCGCCTTCCCTTCGCTCAGAACGGTCACGACCTTTACATGGATTACGTCGCCTTCCTCGTCCGCAACCATCGCACGGATGGAGCGCTCGAAATCATCGATCAGGGTAGAGCGGAAACCCTCGCCGAGGGGCTTGGACTCGATGGTAAGCGCGCATCGACCTCGCTCCAGCGGATATCTCTGACGGCGCTGGCGCGCCGCTCCCACGCCGTCATCCTTGTCTACGCCATGTCTCAGCAGGTCTCCTATTTATGGGCGGCAAACGGCAAGGAGTCTGGCTTTTACTTACTTCCAAATCGCGCCGCGATACTGACGGCGGTGGCAGGCCATCGCCGCGCAGTACTCGCAGCCAGAGACCTCGTTGCCGAACAACATTCCGCTACGCGCAATCTGTACGAGATGCTGGTGAAGCCGGCTGAGCACCTCATCCACCCCGGCGATCGTGTCTTCATCGTCGCGGGCGGACTCAATGGCCTGAACTTCGAGACCCTGCTAACCCCCGGCAAGTCCAGTCACTATTGGATCGAAGACGTCACTATCACTCATCTCGCGTCTGTGCGCCTTCTCGCTTCGACGCATCGACAACGTCCGGTGCATAGCTCTGCGGCGTATCGAAGCCAGTTGCTCGTCATCGGCAACCCCATCTATTCCGACCAGCAGTATGCCGCGCTGCCGAATGCGGCAGCCGAAATCTCCGATGTCGCGGCACATTTTCCTGATGGCGCGCGAACCGTACTCACTGGCATGAACGCCTCACCCAGCGCATATATTCAAAGCAACCCCGCGCGGTTCGATTACATTCACTTCGTTTCCCATGCAACCGCCAGTAGACTGGTGCCACTCGACTCGGCGGTCATCCTCTCCGCAAGCGACACTCCAGACTCAGGGAAGCTCTATGCGCGCGACATTCTCGGCAGGCCGTTGCATGCGGAATTAGTGACGATCTCCGCATGCCAGGGCTCTGGTGTGCGCGAATACGCGGGCGAAGGATTAGTCGGTCTCGCGTGGGCCTTCCTGCGCGCCGGCTCGCACAACGTCATTGGTGCGCTGTGGGATGTGAGCGACGCTTCCACTCCTGAGCTGATGCAGCACCTCTACAACGGTATTGCTGCCGGCAATCCGCCAGACGTCTCCCTTCGTGCCGCCAAACTGGACATGCTGCACAGTCGCGGAGTCTTTCGCAAACCGATCTACTGGGGCGCCTTTCAGCTTTACTCCTCAGGCCAGTAGACTGCGACATGAGCCATTTGCGAACCGGCCTTCGCACCGGCGGCACAGCGGGCTTCCCTGTATACTTTGAATCATACGATCGGAGAAGTGGTCGATCTGTCTGTGTCCACCGCCAGCAATTCTGATGGCAGCCCGACATTGTTGGCGATCGATCTCCGGGCGCTCGCAACCGCCGTTCATGACCGACCCCATCGCAATCTCTACCGGCCTCCTCTCCGATCCCCTTCGCGATCTCAAAGTCCCGATGACCGGCGCGCAGCGGTTCCTACGCGCCTGCCTGCGTCAGCCCGTCGACGTGACCCCAGTCTGGCTTCTGCGCCAGGCCGGCCGATATATGGCGGAGTATCAAGCCGTCCGTCGGCACCATTCACTGCTGGAGATTTGCCGTACCCCACGCCTCGCATCCGAGGTCACAATCACCGCTGCAGAGAAGCTTGACGTGGATGCCGCCATCATCTTTGCCGATCTGCTGCTCCCCTTCACCCCGATGGGCCTTGACTTTGAGTTCGTCAACGGCGAAGGCCCGGTCGTCCACAAGCCTGTTCGCACCGTCGCCGACATCGACAAATTGCGCACCGACCGCATCGCAGAACTGAGTTATGTAAGCGAAGCCATCAGCCTTGTCAGCTCACATTTTAAAGATCGGCTCGGCATCATCGGCTTTTGCGGCGCACCATACACCTTGGCGAGTTACATGATCGAGGGCGGCGGTTCGCGCAACTGGAGCGAGACGAAGAGTTTGATGTACCGTGATGCGGGCGCCTTTCGCTCACTCCTCGAAAAACTCATCGAGGTGCTCGTCCCGTACTGCCAGCAGCAAATCGACGCCGGCGCAGACGCTATCCAGATATTCGATAGTTGGGTCGGGTCGCTCTCCGTCCAGGACTATCGCGAATTCGTACTACCGCTTACAACTGGATTCATTCGTCGCGTACAGGCCTTGGGTGTGCCCGTCATCTACTTCGGGGTGGATACGGCAAGCCTGCTGCCGGCAATGCGTTCCACTGGTGCCGACGTGCTCGGTCTGGACTGGCGCGTTCCGCTCGACGCCGCATGGGCGACTCTCGATCACGCATGTGCGGTGCAAGGCAATCTCGATCCCATCACGCTGTTCGCCCCTCATCGCCTCCTTCGCGATCGCGTGCACGGCATCCTCTCGCAAGCCGCGGGGCGGCCCGGTCACATCTTCAATGTCGGACACGGCATCGTGCCTGGTACTCCCGTCGAAAATGTGCAGGCCGTCGCCCGATTCGTTCGCGAATATGCGGCGACGCAGGAGGACGTACCGAGATGAGCAACGTCGAGCCTACTGCGATTCTGCTGCTGGCCCACGGCACTCCAGATGCTCTGGACGAGATCCCGGAGTATTTGCGCAACGTGACCAGCGGTCGCGCGTTGCCACAATCAGCCCTCGACGAGATCACGCATCGCTACAGCCTCATAGGCAAGAGCCCGCTCAGGGACATCACCCTGGCACAGGCGCGTCTGCTTGAGCGGCATATTGGACTGCCGGTCTACGTCGGCATGCGCAATTGGAAGCCCTATATCGCGAACGCCGTTCGCCAGATGCGCGAGAACGGCATCGCAGCCATCGCGGCCCTCTGCCTCGCTCCGCAGAACTCGCGCACCAGTGTTGGGCTCTATCGGCGCGCAGTGCTTGCCGAAGCCGGCCACGATCTGGCGGTGGACTTCACCGACGCCTGGGCCGACCACCCGCTGCTCATCGAAGCCTTCGCCGACCGGCTCCGAACGAAATATCGCGCTTTGACCACCGAGCTTGGTCGCGCGCTCCCCGTGCTCTTCACCGCGCACAGCGTGCCCTGCCGCACGATCCAGGGCGCCTCGTCGGCCACCGACCCGCAGACGACCGCCGCGCACGAGAGTCCAGACCCCTATGCCATCGAGGCGAAACGCACCGCCACTCTGGTCGCCGCGCAACTCGCCAGCGAAGGGCTCCGCGACACGGACTGGTTCTTCGCCTTTCAGAGTCAGGGCATTTCTGGCGGCCCTTGGATCGGGCCCACCGTTGAAAACACCCTTACCGCGCTACGCCAGGCAGGACACACCACCGTCATCATCCATCCCATCGGCTTCCTCTGCGACCACGTCGAGATCCTCTACGACATCGACATCGGATTCCGGGATTTCGGTCAACGAATCGGGCTGCGTGTTGAACGGCCGGAGTCCCTCAACGAATCGCCCGCTCTTACGCGCGCCCTGGCCGATCTGGCCCAAAATGCTCTAGCGCGCCTCACGGCTCGTTCGGTCAATACCGTTCCCGTTCTGTGAAGAGGCGCGTTGGCATCATCGGTGGAGGTATCAGCGGACTCACCGCGGCATACATACTCCATCGCGACTATTCTGACACCTGCAAGTTCACTCTCTTCGAAGCGGCCGGTCGCCTCGGCGGCATCGTCGAAACCATCCACGCCGACGGCTTCACCATTGAGGGTGGTCCAGATTCGTGGGTGACCGAGAAGCCCTGGGCAGAACAATTGGCGCGTGAGCTGGGCCTCACCCACGAGTTGTTGCGTTCGAACGATCATGAGCGCCGCACCTACATTGCGCGCGACGCAGCCCTCATTCCGCTGCCTGACGCCATGCGCATGATGGTGCCAGCCGACTTGAATACCGTGTTGGCCTCGCCGCTCTTCACCGAGGCAGCGAAACGCGCCTATGTTACCGAGCCTTCACGCGCCGCAGAGCTCCGCAAGTCCGCATTGCTGCATCGCGGAACCGACGCGGACGAAAGTGTCGCAGCATTCGTGCGCCGCCACTTCGGCGATGAGGTCGTCGAGACCGTCGCTCGTCCGTTGCTCGCCGGAGTCTTCGGCGGTGATATTGACAAACTAAGCACGCGGGCCCTCCTCGCTCCCTTCCTCGCCCTTGAAGCGCATCACGGATCGCTTATCTCCGGCCTTCAGCGGCGCCAGCATACGGCCGCAGCGCCCGTATTCACCACTTTGGCGAGCGGTCTCGGCACGTTGGTGGATCGCCTGTCGCAGACTCTTCCCCTAGGCTCACTGCGACTCTCCAATCCGGTGCTGGCACTCGATTCGTCGTCCGAAGGATGGGCGGTGGAAACCGCAAATGGCTGCGAGAATTTCGATCGCGTCCTACTCGCGACACCGCTCGACATCACACGCAAATTGCTCGGTTCCATTCCGTTGGCTGAGTCACATCAGGCAGCGGCACTGCTGCCAACCGACGCGACCTCCGGCCTGGTTGTTGCACTTGGCTATGGAGCGCAGGCCACGCCCGCCTGGACCATTCCCAAGGGCTTCGGATTTCTGGTAGCAGCGACTCCGGCGACACACCGTTCCCTTCTTGCCTGCACCTTTCTGCATCAGAAGTTTCCTGATCGAGCTCCTGAGGGCGCGACACTGCTGCGGGCCTTCTTCGCCAGCTCTGAGGCAGACGAGCTCGCGCATCTTTCCGACGATGAAATCGCAGGCGTCGCCCGCGATCAGCTCATAGGGCTTTTAGGTCCACTTCCGCAGCATGCGGACGTCACCATCGTGCGTCGCTGGCTACGTTCACTTCCACAATACGAAGTCGGCCACGTTACACGCATCGCGCAGTTCAATGGCTGGTTGTCGAACCTGCACGGACTGGCGATCGCAGGCAACGCGCTCCAAGGAGTGGGTCTGCCGGACCTTGTCCGGGACGCAACACAAGCCGCCCAGGCACTCGCCCGCGACTGAATTCGTTATTCCTCTCGCTTCAAAAAATCTGCCAACGTCTCTTTGTGGCGACGTTCGCGCCGCGTCTGCTGGGGCTCGCTCGCAATGACCTTCTCCGGCTTCGGCTGGCCCACGCGTTCGCGTGCATTTCGCTTCACCGCCTTGGTGAGGGAGAACCCAACCTTCTTCTTCTTTGCCATGCGTTCCCCGGCCCCCGTCGTCAGTATGGGCTATCTTCGGGATAGGAAGTGCCTGGCATTTTCGTTGGTATTTCCAAAGGCGGATGGTACCGCCAGTGCTGTGCGGCCAAGCTGTCCCGATTGCTGTGTGGACCGTCACACTACACATTCCGAGAACAGCAGCTGCGGTAGTCGGAGGTTGTGGTGATGCAGTGAACTGGCGCCGTGGCCTGCTTTCCCTCTGCTTCAAACGGAGGCGCGAGGCTTGTTGATCCGAACGTAATCCGTGTCCTGCACCGGCTCAGACTCACATTCGATCGCGATCGTCGTTACGGGTGAATCCGGCGCCTTTTCCGGTAGCCCGATCAGCTTGGTCTGAAAGTCGTCCTGCGTGAATTTCACCTCGGCGCCCCCGTTTACCAGGTGCGCCGATTTCACGCGTGTGCGCAAGCAGCTCAGCGCGACATATTCTCCCGGCCAGAAATGGACGTGCATATAGAGCGTGTTGCTGGCACGCGTGAAACTTGCGTACGTCGATCGCCGAACCTGACATAACTCGGATTCGTAGATTGTGTGGCCGTTAGCGTTCATCCACCTGCCCACCTCGGTCAAGACCCGCGTCGACTCTTCCGGAATCGATCCATCTCCCTTCGGCCCGATATTTAACAGATAGTTGCCGCCGCCGCCCGCGCATTGGATCAGGTTGCGGATGACCGTGCGCGTGGACTTCCAGTTATCGTCCGCGCGCTGGTAGCCCCAGCTATCGTTCAGCGTCATGCACGATTCCCACGCCCGCCCGTTCGTCTCGGCGACAATCTTCTGTTCCGGCGTGGAGAAATCTCCCTCCAGCTTGTTGCGGTTGTTCACAATGATCTCGGGCTGCAGTTGGAAGACCATCGCGTTCATGCGCTGCGACTCCCATCCCTGCGCATCGAGCGGCCACGCCACGTCGTACCACAGCACGTCCACCTTGCCGTAGTTGGTCATTATCTCTCGGATCAGGCCGTGGGTGTAATCCACAAAGCGCCGGCGCGCCGCCTCATCCTGCGCACACCGCGCACCGTCCGGATGGTGCCAGTCCATCAGCGAATAGTAGAAGCCCACCCGCAGTCCCTCGGCCCGCGCTGCGTCCACATACTCGCGCACCAGGTCGCGCCCCGGTCCCTGCTTCGGTGCGCAATAGTCCGTCAGCTTCGTATCGAAGTTGCAGAAGCCTTCATGGTGCTTGGTCGTCATCACCATGTATTTCATGCCTGCGGTCTTCGCCAGCTTCGCCCACGCCCGCGGACAATCCGCCACGGGTCGGAAAGCCGCGGCATGCGCCGTATATTGGCCAATCGGGATCGCCTCGTTCTCCATCACCCACTCGTGACGTCCGATCGTGCTGTAAACGCCGAAGTGGACGAACATGCCGAAGCGTGCCGCGTGCCACCAGTGCATTCGCTGCGCCCGCGTCTGGTCTTGAAGAGCAGTGGCAGGAGTGGGTGATGCTGCTGCTCCGCTCTGCGCCTGCGCGTTCGAGAGACCCAGCATCGCCAGCGAAGCCCCAGTCCCTTTCAACACATCGCGGCGCGAAACCCTCTGATTCATCTTCTGTCCCGGACTACTTCGAATCTGACAATCAAGCGCTTCGTTATCACTGATCGAGCTAGAACAACAATCGTCCGCCGACCTGCAAAACACGCATACTGCCAAATGCGCTGGTATTCGCGGCGCTCGAGATAACACCAAAAGAACTCGTGCTACTGAGTGTACCTCCGGGATTGCCCAGGTTCACAAAGTTGAGGACGTTCGTTGCCTCTCCGCGGAATTGGAACTTCACACGCTCGTAAACGTTGAAGTCGCGGAAGAGAGATGCATCGACATCCTTGTATCCAGGCCCATCCAGAGAGTTCACACGGACCAGCCCATCGCGACCCGAAGGACCGCCGCCTGACGGACAACCGGCCGTGGCAACCCTGCAATACGCGGTGGTGTCAAACCACTCAGTACGCTCGGCTAGACGGGACCGATGCGTGTCCAGTACCCGTTCAACTTGCCCAGGAAACACGTTGGGACGGTCATTGCTGTTTCCATCCAGGTTGTCATCGTTACCGCTGGTAATGGCGAACGGCTTGCCGCTATGCATCGAGATGGTCGCGGCGATCGACCAGCCATCCAGAACGTTACGCACAACCGGATTGAAGTTTTCAAAGTAATTTGGCTTCCACACCGCGGAGATGACAACCTGATTACGCATGTCATTGTCCTCGCGCTGGCGTTCCAGACTCAAGTCATGGTAGTCCTCCGGTTCCGTGGCGGCGCTGTTGCCAATGTTGCCGGTCGTCTGCAGGGAGGCGCTAGCCAGCCCTTTGCTCCAGACGTAGAAGCCGTTGAAGCTCAGCCCATGACTCAGACGTTTCTCGACCGTAACCTGCAGCCCGTTGTAATTTGTCGTCTGCCCATCTGTGATCACATAGGCATTGCTCATGTACTTCGATCCCGGCGCAGGATTCGCACAACTCGTCCCTTTCGCGAACGGCAGTGCGTCAAAAGGACGGCGGCAGTTGATGTTGGCGGTCGTATTCATTGCGGGATCTCGCGTGTTGTAGATAGGCGCGTTGTTATCGATGTACAACGGCAGTTTACGGCTGAACGCACCAACATAGTTCATACTGAGCGCGAGGTCATTCGTGAACTGGTGCTGCATACCGAAGTTGTACTGGTAGTTATAGGGCCAGCGCATTCCCTTCTGCAGGAAGACCAGCGATGCGGGAGAGACGTATTTTGGATTTGCTTTGTCGTAGAGGTAGGGGAAAGGTGAGACGCAGCCGGCGAAGTCCTGGCAATCTGTCGAGTAAATATGCTGCATGCTGACAACGTGTGTGAACGCGTTGGTCTCGCGAACGGCGAACGGCTGAAAGTTCTGCGACAGCATCCACTCGTTACCAGAGATGGTGTCGAAGAATAGTCCGGCTCCTCCGTGGAAGACGGTGCTGCCGTTCCTGGCTGCATCGTAGGCAAAGCCAACACGCGGCGAAAAGTGATTGTAGTTGGTATCGACTCCGCCGTCCGGAACTCCCGGATCTCCGGGAAAGAGTTGCCCCAGCATCGCGTTTGGCGAGACAGTCGACTGCACGCCGGGCTCAAAGACGGCGATGCGGCGCTGGGTATCTGTCGGCGCGGTTTGCACGTCGTAGCGCAGACCAAGATTGAGAGTCAATCGCGGCATGACGCGCCAGTCGTCCTGCACGAACAACCCGTAATTCCAATAGTTCTCATTGGCATCATCCGGCGAGTCTTGACCCATCGTATTGGGATGACCAATAAGAAAATCCGCCATCGCGACGCCTGTCCTCGTGTAACTCGCCTGCCCCGATGTCGTCGTGGGCACCGCTGCGCTGGTAAAGCTGAAGGTGCCATAGTTATTCAGCAGCGTTTCCAGGCGGTCCTTTTCTAGATAAATTTCGCCGCCGGCATTGATCGTGTGTCGTCCCTTGGTAGTGCTGAACACATCCCGCAGGCCGTAGATATTGTCGCCGGCGATCGGACCGCTGATCGCATTCGCGAGAGTGAAGAAGTTGGCTACGCTGATATTCGGCAGCGACCGTGTCCCCTGCACGTTGATATCGGAACCGAAGGCCGAGAGCGACTCGGGCGGATTGCTGATGCGTCCAGCCATCATGCGCGAGTAGCTCACCCATATCTGGTTCACGGACTGCGGGGAGACTGTCCAGACATCGCTCACATTGGCATTCTGCTGCCGGTAGGCATAATCCGAAAGTGCCCATCCGGGCAAAGTTCCCCCGGATGGCAACAGAATCTGGGAGCCAAGCGATTGGAAGTACTCCACTGACTGGCGATGATTCGGGAGCAATTGAAAATCGGCCTTGATCAGGTATTCGTTCGATGTGTTCGGCAGGCCTTCATTCCCAATGAAGCGGTTATCCGGCGTAGGACGGTTGGGCGAAGGCAGCGGTACGCTCTTGGCCAGCACAGCAGCGGCAACCGGATCCGGAACGAAGTTTGGATCCAGGTCGAGACGGTTTCCCGATACCGGCTGGTGTGTCACAGGGTCGCAGACAAAGAACTTCCCGCCGTAGTTTGTATTCGCACTATCAGCGGCAGACAGCTTCGTGGCACATCCTCCCAGGCCCGCGGCTGGGGCGGTCGTCGGCAGGTTTTCAGAAAAATTGCCGGCGCGCTGCAGTGCATCCGGAACCACTGTGTTGAAGTCTTGCGGGGATACTTGCCGCAGACCGCCGTAGCTGCCGAAGAGGAATATCTTGTTCCTCATGACAGGGCCGCCGACCGTCGCGCCGAAACGGTTGATGTGTTCTGGCGTCCTTGTTGTCTGAAGATAACTGTTGGCATTGAAGTTCGTCTCCTGATGAAACTCGAAGACCGAACCGTGCACCTGGTTTGTGCCGGACTTCGTCAGAACGGATACAACGCCAGCGCCCGTGCGACCATACTGCGCGCTGAAGTTATTCGTCTGAACATTGAACTGATCGACGGCATCCGGGTTCGGAATGACGTTGCCGGTAGCACGAACGCCGGTCATGTTAATGCCGCCGTCGAGATAGTAGGTCACCTGTCCGACCATGTTGTCACTGGATCCATTAATAATCACGTGCTCCATCGGAAGACCGATCGAGTTCTCGTTTTGAACGTTCTGCACACCCGGCGTGAGATTCAACAACTGGTAGACATCGCGGCCCACTAAAGGAAGGTTTTCAATTTCGCGATTGGCCACCGTACGGCCTAGCACGGAATTTCCAAGGTTGATCAAGGGAACCTGGCTGGTGACGTTGACGATGGTATTTTGCGCGCCGGGCTGAAGCGAAAAATTTAGCGCCGCCTGCTGTGTCACGGAGAGCACAATGCCGCTCTGCACTCCTTCCTTAAACCCTGTCGCATCCACCTTGGCGGTGTAAGGTCCGACGGGCAGAAACTCCGCGTGGTATTCGCCTTGGCCATTGGTCGTAGTCGTGCGCGTGAAGTTTGTCTGCGTTTGTATGAAGACAACTGTCGCATTGGGGATCGCGGCACCGCTTGCATCGGTTACGTTGCCGAATGCCGTAGCGGTGGAAAGCTGTCCGAAGACAGCATTCCATGCGGCACATAGCAAGACAAGACAGCAGGCTGTCCAAAGGAACTTCGACATGGTGGAGCCTCCGCACGAGTAGGCAGTACGAACAAAATGAAAATCCGAGGCGGCTCCGCGGCGACTATGAGAAATCGAGCTGTTCGACAACGGCTGACGCCCGACATCGGCTCCCGGGGCCGAGCTGATCGGAACTTCCATTTGTACTTCCGGTCGGGATTTTCCAATCCGTAAACAGTAGTGTCAAGACTATTGTGAACCATGCGTACCGCTATGCGGAACACGTATCGAAACAACTTAGCCGAGACAAAGTGTGGACACAGTTCGGCCGCTCTGTTTAAAGCTCTGATGCAGAATGAACGACGGGCGGGTAGTTCTTCACATGTACTAACTGCCGGTCATATTGGATGAGAAGACTATCGCTGGATTGGGAAGTTCAGGGCGCTTTCGTTCCGCTCTGCGGGACTCTAACGCTTGCGCTTGACCGAACCAGATGGCCCATCCTGGTGTCCTATATGCGCCGACACTTCCCGGGCGGCCTTCAGAACGGTCTTTCCTATAAGCTCGAAGCGGTTCGGAGTGATGCGCGAGGACGGGCCGGAAACACTGATCGCAGCGACTGCGCGATTGGCTGGGTTCAGGATTGGTGCGGAGACGCAGCGTATACCATCCTCAATTTCTTCGTCGTCGATCGCATAGCCCCGATCACGAATACGTTCCAACTCCCGCTTTAACGCGAGCGCGCTGGTAAATGTATTTCTGGTTCTCGCTTCCATCCGGCAGACGGCGAGAATCTGCTCCACTTCTATAGCCGGGGAATACGCCAGAATCGCCTTTCCCAGCGCAGTGCAATAGACGGGGTTGCGCCCTCCGAGCTTCGAACCCATAGTGAGCGAGCGCTGCGCTTCTACGCGCTCGATATACAGAACCTCAGCGCGATCGAGCACCGCTAGGTGCACCGTTTCGCCAACTTCGAGTGCGATACGGGTCATGAACGGGCGAGCTTCATCGCGAATGTTTACATGGTCGAGCGCCTGGCATCCCAGATCATAAAGATGAAGCCCAAGCCGGTAGCGGTTCGAGTCGAGCCCCCGGCGGAGCAGACCGCGACTCTCCAACACATGAGCGATGCGGTGAGCTGTTGTCTTGTGAAGCTTCATCGCGAGAGATAACTCACGGAGTCCCGCTTCTCCGGTACTCTGCTGACCGATAAACTCAATGATGTTGATAGCGCGATCCAGCACCTGGACCTTGTAAGGCGGTTTTTTCGGCCGTTTTGCCGTGCGCTTCATCATGCGAAGCTTAGCACACACCTGCAACTCTACTTGACAGTGGCCGGCTAGGGTAAGCAGAATAGCCGACTAAACCGTTATGAATGGAACAGTTGTACCGCAATACGGTACAACACAAAAAAGCACAGCCAACTTTTGAATGAATGGTCACCTTCTGAGCAAACGAGATCAATATAAGGGAAGTGCATGGCTCCGATTGTTGTGAAACCCGAAGAATGCCGTTGGGACAGCCTGAGTCTTGGCGAAGTAATGCTGCGTATCGACCCAGGTGAAAAACGAATACATACTGCTCGGCATTTCAGCGTTTGGGAAGGTGGCGGCGAATACAATGTGGCGCGCGGACTACGCCGCTGCTTTGGGCTGCGCACGGGGATCGTCACCGCTTTGTCAGACAATCCTGTGGGGCGATTGGTAGAGGATCTTATTCTGCAGGGCGGAGTGGATATCTCGTTGCTTCGCTGGGTTCCTTACGATGGTGTCGGACGCACAGTGCGCAATGGCCTGAACTTTACCGAACGAGGCTTCGGCGTGCGGGCCGCCGTCGGCTGCTCGGACCGAGGGCACACTGCAATATCCCAAGCCCAGCCACGCGATTTCAATTGGGAAGAAATCTTTGGTGTGCACGGCTCGCGCTGGTTCCACACCGGGGGGATATTTGCAGCGCTCTCTGACTCGACTATGCTCGTTGCGGCGCAGGCGATGGACGCCGCGCGCAAGCATGGGACGCCTGTTTCCTATGATCTGAACTACCGCGATTCGCTCTGGAAGAGTATCGGGGGTAAGGTTCGCGCGCAGGAGGTAAATCGCGAACTGGTGAGAAAGGTCGATCTGCTTCTTGGAAACGAAGAGGACTTTTCAGCGATGTTGGGCATCGCCCTCGAGGGCGTTTCAGAGGACTTCACGGAGCTGCCCGTCGACAGTTACGAACGTATGTTGCGCGAAGTCGGCGCTGCGTATCCCAATCTGAAAGTTATCGCTACGACGTTGCGTACAGCCCATAGCGCAAGCCGGAATGCCTGGGGATCGATTGCGCTCTTTCAGAACGAGATTGTGCATGTCCCCCAGCGAGACATTGACATCCTGGACCGTGTTGGAGGCGGGGATTCATTTGCATCCGGCCTGATCTACGGAATCATCACAGGCAAAACGCCGGAGTGGGCCGTACGCTGCGGAGTGGCTCACGGAGCCCTCGCCATGACCACGCCGGGAGACACCAGCATGGCAACCCGCGCAGAGGTAGAGCGCGTGATGAAGGGGAGTTCAGCAAGGATTGAGCGCTGATTTGGGAGACGGCATGCGGGAAGAGACGAAGAAAACGCTGGAGCAGGCGGTCCTCATTCCAGTGCTACGCGCCGGCTCAATACAAACCGGACACGCTCTGGTGGACGCCATGATGGCCGGTGGCGTCACTGTGGTTGAAGTAACAATGACGGTGCCCAATGCCCTAACACTGCTTCGAGAGCTAAAGCAACGACATGGGAACAACCTTCTGCTTGGATCGGGTACCGTAACAGATGCAGCGCAGGCAGAGGCAACGATCGACGCGGGGGCGGAGTTTGTCGTCAGCCCCAGTCTGCATCTCGACGTAATTGCGAAGACAAAGAAGCTAGGCAGGATATCGATTCCCGGCGCGCTTACGCCTACGGAGGTCATCACAGCATGGAGAGCGGACGCGGATTACGTGAAGATATTTCCCTGCTCGGCGATGGGCGGCGCGAGCTATCTGAAGTCGTTGCTCGCACCATTTCCGGAACTGAAACTGATTCCGACGGGCGGCGTCACATTGCAGACGGCGGCAGATTTCCTGAAGGCTGGCGCGCGGGCCCTAGGCGTGGGTACAGATCTGGTAAACACCCCCGCGATTGCAGAGGGAAAGCCGGAGATCGTCACAAATGCGGCACGCGCTTATCTAGAGGCGATTCGGGTCGCACGCGGTCAATAGAATCCATACCGCGGCGTCCCGCATAGCGGGACACCGAGGCCGGATTTTGGTGCACAGAGTTGACTATTGATGCCTTGAACAAAAAGAATGCGTATTGCATTGTCGGTTCGCATTGCAGTACGCCGTACCACAAACGTGGTTGCGCAGGTAACGTCATAAGTTGTCGACTGACCAATGGGAATCCTCGATCAGTTTCGTCTGGATGGAAAGCTCGCTTTGGTCACTGGATCGGCCAGCGGTCTTGGACGTGCAATCGCACTTGCACTCGCTGAGGCTGGAGCTACGGTGGCGTGCCACGGCAATCAGCGCTCTGCTGATGAAACGAGCGGAAACATTCGTTCCCTGGGACGCGAGTCACAGACTTTTACTGCTGACCTCGGCGTGCCCAGTGGGGCAGATTCTCTCTACGAAGCTGTTTCCGCAGCGATGGGAGCGCCGGACATCCTGGTGAACAACGCCGGCACCATCCATCGTGAGGCCGCCGAAACCCATGATTCGCAGGCATGGATGAACGTCATGCAGGTGAATCTTAATAGTGTTTTTCGTCTCTGCCAGCTTGCCGGTCGCGAGATGCTGGAGCAGCGGCAGGGAAAGATCGTCAACATCGCTTCGCTGCTCTCGTTTCAGGGAGGTATCCGCGTCCCTGCATACGCCGCGTCAAAGGGTGGCATCGCGCAACTCACGAAGGCGCTGGCCAATGAATGGGCAGATCGAAATGTGCAGGTGAACGCGATCGCCCCAGGATATTTTCGTACCGAAAACACATCGGCACTGCAGACTGACGAGATCCGAAACCGCCACATCCTCGAACGGATACCGGCATCGCGTTGGGGCGAGCCGGAAGATATTGCCGGAGCCGCGGTGTTTCTGGCTTCGCCTGCAAGCAGCTACATCAATGGAGAGGTACTGGTGGTTGATGGTGGCTGGATGGCACGTTGATCGTGAGAAGAATTCGATGACTGAACGAATCAAGCCGGTGGAACTGCGAGATAGAAGGATCTTCTCGCCAGAGCGCGGTCTATCGAGGCAGGTGCTTGCATACAGCAATCAATTGATGCTGGTGCGTCACCTTATGGAAAAGGGGTGGATCGGCACTAGACACAGTCATCCGCACGAGCAGTTGGTGTACATCGTTCGCGGGCACATTCATTTTCAAGGCGGAGCTGCAACATTTGACGCACGCACGGGCGATAGCTTCGTCGTTCCGGGTGGAATGGAACATCAGGCAAACGCTGTCGAAAAATCAGAGGTTCTGGATATCTTTACGCCCGTTCGCGAAGACTACCGCGAAGACTACGTGGAGAGTAGATAGCGAGATGCACCTATCATGAAAGCTCAGGCTCTTGCGGCTGTCCTGCTTCTTCCGCTGGCGGCGCACGCTGCACCGCGCCTGCGCTCGCCCTGGGACGGCAAAGACGTGAGGACCACCGGTGTTCCCTATGCGTGTCCTGCTGTGCAGCATCTGTCTTCTGATCTGACGACCGATCGTTTCTACTCCGACAGCAAGTCTTCGGTTATCGATCCGGAAAAATGGAAGGCATATGTTGCCACTTCGGGACCATACAAGAACTTAGGACAGAAAATTGTGGATGCCGCGGATGCCTATCGCGCAACAGGCAGCCGCGAAGCAGCTGAATGCGCCATTCGACACGCGGAAGCCGCAGCCACCGACGGCGTCTTCACGGGAAAAATGTCCTCCAATCAGGCCTATTACGTTCAAGGGTGGATAATCGGCGCAATTGCTATCGCATATCTCAAGGTACGTGGCAGTGGACTGGTCCGGCGCGAGCAGCAGCACGTCATCCTGCCGTGGATCGTGAGCGTTGTTCAGCAGACCGAAAACTACTATGACACCAGACGGCAAAAGGAGACGGGCGACTCCGAAAACAACCACCTATATTGGGCTGGCGTAGAGATATCGGCCGCGGGAATCGCGGCAAATGATCGCCAATTGTTCAATTGGGGCATGGATGCTTACCGCGCCGGCGTTGCGCGGATCCAACCTGATGGATCCCTGCCGCTTGAGATGAAGCGAGGCCAGCGGGCCCTGCACTACCATTTATTCGCAGCAGCTCCGCTTGTCTATCTGGCAGAATTTGGCGAAGACAACGGACTACATTTGTATGCCGAGCAGAACCATGCGCTGAAGAAGCTCGCTGATCTTTCGACGCTGGGCATGGTGGACAACAGCTTTTTCGTAAAGGCCACTGGCGTTGCGCAGGATACGCCCAATGGGCCTCCGACCGCGGAACAAATCAGTTGGGCAAGGATTTATGTTGCGCGGTTTCCCGATCCACTGATCTCGAAATTGATCGCGCAGGCGCCATCGCTCAGTTACATGTACCTCGGCGGGCTACCTCCGGGCTAAAGCAACAGAAAGACTCAACAGTTCAGGAGATATCTATGACGGCCTCACTGAGCAACGCCTTCGCAGCACCTACTTCTGAAACCCGCGCCAAGCCGAACGAGGCCTATCAATTGCACAGCCTCGACCGCGCCATCTCCGTTCTCGAAGTGTTGCGAGAGAGCGACGTGCCGCTCAGCCTGGCGGAGATATGCCAGCGCATGAACCTGCACAAGAGTACAGCGCATCGCTCGCTTATGGTGCTGGAGCGCAGTGCGCTTATCGAGCGAACTCAGGAAAACCGCTTCCGGCTCGGACTGAAGCTGTATGAACTGGGCAACCGGGCGGTGGAGCAGATCGATTTGCGCACGCGAGTCCATCCATTCTTTCGGCGCCTCTCCGTGCAGGTTGGCGAGACGGTCCATCTGAGCATGCTGCAGAAAACATCAATCGTCTATCTGGATAAGATCGAGCCGAACCGCAGGGTGTGCATGAGTTCGAAAATCGGGACGTCAAACCCCGTTTACTGCACTGCAATGGGAAAGGCTATGCTCGCCTTCCAGTCCGAACAAATAATTGAAGAGACTATCGCGAAAATGCATTTCGCGCGCTACACGCCCAAGACCCTATGCTCGCGGGAAACGCTGTTGAAGTATCTGGAGCGAGTACGACGTCGCGGATATGCTATCGACGATGAAGAGATAGAGCTCGGGACCCGCTGCATTGGTGCTCCCATCTTCGATGAAGGTCGTCGGGTCATCGCGGCGGTAAGTGTGTCGGGATCGTCATCGCGCATCACCGCACAAAGCGTGCCACAAATTGCAGAGCATCTGCTGCGCTGCTGCCGCGATATTTCCGCCTCGCTCGGGATAGATGTAAAGAGGAAAGCTCATCTGGCGTCTTCTTTCGGTGTGCACCTGGGCAGTTGAACGCTCTTTATGATGCTTCTCCGAGTGGTATCACCGGCGACCCTGCGCAATCGAAGAATGGCTAAGGCCGCTCTGACGATTCCCTGACCTTCACTACGATTGAGCTGTACTCACTCCCGGGAGCAACGGTCAACTGATGCGGCACGCCTGCGGGAATGTGAACAACGTCTCCTTTGGCGATGGTCACCGACTTGCCATTCTCAATACTGCTTCCCTTCGTTTCGCCATCGCTGTCGGTCTTCGGATTTACGACGCTGCCGCCGGTAATCAGCTCCGCTTTTCCCTCGGTGACAAAGAAAATGTCGTCAAAGTGTGCGTGTACCTCAGCGCCCCCGCTCGTAACTCGTACGGAAAGCTTGATTGCGTGCGATTTGTAATCGCCAAGCGTGGCTCCGCCGCTGCCCGAGCCTTTGGCCGCTTGCAGGAGCGCCGTCAGCTGCGATGTTACTGCTTGGTCTGAAAAGACCTGGGCTTTGCCGTCTGTCTCAGCGCAACTGGGAATCGCGAGCGCCGCAATCATTACTAGCACAGTTAGTCTCATCGCTCCTCTTGCATTCCAATCAGCTTTCTTCAGCGAAGATTTCTGAGCGGAGCTGGATCCATGTCTCCATAATCCTGATTCTCTCCGCCCATGCCCCAGCAAAAGCTATACGCCTGCGTGCCCACACCTGCATGAATCGACCAGCCGGGAGAGACGACGACTTCACGGTTCTTCATGACAATGTGCCGCGTCTCTTCGGCGGGCCCCATCAGGTGAAAGACGCGAGCCTCCTCGGCGAGGTTGAAGTACATATAAATTTCGGAGCGCCGCATGTGAGTGTGGGCGGGCATCGTATTCCAGGCGCTTCCCGGATGAAGATGCGTGACTCCCATCACTAATTGGCAGCTCTGTGCGCCGTCGAGATAGATGTACTTGCAAATTGTTCTGCGATTGCAGGCTTCAGCACTCCCTAACTCGGCCGGGCTGGCGTCATCCTTGCGAATCAACGTAGTTGGATGACTTGTATGCGCAGGGTAGCTAAGGAGATAGAAGATTGCCGGCGATTTTGTATCGGCCGATTCGAATACAACCTCCTTCGCGCCACGTCCTACATACAAGCAGTCGAGATTCTCCAGGACATGAGCGTTGCCATCGACGCGAACAGCGCCCTTCCCGCCAATATTCAGTGCGCCGAGCTCGCGGCGCTCCAAGAAATGATTTGCCCGTAACATCGTATCCGGCGCAAGCGTGATCGGCGTCGCCAGCGGCGCAGCCATCCCCACGACCGCGCGATCTAGGTCGACGTACGCCTGACACAGTGCTCCTGGCGCATAGAGAGCATCGATCAGAAATGTTTCTCGGATTTGCGCAGTCGTCATGGCTGGGTATCGTACCGGATCGGCCATTAAATAAGTTTTCATCTGGACTCCTCAGCGCACCTGTTTGTTGCCCTATTGCGGAATTGTCTGCGGTCGAGATACAGCGTGATCGTCGCGTGGGGCTTGCTTCAGGAGCCAGGTGACGAACTCTTTCCCTGCTGCATAGTTATCCTGCTGGGGCAGGACTTTGCGATGGTCAGTGTATTCGTTGTACAGCCAGGGATCGACTACGGCAAATACCGTGCCCCTGCCATACTGCGCGGTCGCCATCACGATGCCGGTCTTATCTTTCAGCATGACTTTAGCGGGGGGCCTTAGCGAAATGCCGCACGTATCTTTCATGTAGAGCGTATGAGAGTGGTGAAAGATGGGGCCGCTGCCACTTACACGAATGTAGCCGGGGGGAAACTGATCACCGATGATATGGCGCTGAAGTACATCGTCGAAGTGGATGCCGAAACGGTCGGCGATCAAATCAAGGTGCGCAATGTCCGCATTAGCCGGATCGTTTTCCATCAGGATGAGAACGCCCCCTTGTTTTACCCATTCGGCGACTTGGTCCGCGTCCTGCGGCTGCACGTAATGTGGATGCGGATTCTTTGCCGGATTATCCGGGGATACGATGACGTAAAACTGGGCGCCTTTGAGCCGGTCCATCGTCGGAGCCTGATACAGCGTATCGAGAGTGGCACCGTGGCTTGCGAAGATGTGTCCAAAGATGGAGAAGCCGCTATCGCTGTAGTCATTCCATTTGTAATGGAAGTATTCTTCTTGTCCTGCCGCATTCTGTCGCTGCTGACTGTTGAACCATGCATCGATCATCACCGTTTGGCCGCCTGCAGCACGCGCGGCTGGAGCCAGTTCCATCTCCGTGCTCGCCAGCAGAAAGGCGCCTACTCCCTTTGGATCGTTACTGACGACTGGAGAACCTACATAGTAGGCATACGTTCCATCGTGATAGGGAGAGCCGCCAAGCCCGATGCGTTGCACCGTGCCGGTGATGGTTACAGATCCGCTCGCATCGGTCTGGACGAAGTGGCTCAGAATTCCCTGCCAGGAGCGTGCTGCGTTCTCGGAAAAGTGCTCCGGTAGATACCCCAGCCGCACGCCCTTTTGTAGCGCATACGTGAACATGCAGGCGGCAGAGGACTCAAAGTAGTTGTCCTCCGATCCCGCCCTATCGAGGACCTGATACCAGAGTCCGGTTTGCTTGTCCTGATAGCTCACAACAGCAGCCGCAGTGCGATTCAGAATCGCAAGCAGGATCGCGCGGTTCGGATCGTCTTTCGGATAATAGGACAGCGTATCCACCAGCGCCATCATGTACCAGCCCATGCCGCGCGCCCAGAAAACGTGGGAGGTCCCGGTGACTTTGTCCGCCCAGGGCTGCTTTCGAGACTCGTCCCATCCGTGATACAGAAGGCCGGTCTGCGGCGAACGAGCGTGCTCTTCGATCAGCGAGAATTGCCTGGTGATGTCGGCAAAATCCTCGGGCTGATGAAAAACCGACGCATATTCGGCGTAGAAGGGCTCGGCCATGTAAAGGCCGTCCAGCCACATTTGATTGGGATAGATTTGCTTGTGCCAAAAGCCGCCTGAAGCGCTGCGTGGCTGCGCCGACAGTTGCCTGCGAAGGAGCGTAGCCGCCTTGTAATACTTTGCATCCTGGGTAACTCGATAGAGAAGCAGCAACTGGCGGCCTAACGCGATATTGTCGAGAAAATTCGCAGCAGGATCGTAGGTGGGGATGGAACCGTCGGGATCAAGCAGTGGATCGACGGCCTGTTTTACGTAGTGGTAATAAGCTCCATCCGCACTGTCGTACCACGCGGCGTCGATCCCGTTCAGCAGGACACCAAGCTCGTAGTTCCACATCCACTTTGCATCTGGAGCGACGAAGCGACCTGCGGGCCAATTGTGGATCGTCGAGTTCGCTACACGCTGCGACCACGGAAGTTGCTCCGGCCATGCTCTAGAAGCGAGAATCAGGCTGAGGACCACAGGTAGCGCCCGCGATGCGCCACGTCTGAAGGCGTTTGCGATTTGCGCCGCGCGAGGCTGGAATGGGGAGACCATTGGGCTGGTGCGGCAGAACAGTCGGAGTGTCGAACTGTCGCAGGTCCGCGATTTCTATGTACCAGAAGTCACGCACGGTGTCTGCAAATTTGTGCAGACATGTCCCGCTATACGGGATAGGCAATTCTCCTTACCGCAGACGAACGAATTACTATGGGTGGCGCGATCGATATCCTTCATCCCGCAACGTTTTGCGTGCAGAGGCGCTTCGGGATGGAGATCGCAGTGAATCCCCAATCAGGACAGGCATGAACCCGAGCCAGACCGATCCGGAGCAGGAAGAAAGCGGCCTCAGCAGTGCACGCCTGGGAAATGTGCGCTGGACGATCTGCGCCATGCTGTTCTTCGCCACCTCCATCAACTACATGGACCGCCAGGTCATCGCGCTGCTCAAGCCCACGCTTCAGCACACCATCGGCCTTACGGAAATCAACTACGGCTATATCGTGGATGCCTTCCAAGCCGCGTACGCCATCGGCTTGCTCGTTGCTGGCCGCCTGGTGGACAAAATTGGCACGCGGATCGGCTACATCCTCATCATGGGCGTTTGGAGCCTCTCTGCCACGGGACACGCGCTCGCCAACAGCGCGCTTGAGTTTGGCGTCGCACGTTTCTTCCTCGGCATTGGAGAGTCCGGCAACTTTCCCGCCGCCATCAAGACCATCGCCGAATGGTTTCCGCAAAGCGAGCGCTCGCTGGCTACTGGCATCTTCAACTCCGGCGCAAATGTCGGAGCCATTCTCGCTCCGCTCATCGTGCCCTGGGTAACCATCCGCTTCGGATGGCGCGCCGCCTTTCTCACCACCGGCATCTTCAGCGCGCTTTGGATTTTTTGGTGGTGGAAGAACTACCGCAAACCCACCGATCACCCCACGCTCACAGGCGCCGAGCTCCGTCACATCTACAAAGAGGCAGCGACCCAGATCGGCCCCTCCACACCCTGGATCCGGCTGCTCGGCTATCGTCAGACCTGGGCTTTCTCAATCGCGAAATTCCTCACAGACCCTATCTGGTGGTTCTATCTCTTCTGGCTGCCGTCCTATTTCAGCACGCGATTTCATCTCAATCTCTCTCACCTCAGCCTGCCGCTCATTCTGATCTACAACATGTCCGCGGTCGGCAGCATCGGCGGAGGCTGGCTGCCCGCGCCGTTTCGCAAACTCGGATTTTCGGCTGCTGGCGCGCGCCTCGCCGCCATGTGCTTCTGCGCATGTCTGGTCGTGCCCGTTTTCACCATCGGGCATCTGCAATCTGAATGGGCGGCTATCGGCTTGCTGGGTGTCGCTGCCGGCGCGCATCAGGGATGGTCGGCCAATCTCTTCACCACCGTATCGGATATGTTTCCGCGTACCGCTGTAGGCTCGGTCACTGGCATCGGCAGCATGGCTGGTTCGGTGGGTGGCTTCCTCATCGCGTTCTACGCGGGACACCTGCTGCAGCGAACCCATAACTACAGCAGCCTCTTCGTGCTTGCATCCAGCGTCTATCTTCTCGCGCTTGCCCTCGTGATTCTGCTCGCTCCAAAGCTGAGGAGAGTTGAGTTTGTCGCGTAATCCGCTCTAGGCGGCACGGGTGGAATTAGAGGAGACGTCGTAGCGGAACTGCTTACCTTTGATCGCCTCGCGAACACGCAACCACTACGGTTTCTTTTCGCTGATTGAATGTTAGTTCAGCCACAGCATTGGCGCATCTCCATGCGCTCAGGGTTCGCTGCTTCCAGATCGCCGCTAAGTAGACGAGCGGTTGCAAACATGGGTGGCAGCGGTATACGGTCGGACTAGACTCATACGACTGGATGGTGCCGCATGGAGGAACGCGACTTTTTTGATGAGCGGCCGGAGCAGCGCACCCACACGCTCACCTGCCCCCACTGCGGCAAGGCTGATGAATACCCCGTCGCATGGCTGGTCCGGCGCAAAAAGGCGTCGCTGCCCCGCCAGGCCGACGAGCGTGACCGCGCTCGCTTTGCCAAAGCACAGTCCTACATGGTGCGGCGCGATGACGCGGTTGGCTGCAAGAACGTCCGCTGCCGCAAACGGTTCGAAGTCACCACGCTGCAGACCGTCGCGTTTCTCTGACCCCGCAAGCTACAAAATTGCGCTTGACTCTCCGGTCGCTGGAGACCCTAAAAGAGAAGCATGCTGAAGATCGGTGACTTTTCCTCGCTCTCGCAGGTTTCCATCAAGACCCTGCGGTACTACGACGAGCGCGGGCTCCTGTCGCCCGTGCGTGTCGATCCGGAGACCGGTTACCGCTACTACTCCGCATCCCAGCTCTCGCAGCTCCATCGCATTCTCGCGCTCAAGGATTTCGGATTCTCCCTCGAGCAGATTGCGAAATGCCTCGAGGAGAAGGTGACCGGGGAGCAGATGCGGGGCATGCTTCTGCTGCGTCAGGCCGAGCAGCAAGCCCGTGTTGAGGAAGAGCGCGATCGTCTCAGCAGACTTCAGAGCCGCATCCGGCTCATCGAACAGGAGACGCTTATGTCACAAGAAGTGGTGCTCAAGCAGTTGCCGAAGCAGTGGGTCGCCTCGGTACGGGAAACGATCGCGAACTATCCCTCCGTTGGCCAGCTTTATCCAAAAGTAATCGCCGGCGTAGGGCCCGGAGTTGTCGGACAGGCGCCGTGTTTTGCCATGTGGCACGATCCCGAATTTCGTGAGTCCAGCGTCGATGGAGAGGCCGGGATCTTCCTTAAGGAACCGGTCAAGGCCACCGGAGGTGTGCGGGTATACGAGTTGCCAGCCACCACGGTGGCCAGCGCAATTCACGCCGGTTCCTATCAGCGTCTGCAAGAGGCTTACAACGCCTTGTTGCGTTGGGTCAGCAACAATGGGTATCAAGTGGCAGGACCAATCCGCGAGCTGTACCTGCAGAACTCACTGCCGATTCGGCAAGATGATGAGTCCTACGTAACGGAGATCCAGGTGCCGGTCAGCAAAGCTTCGTGATCGTCAGCGTAGCGTGCAGGCTGCCGTGCCCTCGGCAGCCTGTGTTATTACCGCTTCCCCGGCAGGCATCATCGGCTCTTCCAGAGCCGTCGGCAATCATGATTTAATGGTGCTGCGCAGGGCCTTCCCTGCCACCTGCGAGGATTCGAACCGTATGGCGAACATGAGCTTGCCCCCCGAAGAGCGCAACTTGACTCCCGACCAGGTGGAGGCGCTAGACATGCGCCGTCGTCGCGGTACGATGCTGCTCACCGTCGCCGGCATGTTCACCATCATCGCGGTGCTGCTCACCTGCTGGGTCGGTCAGGATCTGCAGTATGCGCCGGGCTTCTCCCGTCCCATGACCTACTATTTTCTGGTTGCCTGCGGCATCGTCTTCGTGACCTTGATAAGCGGCCTCTACCTGCGCCGCGGCGCTCCGGAAATTCAGTAGAGCGTAATTCCCACAGGTGTATCCAGAAGCGAACCCGGCTAAAAAAACAGTTCTGTGCGGAAGCCCAGTGGAGCATGGCAGTGGGTATCTGCTCTCATGCGCAACGCCCGGCAAACTGACGAAGCGGACTCGCACTGCCCTATACTGATCGGTTGACATCCACTCATCCGAAAGTAAGGAGCACCTGATGTCCGCAGTCCGCCAAGAGAAAGACTCCCTCGGTTTTGTCGAGGTTCCGGAGCGCGCCTACTATGGCGCCCAGACCGTACGCGCCGTAGAGAACTATCCCATCTCCGGCATGCGTGCGCATCCGCTGCTTATCCGCGCCTTCGGCATGGTGAAGCGCGCCGCCGCCGAGGCCAACAAAGCCCTCGGTCTCATCTCCGACAAGCGCGCCGACGCAATCATCCAGGCCGCGCAGGAGGTGATCGAGGGCAAATGGAACAACGAGTTTGTCGTAGACGTCTTCCAGGCCGGCGCCGGCGTTTCCTTTCACATGAACACCAACGAGGTGCTCGCTAATCGCGCCAACGAGATTCTCGGCGGCAAGCTGGGAGAGTATGCCGAGGTGCACCCGAACGACCACGTCAACTACGGGCAGTCCACCAATGACGTCTTTCCGACCGGCATGCGCATCGGTACCCTACTCGTGCTCGAGACGCTCTACCCGGTCCTGGACACGCTGGCGAGCACCTTCCGCCAGAAGGCTGCTGAGTTCGATGGCGTCATGAAATCCGGCCGCACCCACATGCAGGATGCGGTGCCCATCCGCCTCGGCCAGGAGTTTGCGGCCTACGGTGTCGCCATTGAGAAGACGAAGCGCGCATTGCTGCTGGCTAGCGACTCGCTGCGCGAACTGGGCCTCGGCGGCAGTGCAGTCGGCACCGGCATCAACACCCATCCCGATTATCGGAAGAAGGCCATCGCCAATCTCGCCCGCATCTCCCGCGAAGAACTCACGCCCGCCGCGGACATGCGCTGGGCCATGCAGTCGAATGCGTGCATGGGAGAGGTGAGCGCGGCCCTCCGCGGTGTCGCGCTGGAGATCATCCGCATCTCCAACGATCTCCGCCTGCTCTCCTCAGGCCCCAATACCGGCTTTGCCGAGATCTACCTGCCCAGCCTCCAGCCCGGCTCGTCCATCATGCCCGGCAAGATCAATCCCGTCATGCCGGAACTCGCCGCCATGGTCAGCTTCCAGGTCATCGGCAACGACGCCGCCGTCGCCCTGGCTGTGCAAGGCGGCCAGCTCGAGCTGAACGTCATGATGCCGACTATGGCCTACAGCGTCATGCAAAGCGCCACGATCCTCACCAACATGCTGCGTCAGTTCAACGACCGCTGCGTCGCCGGCATCACCGCCAACAAAGAGCGCTGCGACTTTTACGCGCAGAGCACAGTCTCCCTCGCCACGGCGCTCAATCCCTACATCGGCTACGCCCAGGCCGCCGAGATCGTAAAAGAGTCCGTCGCTACAGGCGAGTCCATCATCAAAATCGCCCGCGCGAAGAAGCTCCTCAGCGAAGAGGAGATCAGCGCCATTCTCGATCCCGTCAACATGACCGAGCCGCAATACCCGCGCGACTCCGCCAGGGATCGCGATCAGCGCGTAAAAGCCTGACCCTGTTCCGCCGAGCACGAAAACGGGCCGCGTTCCGACTTGCACAGTCAGGAACGCGGCCCTCGCCTTTTCTGAAAAGGCCTACTGCCGTCCGAACCGATAGTTCAGACCCAGCGTAAAGCCCAGATTGTGCTGAATGTCGCCGCCCCAGGTGGTCAGGTCATAAGTAGGCGAAATGCGGAAGGCGAGCCCCGGTCCCAGGTTGATGTCGACTGGCACGGCGGCCGCTGCCGTGAACCGAGTGGCATTCGGATACAAACCGACCAGCGTTCCGGGGAAGCCTGCGGAGTTGCCATAGAAGAGGTTGCGCGTCACTCCAGCCAGCACCACGCCGCTGACGGCGTAGTTCTTCCGCTGTCTCAGTGAATACTGCGGGCCCACCATCACCGAGTAGTTGCTGATGAAGGGCTGGAACAGCGCATAGGGATTGTTTCCGACATAGACGCTCTTGTAGTAGCCCCGCAGGTCCGCGGTGATGCCAAGCTTTGGATTGAAATACCGGGTGATGCCGGCATTCCAGCCGTACTCGTTCGCGTGCTGCAAGTTGTGCCCAGGCCGTATCCGCAAGTAGGTGTAGCCGAAGTAGATGTCGTACCTATGGCTGTACGTGTCTTTGATGGTCGCCTCGGTCCGCGCCGCGCGCCGCGCGCGCACCCGCTCCTGAGCCTCGCGCGCAAGCCGGATACGCTCCTGCTCATTGGGATAGTTCGTCTGCGGCTGCGAGCTGGAGTTCCCCTGCTGTTGCTGTGCCTGCGATAGAGGATCGCGCGTCAGCGGTGTAGGCTGCGCCGGCTGCAGCGGAGTCGGCTGCGTCTCCGTGTCCGGTGCCGGGCTCTGCGCCGGGGGCGTGCTCTGCGGTGGATTGCCTGTGGTCTGCGCCTGCATAGAAAGAGCGGCGAAAAGGGAAAACGTCAGGAGCGGATACGCCAGGTATCCCAGACTCTTACTGCATTGCATGTATGGTGATGCCTCCACTACTCTGCTGCTGCGGACTCGGGACTTGCTCTTAGTATTAAAGCATCCCGCGTGTACTTCGGCCTTACACTCGTGTCAGGCAGCCGCTCTATAGACACCAAAACTCCCCTTCTGGCGAGGTCGCATGCGCTTTCTTCTCGGACTGGTCGTTGGTCTCTTGCTCTTTCCTCTAGGCGCTCTCGCCTATCTCTACTACGGCAGCATTCCGGTCGCGGTTGGCGACAATCCATTCCCCATGGAGGCCACCATCACGCATCGCGGCCTGGATGCACGCATCGATCGAGAGGCTCCCAAGAGCTCCCCGATTGAGCCGAGCCCCACAAATCTGCTGATCGGCGCGCAGATCTATCGCGACAATTGCTCCGGATGCCACGGCTACTACGGCCAGGCCTCCCCCTTTGGCAAGCACGTCTTTCCGGGCGCACCCCAACTCTGGGCGCCGCACGGAAATGGCATTGTCGGCGTCAGTGATGATCCGGTGGGAGAAACGTACTGGAAGGTGCGGAACGGCATCCGGCTCAGCGGCATGCCGGCCTTCAACAATCTGCTGAACGAGAACCAGATGTGGCAGGTCTCCGTGCTGCTGGCCAACGCCGACAAGCCGCTCCCCGCCAATGTCATCAGTACCGTCAAGCCGGGAGCAGCACCGAATCCATGAACCTCAAGCCGTGCCCAAACGAGAGACGTGGCCGCTGGTCACGCCTCTCCTCCTTGTCCAGGCATCTACTTGATGCTGTACGTAAGGCCGGCAGTCAACTGGAAGGTGTTCTTCTTGTATCCGAAGGGTGGATTATTTACGAAGTTGTCTTGGGAGCCAAACGTAAAGCCAAGGTTCTTGTATACGGGGAATAGCAGCCCGGCGATGATCTGCGCACTCCATGCGGAAGGCTGACCAGCCGGCGTGTTAAAGGCAGGCAGGACCGTTCCAGCCTCATTGAACACCAGGCCTTTGGGAAGTTTCTGCATATACAGCTCAGCAAACGTGGCGCCAATCAGATTCAGCGTGTTTCCAGAGGGGAAGTCCTCCGCCGGATAAAATTCCTGCCTCTGATAGTGGATGTCCCCCTTCACGTCGAGAGTCCTCGCCGTCTCCTTGATGACCGAATAGCCGGCGCCGGCGCCGTAGGTCTGCTGCACCTGCAGGCCGGAGCCAATATTGTGATCGGCGCTCGCGTCGAACAGATAATAGAACCGCGATGTCAGGTATTCATCGCGCTCAATGTCGCCATGCAGGATGTTCGTCTTTGCGCTGGATGCAGCCTGCACTCCCGCGATGAACGGCTCGCTCAACAGGCCATATGTCGCCGTCGTGTCGAATATCGTCTTGTTCCTTGGCTGCAGCCAGTCAACGCTGGGTTGCGTCCTTATCAGGTTAACTGCTCCCGTGAATGTCTCGCTGGTCTGTGTTGATTCAACAAGCGTAGCCCCGAGCGTAACTCCCCCGACCCACCCATGCAGCAAGGACGGCTCGCGCGTAATCGCTTTCTGAAAATCATCACCACTCACCACATAGGCGGCTTCCTTGGTGGGGATCTTCTTCACCTCTCCACCTGCTCCGGAGACAGACACCTGATCGTTTGCGACGCTCAGCGTTCCAACAGGCACCTGCGGTGCCGGCCGACCAACCTTCAGCTTATCCGTCGGCGAGATCACCGCATATTTCCCGCCGGTATGCAGCGACTTGATCTTGCTCCAGTCAACCTTGATGTCGCCGGACATGTCGCTATGAAAGACAACCGATCCGCTGCCCTCGCTCACCAGTGTGCCGGTCAGTTGATCGCCATTCGTAAAGGTGAGGACATCCACCCCCGGTTTCGCGGCAGCGGCCTGCGCAAATGCATTTGTAGAAGTAAAGACCACGGGCAGTGCCATGAGCGCCATCGCGGCCACATGACAGACGCTGGCCCGATACGAACGCGCTACGGATCTGTGGCGATACATCATCTCTGCTCTCCTCCTGCTTAAAATGTAACTTTACTTGTGTCTTTTCGTCAGGCGATGTCACCAACCATGTCTCCCCATAATACGGCGCGTTACCAGGTTGCGGATGCACCTCTTCGACTAGATTGTTAGGATATAGACAATGGCTTGGAACAGTTCAATGGTGTTGGATGCTTTACGCGGCAGCGATCTGCTGGAAATCGGCATCTTAGCCAACCAGATACGCCGCAATCTGCATCCGGAGAATGTTGTCACCTACGAACTCCGCGGAATGGCCACCTCGCTCGAACAGGCGAGCAGGGAGGCGGCTTTGCGCGGAGGCAGCGTTGATCTGTCGCAGCTCCGCGATGCGGAACACATTCCGCTTGATACCTTCGAAGCGTCTCTGATGGCCCGGCACACGCAATCGCACCAAGTTACATTTCACCAGTTGCCCATCTCCAGGCTGCAAGCTGTCGACGGAAGCGCTCTTGTCGAAACGCTCCGCCAACTGCACCAGGCAGGCCTGCGCTCGCTGAGCGCCAACTTCTATCCCGCAGCAGCGGCTGACGCTTTGACCACACAGCTCGCCCGCCTGCTCCGCGCGGCGGCGGAATGCGATCTACTCGTCTCCATCTCCATAACGATCGGTAACTCGGAGTCTCTTGAGCAGCGGGTGAAGACCCTAGCGATGCTGCGTACCCTTCAGGAGGAATCGAACGCGATCCAGGCCGTGCTGCTGCGCGTCCACCACGCTGCCACCCCGGAGGCGCGACGTGGAGAAGAGGCAACAGCGGTCGATTATCTGAAGACTCTCGCGGTGACACGGCTGTTCCTCGACAACATCGAACACCTGCAGACCGACTGGTCCGTGATGGGGCCCAAGGTTCTCGAACTCGCGTTGCGTTTCGGCGCAGACGACGCCGGCTCCGTCCCCTGGTCGCAGGCAGGCAGCCCCGAGCCGTCCCATCACGGGGGCGAGTCCGAGTTGCGCCGCATTATCCGCGATGCGGGCTTTCGCCCCGTGGAGCGGGATGCGCTCTTCCGCCAGAGTCTGCTGCGCTAGAGCGTTTTCGCTGCCGGTGCATACGAGACAGCCGGAATTTATTCCGGCTTTCTCGTTAAAGAGCCATATTTCGCGGTTTTCCGCTGTACTAACCAGACGTGAAACCGCTCTAAGGAACTCTCGAAAATCGTCATCTCGATAGGAGTGAAGTGGGAAGTTCTGCTTTTCTCATCGCTGGAGACGGCACTGGACGGAAATCCACTCGGGATATGCGGCGAACACGTACAATCTCTGTGATGCGCCGTTTCCGGGGCCTCATGCCCGCAGCCGGCCCCACAAGAGATGCGCCTGATCGAGCTTGCAGCGTTCCTCCAGCACACAGCCGCGAATGCCGGGCTCTGGCTTTATACGCAGCGCGGCGTCGGCCATTACCTGCGCACCCATTACGGCAACGATCCAGTCAACAATCCCTTTCGTTACCTCTACCAGTGGAATGCCTTCGATACCACGTTGCTCATCCCCTACTTCCTGGTCATGATTGTGCTCGCCTTCTATGGCATGCATCGCTACCAGCTCGTCTATCTCTACTACAAGCATCGCAATCGCGCCGTCACCGAGCCGCCCAGCCGCTTCGCTGAGCTGCCGCGCATCACCGTGCAACTTCCCATCTTCAATGAGCAGTACGTCATCGATCGCCTCGTCGACGCTTGTTGCCGTCTCGAATATCCCTCCGACAGGCTGGAGATACAGGTGCTCGACGACTCAACCGACGAGACGCAGGAAGTAGCCGGCGATCTGGTAGAGCGCTATCGCTCGCTCGGGCACAACATCGTCTATCTGCATCGCACGGATCGCTACGGTTACAAGGCTGGTGCGCTCGACGCCGGTCTGAAGCAGGCCTCAGGCGAGCTCGTCGCTATCTTCGATGCCGATTTTGTACCTCCTCCCGAATGGCTCATGCAGGTGGTGCATCACTTTGCCGAGCCACGCATCGGCATGGTGCAGACCCGGTGGACCCATCTCAACCGCGACTACAGCTTTCTCACCCAGGTCGAAGCCATCCTGCTCGATGGCCACTTCGTGCTGGAGCATGGTGGCCGCTCGCGCTCCGGCGTCTTCTTCAACTTCAACGGCACCGCCGGCATGTGGCGCCGCGGCGCCATCGAAGAGGCCGGCGGCTGGCAGCACGACACACTCACCGAGGACACGGACCTGAGCTATCGTGCGCAGCTCAAGGGATGGCAGTTTCGCTATCTGCAGCATGTCGCCTGCCCGGCTGAGGTCCCCATCGAGATGACCGCTTTCAAGACCCAGCAGGCACGCTGGGCCAAAGGCCTCATCCAGACATCGAAGAAAATCCTGCCGCGCGTCTTCCGCAGCGATCTCCCGTTCCATACCAAGATCGAAGCCTTCTATCACCTCACGGCAAACATCAGTTATCCGCTGATGGTCGTGCTCTCCTTGCTGCTGATGCCCGCCATGGTGATCCGTTTCTATCAGGGCTGGTTTCAGATGCTGCTCATCGACGTGCCGCTCTTCATGGCTTCCACTTTCTCCATCTCCTCCTTCTATCTCGTCTCCCAGAAGGAACTCTATCCGCGCAGTTGGCTCAAGACCTTTCTCTATCTTCCTTTCCTCATGGCGCTCGGCATCGGTCTCACCATCACCAACACCCGCGCCGTCCTGGAAGCCCTCTTCGGCATCAAGAGCTCCTTCAAACGGACACCAAAATATCGCGTGGAGAAGAAGGGCGAACGCGCGCAGGCAGCCAAATACCGCAAGCGGCTGGGTATCGTGCCCTGGGTGGAATTGCTAATCGGTTGTTACTTCGCCCTCACCATCGCCTACGCCATCACCAACGAAAACTACTTCACCATCCCATTCCTGCTGCTGTTTGTTGTCGGCTACTGGTACACCGGCCTGTTGTCGCTGCTGCAAGGTCGCTTCGAGCGCTGGCGCAGCGGGGCCAACCTGGACGAGTCTTCTCCCAAGCCTTTTCCCGTGGGTGTGTAACCGCCGCCTGATACAACTTCCCAGCCAAGTGCTACTATCTGATCGCTGTCGCTGGACTGCGGTCACCCGGTAGGACACCCCCGCCTGACAGGCGCCTGCACAATCTTTAGGAAAGGTTGGGATTGGCAATCATGGCTCATGGATTTATTTGGTGGATTCTGGTCGGTCTAGTAGCGGGATTTCTAACTGGGAAGATCATGAAGGGCAGCGGCTACGGCGTATTTGGCGACATCATCGTCGGCATCATTGGCGCAGTCATCGGCGGCTTCATCGCACGACCGCTGCACATTGGCGGCGGCTTCATCGTGACTGTC
Source organism: uncultured Acidobacteriaceae bacterium (assembly GCA_963712845.1). Taxonomy (GTDB): domain Bacteria; phylum Acidobacteriota; class Terriglobia; order Terriglobales; family Acidobacteriaceae; genus KBS-83. The sequence goes on from CAVQJM010000012.1 coordinate 605,681, forward strand.
ATCATCGCCATCGTAGGTGCGGTCATCCTGACCTTCCTGCTACGCCTTATCAGCGGCAATCGAGCCTGAGCTCCGCTAGGCTCCGAAGCGGGCCTTAGGGCGTTTTCACTATGGGTGTCTGCAAGAGCGTGGCTTCTCCGTCAAGAAAAGCCACACTTCGCTGAGTTTGCAGGACTCAGTAATAGTGAAACGCTCTATAAACCTGGGCCCGCTTTTGCTTTGTGCTCTACACTGTTCCGCATGCGCAATGTTCGCCCTGTAACACTTATCCTGCTGCTGCTCCTTGGTATCTTCTCGACAACTCTTCTGGCGCTGGAGCGTCAGCCTAACGCTATCTACCAGGCGCGACGCGAAGCACTTGCCCATGAGCTTCATGGCGGCGTCGCGTTGCTCTTCGGCAACTACGAGCCTGCAATGGAGTACCAGGACTTCCGCCAGGACGAAGACTTCTACTACCTCACCGGCTGGAACGAGCCAGGCTCCGCCCTTATCGTGGCGGATGCAGTCCCTGCGCGCGCCGGAAAGCCGGCGCTCCCCTACCGTGAGGTGCTGCTGCTGCCGGAACGCAATCTGCGCATGGAGCAATTCACCGGCGTCAAGCTGGACCAGGCATCACCCAATGTGACTGGCATCACCGGCGTACGCGAGGTCCGCTCCATTCGTGATCTTCCCGGCATCCTGAGCGAACGTGGCCTCCACGATGTCTGGACCCAGCTCGATAGCACGCCCGCGAAGTCCGCGCTCACCTTCACCGCGAGTAGCGCGGGCAGCGGCGACCCGGTCACACCGCAGGATGTCCGCGATTTGACCAAGACGCTTCGCTCTTTCAAGGACCCCGGCGAGATCGAACTGCTGCGTAAGGCCGCAGACGCCTCCATCAAAGCCCAGGAGGCCGCGATCCTCGCCATTCACCCCGGCGTGAATGAGCGCGCGATCTCCGGCGTCATCACCGGCACGCTGCTCGCCAATGGCTGCGAGCGCCCGTCTTACCCCTCCATCGTCGGCAGCGGCATCAACTCCACCGTCCTGCATTACATGGCCGATGACGGAACCATGCAGGGCGGCGACGTCGTAGTGATGGATGCGGCCGGCGAATACTCCATGTACGCCTCGGATGTCACGCGCACAATCCCGGTGAATGGACACTTCACCGACCGCCAGCGTGAGATCTATAACATCGTGCTGAGCGCGCAGCGCGCGGCCGCGGAGGCCTTCGTCTCCGGCAAATCGACCCTCTACAACCGTGAGCACCCGGAAGACTCCCTCGATGGCGTCGCGCGCAACTACATCAAGACCCACGGTAAGGACCTGCACGGCCAGCCCTTGGACAAATACTTTATCCATGGGCTCGGTCACTCCGTCGGCATCGACGTGCACGATCCGATCGACTTCACGAAACCCCTTGGACCCGGCTCCGTCTTCACAATCGAGCCCGGAATCTACATCCCTGAAGAGAAGATCGGCGTCCGCATCGAAGACACCTTCTACGTCGATAAGAACGGCAAACTGCAGGATTTCATCGCGGATCTGCCGCATACGGCGGAGGACATCGAAGCGCTGATGCAGCATGGAAAGGCCGCCAGTGCTGCCGCGCCGGGCACGCGCTGATCGCGAGCAGCCACGATGCCGTTGCTCCACTCTTTCATCGCCATTGCTGGCGGCTTCGCCTGCATGGCGCTCCTGACAGGTGTGACCACGCCGCTGATGCGCTGGCTGGTGCCGAGCTGGAGCAGCTTACCGCCCTCGCGCTCGGCGCAAGCCTTCAACCTGGCGGCAACCTGCCTCTACGCAGCGATGGGAGGTTTTCTCGACGCTCGGCTAGCGCCCATCAGCCCGCTTATCCACTCGCTGATCCTCGCCATCATCGTGCTGCTTGTCTCAACCATGGCGGCTAGCGAGCTGCGCGGTCAGGTGCGGGGATTCTATCCCCTCGCGCTCGCCGTGATGCCTTCCCTGGCCACTCTCGGCGCCGGCATCCTGACCGTGCTCTATCGCTGAGATCGCTGCAATGCAGCCTGAGTTAAAAGCGAATACCGAAGGTCACCGGGATCATGCTGACCGTCCCGGAACCCAGCGTCGTCGCGGTCGGGGCGGGGGAGTTCACCCACAGATACCGCGCCTCTGCATATATCTTCGCGCCGCCGTCGCCGAGATTGTGTGTAACGCCGGTACCGATGTTCAGACCACCTTGATTGCTTGAGAAGTGACTCACCGTCTGGTTGGCATATTGGGGATAGCAGCCATAGTAGAAGTCGCAGCCGATACCAAGATAGACCGGGGTGGAAAAAGTGGTGAGCTTACGATAAAAACCCCCACCGCCTGTCACATACCCGCCCCAGGAGCCAGTCGTCTTGTAGTAATACACCGGGTCGAGCGAAAAGCCCCAGACATGAACATCCCCGTTGACACCGACACCTGCCTGAGCTCCGACTGAGGCCAGCACAGAATCAGGAATCCCAGTGCGGTTGAACTCGTACTCCAGCAGCACTCCAAAGTGATGATTGAAGTTCCAACCTCCGCCGAGCTTGATGTTGTAGCCGAAAGTCTGTGCGTTCTTTGTATTGCCCACCGGAGCATCGAAGCCGGCGCCAGCTTCAATGGCGATATGGTGAAAGCCCTGCTGCCCGTACTTCGGGTACTGGTGATAGCCGCCATTCCCATAGCCGCCGCTGTTCTGCCCACTATCCTGCGAGTGGTACGAAAGCACCCCCAGGCCCTGGTTAATCGCCAGATCAGAACCTGAATCGGCGCTCGATGAATACTGCGTGGTCGCCGGAGTTTGAGCAAAAGCGGCAGAGGCGGCGACCGTGAATCCCAAAAGAAATGCCGGCAGGCACCGGCCAAGTTTGCGACTGGAGAGGCAGAGAGCAGAACGGCTCATAGTTGACGGACTCCATTGTCAAAATCGTAGGAGCGAGGCTCCTCTTCCGGATCAGGAGCGAACCCTGACGCTCCCTGTACGTAGGACACACATTGCTCGGCAAAAGTTTCTTTCCGCAGTGGCAAATGCGTAGGGTAGCGCAAAAGGTAAGGGGCCGCCGGTATTCGGCGGACCCCTTCTTTAACTCAAATGACCATCAGTGGATGTCGAACTGCTCCGGGTGCAGCGCCGGGTCGCTCTTCACGATGATCGTGCGCCCGGTCATCTCCTCCAGCTCGTTCAGCCAGCGCGCGTTGTTGCCCTTCAGCGTCTTCACTACCTCAGGATGCACGCGCAGCATCACGTCATGCCGCTCAAAATGCTTCTGCATCTTGCGCATCTCCGTGTAGATCTCGTTGGCCACCGTCGTCGGGCTCTTCACCATGCCGGTCCCCGCGCAGATGTTGCATTGCACGCTCAACGTCCGCTCCAGCGACTGCTTGACGCGTTTGCGCGTAATCGCCACCAGGCCGAAATCATTGAACTGGAGCACCTTCGAAGGCGCGCGATCCGACTTCAGCTCTTCTTCCAGCGCTGCCATCACCTTGTGGCGATTCTTGCGCTCGTCCATGTCGATGAAGTCGATCACGATGATGCCGCCCAGATCGCGTAGCCGGATCTGCCGCACAATCTCCGGAATCGCATCCAGGTTCGTCTTCAGGATGGTGTCCTCGAGCCGCGCCGTCTTGCCTACGTACTTGCCGGTGTTGATATCGATCGCCACCAGTGCTTCCGTCTGGTTGATCACGATCGATCCACCCGACTTCAGCCACACCTTCGACTTCAGCGCCTTGGTGATCTCGTCCTGAATCCCGAACTGCTCGAAGAGCGGCGTTTCCTTCGTGTACAGCTTCACGCGCCGCACCAGCGAGGGCTGAAAGCGGTTCAGGAAGCGCACAATGCGCTCGTATTCGGCCTCGGAGTCGACCCAGATGGTCGAGAAATTATCTGAGACCTGATCGCGCAGGATGCGCTCCACCAGGTTCAGATCGTGATAGATCAGCGCCGGAGCCTTCGCAGCATCCGAACGCTGCTTGATCTCATTCCACAGACTGATCAAGAACCGCAGATCCGCACGAAGCTCCTCTTCGCTCGCATTCTCCGCCGCCGTGCGGACGATGAAACCGCCGGAGGCGTCGCCCTTTTCGCTGATCAGGACGCGCTTCAGCCGCTGCCGCTCTTCGTCCGACCAGATTTTCCGCGATACTCCGACGTGATTGACCGTAGGCATGAAGACGAGAAAGCGTCCGGGGAGCGCAATATGGCTGGTGATACGCGCGCCCTTCTTCGCAATCGGCTCCTTGGCAATCTGGACCAGAATCTCCTGGCCCTGTTTCAGCAGCTCGGAGATGATCGGCAGATCGCTCGTCTGCGCTGACTGGCGCCGCCCGTTGCGGCCGCGTCCGCGGCGCTCGCGTCCTCCGCGCTGGCGATCAGCACGTTCCCGACGCGGTGCCGGCGTTCCTCCTTCGACGGTCGTTGTTGCAGGCTCTTCTTCCTCTGCACCCTCGTCCTCTGCCTCATCGCTGTCCTCGAAATCGTCGTCGTCGCTCGAGATCACCTGGCGATCGATCTGCGCCTCCCGGATCACATCTCCAAACTCCGAGCCGCCGGACGCCTGCGTCTCCTCTTCAACCAGGTCCCCCAGGTCATGCTCGTCGTCATGCGCAATGGCATGCTCCGGCAGCGGAGCGAAGTCGTACTCCTCCTCGTCGATCACTTCCTCTTCCACCTGCCCGACGCCCGGCGTGAAGGCATGGAGATGGTCGAGCGCCGCAGCCTCGTGCGACAGCTCCGGGTGGGCTTCAACGCCCTCAGTACTCACCCCGGCATCGTTTTCGTAAGCAGGCTGCCCCGGTGCATCGCTTTGCTCTGCAGCAGTCTCTTGATGCGGCTCGAAATGGGATTCGTCGTGTGATTCGCCCACCTCGGCCGTTTCACTATGTGCTGGTTCCTGCTCGGCACTCTGGACGGGGATAGCCGCGGGCTCCTGCTTCTCGACCGCCTCCGACTCGCGGCCGAAGAGCGATGACAGGCGAAACTCACTGGGCGAGGAGGGATCCACGCGATGCGATGCAGAGGCATTCTGCGGATCGAACTCCGCCTCTTCCTGCGCACTGGCGTCCAGACTGGGATTATCGAGGTCTTCTTCTTCCAGCACCAGCGGTGCGGGCTCCTCATGCGCTGGCGGGAATGCGCTGTCGATCGGCGCGGTCTCGCTGGCGGAAGCCTGCGGTTCCGGGGTGTGTTCCGGAGCGTAGCCCTGCTCAGCACTTCCGGATTCAACCTCGGAGCGCCCGGCCGGCCGCTCGCGATAGCGCGACAGCGTCTCGCCGGGCAGGGCTGCGCTGACGCCATCCCATACGATCGGGTGCTCCACCAGCGTCGACGGCCGAACCGTGACCTCAGGCGGATGCACCGTGGGCTCTTCAGCCTCGGATATTTCAATCCCCTCGCTCGAATCCGGCTGCTGGCCATACTTCTGCAGCGCCTCACCTGGCAGCGTGATCGCCGGCGATCCCGGCCGTGACCCTGCACGTTCGGGACGCCCGCCACGCCTGCCTTGTTCCTTAGGGCTTTCCGCTGCCGATCCTGCGCCGGATGTGTCAGCTTTCGCCTCGATCGCGAGGGAGCCGGTGTGGCCGTACTCTTCGATCGGTTCGGGCTGGTCGGACACCTGAGAATCAGCGTCCTGCCCCTGAGCCCCGCGAACGCCACGACGGCGGCCGCGACGGCCGCGCCAGCGGCGGGTACCCTGTTGGAACTCTCCGCCCTGCCCGGCCTCTTCGCCTGGCTCTCCCTCAGCTTCGGCGGCTGCACTGCCAACCGGCTCAGTCCGTGGTACTGCCGCCACTGCCGGGCGCTCCTGATTGCGCTCCAAGCCGCGTTCAGGCCCGCGTTCCGGAGAACGGGCTGCTCCGCCACGTCGTCCGCCGCCGCGACCGCCCTCCGGGGGCGCTTTTCGGCTATCGGCCTGCTGCCCGTCTGCGAATTCTTCAGAATCTTCCTGTTCTTCCAGGAAGTCCGTCACGTACAGGAACGCATCGCGCTCCAGCCCCAGCTCGACGAACGCCGACTGCATGCCCGGAAGGACGCGCGTCACTTTGCCTTTGTAAATGGATCCGGCGAGCGTGTATTCGTTCTCGCGCTCGTAGTAGATCTCGGTGAGTTGATCGTCTTCGACGATCGCAAGCCGCGTCTCATGCGGCGTGGTGGAGATACAAATCTCTTTCGCCATACTGCCTCTTTCTTGCCGCGGCACCTAAACGCCGGGCCAGCAGACGAGGCAGATCAGAACAGGACGAGTCCTGTTTCCGGAGCTACCGAACGGGAGTGCCGGGCCGGGTGCCGGACAGGACGAGTGCAGACAAGGGAGAGCCAACCTGATTTGAGGAGTGAGCCGCAGCCAGGCGCTCGCGCGCCGCTGCTCACCGAAAAAATCAACTTTTGTGCTGGGGCTTTCCACGCGCAGAGAGTTTGTGACCGCTCCTACCCGATTGTGGGGCGGGGTCGTTCCCCGTCTCTGCGTGTTCATTCCTGATCCTGCCCGGCCCCGGGTGATCCGCCTGGCCGGCTTTACTTGAAATTCCTGCAAAGTCTCTTTCCGGCGCCGCCTCCGATCCCGGTCGGCAGCACCGCACAACTTGGTCCCTAGTTCACGAACCGGTTCATCCGGACATTCATCACGATGCCCAGGGCGAGGAACGTGAACAGCACCGAGGACCCGCCGTAGCTCATCAGCGGCAACGGTATCCCGGTAACGGGCATCAGCCCCACAACCATTCCCACGTTGACTGCTATCTGAAAGATGAGCACTGCGACGACGCCCATGATCAGCATGGTGCCGGAGAGGTCTGGCGCTGTCTGAGCGTTTTGTATCAAACGCATCAGTATGAAGAAGTATAGCAGCAGGACAAACACGGCACCCACAAAGCCATGTTCCTCGCTCCAGGCCGCGAAGATGAAATCCGTGTAGGGAATAGGCAGGAAGTCGCCCTGGGTCTGCGTGCCTTTGGCCACGCCGCGCCCCCACACCCCCCCATCGCCCACCGCAATCAGCGACTGCCGGATCTGATAGCCCGAGCCCCGCGGATCCTCATCCGGCGAGATGAAGCTGGTCAGCCGCGCCTTCTGGTACGGCTTCAGCCCAGCCCTCCAGATGGGCACAATCAACACCAGCGCCGCGCACACGATGATCAGCGCCTTCTTCCAGCCAATGCCGCCCAGGAACAGCCCGATCAAAAGTACGGGCACGTATGTGAGTGCCGTGCCCAGGTCCGGCTGCTTTAATACCAGCGCCATCGGAATACCGACCAGCAGGAAGGCCTTGCCTATGTCCTTCCAGTCCAGGTCCCTGCCCGTCATGCCGGTGAAGTAGCGCGCTACCGCAATGATCAGGATCAGCTTCACCCACTCCGACGGCTGGAAGTGAATCCCGCCCATGCGGATCCATCGGCGCGCCCCCAGCACCTTCTGCCCCGCCACCAGCACCACCAGCAGCGAGACGATGCAGAACCCGTAGACCCAATGGATTACGTCCAGCAGCACGTGGTAGTCGATGAAGGAGAGCAGCAGCATCGCTGCCGTGCCGCCCACCAGCCAGAGCACCTGTTTGCTCTCGAAGCCGTGAAACTTGGTGTTGATGGTCGCCGAGTAGATCTCGAGCACGCTCAAGGCCGACAGCAGAAACACCATCGCCATCAGCACCCAGTCGAAGTCGCGCAGTCGAAGGAATCGTTGCATGGTTAGGGGTTTCCTCCGCGGACAACGGGCCGTGCAGCCCGGTCACCGAGCGCCTGATTCAGGAAGAAACGTCCCGCCCGCACCGATGCCAGCAGCTTCGCATCCTGCGGCCGTGCCGCCTTTACCCGCCTGCCGCCCAGAGCATTTGGTGCATCCGGGTCTGACCAGATCGCCCCCACCTCGGTTGGCTTCGCGGGAGCTGTCTTCTTGGCCGGCACCTCTGCGGTGGGCTGGCCCTCGGGTGCTGGCTTCGGCGCAGCCTCTACCTGGAGCACGTTGTGTTCCTGCCGCCTCTGCTTGTCTACAAATGCCTGAATCACCTGCGCCGCAAGCACGGAAGACCCTCTGCCCCATCCACCGTGCTCCCACAGCACCGCAACCACGATGTCCGGATTGCGCCGCGGAGCTACCCCGACAAACCACGCATTGCGCGCGTCGAATTCACGTCCTTCGAGACAGATTTGGCGCCGAAGCTGTGATTCACCACCTGCGCCGTACCGGTCTTGCCGGCAAAGTCGATGCCCTCCAGGTGGGCGTTCGAGGCGGTACCACTGGTCAGCGGTCACCGCCGCCATGCCATCGGTGATGGTTTCCCACGTCGAAGGATTGATCGGCACATTGGCATCGCCCGAACCGGGGTACGAATCGATAATCGCCTGGTGATAATTCGGCGGGAGCTGGTCCTGCAGGACCACATGCGGCCGCCGCATCGCGCCACCGGAAGCGATGCCGCCAATCGTCCGCGCAAGCTGCACCGGAGTCACGGCCGTGGCTCCTTGCCCGATGCCGACCGAGATCACCTCGCCCGCATACCACTTCTCGTGATAGTTCTTCAGCTTCCACTCTTCCGACGGCACCACGCCCGCGGCCTCGTTAGGCAGATCGATGCCGGTCTTGCTGCCCAGCCCCAGTGCATGTGCCCATTTCGCAATCGGCTCAATGCCCAGCCGCTCCGCCAGCGTGTAGTAGTAGGTGTCGCAGGAATAGGGGATCGCGTTGTCGATATTCACCAGGCCGTGATGCGCATCGCAGGCGAAGAAGCGGCCATAGAAATTGGCCCCGCCCTGGCAGTTCACCTTCAGATTCTGCGCAACGTGCTCCTCTAATCCGGCAACCGACATCACCAGCTTGAAAGTCGACCCCGGCGCAAGCTGGTCCTGGATCGCCTTGTCCATCAGCGGATGGTTCGGATCGGTAATCAGCTTGGCCCAGGTATCTCGTTGAACGTGCACGGCAAAATCGTTCGGATTGAACGATGGATGGCTCACCAGGGCCAGCACCTCGCCGGTGTGCGGGTCCATCGCGATCACCGCGCCATTCCGGTTGCCCAGCGCCAGCTCTGCCGCCTTCTGGATATCCAGGTCGATGGTCAGCTTCAGGTCCATGCCCGGGATGGCGCGCTCGTAGCCAAGCCGCCCTACCTCGCGGCCGTGACTGTCCACCAATACGTCACGCGAGCCATCGGTGCCGCGCAGCAGCGCGTCATAGCTTTCTTCCACACCAGAACGCCCCACCACGTCGCCGGGCTCGTAATAGGCGTATCTGGACTGGTTCAGCATGTCCTCGCTGACCTCGCCCGTATAGCCGATCAGGGCGGCGGCAAAGCCATCGCGCGGATAGAGCCGGCGCTGCTCGTCGATCGTCTCCAGCTCCGGCAGCTCATCGCGATGCGCCTCGATGAACTCCTTCTCATCCGGCGTGATGTCGGCCTTCAGCGGGATGAGCTGATACTTCGGTCCACTGCGGTAGTGGGCCATCGTTGCGCGAATCTGGTCGACCGTCATGTGCAGTCCGCGCGCGATCTTTGGCAGGTCGCTGTCCAGACTCTGCGTCTGGTCTGCCACCAGGAAGCACGAGACCGAAGGATAGTTGTCCACCAGCAGGCGCCCTTCACGATCGAACAGCCTGCCACGCGGCGCCAGGATCGGTACCTTGCGGATGCGATTGGCCTCTGCCAGCTCGCGATAGTTCGTGGCGCCCAGAATCTGCAGCCGCCATAGCCCGGTAATCAGCACGGCAAGGATGGCGACGATGGTGTACTGCACCACCGTCAGCTTGAGCCCCGGAATCTTCTCGTCCCGCATGCTGCTCATACTCGCCTCATTCGTCCCGCAGCCATCAGTCCCGCAACCTGGTGCGATCCAGGGCAGCGAACAGCACCAGGCCCAGCGCGACATTCACCGCAGCGCGCACGATCTGGTGCAGCCAGCTCCAGGCCAGCGGCTCGGCAATCAAATGACGCACGATCACCAGGTAAAGGAAGCTGTCCACCAGCGTGAAGGCGAAGATCATCAGCATCCGCGTGATCGGGTTATCGACGTCGATCCTCAATCCGATCGACGCCGCCAGAAACCCAATGATCGTATTCGCAATGCCATGAATGCCGACCGGCTGGTGCGTCACGCCATCCTGCAACAGACCGACAACCGCCCCGGTGAGCGTACCGGCGATGGGACTGCGCCGCGAAACAGCGAAGTAAATCACCACCAGCAGCGGCAGATCGAAGACATCCAGCCGCGGATAGCGCAAAGGCAGATACGCCTGCAGGAACACCGCCAGCAGCGGCGTGGCCAGCATGATCGGCCATGGAAACTGCTGTGTATCCAGCTCCCGGCGCGAATTTGCCATCAATACGGGCATTATTGGTGTTGCTCCCTGGTCACTGCCCCCGGGGCGGCTGTAAGGATGGCTGCATTGGTCTTTTCTGGACCTGTCGATGCTCCCGTCTTCTGCGGGTTTGTGAGCGGCTTGTCAGGCCCGGTCGCCGTGCCGGGAATGATGAAGCTTTCCTGATTCACATGAGGCGCGGGCTTGGCTGTTCCATCGGTGGATGTGGCGCCATCCGGCGCGGCATTCGGGTTCGCGGGCTTCTTCGGGCGTCTCACCGGCTGCGCGCCCTCGTTCATGAGCTCGTTCGTGCGTGCCGAGGAGGTGATCGCCGGCGCTTTTCCCGGCGTCATCTGAGCCGCCGGACGCACCTCGCTGGGAGAGAAGCGGTCCGGATGCGCTGCCGGCAACGGCTTCAGCGGCCGCAGGTCCACTGCAGCGTCCTTCGACGCATCGTCTCCCTTGGGCGCATTCGGATCGTCGAGGCCCGGCAACTTCTCCGCCAGAACATCCGAGGCGCGCTGCATCTCCACTTCCTCAGCGCCGGCTGCCTCGCTCTTCGCCAGGTCGCGCTGCGCTGCCACCGGCAACTGATCGCTGGTCTCGGTCACCACCAGCACCTCATCCAGGTGCTGCAGGTTCGCCGCTGGCTTCAGAACAATGTCCACATAGGGCTCGCGGTCAGGATCGCTTACGACCTTGACCACCGTGCCCACGGCGAGGCCCCGCGGGAAGATCTGATCGCCGCCGCTGGTCACGACGTGTTCGCCTGGTTTGACGCGGTCATCCGGCAGCACATTGATGATCTGCGGCTGGCCATAAGCGTTGCCGCGCAGCACGCCGCGCATGCGCGTCTTCTCCAGCAGCACGCCGGCGCCACTGGTCTGATCGTTGATCTCCAGCACCTGCGATGTGTGCGGGAAGACCTCCACCAGCTTGCCCACGATGCCGTCGGGCGTGATCACTGGCTGATCGCGCTTCAGGCCTTCCTTCGATCCCTTGTCGATGGTGAGGATGCGCGACTCGTCGCTGCCGCCGGTGCCGATCACCTGGGCAGGGACGGTGGTGTAGATGTACTTCTGGCGGAAATCGAGCAGCTCCTGCAGACGATGGCCCTGCTTCGCATCTTCCAGCAGCGCCGCCTGCTCCAGGCGAAGCTGCTCCACCTGCGCACGCAATGCCTGGTTCTCGTCGCGCGTATTCCGCAAATTGATGTAGTTGCCCCAGAAGCCGCGCACGCCCGTGCCGGTATGCGACATCACCTTCTCCGGCGGCGACATCATGGCAACCACCCAGTAGCGCAGCAGACGCACACCCTTACCGTCGCTGCCGCGTGCCGCGGGCGTCCGTACCTGGACCGCCAGCCCCAGGAACTGCGCCAGGAGCACAACGGAGAGGACCATGATGTTCTTGTAGCGTTCGAGGAAGGTTTCCATGGTCCGTTACTTCCAGTAGTGCAGTGCCGACTCCGCGGCCGTGACGGCCTGTTCTCAAGCCCTACTCGATCTTGATCTTGCGCAGCAGCTTGAAGTCCGACAGCATCTTGCCGGTACCCAGCACAACCGACTTCAGCGGATCGTCCGCGATCGATACCGGCAAGCCGGTCTCCTCGCGAATCCGCTTGTCCAGGTTCTTGATCAGCGCGCCCCCGCCGGTCAGCACAATGCCGCGATCGCTGATGTCAGCGGAAAGCTCCGGCGGCGTACGTTCCAAAGCTACGCGAATCGCGTTGAGAATGACTGCAACACTCTCGGTCAACGCCTCGCGTATCTCGGAGTCGTCGATCGTGATCGTCTTAGGCACGCCTTCAATCAGGTTACGGCCCTTGATCTCCATCTGCAGCGGCTTATCCAGCGGATATGCCGAGCCGATCTCCATCTTGATCTGCTCCGCCGTGCGCTCGCCAATCAGCAGGTTGTATTTGCGTTTGAGGTAGTTCATCACTGCCTCATCCATCTGGTTGCCCGCCATCCGCACCGAGCGCGAATACACAATGCCGGAGAGCGAGATCACCGCGATATCCGTTGTGCCGCCGCCAATATCGACGACCATGTTGCCGCTGGGCTCAGTGATGGGTAGACCCGCGCCGATAGCGGCGACCATCGCCTGTTCCACCAGAAAAACTTCGCTCGCCTTGGCGCGATACGCCGAGTCTTCCACCGCGCGCTTCTCCACCTGCGTGATCTCCGACGGCACGCCGATCACGATCCGCGGATGCACCAGCATCTTGCGGTTGTGCGCCTTGCGAATGAAGTAATTCAGCATCTTTTCGGTGACCTTGAAGTCCGCGATCACCCCATCCTTCATCGGCTTGATAGCGACGATGTTCCCAGGCGTGCGGCCGAGCATCTCTTTCGCCTCGATGCCGACTGCCTCGATCTCTCCGGTGTTCTTATTGATTGCCACAATGGAGGGTTCATTGACCACAACCCCCTTACCACGGGCATACACCAAAGTGTTCGCCGTACCCAAATCGATCGCCAGATCGGAGGAGAAGACGCTGAACAGCGATCGCATCCCGTGCGAGCGCGAAGAACGTGAGTGAAATCCGTTACTTGCCATCTGTGCGGCCTGTCTGGTCTTCCTTACGGGGAAAGTCTATAGAGGATTGTAAGGGACCGAAAAAGAACACGCCTATGACACAAAGGTGGTTCCCTGAAAGTCAACCTCCGGGTTACCCCCGTCCCCCATCGTCATGCCAAGTCCCTATTTGGGACTTCAGGGCCCTCCCGCTGGCTGGCAGGTAACCGTCTGCCATCGGGAGGCGGCCGGCCACCGGGAGGGCCCCCAAAAAGCCTAAGCCTCAGCCCAGTTGAAGGCCTCCCTGCTCGCCCGGATACGTAACGTCCGTCCCCTCCACCTGCGCCCAGGGATGCAGTTTAAGCGGCGTAGTGCGTGTGGCGCTGGCGATCTCCAGCACGTCGATACCCCGCACCAGCAGCGCGTCTGCAATCAGCGATCGGTGGCAGCGCCAGGGCACGGCCTCGGCACACATCACGGCAGCCGGTTCCTGCTTCCCCACTTCGATCAGGGCGGCGAGGTTTTCCGCAAACGCGGGCGTCTGCATATAGTCGGCATAGCCGCGGAAGCTGGTGTTGCGCCATGCGGTGTTGATCGAGTCGCGCCGCGGACGCCGCAGGCCACCCAGGCCGGGCATATGGCGGTAATGCAGGCTTTGGCCATGCAAGGCGCGGGATAAATCCTCGCGATTGAACTGCGGATTATGACCGGAGCGCGGTACCGTCCGCACATCCACAAGCCGGCGGACACCATGCGCCTGCAGCATCTCCAGAAACTCGCCAATAGGGCGGGTGGAGTGGCCGATGGTAAAGATGCGCAAGGTCATGGGATGACGGCACGCGTATGTCGCAGACCCTCATGACGATACGCCGCTATACAATGTCCGGCGTGGAAGCGGCGGCCGCAGCCGGCGCTCCAGATCCTCACACTCCCCCTCAAGAGAGCCCGTTGCTACATGCAGAGAATCCGTTTTGTCCGTCCATTGGCTGTTCTTATGGGATGTCTTGGTATCGTTCTCAGCGCGGCACACGCTGCTCCCCGTGCTAGCGTGGATCTCAGCTCCGCCTGGCAGTTTCGCCAGCGCATGCCGGCAACGGCAACTCCGGCGGAGTGGCGCCCCGCCACCGTTCCGGGTGACGTACACCTCGACCTGCTGGCGAACAAGCTGATCCCCGACCCCTTCTACCGCGACAACGAAGCCAAGCTGCAGTGGGTCCAGGACGCGGACTGGGAGTACCGCACCACCATCACCGCGACGCCGGCGATGCTCAGCCGCGATCACGTCGATCTGGTCTTCGACGGCCTGGATACGTATGCGGAGGTCTCGCTCAACGGGCACCTCATCCTGACCACGGACAACATGTTCCGCGGGTGGCGTGCGGACGCGAAGCCGTGGCTGAAGGCAGGCGCGAACGAACTGATGGTCTTCTTTCCGTCGCCCATCAAGGTGTCGGAGCGTGTCGCGCTGGCCGACAAGTGGCACGGGCAGACGCCGGCGCAGGACAAGAGCTACGTGCGCAAGGCGGCATACGAGTATGGGTGGGACTGGGGACCAACCTTTGTGACCAGCGGCGTCTGGCGCGCCGCGCACCTGGAGACCTGGGACGATGCACGCATCGATGACGTGTACATCCACCAGCGGGAGATCACAGCGGCACTGGCTCGCATCGATGCCGTCGTAGATGTGGTGGCGTCAAAGGCGGAAAAAGCCACCGTTACAGTGACGTATGAGGGTGGCAGCGGAAAGGACCATGAGGCAAAGGCGCAGGCAACCCTGGTTCCGGGGGCGAACCATATCGTGCTGCCGGTCGAAATCGCCAACCCGGCACTCTGGTATCCGGTGGGCTATGGCGCACAATCCATCTACTCCTGGACCACGAAGGTGAGCGTAGACGGCCACGAAGCCGATACGGCGACAACGCGCACCGGTCTGCGATCGGTTGTGCTGCGCCGCGACAAGGACCAGTGGGGCCGCTCGTTTGAATTCGTGGTGAACGGCATTCCGATCTTCGCCAAGGGCGCGGATGTCATTCCGTTCGACAGCTTCCCTTCGCGCGTGACAACGGCGCAGTATCGCCGCATCCTGGAGTCGGCGCGCGACGCCAACATGAACATGATCCGCCACTGGGGCGGCGGCTACTACGAGACCGACGAGTTCTACCAGATGTGCGACGAGCTCGGCATCATGGTGTGGCAGGACTTCATGTTCGGCAACGACTGGCAGCCCGGCACGTATGCGTTTCGCGAGCAAGTGGCGAAAGAGGCCGAGTACCAGGTGACGCGGCTGCGCAATCATCCCAGCATCGTCATCTGGAGCGGCAACAACGAGACCGAAGAGGCGCTGCAATGGGAGAAGAACAGCAAGATCTCCAATGCGCTCGATGCCAAGGGACAGGTGCGCATCTGGCAGGACTATCTTCTGCTCTTCTCGAGCGTGATTCCGCGCGTCGTGGAGCGGCTGAATCCGGAGACACCTTACTGGCCCAGCTCGCCCAGCGCCGACTACGAGGATGACCTCGCGCCCGGTCAGACATCCGGCGATATGCACGACTGGAGCGTCTGGCACGGACGCGTGCCATTCAGTGAGTACGAACAGCATCATCCACGCTTCATGACCGAGTACGGATTCCAGTCCTTCCCGGAGATGAAGACGGTCGAAGCCTTCACCGAGCCCGCGGACCGCACCAGCATCTTTACGCCCGTCATGCTGGCGCACCAGAAGAACGACGAAGGCAACTCCATCATTCACGACTACCTGCTGAAGGACTACACCGAGCCGAAGGACTTCCCTTCGTTTCTCTACGTCAGCCAGGTGCTGCAGGCGGAGGGCATCAAGATCGGCGCCGAGCACCTGCGACGCGAGCGCCCACGCACCATGGGCTCCATCTACTGGCAGTTGAATGACTGCTGGCCGGTCGCCTCGTGGTCCTCGATCGACTACTACGGCCGCTGGAAGGCGCTGCAGTATTACGCGCGGCGCTTCTACGCGCCGGTGCTGGTATCGCCGCATGTGGAGGATGGCGCGCTCGCGGTCTACATCGTCTCGGACAGGACTGCGGCAGAAACTGCACAGCTACGCACGCGGCTGATGAAGTTCGACGGTACGGTGGTGAGCGAAAAGGATCAGCAGGTGAGCGTAACTGCTCTTTCGAGCGCGGTTTACCAGCGCATGCCGCTCAGTGAGCTGGCGCCGCCGGGCGTCGACTCCGCATCGGTCTTCGTCGTGTCCGATCTCAGCGTGGACGGAAAAATCGTGTCGACAAACCTGACGTATCTCGTCCCCACGCACGAGATCCACCTACCGGCTACGACGATCCAGACCGACGTGCAGCCCGCAAGCGGGGGCTATATGGTGCGGCTCAGCTCGCCGGTACTGGCGCGCGATGCCTATCTCACCTTCGGTTCGCTGGATGTTGAGCCCTCGGACAACTACATCGATCTGCTGCCCGGCCAGCCCGCGGAGATCACACTGAAGTCGACCGCGCCCATCGATCAGGTACGCAGCCAGCTCAAAGTGATCTCGCTGGTGGACGCTTTCAACAGCAGCGCCGCGGCAGCCGCGACGCCAAAAGAGTAGCGGCTGCGCGAAACCGGAGTCCTAGACTGCGCGCAGCAGGCGCGCTGGCAAAAAGAGCAGCGCGGCAACCAAATCAAGCACGCCGTGTACCGCAATGCCCAGTAACCGGAACGGCAGTAGGAGCAGCCATACGATGGGATAGAGCACCAGCGCGAACAACGCGACCGGCCAGCAGAGGATAAACAGCACACACCAGAGAAGAAATTTGATCACGACGCTAATTCCTCCCTCCACATTTGCTAATTCCTCCCTCCACATTTGAGGATACGCGCGCTGCACCGCCGAAGTTCCCGTGCCCATCGGCACCCGAGCGCTGCCCGGATTCGCCGTTTGGCTGTCACCTCAGCTATTCTTTCCTGTTTGGCAATTCCCTCCCCTCGAAGGAAAGTGATGGCATCCGCAAAGACCTATGGCAATTTGATCGGCGGCAAGTTCGTTCCCGCCAAGAGCGGCAAGACCTTTGAGAACCTGAGCCCGGCTGATACCAGCGACGTCGTCGGCGTCTTCGCATCGTCAGAGGCCGCTGACGTGGACACCGCGGTCCAGGCGGCCGCAAAGGCCTATGAGACATGGCGGCTGGTACCTGCGCCGAAGCGGGCGGAAATCCTCTACCGCACCGGCGAGCTGCTGCTGAAGCGCAAGGAAGAGTTCGCCCGCGACATGACGCGCGAGATGGGCAAGGTGTTGAGCGAGACACGCGGCGACGTGCAGGAGGCAATCGACACGGCCTACTACATGGCGGGCGAGGGCCGCCGCCTCTTCGGCCAGACCACGCCCTCCGAGCTGCAGAACAAGTTCGCCATGTCCGTCCGTATGCCCGTGGGCGTGTGCGGGATGATCGCCCCGTGGAACTTCCCCATGGCCATCCCGTCGTGGAAGATCTTCCCCGCGCTGGTCTGCGGCAATACCTGCGTGATCAAGCCGGCGGAGGACACACCGCTCTCCACCTTCCACCTGGTCGAGATGCTGATGGAGGCGGGGCTGCCCGATGGCGTGGTCAACATTGTCACCGGCTTCGGTCCGGAGGCGGGCGCGCCGCTGGTCGAGCATCCCAAGGTTCGCGCCATCTCCTTCACCGGGTCGAGCGAGGTGGGACGCATAGTGGGCCAGAATGCCGCTGCTCGGTTCAAGCCGTGCTCACTGGAGATGGGCGGCAAGAACGCAATGATCATCCTTGACGATGCGAACCTCGATCTCGCGCTCGACGGCGCAGTGTGGGGCGCGTTCGGCACCAGCGGCCAGCGCTGTACCGCGACCAGCCGCGTGATCGTAGACAAGCGCGTCGCCGGCGAGTTCACCGCGCGGATCGTCGACCGGGCCAAGAAGCTGCGCGTCGGCAATGGCCTCGAAGAGAACATCGAGATGGGGCCGCAAATCAACAAGCAGCAGATCGAGACCTCTACGCGCTACACCAAAATCGCGCAGGACGAAGGCGCGGCACTCCTGCAGGGCGGCGTTACGTTGGCCGAGGGCGCGCACGGCAAGGGATATTTCTTCGCGCCGACCATCTTCGGCAAGGTGAAGGAGAAGATGCGCATCGCGCAGGAAGAAGTCTTCGGACCGGTGCTGAGCGTGATCGAATGCGACGGCGTCGAAGACGCGATCCGCATTGCCAACGGCATCGAGTATGGCCTCTCGACGGCGCTCTACTCACGTGACGTCAACAAGGCTTTCCGCGCCATTCGCGACCTCGAAGCCGGTATCACCTACGTGAATGCACCTACCATCGGCGCGGAAGTGCATCTGCCCTTCGGCGGCGTGAAGCAGACCGGCAATGGCCATCGCGAAGGTGGCACCGGTGCGCTGGACTTCTATACGACATGGAAGTCCGTCTACATCGACTACTCTGACAAGCTGCAGCGCGCCCAGATCGACAACGCGGAGTGAGAGACGCAGATCCATCCCTAAGAAACCAGAACTGATCCAGGAGAACGCATGATCATCGGAGTGCCGAAGGAAATCAAAGACCATGAGACCCGCGTCGGCGTCACCCCTGCGGGCGTGAAGGCGCTGACCGAGGCCGGGCACAAGGTGCTGGTCGAGACCCACGCGGGCGAACTCTCCGCCTTCACCGACGACGACTACCAGACCGCCGGCGCGGAGATCGTCGGCTCTGCTCACAACGTGTGGGGCAATGCGGACATGGTGGTGAAGGTGAAGGAGCCGGTGGAGAAGGAATATGGCTTCTTTCGCCCGGGCCTCACCCTCTTCACCTATCTGCACCTGGCGCCGCTGCCCGTGTTGACGGATCATTTGCTGGAGAGGAAAGTCACGGGCGTCGCCTACGAGACGATCCGCGACCGCAACAATGCGCTTCCACTGCTCACGCCGATGTCCGAGGTCGCGGGCCGCATGTCGGTGCAGGTCGGCGCCACCTACCTGGAGAAAGACAAGGGTGGCCGCGGGCTGCTGCTGGGTGGGGTGCCGGGTGTGACGCCTGCGAATGTCTGCATCATCGGCGGCGGCATTGTAGGCACCAATGCCGCGAAGATTGCCCTCGGTATGGGCGCAAAAGTCACGCTGATCGATCTGAACCTGAACCGGCTGCGCGAGCTGGACGACATCTTCAACGGCCGCGTCTTCACCCTCGCTTCGAACTCGTACAACCTGGCACACACCACGCGTGAGGCCGACCTGGTGATCGGCGGCGTATTGATCCCGGGCGCTGCTGCGCCGAAGATCGTTACGGCGGCCATGGTCGCGAAGATGAAGAAGGGCGCAGTGATCGTAGACGTCGCCATCGACCAGGGCGGCTGCATCGAGACCGCGAAGCCCACCACGCACAGCAATCCGTCATACGAAGTGAACGGAGTTGTGCACTACTGTGTGACGAATATGCCTGCAGCGGTGCCAAATACCTCGACCCTCGCGCTCACCAATGCGACCTTTCCTTACGTGATGAAGATTGCCCAGCTCGGAGCGAAGCAGGCCATCCTGTCTGACAACGGGACGGCTGAGGGCGTCAACACCTACGCCGGCACACTGACTTATCAGGCGGTCGCGCAGTCGCAGGGCAAACAGTACCGCCCGATCCGCGATGTGCTTGCCTGATCTGTCGGATTGCCGCAGATGACGAAGGGCGTGGCCGCGGCCACGCCCTTGTATTTGGCAGCGCCGTTGCTACGGGTTCACCGTAACCGTAATAGGGTTCTGGATGCGGAAGGTCAAAGGTGACTCCGAGCCGACGATGATCTGCTTGTTGCCGGTCATCGCGCCCGCAGCAGTGCCCCCGCCGCCACCGACCAGTCCGCCGATGAGGGCTCCCTTGCCGCCGCCCGCAAGTCCGCCAATCAATGCGCCCGCCCCGGCGCCGCCACCAATAAAGCCGGCCGTGCGCTTGCCCTTGCCACTGATGGTGCGGCTCCAGGTGTCGGAATCAATCTGAGTGCGGGTTCCATTAACGCGCAGGCTCGCCAGACGAAGGGACAACACGGCGGCGCCCTTGAACTTGCCCCGCGAATTGGCCGCCGTCACTGTTCCACTGGCAGTAGAACCGGTCGTCACCAGCGTCTTGCCTTTCACGACGATCGGCGATGTCACAGTCGCGTCGAAGGAATCTCCCTCGTGCGCAGTGTTCGACGCGATTGTTTGAGCTAGGCGCACGGTCACGCGCGTTCCCGCGGGAATGGTATAGGTGACGGGCTGGGGCGGAGGGGGAGGCGGAGGTGGAGGATTGTTCGCAGGCGCGGACGGGGTAGCATTCGGTGTTCCGGGCGCGGATGCTGCTGTGCCCGGCGCGGGTGCTGTGGGTGACGCCGGCTGGCTCGCCGCTGGCTGCTCGGCATTCTGTGGTGGCTGGTTCTTGTTGCAACCGGCAACCAGGAAAAGGCCTGCCAGTGAAAAGGGGAGCGCGATTTGTGTCAGCTTGGCATGCATCATAGCGTCCACTAGGATGCCACACCTGCGGCCGAAATGCAGCCAGCGATAGATGAATCTCGCCGCCCTGGCCATTTCCCCGCGCGGCGATGCGCTAGCGGAAGCGCCTATAATCGCAGGGTTCGCGCACAGATCAGGCGCCCTGGGAGAGGAGTCTTGTGTTTCGCAGCCGCCGCCTAACCGTCGCCCTGCTCGCCGGATGTCTAGGCCTGGCCGCGATCCTGCTGATCGCGCTCAACGCCTTCAATCTGCGTTTCCTGAATCCGCGAGACAGCAACGGCATCTTTCTCTTTACCGCGCTGTCCATCCTAGTCTTCCTGCTGCTGGTGGTGCTGCTGGTTCTGCTCTGCCGCAATGTGCTGAAGCTCTATGCCGACGGCAAGAATCGGCTGCTCGGCTCGCGCATCCGGACGCGCCTGCTCTCCGGCGCGCTCGTCCTGAGCTTTGCACCCACCCTGTTCATGTTCCTCTTCAGCTATCTGCTGATGAACCGCTCCGTGGACCGCTGGTTCTCGCAGCCGGTTGCGCAACTGCGCGAGGACTCCACGCGTGTCGCCCTGGAGCTCTCGCAGTATGCAGCTGAGAACGCCCGTGCGGAAGCGGAGTCCCTGGCCAGCTCCGTAACGCTGCAACGGAGCCTGGACCAGAAGGATATTCTCTCCGCGCTGGGAGTGATCCGCAGCCATCGCATCACGCTCTCCGGCGGCTTCGTCATCATCTACAACGATAACGAGCCTGTCGTGGAGTACGCAGTGCCGCATCAGAGCGCCGCTGAACATGCCGAGCTCCGTCCGTGGATGGATGATGCGGACGCCACGCGCCCGGCGGCGGGCGAAACACTGCCTGCCTTTGTGGTAGCCGCCGCACACCGCACGGATCAGCCCATACTGAATCTGGATGGGGTCGACTACATCCTGGGCGCTGCGGCCACGCCGTCCTCCAGCCTTGTCGTCGTCGCCCTTCCTATGCCGGTCGGCCTGGCGCGCACCGTTGGCACCATCCGCTCCGGTGCAGAGAGTTACTGGCAGCTCTTCCGCGGACGCAATCGTATCCGCGGCACCTACTTTCTGCTCATGCTCCTGCTCACCGTACTCACGCTGTTTGCCAGCAGTTGGCTGGCGCTCTATCTGGCGAAGCAGGTGACGCGTCCCGCCGAAACGCTGGCCGACGCCATGGAGCAGATCAGCGCCGGACACTACAGCCACCGCGTCACGGTAGGCGCAACCGAGGAACTCGGCGAAGTCATTCACTCGTTCAACGCAATGGCCTCAGATCTGGAGCAGAGCCGCGCCCTCGCCGAGAGCTCTACCGCTCAGCTCTCCGATGTGAATCGCACCCTGGCCGATCGCCGCCGCGAACTCGAGCTCATCCTCGACACCATCCCCAGCGGTGTCGCTACGCTCGATGGCCGGTTGTCCGTGGTGCTCTCGAATCGCGCCATGCTCGACCTGCTGGATCTCGAAACCGGCGTTACCGACATTGAACACGCGCTGGCCGATCTACCGCTCGACGTGGCCTTTCCGCCAGCTATCAGTGAAGAGGTGCGGCGTCTACTGCGGCGCAGCCAGCGCATGCGCATTGCCGGTTCGGAGATCGACTTCGCGACCTCGAGCGGATCGCGACGGCTCTCCGTCACCCTCGCAGTGCTCGATCAACCCCAGCAGCGCGGCTACGTTCTGGTACTGGAAGATGTGACAGAAGTACTGCGGGCACAGCGGCAGGCGGCTTGGAAGGAGGTCGCGCAGCGTGTGGCGCACGAGATCAAGAATCCGTTGACGCCCATCTCGCTTTCGGCAGAGCGGATCCGCCGTCACGTTGAGCGGCCTACGCCAGAAAGCCCCACCGTCATCCGCCACTGCAGCGATGTCATCCTCAGCTCGGTCGAAACAGTGCGCACGCTGGTCGATCAATTCGGCGCCCTAGCACAGTTTCCTGTCTCGGCGCCGCGCCCCGTTGACGTAAACTCTGTCGCCGACGCCGCGCTGCTCATCTTTGCCGGCCGCATGGACGACATCCGCATCGAACGACGCTACGCAGCAGATCTACCGCTGGTGATGGCGGACAAGGACGCGTTGCGCCGTGCCCTTGCCAACCTCATCGATAACGCGGCCGAGGCTATGCAAGGCACCCTGCACCGGCAGCTTACGGTGGTCACAGGAGAAAACCCGGGACGCACCATGGCGGAGATCATTGTGGCCGATACCGGTCCTGGCGTGACCAGCGATATGCGCGAGCGTCTATTTCTGCCATACTTCTCCACCAAGCAACGCGGCACCGGCCTCGGTCTGGCCATAGCCGCGAAGATCGTGCAGGAGCACCAGGGGACCATTCGCGTGGAGGAAAACAAACCAGCAGGCGCGCGCTTCATCATCGAATTACCCTTCGCCGATATGGCCACGCCTGAGCATGCAACTCCGGCATCCGTGGAGCTGCCTTCGTGAGTCACGTCCTCATCGTCGACGACGAAGCCGATATACGCGACTCGCTGGGCGAGATCCTCGCCGAAGACGGCTACACCGTGACCACAACGGCAACCGGGGTCGAGGCCATGGTGCTGCTGCGCGACGCCACCTACGATGCCGTGCTGCTGGACATCTGGCTTCCCGATCGCGATGGCATGGATGTGCTGCAGGATATCCGCCAGCTCGAAAGCGAGGTCCGGCCGGAGGTCATCATCATCTCCGGTCACGGCACCATCGAAAGCGCGGTTCGCGCCACCAAACTTGGCGCGTTCGATTTTCTGGAAAAGCCGCTCTCGCTCGAGCGCACGCTTATCCTGCTGAAGAACGCTGTCGAAGCGCGTCGCCTGCGCGCGGAGAACGAAGAATGGAAGCGTCAGCTTTCGCCGCGCGCACATATCTCGGGAGAGAGCGTGCCCATCAAGGCCCTGCGGCAGCAGATTAAGCTGATGGCGCCTACCAACGGCCGCGTGCTGATCTTCGGCGAGTCCGGCTCGGGCAAGGAGATCATTGCGCGCGAAATCTACGCGGAGAGCCTGCGCCGCGAAGGCGTTTTCATCGAGCTGAACTGCGCCGCCATTCCTGAAGACTCGATTGAGATACAGCTCTTCGGCTATCGTCACGGAGCTGTGCCCGGGGGCCCACCGGAGAAGCGGGGTACCCTGGAGCGCGCCAACAACGGCACGCTGTTTCTCGATGAAATCGGCGACATGAGTCTGAAGACCCAGGCTAAGGTATTGCGCGCGATGGATGAACAGCGCTTCACGCCCGTAGGGACGTCGCAGCCGGTGAGCGTCGATGTGCGGATCATCGCCGCGACCAACAAGAACCTGGAAGACGAGATCGCACGCGGCAATTTTCGCGAGGATCTCTTCTACCGGCTGAACGTCATCCCCTTCTACGTGCCGCCGTTGCGCGACCGCCGCGAGGATATCCCCATCCTGGTACGCGAGTTTCTAGGCGAGTTTGGCCGCGAGTACGGACGTCCTCGTATCGATATCAGTGAGGAAGCCCTCGGACTGCTGAAGCAGTACCACTGGCCGGGCAATGTGCGCGAGCTGCGCAATCTGGTGGAGCGGCTGGTCATCTTGAATCCGCAGGTCACGCGCATCGAGCGCAAACACCTGCCCATGCTCGTGCATCGCGATCCAGGCA
Source organism: uncultured Acidobacteriaceae bacterium (assembly GCA_963712845.1). Taxonomy (GTDB): domain Bacteria; phylum Acidobacteriota; class Terriglobia; order Terriglobales; family Acidobacteriaceae; genus KBS-83. The sequence goes on from CAVQJM010000012.1 coordinate 629,538, forward strand.
GGCTTGCCGCGGATTTCAATTCGCTGCAGGAGGCGCGCAATGCCTACGAGCGCGACTTCATCCTGAAGAAAGTGGACGAGTGCCACGGCAACATCAGCCGCGCCGCGGAGGCGCTCGGGCTCGATCGCACGCATCTCTATCGCAAGATGAAGGCGCTCGGCATCAGCGCCCGCGAGTAGATGACGCCAAGGCTCCGCGCCTGTCACGCCCTGGTTGTTGCGCTGTGCACGACACTGCTTTCGGTCCTGACGGCGTGCACGGTCTGTGCCGAACAGATCGTGGATGAAACAACATCACCGGATCACGCGTGGACAACGCGCACCACCGTGCGGAATTGCGGCAATCTGGCGACACCGACGACCAATGTCTATCTGCAGCGCGCGGACACCCGCGTGCGCTTCGGCGAGATCGTCGTACTGGTGCGTCACACACATCCGGTAAAGATCGTGTGGACCGGCAGAACACAGATCCACGTCGAATGCCCTGGCTGCGGAGACGACGTGCGCATCGTACGGCCCAGCGCGCATGGGATATCGATCGCAGTCAGCCGATAAGGCTATTTGTCTTCCTGCTTGTTGGCGAGGTCCGTGAGTTGTCGCCGCCAGTCCAGCGATTCGACAAATCCCCGGGATTCCCGCCAGTTCTCCTCGACGATGACGTGCAGTTCAAGAAAGACGCGCGTGCCCAGCAGAGACTCGATCTCCTTGCGCGCCGAAGCACCGATGGCCTTCAGCTTGGTGCCGCCCTTGCCGATCAGGATCGCCTTCTGGCCAGTACGTTCGCAATAGATAGCCGCCGCGATGCTGGTCACCGGCAGCTTACCGTCCCTGCGCGGCTTCGCGTCCGGCGGCGGCTCTTCATAACGCTCAATGACCACCGCAGCAGCGTACGGCACCTCTTCGCCGGTCTCCATCAGGATGCGCTCGCGGATCAACTCCGCCACCAGGAACCGCTCCGGCTGATCGGTGTACTGTTTCGATGGATAATACCGCCGGCCTTCCGGAAGACGCTTCACAATGTCCGTAATCAGGCGATCGAGGCCATCGCGTTTTCGTGCGGAGATGGGGATGACCGCGGCAAAGTCGTGCAGCGCACTCAGCTTCGCGATCAAAGGCAGCAGCTTCTCGCGCTCGACCAGGTCGATCTTGTTGATGACCAGAAAGACCGGGCAGTCCAGTTTGTCGATCAACTCCAATGCGAACGCGTCTTCGGTGGATGAGCGGCTTCGCTTGGTCTTTTCACCCGGCTCTTCCGGGAGCCGCAGCTCGCGCGTTGCATCCAACATCATCAGCACGATGTCGCGCTGCGCCAGCGCATCGTGCACCTCCTGCATCATGCGCCGGTCCAACTGCGTGCTGGGCTTGTGCACGCCAGGCGTGTCTACAAAGACGATCTGTGCCGCCGGATGTTTCCCCTTCTGCGCGGGAACCTCTACGACGCCCTGAATGCGCGTGCGCGTGGTCTGCGGCTTCGCCGTCACGATGGCGACCTTCTCGCCGGTGAGCGCATTCAGTAGCGTGCTCTTGCCTGCATTCGGCCGGCCGATAATGGAAACAAATCCCGATCGCACTGACAATATCCTCTCGCGTAAAACCTAAACTGCGGTCGATACCTACGCCGCAGGCGCTTCAACAGCGGACACACGAAGCCGCTCGACCCGACGATCGGTCGAGGCCAATACCTCCAGCCGCGTCTTGCCTGCCAGCACCACCTCGCCGGGCATGGGAATACGCCCCGCGACTTCGCTCACCAGTCCGGCAACCGTTGTTGCGGAGTAATGGCCATCCCTTAAATCCTCATCGCCGGTCAATGCTTCAAGCGCACCCACCTCCAGGTTGCCAGCCACGATCCACACGCCCTCGCTCTCCTGTTTGGGCGCGTTCGCCTCACTGTCGTCTTCATGCTCATCGGTGATAGCGCCAACAATCTCTTCCAGCAAGTCTTCGATGGTCACCAGCCCGGCCACGCCGCCGTACTCGTCGATCACGATCCGCATGTGCTGTTTTTCGCGCTGCATCTCGCGCAGCAGCTCGTTCACGCGCTTGGTCTCCGGCACAAAGACCGCGGGCCGCTGCAGACTGGCAACGGTGCGTGTGGATGCGTCGCTATCTGCAACTTGCAGCAGATCGTGTGAGAAGACGATGCCGGTCACAGTGTCGAGTGTTCCCTCAAAGACAGGCACGCGTGAGAAGGGCCGCGATTCCAGCATCGAGAGGAAGTCGGCCAAAGTCGTTTCGGCAGCGACGGCGAAGACCGATGGCCGCGGCGTCATCACCTCGCGCACGATCTTGTCGCCGAACTCGACCGCGGAGCGCACCAGGTCGCGGTCGCTCTCCTCCAGGATGCCTTCTTCTTCGCCTGCTTCAATCAATGCATCCACTGCATCGCCCTCATCCTCCTTGGTCTCGCCTTGCGGCGACTGCGCCAGCGAGACGATGGAGAGCAGGAACTCAAGCGTCAGCTCCGCCGGCAGCACCACGTAAAAGCAAAGCCGCAGCAGCCAACGCCACTTCAGCACCCATACGCCTCGCGTACGCGTGAAGAAGGCATAGGGCAGCATGCGGCTGAAGATGACGACGACCAGCACGATGCCCAGGGCCGCCTGCAGCACACCGAGTACAGTCGGCGGCCCAACCTCGCCTTCGCGGCCAAAGAGGAACGCCCCGATGATGAGCACGATGGCCGCAAGCGAAAGCTGCGCCAGAACGGCCGCACAGAGCGCAAGCCGATCGCGGGAGAAGCCGAGTGTCGGCTCAATCTGCTGCTCCCATACCTCCATGTTGTCCTCAAACTCGCGGGAGAGAAACTTGCCTAGCTCGGAGTAGATCCGATCCACGTAGCAGGCAAGGGTATGGATCACCAGCAGGACGATGAAAAGCGCCACGTAGAGCCACATCATGTGCGCACCGCCCGTCGCCGCGCGTGCTGCCGTCGCGGCAGCTTCGCATGGGTTCGCTCGATCAGTCCTGCTCTAAGCCCCAGTTGGCGGCGCAGCCGTGTTTCCTTGCGATGCATGGCGCCATCGTCCACCTCGTGGTCGTAGCCGGCCAAATGCAGCAGGCCGTGGAGAAGCAGCACCCGGATCTCCGTTTCGAGCGAATGACAGCGCTCCTCTGCCTGGCGGAGCGCTGTCTCGAGCGAGATCACCAGATCGCCGGCGATACCCACCGCTGTCTCCGCGGCCGGAAAGGACAGCACATCGGTCGCTTTATCTTTGCCGCGGTATGTCCGATTGAGCGTACGGATCGCCTCGTCCTCGGTAAGCAGCACGCTCACCTCGCCGGCTAGCCCAGTCGCTTCCATAGCCTGACGCAGAAAGCGTGCGAGCTCGCGCCGGCGCGGTCGCGCAGCACGGGGCAGCTTCAGCTCCACAGCAGCTTCGTACACGATCATCGTTCGATCACTTCTATTTCCAGCTCACACCAGCAACAACCGAAAGTGAAAAATGAAAGAGGAGGGCCGCGGCCCTCCTCGTCCCTTGCCTCGATTGTACCGGGACAGCCTTTTACTGAGGTTTCGGCGCCGGCTTCTCCCGTTCGCCCTCCTGGATGCCCAGCGGCAGCTCCGCCTGTTGGCGCCCAAAGCTGTCATAGGCACGGATGATCCGCTGCACCAGGTGGTGACGCACCACATCGCCATCTTCGAAATGCACGAAGCGGATGCCGTCCACGCCCTTCAGTATCTCCATTGCTTCCAGCAATCCGGAACGCCGCGGATTCGGCAGATCGATCTGCGTCACGTCGCCCGTGATAATGGCCTTGGCGTTGTTGCCCAGCCGGGTCAGGAACATCTTCATCTGCTCGCTGGTCGTATTCTGCGCCTCGTCCATGATGATGAAAGCATCGTTCAGTGTGCGGCCGCGCATGAAGGCAAGCGGCGCCACCTCGATCACGTTGCGCTCGATCATCTTGTCCACCCGCTCCTGGTCCAGCAGATCGTAGAGCGCGTCGTAGAGCGGCCGCAGATACGGGTCGATCTTCTCCTGCAAAGTGCCGGGAAGAAAACCCAGCCGCTCGCCCGCCTCGACTGCCGGACGCACCAGGATGATGCGGTTCACCCGTTTCGCCATCAGCGCAGACGCAGCCATGGCCACGGCGAGGTAGGTCTTGCCGGTGCCTGCCGGGCCGATACCGAAGACCATGTCCGCCTGTTCCATGGCCTCGACATAGCGCTTCTGGTTTACTGAGCGCGGCTGCACCATACGCTTGATGCCGCCCGTCGTGCGCTGCCGGCCGCTGTCCACCAGCCCCTTCAGAGTCACGCTGGGATCCGCCGCAACCAGCTTCAGCATGGCGTTCAGCTCACCATTCTGCAGCGTCACCCCGGCCCGTCGCAGTTGTTCGTAATCGTTGAAGATCCGCTCCACGCGCGTTACGTTCTCTTCCGATCCGGAGACATGGACGGCATCGGAACGGAGGTCGATACGCGTGTGCAGCTTGTCTTCGAGCAATCTCAGATTTTCGTCGCGGGTCCCGAACAGGGGCTCAATGTTGGGCGTGATTTCCAGCGCTTTGTTGATCAAGCGGACAGACGACCTCCTGCGGCTCCCTGGATTGCAATGCCCAGGAGCAGCGGCTGTGGGGTTGAATTGGAAGTGGTGGCGGCCGACCTTCGCGTCTCGACACCCGGCACAGGCAGCCTGCTGCCCGCTGCGTGCCTGCCGCGTTGGACCGTCCCTCGGATGCGCACAGACTAGCCTCTCCCGCCCGGTGCGTCAACGGCCATTTCGTAAATATCCGTTACGCTTTCCTCACCTGCCATGTTCGATGCCTGAACCGCACCCAGGGACTGCACTCCGGGACGCAGCCGCGTTCGCGGCAGCCCAGCTCAGGAGCGGCGTCCAACCAGACCCACCGCCATTGACCCCCTGTCCGCCGCACGGTAGACTTGTATTTTGCAGAGGATGCGGCGTGAGTGCCACCGTCTGCATCGCTCCACACACCACTAGACATTTTGTAAGGAAGCTCATGGCAAACCATGTTTCATCGCTGAAGCGCGCCCGTCAGACAGAGCGCAAGACCGACGTCAACCGCGCTAATAAGAGCCGCGTTCGCGGCAGCCTGCGCGCCCTGCGTGAGGCCCTGCAGAAGGGCGACGCCAAGTCCGTGACCGAGCAGTACCGCGCCACCGTCTCCGCGCTGGACAAGAGCGTGCAGAAGGGCACCCTGCACAAGAACACCGCCTCACGCTACAAAAGCCGCCTGAGCGCGCGCGTGAAGGCCGTCGCGACCAAGAAGGCTTAGCCACTTTATTCCGCTGGAATACAGCAGGCCGGAGCGTTCACTCCGGCCGCTTTCACTTTGCGGCACGCTCGGTCGGCGGCGGCAGTGGCGGAAGATCGTAAACCTCGATCTCCCCATGATTCAGCACTGCCAGCCGGTTTCCATCCGCTGACAAAGCGAAGTTGCCCCCCGCACTGACAACCGGTTTCAGCAGCAGGGCGATCCGCAGGCTGCCGGTCCGGCTATCCAGCACGCTCAGCACCTGATTCTGCACCTCATTGTCATTGATCGTGTCCTTCGCCGAGACCGGATGGTTGATTGCCAGCCAGGAGATGGCAACCGACGCGCCATCCTGCGCCATGCGGAATGACGGCCAAGTGAAATTGGACTGCCAGCGTCCATCCCATAGCTTCTGGCTCTTCAACGAGTAGGCGGCGACAAACCGGTCATCGTGACCCGGCCGACAGCTCAGGACCAGAACACTCTGTTGATTCAACACCTTCTCCGAAGGCTCGCAGGCGGAGTTGATCTGGGCGATGATGTCGCCACCCGTTGGCTCGGGCTTCTCGTAGGGATGGAATCGCACATTCCAAACACCCTCTTTCAATCGCTCCTGGGTGAAGAAGCCATCAAGGGTGGCAGGCAGATCCCCGGCCGCATCCGCATGTGCGCTCAACATCAGCTTCGGCTGGTCCAGCCGCATCATGCGTACCTGCACATCCTCGCTCGGCGGCGTGGAGCCCGACAGAGCAGCCTTCTTCACCAGCTGCTCGTGCTCCTCCAGCGTGTGCTTCTCCAGCTCGCTCTCCACCACCAGAAGCTTTCCATCGGGTGAGGTCTCGACCTCCTCCAGCTCTGTCGGCGACGAAAACAGAGGCTTCAAGTGCAGCTTGCTGTCGGTCTCATACAGGCTGGATCCAATGCGCAGCATGACCTTGTCGTTTGCCAACCGCCACAGATACCGCCCGCGGTCGTGCAGCAGCCACTGCTCCTCAGCCACGATCTTGCCCGTGGGCAATTCCAGGACATCCGCATGGATCACCTGATCCAGACCGTCGGTACCCTCTTGGCGCAAAAGCAGCCGCGGCTGGCGAAAGGTGAGCAGCAGATGCGTCGGATCGAGAAAATCGAGCGAGCTGGACGTATACCGGGCCAGCATGTACAGCTTGCCGGGCGGCCGGTATCCAAGCGCCTCTACCGGAATGCGCATCGTCGGCTGCGGCCCACTTTCGTGCTCGCGAGCCTGCGTTGCGTCCGTCATCAGGCACAGAAGCAGCGCAACAAGGCACCCTTGCCGCCAGCGGCCTGCGAATTGCGCATGGGATTGCACGCCACCATTTTCCTACAAAAGGCCAGCTCGTAACGAATGAAGCGAGGAAGCGAGGACCCTTCGGAGTATTACCGCTTTTTTGTCCCGGAAGGGCGCTGTCCACAGAACGACAAGCCCCGATCTACCTATGGTTGGATGCCCAAATCGGGACTACTAGACTTCGGCGCATGCAGCAGGACCAGTCCTCCCAACCGGCAGATCATCGGGCACTCAGGTGTTACTTGCTCTGTAGGTTGCCGTTTCTTACGATCTGCGATGCCTGGTTACCGGTTCGGCCGCTGGGCTGCGTCAGAAGCATCCGTCACAACCGCTCTCCGGCGAGTTGACTTTGCCTGCCCAAAACCGTCTGATAGCTGACTGACGGTTGCCTATTTCCCAACCACGGGAGTGTTTCTCTCCATGTACCGTTTCCCTGCGGGCTGCGTCGCAGCTGTCCTGGCTTTTTGTGCCTTCTTGGTCGCGTCCGTCGCAGGCCACGCCCAGATCGCTGTCAGCGAGCAGACCCGCATCCAGCTCCACGGGCTCGATCCTTCCCTTCGCGACACCTCCGTCGATCCCTGCGTCAATTTCTTTCAGTACGCCTGCGGCACCTGGCTGAAGCACAATCCCATCCCGCCGGACCGTTCCTCCTACGGCATCGATACGCAACTCACAGAGAACAACAACCTCGTGCTGAAGTCGATCCTCGAGCGAGCCAGCGATCCCGGCGCACAACGAGATCCGGATACGCAGAAGATCGGCGACTACTACGCCACCTGCATGGACACGCCGGCAATCGACAAGGCAGGGCTCGGCGAGCTTCGACCGATGCTCGATCGCATCAGCACTCTCTCCAGCGCAAAGGATCTGGCGGCCCTAGTCGCTGATCTTCAGCGAGACGGCGCGCAGGTTCTCTTCTATCTGGGGAGTGACGAGGATTTCAAAGACGCCCGTCACATGGTCGCCAGCGCGGGCCAGCCGCGTCTTGGACTTCCGGAGAAGGGCTACTACCTTCGCTCGGACGCCAAATCAGTCACCCTGCGCAAGCAATACGTGGATCACATTGCGCACATGCTGACCCTCGCCGGAGAGCCCGCGGATCAGGCTGCGGCCGATGCGGCGCGTGTGCTTGCGCTGGAGACGAAGCTCGCCACCGCATCCCTCAGCCTCGAAGAGATGCGCGATCCCGCGAAACTCTACCACCCCGCCGAGCTCGTCAGCTTCCGCACGCAGCTCGCCGCCTTCGATGTCGACAGCTATCTGCACACGCTCGGTACGCCGGCATTTACCTCGCTCAACGTATCGACGCCCGGCTACTTCGACGCGTTGAACAGGCTTCTGCCGCAGACCGACCTCGCATCGTTGAAGGCGCTGCTGCGCTGGAATCTGCTGGACAGCACTCCCGGCACCGCATTGCCTGCCGCACTGGATAACGAAGATTTCGCTTTTTACGGCAAGACGCTGCGCGGCCAGCCGGAGCAGCAAGTACGCTGGAAGCGCTGCGTCGAAGCCGTGGACGGCGCGCTTGGCGAAGCGCTCGGCCGGGTATACGTCGCCCAGCAGTTCAGCCCTCAGGACAAAGCGCGCACCACCGCCATTTTGGATGACATCGAAGCAGCGATGGGCCGCGATATCCAGCAGCTTGACTGGATGAGTGCACCCACGAAAACGAAGGCCGAAGACAAGCTCAAGGCGGTCACCAACAAGATCGGCTATCCGGACAAGTGGCGCGACTACTCCAGCCTGACCATCACGCGTGGCGACGCTTTAGGCAATAGTCGCCGTGCAGCAGCCTTCGAACAGCATCGCGATCTGGCAAAGATCGGCCGGCCCACCGACAAGCAGGAATGGGAGATGAGCCCGCCGACCGTCAACGCCTACTACGGTACGCAGACAAACAGCGTGAACTTCCCCGCCGGCATCCTGCAGCCGCCCTACTACGATCCGCACATGGGCGATGCCGTGAACTACGGACAGGCCGGCGGCCTCGAGGGCCACGAGCTCACGCACGGGTTCGACGATGAGGGCCGCCAGTTCAACGCCGATGGCAACCTCAGCGAATGGTGGACACCTACGGATGAAAAGAAATTCCAAGAGCGCGCCGCCTGCGTGGTGAAGCAGTACGACGGCTTCGTGGCCGTGGACGATCTGCACGTAAACGGCAAACTCACCCTGGGCGAAAACATCGCCGACATCGGCGGCATGCGCATCGGCTATCTGGCCTGGCAACATCACCTGCAGCAGCCGGGCGCGAAGCCTGAAGCGGACCTCGACGGAATGACACCGCCGCAGCAGTTCTTCGCTGCCTACGCGCAGAGCTGGTGTTCCAGCACGCGCCCCGAAACGATGCGCCTTCGCGTCCAGACCGACCCCCACTCACCCGAGGAATACCGCGTCAATGGCATCGTCGAGAACATGCCTGAGTTCCAGCAGGCCTTCGGCTGCAAGGCCGGTCAACCCATGGTCAGCGCGAACCGCTGCAGCATCTGGTAATCATTTCCATTCGGAGAGCCGCTTTGATCTCACGCCTGATTTCACGCACAGTTCACGGCTCGCTTGCGGGCGCGACGCTCCTCCTGTCTACATTGGCCCTCCATGCGCAGGCGCCCGCTCCTGTTCGCACCATCCCCGGATTCGACCGGAGCGCAATGGACACCACTGCCGATCCGTGTGTGGATTTCTATCAGTACGCGTGCGGCAGCTACAGCAAACTGCATCCCATTCCCGCGGACCTTCCCTCCTACGATCAGTTCAGCAATCTGTATGAATTCAACCTGCAGGCGATGCACGGGATTCTCGACAAAGCCTCCACCGCACACGCCGCTGAAGGCAGCGACGAGCAGAAGATCGGCGACTACTACGCAAGCTGCATGGATACTGCGGCCATCGACAAGGCTGGTCTGGCGCCCATCCAGCCGGAGCTCGATCGCATCGCCGCCATTCAGTCGCGCGATGCATTGACTCCGGAGATCGCCCATCTCCAGCGCATCAGCGTCGAGGCCTTCTTCGGCCTCGGTGCGGATCAGGACTTCAAAGATGCGACGCGCGAGATCGCCGTCATGGATCAGGGCGGCCTTGGCCTGCCGGAGAAGGACTACTACCTGCGCTCGGGCGCCAAGGACGACGAGGTGCGCACCCAGTACGTGCAGCACATTGTAAATATGCTGAAGCTGCTTGGTGAGTCGCCCGATGCGGCTGGCAAGAACGCCGCCGCCATCATGGCCTTTGAGACCGCGCTGGCCAAGGCCTCCCTGGGGAACGTGGAGCGGCGCGACCCGGAAAAGATTTACCACATGCAGTCAGTTGCGAAGTTCGCCACCGACACACCGAACCTGCACGTCGCCGAATTCCTGAAGGATGCGGGCACGCCGCCCGTCAGCGAGCTCAACGTCGCCACGCCGGAGTTCTTCACCGGCCTCAATCAGCTCATCGCATCCACCAGTCTGGACACGCTGAAGGAATACATGCGCGTGTTTCTCGTCGACAGCCTCTCCAGCCGCCTGCCCAAGGCCTTCGATGACGAGCATTTCGATTTCTACGGGCGCAAGCTCGAAGGCATTCCGGAGCAGCAGGCGCGCTGGAAGCGCTGCGTCGACGCAACCGATTCCGCTCTGGGCGAAGTCCTCGGCAAGGTATACGTGGCGCAATACTTCGGCGGCGACAGCAAGGCACGCACCGCGCAGGAAGTGAAGCAGATTGAAGCGGCAATGGGCCGCGACCTCGATCAACTGGACTGGATGAGCCCAACTACGAAGACGAAAGCGCACGAAAAACTGGCCGCGATCGTCGACAAGATCGGCTATCCCAACAAGTGGCGCGACTACTCCGCGCTCAGCATCACCCCCGGCGACAGTCTGGGGAACACCCTCCGCGCGCGGGCATTCGAGAGCGACTACCAGCTCCACAAGATCGGCCGGCCCGTCGACAAGGGCGAATGGGACATGACGCCGCCCACGGTAAACGCCGACTACCTCGCATCGATGAACACCATCAACTTTCCCGCCGGCATCCTGCAGCCCGCCTTCTATGACAGGACCGCCTCCGACGCGACTAACTACGGGCACATCGGCGCCGTCGTCGGGCACGAATTAACCCACGGCTTCGACGATGAAGGCCGCAAGTTCGACGCGCAGGGCAATCTGAAGGACTGGTGGACTGCCGACGACGCCAAACGATTCGAGCAGCGTACCGATTGCGTGGTGGATGAGTACAACGGTTTCGTAGCGGTGGATGACCTGCACGTCAACGGCAAGCTCACGCTGGGCGAGAACACTGCGGACAATGGCGGGCTGCGGCTGGCCTGGATGGCGCTGCTGGCCGATGCTGCAGGCAATCCCACGCCGCTGGACCAGAAAACGGCGACCGGCTATACAGCGAAGCAGGAGCTCTTCCTCGGCTGGGCGCAGAACTGGTGCTCGACGGAGCGGCCGGAGATGCTGCGCATGGCGGTCCGGGTCGATCCGCACTCGCCGGATCGCATTCGCGCCAACGGCGTGGTCGTCAATATGCCGGAGTTCCGCCAGGCCTTCGGCTGCAAGACAGGACAGCCCATGGCGCCGGCGAAGATGTGCCGCGTATGGTGAGCCTTTAAGTCTGCGATCCAGAAAATTGCCGGTTATCCGGCATCACCATTTCTACCTGGACTCCGTTACGTTCTCCGTGGACACTGAGACACGGTGACTTCCATCGGCGTAAAACGCCTCTTCCTGCTTTCCATCATCGTCGCGGCCAGCGGCCTTATCTCTCCCGCCGTCGCGCTCGCCGCCGGAATCGCTTTTGGTCTGCTTCTGCCGCATCCCTTCGCAGCGGAGAGCCGCGACCTCTCACGAGTGCTCTTGCAGGCATCCGTGGTCGCGCTCGGCTTCGGCATGAACCTGCACCAGGTGGTACATGCCGGCGCTTCGGGATTCATTTACACCGCCATCAGCATCGTCTCCGCCATCCTGCTAGGCACCTTGCTCGGCCGCCTGCTCACCGTCCATCCCAAGGCTGCATTCCTTATCACCTGCGGCACGGCGATCTGCGGCGGCAGTGCCATTGCGGCCATCGCTCCCATCACCAAGGCCAGCGATGAGGACATGGCCGTCTCGCTCGGCACCGTCTTCACACTGAATGCTGTCGCGCTGCTCGCGTTTCCTGCGATCGGCTTCGCGCTGCATCTCACGCAGTCCCAGTTCGGGCTGTGGGCGGCGCTTGCCATCCACGACACCAGCTCGGTGGTCGGCGCCGCTGCGCACTATGGGCCGCAGGCGCTCACCGTCGGTACCACGGTCAAGCTCGCACGCGCCTTGTGGATCGTGCCGCTCGCACTTGTAACCGCGGCAATCTCGAAAAGCAGCACGCGCATCCAGTGGCCGTGGTTCATCCTGTACTTCTGTCTCGCTGCTGTAGCCAACACCTACGTGCATACGCTCGCGCCGCTATTCGCTGCGTTCGCAAAGCTCGGCCGCAGCGGCCTCACCGTCACGCTCTTCCTCATCGGTACTGGGATCTCGAAAGCCACTCTGCGTAAAGTCGGAGTGCGCCCCATGCTCCAGGGCGTCGTGTTGTGGATCATTGTCGCCACCCTCTCGCTCTGGGCCATTCGCTCCGGTCTCATCGGCATCTGACAAACGCCGCTGCAGCGCTTTCTAGCTCCGCCATGCCAGCGCAATCGCCGGCGGCCCGTAAGCCTCAGCCGTTTAGATTAGTCCTATGCCCTCCATGCTCGAGCATCCGCGCACCGCCGCACATTGGCTTGGCTATGGAGCGTGCGCGCTGGCCGGTTGCTTCTGGGGAACTGGCTTTTATTTCGGCAAAGTTGTGCTGGCCCACATGGGTGTGGGTCACATGGTGTTCTACCGCTTCGTCTTCGCGTGCATCGGGCTGCTGCCGTTTGCGCTTCGCCATCGCCCGCAACTCAACGGACGCGAGTGGCGGCTGCTCCTCATCGCATCGTTTTTCGGGATACCGGTGCAGTATCTGGTGCAGTTCTACGGGCTCTCGCTCACCACTGTCTCGCACGCATCGCTCATGGTCGGCAGCATGCCCGTGTTACTCGGTGCTGCCGCAACGCTCTTCGCAGGCGAGCGCCTCGACCGCATCGGGTGGGCAGCGCTGGTTAGCTCCACCATTGGAGTGGCCCTTATCGTTATGGGCGGACATCACTCGTCAGGAGGCAAAGGACCATCCCTGGTCGGCGATCTTCTCGTCCTCGCCGCGTTGCTGGTCTCGCTCTTCTGGATTCTGATGAACAAGCGGCTCATGGAGCGTCATCCCCCCGCTGTCATCACGGTCTACGGCGTCTACTCCGGAGCCATCATGATCGCTGTCTGGGTGCTGTTGCAGGATGGAGTACCGCCGGTCCATGGCCTCCCACTATCGGTGTGGCTCGCCTCCGCAGCCAGCGGCTTCTTTTGCACCGCCGGCTCGACGCTGCTATGGAACTGGGGCATCCACCACGTGCCGGCCTCGCGCGCCGCTGTCTTCCTCAATATCGAGCCCATGCTCGGTTCGTTTCTAGGCGTCGAGCTGCTGGGCGACCGGCTCGGTCCACTGGCATGGATCGGCGGCGTGCTCATCCTCGCGGCAGCCGTCACGCTCACCACCCGGCCGCATGACGACGCCTCAGACGAATGGACCCAGGCGCCCCATCCTTCCTGATTTGTGTAACTTACGGCGATTTCGGAGAAAATCGAAATTCACAGGCCGAGATTACTTCCGAAACGGGAATCGCCTTGCTATTCTAGGCGAACAAAAGGCGAATACGAGGTGCCCCATGGTTTTCTCCCCTTCCCCCGCCCTTCGCAGAATCCGTCAGCTCGTCCGGCTGATTCGCAAGCATCCAGACCTTAGCGCAAAGACCCGGAATATCGGGCGACACCGAAAGCAGAAGTCCCGTCCCGGATTTTCCCGACCGGAACTGCTCGATCTGAAACTGCTAGATCCGAAGCTCCCCGATCCAGAGCTGTTCATGGACGCTTCGACTGAGCGCAACCCCATCTCAGACCGGACGGATCTTGATTCGTCTCGAAGGTGTGCGAGCGCCCCGGTCGCATCGAACGATGAATGCGCCTTAGTTCCCTTGCGGTCGAGTCGCGGCCAGCGGTCCGGCGCTCACCTGCTTCCCGGCCTTCCACACGGCAAGGATCGTCTCAGTATTGCGAATGTCTGCCGAGGGATCTTTGTCGAGCACGATAAAACTCGCTTCGTGGCCTGGCGTCAGGGTGCCGATCTCATCTGCGGCACCCAGAAGCCGGGCCCCATTTTTTGTTCCCACCGTGATGGCCTGGAGCGGGGTCAGCCCGGCGCGCACTAGCAGTTGCAGCTCCATGTGCTCGGAGAATCCGTATGGCCGGATCGGGGTCGCACCCGAATCGGTTCCCAGCGCGACTGGTATGCCCGCGTCGTACACCTTCTTGATATTTTTCAGAGCGATCGGCAGCGCCGCCTCTTCCATCGCCGTCTTCTTGTCTGTCGCCATCGCATGCTTATACTGCGGACTGGTAATCATCTCGTAGACGCCGGGCTCGAGCGACTTACGAAAGAACTGCTGCCCCAGCCACGATGGATCATCTGCATACGCAATCGCAAACTGGTCCAGCGCGAGCGTTCCGATATAGCTCACGTGCTTGCGCTTCATCTCCGCGATCAGCGAATCCGGTATCTCCGCGTCGCGAACACTGTGCGCAAAGATGTCCACCCCGTCATCCACGAGCCGCTGCGCATCCTCCTCGTGGTAGAGGTGCGCCGCCACGCGCAGGTGCTGTTTATGCGCCTCATCGATGATGGCGCCATAGATCTCCGGCTTCATCTTCGGGTATTGACCATAAAAATCATCCACCCACATCTTCACCACATCGGGATGGTGCGGGGCGAGCTCGCGCACATCGCGGCGCGCCTCTTCCTGCGTGGTTGGCCGGTAGATCTCGTCAGCGCCCATCGCCGCCGGCGGCAATCCCTGGGGCACTCCAAAGCCTCGTCCAGCCGTGTAGAGCAGCGCGCCGGGCAAAGTTCCTGCATGCGATTGCGCACGCCAGCCATACGCCTCATCGCGGTCAGTACCCATCACCAGCACGGCGCCCACGCCATAATCCTGATACTGCAGAAGCTGACGCTTCACATTGTCTTCGCTGTAGTTGGCGGCCGACGTCTTTGTGCCCTGAAGCAGCCCGAGATGGCCGTGCGCATTGACGAGCTCAGGCATGATGGTTTTGCCCGTGAGATCGACCGTCGTCGCGCCGGCAGGAATGCCGCCCGGAATTCCTGTGGGGCCGCTGGTAACCGACCGGATCTTCGCGCCATCTATAACCATCGTCGCGTCATGCCGCGGCGATCCGCCGTTGCCGTTGATCACAGTCGCATGCTGCAGTATCGTAACCTGCCCCACCGCCCCCACACTTCCGACTAACATCGCGCAACTCAGCCATGTCATACGCCGAAAGAAGCTTGCCGTTCCCTGCTGATGTAACTGGTTCATGCCGTCCCTCCGGCTGTGAATGGATTTCTGATGGCGGAGCTCTCATTCGCCTTAGATCACACCCTCTCGCACAGGGTGCATTTCCCCGCAGCACTACATTTGCATTTGCCAGCGCAGGCGCTCGACGTCCGAGCGTTGCCGCAACGACCCAATCAGAGCAGGATCTCCGTCGTGCTCACGCTCTCGTGCCTGCCAGCGCAGCTCGCATTCCACCGTCACGCGCGCCTGCTCGCGCGAAACATCCACCGACCACGCGTGGACACGCATGCCGCTCTGTGTCGCCAGGTCGCGCAGCTCTCGGGACAATTCTCCACCAGCAGTGACGACACACAGGGTCCCTCGGTACTCCTGCGGCATGTGGCGCTCCACCACCTTGAATCCCCACAGCGTGAACAGCGTGAGCACGAGTGCAGCGGTTCCCAACAGGATCTTTCCGGCGCCGAAGCAAAGACCCAGCATCGTCACCATCCACAAGGTCGCCGCGGTCGTCACCCCAAGCACCATCTCGCCCTTGCGCAAAATCGCGCCCGCCCCGATGAATCCCATGCCGGAGAGAATGCCCAGCGGCAACCGCATCAGATCGAGCACCGAGAACGAGCTGGAATTTTTCCCCGCGGTGCCCAGCATGCCGTTGGCCAGAATCATGGAGAGCGAGGCGGCCAGACACACCAGCACATTCGTCCGTATTCCCGCGGCCTTTCCTCGCTCGCCGCGGTCGGCGCCGACAAGAATGCCCGCGATCAACGTGCAGGCCAGGCGTACCGTGATGTCGCCCCAAGTAAGTGTGAATGGCATTGACGCCTCTCCATCGTTCTACGGTTCAACCGCTCAACCGCTCAACGCGGAGATGTATAGGCCGACGACTATGTTGCCTGTCTGAGGCCAACCAATACGGAATGCTCGGCGGTGCTAGAGCGTTTCGCGGCAGGTATTTGCCAGCACGTCACTGTTCGCGTGGCTTTCCGTCAAGAAAGGCCACACCATGCCAAATCCGGCCGAGACACGCAACGGCGAAAATACTCTGGGCTACAACTCCATCGCGTACTGTGCGCTGAGCAGTCCGAGCGATGGCTGGACCGGCTCTTCGCTGGCCAGCGCCAGCACCAGCCGCTCCAGCACTAGCCGCTTGTCCGGGGGGACGAACGCAGCTCCAGATCGGCGCGGGCGATCAACCGCAGCGCCCGTGTCAGATCGCGCCGGCTCTTGTAACGGCGCGCCTGCCGGATCAGATCTTCGGCGGCAAACGGCGGCATGCGAAATCCCTGCCACAGCGCCTGCCAGATGGCGCGCGAGTCGCGCACATTCTTCTCCAGTATCACTAGCATCTGACGGAAAGTGCGGGCCAGCATGTAGAGATGGCCAATGGCTGACTCCTCGCCGCCATCTGAGGCATTGAGCAGCCCTTGCAGCAAGGCAAGCGCGCGCGGCCTGTCCTTCGCAGAGATCGCATCCGTCAGTTCATAGAGCGAGCGCTGCTTCGCTCCGAGCACCATCGTCTCCACATCGCCCAGCGTGATCCGGCGCCGTTCGCCGGTATACAGGAGCAGCTTTTCCAGCTCGCTCGCCATCAACATCAGGTCCGCGCCCAGCGCGTCGGTCAGCTCGCGTGCAGCATCCACTTCGAGCGCGCTTCCCCGATTCTCTGCCTCCGCCACCAGCCAGCGCATCGCATCGCTCTCTTCCACGCGCACCAGCTCCACCATGCCGCACCAATCGCCCAGCGTCTCGCGGATGCGCTCGTAGCGGTCCTTGTCCTGCATATCCATGCGGCGCAGGTCGGATGGCAGATGCAGATGATCCGCCACAAACACCAGCAACGCCTGCGGATTCGGCGAGCGCCCGTAAGCATCCAGCGCGGCAAACTCATCCTTCTTCGCCCCGCGTGTGTAGAGCGTCTTTAAATTGCGCAGAAACAAAACCTGAAAGGGCGCCATCAGCGACGGCGTCTGTGCGCGGTCGAGCGCCTCAAAGATGTTGGTCTCCGCCAGGTCGATCTCTGCCAGCGCGAAATCGCGCATGGCCGGCCCAGATCCTGCGTCGATCAGCGAGTCGAGAATCGCACGGCGGCACCGCTCGTGCAGATATGCCTCGTCGCCGAGCAGTACATACCCCGGCCGCAGCATACCGCCCGTGCGCGACACTTCTATCTCGGCAATGAAGCGGTCCGAGGATGCGAAGCTACGCAGCCCGCTAGCCATTCGTCCGGTCCCGTGAATGTCGCATGAGGCTCAGAAGGACTCCAGCATATCGCTCACCAGCGACTGGGCAAAGTCTCTAGAGAGGCGCGTCATCGCAGGGGAATCTTCCTGCACAAATGTGCCCAGGTCCGAGGTGGCCTCGTACTGCTGATGGAAGGTGTACCCATCCCGCCGATAGAGTACGCGGCCATCCCGATCGGTCAGCGACACGCTCGCGGTCAGCGAGATCATGTAGCTCGACGACTGTCCGGTGGTGACGTTGTACGTGTAGGGCACGATCGACTCACTCAGCACTATGCCCTTCAGCACCGCATCCGCATCGCCGGTATCTTCGCGCGGCAGCACACGGAGCTTCGTGCGGGTGTTTAGCTCATGCACTGTGGCCTCAGTCAGCGCGACCTCGGTATGCGAAAACTGTGTGTGGTTCTCGAAAAACGGCACCGCGACACTGTGCACACTCTCCGGGATATGTGCCGCGGAGCCCATCGTGTGATAGCCACAACCCGTCGCAGGCAGCAACAGCAGTAAGGCGGAAGGCAATCGAAGGACGGGGCGCATGCTGGAGCTATTCTCGCAGAGTAGCTGGCGTGCAAAAGAAGACGGCCACTCTGGAAGAGCGGCCGTCTGGTTGTTCACAGAGAGAACGCTACGCGGGTGAGGGACTACCCTCCGGGAAGCCCGCTGCACGTCCTGGCTCCGGCTTCAGCACCTTCACCTCTGGATCGCCGCTGGCCGAGCCATTCGACGGAGGATTGAGCGGGGGAAGCTCGCGACCTTCGATGAGCATCTTGATCTCGTTCGCATCGATGGTCTCGCGCTCCAGAAGAGCCGTCGCCAGCCGGTGCATGATCGGATGGTTCTGATCCAGGATGCTGTACGCCGACTGGTAGCCAGAGTCCACCAGGCTGCGCACCTCGCTGTCGATCTGCCGGGCCGTCTCCTCAGAAAAGTCACGGTGCTGCGCGATCTCGCGACCCAGGAAGATCTGCTCCTCCTTCTTGCCGAAGGTGAGCGGACCCAACCGGCTCATGCCGTATTCGCAAACCATCTTGCGCGCCAATTCCGACGCGCGCTCGATGTCATTGCCCGCACCGGTCGTCATCTGCTTGAGGTAAATCTCTTCAGCACAGCGTCCGCCCATCAGGATGGCAAGCTGCGTCTCCAAATAATCCTTGGTGACAGTGTGCTTGTCGTCCGTTGGCAACTGCATGGTCACGCCCAGCGCCATGCCGCGCGGGATGATCGTGACCTTGTGCAGCGGATCGGCGTGGGCGCGCATGGCGGCGACCAGCGCATGGCCGGCCTCGTGATACGCGGTCACCCGCTTCTCTTCGTCGGTGAGCAGCATGGACTTGCGCTCGGCGCCCATCAGAACCTTGTCCTTCGCAAGCTCGAAGTCGTACATGTGCACGGCCTTGCGGTTGGAACGCGCAGCAGTAAGCGCCGCCTCATTCACCATATTGGCCAGGTCGGCACCAGAAAAGCCCGGTGTGCCGCGAGCCAGCACGCGGAGATCCACGTCATCGGCAATCGGCACCTTCTTCGAGTGCACGCGCAGCACCTCTTCACGGCCACGCACATCCGGACGTCCAACCACCACACGGCGATCGAAGCGGCCAGGGCGCAGCAACGCAGGGTCGAGCACATCAGGCCGGTTGGTAGCAGCTACCAGAATCACGCCGTCGTTCGACTCGAAGCCGTCCATCTCCACCAGCAGCTGGTTCAGTGTCTGCTCGCGCTCATCGTGACCGCCGCCCAGACCGGCGCCGCGATGGCGGCCGACTGCGTCGATCTCGTCGATGAAGATGATGCACGGTGCGTTTTTCTTGCCCTGCTCGAACAGATCGCGCACACGGCTTGCGCCCACGCCGACGAACATCTCCACGAAGTCCGAACCGGAGATGGAGAAGAACGGTACATTGGCCTCGCCTGCGACGGCGCGCGCCAGCAGCGTCTTGCCGGTACCCGGAGGTCCGACCAGCAAAACACCCTTAGGAATGCGGCCGCCAAGCTTCTGGAACTTCTGCGCTTCGCGCAGGAATTCGATGATCTCCTTCAGCTCTTCCTTGGCCTCATCCACGCCGGCCACGTCCTTGAACGTGACCTTTTTCTGCTGCATGGAGAGCAGGCGCGCCCGGCTCTTGCCGAACGACAGCGCCTTGTTACCGCCGCTCTGCATCTGCCGGATCATGAAGTACCAGACCGCGCCGATGATCAGGATGGGCGAGAGCTGCAGCAGGATCGGCCACCAGGCGTTGCCCTGCGTGTCCTTCACCGTGATCGAGACCTTGTTGTCCTGCAGGATCTTGAACATGTCCGGATAGTTGGCCGGGACGGTGGTGTGGAAGCCGTTGTCCTTGCTGTTGCGGAAGTGTCCCGTCACCGTGCTGTTGGTGATGGTCACGTCCTGCACCTGGCCCTGCCGGGCATCGTCCATGAACGTGGAGAAGGAAATCTCCTGGTCCTTGCCATTGCTCGTGCTCTTCTGAACGATCTGCCATAGCAAGACCAGGCAGGCCAGAATGAATACCCAGAAGAGGATCGATTTGACCGTCGAATTCACGAAAAACCCTCGTTTCTCTCACGCCCCGGAAGCAGCGCCTAAGGATACGCAGACTGAAGGGGAATCTGTTCTCCCAAACGCAAGTCGTCGCGATTCCTTAGGGATTAGACGTGCGAGGCTGATCTTCGGTGCAACTTCCGGCTCTCACCGGCTTGCGGCACGAACAAATCGATAGCCAGCCCTTCACGCTCCGGTGACCGTATCCTGGATTCTACTCCGAGGCCCGCGGAGATCAGCAAGAAAATGCCCCGCTGCAGGGGCCGAAATCTGATTACCTAGGTGGCGTCCGGCGCACCTTCCGGTACCGGCGGCTGTCCCCATTCCCCAAATGGCTCTACTGCCACCTGCAGGCCGGGCATCCACTCCACTTCCACTCCGCTCATCCATAGAATGCTGCTTCCGGTGGCGAGCACGGGGCAGACTTTCCGTTGGGCTGCGGAAAGGCCGCGCCGCTCCAGTACCTCCTTCACCGTCTTCACGCCGCGGCTATGCGGCAGCCTGACCTGGTCGCCCGGTTGCGGAGTCCGTAGCACAAGCGTCGTGCCGCTGGGCAGGCTTCCTACAGTCGTCACCCGATAGCCGTACTCCGCCGCTTCGAGCACACCCGGCACGGGCACCACCAGCTCTGGTAGCCGAGAAGGAGTCCGCTCGGACGACCGGGATAGCCGCAACTCCCGCGCCGTGCGCTCCGCGGTCAGTCCCGCGCCCAACTCCACTCTTCCCCCCTTGCCGGCCAAGCGCTCGCCTACGTCCGTCAGCGCTCGCACGGCCTCCGTCTGGTCGAAGCTGAGTGCGCAGCCTAGCTGTTCCGCCGCAGCTCGCAGCACACGGCGCTGCAACGCCGGATGCAGCGCACGAAGCCGCTCCAGCTCCATGCCAACACCGGCTTCACCTGGCCGGGTCGAAGTTGCCCGGCCGCCGCCGCGCACCGGTTTTCCCGGCAACACCAATCCCGGCATCACGCGCGCCAGCTCACGCGCCCACCACGTCTCCTCATCCCGGGCCACGGCCGCCATGCGCGACAGTTGCTCGGCAATGCGCGGCTGAAACTCGCGAAGCTGCGGCAGCAGCGTGTAGCGCACCCGGTTGCGGGTAAACGTCAGCTCCTGGTTGCTGCTGTCCTCCCGCCAGGGCTGCCCTCGGCCCTCCAGATACGCGACAATCTCCGCGCGAGTCACCTCCAGCAGCGGCCGCACGGATGTATCCATCCTTCATCGTGACCACAGGCGCGATGCCGCCCAGGCCTTCGGTCCAGGCGCCACGCAGCATCTTCATCACCACCGTCTCCGCCTGGTCGTCCAGGGTATGGGCGGTCGCAACCGCATCCACCTTGTGTTCCGCCAGCAGCTCTTGAAAGCTCTGATAGCGCAGCGCGCGTGCAGCCTCTTCGATCCCTTGCCCGCGCTCTGCCGCAAGAGCCGCAACATCGCCGCGTCTGGTGCAGAGCGGCACGTCGAGCCGCTTCGCAATCTGTGCGACGAATTCCGCATCGCCATCCGCCTCGGCACCGCGCAATCCGTGATGCACGTGAATGGCGGAGAGCACGATGCCGGTCTCTGCGCGCGAGTCGGCCATCGCTACCAGCAGCGCCACGGAATCCGCGCCACCCGACACAGCCACGGCAACGCGCTCCCCGGCGCGAAAGAAGTGACGTGCCCAATTGAGATGGGATGTGCGCGTTGCCATGCGCACCCAGTGTACGAGCCACCGTCACGCTGCATGACACTGCGGTCTATACTCACAGGCATGCTCGCCACCCGCGCCGCTACTGCCGCCGACGCCGCTACCATCACCCGCCATCGCCGGCGCATGTTCGTGGACGCGGGCCGCTCGGACAATCGCATTCTCGACGTGATGGCTGAGCATTTCGAGCCCTGGGTAACCCAGCAGTTGCAGTCCGGCAATTACATGGGCTGGCTCACGCTCGACGATGCGGGCGAGGTGATTGGCGGCAGCGGATTGATGATGCTCGACTGGCCGCCGCATCCCCTCGATCCCACCTCGGAGCATCGCGGCTATCTGCTGAACGTCTACGTCGAGCCCGCGCACCGCAGGAAGCGCATCGCGAGCCATCTCATTGAGCTTGCGCTCGACGAGGCACGACGACGACGCATCCGCGTGGTCGCGCTGCACTCCACCGCCGCCGGCCGCGCTCTTTACGAGAGCAACGGCTTCCGCACCACCGACGAGATGTTCTACGTGGAGCCGGTCGAGGGTTGAATGGCTGAAGCAGGCGGCGAGCGAGTTGGACATTCGCGCGCGCTTCCTGCCATCTTCACCGCAGGGCTTCTCTGCGGCGTCATGGACATCACCGCAGCCTGCCTTATCTGGGCATCGAAGGGCGTTTCACCGGGCCGCTTATTGCAGGGCATCGCCGGCGGCCTCCTGGGATCGGCATCTTTCCGTGGAGGCTGGGCGACGAGCGCACTCGGTCTCGCCTTCCATTTCCTGATCGCGTTCACAGCCGCTGCGGTCTTTTATGCCGCCAGCAGAAGGCTTCCCGCGCTGCTCGACCACCCCTGGCTCGCGGGCCTTGGCTACGCACTGGTGGTCTACGGCTTCATGTACTGGGTTGTCATGCCGCTAGACCGAATGGGCCACCGTCCGCCCACGCTGTCCTACACCGTCACCGCCATCGTCACCCACATGGTGTGCGTAGGCCTGCCGATTTCGCTGGTTATCCACCGCTTCACGCGGTCTTAGGTAATTGTGTGCGCCGCGTGGGACGCGGCATGATATTCCTGCGTCGCGCTGCCCAGTAGCGGCGTAACCATCGCGACGATCTCCGGCACAATCTCCTCCGTCGGGCGCCGATCGGGCGCATTCAGCCATTCTTTGACAGCGCCGTAGATCGCCCAGCTTGCCGCCGCGGACTGCATGGCAAGCCGCTCTTCCGGAACCGACGCGTACCTGGCCATTCCATCTGCCATGACGCGCCGGATGGCCGCGATCATCGCCGCATCCTCCAACGCCTCGACGTTGCTGCGGCGCCCGCAGCCGGTCTGGGCCGCGCGCATCGTTGCCAGGTAATCGCAGGCGGCCAGAACGATCGCCCCCGCAGCCGACGGACAGGTGCCGTCATAGTGGACGGACCGCTCGTGCAGCATTTGGTGAAAGCCGCCCGCGATAAGTGCTTCCAGCAGGGCGAACTTGTCCGTGTAATGGTCGTAGAAAGTGGCGCGGTTCACCGTTGCGGCATCGGTGATGTCCTGCACCGATATGTCGTCAAACGACTTCGATCCAAGTAGTTGCATCAGCGCGCCCTGCAGAAGCTGGCGCGTCCGGCGGATGCGTGGATCGCGTACCTCACAGTCGGAGATCGGCATAGCTGAACCTAGGAAATGTCCAAAAAACTCTGAATCGTCTGAACAACGAGTGTCGTCTACTGAATACGACATCTGCTGTTTTGACTGCATATGTCGCCCAGGAGATTCAAATCTATGCCGACACTACTCCATCTAGACGCCAGCCCGCTCGAAACTTCCGTCAGCCGTGAACTCGCCCGCGAGTTCGCCATCACCTGGAAAACCGCCAATCCCGGCGGCACCATCCTCTACCGCGATCTCGCTCGCCTCACACCTGCGCCGGTCAACCAGGCGTGGATCCATGCCGCCTACACCCCTGCAGATGCGCAAACTGCCGAACAGAAAGTGCTCCTTGCGCCTTCCGATGAACTGATACAAGAGCTCGAGACTGCGGACGAGATCGTGATCGGCGTTCCCATGCACAACTTCTCCATACCGTCCTCGCTGAAGCTATGGATCGACCAGATCGCCCGCGCCGGCCGTACCTTTTCCTATGACGCAAACGGTGCGAAGGGTTTACTGCAAAACAAGAAAGCAACGCTGCTTGTCGCGAGTGGCGGTGTCTATTCGCCGGAAAGTCCCGCAGCCGCCCTAAACTTCGTCGACCCGTATTTGAAGGCGGTACTCGGCTTCCTCGGCATCGCAGACGTCCGCATCCTTTCCGTTGGCGGTGTCTCCCAGCTCATGTCTGGTGCCATCGACCGCAGCACCCTGCTTGGACCCGCATTGGAGCAGATACGCAACAGCGCCGCCTGAAGCTAAGATTCTCTCTCTAACTGTCTCACCGAGGAGAAGCAACATGAAAGTCGCCGTCCTGATCGCACGCATTCTTCTGGGGCTGGAGTTTGTTCTCTTCGGCCTTAACGGTTTCCTGCAATTCCTGCATATGCCGCCGCCCACTGGCGTGGCACTGCAGTTCGTGGGAGCGCTCTTCGTTTCCAAGTACTACGTGGTTGTCTTCGCGTTACAGGCCATCGGCGGCCTTATGCTGCTCGCCGGCCGCTACATCCCGTTGGCGCTCATCATCCTTGGTCCTATCCTCTTCAACATCTTGCTGTTCCATAGCACGATGGCGCCCGAAGGTCTGCCCGTAGCGCTGATCACATTCGTCCTGTGGCTCATTATCTTCTGGGGCGTGCGTGAGGCGTTCGCCGGCATCTTCGTGGCTAAGGTGGAACCAAAGGCATAAGGGAAGGCCGCCGACGCGGCCTTCTGCAACCGTCGAAGAGGCGCCTGAGCGGCGAGTAGGTATCGCTCTTCGCTCCAAGGTCTGTTGTAACGCCGTAGCGCTCTATGGCGATGGACGCGGATGGCGATGCGCCTCGATGCGAGGCCTCTTCCACCCCGGTATACTCAACTTCTTATGCGCGTCTTCGTAATTCTTCCGGCCGCGGGCCTGGGCACCCGCATGGCGCCGGGACAGGTTGCACCCAACGCCGCCAAGCAGTTCCAGTCGCTCGCCGGGGTCCCCATCCTGATCCACAGTCTGCGCGCCTTCGCCGCCGTACCGCAGGTCAGCGCCATCGTGGTGGCAGTTCGCCCCACCGAGATCGAGCGCGTCCAGGCCATCGTTGCCGAGCACCAGCTCGCCGGCCGCGTGACCGTGGTGGAAGGCGGGGACAGCCGCCAGGAGTCCGTCGGATGCGCACTTGCAGCGATGCAGGCGGAAGACAACGACATCGTTCTGGTGCACGACGCCGTCCGCCCATTGATCGACTCCGCCACCATCGCGCGCACCATCGAAGCGGTCACCGAGTACGGCGCCGCCATCGTCGGCCTGCCCGCCATCGATACCATCAAACAGGTGGAGCGCACCGCGCACGGCGCCATAATCCGCACCACCATTCCGCGTGAGTACGTGGTGCAGGCGCAGACGCCACAGGGCTTCCGGTGGTCGATCCTCAAGCACGCCTTCGCCGAGGCCGAAGCGGATGGCTTCGCCGGCACGGACGAGGCCAGTCTGGTGGAGCGGGCCGGCACCCAGGTTGCCGTCGTGCCAGGGTCGCCCGCGAATCTCAAGATCACACAGCCCGGCGATCTCGAGCTCGCCGAGTTCTACCTCGCTCGCCGCCATACGGCCTAGCGCAACAAGGAGGCATACATGGCGCGCGGGAAAGAGAGGCTTTCATGAATATTCGCATCGGTCACGGCTGGGACTCCCATGCCTTCCAAGCCGGCGTCCCGCTGCGTATCGGCGGCATTGCCATCGAGCATCCCGAGGGATTGGCAGGTCACAGCGACGGTGATGTATTGCTGCACGCGCTCACCGATGCTCTGCTCGGTGCCGTCGCCGCGGGCGACATCGGTACCTTCTTTCCGCCCGGCGACCCGCGCTGGAAGAACGCCGACTCCACTGTCTTCCTCAACCTGGCGCTCGAAGAGATTCAGCACGCCGGCTACCGCATCGTGAATCTGGACGCGACACTGGTGCTGGCCAAGCCGAAGATCTCGCCCATCGCAGGCGAAATCCGCGAGCGGCTCGCCGACCTCTTGAGCCTCGATACCAAGGCCATCTCCATCAAAGCCAAGACGCCGGAAGGCCTGGGCCTGGATCACGTCGCACAGGCGCACGCGAGCGTTCTGCTGGAAAAAGTCGAGGACCCGGAAGAGATCAAGTCCATGAGCGCTGTCATCGAAAACCAGCGTCACCTGGAAGACGTGGTGCGAAACCTGCTCGCCGAGGTCCACGGCACCAGTCCGCAGCGGCAAACGGTGAAGGTGAAAGTCTTCGATACGGAAGACATCACGTAGCTATCACTGCTGTTGGCCCGACGCCTCATAGATCACGCGGCCGTCGAAGATGGTGAGATCGACGTGCGTATTCTCTATCTGCACCGGATCGATGTGAAAGATGTCCTGGGAAAGCACCGCCAGATCGGCGAGTTTTCCGGGCTCCAGTGAGCCTTTGCTCTTCTCATCGAACTGCGCATAAGCGGAGCCCACAGTATAAGCGTGCACCGCCTCGGCCACAGAGATCTTCTGCTCGGGAATCCAGCCATTGGGGTTGCGGTCGTCGAGTGTTCTGCGCGTGACGGCGGCGTAGATGCCCATGAGCGGCTCAAGAGGGGCGACCGGCCAGTCGGAGCCGAACGCCAGCGTGGCTCCGGAGTCGAGCAGCGAGCGGAAATCGTACGCATAGTGAATACGCTCGGCGCCCAGGCGCTTCTGCGCCCAGCGGCCATCGTCGATAGCATGATAGGGCTGCATGGAGGCGATCACGTGCAGTTGAGCGAAGCGTGGAATGTCCACCGCAGTGAGGTGCTGCGCATGCTCAATGCGCAGACGCCGGTCGCGCGGACCATTTTCCTGTTCGACGCGCTGATAGAAGTCAAGGATCGTGCGATTGGCGCGGTCGCCTATGGCATGGATGATGATCTGCAGGCCAGCCTGGTCCGCGCCCTTAATGTCGGCATACATCTGAGTGGGATTTTGCAGCTCATCGCTCGCGAGGCCGCTGGTATTTGGCGCATCGTCATAAGGTGCGAAGAGCCACGCGGTGGATGCACCGAGGCCGCCATCGGCAAAGGCCTTCAGCCCGCCGATCTGGACAAGCCCATCGGTGAAGCCAGCCTGAACCCCGCTGCCCGCGAGATACTTCCAATCCAGCAGACGCAGGTTCTCGGAAATCCGTACGGTGAGGCGACCCTCGCGTTCCAGCGCCTGCATGGCGCGGAGCCGATCCGGGCCGCCGGTGTCATTCGTGTTGCCGGCCATGTCCTGCACGCTGGTCACACCGTTGCGCGCCGCTTCGCGCTCGGCAGCAAGGATGGCAGTCTCCGTTTCAGCGGGGGTAAGCTGCGGAATCACACGGTTGATCAGCGTCATCGCCGCATCCTTGAAGATGCCGGTGGGGTTGCCATCGGCATCGCGGACAATGACGCCGCCCGGAATATCCGGGGTATTGCGATCGACGCGAGCAAGCTTCATGGCAACCGCGTTGGCAAGCCCCATGTGGCCGTCCAGCCGCTCGACGAAGACAGGATTGTGCGGCGTGACCTCGTCGATCAGTTGATGCGTAGGCAGCACCGCTGGCGTCCAGCGCTCGTGGTCCCATGCACCAACCACGATCCAGGCGCCATCGGGCTGCGTTCGCGCAAAGCTCGCGATACGCTGGCGGAACTCGGCCTGCGATGCAGCATCGCGAAGCTGCACCCCGGCCAGCAACTGGCCTCCAGGAACAAAGTGAACATGCGCATCGTTGAAGCCCGGTACCACGCGGCGTCCATGAAGCTCGATCACGCGCGTGGAGGGACCAGCGAGGTGAAGCACCTCCGCCGATGTCCCTACCATAAGGATCCGATTGCCGTCGATGGCGATGGCTTCGGTCTCAGGCTGCGCCGGATTCTCCGTCCAAACGTGTCCATGCACCAGCACCAGGCTGGGGTAGACCTGGGCATCGGCGGCCGTTATCAGGCAAAGAAGAACGATCGAGCAGAACATCAGTCGCTTCAGCATTCAGGCGCACCTGCTGGCAAAGATTCGATTGGCAGATCTGGAGGGGAAAGGCCAGTATAGGTCGAAATTGCTGGACCGCGGTGGCTAAATCCTCGTGGTGAAATCTGTCCCGAACTCGCCGATCGGCTTCTCCAGCAACAGCTTCTCCGCTACCCTAAGCCATGCGCGCGCCGCTTCTGGCTCTTTTCGTCCTGCTGACTCCTGGCCTTCTCGCCCAAAACACCTCGCAATCGAACGACTGGGCCACACCCGCCGAGCAGTCCAACTACCGCACCACGCCGGACTACGCCGCCACCATGGCCTATCTGCATCGCATCGCGACGGCAAAGCCGCAACAGGTGCGCATCGAGCACTTCGGCAAGACCGGCGAAGGCCGCGAGCTCGACATCGTGATCGCCTCGAAGGACGGCGTCTTCGATCCTGACAAACTACACGCAGCGAAGCGCCCCATCGTGCTGGTGCAGAATGCGATTCACGCCGGCGAGATGGATGGCAAGGATAGCTGCCTCGCGTTGCTGCGCGACATGGTCATCACCGGCAAGGAGTCAGCGCTGCTCGATCGCGCCGTCTTCGTTTTCATCCCCATGTACAACGCCGATGGCCACGAGCGCCGCTCCCCCTACAACCGCATTAACCAGAACGGCCCCGAGGAGATGGGCTGGCGGGGCAACGGCACCAACATCAACCTGAATCGCGATTACATGAAGGCCGATGCACCGGAGACGCGCGCCTTCATGGCGATGTTTCATCGCTGGCTGCCCGACTTCTTCGTCGACGATCACGTGACCGATGGCGCCGACTTCCAGTACGACGTCACCTTCACCATCGAGCACTTTCCCAATCTCAATGCAGACACCGGACACTGGCTCGATGAAAACGTCATCCCCGACCTGGAACACCAGGTGGACGCGACCGGCCATCTCGCCTCGCCTACTTACATCTCGCTGGTCGATGACTCCGATCCCTCCAAGGGGCTCGGCTTCGATGCTTTCGTCCCACGCTTTTCCACCGGCTATATGAACCTGGAAAACAGGCCCAGCATGCTGGTCGAGATGCACATGCTGAAGGACTACAAGACGCGCGTGACCGGCAACTACGAGCTGCTGCGCGCACTCTTCAAAGTAGTGAACCGTGATGCCGACAAGCTGATCGCGCTGAATGCAGCAGCCGATCACGAGGCGGAACAGCTCGGCGCGCATCCGCTGGGCAATGTCGGCTATCCGCTCGCGCTCGGCTGGTCGGGCGATACGACACCATTCCTCTTTCGCGGTTACAAATACACGCGTGAGCTCAGCGCCATCTCCGGAACCATGTGGCTGCAATACTCGCATGAGCCGTGGAACGCCACGCTGCCTATGCAGACCGGTGCCAAAATCACCGTATCTGCCGTGCCGCCCGCCGCCTACATCATTCCTCCGCAGTGGACCCACGTTATCAACGTGCTCGCCGCGCATCAGGTTGTCATGCGCCGCACCACAGCATCATGGACCGCGCCAGTCGAGACCTACCGCTGTCACGATGGCAACTGGCAACAGCCGCCCTTTGAAGGTCACCACCCCATGTTTGCGGGTGAGGGCAGCGAGGGGCATCCCGGCAAACCGCCCCAGTGCACACTCGTCACCGAGACGATGACGTTTCCTGCGAACTCCGCTGTCGTCGAGCTGAACCAGCGGCTCTCACACGTGGCCATGGCATGGCTCGATCCGATGGCGCCCGACTCGGCGATGGCCTGGAACGACTTCGACCCCATCTTCGAGCAGCGCGAATATGGCGAGCCGTATGTGCTGGAAAAGCTGGCACGCGAGATGATGGCCAAGGACCCTAAGCTCAAAACGGAATTTGAACAGCGGGTCGAAAACGATCCGAAGTTTGCCGCAAACCCTTACGCACGGCTTGAATTTTTCTACGATCACTCGCCGTGGGCAGACCCGAAGCTCGGCCTGTATCCGGTAGGCCGGCTGACCAAGCTAGACGGCGTTCCGCTTCGTTAGCAACATCTGCAACTCACCGCCGTAACCCATCGCCGATAAGCCAGTTAGAGCAGGTTACGAAAGAGTGCTTGCGTATATCGCAGATTGCGATATTGTTATCGCGGATTGCAATATGAAGCTTGGCGAGAAAATCCGCTACCTTCGCGAAGTCGAAGGCTCCCTTCGCGGCCTCGATCGCGCTATGACCCAGCAGGAACTGGTGCGCGCCATTCGCGCGGAAATGGACACCGCCGTCAGCCAGTCCTATCTCTCGCAGATCGAGAGCGGCGCGCGTCCGCACCTGACGAACACCACGCGCCTCTTGCTGGCCCGCTTCTTCAAGGTGCATCCCGGCTACCTGGTCGACGACCCGGAGGGCTACCACGCAGAGCTGTTGTCAGAGGCCCGCATGCATTCGCGCACGGACGAGGACAAGCTCGACTTGTGGCTGATCTCCGGCGCGGAGCGTTTTCGCCGCGATCCGGAGCTGCGCCGTGCACTGCTCGCTGCGGCCGAGCACGACGACACCCGCCGTTGCCTGCTCCTGCTCGCCGCCATCCTCGAAACGCCCTCGCTTGCCGACCGGCTGCTCGAAGTGCTGCGGCCGGAACTTGCTCCGCGGCGTAAACAAGCCGCCGAGACAAACGGTGCCGAGAAACGAATCACCGACAAGCGGAGCGCCGCGCGTAACGGTGATCGCAAGACACACGAAGGCAGCCTCCATCGGAAAGAGAGGAGATGAGCCATGCACACGTTTCTACTGAGTGCGGAGAACTGGTATCTCATCTGCTTCGGCGTTGGCCTGGTGCTAAGCGTACTCGCGTTCGTGGGCGGCTTCGGCCACCTGCAATTTGGTCATCTACACCTGGGCCATTTTCACCTCGGCCACGCGCACGCCGGCCATCTGCACACGCATGCTCCGCATGGCGGACACGACAGCAGCCTCTCGCCGCTCAACGGCTTCACCCTGCTCGCCTTCCTCTGCTGGTTTGGCGGAGCGGGCTATCTGCTGTGTCGTTTCAGCTCACTCTGGGGCATGGGCGTATTTGCGCTGGCGGTCCTCAGCGGGCTCGCCGGCGCGGGAATCATTTTCTGGTTTCTGGCGCGTGTGCTGCTGCCCCGCGAGCGTGTGCTCCTAACGGAAGACACCGAGATGACCGGCGTGCTCGCGCGCGTGTCGAGCCCTATCCGCGAGGGCGGCACCGGGGAGATCGCCTACTCGCAGGGTGGCGCACGCCGCGCTGCTGCTGCACGCAGCGATGCCGGTTCTCCGATTGAACGCGACGTCGAAGTTGTCGTGCTGCGCTATGAGCGCGGCATCGCTTATGTACGGCCGTGGTCGGAGCTCGAGGGTCCGCCGGTCACCTGACACTTCTTCACCATCGCGGGGCCGCGCTCCGCGACCCGCGCCGTCCACAGCCAGGGACGCCGCAGGCCATCCGCAGTACGGCTGGCTTCACGCTGTCGCCACGGTAAGGATCGTTATGCCGACCATTGTCACTGTCTTCATCGGATTGGGAGTTGTTGTCCTTCTCATCATCATGACCAGCATCGCCAAGATGTTTCGCAAGGCCGGCCCCAACGAAGCCATCATCGTGTATGGCTTCCGCGGCCCGCGCATCATCAAGGGCTCAGGCGCCATCATCTTTCCTGTCGTCGAGAGCTGCCGTCAGCTCTCCCTGGAGCTCATGTCCTTCGACGTCGCGCCGCAGCAGGACCTCTACACCAAGCAGGGGGTTGCCGTTACCGTCGAGGCGGTCGCGCAGATTAAAGTCCGCTCCGACCGCGAATCCATCCTCACCGCCGCCGAGCAGTTCCTCACCAAGGCGCCGCCGCAGCGCGAAGGGCTAATCCGCCTGGTGATGGAAGGCCACCTGCGCGGCATCATCGGCCAGCTCACCGTCGAGCAGATTGTGAAGGAGCCGGAGATGGTGGGCGAGCGCATGCGCGCCACCTGCGCCGAAGATATGAGCAAGATGGGCCTGGAGGTGATCTCGTTCACCATCAAGGAAGTTCGCGACAAGAACGACTACATCACCAACATGGGGCGGCCGGACATTGCGCGCATCAAGCGCGATGCCGATGTCGCCGCCGCCGAGGCAGAGCGGGACACCGCCATCCGCCGCGCCATCGCACTACGCGAGTCTGCAGTTGCAAAGGCCGCTGCGGACCAGGAGCGCGTGCTTGCCGAGACGCAGTCCTTGGCCAAGCAGGCCCAGGCACAGCGCGATCTGGATATCCAGAAGGCGCAGTTCACCGAGCAGAGCCGCAAGCAGGAGGCGCAGGCGGACAAGGCCTACGAGATTCAGACCAACGTGATGCAGCAGCAGGTGATCACCGAACAGGTGAAGGTGCAGCAGATCGAGAAGGAGCAGCAGATCAAGGTGCAGGAAGCCGAGATCCTGCGCCACGAGAAGGAGCTGATCGCCACCGTGCTGAAACAGGCGGAGATCGAGCGTCAGCGCATCGAGAATCTGGCCTCCGCGGAGAAGTCGCGCCTCACTATCGAGGCCGAAGGTCGCGCATCGGCCATTCGCGCGCAGGGTGAGGCCGAGGCCGCTGTCATCTTCCAGAAGGGTGAGGCCGAGGCGAAGGCGATGAACGTGAAAGCCGAGGCTTATCAAGAGTGGTCGC
This sequence comes from uncultured Acidobacteriaceae bacterium, assembly GCA_963712845.1. Lineage (GTDB taxonomy): Bacteria > Acidobacteriota > Terriglobia > Terriglobales > Acidobacteriaceae > KBS-83. The sequence goes on from CAVQJM010000012.1 coordinate 661,652, forward strand.
AGGCCGCGGTGGTCGATCGCCTCATCAGCAGCATGCCGGAGGTGGTTCGCGCCATGTCCGAGCCGCTCAGCAAGGTGGACAAGATCACCATCGTCTCCACCGGCGAGGGCTCGGTAGGCGCCAACAAACTGACCGGTGACCTGACGAAGATCGCGGCACAGGTGCCAGCGCTCTTCGAAGCGCTCTCCGGCATGGATATGCACGAGCTGATGGCGAACGTGAAGAGCATGCGCGCTCGCCCCAACGGCACCGTGAACAACAGTTAACCCGACAGTGGTCCCGGTTTCGGCCGGGACCACCTGCTTCAACCGGCATCGAACAGCAAAGGAGTCACGTCATGGCACTGCTGGAACGCGTTGCAACTCTACTCCGCGCCAACCTGAACGACCTGATCGACCGCGCGGAAGACCCGCAGAAGATGCTGCGCCAGCTCATTCTCGATATGGAGAACCAGCTCTTGCAGGTGAAGACGCAGGTAGCCATCGCGCTTGCCGACCAGCATTTGCTCGAAAAGAAGCAGGCCGAGCACGAGGAGTCCGCCGGAAACTGGCAGCGCAAGGCGGCCCTCGCCGTCACACGGCAACAGGACGATCTCGCGCGCGCCGCGCTGCGCCAGCAGCTTAGCCACCAGCAGATGGCGACCAGCTTCGCCCAGCAGCTTGGGGATCAGCGCGCCGAGACCACAACGCTGCGCACCGCGCTCAGCCGACTGCAGCAGCGGCTACAGGAGACACAGTCGCGCTGCGAGCTGCTGGCGGTGGAGCACCGTCGCGCTCGCGCCAGCCAGAAGCTGACCGGCAACGGTCCCAGCGCATCAACAAACGTCTCAGGCACCATCGCGCGCGTCCGCGGGCGCATCGACCAGGCTGCGGCGGCAGGTCACGCACGGCAGGCCATGCTTGTCGCTGAGACAGGCACGAATCTCGACAGAGGAGAGATGAGCGAAGCGGAGCTCGAAGAGCGGTTCGCCGCGATGGAGCGCGAAGACCAAATTGAGGATCTGCTGCGCGACCTGAAGGCCCAGCACGAGCAGCAACACAAACTGCCCAGTCCGGCGTGATAGGAAAGCGCAGGCCGGCCGCTCTATACTCCCCTAGCAGAGGACTGCGAAAGGGATCTGCCGCCATGCCCTTTGACCCCCGCGCTGTTGCCAATCGTTTGCTCGAGCTTGCCCGCGAGCGCCAGCTCCCCCTCGATCCCATGAAGGTGCAGAAGCTCCTCTATTACGCGCACGGCTGGCATCTGGCGCTGACCGGCAAGCCGCTGCTCGACCGCTCCGTAGAAGCGTGGCAATACGGGCCGGTGCTGCCGGATGTCTACCGCGCCTTCCGCCAGTTTGGCGCACAGCCCATCACCGAGCCGGCGCGCTACTTCGCCATCGATGGCGGCAAGCTGACGCTGCGGCGCTATGCCATGCCTGCGAGCGATCCGGATATGGACTACGCCGACCGCATCCTGCGTCGCATCCTCGAGCAGTACGGGGGCTACTCCGGCATCCAGCTTTCCATGATGACCCATGCCGACGGCACACCCTGGGCGCAGGTCTGGAGCGAGAATTCCGGTAAGCGATATGTGCCTATTCCCGATGCCGACATCGCCGCCTGGTTCAAGTCCGTCCTGAAGCCGGTGGCCGCATGAGTGCCATCCCGCCGGTCCCCGACCCAGGCCCCGACCCGGAGAAGATCGCGGATACCAGCGCCGCGACCTTTGCGCCGCGCGTCGCGGGCGTAGCCCGAGCCGCCGAGCTCGCTACCGCGGAGAACGATCAGTTCGACGATGCGCGCAAGGCGCAGTTTCTCGCCTTCCGCCGCTGGCTGGTCCCCAGCCTCTTTGCTCTAACTCTCGCGTGGCTTGTCTTTGTGGGCGGCATAATTCTGCGCGAGGAGCTGCAACACGGCCGGCTCTCCGATTCCGTGCTCATCGCACTGCTCGGCACTGCGACTGCCAACGTACTGGGACTCCTCGTGATCGTTCTCAAATCCATCTTCCCGCTGGATATCGACCGCGGCGATATCTAGATCGCCACGGCATTTGTGTTGTCTCCGTACCGGCTTGCCGGTATCCTCGCGTCATCCTCGCCTCGGGAAGGAACCCTCATGGATCCGAACAACATGGGTATCGATCCGCACCTCGCCTACTTGATGCCGTTCTTCGGAATTTTTGCCCTGGTCAGCATCTTCATCTACATCATCCCTTTCTGGATGATCTTCAAGAAAGCGGGCTTCACTCCGTGGCTGGCGCTCCTGCTCTTCATCCCGCTGGCCAACATCGTCATCCTTTACGTGATCGCGTTCTCCCAGTGGAAGGTCGTTCCCGTGGCGCAACTCACCGGTGGCTATCCTCCAACCGCGTACCCGCCTGCCTATCCGCCTGCCGCCTACCCGCCCGCTGCGCCGCCACCTGCTAATCCGAACGATCCCTATCCGCGCAGCTAGCTCCGCGTAATCCTCATGAGACGGCAATTCGCAATGCCGTCTCTACCGCATCCTTCACTTGCGGCAGAGCTTCGTCGATCCACGCCGCACGTCGGCCATCCTGCACACTCGCCCACACCCGCCGCTTCGCCTCCCATAGCGTCAGCTCAAGCGTGCCCGGCTGTATGCCACGTTTCACGTGCCAATGGATACATCCGGGACAGCCGCGCAGGGATGCTCGCGTGGAGATCCGCAGACCGCATCCGAGGCACGCCTTCTCGATCAAAGATGGAGCACCGCTCAGGCCGCAGCCGGGCGGCACGGTGAACTCGATCTCCGTCATCGTCATTCCTCCACCGGGCCGCAGCGCCCGCCATCACAGAAATTGTTCTAGCATCAATCCAGATCGTTTATGTCTTCAACTTCTGAAAGCCCCCGCGTCCGTTTTGCCCCCTCCCCTACCGGTTATCTCCACGTCGGTGGAGCACGCACCGCGCTCTTCAATTGGCTCTTTGCGCGCCACACCGGCGGCATCTTCATCCTGCGCATTGAAGATACCGACTTCGAGCGCTCCTCTGAGGCCATGGTCGAGGGCATCCTCGAAGGCATGCGCTGGCTGGGCCTCAACTGGGACGAGGGTCCTTTCTACCAGTCGAAGCGGCTCGACCTCTACAAGACCACCGCGCAGAAGCTGCTCGACGGAGGCCACGCTTATCCCTGCTTCTGCACCAAAGAAGATCTGGAGCATCGCCGCAAGGTCGCATCGGAGGCCGGCAAGCCACCCATGTACGACCGCCGCTGCAGCATCATCGCGCCTGCGGATGCGAGCGCGCGTCGCGCCGCGGGCCAGCCTGCAGCCATCCGCTTCCGCGTACCCGAGGGTGGCGTCACCGCATTCGACGATGCTGTCGTGGGCCGCGTCGAGTTCGCGAACAGCGAGCTTGAAGACTTCGTGCTGCTCCGCTCCGATGGCATCCCGACCTATCATCTCTCCGTCGTGGCCGACGATCTCGACATGCGGCTCACCCACATCATCCGCGGCGCGGACCACATCTCGAACACCCCGAAACAAGTTCTTCAATACCAGGCGCTCGGCGCCCCGCTGCCCATCTTCGCGCACGTGCCGCTCATCCTCGGCCCTGACAAGACGCGCCTCTCCAAGCGCCACGGCGCCACTTCCGTCAGCTCGTACAAGGATATGGGCATCATGCCCGAGGCCTTCCGCAACTTCCTCACGCTGCTTGGCTGGTCACCTGGCGCGGCGGGCAAGGAGCCGGACGGCCGAGACCGTGAACTCTTCAGCTCCGACGAGCTGATCCGGCTCTTCTCGCTCGAAGGCATCTCGAAATCGAACGCCGTCTTCGACAACGGCAAGCTCGCCTGGTTCAATACCGAGTGGATTCGCCGTTCGACCGCGCAGGAGCTCTTGCCGCTGATCAAAAGCGAGTGGGGCAAGAATGGTTTCATTCCCCAGCGCAGCGAGTCCGACGTTCTCGCCGCCATCGATCTCATTAAGCCGCGCGCCCGTAGCCTCACCGACTTCGCTACGGCTTTTTGTGCCTACTTCAGCGACCATTTCACCTTCGATCCCGCAGCAGTCACGAAATTCCTGAAGGACTCCACCACGCGCGACCTGCTGGTCGAGCTTGGCGGCCGCTATGACTCGGCGCCCGAGTTCACAGAAGCATCTGCCGAGCAGTTGCTGCGTGCCTTTGCCGACGAAAAGGGAGTCAAGTCGGGCGTCCTGATCAACGGGGCGCGCGTCGCGCTCACCGGACAGGCGGTCGCGCCCTCGCTCTTCGCCGTCATGCTCGCACTCGGCCGCGAGCGCGTCGTGCGCCGCCTGCAATCTGCCGCATCCATCAGCGCACCAACCGCGAGCGCGGAGGCGCCGCAGCCTGCTTGAGCGCGTCGAGTCCAAACCTGCGGGGCGTCGATCCCAACCCGCGGAGCGTGGATCCAGACGCACGCGGCGTCTATAGCGAGCGGCTTGCCGCGCTTGAAGCAGACCGGACGCGGCTGCGACATCGCGACCGGCTCTTCGGCTTCAGCAAGCTTGCGGTCGCGGTCGCTGCCGTCGCATGCGCCATCTGGCTGGCACGTGCGTATCCGACCCGCCTTGCCTGGGCGCTCATTCCCGCCCTCGCGTTCGCAGCCCTATGGATTGCCCACGAACGCCTGTTGCGCGTCCTCAGCGAATCCACGCGGCTCGAAGGCTTCTATCGGCGCGGCCTCGCGCGACTCGACGATCAATGGGCGGGACACGGCGACGCGGGCCAGCGTTTTCTCGATCCCAAACACCTCTACGCACGCGACCTCGATCTCTTCGGGACCGGCAGCCTCTATGAGCTGATCTCGCAGGCCGTCAGCGCGCCCGGCCAGCACACGCTCGCAAACTGGCTGTTGCATCCTGCGGCGCTCGATGAAATTGCTCAACGCCAGGCAGCCATCCGCGAGCTTGCGCCGCGCCTCGACCTGCGCGAACAACTCGCGCTCGCCGCCGACGCCGTGCACGAAGGCACACCAGAGGCCCTCACCGCGTGGGCGGAATCCAGCGAAACCACCGTGCCCGCGTGGCTGCTCTACGCCGCACCTCCGTTGGCGTTGCTCTGGCTGGCCAGCCTTTTCTATTGGTTCGCCACCAGCACTTACACCTGGGTGGTACTCTTCAGCTTCCTCAATGCCGCGCTCACCACGCGCTTTATCAGCGCGGTCAAACGAGCAGCCGCAAACGTGCTCCAGATTTCGCCGCTGCTCGGCCCACTCCATCGCGTGCTCGCCGTCTATGAAGCGGAGCCGTTCCGCGCGCCGCGGCTCACCGCGCTCACTTCTGCACTTCGCAGCGAAGGCCTCCCGCCGTCGCGGGCCATCGCAAAACTCGAGCGCAACCTCGAATGGCTCGAATCCAGCGACAACTGGTTTGTGAAGCTGGTGAACCGCTTCGTCTTCTGGACGCCGCTCTGCATGCTCGCAGTCGAAGCGTGGCGCCGACACCATGGCACGCACGTGCGCGCATGGCTCGCCAGCATCGGCGACTTCGAAGCTCTCAGTTCGCTCGCGAGCTTCGCCTACGAGCGCCCTGCGTGCTCTTTTCCCACGCTGCACGAAGATCCGCCAGCATTCGACGCCATCGGCCTCACCCATCCTCTACTGCCGCGCGCCGCAGCGATTCCGAACGACGTCTCGCTCAATAGCGCCCACGCGCTCGTCATCGTCAGCGGGCCCAACATGGCGGGCAAGAGCACGCTGCTGCGCGCCATCGGTCTGAATGTCGTGCTCGCCCAGTGTGGCGCGCCGGTCTGCTGCAGCAGCCTCACACTCTCGTCACTCGCCGTCGGTGCATCCATCACCGTGCAGGACTCGCTGCAGAGCGGTCTCTCGCGCTTCTACGCGGAGATCCAGCGTCTCAAGCAGATCACCGATCTCGCCGGCCGCCCGCACCCGACACTTTTTCTTCTCGACGAGCTGCTCTCCGGCACCAACTCGCACGATCGCCGCGTCGGTACCGAGGCTTTGCTGCGCAGCCTGCTGGCCCGCAATGCCATCGGACTCATCACCACGCACGACCTCGCCCTCACCGAGATCGCCGGCGTACTCGAAGGGCACGCCATCAACATGCACTTCGGCGACCGCTTCAGCGCCGGCGAGCTCCACTTCGACTACAAGCTCACCGCGGGCATCGCCGACAGCACCAACGCGCTGCAACTGATGCGCTCGATTGGGCTGGAAGTATAGGAAGACAACTAGAGAGCAAGCTATCGCGGCGCGGGAGTCGCCGCATCGGCCAGCGCATACGCCGTCACCGCCATCACCGCAGCGTTTTCGCCCAGCTCGCGCGGGTTTACCTTGTCGAAGGTATCGGCCGCCGTGTGGTGATAGTTGAAGTAGTAGCGGCTGTCCTGGATCGGCGCGAAGCCGGGCACGCCCTTCTCCGTCACGGAGTTGATATCCTCACCGGTTTCGGCGCTGCGTTCGAGCAGCGGCGCGCCGATCGGCGCCAGCACTCGCGACAGCGGCTTCAGCCACTCATCCAACGCCGCGCCTCCCTGGAAATAAATCCCGGTCGGATGTCCCGCACCCAGATCGGACTCGATCGCACCGACATGATTCTGCAAGGTCGCCGGCGTAGTCTTTCGCATAGGTCTGCGCACCATATGAGCCCTGCTCCTCATCCATCCACGCGACAAAGCGCACCGTGCGTTTGGGATGTATCCCCAGCTTCTGCAGCAGATGAATCGCCTGCATCGACACCACGATGCCCGCGCCATCGTCAATCGCGCCCGTCGCCAGATCCCACGAATCCAGATGGCCGGAGACGATCACCACCTGCTCCGGATGCTCCGTTCCCTTCCAGTCCGCGATCACATTCGCCGTCTCCACCGGCGCCTGCTGCTCGGGCGTCAAGGTCAGGTGCATCTGCACCTCGCCCTGCGATGTCAGATTCTTCACCAGGTCGGCGTCTTCGGCGGTCACCGCGCGCTGCCGGAATCTTCGGCAATCCCGGCGAGTAATACGTCATGCCGGTATGCGGCAGCCGGTAGTCCGCGCCGCCGACGGAGCGCACCAGCGTGGCAATCGCACCCAGCGACGCGGCAACGCTCGGCGCAGCACCGCGATACACCACCGCCTCGCCATACGCCTCGTCGCCGTGGCCCTGCGCCGCCAGTTCCTTATCGAAGCGCTCGTTGAAGAGCAGAATCTTTCCCTTCACCGCATCCTTCGGCAGCGCCTTCAAATCGGCGAACGAATCGACGACAATCACCGGCGCTGTGATGCCGTCCTTCGGCGTCGCGACGCTGCCGCCGAGCGCGGTCAGCACGATCTTCTGCGTCGTCTTCGGTGTCATGCCGGGCCACGCCGTCAACTCTGCTGTCTCATCACCGCGCACCCAGTGCGGCACCGTCGTCTTCTCGATGGTCACCGTCGCGCCCAGCGCGCGCATCTCTTCGGCCACCCACTCCACCGCATGTTGTGCCTGCGGCGAGCCGGCAAGACGCGGGCCGATGTTGTCGGTCAGGTGGCGCAGCTCGGTCAATGCATAGGGATCGTTCAGCGCCGCATCGCGCAGCCGCTCCATATTGGCGATCTGCTCCGGCGTCCAGGCGCCCGGTGACTCGTTCAGCATCTGCGCAATACGCGCCTGCGGCGACTGCGGATCGAGCGTTTGTGCAAACATGCAGGGGGACAGAGCGCTCGCAACAAGGAGCCAGAAGCCAAATAACATGCGGGACATAGCCGGGATGCTACCACGCAACCTGGCGCGCTACTTAGCCAGCAGGCTCACCGCAACCGGAATCTTGCGCGGCGGCATGCACGCATTTGCATCGCATGCCTGGTAGCGCAGCGCACCCTGCAGCAGGTGGCCGCCGTGCGCGACTGTCACATGGGCGCGCAGCGTCATGGTGCCGGTGTACACACTCACCTTCTCGTTCGGCGCAAAGGCGAAGCTGGTGTCCGTGCCCGGTGGAAAGTCCACCGCCGAGACATTCACTCCGTCGCCATCCACCACCAGGAGCTGCGTCGGAATCAGGTTTTTCTCATGCGGCGTGTGTGAGTTGATGTGGAAGCCATCCTGGATGCGAAAGCGCAGCTCCACCACCTGCGGCTTCCGCGCCACCACATCGATCTGATCCGGTCCTTCGAAGCGAACCGTCTGCGGTGTCTTACTGCCGGCCTCCGGCGTGTCCTGCCAGGGAAACTTCTGCGCAAACAAAGAGCTCGCGAGAATAACCGCAGCAAGGACGAAGAATACGCCGCTGAGTCGCCGTCCCGTCCACGTATTCAGTCGCATCGTCATCAATCCTTCGCCGCCAGCGCTTTTTTAATGTTGGCCTCGATCTCATCGCGAGAGATCAACCCCGCCGCTTCTTCGACCACCTTGCCGTCGCGCCCCACGTAGAACGACGTCGGCAGCACTTCGACACCGCCGTAGGCCTTCGACACCGCGTCATCGCCAATCAGGATCGGATAGTTCACACCGATCTTTTTCGCGAACTTGCCGATCTGGCTGCGGTCCTTCGCCTCATCCTCGTCCACACCCAGAATCTCGAATCCCTGCGCGCCATATTGCTTGTGCAGGTCTACGAACCACGGCATCTCCAGCTTGCAGGGCACGCACCACGTCGCCCAGAAGTTGATCAGCACTGCTTTGCCCTTATACTCGGCGAGAGACACCTTGCGCCCATCCTGCGTCTTCAACAGGAAAGCCGGCGCCTTCTTCCCGCGCAGGTTCGGCAGCCCCTCGTCGGAAGCCACATCCTGCTGCACCGTCTGGTTGGATTGGTCCAGCACGGTGACATGCGGCTGGGCTCTCTGCGCAGCGCGGCGGCGCTGCAGGTTCTGATACCCCGACCAGGCCATCAGGCCCAGCGCCACGACCACCACGAGAATGACGATAAGATTGCGCTTCAAAGATACCTTTCCGGTTGAATTCCATTTTATATGGACGCGCCTGAGCGGACGTGACGATGCAAGAGTACGAGATCGCCGTGCGCAACCCTACCGTAGCGGAGTACTGCGCGCTCCGCGCAGGGGCCGGCCTCTCTCCGCGTAGTGAAGAAATAGTCCGCGTTGCGCTTCCCAACACGCTTTTCGCTGTCGTTATCGAGCACCAGGGCAGTGCCGTGGGCATGGGTCGCGTCGTCGGCGATGGCGGCACCGTCTTTCAGGTAGCGGACATTGCCGTGCTCCCGGAACACCAAAGACGAGGGCTGGGAAAGCAGATCCTCGACACCATCGACGCCTGGCTTCGGCAGACCGCACGTCCCGGAGCCTTCGTCAATCTCTTCGCAGACCGCGGCGTTGCCCCTCTCTACGCCCGATACGGCTTCCGGCCACGCGATCCCGACGAGCCGGGAATGTGCTACGTGATGGAATAAGTCAACTGCCTCTTGCCGGATCGCTCCGCTCCTGCCATCGTCACTCGTACACTGCCAGCATACGAATCATGACAGACTCATCCGATCCCGCAAGCACCACGCCGGCAAACCTCATCCGCACGCAGGCGGAGGGCCTCCTCGCGCTCGCAACGCGGCTCGAAGGCGCCATGGCTGCTCCCTTCGCCGCCGCCGTCGATCTCGTCCTGCGCTGCGGCGAGACGCGCGGCCGCGTCGTCGTCACCGGTATGGGCAAGAGCGGCATCATCGCCCAGAAGATCGCCGCCACCCTCTCTTCCACCGGCACGCCCGCGCTCTTCCTGCATCCTGCCGAGGCGCTGCACGGCGATCTCGGCATGCTCATGAAGGGCGATCTCGTGCTCGCGCTCTCCGCTTCGGGCGAAACGGAAGAGATCCTGCGCCTGCTCGCGACGCTTAAACGCATCGGCGACGCGCTCATCTCCTTCTGCTGCAATCTCGATTCCACCCTGGCGCGCTCCAGCGACGTTGCGCTCGACTGTTCGGTGCCCAACGAGGCCTGCGGCCTGGGGCTTGCGCCCACCGCCTCCACTACCGCGATGCTGGCACTGGGCGACGCGCTGGCCATAGCGGTCTCGCTGCGCAAGGGCTTTCGCGCGGAGGACTTCGCCTCGCTCCATCCCGGCGGCAAGCTGGGCAAGAAGCTGGCCTTCGTCCGCGACCTGATGCACTCCGGCGATGCCCTGCCAGCGGTCGCGGCCGCGACGCCGATGAGTCAGGTCATCTACGAGATGTCGCGCAAGAAGCTTGGCGTCACCACCGTGCTCGACAACGACGGCCGCCTCATCGGCATCATCTCCGACGGCGATCTCCGCCGCCTGCTCGAAGGCCGCGGCCCCAACGCCCTCACCCTCAACGCAGGCGAAGCGATGAACCCCAAGCCGCACACCATTGCGCCGGACGAGCTCGCGGCCCGCGGCCTCGCCATCATGGAAGAGCGCCGCATCACCTCGCTGGTCGTGACAGGCACCGGGCAGCATGCTCTCGGCATCCTGCACCTGCACGATCTCTGGGGACTGGAGCTGATGTAGCGACAACCCCAGACAAATGCAGACAAACAGCAGACCAGGACAGAGAAACATTGCATCAGGCGAGATTCTGCCGTTGTCCGCATTCTCTGGGATTCTCAGTCTGTCTAGGGTTCGCTGCTTTTGTCTTATCGCTCTTTCCCTCTACCAACAATCCAGAATTGCACTAGCATGGGGGCGTGCTGCGCTCGCGTCCCATCGCTGCCTCTGCGGCGGCCCTGTTGCTGCTTGGCGGGTGCCAGCGCAAAACTGCCCCGGTGGAGGCGCCTCGCCTTTTCGCACTCGGCGATGCCATGCAGCACTGGTATGGCCGCTACGATCCCGCTACGCAGACCGCGCGTGCCAACCTGCCCGACCATCCTTCCGTCGATCTTGCCGGCTCTTGGTTCGCTCCCAAGGACCCGGTCGATATCGTCGTGATCTTCGACATTGGTTACCTACAGGCCGGCCACCCGCGCCATGTAGTCGTCACCGCGGCTGTGCCACATCGCAGCGACAAGCCCGGCCGCCCCGGCGATGACTCCTTCAACTGCCTCATGTGCCGGCCGGTCATCGGCATGGCCGTCTTCACCCGCCGCCTGAATACCTGGCTGCTGGAGGACGAAAACGACGCCGTGGACCTGGCCGGCAGCCGCGGCCTGCCGCCCGCCATCAAGCTGGTGACGCTGGGCAATGACCTGCATGGCATTCGGCTGGAGAGTCATACCGAGGCAAGCGACTTTTCGAGCACTACCCTCAGCCTGCTGGTCCCCTGGCAGGAGGACGTCGTACGCGCCTTCACTGGAGAAACCGCCTATAGCAACCGCAATGCCTGCGGTCCCGACTGCCCGTTGCGCGACCCCTGCTACGCCTGGCAGCGTGCAGACACCTTCGCCGCCGTCCCCGGCCAGGACTACGACGATCTGGTGCTCACTGGCAGCGGCACCCAGCCTCCGCCGGAGACCGATACAACGAAGCCCGCAAAGACCGCCCGCGTCCACGGCAAACAGAAGCCGGAGCCGCCACCCGCGCCCGCGGCAATCCCCTACACTAGCGTGGAACGCCTGCGCTTCCGTGACGGCACGTACGTTCCGGTTCCGGACACCGACACGACCGTCCCGGCACACTAGAGCGTCACAAAATCTTTCAGGGTGCGGCCGGAGCCGTCACCGACAGTGTCAGCGTCTGCGTCTGCGTGATCGAGCTCGAGTCCAGCGGATTGCCCGACACGCCCGTCGCGGTCAGCGTGACCGGCGCGGTGGTCACCGGAGCGCTGGCGGCCGCACTCAGCACGAATGTCTGCGGCGACCCGATCCCCACCGTCGCCGAGCCCGGCGCGACACCCACCCCCGTCGGCAGCCCGCTCAGCACCAGCGTGATGCTGCCCGCCGATCCCTTTACGGACGTCACCTGGAAGACAGTGGGCGTTGTGCCGCCCTGCGTGATAGTGGCCGTCGCCGTCTGGCCGCTGGCCAACGAAAGCGCGAAGTCCGGCGGCCCGTTGTCACCGCAGCCGGCCAGCGTCAGCGGGAGTGCGCAAGCCATCGCCGTCATGAGACAAATCAATCGACTGCGCATTCTTCTAAACCCCTCCGCTATCTCGACTGCCAACTACGATGCAGCTTTTCACCTGCTCCGCCCTGCCCATCATAAGCGCGGCTTCTGCTCCAGTAAGCACTCCGCAGCCGCCGCTTCGATACACTGTTGTTTATCGCTCGAAATAACAAAACAAGTGCTGAAAGAAGGCGAGATCCCTACCCGCATGCACCGTTGGTCCCAGCTTTTTGTCCCTACGCTCCGTGAAGCTCCCGCCGATGCCGAGGTCGCCAGCCACAAGTTCCTGCTCCGCTCCGGCTATATCCGGCAGTTGAGCGCAGGCGTCTACTCGTATCTCTTCCTCGGCCAGCGGTCGCTGAACAAGATCATTGCCATCGTTCGCCAGGAGATGGACAAGATCGGCCAGGAGTTCTTCCTGCCGGCTCTGCTGCCCCGCGATCTTCTGGAGGAGAGCGGCCGCTGGACCATCTTCGGCGAAAACCTCTTCCGCCTGAAGGACCGCAAGGGCGCCGAGCTCGGCCTGGGCATGACCCACGAAGAGGTCATGACCTCGATCGCGCGCAACGAGCTGCGCAGCTACAAGCAGTTGCCGCAGATCTGGTACCAGATCCAGACCAAATTCCGCGATGAGCCCCGCCCCAAAGGTGGCCTGCTGCGGGTACGTCAGTTCACCATGAAGGACTCCTACTCCTTCGACATCGATGCCGCCGGTCTCGACGAGAGCTACCGCAAGCACGACCAGACCTATCGCGCCATCTTCACCCGCAGCGGCCTCTCTTTTATCGTCGTCGAAGCCGACTCCGGCGCTATGGGCGGCTCCGGATCGCAGGAGTTCATGGTCTATACCAACGCCGGCGAGGACCTGATCGCCTCCTGCGCCGAATGCCACTACGCCGCCAACCTCGAGAAGGCCACCTCGCGCCTCGCGCCCGTCGAAGATCTGGCCCCCACCGGCGACGGCAAGCCGGAGCGCATCCACACCCCCGGCAAGGCCGCCATCGCTGACATCGTCGCTTTTCTCAACATGCTGCCCCAGCACGACATCAAGGCCCTGGCCTACATGGCGCTTGCCCCCGGGAAAGACAGCAAAGATGGCAAGTGGAAGCCACTCGCCGTGTTCCTCCGTGGCGACCACTCCGTGAACGAGGCCAAGCTATTCGGCATCACCGGCGCACGCGAGCTGCGCTACATGGGGACCGAGGAGCTCGAGACCTGGTTCAAGGGCCCCGCCGGCTACCTCGGTCCGGTCGGCCTTACCGCCGCAAAGACGCCACTCGGCGACGGCCTCACGATCGTGCTCGACAACGCTCTCGAAGGCCGCACCAACATGGTCGCCGGCGCCAACGAGCTCGACTACCACTTTCGCAATGTCACGCCCGGCCGCGATTTCACCCCCACCGTCACCGCGGACGTTCGCAACGCGCTCGAAGGCGAGGGCTGCCCTAATTGCGGCGCTCCGCTCAAAATCGGCAGGGCGGTCGAGATCGGCCACATCTTCAAGCTCGGCACCCGATACTCGGAATCGATGGGTGCCCGCGTCCTCGATGCCAACGGCAAGGAGGTGATGCCCATCATGGGCTGCTATGGCATCGGCGTCGAGCGCATCCTCACTTCCGCCATCGAGCAGTCGAACGACGCCAACGGCTTCTGGCTGCCCCCATCCATCGCCCCATTCGATGTTGTCGTCACCGTCACCAACATCGCCGATACCGCACTGCTGACCGCAGGCGAACAGGTTGCCCGCGACCTGGAAGCAGCCGGTTTCGACGTCCTGCTCGATGACCGTGACGAGCGCGCCGGCGTCAAGTTCAAGGATGCCGACCTCATCGGCATCCCGTATCGCATTAATGTCGGTAAGAAGGCGGCAGAGGGGCTGGTGGAACTGGTCGCTCGTGCCACCGCCGGGGATAGATCCGCCACCCGCGACCTGCCGCTGGGTGAGATAGCAGGCGCCTTGCGCGCGCTCGTTCCCTTGTCCTGATTTGTCGGAATGAGTCGAGGCTCAGGCGAGCGCCCGTACCTCGCGCTCAATCTGGCCCCTGAGTACCCGACTGGCCACGCCAGACGCCCCATCCCGCCGCGTATCATAGAGAACGTTGCGTCCAACGGGTCGCGCAAAGGTCGCTCCGTCGACGTCAAACCATCAGGATGCCTTGCCCCACCTCGACCTCAGTCCGCTGGCTCGCGCCCGAAGGGCTCTCCACTCGACGGCAGGCACCGTCAGGAATTTTTTAACGTTGCCAGTCAAAATAAAGCTCCCGCCCAATCGCAGCATCGCCGAAAAGCCCCTCTGGGAGACGGTGCTGATCTTCGTCTGCATTGTCTGCACTTTCACGCTGCTCATCCTTGGCATCACCTTCAGCTACTACTCCAACCGGTACAAGCAGGTGGTGGACGAGCGGATGCAGAAGCCGCTCTTCACCCAGACGCCGCGCATCTATGCAGCACCGCGCGAGGTACGAATCGGGCAGAAGCTCACTGCCGCCTCCATCGCGCAGCAGTTGCGCTCGGCCGGCTATACTGGAGGCGGCAGCAGCGCCTCGCCCATGGGCACCTATGAGCTGCGCGGCGACAGCATTGCCGTCCATCCCGGCGCGCAGTCCTACCACTCGCAGGAAGGCGCGACCATCGCCTTCGACAACGGCATGGTCACCAGCATCTCGGGCGATGCCAACCAGCAGCTCTCCGCGTATGAACTCGAGCCGCAGCTCATCACCTCGATCTCCGAAGGCGCGAACCGCGCCAAGCGCCGCCTGGTCACCTACAACGAGCTGCCACCCGCGCTGGTCCAGGCTGTCACCTCCATCGAGGACCGGCGCTTCTTCTCCCATGGCGGCGTCGACTATTACTCCCTGCTGGGCTGGATCTACCACGACCTGATCGGTGATCGCCGCTACCGTGGCGGCGCTTCCACGCTCACCATGCAGCTTGCGCGCGGCATCTTCCTCTCGCCGGCACGCCACATCAAGCGCAAGCTCATCGAAGTCGCCATCACCTTTCAGCTCGAGCATCGCTACAGCAAGCAGCAGATCTTCGAGATGTACGCCAACGAGATCCCGCTTGGCCAGCAGGGATCGTTCGGCATCTACGGCTTCGGCGAGGCCGCCCAGGCTTATTTCGGCAAGGACGTCCGCCAGCTCGATCTCGCAGAATGCGCCCTGCTGGCCGGTATGATCCAGCAGCCGAGCGCGCTGAACCCCTACCATCACCAGGGCACGCGCGCCATCGCGCGGCGCAACGTCGTGCTCGGCGCCATGGTGGACACGCATGACATTACCGAGGCCCAGGCCGAAGCCGCGCGCCAGGAGCCGCTGCGCCTCGCACCGGGCACCATCGATGGCGGGCTCGCTCCCTACTTCATCGACATCGTGCACGATCAGCTTGTCCGCAGCTACGGCGAGACGCAGTACGCCTCGCAGGGCCTTCGCGTCTATAGTTCGCTCGATCCCGATCTGCAGGAGGTCGCCAACGAATCCGTCGCTGAAGGCATGAAGACGGTGGACGAGTTGGTGGAAAGACGCCGTGCCAAAGCCAAGAACCCCGAGACCATCGCCACTCCGCAGGTTGCGCTGGTAGCTCTCAATCCACACACCGGCCAGATACTGGCGCTGGTCGGCGGCCGCAATTACGGCATCTCCCAGCTCAACCACGCCATAGCCCATCGTCCTACAGGCTCGATCTTTAAGCCCTTTGTCTACGCCGCGGCCTTCAACACCTCGCTTGCCGGCACCCAGCTCACCACGCCGCCTGCCGTAGTGGAGACCGCCGCGAACGGCAATCCAAATCCCGACAGCGGCATCGTTGGCGATCCGCAGCAGAGCGGCGCGACTCCACCGAACGGCACTCCCGTCCCCACCGACCCTGGACTGCGCCACGGCCTTTTCACCGAAGTCACTCTGCTGAACAATGACCCAACCACCTTCGAGGGCGGATATGCGCCGCGCAACTACGGCCACCACGGCCTCGGCGAGGTGACAGCGCGCTATGCGCTGCAGTATTCGCTGAACAACGCCACCGTCGAGCTCGCCCAGATGGTGGGCTACGACAACGTTGCCGCGCTCGCCCGCGATGCCGGCATCATCGACGCGAAGGGCACGCCCGCCGTCGCACTGGGAGCCTACAGCGCAACCCCGATCCAAATGGCAGGTGCTTACACTACCTTTGCCAACAATGGCACCCGCATCGTCCCCTGGGAGATCGCCTCGGTCCGCGCGTCCAACGGGGATCCCATCACCGATCATCAGCCGGACACCAAGCCCATCCTCGATCCGCGCGTCGCCTATCTCACCACCAATATGCTGCAGAACGTGATGAACACGGGCACCGCCGCAGAGGTCCGCAGCCTCGGCTTCCAGGCCCCCGCTGCGGGAAAAACTGGCACCTCGCACGATGCCTGGTTCGCCGGCTACACCTCCAACCTCATCTGCATTATTTGGGTCGGCAATGACGACTATTCCGACATCAAGCTCGAAGGCGCGCATGCCGCCGCCCCCATCTGGGCCGCATTCATGAAGCATGCCGTCCAGTTGCCCCAGTACTCCGACACCCGCGACTTCCCCATACCTCAGGGTGTCAACCTGATAAAGCTCGACAAGAACACCAACCTGCTTGCCGACCCCACTTGCCCCGAGGATTACTACGCCGCCTTCCTCGACGGCACCGCGCCCACCAACACCTGCTCCCACCCCAATGGGGATCAGCGCAACTTCTTCCAGAAGCTCTTCGGCATGGGCGCGCCGCCCCAGCAGCAGCTTCCCCCGCGCAGCGGCCCCACCGTCCTGCCGCCCGGCCAGTCGCAGCAGCCCGGGGCCCCGGGCACGGAGAACGCCCAGAACGGCGATCAGGAAAAACCCAAGGCAAAAAAGCGTGGATTTTTGAGCCGCCTCTTCGGGGGAGGCAAAAAGGACGATCAGCAGCAGGACCAGCAACCACAGCAGAATCCGCAGTAAATCGCTCGCCGTGTAACCGTAAAATAAGCGGGATTTAATTGGTATTTATCCGCCACCTGTGCGATACTGAATCCGTCAGGAGGATCCCGTCATGGCCGTGATGGCAATGCCCCGCCCGGATCTCGCTGCGCACCGCGAATCGCTGCGCCTGCCCACCACTGAGATCGTCAGCCGCCTGGTCGCGATCCTTGGACGCAAGCTCACCGCCTACATCGCGAAGGTAAAAGACGTCCGCGCCGTGGATCGCTGGATGGCCGGAGGAGAGATCTACGGTGACGCCGAGCAGCGTCTGCGCTTCGCCTTCCAGGTAGCGCGAACGCTGCGCGAGCAGGATACGCCGGCAGTGGTCCAGGCCTGGATGACCGGAGTGAACCCGGAGCTCGGCGACCGCGTCCCCCTGCGCCTGATGCGCGAAGGCGATCTGCACGTCGTTGCGCCAGAGGTCCTGCGCGCCGCCCGCGCCTTCCTCGCAGGAGGCTAAGCCGCGGATGCAGCCGTAGATATCTTTAGATCTCTTTCAGGAACCACGGTGAATACGCCTTCAGAGGAGCTGTTCCTCGTACACTGTGGACCGGGCCCCAGCGCTTGTGGAAACGGTATACTCCCCCATTGTCACCCGACCCCTTCTCCCCTGATCCTGTACGTGCCGGCCCCGTGCCGCTCGATAATCTGCCGCGCGAAGTGCGCGTTGCCGAAGAGCCTATCCACCGCGTTGGCCGCTGGCCGGACCCCTGGCTGCCGCCCGACTGGGCGCACGCCCACTCCGACGGAACCTTCGGCAATCGCTTCGACGACCCGCAGGCCTACTATCGCGTCATCTACACCTCCAGCCAGCGGCTTGGCTGCTTTCTCGAAACGCTTGCTCGCTTCCGCCCCGACCTCACCCTGCTGGCCGAGTTTGCCGAGATCGAAGGCGAGGATGACTTCACCCCACTCGGGACGGTTCCCGCCAGCTGGCTCGCCGGCAGGCTCATCGGCACCGCGCAGACCCAGGGCGAGTACGCCGACATCTACGCGCCCGGCTGGATCGCCTTGCTGCGCCGCGAGCTTGCTTCCACCGCAGTCGCGCTCGGCCTCGCGGAAATCGACGCCGCCACGCTCCAGGCCGGCCGCCCGCGCCAGCTCACCCAGGAGGCTTCGCTGATCGTCTTCCGTCAGGGACTCGACGGCATCTGCTACCGGTCTCGCTACGGCCACTCCATAGAGAACTGGGCCATCTTCGAGCCCTTCCCGCTGCGCAACACCTCGGCCGCCGACATCACCGCGGACGATCCCGACCTGCACTCTGCACTCCACCTGCACGGCCTCGTCATGACGGAAGCAGCACTGCACAGCCCACCTCGCATTCAGTGATTTCGTATCTAGCGTGCCGATTCCGGCTGGCAAACAGGACACCAGTAGGTGGAGCGCGCACCCGTCCCCTGCCTGCGCATCAGGATCGTTGCACCACACCGCCGGCACTCCTTTGCCTGCCTCCGGTATACCCACAGCCGCGCGCCCGGGTCATCAGCCCGCGTGGTACGGCGCGGTCCCGTGTACGTCACCATCCCGTTGCCGGCGCCATGCTTCGCATTTGCTTCAAGAAAGCGCTGCGCGCGGTCGACGATGCACTCCACCTCCGCAGGCGCGAGCGTGCGCACCAGCCGGAACGGATGCACTCCGCACGCAAACAGCACCTCGCTCTTGTAGACATTCCCCAGCCCTGCCATGACGTGCTGGTTCAGCAGCACATTCGCGATCTCCTGATCGCCATGCGCCACCAGGCGGGCCTTCGCTTCGTCAACCGCGAACTCAGCGCCCAGCAGATCCGGCCCGAGCTTTGGAATCTCCGAATGCCGAGCCAGCGTATCCGCCGTATAGAACTTCGCCACCGGTACGTTGAATGCAACCGCTTCGAACTCCGCCGTAGCAACGACGGCGCGCATCTCGCGTCGCGAATGCTGCCAGCGCTCCCCAACACGGTAAAGGTGCCACGAGCCTGACATCCGCATGTGGGTGACAAGGATCAAGTCGCCCGAGAAGTGGATCAGCAGCCACTTGCCGCGCGACTCCACTCTCTCCACCGTTCGTCCAGCCACGGGAGCGTCGTCATCGACACTGGCGAGCGGCGCGAGCGCGGTCTCGAAGCGTGTTACCGCTTTGCCTTCGAGAGCTTGGCCCAGCGCACGCGCCGCACGGTAGATTGTATCTCCCTCAGGCACCTATTGGACCTCGATCGACGCGGATGGCTCCCCTCCCTCGCGTCCCAACGCGGGAATCGACACGCGGCGCACATTGAATCCATTGGGTGCCGCATGAAAGCCCGCGTCCAGCAGGAAGCGTGCCAAAAAGTGCGCGCCCACCGGCTGGCCATTGATCTCCCCAATCAATAGTCCCGCGCCGCGATCGCCTTCGCGCTGCCGCAGCTCATCCTGGGTGATTTGCACCAGGAACTGCGACAGATCGCGTGCCCCCTGCGACCGTTCCGGCTCCTCCGCTGGCAGAAAGACCTGCAGATGCGGGTTGCCGCGCCGCAGATACGCAACCATCTCGCCGTTGCGCAGCACCACGCTCGCGCCCACACTGCGCGTCAGGCTGCGCGGCTGTCCGTCGGAGTCGGCGGCTTCGCTCGAAACATTTTCGGCTGCCGGCCAGCGCAGCGTCGCGCCATACGGATTCGCCGGATCGGTCGCGGCCAGCAATACCATCTCGGGCTTCTCCAGTCGCGCCTGCTGTCGCAGCGATCGCAGCAGGTCTACTGCGGAAGGCAGGGCAAACTGGGTCGCTCCCAACCCGGCGACGAAATACCCGCGCCGCACCCGGCCGCTCTCCTCCATCGCTTTCAGCACGTCGTAGACAGCGCTGAAACCGCCCGGCAGATTCTCCTGCGCCACGCTCTCGCGCGTCAGCACGCCATAGCGGGCTAGCAACTGGTTCGCCATTGCATGGCTCCAATTCGTAACTGACGCCGGGTCTTTAGCTGACTCAGGTTGCGGCACCAGCGTCCAGCGCCCCTGCGCGCTGGGCGGTGTCGTCCTCCGCGAGCGAAACGCCGCCACCTGCGCTCCGCTCGAATGTGCACGTTTAGGCTGCCTGCCCGTCGGTCGCGATGTGTATGCGCGCAGCGCGTGAAACGTATCGTTGGTCACCGCGCCGCGCCACACCAGCGTCCACAGCGCATCGAGCGACTCGCCCGGATAGCCGCCGCCCAGCGCGTCGTGCAGTTGCGAAAAGAACATCGCGCCACCCCGCTCCAGTTGCTCCAGCAACGCATGTTCCTTCGCGGTCGGCTCGACTGCAGCCAGAGCATTCTGCCGCGCCGGTGGCAGCAAGGTGCGCAGCCGGTCCGCCAGATAGAGCGCAATTCGACCGTCATGCTCGCCCAGCGGATCGAGTCCCACCCAGACCACCTCGCCCGCGGCGATCAGTATGTCCAGTTGCCCCGGCGCATAATTCGCCAGCCGCGCCGACAGGATTGCCGTCTCCACCAGTGACGCCGGCAGTGGCGCACCCTGCAGGCTTTCAATCGTATCCAGCAGCGAATCGAGGCCGCGTCTACGCTGCAGCACGCCCTGCCAGTGGGTGTTCAGCCGGGCCAGCATCTGCTGTTCCACCGGCTCCACTTCTTTTCGTAACCGTGCCAGCGACTTTCTTCGGATCAGCCGCAGCACCTCTGCATCACACCACTCGCGATGCACTCCGCCCGGCCGGAAGCCGCCCTCCACAACGCGGCCATCCAGCAGCAGCCTGCGCAGCGCAGTGTCTACGGGCTTCGCGTCGAGGCCAAACCGCTTCGCTGCCTCGCCCTGTGTGAACGGTCCATGCGTACGCGCATAGCGGCGCACTAGCTCCAGCACCGGCTGCCCCACCGGCTCGAGCAGCGCCTTCGGCAAGCCCGGGGGCAGGGGAATCCCCAGCGCATCGCGATACCTCGCCGCATCTTCGACAGCGATCAGCCGTTTCTCGCCGACGATCTTTATCTCCAGCAGCCGCCGCGCGCGCAGCAGCCGCTCGGTGTGAATCGCCACATCGGGGGCCGCGAGCCGTCGCAACAATTCAGCGCGGTTCAAATCGCCCAACCGCAGCAGCAGGTCGTGGATGCCGTCCGCACCACGTGCCTTCTGGTTCCCGGTCAGCGCCTGCAGTTGCTCTTCCACCTCAGCAATCGCATCTGCATCCAGTAATTCGCGCAGATCGGCATCGCCCAGCAGCTCACGCAACTGCTCCTGATCGATCGAGAGCGCTTGCGCACGCCGCTCCGCCAGCGGCGCATCGCCGTCGTAGATGTAGTTCGCCACATAGCTGAACAGCAGCGACGACGCGAACGGCGAGGGAGTCTTCGAGTCGGCCACATGCACGCGCGTCGTCCGCGCATTCACCGAGCGCAGCACCTCCAGAAACGCCGGCATATCGAAGACATCGCGCACGCACTCGCGATACGCCTCCAGCAGCATCGGAAACGCCGGATACCGAGCGGCCACGCTCAGCAAGTCGTACGCACGCTTGCGCTGCGCCCAAAGTGGCGCACGCCCCGTCGCGCGACGCCGTGGCAACAACAGCGCCCGCGCCGCAGACTCGCGAAACTTGGCAGCAAACAGCGCCGTCGAGCCAAGCTGCCGCAGCACCAGCTCCGAAGCCTCCGCTGGATCGAGCAGGATCAGCTCCGGGTCGGGCGGCGCATCTGTCTCTGGAAAGCGCAGCACAAATCCGTCATCCGCCCACATGGTCTCCACATCGCCGCGGCCGCTCGCCCGCAGCCGTCCGCTGATCGCCATCGCCCACGGCGCATGCACGCGGCTGCCAAACGGCGTCAGCACGCACACGCGCCAGTCGCCCAGCTCATCGCGAACGCGCTCGATCACAATCGTGCGATCATCCGGCACTGCGGTCGTCGCCAGTTCCTGATCGGCGAGGAAGCGCAGCAGATTCTCTGCAGCCTGCGGGTCCAAGTCGTGCTCGCGGGTCAACCGCGAGAGCGCCGCATTGTGCGGCATCTCGCGCAGCTCGCGCACCAGCGCCCCGATGCGCCGTCCAAACTCCAGCGGCCTTCCCGCTGTATCGCCATGCCAGAAGGGCATCTTGCCCGGCTCACCCGGCGCCGGGGAAACCAGCACGCGATCATGCGTGATCTCATCGATGCGCCATGTTGTCGCGCCCAGGATGAAGGTCTCGCCGGTGCGGCTCTCGAAGATCATCTCCTCGTCCAGCTCGCCCACGCGCACCGGCCGACCTTCGGTCCCGGAGAGAAAGACGCCATACAGCCCACGATCGGGAATTGTGCCGCCATTCAGAATCGCCAGCATCTTCGAGCCCTCGCGCGGTGTCAGCAGGTTGCGTACGCGATCCCACGTGATACGCGGCCGCAGCTCAGCAAATTCATCCGACGGATAACGCCCGGCCAGCAGATCGAGCACACCTTCGAATGCACCGCGGCTCAGCTCCGCAAAGGGTGCCGAGCTCCGCACAATCGCAAACAGATCCTCGACACCAATCTCCGCCGGGGGGGGCGGCTCTTTCTTCGAGCGCGTCACCCGCGAGACGCGTGGCGGCTGCGCCACTGTCGCGACCATCTGTTGTGCCAGCACATCCAGCGGGTTGCGCA
Organism: uncultured Acidobacteriaceae bacterium; assembly: GCA_963712845.1. Taxonomy (GTDB): domain Bacteria; phylum Acidobacteriota; class Terriglobia; order Terriglobales; family Acidobacteriaceae; genus KBS-83. Next base: position 684,074 of record CAVQJM010000012.1, read on the forward strand.
GGTAGCGCGTCGACTCCACCAGTCCCTCGTGCATCGCCTTGGTCACAGCGGCGCACGCGACAAGGTCGGCGCGGTACTTGGGAAAGATAACGCCCTCGCTCGCCGCGCCCACATGGTGCCCGGCGCGCCCGATGCGTTGCATGCCACTCGCAACAGATGGCGGCGCCTCGATCTGGATCACCAGGTCGACCGCGCCCATGTCGATGCCCAGTTCCAGCGACGACGTACACACCAGCGCACGAATCTTTCCCGCCTTCAGCAGCTCTTCAATCTCCGAACGCTGCGCCGCCGCCAGCGAGCCATGATGCGCGCGCGCCACACCCTCGCCTGCAAGATCATTGATCGCGCCCGCCAGCCGCTCCGCCGTGCGCCGGTTGTTCACAAAAATCAAAGTGGACGTCCGCTCACGCACTATGGCCAGCAGCCGCGGATGGATCGCGCTCCAGATCGAGGTGCGCTTCGGCCCCTGCGATGCAGCGCCGCTCGGCAGCTCCTCAGGCTGGCCCAACCGCGCCATGTCTTCCACCGGGACCTCGATGCGCAGTTCCAGCCGCTTCGGCTCGCTCGCATTCACGATGGTCACCGGGCGGAAACGCACCACCTGCTCTTCGCGCGCCGCTACCGCCTCAGCCGTCTCATCGCGCGTGTAGCCGGACTTCCATCTCCTGCTCCAGATCATTCGCGGCAAGTCCGGCGGGCGCTCCGCGCCTCGCCTCGGAGACGTCGGTCTGCGACTCACTGGGCACCGCACCCTCGGCTCCCGCGAGAAAGTGCGCCACCTCCTCCAATGGCCGCTGCGTTGCCGAGAGTCCAATCCTCTGGAACGGCCGCTCGGTAATCGCCTGCAAACGTTCTAGCGACAGTGCCAGATGCGCGCCACGCTTGGTCGGCACCAGCGCATGAATCTCGTCGACGATCACGGTATCGACCCCACGAAGACCAGCGGCAGCATCGGAGGTCAGCAGCAGGTACAGCGACTCCGGCGTTGTGATCAGGATCTCTGCTGGATGCCGCCGAAACAGCGCGCGTTCCTTCTGCGGTGTGTCGCCGGTGCGTACCGCGATCCCCGGCTCACGCACCGTCACGCCGGCGCGCCGCGCCATATTCGCAATGCCGGCCAGCGGCGAGCGCAGGTTCCGCTCCACGTCCACGGCCAGCGCCTTCAGCGGACTGATATAGATAACGCGGCACGCAGCCGCGCTCTCCGGCGCCGGCTCCAGCATCAGGCGGTTCAGGCACCACAGGAAGGCCGTCAGCGTCTTGCCGGTACCCGTCGGCGCCAGGATCAGCGTGTTCTCGCCCCGTGCAATCGCCGGCCAGCCCAGCACCTGCGGCGAGGTCGGCCGGTCGAAGACCGCACGGAACCACTCCGCCGTCACCGGATGAAACAGCTCCAGCACGTCGTTCTGCGCCGGCTCCGCGACGCCCCGAGTTGTCTTTGCACCCGCCATGCCGCTCCGTTGCTCAGACGGCGCTTCCCGCGCCCGGGATTGCTTCACGCCCGCAGGATTTCGCAGCGCAGGGGACGGCGTTCGTCACTACTGCAGAACAAATCCGCCCCACTGGACCTTACAACGCGATCCGGCTCCCACTAGAATGCCGGACGGGAGGGAATCGATCTCTGAAAAAAGAGTCAGGCAAGCTGTCGATTCCTGGAGATCCCGTTCGACGTATGGATAGAAGCGTTTCTCAGACAAAAGTCCTGGGATCCCCATCACAGCTACAAGGAGACTCAACGATGCAATTCCTCACCTTCTATACGCCCGATCCATCCGCTCACCAGGGTCCGCCCAGCAAGGAGTATATGGACCAGATGAACAAGTTGATCGAAGAGTCCATGAAGTCCGGCGAGCTGGTCGCCACCGGCGGTCTGACTCCGCTCCATCAAGGCGCGCGTGTCGTTCAGTCCGGGGACAAAGTCACCATCACGGATGGGCCCTACATCGAGTCCACGGAGATCATCGGCGGCTTTGCCATCCTCGAATTGCCCTCCAAAGAGGCGGCCATCGAATCATCCAAGCGTTTCCTCAAGATCGCCGGCGACGGCCAGGTCACCATCCGGCCTTTGATGAAACCAGACGACACCTGCACCGGCGAACCAGCCCTGGCCACGCAGTCCGCACGTTGACTACAAGGAGACCACCATGCGCTTCATGATGCTGATGATTCCCAAGGGATACGAGCAGGCGACACCCGGCACCCTGCCGGATGCCAACGCCGTCGAGACCATGATGAAGTACAACGAAGAGTTGCAGAAAGCCGGCGTGCTGCTCGCGCTCGAGGGCCTGCACCCGCCCTCCATGGGCGCGCGCATCAGCTTCGCCGAAGGCAAGCCGAAGGTCACGGATGGTCCCTTCGCCGAAGCCACAGAGGTGCTGGGCGGCTACTGGATGATTCAGGTGAAGTCGAAGGAAGAAGCGATCCAGTGGGCCTCCCGCTGCCCCGGCGCAGCCAACGAAACCATCGAGATCCGACAGGTGATGGAGATGAGCGACTTTCCTGCCGACATGCAGAAGGTGGGAGAAGGCTTCACCGAGATGCAGACGCGCTCTGCCTGATACAACCGCCGCGCTCCTGTTGCAGGGGGAGCGTGGCCAACACCCAACCGCAGTCACGAACTACATATTGCGAGGAAGACACTATGTCTGCATCCATCGATACCACTGCGCCATCGAAATCGCGGCTGTTGGCCGGCCGCATTCTCACCATACTCGCCACTCTCTTTCTGCTCTTCGACGGGGTGATGAAGCTCTTCCAACCGCTGCCAGTTACGAAGGCGATGACACAGCTTGGATTTCCGTCACACCTCTCTGTACCCATCGGCGTCATCCTGCTCATCTGCACCGCGCTTTACGCGCTGCCAACCACCTCCGTACTTGGCTCGATCCTGCTCACGGGATATCTTGGAGGCGCGGTGGTCTCCCAAATGCGGATAGGCGCTTCGCTCTTCGGCAGCACGCTCTTCCCGATATATTTTGCTGTGTTGCTCTGGGCTGGAATCTATCTGCGGGAGCCGCGTCTGCGTACATTGATTCCTGTGCGCACATAACTCTCCGGAGGTAAGTGCCTTGCAATTTGTTGTTCTGCGTAAGTCCGAGAAGTGGATGGAGACGCCTGACGCGCCCGATCCCGAACTGGTCGCTGCCATGCAGCGATACGACGATGAGATGCGCAAAGCCGGCGTGCTCGTCGCCGTGGCGCGTCTGCAGCCCAGCGCAACTGCGACGCGGCTTCATATCGCGGGCGGCAAATCCCACACCGTCGATGGCCCCTTCACCGAGACCAGCGAGCTCATCGCGGGCGTCAACATTCTGGAGGTCGCCTCGAAGGAAGAGGCCATCGCCTGGATGAAACGCTGCCCCACCTGCCAGGGTGAGAACGTCGAAGCACAATTCGAAATCCGCCCCGTGCTCGAAGCTCCGCCGGCGAATAGCGGTCCGGAGTAAGTTGCATCGCGCTTGCTCGCCGCTGCCTGTGCAGAAAGCATGGCCTCACAGCGACAGTGAAACCGCTCTAGGACATGGCTTCGTGGATCACCGGCAGCATGGGCAAGTTCGCGGTGTGCTTCGCCTCGCGCATCACCGCGTCGAGATGCTCCAGCACCTCCTCGATGCTCATGGCATACATCTCACGGCCGTTGTCATAGCCGTCGTCGATCGCCTGCTTCAGGTAATGGCCGGCAATCTGCGCGGTGAGCCGGTCGGTGATCGCATTCCCGGTCCGCTTTTTGTATTCCACCCATGCCTGCGCCGGCATCGCAATCCACACCGGACGTCCATTTACCTCGAACCGGACATCGATCGCGTCGGCGTGGCGGGTGGCGATGGCCACGATGTTGGCGCGCCACAGGCAGTGCAGGGTCTCGCCCGTCCAGCGGTCAGTGACGTCAAATTCCTCATACATAGTGCTTTCAGCCTATCCACAAGCCGCCCGGACCGCAATACACACACTTCCCACCACCGGCAACAAAAATCTACAGACCTGAGGAAAAAAATAGCAAATCTTCTGCCCTTCCCTGCGTCCAATAGTCTGCATTTCGGATTATCGAGCGATTCAAGAGGAGTTATCAGACGTGCCCAAAGCCCCTAGCCCCCGTAGTGTTTACGAAAAGAAGTTGCGTCAGCAGCAGGAGCTGCTTGTACGCTCCATGCAGTCGGCCGTTGAGCAGGGCCGGGATGCTGGGTTGGACGATACCCAGGATGTCGCCGACCAGGCGGTTGCTTCCTATCAAAAGGAGTTTCTGTTTTCGCAAGGAACCAATGGCCACGCACAGATGCAGCTTGTGCGGCAGGCGCTGGAACGGCTCCAGGACGGCAGCTTCGGCGAGTGCCAGAACTGCGGCGAGACCATCGGCGCCAAGCGCCTGGAGGCACTCCCCTGGACGCCCTTCTGCATCGCCTGCCAGGAGAGGGTGGAGCGGGGCGAGCTCGAGATGCCGGTACGCGCCGCCTGAGCTTTCCCGCTGTTGACTCTACGGGGCGCCCTTCCGCGCCCCGTTTGGTTATTTCTGCCTGCAGAACTGCGCTCTTTGACCCTCAAAACGCGCCACTGCTACACTTTACTTATTAACTTTTCTGAGAGCCGCGGGCTGCCCTGTCCGCCAACGCGCTATCGCGCCTAAGCTCTTCTGCAAGGATTCCGTGGACGCCCAGACCCGCAGCGCGCTGAAGAAAGACGATCTATTCATCCACTCCACCCAGGCCGGGTTGGACTGGATCGCCGAGAACCGCAGCAAAGCGCTCCGCATCTCGATTGCTGTGCTGGTCGTCATCGCCCTTGCGGTCGCTGCCGCGATTCTGTACCAGCAGCGGTCGGAGGCTGCTTCCAATGCCTTCGGAGGTGCAGCCAGCATCTACAGCACGCCCATTGCTGACCCGGCGCAGCCGGCGCCCCCGGGCATGAAGACCTTTGCCACCGTCGCCGATCGTGCCAAGGCTGCAAACCCGCTCTTTGTACAGGTGGCGAAGAGCTATAGCACGACGACGGCCGGGCACAACGCGCTGTATTTTGCCGGCCTGACGGCGGCTGAGATGGGCAACACTGCCGGCGCGGAAGCGACCTTCCGCAAGGCGGCCGATCTCCACGATGCGGGCATTGCTTCACTGGCGCGGCTCGCCCTTGCCAACCTGCTCTCCCAGCACGGCCAGACCTCCGACGCGATCAAGCTCTATCAGGATCTGATCCAGCATCCGGCCGCGACCGTTCCCGCGGCGACGGCGCAATTGCAGCTCGCCCAGCTGTACGAGGCCAATAACCAGCCGGCCGAGGCGAACAAGATCTATGCTCTGCTCAAGGCCAAGGACCCAGCAACGGCCGCCGGCCAGATCGCCGCGCAGAAGCTGGCTGGCCAGCACTAAACTGGCTCCCATGCTGCTCTTTCCTTCGCGCTGCCTCCTGGACCGTCGCGCAGCCGTGTGCCGCCTCCGCTTGATTGGCCGGACGCACGATTTCGGATGGCTTCTGTGAGCGAAACTACCCCGCCCCGCGTCAGTGAGAGCAAGCGCATGGGTAGCTATGAGGGAAATCTGACCGGGCTGCTTCCGATGCCGGAGACGACGAATGCCGCAGTGGCAACGCCGGACCGGGCAGCGGAGCTGACTGCGCTGGTCAACGAGTATTCGGGCACACTCTACCGGGTGGCCTTCTCCATCTCGCGCAACACCGCGGAAGCCGAAGACATGGTGCAGGAGACCTTTCTGCGCGTGCTGCGTCATCGCGACCGTCTGCCCGAGATACGCGACGCCCGCGTCTGGCTCATCCGCATCACCTGGAACCTGGTACTGGATCGCAAGCGCCGCCAGAAGACCAGGCCGGAGAATGAAGACATCAGCGAGCTGGCCCGCGTCCTTCCTGCCAAGGAGATGCGTGCCGATCAGGCGGTCATCGGGGCGCAGCGGCACGCGCGCGTGCTTGCGCTCATCGATGAACTCCCCGCCAAGGAGCGCCAGGCGCTGCTGCTCTCTGCGCTCGAGGAGCTGTCGAATGCAGAGATCGCCTCGGTGCTGGGCATCACGGAGTCTTCGGTGCGCTCCCGCCTCTTCCGCGCTCGCCGCGATCTGGCGGAGAAGCTGCGCAAGGAAGGATTGAAGTCATGAAGCCGTCGGGTTCTGCTATGAGTCACTCAGCCATCGACTACACACCGGAGATCGATGGAGCACTTGCGGCACTCGCCAGCGTCCAGCCAAGAGACGGCCTGGAGCAGCGGGTACTGGCTCGCATTGCCTCCGCGCCCGAACTGCCGTGGTATCGCCGCCTCGCAATCGCACCGGCGGGACACCACCGCTGGGCCATGGCGACAGCCTCTGTCGTCATCGTCGCCGGCGGCATCGCCATGACGACGTATCGCCAACATCCCACGGCCGCACCAACGCCGGTAGCCGTGCATGTACCGCATCCTGCCCATCAGGCAGCAGCAGCAGCAGCAGCCTTTGCGGTCAACGAGCATCCGTTGCAGGCGAATCGGACGAAGACGCGGCATCGCGGCATCCATCGCTCCTATCGCGCAACCCACGAACGTGTCCCGTTGCCGCGTGGAACGGTCGTGCCCATGCGACCGCAGACGACTCCCGCGAACGCGAATCAGTAGGGTTCACTGCCCCGATGTGTGACTACCGCGGCCTGCGCTCCGCTCGTGTACCCACGCCGAGCAGCATGTGCACCAGGGCAAGGACGACTGCGCCCACAAAGGCCGATCCGAAGCTGTCCACATGAAAGCCTGGCACCAGACGCGAGGCAAGGATCAGCACGAAGGCGTTGATCACCAGCAGGAACAGCCCGAGCGTGAGAATGCTGAGCGGAAAGGTGAGGATCTTCAGCAGCAGGCCGAGCGTCGCATTCAGCAGCCCGATCACCAGCACCGCGATCAGCGCAGAGACCCAGTTACGAATGTGAAAGCCCGGCACAAAGTAGGCAATCACAAAAAGCGTGATCGCTCCGACGATCCAGCGTAGCAGCAGTCCCAGCACGCGACAACCTCCCGTTCCGGCGTGAGCCTACCGTAGAGCATTTCCCCTGTCAATGTATAGCGTGGCCGGCGAGCGCACGAAATGCTCTAGCATGAATGCAGCCTTGCGTATCCTCACTGCCATCGTTCTCACCTTGGTCATCGCGCCTGCTCCGGTTTCAGCCGCGACGGCGCCGGCGCCGCTGCCCGATGTGCCCACATTGCTGCGCAGCGTGGAAGCCAATCAGGCAGAGCTGGATCGCGCCCGCGAAGAGTACACCTTCCGCCAGGAGCAGCGGCTCACGTTCTACGACAAACATGGCAAGCTACAGCGAACCGAGGAGCGCACCAGCAATGTCTTCTACGTACACGGGCAGCCCATCGAGACGCTTACCAGCAAGGACGGCAAACCTCTCAGTGCCGGCACATTGAAGAAGGAACAGGATCGTGCCACGAAGGAAGCGGTGAAGTATGCGGCCCAACCCTACGGGCAGCACGACAAAGATGAGGTGAACGTCTCACGGCTTCTCGCCATCACGCGCTTTTCCAATCCGCGGCGGGTCATGGAAGGCGGACGCCCGGTGATTGTTGTCGACTTCACGGGCGATCCGCACGCCAAGACGCACGGGCGCAACGAAGACGCGGTCAAAAAGGTGCGTGGGACGGTCTGGATCGATGAAGCAGCGCGCGAAGTAACACGGATGCACGCCACCTTCGACGAGCCCATGCGCATCGGCTTTGGATTGTTCGCCACGGTCGATGCAGGCAGCAACTTCTCATTCGAGCAGGCGCTCATCCACGATGAAGCGTGGCTCCCCACACGCATCGATGCCCGCTTCGATGGCAAGGCCGCGCTGTTTGTCGGGTTTCACGTCGAGCTCTCCATGCGCTTCGACCAGTACCGCAAATTCGCTGCCAGCACCACCGAACAGACCAGCGCGCCACAACCGAAGTAAGAGGGTGCTGGCTGGCAAGACTTTGAGCACGGCGATAACGATGAGAACGCACTCAACTTCTGTGAAGACGGGGGGCTCGCCGATAGAACTGCCAAGCCCCTTCACCTTCTATCGTACAGGTACAGCCGCTACTCCTTGGGGTCTCGTGTCGTTGGGCTCGTTGAAGACAACAGGGGACACATTCTCAGCGAGTGTCCCATCCTCGTTGATGGTCAGGATGTGAAGCAGGTTCCCTTGCCCCTCAGGGATGGACGTGCTGCCGCGAGACGAAAGAGCATATAGATATTTCTCGTCGCTGGACAGCGAGAACTGCAGAACATTGCCAGGTCCAGAAAGAACGAGATTTTGAATCGGGCGAGGATTCTCGGGATCCGAGAGATCATAGACACTGACCGAGTTGGTGCCGGTGTCCGTGGAATAGAGCCTCGTTCCCGCGCGATTCGTCCTGAGCCAGCAGATGGCGGTGCCGCCATTCGGAACTGTTCGAATGAATGTCAGGCTTCCATCATGCCCATATCGGTAGACGCCGAGCTTGTTGGCGGTGACGAAGCCAACATAGAGAAGCGGATATCGCGGATGGTTGATGAGTCCCAGCGGCAAGCGAGGAGTTGTAGTATCGGAGAACTCCGAAGCCGGAAGGGCTAATGGCGTCAGTTGATGGATCCCACCATTCCAATCGAACTGGAACCGTTGGATGAGGCCGCCAAGAAAGTCCGCACCAAAGAGGAGATTAGCGTCAGGAACGGCGAGTGCCTGGCTCGGCGAGGATCCCACAGCAACAGAAACGGTGGACTGAAAACGGTGACTGTTGTCATTGGTTGAGTCCGAAGTCGGCGTAAGTTTTCCATCGGCCGCGACCTGGAACGTGGTGTAGTTGGGGAGGATCGCGGACGGGCGGCCGAAGTCTCCGCTCTTGTTGGCAACGAACAACGTATTACCACTCAGCCCGAGGCTCACCGGATCGTTGCCTCCCGAGGGGAACGGGGATCCTTTCACCGGGGTCAACTCACCATTCCCCCCAATGTGAAAGATTGCAATGCTGTCGGATCCGGAATTCACGGCAAAGAGCAATGTGTAGTCCTGGTTAGTAATGATGTCCTGATCGGAATCCTCCGGGCCGAGGCTGATACCGGCATCCTGCGTGCCCGCTCCTCCCGTCAGAAACGGCGACCCTGGAATTGGTTGCAGATGGCCATTGGCCCCGCGCACAAAGCCAGCGATCGAATTGCCGTTGGGACTCTTGATATTGGTTTCCACATAGACGTAATCACGTGTTTGGCCGAAGGCTTGAGCCGGCACGGCATCCGTCAAGGACAGGGACGCTCCAGCTAGCGTAAGAAGTGCAAAAACTCTCTTCATGATTCTCCTCAGTGATGGCGGGGTTCACGTTCGCTGTCACGCTCTGGTGGCAGCATCCGTTTGAGTCTCATTGGGATCGTTCGGTTACGTTCCCGTTCATGCATTTTGACCAGCCACCAGTTCGGTGTAAATTCTTAGCGGTCAGAGACGCACTGATTCGAATGGTTCTAGTGATGACAGCTAGTTTGGTACTTGGGACCGGATGTAAAGAACAACTCGAATCACGCTACCCCGCTGTCAACGCCGCGACACAAGCAGGAGCACTCAAACGCGGTTGGTCGCCTGGTGTAATCCAACCGATGCCGCTGACATGCGAGAATGGCACGATTTGGATTCGAACGAAGTGCGTGGGCGATTCGCACTCAATGATTCAGTTCTGCATCGCCTGCAATCCGATTGCAAAGAGTCGCAAGAGGAACTACCCACTGGGACCGGTCCAAGCAGGTGGCCACATACCAGTATCGACGGTGCGCCCATGTTCGAGCCCGTCATAACCTCCATCGCCAGAGGGAAACTTAGTACGCCTACGCAAGACCGGCATGCGCGATGGCGCAGCGCCGAATCGACAAAGAAGGGCCGCAAAGTGCGGCCCTTCCTTACTGCGCTGACCGGACGATCGACCTACTGCGGTTGCGCGGGCGCGGGCGACTGGCCCGCATCACCGGAGCCCTGGCCTCCGCCATGCATGCGCTCGGAGCGGCGCTCCTGCATCTTCTGCTGGTCAGCTTCAAACTTCTGTTTCTGCTCGTCGGTCAGCACCGCTTCGATCTTTTGCGTGCTCGCCTGATGCATGCTCTGCATCTTCGCGTGCTTGTCCTCGCGCGACGACGTGGTGTCCGAGCGCATGGACTGCATCTGCTGCTGCTCGTCTTGCAGGATTGGCTTGATCTGACTCTGCTGATCTGCAGTGAGCTTGTACCGCTTAGTCATGCGGGCGAGACGCTGATCGGGATCCATCATCATCCCGCCACGATGGCCTCCCATGCCGCCGCCTTCGGCTTGGGGAGCATTTTGATCGGGTGCAGATCCCGGCTCCTGCGCAAGCATCACGCCGGTTGCCAGCAATCCAGTGAGTACGAGACTACATAATTGCCGTTTCATCGTTGTGTTTCCTCCACGCTCATATCAACCCCGTGCCCGACTGCTGGTTGCGGAGTCGATCGCACTGCGTTGTGAGATCGAGCCCGAGGAGGACGCCACATCGCGTACGCTCCAGGGCGTAATTGGCCCTCGGCCCTCGACGAAGAGGGCTGCCAGTCCAATGGACGGGGGGAAGCGAGGGAAGAGTTTCCCGGGAAGTGATGAAAATAGAAAAAGGCCACGCGAATAGGGTTGCCTTTTGACCATTTTTCCAGCTTTCGAACGCCAAATGCATGGCAAAAACGTTACGGCCCCTCGCGTTGATCGCTGGCCCTGGCTCCTCTTGCGTCTATCCACCGTGAAGCAAAATAGCCTCGGTCCGTTCATGGTTGCGGTTCTCGTGGTCTCTGTGTGCCTCTTAGCCGCGCCGAGCCAGCCTGTGCAAGCCGGGTATCGGATGCCACACGGTGCCGAGTGGTGAATCTGATGCCGCCATTCTGGAGGTTCTGGGATGCTGCGAAGGATCAGCCACAGAGCGCGCAGCTATTGCAGTTCGACGAGATGGTCGTGAAGGAACATCCAGAGATCTACCGGGAGAGTGTACTCGGTGGGGGCAGTAACGGGCCTGGTCCGCAGTAACGGGCCTGGTCCAAGGATTGCCGACTTCCTGCGGGGTGCCCCGGCGAACATTGCGACGATGCGGAAGCTCAGCGATAGCCTCGAAGGCGACCTGCCTTTGTACCTGAGCGGCTTTCAAAAGGCGTTCCCGGACTTTGCCTGCCAGAACCCATCTACTTCCTCGTCTCGCTCGGTACATTTGATGGAGGAGTCAGGTCTGTGAATGACTCCCCCGCATTGCTTTTCGGCGTAGATGTAATAGCGAGGATCCATCCACAGGACGAGCTTGGTGCATTCTTCGACCACGAACTGTTCCACATGTACCATCGCCAAATTACGGGCATGGGAGGCGGCAGGGGCGATCCGCTCTACCGTGCGCTTTGGGAGGAAGGGTTGGCGACTTATGTGAGCGGAGTACTGAATCCCCGAGTCAGTGAAAGCGCGATTCTGGGTCGTCCGAAAGACCTGGCTGCACGCGCCAAGCCCCAGTTGCCTCAAATCGCCCGCGAACTGCTCCAGAACATGGATAGCACGTCCCCGGATCTCTACCAGACCTGCTTTCTGGGAAACAGCGCACGGAAGGACATCCCGCCGCGCTCCGGCTACTACGTGGGGCTTCTAATCGCGCGCGAGCTTGGGAAAAGTCACAACCTGCAACAGTTGGCAGAGATGAACGGGGAGTCGCTACGTTTAACGATTCGTAGAGGACACTTCAGAAGATGGCGCAATAGAAGCAAACGCAAAAAGCCCACTCCGAAGAGTGGGCTTTTCTGATGCTAATGCCGGCGATTACCTAATCTCCCACACACTTACGCGTGCAGTACCATCGGCCCGACGAGGCTTAACTTCCGTGTTCGGGATGGGAACGGGTGTGACCCTCGCGGTATGCTCACCGGCAAGCTTGGGTGCGGCGCTTGGCGGGAGGTTTCCCGCAGCCATCTCTCTGCACACACGGGCGGTTTCTCCCCGGAACGAGAATGGCAAACTGGCGCCACAAAACTTGCATTCAAGAACGAATTGCATTGGGCGTGCTTTCACTGCACTCAAGGCTTGTTGTTGAGTATCTTCTGACAGCGGATTTGCTGCGCAGAATTAATTCTATGGACAAGCCGAACGGGCGATTAGTACTGGTAAGCTACGCGCATTACTGCGCTTCTACCTCCAGCCTATCAACCAGGTGGTCTTCCTGGGCCCTTCTTTTCCCTTTTGGGTTGGGAGATCTCATCTTGGGGCGTGCTTCCCGCTTATATGCATTCAGCGGTTATCACAACCGAACTTCGCTACCCAGCCGTGCCCTTGGCAGGACAACTGGAACACAAGAGGTTCGTCCATCCCGGTCCTCTCGTACTAAGGACAGCCCCCCGCAAATCTCCTACGCCCACAGCAGATAGGGACCGAACTGTCTCGCGACGTTCTGAACCCAGCTCACGTACCGCTTTAATAGGCGAACAGCCTAACCCTTGGAACCTTCTACAGCTCCAGGATGCGATGAGCCGACATCGAGGTGCCAAACCGGAGCGTCGATATGAACTCTTGGCTCCGATCAGCCTGTTATCCCCGGCGTACCTTTTATCCGTTGAGCGATGGCCCTTCCATACAGAACCACCGGATCACTAAGGCCTGCTTTCGCATCTGCTCGACTTGTAGGTCTCACAGTTAACCACTCTTATGCCTTTGCACTCGACGGCTGATTTCCAAACAGCCTGAGAGTAGCTTCGCGCGCCTCCGTTACAATTTAGGAGGCGACCGCCCCAGTCAAACTACCCGCCTAACTATGTCCCTCTCCCGGATTACGGGAGCAGGTTAGAATCACAGCACTCACAGGGTGGTATCTCACCGGTGGCTCCACCAAGCCCGAGAGCCTGGTATCAAAGCCTCCCACCTATCCTGCGCAGTAAGAGCCATAATTCATAGTTAAGGTGTAGTAAAGGTGCACGGGGTCTTTCCGTCTAGCTGCGGGTAACCGGCATCTTCACCGGTACTACAAGTTCGCCGAGCAACTCGTTAAGACAGTCGTACGATCGTTACGCCATTCGTGCAGGTCGGAACTTACCCGACAAGGAATTTCGCTACCTTAGGACCGTTATAGTTACGGCCGCCGTTCACCGGGGCTTCAATTCAAAGCTTCGCCTTGCGGCTAACCTCTCCTTTTAACCTTCCGGCACCGGGCAGGCGTCAGCCCCTATACGTCGTTTTCGACTTAGCAGAGACCTGTGTTTTTGTTAAACAGTCGCCGTACGCGTTTCACTGCGGCCCCCTCGCGCTTGCACGCTAACGGGGCGCTCCTTCTCCCGAAGTTACGGAGCTAATTTGCCGAGTTCCTTAACAAGCTTTCACTCGAGCGCCTTTGGATATTCTCCTCGTCTACCTGTGTCGGTTTGTGGTACGGTTCCCAGCCCTTCTCCTTAGAGGATTTTCTCGGCAGCGTGAAATCACCAGCTTTCAGCCATGCGGCTTACTGCTTTACGCCTCACTGTTAAGCCTCGACGGATTTGCCTATCGAAACCAGCTTGCGCGTATCGAACCCAATAGCCATATAGGGTCCTGGTTATCCTTCTGCGTCTCCCCATCGTCAAACGATGGTCTGGGAGGTCCGGAATATTAACCGGATGTCCATCAGCTACGCCTTTCGGCCTCGCCTTAGGGACCGCCTAACCCTGAGCGGATTAACCTTCCTCAGGAAACCTTAGACTTTCGGCGTGAAGGGTTCTCACCTTCATTATCGCTACTTATGCCGGCAGGGTCTCTTCGCAACGCTCCACCAGTCTTCTCAGTCTGGCTTCAATGCTGTTGAGAATGCTCTCCTACCACGCACACCAGAGGTGTGCATCCGCTGCTTCGGTGTACAGTTTTAGCCCCGTTGTATTGTCGGCACCGGACCGCTTGACCAGTGAGCTATTACGCTTTCTTTAAAGGATGGCTGCTTCTAAGCCAACCTCCTGGCTGTCTGGGCGTTCCGACTTCCTTTCCCACTTAACTGTAACTTGGGGACCTTAGCAGGCGGTCTGGGCTGTTTCCCTCTCGACTGTGAAGCTTAGCCCCCACAGTCTGACTGCCGGGCTGGTTGTCACTGGCATTCGAAGTTTGGTTGGATTCAGTAAGCCGGAAAGCCCCCTAGTCCATCCAGATCTCTACCACCAGTGCAAATCACCCGACGCTAGCCCTAAAGCTATTTCGGAGAGAACGAGCTATCACGGAATTTGATTAGCCTTTCACCCCTACCCTCAGCTCATCCGAGCTTTTTTCAACAAACACCGGTTCGGTCCTCCAGTGGGTGTTACCCCACCTTCAACCTGGCCAAGGGTAGATCATCCCGCTTCGCGTCTATTCCTGCCAACTGAACGCCCTGTTCAGACTCGCTTTCGCTTCGGCTCGCTTACGCTTAACCTTGCTGACAAGAATAACTAGCCGGCTCATTATGCAATAGGCACGCGGTCAGGCATTCGCTTGCGCGCATAGCCCTCCCACTGCTTGTAGGCACACGGTTTCAGGTACTTTGTACTCCCCTCGCAGGGGTTCTTTTCACCTTTCCCTCACGGTACTGGTTCACTATCGGTCAGAAACGAGTATTTAGCCTTACGGGATGGTCCCCGTGGATTCAAGCAGGGTTTCACGTGCCCCGCCTTACTCAGGTATCCGCTTCGAGTCCAGATGGCTTTCGTCTACGCGCCTGTCACGCTCTATGGATCGGCTTTCCAACCGATTCGACTAACCACTGGATTGGTAACTCTACTGTTGCGGACCCTACAACCCCCGCTGCACCGAAATGCTACGGGTTTGGGCTATTCCGAGTTCGCTCGCCACTACTATCGGAATCGAGGTTTCTTTCTCTTCCTCCAGGTACTGAGATGGTTCACTTCCCTGGGTTCGCTCACTCCTGCCTATGTATTCAGCAGGGTGTTCTTGAGGTTTGCTCAAGTGGGTTTCCCCATTCGGAGATCTCCGGATATAACGCCTGTGTGCGGCTCCCCGGAGCTTATCGCAGCTTGCCACGTCCTTCATCGCCTGTTTCTGCCAAGGCATCCACCGTGCGCCCTTAGTAGCTTGACCATAGAATTAACTCCACGCAGGAAATAGCCTTTGCGGCTATCTCGCAGCATTGAATCACTCCATGCATATTTCCGCCTGTGCGCCTCACGAGGTACGATCCCCGCTTACGCACTCTATCTAAAGACACTCAACTAACCAGCCTTACTCACCCAAACTTGATAGGGATACGTAAGCTGCTCAGCCTTGTATGCAATTTACCCAATGCAATTCGTTGTCAAATAACAGAACGCTGCAGTTTAAAAGCAGCGCGCGCCTTAAGGCGCTCTCGAACATGACTTACCAAAATCTTCAATTTGGAAATTGCAGATCCGGGCGAAGCCTGCTCAAAGGTCAGCATCTTCTATAGAGAATCGAAGAGGTTCACCTTTGAGCATTCAGACAAACAAAGAGAAGTTTGGTGGAGCTGATCGGGATCGAACCGATGACCCCCTGCTTGCAAAGCAGGTGCTCTCCCAGCTGAGCTACAGCCCCATGATTCCAATAAAGGATTCCGATAAGGGATGGTGGGCCTGGGTAGATTCGAACTACCGACCTCACCCTTATCAGGGGTGCGCTCTAACCAACTGAGCTACAGGCCCCAGTCCGAAACCCGTGTGCCAGAAGCACACAGCCCGACTCGGTCAGTCTCTTGCGTCCAAAAGTGTTTCGAGGACCAGGTTGAACATGCTGAGCAGCTACGCCGCTCGTGACCATCGATGTTGAGATCTAAAAAGCCCGAAGGCTTAGCAGGCAGAGAAGGCCTGATTCAAGCTCCTCTACACCTTGGCAGATGCAGAGGGTAGTGATCACACCCATGCGCCATCCGAAGATGGTCTGCTATCGCAGATACATAAGTGCACCCCAATGTTCTCTCTTAGAAAGGAGGTGATCCAGCCGCAGGTTCTCCTACGGCTACCTTGTTACGACTTCACCCCAATCATGAATTACACCTTGGACGGCTGCCTCCTTGCGGTTGGCTCACCGGCTTCTAGTACAACCCACTTTCGTGATGTGACGGGCGGTGTGTACAAGGCCCGGGAACGTATTCACCGCGGCGTTCTGATCCGCGATTACTAGCGATTCCAGCTTCATGGAGTCGAGTTGCAGACTCCAATCCGAACTGAGGCCGGCTTTTTCCGATTAGCTCCCCCTCACGGGTTTGCGACGGTTTGTACCGGCCATTGTAGCACGTGTGTAGCCCTGGACATAAAGGCCATGAGGACTTGACGTCATCCCCGCCTTCCTCCCCGTTATCCGAGGCGGTCTCACCAGAGTGCTCAACTAAATGGTAGCAACTGGTAACAAGGGTTGCGCTCGTTGCGGGACTTAACCCAACATCTCACGACACGAGCTGACGACAGCCATGCAGCACCTATATAGCGGCCCATTGCTGGGCGCCGATGTTTCCACCGGATTCCACTACATTTCGAGCCCAGGTAAGGTTCTTCGCGTTGCGTCGAATTAAACCACATGCTCCACCGCTTGTGCGGGCCCCCGTCAATTCCTTTGAGTTTCAGCCTTGCGACCGTACTCCCCAGGCGGATCGCTTAACGCGTTAGCTTCGGCACGGCGGGATTGGGTACCCGTCACACCAAGCGATCATCGTTTAGGGCTAGGACTACCAGGGTATCTAATCCTGTTTGCTCCCCTAGCTTTCGCGCCTCAGCGTCAGTTGTGGTCCAGTGAGCCGCTTTCGCCACAGGTGTTCCTCCTGATATCTACGCATTTCACCGCTACACCAGGAATTCCACTCACCTCTCCCACACTCTAGCCGGATAGTTTCTCGTGCAGACTTCGAGTTGAGCCCGAAGATTTCACACGAGACTTATCCAACCGCCTACGCGCCCTTTACGCCCAATAATTCCGAACAACGCTCGCCCCCCTCGTATTACCGCGGCTGCTGGCACGAAGTTAGCCGGGGCTTCTTCTTCCGGTACCGTCATAATCGTCCCGATCGAAAGGAGTTTACGTCCCAAGGGACTTCATCCTCCACGCGGCGTTGCTGCGTCAGGGTTTCCCCCATTGCGCAAAATTCCCCACTGCTGCCTCCCGTAGGAGTCTGGACCGTGTTTCAGTTCCAGTGTGTCCGTGCGCCCTCTCAGGCCGGATACAGATCACCGTCTTGGTGGGCCATTACCCCGCCAACTAACTAATCTGCCGCGACCCCCTCCTTAAGCGAATTGCTCCTTTGACCCGTAGGTGTTATGCGGTATTAGCCTCGGTTTCCCGAAGTTATTCCCCACTCAAGGGTAGGTTAGTCACGTGTTACTCACCCGTGCGCCACTTTACTCATGGATTGCTCCACTTTCTCGTTCGACTTGCATGTGTTAGGCACGCCGCCAGCGTTGATTCTGAGCCAGGATCAAACTCTCGTTTGAAACTGATTCCGTGCTACCCCAGGACGGAGGTCCGGGATAGTCACGTACTCTCCGGAGCTCGAAAGTCCGGAGAGATTTACCTTGTGAGAATGATCAAGCCTATTCCTGCTGATCTCTCACGACTGGCACGTTCAACCTGATTGTCAAAGATCCTCAACGGTATCCGCCTAAGCGGGCCGCTTTTGGATCGAGATCTACGGCATTCGCCGCAGGCCCTCGAACTTGCGTGCTGTCAGCCCCTCGCCGCACTCAGTGCAGTTCAGAACGACTTTTTGCGCACTTGCCAACACTATCTCAATGTTGCAATGTCGTCAATCCCATTTACCGGGATTTCTTGCTGACGACACGCCAGCGCACAGCACAAAACTTGAAAAGATCGTAGCTCCGTATCGCTCTCAAGCGGGGAGTGGCCGTAAGGCCGTCAACAGGTTTATCGAAACCCGTTGCCTACTGCAGGAGATGTTCGGTGTGTTGGGCTATCGCCCGACTGAACATTACGCTTGGACTTCGATCAAGTCGGCCACCAGGCCAATACTGAAATCCAGCTTCCTTGCGACTGCTTACGAAGTATACCAGAGATTTCGCTTCCGGCACAACCTCACGCCGTCGCACTCCGTTCACTCACTTGCAGCAATTCGGATACTATCCGGACCTCACGCGGAACGCAACCCGCCATTGTTGAAAACAGACCGTCTGCTGTTGAAATGTCCCCTCAGATCCCCAGACTGGTCGCATTTTGCTGCAGCCTGGGTCGCTGGCGCGATGGCCTCAGAAGCCGACGTCCGCCTGCCCCGCCGTTTGACTTTTGCACGGCTCGCCCGCAAGCTGTCGCCATGTTCAAGCGGTGGCCTACGAAGGCGATCCTGCTCACCCTTGCAACCATCCTGCTGGCACTTCACTGGGTATGCCTCCGCGCCGATCCGGTGCCGCGTGTCGCTTGGCTCTACGGGCAAGACACCTCTTCGGATCTTTACACCGACGAGGGCCTGGATAGTACCGCCGCCATCGCCGCGGCCCGCTACGGACACTGGTATCTCCCTGGCCAATTCAATCTCGCCGTCGACGCACCGCTCTGGTCCGCCCTTCTTCACCCGCTCTTTCAAGCGGAAGGGGTCCATATCGCGCTTGCCAGGAGTCTCCAGATCGGTTTCTTTGCGGCGGCGGTCCTTCTTCTGTACCTGTTCATAGAACAGTGGCGTCCTGAGGGGCAGGCGGCCTCAGATCCGATTGCGGCATGGGCCGCGCTCATCGTATCCGCGAACTTCCTGGCATTCTCGTTCAGCCGGATGGCCATCCTGGAGTCTGTCTGGACATTCTTCGTCCTGGCATCTCTGCTGCTTGCGACGGTCGCCTGCCGCAGAGCAAGTCTTCTGCTCGCTTACGCAGCCGGACTCTGCCTCGGGTGTGCGGTCCTGACCAAGCTGACGGCCCTCTTCGCCCTGCTGCCGCTCTCCGCGGTCTTCCTGCTCTATCGATCGCGTACCCGATGGCTGCCTCTCGGCATCAGCGCTTTCGCGGGAGCAGGCACTCTCCTGTTCCCGTTCGCCTATGTCATCGCCAACAGATTCCCTGCGGACCATCGCTACTACCGGCAGGTCAACATCGTGGCCCGCGCGGTTCACTCGCCGCTCGGGTGGCTGAACAACCTGGCGCATATCCTCGCATCGGTCCGTTACTTCGAGCTGCCGCTCTGCGCCGCCTTCATCATCGGTCTCTTTTTCTTTCGCGATCGGCTGCGTCATTGGCGCGACGAACCGCTGGCTGTGATTTTTGGACTCTGGCTCATCGGCGACCTGTTCGTCTCCAGCATGGTTGCGTATTTCCCGCCGCGCTACCTGCTGAATCCTCTCTTTCCCCTTGCGGCGTTGAGCGTCCTGTTTGCCGAGCGTGCCCTGCGCTCCTCGGTCGCAGCCGGCCGGTTGCTCTGTGGACTGCTGGTGGCCGCCACGCTGGTCGGCACAGTGGAGATGGCAGCGCAACTCGCACATCCGCGGTACACGCTGCAGGCCACAGCCGATTCCATCGCCGCGCAGGTTGCCGACCGGCCATCCGCCGTCTTGATGAGCGATTTCGCCTACACCATGTCGCTCTACGCGAAGATCCAGCCCATGGACGATGGCTTCGGCGTCTTGCCGCGCAGCACTCGCATCGCCAGAGGAAAACCCCGCCTTCTACCTGACCCTGGGTCCGGCCTCCGCCGACAGGCAGGCAGATTTCGCCACCGCATCACGCAGACTCGCCCTGATTCGCACCTACGACGCGCTGGACAATTACTTCAAGGGCAAACAGCTCTATCTCTACCGGGTCGAGAGCGCCAACTGAGTCATCTGTCCGATGCGCGTGCCTATTGCCGTGCAATCACGCCCAGGTCCGTCAGCCCATTTACGAAGAACTGCACCGCCAGCGCCACCAGCAGCAATCCCATGATGCGCACCAGGATGCGGATGCCGGTGTCGCCCATCACCTTGCGGATGCGATCAGCGCCCACCAGCACGCCGTAGCTGGCCCATGCGGTGATCGCAATCGAGCCCAGGATGGCCACCCATTCCCACAGCTTCGCTGCTTGTCCCACCAACACCATCACGCTTGAGATGGCGCCCGGCCCGCTCAGCATCGGGATGCCCAACGGCATGATCCCCGCATCGTCCTTTGCCGCCGCTTCTTCCGTCTCGCCGGAAGATTCCTGGGTCGGCGATCGCTTCGCCTCCAGCATGTCGATGCCGATCAACAGCAGGATCAGTCCGCCGGCGATCTCGAACGCGGGCAGCGTGATGCCGAACATCCGGAAGATCAACTTGCCAATCAGCGCGAAGCTGGTCAGCACGATGAAGCAGGTGATTGCGCCACGCCGCGCCGTGCGGCCGCGGCTCTTCTTGTCCTCGCCCGCTGTAATTGCCATGAAAGTCCCGATGGCGGCAAACGGATCCACCAGGAAGAAGATCGAAGAAAGTGCGAGCAACGAGAAGCGCACATAATCCGAGTCCTTGATTTCGTGCAGCGCGGTCGTGGCGGGACCAAAGAGAGAGCATTCGTTTGCGTCCTCAGGCGACATTGTCGCCCATAATGGCGTTCCGTTCCTGCTTGAATTCCATCATTGGAGTGTTCGCTTACGGACACCTCCGGCCGGGGACGGACACTCCTGATTCCCCCGCGCCGTTAATCTACCCTGCATCGAGGAGATACTCGGGGCCCGTGGCGTGCAGTTCAAATGCCTTCTGCCCGTATGCTTTGTCTGGAGGTTCAGCAATGTCCGGTCTGCTTCAGGATCTGCGCCAGGCGGTTCGCCAGTTCCGTCTCTCTCCCGGTTTTGCCGCTCTGGCGGTGATCACCCTGGCGCTGGCCATCGGCGCCAATACCGCCATGTTCACCGTGGCGGAGGACGTCCTGCTGCGGCCGCTGCCCTACGCCGATGCCGGCCGCCTCGTAGTCATCAATACGACCAATGACGCTCAGCACACCGCCACCTCGTGGCTGAACTACCGGGATATCCGCGACCAGACCACGCATTCCTTCTCCCGCGCGGCCATTTATTCGGAAGACATCGGCGTCGTCGAAAGCAATGCCACAGCCTCGGCACCTGCATCTGCGGTCGTCCAAAGCAATCCTCAGGGCGATGTCGCGCCTACCTCGGTGGTGTCGCCAAACGTCAGCCCGAACCTTTTCTCCATGCTTGGCGTGCAGCCGCTGCTGGGCCGTACCTTTACCGAGCAGGAGGGCGAACAGAACGGCCCCAAGGTCGTTCTGCTTTCCGAAGGACTGTGGCGCGAGGCCTTTCACGCCAATCCATCCATCATCGGCGAGACCATCCGGGTCAACAACCAGGCCCGCACGGTTGTGGGAGTGATGCCCGCCGCCTTCCGCTTCCCCGAGTCGCTGGGCAATGACATTCGTAAGGGCATCTGGCTTCCCATGCAGCCCACGCCGCTCATGCTGAGCGAACGTGGCTATCACTTCGACTACATCCTGGGCCAGTTGCGTCCGGACGTCACCCTGACGCAGGCGCAGGCGGAGCTCGACCGCACCACCCGCAACCTGCGAGCAGCAAACAGCAAAAAACTGCACGCGGACTTTCAGTTGCACGCCATTCCCTACCTCCAGACCGTCACCGGGCAGGTACGCCCGGTCTTCCTCGGGCTGGTCGCAGCGCTCGGCATGGTGCTGCTCATCGCCTGCGCGAACGTCGCCAACCTGATGATCGCGCGCTGCCTCGGCCGTCAGCAGGAGTTTGCTGTTCGCTCCGCTCTGGGCGCGCCTCGCGGCCGACTTATTCGCGGCATGCTGGTGGAAGGCGCCATGCTCTCGGCTCTCGGCTGCGCTGTCGGCATCGCGCTCGCGTGGCTCATGCTCCGCGGCATCCAATCCCTGCCGGCGGATACCGTCCCGCGCGCGGAATCAATCACGCTCGACTGGACGATCATCCTCATCCTCGCCGCCATCGCCACCGTCACCACGTTGCTCTCGTCCATACTGCCGGCGATTCTGGTCGCGCGTACCCACCCCCAGCGCGCTCTGCAGACGGCATCGCGCGGGCTGGGGACGCGCAGCGTCTCGAACAAGCTCACGCGCGCCCTGGTCATCGGCGAGGTCGCGCTCTCCACCCTGCTACTCATCGCCACCGGCCTGCTCCTCCATACTCTGTGGAACCTGCAGCACACCGACCTGGGCTTCACCACTGAGCGCATCACCGGCTTCACCGTGATGCCGGCAGATGCCACCGGCTTCTCCAACATGGCTGTCTCTGCCGACACCAGCAACGCACCTGTCTCGGTCGCCGTGACCGCCTACAGGCCGGTGCTCGATCGCCTGCGCAATGCGCCGGGTATCGAGAGCGCCGCGCTCGTCACCGCACCGCCGCTCTCCGGCATCAGCATGGGAACCAGCTTCCGCATCCATGGCGAGCCCGAGGATGAAGCGCACAATTACGACGCGCACATGTCTGCGGCCAGCCCTGACTACGCACGCCTGCTGGGCACGCCGCTGCTGCGCGGCCGCATGATCGGCGAAAGCGATACCGCCACCGCGCCCTATGTCATCGTCATCAACGAAGCGCTCGCCCGGAAGGTCTTCAAGGATCGCGATCCGCTCGGCCGCCAGATCAATCTCGGCGGCAAAGACACTGGCATGATCCAGCTCTACACCATCGTCGGCGTACTCGGAGATCAGAAGGATGCGGCCATCAGCAAGCCGGCAGGGCCGATGCTCTACCTTCCCTACCAGCAAATCCCCACCACATCGCTCTTCTATCCCGCGCTGCTGAAGACCATCGTCAACATCCTGGTCAAGACACGCGGTGACGTTGCGGTCGCACCCATCGCCCGCTCGATCTTTCATGAGCAGGCGCCCGATTACGCGCTCGACAACTTCGAGACCTTGCAGGAGACGGTCCACAAGAGCGACTTCACCAACCGCCTCGGCCTCTACATCACCGGAGCCTTCGCCGCGCTTGCCGCCCTGATGGTCGTCACCGGTCTCTACGGCGTGCTCGCCCAATTGGTGGGCTACAGGCGGCGCGAGATCGGCATCCGTCTCGCGCTCGGCGCACCGCGCGCCTCTGTGCTGCAGATGGTGCTGCGCCAGGGCGCTGTGATGATCGCTGCCGGCCTGGTCGCTGGACTCGTGCTCTCCGCATTGAGCGGACGTCTGCTCTCCGGCTTTCTCTACAACGTCACCACCTCCGATGTGTGGACCTATGCCGGCGTCCTGCTCGTCCTCTGCCTCATCGGGGCGGCAGCGTCCTACATTCCAGCGTGGCGCGCATCCATCATCCCGCCAGTGGAGGCGCTGCGCGACGAGTAACGGCGCTGCGGCCACTGCACTGCGCCCTCCCCTATAATCGAGAAGAACGACACCCAGAACCTACTGCAGTCCGACCAAGGAGCATGCATGCCGATCCAGACCACGGCCAACATCTGGCACAACGGAAAACTCATTCCCTGGGAGAAGGCACAGGTGCACGTGATGAGCCACGTGCTGCACTACGGCTCATCGGTCTTCGAAGGCCTGCGCTGCTACAAGCAGCCGGGCGGCGCGTCCATCTTCCGTTTGCCGGAGCACATGCAGCGCCTGCTCGACTCGGCGCGCATCTACCGCATGGAAATTCCCTACACGCTGGAGCAGTTGAACGCCGCAGTCATCGAACTGGTCGAGTCCAACGGCGTCGCGCCCTGCTATGTCCGACCCATCTCTTTCCGTGGTTATGGCGAGCTGGGGGTGAACCCCAAAGGTTGCCCGGTCGAGACCTATATCGCGAATTATCCCTGGGGCAAATACGTTCCCGGCGACGCGGGCGCGGATGTGTGCATCTCGTCGTGGAACCGGCTTGCGCCGAATACCATGCCTTCGCTCGCCAAGGCGGGCGCGAACTACATGAACTCGCAGCTCATCCGCATGGAGGCAGACCTGAACGGCTACAGCGAGGGCATCGCGCTGGATACGAATGGGTATCTCTCCGAGGGTTCCGGCGAGAACCTCTTTGTTGTGCGCGGATCGACCATCTACACCACGCCGCTCGCCAACTCCGTGCTCAGCGGCATCACGCGCGATTCCATCCTCACTCTGGCCCGGCACCTTGGCATCCCGGTCGTCGAACAGGCGCTGCCCCGCGAGATTCTCTACATCGCAGACGAGGTCTTCTTTACCGGCACCGCAGCGGAGGTCACGCCTATCCGCTCGGTCGACCGCATCCTGGTCAAGGACGGCAAGACAGGGCCCATCACGCATCAACTTGCCGAAGAATTCTTCGGCATCGTCAACGGCACGCGCCCGGATCGTTATAACTGGCTCACACCGGTCAGCGTGCAAGCTGCGGAGCCAGTCGGCGCCTAAGGGCGTCTGCTCGGAAACGCAAAAGGCCGGGACGGCATCGTCGTTCCGGCCTTTTCGATTCTTGCTACTGCACCGGATTGCCCGAAGCATCCCGATACTCGATCGGTCCAAGATTCAGTTCCTTCAATCCCGGCTCGATCTTCGCGCGATCTCCCACCGCGACGACGATCATCTGCTTGGGATGAATGTGATCGATCGCCGCCTGCTTCACCTGCTCCGGCGTCACTGCCGCAAACTGACCCGGCAAGCTCGCGTAATAGTTGTCCGGCAGCTTGAAGACGAAGAGCTGGCCGATGCGCGCCGATGTTCCCTTGGCCGTCTCGAACTGCCCCGGCACCGAGCGTATCTGCGAGTCCTGCGCCAGCTTCAGCTCCGCCGGAGTCGGCGGATCGGCAGTGATCCGATCCAACTCCGCAAATAGCTCCTTTGCCGCCGGCGCGGTCACATCCGTGCGCACCTGCGCGCCGGCAAACACGGGTCCGCCAAAGCGATTGAAGCTGAAGCGGGAGACGGCGCCATAGGTGTAGCCATGCGCCTCGCGCAGATTCATGTTCAGTCGTGAGGAGAATAGCCCGCCGAGCACATCGTTCATGATCAGGATGCTGGGGTAGTCCGGCGCGGAGCGCGGCACACCCAAGCCGAAGGCGAGCAGCACCGTCTGCGGCGAGCCCGGCTTGTCCACCAGAACCAGCTTGCGCTCCGGTGCAGACGGTTCAGGGACTGAAGCCACAGCAGCCGCAGCCGAGCTCTTCCACACGCCGAAGTATTTGTCCGCCTGGGCGCGCGCCTCCTGCTCCGTGATGTCGCCAGTCAGCACCAGCGCCGAGGTCTGCGGTCCATAATGCGCATTCCAGAAGCCGGCAAGGTCGTCCCGCTTGATGGACCTGATGGACGCCGTCGTGCCGATCGCCGGATAGCCGTAGGGCGAGTCTCCGTAGAGCGCCTTCACCGCCACGCGCAGCGTTGCCGCGATCGGCTCGTCTGCCTCCTGCAGAATGCCCGTCAACTGCTGCTTGCGCACGCGGTCCACTTCCTCTTCCGCAAACGCCGGATGCTCGCTCATGTCGGAGAGCAGGTCGAAGGTTGCATCCGTCGTATTGCTCAGCGCATCGATCGACAAGTCTGAGTTGTCGACCACGGCCTGCGACTTCAACTGCGCGCCGAGATGATCTGCCGCATCCGCGATCTCGGTTGCCGAGCGATCGCGCGTTCCTTCCGTTAGCATGCCCGAGGTGAAGCTCGCCAGACCCGGCTTGTTCACCGGATTCGCATCGCCGCCGGCCAGCGTCACCACGCTCGCGTTCAGCACCGGCAGCGAGTGGTCTTCGACCAGATACACATGCAGCCCGTTGTCCAGCGTGAAGACCTTCGGCACCGGCAGGTGGACTTGAGGCAGTGGCCCCGGTGATGGCGCACTCTTGCGCCAATCCTGCGCGGTTTCAAACGCTGCTGGATACGGATTCTCGACCTTCACGTTCGCATCCGTGTCCGCCGGACTGCGCGGTACATCGTGAGTCACCTTCTCGCCGGGAACCGTAGTGACGACGACACTCTTTGCATCGACCAGGTCCGTCTGCGCAAGCTTGCGCACCGAAGCCACTGACACATGCTCGAAGCGCGCGACGTCCTTCGATAGATAGCCCGGATCGCCGGTGTAGTAGTTGTAGTAGTCCATGCGATCGGCCACGCCGCCGAAGCCGCCCAGGCGCTGCAATCCGCTGATCAAGCCAGTCAGATGGGAGTTCCGTGCCCCGTCCAGCTCCGCCTGCGACGGGCCCTGCTCGCGAATGGCGTGCAGCTCCACCTCGATTTCCCGCTGCAGATCCTCCGGCTTCACCCCGGGCCGCGCAATCACATCGCACTGCGCCACCGAGCCCAGGCGCAGCGAGTTCAGCGTGCAATGCGCGCTCTGCGCAATCTGCTTTTCGTAGACCAGCTTGCGATAGAGCCGGCTCGCGTTGCCCCCGCCAAGAATGCTCATCAGCATCTCGGCCTCAGCGTCGCCAGGCTGAAAGGCCGAGGGCATCAGCCACGCGTAGCTCACCCGCGGCAACTGAACTGTATCCGTCACGGTGGCAGTCTTCTGGCTGGTGATCGGCGCCGTCGTCACGCTGACCGGCGGCGGCTCAGGCCCCTTGGGAATCGGGCCGAAATACCGCTCCACCCACTGCTTCAACTTTGCCTTGTCGAAGTCGCCGGCGATCGCGATATTCGCGTTGTTCGGCGTGTAGTAGTTGCGGAAGAAGTTGCGCACATCCATCAGCCGCGCCGCCTCTATGTCCGCATGCGACCCGATCACCGATCCGTAATACGGGTGCTCCGGCGCGAAGAGCTGGTGATATACCTCTTCATCGCTCGTGTCGTAGGGCTGATTCTGGTCTTGACGAAGCTCGTTACGCACCACATCACGCTGGTTCGTCAGTTTTTCGCGGTCCAGCTTCTCCAGCAGAAAGCCCATGCGGTCGCTCTCCAGCCACAAGGCAAGCTCCAGCTCGTTGCTCGGCACCGTCTCGAAGTAATTGGTGCGGTCAAAGTCCGTGGTGCCGTTGATATCGGTCGCGCCCGCGCCTTCCAGATAACGGAAGTGCGCCTTCTCCCCCACGTGCTCGGAGCCCTCGAACATCATGTGCTCGAAGAGATGCGCGAACCCGGTGCGGCCCTTCGCCTCGTTTACCGGCCCCACGTGATACCACAGGTCCACGGCCACTAGCGGCAGGCGATGGTCTTCGTGCAGCAGCACCGTCAGTCCGTTGGGCAGCGTGTAGCGCTCATAGGTAAGCGCGGGCACCTTCAAAGGCTTCGTTGGAGCAAGCTTGGGCGCGGGCTGCGCCAGTGCGGCCGTCGTGAGTGCGAGAGCAGCGCCGGCAAGGCACAGACGTGCGCTACGAGAAAAGGCAGAGAGCATGAAATTCTCCCGAATGACGTGTCAGATGTAGCGGCACGATCATATCCGGAAAACTGCGCAAACAGGCCGGTCGAACGAGGGAAGTTCGTCACTTAGCTGCGCGTTCGCTTTAGGCCGTCGCCTTCTGCGAGCTCTTCGAGGATGCCATGGGGAGCTGCTCAGCATTGTGCGGCGCACTCGAGGGCTCTGATGGCGGATCGAAGTGTGCCGGGGAGGCAAGGTCCAGCGGCCCCACGTCGACGGGCGTTCGGCCCGGCACCGCCTGCTTCCATCCCGGCAGCCTCTGGTTGCCCGTGATCAGCCGCGCGCCATGTCCCAGCGTCAGGTAGGTCCACGTCCACTGGAGCATCACCGCAATCCGGTTCCGAAAACCAACGAGGAAATAAATGTGAACCAGACCCCAGGTGATCCATGCCGGCCAGCCGCCCAGGTGCGCCCTGAATGGCCACTTGACATCCGCTATCGCGCGATTACGGCCGATCGTCGCCATGTCGCCCTTATCGAAGTAGTGGAATGGCTTGCGCGCCTTGCCTTCCATGTCGGCTTCGATCATGTGCGCGGCCTGCGTGCCCATCTGCATCGCGGGCTGCGCCACGCCGGGCACCGGCTTACCGTGCTCTGTCACCTCGGCAAGATCCCCGCAGATGAAGATGTTGCGATGTCCCGGCGGGTTGAGATATTCGTCCACCGTCACCGCGCCCTTGCGGTTCACCGGCACCCCCAGCAGCTTGCCCAGCGGTGAGGCCTGCACGCCCGCAGCCCACAGGATCACCAGCGCGTCGATACGTTCCGTCTCTGGTGGCTTCCCAAGCACGACGTATCCGGGCTCAACGTCCGTCACCGTTTTTCCGGTCATGACCTCCACGCCCAGCGAATGCAGTTGCTCCACGGCCTTCTGCTGCAGGTCCGGTGGATAAGAGGGCACGATGTGCGGACCGCCCTCGATCAGCAGTACGCGCGTCTTCGCGGTGTCGATGTGCCGGTAGTCGTCTCGCAGATAGAGGCTCGCGATATCGCGAATCGCGCCGGCCAGCTCCACTCCCGTCGGTCCGCCGCCCACTATGACAAAATTCAGCGGCGGATGCTTTCCCGTCTCCACCGCCTCACGTTCAGCAAGCTCGTATGCCAGCATGATGCGGCGGCGGATCTCCGTTGCATCCTCCAGCGTCTTCAATCCAGGCGCGAGCTTCGACCAGTCGTCATGGCCAAAATAGGAGTGCGTCGAACCGGTCGCGACGATCAGGTAGTCGTAGACAATTTCGGTGCCGCTGCGCAGTTGCACAATCTGCCGATTGACATCGAAGCCCACGGCTTCGTCCATCACCACTTCGACATTATTCTTGTGCCGCAGCACGGTGCGGATCGGCTCCGCAATATCTGCCGGGGAAAGTACGCCAAGAGCCACCTGGTACAGCAGCGGCTGAAAGGTGTGGTGATTGCGGCGGTCGATCACCGTGACGTCCACCGCCATGCTGCCCAGGGCCAGCGCCGCGTTCAGTCCCGCAAAGCCCGCCCCCAATACCACCACCCGCGGCCGGGCGGGCGTCTTTACTGCACTCTGTTCATTCGTAGAGGTCATCATCGCTCCTGCGCTCACAGCCTATACCTGAGAGATGCGCGGCAAGCGATCTGCGGTTCGGGCGCTATTGCGTCGCCGCGCCCGCTGCGGGGACATTCGCCTGCTGATCTTCGGCCGCGCTCAGCACTGAAACATCCCGCACCAACGCTAGGAAAGGCACCGCGTTGTTCCGCAGCTCCGGCATTCTTCCCTCGCTGGACCCGGAGATCAGCGTGTCTTTCCCCAACTCGGTATCCACATCGGTCACCGACGGAGGCTGAGGCGGCCCGGGCGGTGGGAGCATACTCGCCTGCGTGATCGTCTTCCGGGTTACCAGCCGTTGCAACCGGCTCAGGTCCACCTGATTGGAGTTGTCCAACGGCATCACTCCGAGATCCATGCCTGGCAGGTCAGAGGCGCCTTCCACCGGTCCCGAAAATCCGGCAGCATCAACCGCCTTCAGGAACGTAACCGCATGCTGATGCAGCGTAAACGGAGGCGCCGGCTGCCATGTAGACACCGGTATCCGCAGCACATAGTTGCTGCCGATCGACGCGCCCCGAATCCCCATGTCCACCCGAAATTCCACCTCGATAGCGTCCGGGCGCGAACTGTAGACCAGGCCACTGATGCCGCTTGGACCTTTCATGCCCTCCGGCATCCGGATGGCATACACCTCGCCGGCGAAGATCACGGCCGAGTGGTGTACGAGCGAGGCCAACACGTCCTCAGCCGTTGCCTGCGGCTGTACTTCATCATCGCCTTTTTGCGCCTCACTCTGGGTGCTGCCGTTTTGGGCGCTGTGCTCCTGCGCATGGACGTAAAGCACTCCCGTACTTAGCGCCATCGCCGCCACGGACCATCTCCAGAAAGCCTTCATCGCCACTCCGTTGTCCGCTGACGCATTCAAATCTCAGGATAAAAATCAAAAAAAGCGTCGATGCTCTGCTTCAACTGATTCTCGATCTGCTCCCGTGAGCCCTCCAGCACATGCATCGTCACCTGCGCCTCATTGCCATTGTTCAGTGTCACGGGAGCCGCGCCGACCTGCTTCACCTCATCTGCCGGCAGCAGCCGCATTCCATAGACCAGTACCAGATCCGCCATTCCTCACCCCTTCTCTTCGCAGCCAACCGCCGCGGAGTCGTTTTCGCTCGACTAGAATCAAAGATGCACAGATAGAGATCATGACAGACATTGTTCGTGACACAGTCATCCTGGGTTCCGGCTGCGCCGGGCTCACCGCAGCCATCTACACCGCCCGCGCCAATTTGAAACCGCTGGTGCTCGAGGGCCACGAGCCCGGCGGCCAGCTCTCCATCACCACGCTGGTGGAGAACTTTCCCGGCTGGCCGGAGGGCATTCAGGGTCCCGAGCTCATCGAGAACATGAAAAAGCAGGCCTCCCGCTTCGGCGCGGAGTTCCGCATGGCCCACCTGGTCTCTGCCGACCTGTCGCAGCGGCCTTTCGCCCTCAATCTCGGCTCGGAAACCATCCGTACCCGCACGCTCATCATCGCCAGCGGAGCCTCCGCCCGCTGGCTGGGCCTGCCCTCCGAACAGGCGCTGATCGGCCATGGCGTCTCCTCCTGCGCCACCTGCGACGGCTTCTTCTTCTCCGGTAAGGAGATCGCTGTCATTGGAGGCGGCGATTCGGCCATGGAAGAGGCGCTCTTCCTGACCCGCTTCGCCAGCAAGGTCTCCGTCCTGCACCGCTCGGATAACTATCGCGCCTCGCACATCATGCTGCAGCGAGCCCGTGCCCACGAAAAGATAGAATTCGTTTCGAATGTGCTAGTTGAGGAGGTTCTGGGCGTCGAGCAAAAAGAAGTCGCCGGACTGCGCCTGAAGCATCTTAAGACTGGAATCGTCTCCACTCTGCCCGTCACGGGGATGTTCCTGGGCATCGGGCACGAGCCCAATACCAAGCCATTCGTGGGCCAGATCGAACTGGACAGCGACGGCTATGTGGTTACCCATGACGACGTACACACCCGGGTGGAGGGCGTTTTTGCCTGCGGAGACGTGCAGGACCGCCGCTACCGGCAGGCGATCACGGCTGCCGGATCGGGGTGCGCGGCAGCCTTGGAGGCCGAAAAGTACCTAGAGGAACAGGGACGATGAGCGGAGAGGACATGCCAACGGCCGAATCACAACTGGCTCTAATTGGCAAGCAAAGCATTAGTTACCGATATCCCTCCGGTAATTCCCCTATGCCATTTTGCTGCACTTTCGTTACCCTTCTTGGAGCGCATCCGCGCTCGGGAGCCTCAACCATGTCACGTACGATTCGTACCCTCGCCCTTTCCGCAGCCCTTCTCGCCGCATCCACAGGCTCTGCCTTCGCCTCCGCGCCCGGGGGAACGAATCCTCCGCCGGTGGGAACGGTTATGTCGATATTTATGTCGTTCTTCGGACTGTAAGCTGATAGATACTGACCAGGATAGGAGTTGCAGTGAAGCTCCCCTTCCTGGATACCGTGCTCTGGGCGGCGGGACCTGTCCTGAACGCCGCCCTGGTTGCCGTATTGTGCCTGAGGCGGCGCCTGCGCACCTTTCCGGTGCTCGCCTCGTGGTGCATTTTCACCATCGCCAGTGCAGTCGCACTTTTCTTTATCTACCGGCAGCAATCCCATTACGTCTATGCAATTTCTTATTGGCTGGTGGAGGGCATCGATGCTCTTCTCCAGATCGGGGTTGTTGCAGAGGTCGCGTTCATCGTCTTTCGTCCTCGCGGCTCGGTAAAAGATAATACGGGGCGGTTTGTACGTCTGATTGTTATCGGAGCGCTCATTGCGTTCGCAATCGTCTGGTGGATTCATCCGATCTCACTCACGCGCGCCGGCGTCTGGGAAATTCGAGGCGATCTCTTCACCAGCCTGGTCGTCGGTGGAACCTTTACGCTGCTGCTCTTTCTCTCTCAGCAGCAGGGCCTCCACTGGCGCTCTCACGTGATGTCGATTGGCTATGGATTGATGGTGTGGGCGGTGGTCACATTGATCATAGGAATTCTGCACGGCTACTGGGGCCGCTATACCCACTACTTGGGGGTCGAACACGCCAGAATGGCCGTCTACCTGTCAATTCTTTGCTACTGGATCGTCGCCCTCTGGCAGGACGAGCCCCAAAAGGGATCGCTCTCTCCGGAAATTCAACATGCGTTCTTGCAAGTGGCCGACCGAGTAAGTTACGATCTCGCAGAAGTTTTGGGTACCCGGGAGAAGGAGTCTCATTAAAGTGGTCGGCCTCGTTACTATCGCACTCCTCCTGCTGGGAATCGTCGGGATCCAGTTGCGCTTCTTCCTGCGGCGCAGAGCCCAACAGAGAACAACCTGGAATATGCTGCTCGCGCGCATCGAGCCCCTGAACTTTTCCGATCTCGAAAAAATTGCGAAGGCATACCTGGAGCCGCGCGGCAATCAACTTGAGTTGCAGCCCCAGGCGATGTGGCGGCTGCTCGGCGGCACTGACGGCCTGCCTCGACTGCGACGCAACGCCCAGGTGATGCTGGACCTCGCGGTCTTTGTGCAGCGCTGGAACTTTGAGGACGCCACGGTTGTCGCCGAAATCATGCGCCGCGACGCAGCGCGCCTTCAGAAGGCAATCACGCAGATCGAAATGGCCATGCTGCTGCGCCGCCAGAGCCTGCGCATTCCCTTCTATATTCACGAAGCCTCGGCCGCTTACTACTTGATGCGCCAGCGCCTGCTCGCGCTCTACGAGACCAGCCACGTCGGTCTGCTGCCTCGGCTCACCCAAGCCCTGTAAAGCGCTTCAGCCAGCCTTTTCGCTCTTTTCGGGGCGCTCCTGTGCCTGCTGCGCATCCATAACTGGCAGAATCATCTCAGGAGCATTTTCTTGCATGGTGGATCTCCCCCGAGCATCTGCAGGCGCCACTGCGATCGTTGACGACGCCCCGGTGCAACAGCCACCGAGTATTCCGCACGCGGGAAAACGGCACCTTCCTGCGCTCGATGGCGTGCGCGGCTTCGCCGCCATCGCCGTCTTCCTCTTCCACTATGGCGATCTGGGCAACTCCAGCTCGCACGTCCTGCGATTCATCAATGAAGTGAAGATGCGGGGCGCTTATGGCGTCGACATCTTCTTCGCGCTCTCCGGCTTTCTCATTACCGGCATCCTGTGGGACATGCGCAACGCCAATCATCATTGGCTGAACTTTTATCGCAACCGCGCCCTTCGGCTCTTTCCCCTCTACTACGGGCTTTGGGCATTTCTCCTTTTCTACTGCATCGTCTTCCACCATCCCTGGTATCGCTCAAACTTCGCCTATCTCTTCTACGCTGGGAATTTCGTCTTCCCCTTCCAGGGGGCTGAATCAGATCGGCCTGTTCACCATCAGCCATCTCTGGTCGCTGGCGGTCGAGGAACAGTTCTACATGATCTGGCCGGTGCTGGTATGGCGCATCCGCAACATCGAGACACTGAAGCGCATCGCCTTCATCGCCTTCTTCGCCAGCCTCGCGCTCAAACTCGTCGCTCTTGGACTTCACTTCAATCCGAGGTGGAGCTACGTGATGTTGCCGCTTCGCCTGGAAGGTCTCTGCGCCGGCGCATTTTGTGCGCTTGCGCTCCGTACCCATCCGGAGGAGACAGTCCGCATCGGTCGGCGCATCTTCTGGGTTCTGGCGCCCGTCATGCTCGCCTTTTTCACTGTCTCTGCCCTGCTGCCATTCAGCGCCAGCGTGGAACACCTCTTCGCCTTTGCACTGGTCGGCTCGGTGGGCGCGGCACTCATTGCCGTCGCCGTCGATCCCACTTCCTTCTCCTCGCGTCTCTTCAGCGTCTGGGCCTCTGCGGATTGCGGGCAAGTACAGTTACGGGATTTACGTCTACAGCATCTTTCTCCACAACACGTTTAAGGCATACCTCCTTCCCCGCGTCACCCATGCATTTCATGGCCGCGTGGTCTCTGGAGTGGTGTATCTGGTCATGGTGACCTGCCTGACCATGCTCATCAGTGCCGGCAGCTTTCACCTGCTGGAGCAGCCTTTTCTGAAGCTAAAGCGTCATCG
Organism: uncultured Acidobacteriaceae bacterium; assembly: GCA_963712845.1. Lineage (GTDB taxonomy): Bacteria > Acidobacteriota > Terriglobia > Terriglobales > Acidobacteriaceae > KBS-83. The sequence continues at coordinate 717,756 of CAVQJM010000012.1, forward strand.
ATCACCCGCATAACCGGCGCCCTGCGTCGCTCCGAACCATCGGACGCGGTATCCTGAGAATGGCGCTGCGATCCCCGCGTTGGGGACGCGGACCCGAGCGTTTGACACTCTTCCGCGTGCCTCGCCCGATTTGAATCCGCGAGGTCTCCCGTCTATGCCCTTGCCCGCCCGCTCCTCTGTCAGCGAAGAGATCGATCGGCCACAGCCAACGCTCGATCCAGCTACGCCCGAAGCATGGCAGGAACTACGTGCGCTGGGTCACCGCATGCTGGATGACGCCTTCGACAGCCTGTCCACCCTGCGTGAGCAGCCCGCATGGCGGCCGCTGCCCGAAGCCTCGGCGATCGCATTCTCCGGCCGCATACCCCGCCACGGCCGCCCGGCCTCTGAGGTGTATAACGCGCTCGTCGAGCACCTTGTCCCCTACACGATTGGCAACCGGCATCCGCGCGCGTGGGGATGGGTGCGCGGCACCGGCACCCCGCTGGCGATGCTCGCCGACATGCTCGCCTCCGGGCTGAACGCGCACGTAGCAGGCGGCCACCAGGCGCCGGCTGTAATAGAGGCGACGTGTCTGCGCTGGCTGGCCGAGCTCATGGGTATGCCGGCGGAGAGTTCTGGCCTGCTGACCACTGGCGCGACCATGGCCAACCTCATCGGTCTTGCTGTGGGCCGGCATGCGAAGGCCGATTACGACGTCCGCAAACACGGCCTGCAGGGCTGCGTTCACCCGCAGCTTCTGGTCTACGGCTCGACTGAGACCCACTCCTGGGCCTTGAAGGCGATCGAGCTCATGGGTCTGGGCCGCGATGCTTACCGGCGCATTCCAGTCACGGACGCGCACCGCATCGATTTAGAACATCTTGAGTTACAAATCCAGCGCGACCGCGACGCAGGGCATCGACCGGCGGTAGTCATTGCCAACTGCGGCACGGTGAACACAGGAGCCATCGACGATCTGCCGGCCATCGCCGCGCTCTGCCGCAAATATGATCTCTGGTTCCACGTGGATGGCGCCTTCGGCGCGCTGCTGCGGCTCACCCCGGAATATGCCGGCCTGGTACGCGGCATCGAGCAGGCCGATTCGCTCGCCTTCGATCTGCACAAATGGATCTATCTGCCATTCGAGATCGGCTGTGTGCTGGTGCGCGATCCCAGCCTGCACACGGCTACCTTTGCAACGCAAGCCAGTTATCTCGAAGAGGCCGAGGGTGGCATCATGGCCGGCGGTCTCCCCTTTGCCGATCGCGGCGTGGAGCTGACCCGCGGCTTCCGCGCGCTCAAGCTATGGATGTCGCTGCAGGTGCACGGCGTCGATGCGTATGCGCGCCTCATCGCGGGAAATATGGCTCAGGCGGCGCATCTCGAAATGCTGATTGAGGCTTCGCCGCGGCTCGAATTAGTTGCGCCGCGGCCCACCAACGTCGTGTGCTTTCGCTATTGCCGTGCGGAGCTTGATGACGCGGCGCTGAATGCGCTGAACCGGCGCCTCGTGATTGAGCTGCAGGAGTCCGGACGCTACATCGTCTCCAGCACCACGCTGGACGGCCGTTACGCGGTGCGCGTCGCCATCACGAATCATCGCAGCCAAATGCACGACTTCACCGCGCTGGCCGAGGACTGCGTGCGCTTCGGCGACCGGATCGCAGCGAACGCATGAACACTCGCGAGGAACTGCACCGCAACCTGACGCAGGTGGAAGAAACCATCGAGGCTGCCTGCCGCCGCGTGCAGCGCTCGCACAAGGAAATCACGCTCATCGCGGTCACCAAGATGCATCCCGCAGAGGCGATTGCCGCGGCTGCCGAGCTTGGCATCACCCACATCGGCGAAAACAAGGTGCAGGAGTTCGATTCCAAGCAGCCAGAGTGGATTCCCCTGCGCGACTCTCACAAGCTGCACGCACACCTCATCGGGCATCTGCAGTCGAACAAGGCCGCAAGGGCCACGTCGCTCTTCGATTCGATCGACTCCGTTGATTCCCTGCGGCTGGCGGAACGGCTGGATGCAGCAGCCGCAACGCTCGATCGCACGCTGCCCGTCCTGATTGAGATCAAGCTGAGCGATGAGGAAGCGAAGAGTGGCCTCGCTCCGCAAAGCGCCGAGCTCGAACAGCTCCTCGCACGCCTGCCCAGCCTCACTCACCTGAACGCGCGCGGACTGATGACCGTGCCGCCGTATCTGCGCGATGCCGAAGCCGTGCGCCCCTATTTTCGCCAGTTGCGTGAGCTGCGCGACGCATACGCGCAACGGCATCCCAAGTTGCAGCTCAACACGCTCTCCATGGGCATGACCCACGACTACGCCGTAGCCATCGAAGAGGGCGCAACCGAGATCCGCCTCGGCACCGCGCTCTTCGGCGCACGCGTTTACAGCAACTCCTAGATGCTGCCCCTTCATGTAGCATCGCTCGTGACCCGAAAGGCTTCTCCGAGCCCATGAATCATCTCTATGCCGGCGTTCTCGCCGCTATCGTTCTCGGTCTACTCACCGTCTCCATCTCGCGCCTGAGCAAGACGCATACCAAGGCCGACTACCTGGTGGCTGGTCGCTCGCTGCCGGCGTTCGTTCTTGTCTTCACCCTGCTGTCATCATGGATCGGCTCCGGCTCGCTGCTGGGTGGCGCGGAGAATGCCTACAAACACGGCTTCGCAGCCCTGTGGCAAGCCGGCGGCGGTTGGGCGGGACTCGCGCTCATCTACTTCATCGCGCCGCGCGCACGCAAGTTCGCGCAATTCACCATTCCTGATCTGCTGGAGGTCCGCTACAACCAGATGGCGCGCGTGCTGGGCGTCATCGCCGTGCTGTTCACATACACCGCCATTACCAGCTATCAGCTCATCGGCGGCGGCGACATCCTGCATATGGTCTTCCCCGGTTCGATCTCGTCAGATGGCGGCAAGTATCTGATCGCTGCCTTCGTCATCGTTTTCACCGCCATCGCCGGCATGTCGTCCGTGGCCTACATGGACGTACTGATCGGCATGCTCGCCACCGTTACATTGATCCTCGCGCTACCCTTCTTGATGCATCGCGCCGGCGGCTGGCATGGCGTGCACGCGGCCCTGCCGGCAACCCACTTTCAGGTGTTGGGCGATTTCAATCTCATCCAGGCGCTCGAGCTCTTTCTGCCCACCATGCTGCTCATGCTCGGCAACCAGTCCATGTATCAAAAGTTCTTCTCTGCCAAATCGGAGAAAGCTGCGCGCCAGGCAGTCGTTGGTTGGGTCATCGGCACGGTCATTCTCGAATCCGTTATCGTCGCGCTGGCTGTTGTCGCCTCGGTCGTCTTCCCCACCGGCGAGGTGCATGAGCACCCGCGCGAGATCATCGCGTGGTCTGCGTTGCATGGGCTGCCGGCGTGGCTCGGTCCGCTGCTGATGGGCGCGGTCTTCGCCAAGATCATCTCCACTGCCAACAACTATCTCTTCTCGCCCGCGACCAACCTCGTCAACGACGTCTTCTCTCGCTACATCGCGCCCAATGCCTCCAACCGCGCCGTGCTTCTGGTCTCGCGGCTCATGGTCGTTTGTCTCGGTCTATGGGCGCTCTATCAGGCGCTGCACACGCAATCCGTTCTGCAGAAGACGCTCTACGCCTACACCATCTACTCCGCCGCGCTCACGCCGGTGGTGCTGGCGGCGTTCTATTCGCGTCGCGCCAACGCCGCAGGCGCCGTCTCTGCCATCGGCGTGGGAACATTCGTCACCGTCTTCTGGGACACGGATTTTATCCATCACCATCTGCCACAGGTACTCGCCCAGCGGGACGCTATCTTTCCTGCGCTCATCGCCTCCGTCTTCTGCCTGATCGTGGTGAGCGCTTGTTCGGCGCCGCCGCGCCGTGAGCAGATTGCACCGTTCTTCCCGGCGACCGAGCCTGCGCCCGGTGAGCCCGTCTCCTGACTCGCCTTCGCTTATGGCCATCGCCGCCCTCACCGTCGAACTCTCGATCCCGCTCTCGCGCTCTCTGAAAGACCGCCGCCAGGTGGTGCGCAGTATGAAGGACCGGCTCCGTCAGGGCTTCAACATCTCCGTTGCCGAACTGGATGAAGCCGTCACCTGGCAGAGCGCGACGCTCGGCATCGCGGCTGTCTCCTCCTCGCGCGACTACCTTCGCGGACTGATGGCGGAAGTCGAAAGCGCCGCGACCCGCCTCGCCGCCGAGCATGGAGCCGAAGTCCGGGACGCATGGTGGGATTTCGTCGAATCGTGACCACCCGCGGCACCGCTGGTCTGAACGCATAAAGGCGCTGGTCCCTTCCTCCACTCTGGTATCCTTTTGGGTTTACCCCGGGAGGTTCGTCATGCCAGAGCAACGCGCCCGCAAATACCATCAAGGCCGTGTAGCCGAGACCCTGCGCGACGAGATCAGCACCATGATCCAGGGAGAGCTCTCCGATCCGCGCATCGGTTCCGCGCATGTGACAGAGGTGGTGCTGAACGTCGGCGGCAAATCCGCGCGGGTCTACGTCGCAAACGACGGCCCCGCTGAAGATGAGGAGCCGATGCTGGAAGCGCTAGCCTCGGCGCGCGGCTTCATCCGGCATGAACTGCTGGAACGCATGGGCGTCCGTCATGTGCCGGAGCTTACCTTTCACCTCGATCGTACGGACCGGATGACCGCCCGCATCGACGAACTGCTGGGCCGCCGCCGGCGCCGTAAGGGCAGCAGCTCCTCGCAGCAGACACCCGCACCCGCTTCGGAGGCCGGCAAAGGCGCATGAAGCAGTCTGCCTCCATGTCGCGGCAGCTCGATCCAGCGCTGGTCGGCGCTCTTGCGGACTCTCGCTTGGAAGACAGCGGGAGGCGTGGGCGAGGCGCTGCGTATAACCATCGCCGCGACGCCGCAATCGGTCCTATCCTCCAGGCGATTCATGATGCGCAGAGCATCCTGGTGACCGCGCATGCGCGTCCGGATGGCGACGCCGTCGGTGCGGTGCTAGCCTGCGGCATGATGCTGGAACAGCTTGGCAAGCCGGCGACCATGGCCTTCAGTGACCGCGTGCCGCTCATCTATCGCTGGCTGCCCTGCGCACAGAGCATCCAGCATTGGCAGCGGGTGGAAGGCAACTTCGACCTCGTCATCCTCCTGGAGTGCGATGGCATCGAGCGCAGCCGTCTCAAAGGCCTCGAAGGACGCCGCCTCATCAACATTGATCACCACACCAGCGGCCGCAACTTCGCTCACCTCAACTGGATCGATACCGATGCCTGCGCCGTTGCCGAGCTGGTCTTCACCCTCGCCCGCGCGGCAGAGGTGCGCATCACCCCGGAGATGGCCACCTGCCTCTACATGGCCGTGCTCACCGATACCGGATCGTTCTGCTACGAAGGCACGGATACGCACACCTTCTCACTGGCCCATGAGCTGGTCAGCCTCGGCGCTTGCCCCGCCCGCATCGCGCAGGATGTCTACTTCTCCAACCCCATGTCGAAGATGCTGTTGCTGGGCGCGGCGTTGGCGAATCTCCGGCGCGACGGCCGCGTTGCGTGGCTCTGGGTCACAACATCGGACATGGAGCGCACTCACGCCGCGGAAGAGGACTGCGAAGGCATCGTGAACTACGCCATCGGCATCGCCGGTGTGGAAGTTGCGGTCTTCCTGCGTGAGCTGCCCGATCACCGTGTACGGCTCAGCCTGCGCAGCAAGGGTGCGGTGAACGTCGCGGCCGTAGCCGAAAGCCTCGGCGGTGGCGGCCACGAAAACGCCAGCGGCTGCACCCTGCCCGGTCCCATGCCGGCGGCTTCGGATGCGATTCTCGCGCGGCTGCGGACACTCTTTTAGTACGCGCCGGCTTGCCGTCAGACCACGTTTCAGCGAACATAGCGTCGTTCCTCCGAGGTACAGCATGTCCGCAGAATCGAATCTATGGCCGGAGTTGGACTGGTCCGCATGGGAGCGCACCGCCTCCACTCTGCACATGTGGACGCAGATCGTCGGCAAGGTACGGCTCACCTTGTGTCCGATGCAGGCGCATTGGTGGAACGTGCCGCTCTACGTCAGCGCCCGCGGACTGAGCACGTCCGCGATGCCCACCGCTGGCGAGATGCTGGACATCGAGTTTGACTTCGTCAGCCACGAGTTGCACTTCCGGCTCAGCACCGGCGCGACGTTATCCATCCCTCTGCGAGCGCAAACGGTAGCAGAGTTCTATCTCGAGTTTCAGCAATGCCTCACGCTTCTGGGAGTCGATGCACGCATCCATCCCATGCCGGTGGAGATCAAGGATCCCATCCGCTTCGATCTGGATACGAAGCACGCCTCCTACGATCCGGAGTACGCGCACCGCTTCTGGCGCGTGCTGGTAAGCGTGGATCAGATCTTCCAGAAATTCTCCTCCGGCTTCATCGGCAAGATCAGTCCCGTACATTTCTTCTGGGGCAGCTTCGATCTTGCGGTGACGCGCTTCTCCGGCAAGCGCGCGCCGGAGCGCCCCGGCGCCGACGCCGTCACGCGCGAAGCCTACTCGGACGAAGTGATCAGTGCCGGCTTCTGGCCCGGCAACGGCGGCTACGGCGAAGCGGCCTTCTACTGCTATGCGGCGCCGTCGCCCGCCGACCTGGCGAACGCGAAAGTGGAACCCGCGGCTGCATACTTCGACACCACGATGGGTGAATTCCTGCTGCGGTACAACGACGCCCGCAAGCAGCCATCGCCGGAAAAGACGGTCCGCGCCTTCCTTGAATCCACGTATGCCGCAGCAGCGGACAAAGCCGGATGGGACCGCGCCGCGCTGGAACGGCGTTGACTTGCCCGACCGGCCTGACTTACGCTGGCACGCTCCTGGCAGCTTCTGCTTCCGCGAGTTGCTTGATCGCCGTAAGAATGCCGTCGCCGCCGTTCAGAGAATCCTGGTAACGCTCGGTGCCGTTGGCGACGGTCGCGAAGTTGCCTTGGGCTATTTCGAGCGTGCACCGGCGTGGTCCGCGATCCTTCACTTCATACGTCATCACCAGATAATTCTCCGGTACATCCGCGATCGGCGCATTTGGATCGATGACCGTGTACACCAGCCTGCGCGGCGGATCGATCTCCCGGATGTGGCCTTTCACATAGAGCTTATGATCGGCTGCGCCCTTCCACAGCAGTGGCGAGCCGGGCCGCCAGTCGGTTTCCGCATAACAGCCGAACATATACTTCTCAATAAATGCTCGCTCGGTCAGCACCCGCCAGAGCGTCGCTGCCGGAGCATCCACATCCATTGAATGACGAATATAAAGTTCAGTCATCGTCTCGTCCCTCTCTGGAAGGCAAGATAAACAGAGCACCCGTGGCAGAGATTGTAAAAACGCGACAATCTGCACCGTCCGACTGCGTGGAAGTCTTCGACCCTGAGGTCGGCCGCGCGCGCGGCGTGCTGATGCCGGCTCCACTCGATGGGCAGATGCGGCACGCGCGCCGCCGTCCGCCGGAAGACCTGGCGGCATGGATTGAGCATTTCTGGATCGTGAGCTGGGATCTCCGCGGGTGCCCGCCTTTCCGGCAGCAGACACTCCCCCATCCGAATGTCCACATCATCTTCGAAGCAGGCCGCTCCGGCATTGCGGGGGTGACCACCCGATTGTTCTCCCGGCTGCTGGAGGGAAAGTCCCGCGTCTTCGGCATCAAGTTCCGGCCTGGTGGTTTTCGTCCCTTCCTGGGCCGGCCGGTTGCGACGCTGAACGACCGCGTAGTCCCGATAGGAACCGCCTTTGGCAGCGAGGCAGCGGGGTGGGAATCGGCAATGCTCTCGCTCGAAGATGATGATGCACAGATGGACACGGCAGCGTCGTTCCTGCGGAAGCAACTGCCCGGGGACGATGAAAATGTCGCGTTGGCAGCACGGCTCGTCACCTTCATCCTGGAGCATCCGGAGATCCGCGCCGTCGAAGAGCTCGCACACAGCACAGGCACCGGCGTGCGCTCGCTGCAGAGGCTCTTTCGGCAATATGTGGGCGCCGGGCCTAAGTGGGTCATTCGGCGCTACCGCCTGCACGATCTGGCTGAGCGGTTGAAGGCGGGCGAGGCTTTGGATGGCGCGCAGACTGCGCTCGAACTTGGTTATAGCGATCAGGCGCACCTGATTCACGACTTTCGCGCGATCGTTGGCTACTCACCGGAGCGCTATCGCCGGCTTCTGCGCAGGGCTCCGTAAAGTTGACGGTATTATCTTCTCCATGATCAAGGCGCTCTCCCGCTTCTTTTCTCTGCTGCTCGTTTTCTCGCTCGCGCTTCCCGCAATCGCCGCCAAACACAAAGCCGCACAGACGAAGGAGCCCGCCCATCCGAGTGACCCGATCGTTTTGCACGTCGATCTCACCGATGCGCCGCGGCACATCCTGCACGCGCACGAGCAGATCCCTGTTTCGGCCGGCCCATTGACACTCGAATATCCGCAATGGATCCCCGGCGACCATCGCCCCACGGGCCCCATCGACAATCTCGCCGGTGTGTTCGTCCGCGCCAACGGCAAGGACATCCCGTGGCGGCGCGATGAGGTGGACATGTATGGCATCCATCTCACCGTGCCCGACGGAGTGACCTCGCTCGATGTCTCTTACGATTTCCTCGCAGTGCCCGGCGGCACCGGCTCCGATGAGGACGATGCCACCAGCGCGAACATGGCCGTGCTGGAGTGGAACTCCGTCGTGCTTTATCCGGCGCACATCCCGGTGGCTGACATTCCCATCACCCCCAGCGTCACCGTGCCCGATGGCTGGAAGTCAGGCAGCGCGCTGACGCCGACGCAGCAGCCCGGCCCCACTCAATCGAGTAACGAGACCAGCTTCCAAACCGTTTCGGTCTACACACTGGTCGATTCGCCACTCATCACCGGCCGCTACTTCCGCGAGATTCCACTGGCGCCGGAGATCACGCCGAAGCACTATCTCGACGTAGCAGGCGAAGCGCCCGAAGATGTCGAGATCAAGCCGGCGATCCTCGACTCGTTTTCGCGGCTGGTGCGTGAAGCCTCCGCACTGTATCAGTCGCACCATTACGAGACCTACCACTTCATCCTCTCCCTCAGCGACAACGTCCGTGGCGAGGGCCTGGAGCATCATCAATCCAGCGACAACGGTCTGCCGGAAAAGGGCCTTTCCGATGAATCGAGGGCGATGCTCGACGCCGATTTGCTGCCGCATGAGTTCACGCACTCATGGAACGGCAAATACCGCCGGCCCATCGGGCTGGCGACGCCCGACTACGCCACGCCACAACGCGGCGATCTGCTGTGGGTCTATGAGGGCATGACGCAATATTGGGGCGGCGTGCTGGCGACGCGCAGCGGCCTGTGGACACCGGAGCAGTACAAGGAGGCGCTGGGGTTGACGGCGGCATCCCTAGATCAGAAGCCCGGCCGCACCTGGCGCGACCTGGAAGACACCGCGATTGCGGCACAGACCCTGCGCGGCAACACGGAGAACTACAGCAACTGGCGCCGCAGCCAGGACTACTACCCCGAAGGCGAGCTGCTGTGGCTCGACGCCGACACCACCATCCGCCAGCTCACGCATGGCCAGAAATCGCTGAACGACTTCTGCATCAAGTTCCTGGCACTGGGCGGCAACACACCGGCGAAGGTCGTTCCCTACACCTTCGACGACCTCGTGAACGACCTCAACTCCGTGGTCGCCTACGACTGGCGCGGCTTCCTGACCGAGCGCCTCACCTCGCATGCGAACCACGCACCGCTCGGCGGCATCGAGCATGGCGGCTACAAGCTGGTCTACGAAGATCAGCCGACGAAGTTCGAGAAGGCTGCACTGGGCCTTCGCGGTGGCGTGGACGCCTATTTCTCCGTCGGCCTGAGTCTCACCAAGGACGGCACCATCAGCGACGTCAAGATGTTCTCTGATGCGGAGAGGGCCGGCTTCGCCCCGCAGTGGAAGGTCATCGCGGTCAACGGCATTGGCTACTCCGATGATGGCTTCAAGGACGCGTTGAAGAGGGCCAAGGGGACCAGCGAGCCCATCGAGTTCATCGTCTCCAGCGACAACCACTTCCGCACCCTGAAGATCGACTATCACGAGGGTGAAAGGTATCCGCACCTGGAGCGGGACCCAAGCGCGCCTGACCTGCTGGATGACATTGTGAAGCCGCTGGCACCGGCCGCGGCTGCGACAAAGCAATGATCCGGATCGTCCTGCCATTCATCCAAATATCAATGTGAGTCGACTAAACTTGCCTATGCATGGAATCCGGGAATGTGATCGCGGTCCGGCTCACAAATTCTGACGGCGAAGGAGGTTTTTGTATGCAAACGCTGCGGGATGTCTTGCGCCAGGCGGGAATACGTGGTGAAGCTATCGGGCATTTCAACGTCTCTGACCTCGTTCTGCTGAAAGCAGTGTTTACTGCTGCGCAGGACGTACATGTGCCAGTGATCGTTGGCGCGTCCGAGGGTGAACGGGCCTTTATGGGAGTCCGCCAGATCGCAGCTCTGGTGAAGAGTCTGCGCGATGAGTTTGACTTCCCCATCTTTCTCAATGCGGACCATACGCACTCCCGCGCAGGCGCGGAGGAGGTCGCAAAGGCAGGGTTCGACTCGATTGTTTTCGACCTCTCCGCCCTGCCGCTTGAACAGAACGTCCGGCAAACGCGAGAAGCTGTGGCGGCGCTCAAAGCAATCCAGCCTTCCATTCTGGTAGAGGGGGAGATTGGAGATATTGGCAGTGGCTCCGAAATTCATGAATCGATGCCTGACCCATCGCAAAGGCTGACAACTCCGGAAGAGGCGCGACAGTTTGTCGAAGAGACGGGCATTGACATTCTCGCTCCAGCCGTCGGAAGCATGCACGGCATGTCGAGAAGCATGGTGCGGGGTGACTCGAAGCAACAGCTGAATATAGAGCGGATCGCCGCTATCAAAGCGGCAACCGGAGTGCCATTGACTCTTCATGGCGGGTCGGGAACCGAAGACGACGATTTTCGCAGAGCCATCGCCGCCGGCATCACCATTGTCCACATCAATACAGAGCTGCGAGTTGCATGGCGGCGCGGTCTGCAGGACAGCCTGGCCGCCAAACCCGACGAGGTTGTTCCCTACAAAATTCTCCCACCGGTCGTCGAATCCGTACGCGAAGTGGTCAAGTCACGCTTGAGACTCTTCAGCAATGCAGAGGCAGTCGCTCGATAGAACAGGCCGCCTTGGATGTATCAAATTAGGTGACCACAAGCTTCAAGCAGAAAAGCCCGGCGGATAGCCGGGCTTTTCTGCGTTCTGCGGTTACGGTTAGCGCGCCGTTAGCTCCGCCGCAACCTTCTCGGTCACGAAGGCCTCGATCTGGTCGCCCTGCTGCACATCGCTGAAGCCAGCAAATCCCATGCCGCACTCCATGCCGTTGGTGACCTCGCGCGCATCGTCCTTGAAGCGCTTGAGCGATGCGAGCTTGCCCTTGAAGACCTGCTCGCCGCCACGCATCACGCGGACTTCTGCGTCGCGACGGATGGAGCCATCGGTGACGCGGCAGCCGGCAATGGTGCCCACCTTCGGAATGCGGAAGACCTCCTGCACCAGCGCGCGGCCCTGATAGCTCTCCTTGAAGACCGGATCGAGCAGCCCCAGCATCGCCTTGGTGATCTCGTCCTGCAGCTCGTAAATGATCGAGTGCAGCCGGATCTCCACGCCCTCCTGCTCGGCCAGATCCGCGGCCTTGCGCTCCGGCCGTACGTTGAAGCCGATCACGATCGCGTTCGATGCTGATGCCAGCAGGATATCGCTCTCCGTGATGGCGCCGACGCCGGTGTGGAGAATCTTGATCCGCACCTTCTCGGTCGACATCTTGCTGAGCGAATCGGAGAGCACCTGCACGGAGCCCTGCACATCGCCCTTGAGGATGAGTGGCAGGTCCTTCACGCCGGCCTGCTTGATCTGCTCTGCAAGGCCTTCGAGCGAGACACGCGAACTCTTCGACAGTTGGGACTCGCGCTCCTTCATCTTGCGGTATTGCGCAATGCCCTTCGCCTTGTCGCGATCCGCGACGACCAGGAAGTTGTCGCCCGCATCCGGCATACCTTCGAGGCCCAGAATCTCGACCGGAGTCGACGGCCCAGCCTCGTCGATCGACCGGCCGCGATCGTCAAACATGGCGCGGACCTTGCCAAAGGTGTTGCCTACGATGAAGCTGTCGCTGTTACGCAGTGTGCCGTTCTGCACCAGCACGCTCGCGACGACGCCGCGGCCGCGATCGAGCTTGGCTTCGAGCACCGTGCCCAGACCGGAGCGATCGGGCGTCGCCTTCAGGTCGCCGAGGTCGGCCGTGAGGCAGATCATTTCGAGCAGCAGGTCCAGGTTCAGCCGCTTCTTCGCCGATACATCGACGAAGACGGTCGAGCCGCCCCACGCCTCAGGAACCAGCCCGCGATCGCCCAACTGCTGCTTCACGCGGTCCGGCTGCGCCTCCGGCTTGTCGATCTTGTTCACCGCCACGATCATCGGCACATTCGCCGCCTTGGCGTGGTCGATCGCTTCGAGCGTCTGCGGCATCACGCCGTCGTCCGCTGCAACCACGATGACGACGATGTCCGTCACCTTCGCGCCGCGCGCACGCATGCGGGTGAATGCCTCGTGGCCCGGCGTATCGAGGAACACAATCTCACGGCCAAAGGCAGGGGAATCCTGCTTGGTGATGCGGACCTTGTATGCGCCGATGTGCTGCGTGATGCCGCCGGCCTCACCGGCCGCGACATCCGTTTCGCGAATTGCGTCGAGCAGCGAAGTCTTGCCGTGATCGACGTGGCCCATCACCGTGACTACCGGCGAACGCGTCACTTCGATCTCGCCGACGTGCTCGGTTCCGAGGAGCGTTTCGAGCGCCTCGTTCGCCATCTCGTCTTCGAAGCTGATGATGGTCGCGTCCGCGCCGAATTGACGCGCCACATCCTTCACCAGTTCCGCATCGAGCGACTGGTTCACCGTGACCAGCACGCCGCGCATCAGCAAGGTCGCAATCAGATCCTTGCCGCGCACGCCGAGCTTCTCCGCCAGGTCCTTCACGCTGATTCCCTCGCTCACCGTGATGGTGCGGGTGATGGGCAGCGGTTCCTGCGGAATCTGCGCTCCACCGAAACGCGATGGCGGAGCGAAGCCCTTCATCGGGCCTTCTTTGGTCTTTGGATACTGCTGGCGTCCACGGCCGCGTGGCGGGCCACTCGGACGCTGCGGACGCGGTGCTTCGCCGGGAGGCGGCATGAGTCCGCCGCCGGGCCCAGGGGGACCACCGGGTCGCTGGCCGAAGCCGGGACGGCCACCGGGACCACCCGGTCGCGGACCAAAGCCCGGACGGCCGCCCGGAGCGCCTGTGGGCGCAGAGCGCGTGGGGTGCATGGGCCGGCGTCCTGCTGGGAAGCCGCCGGGCGCGCCTGCGCCTGCGGGAGCGCCGGAACGCTGCGGGTAGCCAGCTGGCCCTCCGGGACGCTGGAAGATGGGTCGGCCGCGCTGAATGACGCCGCCCGAACCAGCGGGCCCGCTTGGAGCCTGCGGTGCAATAGGACGCGGCGGCGGTGCACTGTAGACCGGCCGCGGGCCGGTCTGTGGCATGATGACCCGCCTGATCGGCGGGGCCGCTGCGGCTGAGACCTCTGGCGCTTCTGGTGCAGCCGCAACCGGCGGCGCAGGCGGAGCAACCGCTGCGGGCGGAGGAGCTGGTGCGGCGCTGGTTGTTGCTGCTGGTGCTGGCGGAGGTGCTGCAACAGGACGTGCGGCCACTGGATTTACCGGCGGAGCCGAGGCGATGGCTGGACGCGGCGCTGTGGGTACTGCAGCCGGCGGAGCGGCCGTCACTGGAGGACGAGCTACCACGGGACCGGCGGGCGGCTTCGCAGCAATAGCCGGAACCTGTGGCGGGGGCGCAGTCACGATCGGCGGTGCCTGTCGCGGCTGAGGCACAACAATGCGTCGCGGAGCCGGCGGCTCAACCTTGGGCGGGGCAGCAGGTGCGCTCGCGGCCGGCGCTGCCGCAGGTGCTGCCGAAGCAGCAATCGGCGCAGGTGGCTCGGCGGCCTTGGCAGGCGGCGTAGCCTGCGGCCGTGGCGCTGGCCGCTCCGCCTCTTCTTTACGCTGCTGGATCGCTTTGAGAACATCGCCGGGCTTCGACACCCGCGACCAGTCGATCTTCTGGGGGCCGCCGCTCTCGCCCTTCGCCGCGGCTGAGCCGTTGCGGCTGCTCCCACGCTGGAAATGCGCGCGCACACGCTGCGCTTCGTCCAGTTCGAGCGAGCTGGAATGCGTCTTCGGGTCGGTCACTCCAACCTCACGCAATGCGTCCAGGATCGCTTTGCTCTTGACTTCGAGTTCTCTTGCTAAATCGTTGATGCGAACTTTACTCATCCGTCCCTTTACGTGGCACTCTGCCTGTCGCCCCTCAGCTGTTCATAGCAACCTCTTGGTCTGCCGGGTTCACATGCCGTCCCATTTGATTATCGCCTGAAAACCGGAAATTCGTGCTGCGCCGATGTGAAGATGCGCAGCACAAAGATCGAGGATGAGGCGCGGTTACCGTTACACACCTTCGTCGTCGCTCTGCGGGCGGGCATCGGGAAGCACTGTCTCTTCCTCTGCCTCCCCACCTGGAAGCGGGCTCTTGGCCGGATTTTGACGCCGCAGCCGGGCGCTGGTGTCGTCGTTGCCGGCATCCTGCGGCAGAACCCCCACCTCGCCGGCATCGCGGCCGGACTCGGTAAGCTCCTCTATCCGCTCCCTGGCAATCTCGTCGACGACTCGGCCCGAGCTATCCCGGGTATCCGGGTCCTCATCGCCTCCATCCTCGTCGTCCACCTGCAGGGCATCCAGCTCCTCGCCCAGCTCGGCATCGGACTTCGCCCGCTCTTCGTCCAGCGTCGCGTCGGCCTCCAATGCCTCAAGATCGGCCCGGCTCGGCGCCCGTTCGTTGTCCTCGCCAGCGCCGGTGACGACATCCTCGCGGTCGAGCACAGCCGCTTCCACCAGGTCATCCCCGCCTGGCCGCTGCCCTACCAGAGCCTCTCCTGTCTGGCCGGTCGCGTTGTCAATATCAACGTTGTCGGTTTGCAGTGCCTCTCCCTCTGCCGGTAGAGATGCAACGCCCTCGGGCCGCTCCTCGCCCTCATCGTACTGGCCGAAGTAATGGCGCACCGCGGTCGAAATCTTTTCCAGGGTCTTTTCGCCGATGCCTGGGATCTCCTCCAATTGCTCCGGCGTCATGTCAGCCAGCGACTCAACCGTCGTGATGCCGGCGGCCACCAGCTTCTGGATAATCGCCTCGCCCAGCTCGGTCACCTGCTCGATCGGCGTCGACGGACCGCCGCTCAGTGCCTGCATCTGCTGCTCGACCTCCTGGCGCTTCTCTTCCTCGCTCTTGATGTCGATCTTCCAGCCCAGCAGCTTCGCGGCCAGCCGCACATTCTGCCCCTTCTTGCCGATGGCGAGCGAGAGCTGTGTGTCATCGACGATGACCTCAAGCTGCTTTTCGGTCAGATCGGTGATGCTGACGCGGCTCACTTTGGCCGGCTGCAGCGCCTTCTCGGCGAAGGTGGTCACCTCATCGGAGAACTCGATGATGTCGATCTTCTCCCCGCGCAGCTCGCGGATGATGGACTGCACGCGCATGCCTTTCATGCCGACGCATGCGCCCACCGGATCGACATCCTTATCGCGTGACTGCACGGCGATCTTGGTCCGCTCGCCCGCCTCACGCGCGATCGCGCGCACGCCGACCGTGCCGTCGTAGATCTCCGGGACCTCGCTCTGGAAGAGGCTCTGCACCAGCTCCGGCGCGGCACGCGAAACCACCACCTGCGGTCCCTTCGCGGCGCGGTCCACGCGCAGCAGGATGACACGCACGCGCTCGCCCACGCTGAACTGCTCCAGCCGGCTCTGCTCGCGGCGCGGCATGCGCGCCTCGGCCTTGCCCAGGTCGAAGATCACGTCCTGCAGCTCCAGCCGCTTCACCATCGCCGTCAACACTTCGCCCGTGCGATGCGCGTACTCGTTGAAGACCGTGTCGCGTTCCGCCTCGCGCACCTTCTGGAAGATCACCTGCTTCGCCATCTGCGCGGCGATGCGGCCCAGCACATCGGTGGGTTTGTAGTAGCGGATCTCGCCGCCCACTTCGACGTCAGGCGCCAGTTCCTTCGCCTCTTCGAGCGCAATCTGGTTCAGGTCGTCTTCGATCTCGTCGTCGGTCGCGGTCACCGTCTTGTACACGTACGCGCGAATCTCGCCCGTCTCCTTGTCCAGCTCCGCGCGCATGTTTTCCTGCGTCTTGTAGTACTTGCGCGTCGCCAGAGCGATCGCATCCTCGACCGCGGTCACCACGATCTGCGGGTCAATCCCCTTGTCGCGGCTCAATCCTTCGATTACCTGATAAAGCTGACTCGCCATCTCTCTCTATCCTTCTCTCGTTCAATCTCGCGCCGCGGTGCAACGTCACGCGGCCATTCGTTCTGCTCGGCTGATTTCTTTACAGCCCCGGCTTCGTTTACAGCTCGGGAATAAGCTGCGCCTTCTCGATGTTGGCCAACTCAATCTCGACCAGCGCATCGCCGCTTGCCGCTTTCTTTGCCTTCCCCTTCGCTTGGATGGCAGAACGGTCCAGCGTGATCCTGCCCCCATTTGCTGCATTCAGGTCGATTGCCGTCAGCCGCCCCTGCCAGTGACGGTTGCCTGCCACCGGCTGAAAGGTCTGCAGCTTCACCAGGCTGCCGCGAAAGCGCTCGTAGTCCGCGGGTCGGCTCAGCTTGCGATCCAGCCCCGGCGACGAAACCTCCAACAGATACTCGGCTCCCGGAACCAGGTCCTCGACCTCGATCACCGTGCCGAAGTCATGGCTGAAGCGCTCGCAGTCCTCGTGCGTCACGCCCGAGAGATGCTCCGTGCTCAGCTCCCCGCGCAGCACCGCCGCCGGAACCGTGCCTTCGTCGTCCGTGCCTCGTTCCGCGGCAGCCTTGGCTTCCGCAGCCAGCCGAGCTCGCCCCGCGGCGTCCTTTTCGATCGATACCCGCAACACCCGGTGCTTGCCGCCGCCAACAAATTCGACATCGACCGCCTCCAGCCCATAGCTGGACGCTACGCGCTCTGCCGTCGCACGAATTTTTTCCAGATCTACCGCCATCCGCCGCCCGCAACACGTTTGCTGCAACAAAAAGGTGGGCTTTCGCCCACCCATCTCCTCCGCCGGTGCCATCACGTACGGAGCAAACGCGTCTATTGCTATGATACGCCGCTAACGCCCCGTTGCCAACAGGCTTCAGGGCTGTTTGGCTGCGGCCCGCTCGGCCTCGTCCACGGCCTTCCGAAAGACATCCACCGCCGGCACAGTGTGAGGCTTGAGCGCGTTCTTTGCCTCATATCTCCAGACCGGAGACCCATCCAGCGGATTCTCACTACGCCCTCGATATACCAGGAAGCTGTCCTCGGAAGTGCCGATCTCGGCCTGCGGGCGAGCTCTGTCTTCGGTCATTGGCCCGTTCTGGGATGGGATAGAAGCCCCCTGTGACGCATTCGGAGTGTCGTCTGCATAGGGAGGCGGCTGGCCGCGCTGCATGCCAACATCGATCCCAGTATCCGTGGGATCGATTGCCACTGGCCGCCGGCCCTGTCGCGGGTCATGAACCGTGCCGCTCGCCACCTTCCCGGTTCCACGGCGAACGACGATCACTAGGTCCGCATTCTGGGCTGTGCCCCCTTGTTGGCCCATCAGGAGGGGCCGAAACCGCCCCCAGTTCAGCAGCGCTGTCTCCACATCCCTCTGCGCCACTTCGTTCGCCCGTGGATCATCCAGCGAAACACCCGCATCCGGATCGATCAGGACGGAGACCGTCTGCGCCTGCAGCACGTACGCGGGCAGGGTGGACTTCGGCTTGTCCTTCGCGAACGTGAACGATGCCAGCAGCACTCCCGCCGCCGCCACCACAGCGATGTATCGCCCTCTGAACATTGGCGTCACCCGCGAGCATCCTACGCCGGTTGGACGGATACGGGACATCGCCGTTTGCGAAAGGCAATGCTTTATTTCACCGTCTTCCACTCCACTCCGGGCCGCGCAACGCCATACATCTGCGACATGATCTGCCACGTCAGCCCCATGCGGTCGTCGCCGATCTTGTACAGATCGAAGTGTGTCCGGTCCGGGATGTAAGTGAAGTGCGGATCGGCGCCGAGCTTGTTCAGCCGCGCCTCGAACAGGTGCGCTGAGCCATCTAGATAAAACGTATCCGCCGTGCCGACGAATAGATGAATCCGCCCTTTGAGCAGATCGCCATTCTTCGCCCAGTGCTCTTCCGTCAGGTGCGCAAGATCGTAGTGGTCATGCCAGTACGCAACCACCTGCGGATCAACATCGCCGGTCACGCGATCGAACATCGGCTCCGGCGCGCCGCTCGGCCCTTTGGGCGAAAAGACCCACTCGAACGAACTCATCTGTCCGCCATAGGGTCCAAGCACCGCTTCGAGCTTCGCCAGCTGCTCCATCGTCGCCTGCACCTGCCCCTTGTCGCGCATAATCGGCCACGAACTGCCATCCGGCTTGCGGTAGAGATTTGCGTGCGCTGCGTAGAGGTCCGGGCCAGTGAAGTTATGGAAGTCGCTCGGGTCCGGCGAGGTGGACCAGGTGCCGCCGAAGACCTGTGGATAGTTCACCTGAAGCTGCAGCGTGGCCCAGCCGCCGCTGGAATGGCCGTTCAGGAAGCGTCCCTTGGGTCGCGCATCCATGCGGTACTTCGCTTCCAGCCAGGGGATGAACTCGCTGGTTAGCGCGGCGCCCCACGGCCCGTTGTTCACCGAATCGGCAAACTCATGCGTGCCCTCGGGCAGCGATTCATCCAGCATCACGCAGATCATCGGCGGCGCCTTGTGCTCCACCATGGCCTTGCGCAGCCCCAACCCCGAAATCAGCGAGTAGCCCATGTTGCCGCCGAAGCCGTGCGTCCAGTAGAGCGTCGGGTAGGTCTTCTTCGCATGCGCGTCGTAGCCCGGCGGCAACATCACCCAGCCGCGGATGAAGGTCGGCTTGCCCCAGAACTTTGTCAGCATGGGACTCGGAAACTCCACCTTTTCGACCTCGCCTGGTTTCACTTCCGCCATCGCCTTGGCACTCATTGCGGCGCGGCGGCTGGGCTCCGGATGCTCCGTGAGCGTCAGGACGGGCTCGCTGCCCACACCCGGTTCCCAGGCCTTCGCCTGGACAACCTCGCTTTCCCAGTCTTCCGGATCGCGACCGCCGTAGTTGTAATTATGGTCCTGGTCGATCACGGCCTGCAGCTCGTAATCGGCCTGCGGAAGGGTCGAGAACGCCGCGGGAAACGCCACACGATCGAGATCCACCTCGACCGCGCTGCCCGGCGCTACATCGTGGATTTCGACCGCAGCCACCGACGTGTTGGTGGGGTGGAATTCGCTGATGTCGACCTTCTTCTTGGCGTCGGGCTCGTGTTCGTCTTTTTCCCCGGCGGCGGCAGCGTTTTCTGCGAAGACTAACAGGCGGCCGCTCAGCGGCGCTGGAATATCCTTGCCGACGACAACGCGGACGTAGGCGTGGCGTGGCGCCTCCTGCGCATGTATCCCTGCACCACTCAGCAGTACCGCTACAGTCGCAACGCTTCCCAGCCCGACGCGCGTCTTCATCTGCAATCTTCCCTCATTTGTTTCTGAAATGAACGCTGCTCATCGTACAGCAAGCCGAAGACGACAGCAGAGACGAACACAGCAGCACAAGAAATGGTCTGCCGATGTCTGACGTCGACTAGACGCCATCCGCAGTACAGCTCACGTCGCCGATGCCGGTGTGCAGCTTCAGCCGGTATTGGCCCGCGCCGAACTCCCGCTCCACGCTCTTGCCCAGAAAGCCGGAGGGCTCAAGCCCAAATGCCCCCGCATGCACATCCCCGATGTGCACTGACATGGCCACGGCACGGTAGGCATGTGGGTTGGGAACCGTCATCTTCAGATCGCCCACACCTACTTCGGCATCGGTGTTGCCGGAGATGCCCGTGATGGTGAGATCGCCGACCTCCAGGTTCAAGCGCAGGTCGCTCTGTTTCGGCACGTAGAGGGTCACGTCGAAGTTGTGCTCGCCGTGCTTCGGCATTTCCAGCACGATCTTTGCCTGCGATCCATTCACCGCAAACTCGCGAATCCAATGCGGAGCAGCCGTTGCATCATCGGCCTTGCGCGAGGTGATCACCAGGCGCAGCTTGCCCTCATGGTCGGTCGGCATCACCCGCACATCGCCGACGTTGGCATCGAGGATCACCACCCCGCCGGCAGCGAAGGACGCCTCGCGCACCACCGGAGCGAAGTCCTCCGCCAATGCCGGCCGTAAGCTGACAAGCATCAGGACGCATAGTGCGATCCAGCAGAAGCGCGCGCAGCGACTCATATCGTCTCTCCATTTTCCCGATCGATGTCGAGGGAGCCCGCTCCCACATTCACTTGCAGGCTGCCTTCGCCCTTGCCCTGGTATTGACGGCTGATGATGAAATGCGAGCTGACGCCGCCCGGCCGGTGATCGTGAAAGCTTCCCATCCCCACGTTCACTTCGAAGCTGGCGTAGCCGCGATCGCCCGCCATCGCGAGATGGGCTTCGCCCGCCCCTACATCCAGCTGGCGATCGCCCTTGACGCCGTCGACATCGAAGTAGAACTTGCCGGCGCCCAGATTGATCTCGCTCCTTAGGGAGCCAGAAGACGGTAGCTCCAGCACTACGACGGCATGCGCTTTGTAGGGGAATTGCAGGCTGATGGTCGCGTGGTCGGCCGCCACATCGAGCGTCTTCACGTATGCGCGCATCTTCCGCGAGGGCGTGCCGCGCGTCTCGATATGCAACCTCAGCTTGTCGCCGTGACCGCGCTCGATACGCAACTCACCCGAGCACATATTGAATTCCAGCTTGCCTTGGCCGGTGAAAGTCCGGTCAACCGCAAAGTGCTGAGCATCCTCTGTGTCTCCGCTCTGGGCGATGTAGTGGCTGGGATCGGGCGGATCGCCGCAGTTGTTGTTCTCCGCGTGCACGACCGCTGCCATGCCGCACAGCACCAGCAGCAACCAACTCCATCGCGCAAGTCGAACCGTCACCTTCGCCTCCCCACACTTTCAGCCGCAGAACTCCTGTGCTGCCATACGGCGGATCGCGCGGCTGGGTTCCGAAAATCTCCCCAGGCGCAACCCGCGCTACAATGGGACGAAGACATCCGCCGCTGTCTTCGTCCCTCCTGAAACGAACGCAGACCACCCGGCCACGGTGTCCTTAGCACTATCTAAGACACTTATGATTGAGAGCACCGTACCGGAAGCACTGACCTTCGACGACGTCCTCCTCGTTCCTGCTTATAGCGAAGTCGTTCCTGCCCAAGTCTCAACCCAGACCCGACTTACACAGCGCATCTCCCTGAACACGCCGCTGCTCTCCGCCGCTATGGATACGGTGACCGAGTCACGCCTGGCCATCGCCATGGCGCAGCAGGGTGGCATCGGCATTATCCACCGCAATCTGTCCATCGAACAGCAATCCGGCGAAGTGGATAAGGTAAAGCGCTCGGAGAGCGGCATGATCGTCGATCCGGTCACCGTCGGACCGGAGCAGCTCATCTCGGATGCACTGGACGTCATGCGCCGCTACAAGATCTCCGGCGTGCCGGTGACCCAGGGCAAGCGGCTGGTCGGCATCCTGACCAACCGCGATCTGCGCTTCGAGACCCGCACCGACATCCCGGTAGGCGATGTGATGACGAAGGAGAACCTGATCACGGTTGCCGTCGGCACCACCCTGGAGGAGGCAGAGCTCATCCTGCACCAGCATCGGGTGGAGAAACTGCTGGTGGTCAACGGCGACTACGAGCTGAAGGGCCTGATCACGGTCAAGGACATCCAGAAAAAACTCAAATATCCCAATGCCGCCAAGGATGCGCAGGGACGCCTGCGCGTCGGCGCCGCCATCGGCGCCACCGGCGATTTCCTGGAACGTGCCGCGGAACTGATCAAGTAGCCGCGTAGACGCACTCTCCATCGACTCCGCGCACGGTCACTCCTCGCGCGTGTCCTCGAGGCCGTTCGCCGGTGAAGAAGCGCTTCCCGGAGACCGATCTGCTGGTCGGCAACGTCGCCACGTATGAGGGCGCCATTGCCCTGATGGATGCAGGTGCGGACGCGGTCAAGGTCGGCATCGGTCCTGGCTCCATCTGCACCACCCGCATGGTCACCGGCGCCGGCATGCCGCAGATCACCGCCATCTCCGAGTGCTTCCGCGCCGCCCGGGAGCGCAAGATTCCAGTCATCGCCGACGGCGGCATCAAGTATTCCGGTGACGTCACCAAAGCCATCGCCGCGGGCGCGTCGTCGGTCATGATCGGCTCGCTCTTCGCCGGCGTGGACGAAAGTCCCGGGCGAGACCATCCTCTACCAGGGCCGCTCCTTCAAGACCTATCGCGGCATGGGCTCACTTTCCGCCATGGCGCAGGGTTCCGGCGAGCGCTACTTCCAGAGCTCCCGCGACCTGGATGCGCCCGAGGCTCGGCTGCAGGGCGATGTCGTCCAGCGCGAGCGCGCCACGCAGAACCGCCTGGCCAAGTTTGTCCCGGAGGGGATCGAAGGCCGCGTGCCCCATCGCGGACCGCTGGAATCCATGGTCTACCAGCTAGTCGGCGGATTGCGCTCCGGCATGGGCTACCTGGGCTGCGGCACCATCGAAGAACTTCAGAAAAACGCCCGCTTTATCCGCATCTCGAATGCCGGTCTGCGCGAGTCCCACGTTCACGACGTCATCATCACCCGCGAGGCCCCTAACTACCACGTGGAATAGAGGCGCCAGGGAAACATGCTCGCCCAGCGGCTGTGAGCGACACGAATAGGCTGTCATCCTGAGCGCAGCGAAGAACCTGTAGTTTGCTGGCCAGAACGCCAGTCCTCGCCGTCGCCGATATTCCCGTTCCGGCGCAACTTTCCCCCCTCGCCTGCGTTCTCATTAGAACTATGGCTCGTCGCGCCGTATTTGCCGCCGCCCTGCTCTCCGTCGCCATCCCTGTGCTGGCGCAACAGCCTGTCTACCCCAACTATCCGCCGCCTCCGCCGGCTTCCGGGGACAACGCGCCCCACACCGCGCCTCCGGATCAGGCGGACCAGCAGGAATACAGCGGCCAGTCCACGCCGGACCAGCAACAGAATCAGCAGGCGCCGCAGAAACCCTCTCCCTATTCGCAGGAGAATCAGCAGAATAGCGACCAATATGCCCCGCAGTCGGGGCAGCAGCCCTATCCGCAGCAAAGCGCCCCGGCCTACCCGCCCTCCGGCAGCAACTCGCTCAACTGGGTTCCGCAGGGCATGGAGGCACTGGGCCGCACCGCCGCCTTCCACACAGATTTCACCTTCGACCGCTCGATGCTGCGATTGGCCAGCGGAATATGGGCAGGGCCCGGGCGATCCCGGTCTGGCCGATGCCATGAGCCGGCTGGACGGCATCTCCGTGCACAGCTATCACTACGCCGCACCCGGCATGTACGATCCCCGGCTACTGAATGCTGTGCGACAGCAGTACAGCGCCCTGGGCTGGCAGCACCTGGTCACTGCGCACCCGGGCTCCTCCGATGGTGCAACCGACCTCTGGATCAGCTTCCACCACATGCAGGCGACCGGAGCAGTTGTGCTCTTCCAGAACTCGACGAATCTCAACCTGATCGCCTTCTCCGGCAACCTCAGCCCAGTGGACCTGCTTCATCTGCGGGGACATTTCGGCATCCCGCGCTTCCCCGGCGACCACTTTGTTCCCGCACCGGGGCCGGCGGCCCGTGCCGTTCCTCCATCCCGCTACTGAATCGCAATCGGCCATGTTCCCCCACCTGTTCTGTCCCCCGCTCCGGGACACGAGAATGACGAAATGAGGTGGAAACGATCATTTGCTTGACAATCGTCAGCGGGATCGTGTGTGATCGTCGCGATATTTTCTGAGTCCAGGCGAACGTTTGTCTAAAGGGAAACTGCTACGAAGAAGCAGATTGGTCCCGGGGAAATGGCAACGTCGAACGTCTGCGAATGTATTCAAGGCACTGGCCTCCCTCAGTGCCGGGAGTCGATCATAGAGATCGCCTCCCTTCTTTTTGTTCCGAACGCATATGCGCACAACAAAAACGCACCCGGCCTGGGTGCGTTTTGTTTCCACTCGATGTATTTGGGAAGACTACTCGCCGGCCTTATCCTCGGCCGGGGTCTGCTCGGCCATGGCCTTCTCCATCTCCTCGCGGCGCTTCTCGCGCGCCTCGGCACGCTTGGTGCGCTTCTCGTCGAGAAGCTTCTCAGCGCCCAGTAGCTCGATGAATGCCTTCTCCGCACCATCGCCCTTCTGGAAGCCGGTGCGCACGATGCGCAGATAGCCGCCCTGCCGGTCACCGTAGCGCGGAGCCACGGTCTCGAACAGGCGCTTCACCGCATCATCGGTCATCAGGTAAGCATGGGCCTGGCGGCGGGAATGAAGATCCCCGCGCTTGCCCAGCGTGATCAGTTTCTCCACGTGGGGACGCGCGGCCTTGGCCTTGGTGACGGTGGTCACGACACGGTCTTCCAGCAGAATGGACGTCACCAGGTTGCGCAGCAGGGCGCGGCGGTGGCTGGTGTTGCGTCCGAGTTTGTATCCAGCATTGCGATGGCGCATGGCGAATCTCTCACTTACGTGCGGCCCGAGGCCGCCAGAATCAGTGCCGGAGAGAGTCGCCCCTCTCCGGCGAAATACAGTTAACGCTTAGAAGTTCTCCGGCTCGTTCTGCATCGGCTCGAGCACATCCAGATCATCCTCTTCGTCGTCGAAGCGGTTGTACGCCTGCGCTCTCACTTCCGAGGGCAGGATCGAAGTCGGTCCGGGGACGGCGTTGCCGTTCTCGTCGATCTTCATGCCCAGCGAAAGACCCATCTGCGCCAGGATCTCCTTGATCTCGTTCAGTGACTTGCGGCCGAAGTTCTTGGTCTTCAGCATCTCCGGCTCGGTCTTCTGCACCAGCTCGCCGATGGTCTGAATGTTCGCGTTCTTCAAGCAGTTGTAGCTGCGCACAGACAGCTCAAGCTCTTCCACCGAGCGGTTGAGGTTCTCGTTCCGCAGTTGCATGCGGCCCTCTTCCGACTGGTGCTCCGCTTCGATCTCTTCCTCGAAGTTGATGAAGATGCTCATGTGGTCCTTGATCAGCTTGGCTGCCAGACCAATCGCATCGGCGGGAAGCACAGAGCCGTTGGTCCACACCTCAAGCGTCAGCTTGTCGTAGTCGGTGATCTGACCAAGACGAGCTGCGTCGACGGCGTAGTTGACCTTACGCACTGGAGAGTGGACCGAGTCCACGGGGATGAAACCGATGCCGAGATCGCTGTCAAAGTTCTTGTCGGCCGCGATGTAGCCGCGTCCGCGCTTCAGGCGCATCTCCATGTCCAGCTTGCCGCCTTCGCTCACGGTTGCGATGTAGATCTCCTTGTCCAGGATCTCCACGTCACCGTCCGCTTCGATCATGCCCGAGGTAACGATGCCGGGCTGGTCCGCGCGCAGGTAAAGCGCCTTCGGACCCTCACCGTTCAACTTGAAGGGAATTTGCTTCAGGTTGAGGATGATGTCCGTCGCGTCTTCGACTACGCCGGTGATCGACTGGAACTCGTGCAGCACACCCTCGATCTTGACTGCGGTAACGGCCGCACCCTCGATGGAGGAGAGCAGCACGCGACGCAGCGCGTTGCCGACGGTGGTGCCAAAGCCCCGCTCAAAGGGTTGGGCGCTGAACTTTCCAAACTTCTCGGTGAGCGTCTCGGTATCGACTGCAAGACGCTTGGGTTTCTGAAATCCTCTCCAAAGCATGTCGTATCTCCTGCACAGCAAGCGCCGCGAAGCATTCTGCAGCGGCCGTGCCTGTGTCTCCTGTTTCGTGGATGTGACCGCTTGCGCGGGTACTACTCCCGGCAGCAAAGACTGCCGGGCAAACTTGTTTACTTGCTGTAAAGCTCTACGATCAGCTGCTCGTTCACCGGCAGGTTCACATCGTCGCGCTTCGGCAGCGACAGCACCTTGCCAGAGAGGTTCTTGTGATCGACCTGCAGCCACTGCGGCGACTGCTGGTGGCTGGCAAACTCGGTCGAGCTCTCGAGCACCGTCATCGCCTTCGAGCCCTCGCGGATCTTGATCTCATCGCCCACCTGCACCTGGTAGGAGGGGATGTTCACCTTGCGGCCATTCACTTCGACGTGGCCGTGGCGCACGATCTGGCGCGACTGGCGGCGGCTGGAAGCAAAGCCCAGACGATAAGCGACATTGTCCAGGCGACGTTCGAGCTGCTGCAGCAGGATCTCGCCGGTAACGCCCGCGGAGCGGTTCGCCTTCTCGTAGTACGCGCGGAACTGGCTTTCCAGGGTGAAGTAAATGCGCTTCGCCTTCTGCTTCTCACGCAACTGCAGACCGTAACCGACGATCTTCACCTTGCGGTCGCGGCCGTGCTGGCCGGGAGCGAAGTTGCGCTTGTCCACCGCACACTTCTCGGTGTGGCACTTCGTGCCCTTCAGAAAGAGTTTCATGCCTTCGCGACGGCAAAGGCGACAGACTGCTCCCGTATAACGTGCCACTCGATTCTCCTCGAACTTCCGATGTCGACTGGTTTACAGGCCCGTCATTAAGATCGGGTCCCTTCCTCCCAGTCCGTACTGCTCTACTTCAGTCACTGCCCGCCAATACCCAAGCAGGCAGTAGACCAATCAGACCCTGCGCCGCTTGGGCGGACGGCAGCCGTTGTGCGGAATCGGGGTGACGTCGCGAATCGAACGTACCTCGATGCCGGCGGCAGCCAGCGCACGCACTGCGGACTCGCGGCCCGAACCCGGCCCGCTTACCCGCACATCCACCGAGCGCAGACCATGGTCCCGCGCCTGGTTGGCGGCGTTGACCGCAGCCTGCTGCGCCGCGAACGGTGTACCCTTGCGCGATCCACGGAAGCCCAGCGAACCCGAGCTCTTCCAGGACAGCGTGTTGCCCATGTTGTCCGTGATGGTCACGATGGTGTTGTTGAACGAAGCCTGAATGTGCACCAGACCATAGGGCACGTTCTTGCGTTCGCGCTTCTTGAACTTCTTGTTCTTGCCGGCCTTGCCGGTCGCCGCTGCCTGTGCCTTTGCCATTTAGGTCTTCGTCGCTTTCTTCTTGCCTGCGATAGTGCCCTTGCGCGGGCCCTTGCGCGTGCGCGCGTTGGTGTGACTGCGCTGGCCGCGGACCGGCAGGTTGCGGCGGTGGCGGCTGCCACGATAGCTCTGGATGTCGATCAGGCGCTTGATGTGCATCGAGACGTCTTTGCGCGCGTCGCCCTCGACGTCGCCTTCCTGCTCGATCACCTGGCGGATGCGGTTGACCTCATCCTCGCCCAGATCCTGGACCTTCTTGAATGGATCGACGTTCGCCGACTTCAAAATGCTTGCCGCGCGCGGATCGCCGATGCCGTAGATGTAAGTGAGCGAGATCCGCACCTGCTTGTTCCTGGGCAGATCGACGCCTGCAATACGTGCCATGCTCTTCCTTCACTTGCCCCTGCAGCTTCGCCGCCGGAGGCGTTTTGGCCGGGATCGCAAAGATCCCGGCAGGTTAAGCGGAGATGAGGTTCATCGCAAGCCTTGACTTCGGCTAACTCGCCCCAGAACCGCCTTGAGTGTGCCGAGGCGTTCTAGCCCTGGCGCTGCTTATGCTTCTGGTTCTCGCAGATCACCCGCACCACACCGCGGCGATGGATGACCTTGCACTTGTCACAAATCTTCTTTACCGATGCACGTACCTTCATAACGACAACCCCTCAATCTCTCGACTCGCAAACTCGACGCTCCCAGCAGGACACGCCTCTATCAACAGCCCTCCTGAAGAGGCTGGTTGCTCTCTGGCGGCACACCGGCACGCTACTTGTATCTGTAAACAATGCGGCCGCGGTTCAGATCGTACGGACTCAGCTCCACCGCAACACGATCTCCCGGGAGAATGCGGATGAAATTCTTCCGCATACGTCCGGATACGTGGGCCAGCACCTGATGCTTATTCTCGAGTTCCACTTTGAACATCGCGTTTGGCAACGTCTCGAGCACCGTCGCCATAACTTCTATTGCGTCTTCCTTCGACAATCCATCTTCCTGGTTCCGCCAGACTCGTCCCGCCAGACTACTCTGGCAAAGCCTCCGGCCACTTATGTGCCAACCCCTATGATACCTGATTTTTGTGGTATTTAGAGGGTCAAAATCGCTGCGCCGTCCTTGGTAACGGCCACTGTATGCTCGAAATGCGCGCTCAGGCTGCCATCCTCAGTCACTGCCGTCCAACCATCCTTCAATACCCGTACAGCGTCGCCCCCGGCGTTAACCATGGGCTCGATCGCCAGCACCATGCCCTCGCGCAGCCGCACCCCACGTCCCCGCTGACCGAAATTCGGGATCTGGGGGTCCTCGTGCATGTGAGTGCCGATGCCGTGGCCCACAAACTCCTTCACCACGCTGAAGCCCTCGGCCTCCACCATCTCCTGCACCGCCGCGCCGACATCGCCCAGCATCGCGCCCGGACGGACCGTGTCGATGGCCTTTTCCAGCGACGCCTTGGTTACATCTAGCAGCCGCTGCGTCTCTGCCGCCACCTTGCCCACCGGGATGGTGATGGCCGAGTCGCCATAGAAGCCATCGATGACCACGCCGCAGTCCACCGAGAGAATGTCGCCATCGCGCAACACCGTCTTCGCAGACGGGATGCCGTGCACCACCTGCTCGTTCAGCGAGGTGCAGAGCACGCAGGGAAACCCGTGATAGCCCTTGAAAGCCGGCTTGGCGCCCGCATCCTCGATCAGTTTCGCCGCGACGTTCTCGAGATCAAGCGTGGTCACGCCCGGCTTCACCATGGCCCGCACGGTATGAAGCACCTCGCGCACGATCCCGCCGGCGCGGCGCATCTTTTCTACTTCCTTCCCGGTTTTGATCACGATCGCCATGATTGGTTTCCGTTTCAACTAGGCCCGCAGGTGGTCCGTTCGCAAGTGCTCCACGGCCGCCAGAATACTGCCCGTCACCACGTCTACCGGCGCGTCGCCATCGACTTCAGCGAAGCGGCCCAGACCGCGGTAGTGTTCGAGCACCGGCGCCGTCTGCTCGGCGTAGGCGCGCATGCGCTCGGCAAAGACCGCTTCTGTATCGTCCACACGCTGCTCGAGCACCGTCTGATCGAAATCGCAGACCGTATCAGCGGCCGGCGGCTTCAGGTGCACGTTATAGATGCGCTTGCACACCGGGCAGCTTCGCCGGCCGGTGATGCGCAGCAACAATTGCTGCTCATTCACCTGCAAACTGACCGCCACCACGGGAAGGCTGTCGCCGCGCGATCCCAGCTGCGCGTCCAGCCAGTCGGCCTGCACCAGGGTGCGGGGAAAGCCGTCCAGAATATACCCGCGCACCGTGTCCGGCTCCTCCAGGCGTGCGGCCACCATATCATTCACCAGCGCGTCGGAGACCAGCTTGCCGTCGGCCATGCGGGCCAGATCGTCCTCGTGCAGCTTGCCTTCGCGGAGCAGCCGGTTGGCGAGGGCGCTGGGCTGCACATCGCGATTGCGAATCTCGCGCAGCAGGTCGCCGGTCGAGATCTGGGGAATGCCCCAGGCCGCCATGATGGCCTTGGCCTGCGTCCCTTTGCCTACTCCGGGTGCACCCAGAAGCAGCACCGGTCCGGGGAGCAGCATGGCATGGGACTGGCCTGGCATCTGGTGAGCGGGGGCCAACTCCGGGTATCCCGTTACCACGCGCGGCGTCCGCGCACCCGGCCGCTCCGCGGAGAGAAGCCCTCATAGTGGCGCATGATGAGCTGCGACTCGACCTGGTTCACCGTATCCATGGCCACGCCGACCACGATCAGCAGCGAGGTGCCGCCGAAGTAGAAGTTCAGTCCCAGACCGTGAGTCACCCAGGTCGGCATCTTCTCGAAGGCCGATCCGACGAGCCACAGGTTCTCCAGATGGATGCCGTTGATCATGATCTGCGGAATCAGCCAGACCACGATCAGGTAGATCGCGCCCACCAGGGTGATGCGGGTCAAAATGTCGTTGATGTAATCGGAGGTACGGCGGCCGGGCCGGATACCGGGGATGAAGCCGCCATACTTGCGCATGTTGTCGGCGATATCGTCCGGGCGGAAGACGATGGAGATGTAGAAGTAGGCGAAGAAGACGATCGCCACCATCGACAGCAGCTCATACCAGGGCTCGCCGGCGCGCAGCGCGTCGAAGATGTTGTTGAGCACCGGATGGCTGCGCACAAAATTCGAGCTGGCAAAAAGCATCGGCGCCGAGAGGATGGAGCTCGCGAAGATGATCGGCATCACGCCGCCAGAGTTCACCTTCAGCGGCAGATGGGTGGACTGGCCGCCCATCAGCCGGCGTCCTACGATCCGCTTGGCATACTGCACCGGGATGCGGCGCTCCGAGCGCTCTACATAGACGATGAACGCGACCACCGCGATCATGCCCCCGACCAGAATTGCCAGCGCGGGAACGGTGAAGGCGCCGAAAGCCTGCGTCTTCGCTTTCTCAATGAGATCCGCGATGCCCCGCGGGAGGCCATCGACAATGCCGGCGAAGATCAGCAGACTCATGCCGTTGCCCACGCCGCGGTCGGTAATCTGCTCACCCAGCCACATGACGAACGTGGTGCCGGCGGTCAGGGTGAGCACCGTCATGGCGATGAACCCCGGACCCGGATTGAGCACGTAGGACTGTCCGCCACCGGTGCTGTGCGAGAGCGTGAGCGCGATGGCGAAGGACTGCACCACGCCCAGCACCACCGTCATGTAACGGGTCCACTGCGTGATCTTGCGGCGGCCGATCTCGCCTTCCTTCTGCAGCTTGGCCAGCGGCTCGTAGACCACGGTCAGCAACTGGAAGATGATCGACGCAGTGATGTAGGGCATGATGCCCAGCGCGAAGACCGTGAGCCTGCGCAGGTTGCCGCCGCTGAACAGGTCGACGAGGCCGAGAGCCGAACCGCTCTGGCTGTCAAAGAACGACTCCAGCGCCTTGGTATCGACGCCCGGGGTGGGAATATGCGCGCCCAGACGATAGACCGCCAGCATCCCCAGCGTGAACAGGAGGCGGTTGCGAAGGTCCGGGATACGGAAGATATTTGAAAACTTTTCCAACATAAAAGGTCAGCCCTGTGCCTTGTCAGTCCTGCGCCTTGGCTTCGCTGCGGATACTTACGCCTGGGCCGGAGTGCCGCCCAGGACCACGACCTTGCCGCCGGCGCGCTCGATCTTTTCCTGCGCCGATTTCGAGAACTTGTGCGCGTGCACGGTGATGGCGGTCTTGATCTCGCCATTGCCGAGAATCTTCAGCAGACCCTTCTTCTTGGTCAGTCCGAGCTCGGCCAGCTTTTCGAGCGTCAATTCAGTCTCGTTGACGTTGGCCAGACTGTCCAGATTGAGCACGTTGTACTCGGTGCGGAAGATGTTGGTAAAGCCGCGCTTCGGCAGACGGCGGTGCAGCGGCATCTGGCCGCCTTCAAAGCCGCGCATCAGGCTCGATCCGGAGCGGGAGCCCTGTCCCTTGTGGCCGCGGGTCGAGGTCTTGCCCATGCCTGAGCCCATACCGCGGCCCACGCGCTTGCGATTGCTGTTCGCCTTCTTCGGCGCACGCAGATTGGAAAGATTCGTTGCCATTGTTTCCTCGCTCAACGCCGGCCCTGGTTTGCCCATAAAGGCAGCGGGCCGACTCGCATTTGTAATTTGTATTGGTTCTTCGAACTACTCGCCCACAATCACTCGACGATGCGCACCAGATGCGGAATGGCCTTCACCATGCCGCGGATCGAAGGCGTATCCTCACGTTCCACGATCTGGTTCAGCCGGGTAAACCCCAGGCCCTTGACCACCTTCTTGTGCTTCTCCGGGGTCGCGATCTTCGAGCGGTAGTACTCGATCAGCAGTGTCTTCTTCGCCTCTGCCATGACTATAGCTCCTGTATCTGCTTGCCGCGCAGCGCCGCAACGTCGGCGCGGTCGCGCAACTGGGTCAGCGCGTCGAAGGTCGCCTTGATCACGTTGTGCGGGTTCGCCGTGCCCAGGCTCTTGGTCAGCACATTCTGCACCCCAGCCGAGGTCATGACCGCGCGGACCGCCCCGCCTGCGATCACGCCTGTGCCTTCCGGCGCCGGCTTCAGCAGCACCTGGCCCGAGCCGTAGCGGCCCAGCACCTGGTGTGGAATCGAGGTGTCTGTCAGGTGCACGTGCACCAGATTCTTCTTGGCGCTCTCGATGCCCTTGCGGATCGCCTGCGGCACCTCCTTCGCCTTGCCGGAGCCGTAACCCACCACGCCGGCGCCCGGGTCGCCCACAACCACGAGCGCGGCGAACGACATGTTCTTGCCGCCCTTCACCACCTTGGTGACGCGGTTGATGGCGACCACCTGGTCCTTCAGGTTGTAGTGCCCCGCATCGAGCTTCTTCTTCAGCAATGCCATCCGTGTTTCCTTCCGGGCGCCAGGCGCCCATATCCCTCTGCTAGAACTCGAGACCCGCCTCGCGCGCGGCATCGGCCAACGCCTTGATGCGTCCGTGATAGAGATAGCCGCCGCGATCGAAGACCACCTTCTTGACGCCCTTCTCTTTGGCGCGCTCCGCCACCTGCTTGCCGACTTCCTTCGCTGCCGCCACGTTGCCGCCGGTCTTCAGCTTGGCTGCCTTGGTGGACGCCGAAACCAGCGTCACGCCCGACGCGTCGTCGATCACCTGCGCATAGATGTGGTTCAGTGAGCGGTAGACATTCAGCCGCGGCCGCTCTGCCGTACCCTGCATCTTCCGCCGGATGCGCGAGTGCACGCGCTGCCGGATCTCGTTTCTCTGTCTCTGCGGAATCATCGTCTCGTCTTCTTCCTAGTAGCGGGACCGCCCTGCGGCCCCGTTCGGTTTGTCTAGCTGCTGTTACTTCGCGCCAGTCTACTTCGCGCCTGTCTTGCCGACCTTCTTCTTCAGCTTCTCGTCGCTATAGCGCACGCCCTTGTTCTTGTACGGATCGGGCTTGCGCAGCGAGCGCATATCCGCTGCCACCTGGCCCACCTTCTGCCGGTCGATGCCGGTGACGGTGATCTTGGTCTGCTTCGGATCGATCGCTGCATCGATGCCGGTGGGTAGCGGGAACTCGATCGGATGCGAGTAGCCGAGGGTGAATACCACCATGCCCTTCCCCTTCATCTCCGCGCGGTAGCCGATGCCGACGATGTCCAGTTCCCTGGTCCAGCCCTTGGTGACGCCCTCGACCGCGTTGAAGAGCAACGCGCGGGTCAGCCCATGCAGCGGCGCAAGAGAGTCGTCCTTGCGCTCGGCGATCATGTGGCCGTCCTTTTCCGCGAGCGTGATGCCCTCCGGCAGCGGTGTCTTCAGCTTGCCCTTGGGACCTTCGACTAGCACCTCTTTCCCCTGCACGGTGTACTTCACACCCTTGGGAAGAGCAATCGGCTGTTTTCCAATGCGTGACATCTCTTCAATCCTTGATCGGCTTGCGAGTCTCGCTCGGATCTCCAGGATCCAAGCGTTCCACTGCAGCCCGTACAACTCAATACGTCACAAAACTCGTTACAACCCGCGAACTACCAGACCTCGCAGAGAATCTCTCCACCCACACCCTCACGGCGCGCCTGACGGCCGGTCATCACCCCGCGCGGCGTGGTCAGGATGTTGATGCCCAGACCGCCCTGCACCCGGCGAATCTCATCGCGGCCTACATACACGCGGCAGCCGGGACGGGAGATGCGCTGCAGATCGCGGATTGCCGCCTCGTTGTTCGCCCCGTACTTCAGGTACACCCGCAGCACCTGGCGACCCTCTTCTTCGGTGGCCTTGTAGTTGGCGATGTAGCCCTCTTCCTTCAGAATGCGGGCGATCTCCGCCTTCAGCTTGGAGGCGGGAACGTCCAGCTTTTGGTGGCGGGAGCGAATCGCATTGCGGATGCGGGTCAGAAAATCGGCGACTGGGTCGGTAAAGCTCATGCTCTCTCCTTCATCCTCCGTTCGCTCTGGCCTGTATATCGATCAGGGCCAGAGAACCAGCGAGGATGGTGTGGCCTGCCGGCTATCTCCGGTCAGGCAAGTTGCAGTTCGGTCGTGGCCGTCCTTACCAGGACGACTTCACGACACCTGGAATCTCGCCGCGCAAGGCAAGCCCGCGGAAACACAGACGGCATACGCCGAACTTGCGCAGGAATGCGCGCGGTCGGCCGCACAGCTTGCAGCGGTTGTGCTTGCGCGAGGAAAACTTCGGCTTCCTGGCGTCTTTAACACGTTTTGCAGTGGTCGACATTGTTTCTATTTTCCTCGTCTCTTCTCTCTGCCTCCGCGGCGCCTAAGCAGCGGCCGTGCGGAATGGCATGCCGAACTGCCGCAGCAGCGCGCGTGCCTGGTTGTCATCCTTCGCCGTGGTGACGATGGTGATGTTCATGCCCTTCAGCTTCTCCACCCGCGCGTAATCGATCTCCGGGAAGATGAGCTGGTCGCGAACACCCAGCGTGTAGTTGCCGCGTCCGTCGAAGCTCTTCGTTGAGACGCCGCGAAAATCGCGCACGCGTGGCAGAGCGATAGAGATCAGCCGGTCCAGGAACTCGTACATCTTCTCGCCGCGCAACGTGACCATCGCGCCGATGGGCATGCCCTCGCGCACCTTGAAGGCCGCGATCGACTTCTTCGCCTTGGTCGCCACCGGCTTCTGCCCGGCAATCGATGTCAGGTCAGCCACCAGCGGATCGAGCATCTTGGGATTCTGGGTCGCTTCCCCCAGGCCCATGTTCAGCACGATCTTTTCCAGCCGTGGCACCGCCATCGGGTTCTTCAGGCCCAGCTCCTTCTGGAGCGCCGGCCGGATCTCTTTCTGATACTTCTCATGCAGTCGTGTTGCCATCGTTTTCGTCTCTCTGCTCTCTGCCACGGTCCCGGAGTGGGCTTCCTATCCCGGTTGCCCGTATACCGTTGCGTGGCCTCTTACGGAAAATTCGCTTACTTCTTGCCCTTGGGCGCGATCGCCTGCCCGCACTTCTTGCAGACCCGCACCTTGGTATCGCCTTCAAACTTGTAGCCCACGCGCGTCGGCCCGCAGCTCGAGCAGACCAGCATCACATTCGAGATCTGGATCGCCGACTCCTGCTCCGCGATCCCGCCCTTGATGTTGCGCTGCGGATTCGGCCGCACATTCTTCTTCACCACGCGCACATGCTCGACCAGCAGCTTGCCCTTCTCCGGCATCACGTGCAGCACGCGGCCCTTCTTGCCCTTGTCCGTGCCCGTGATCACCATCACCGTGTCGTTGCGCTGAATCTTCAATCCCGCCATCTCGTCTCTCCTACTCGCAGCCAGTCCTTAAAGGACCTCAGGGGCCAGCGACACAATCTTCAGAAACTTCTTCTCGCGCAGCTCACGGGCCACCGGGCCGAAGACGCGCGTGCCCACCGGCTCGCCCGCTTCGTTGATCAGCACCGCGGCATTCTGGTCAAAGCGGATATAGGTGCCATCGCGGCGGCGCGCTTCCTTGCGCAGCCGGACCACCACCGCCCGGACCACTTTGCCCTTCTTCACCTGGCCATCCGGCGAGGCTTCCTTTACCGAGGCTGTGATCACGTCGCCCAGGCCAGCCTTCTTGCCGCTGGCCCCGCCGAGCGGCAGGATCATCTGCAGCTTGCGGGCGCCGGAGTTATCGGCGACCTCGAGCATCGATCTCATTTGCACTGCCATCGTTCTTGTCTCCGTTCCCTGCCGGGTACCTGTGAATCTGGTGAACCTTACAACTCAAATCTGCTGCAGGAGCCTATGCCGTCAGTTCGGGCGCGGCTGCTGCCTCGGCCGCCTGCACCTGCGCCAGCGCCGAACGCCGCAGAATTTCCTGCAACTGCCACCGCTTCAGCTTGCTCATGGGGCGTGTCTCACGGATGCGCACCATGTCGCCCACACGCGCCGTGTTCTCTTCGTCATGCGCGTAAAACTTCTTGGTCAGCCGCACCGTCCGCTTGTACTTGGGGTGCGCCTTGCGCATCTCGACTTCGACCACGATGGTCTTCTGCATCTTGGTCGAGACCACGTGACCTACCTTTTCGTTGCGGCGCTCGGTCGCGGCCAACTGCTCGCTCGTCATTACCTGTTCGCTCATCGCTTACCGAGCCTCCTTCTTCTTGGTCTTGCCTGCCGTCTTCGTCGCGACTTTCTTCTTCGCGCCCGTCTTCGCAGCCTTTTTCGTTACGCTCTTCTTGCTTGTGGCCTTGGTCCGCTTGACCGCCGCCTTCTTCTTCGCCTTCTTGGGTGCGGCCTCTGTCTCGCCCTCCGCCGAACCATGCAGCGCCGCATTCAGTCCCAGCTCGCGCTCGCGGGTGATGGTCTTGATGCGGGCGACGTCCTTCTTCAGGCCGCGCAGCTTCTTCACACCTTCGGTC
This sequence comes from uncultured Acidobacteriaceae bacterium, assembly GCA_963712845.1. Taxonomy (GTDB): domain Bacteria; phylum Acidobacteriota; class Terriglobia; order Terriglobales; family Acidobacteriaceae; genus KBS-83. The sequence continues at coordinate 754,127 of CAVQJM010000012.1, forward strand.
TGGCCCAGGCGCATCTGAAAGCGCAGGCGGAACAACTGCTCCGAAGCCTGCTGCTCCTCGTGCTTCAACTCGTGCGGACCCAGGTTACGAATCTTGTCCAGTTCCATCTCGTCTTCTCTTCCGGGCCGCTCTCGACGGGCGAGCCCTTCATCATTTACTTCTCCGCTCTGCACCATCCGGTGCCGCGGAGTTCCCGTTGCTTACTTTTTCGCCGCCACCGTCATCACCACGTCGTGACGCATCACGAAGCGGGTCTTCAAGGGGAGCTTGTGTGACGCCAGCCGCATCGCTTCCTGCGCGACGTCCGGTGCAACACCTTCCATCTCAAAGAGAATCTTGCCCGGCCGCACTACGGCAACCCAGTGATCCGGTGCACCTTTGCCCTTGCCCATACGGGTTTCGGCCGGCTTCTTGGTCACCGGCTTATCTGGAAACAGACGCAGCCAGATCTTGCCGCCGCGCTTGATGAAGCGGGTCATCGCCACACGGCTCGCCTCAATCTGGCGATCCGTAATGTAACCGCACTCCAGCACCTTCAACCCATAGACCCCAAACGAAAGCTCCGAGCCGCGCCATGCCTTGCCCTTCATGCGGCCGCGCTGCTGCTTCCGGTACTTCACCTTCTTCGGCATCAACATAAAAACTCCAAGCTTCTAGCCGCTAGCTTCCAGCCGCTAGCTTGTCTCACGTCACAATCCACTCACTCCCCAAAGCTAATAGCTGAAAGCTAGTAGCCAGAGGCTGCTCTTAAAACACCGAGCTGCCGATCTCCTTCGGCTGGCGACGCTTCTGCTCATACACATCGCCGCGATAGATCCACACCTTCACGCCGATCACACCGTACGTCGTGAATGCTTCGGCAAAGCCGTAGTCGATGTCTGCACGCAGCGTGTGCAGCGGCAGCCGGCCCTGCAGGTACCACTCCGAGCGCGCGATCTCATTGCCGTTCAACCGGCCCGAGACGCGAACCTTGATGCCCTTGCAGCCGAAGCGCAGCGCCGAATCGACCGCCATGCGCATGACCCGCCGGAATCCCGAGCGCTTTTCAAGCTTCAGCGCGATGCTCTCGGCCACCAATTGCGCGTCGAGCTCCGGCTTGTTCACCTCGACGATGTCGATGGTGACATCGCGCTTGGTGCGATCCTGAATCTCGGCCTTTAGCTTGTCGATCTCGGCGCCCTTGCGTCCGATCACGATGCCCGGCCGCGCGGTGCGGATGATGATCCGCAGCTTCTTGCCCGGCCGCTCGACTTCCACCGAGCTCACGCCGGCCAGCTTCAGCTTCTCCTTCAGCTCGCGCTTCAGTTGAACGTCTTCGATCAGCAGCTTGTCGTAGTCGCGAACCACAAACCAGCGCGACCGCCACGGCTTGTTCACACCCAGCCGGAATCCATAAGGATGGACTTTCTGTCCCATACGCTTCCTTTACTTGCCCGCCTTCGCGGGCTTGGTTCCCTTGCGGGCAGCAGATTTCTTTGCCGTTGCCTTCTTGCCAGCCGTCTTCTTTGCAACCGGCTTGACGGACTTCTTTGCGGACTTCTTGCCTTTCGCGGCGGCGTCCACTTCGGACTCAGCCGTGGTCACCAGGCCGTTGGGCTTGCGCTCGGCCACGGCGATCACGATGTGCGACATGCGCCGCTGGTAGCGGAACGCGCGTCCCTGCGGAGCCGGGCGGATGCGCTTCATGCGCGGTCCGTCGTTGGCTATCGCTTGCTTGACGTAGAGGTTATCTACATCGACGTCGAGGCCCTGCTCCTGGCTGAGGTAGTTCGCGTTCTGTACCGCCGAACGCAGCACCTTCTCCACCAGCGGCGCGACACCCTTCTTGGTAAAGGCCACTGTCTGCAGCGCTTCGCCTACGCGGCGGCCTTTGATCAAATCGAGCACCAGCCGCGCTTTCTGCGGCGACACGCGCTGGTAGCGCGCTTCAGCTCGAAATTCCTGTGTCTGTTGCATAGCTTGCCTTCCCTGCCTTCAATCGTCGTGCTTAACGCGGCTTCGTGCCGGTTTCGGCAGCCCTCGCCGAGTGGCCCTTGAAGGTCCGCGTCGCCGAGAACTCGCCCAGCTTGTGACCCACCATGTTTTCCGTCACATAGACCGGGATGAACTTGCGCCCGTTGTGCACTCCGATGGTGTGCCCCACCATGTCGGGGTGAATCGTCGAGCGGCGCGACCAGGTGCGCACCAGCTTCTTGTCATTCGCCTGGTTCATCGTCTCGATCTTCACCATCAGGTGAGTGTCGATGAACGGGCCCTTCTTGGTGGAACGTGCCATCTGTCTCTCTCCTACTTGCTACGACGACCCTACTTGCCTCTGCGACACTATTTGCTTCTACGCCCAACGATGAACGCATCGGTACGCTTGTTGTTGCGTGTCTTGTAACCACGCGTCGGCTGGCCCCACGGGGTTACCGGGTGACGGCCACCCGAGGTCTTACCCTCGCCGCCGCCGTGCGGGTGGTCGACCGGATTCATCGACACGCCGCGGTTGGTCGGGCGAATGCCCTTCCAGCGGTTGCGTCCCGCCTTGCCGATGGACACGTTCTCGTGGTCCGTATTGCCCACCTGCCCCACCGTCGCCATGCACTCGACCAGCACCCGCCGCGTCTCGCCCGAAGGCAGCTTCAGCAGTGCGTAGTCGCCTTCCTTCGCGACCAGTTGTGCCTGCCCGCCCGCCGAGCGCACCATCTGCGCGCCCTTGCCTGGCCTGAGCTCGACGTTGTGCACCGTGGTGCCGGCAGGAATGCTCTTCAGCGGCAACGCATTGCCGACGAGGATGTCCGCATCCGGGCCGCTCATCACCGTCTGGCCGACCTTGAGACCGACCGGCTGGATGATGTAGCGCTTCTCGCCGTCCGCGTAGTGGATCAGCGCGATGCGCGAGGAGCGGTTGGGATCGTATTCGATCGTCGCCACCTTGCCCGGCACGCCGAACTTCTCCCGCTTGAAATCGATCAGGCGCAGCTTCTGCTTGTGCCCGCCGCCGTGGTGCCGCATGGTCATGTCGCCGGAGTTGCGGCGGCCGCCGGTGCGTTGCTTGGATACCAGCAGCGGCTTGTGCGGCTTGTCGGTTGTGATGTCGTCGTTCACCAGCGTCGTCTGGAACCGCAGCGTCGGGGTGATCGGTCGAAATGTCTTAATCGGCATCGTTTTAGCTCTTTGCTTCCAGCGGCTCAACTACCGCCGCTTGCTGTCACTCTCGCTACTCAACTTCCACTACGGCAAACCTTCTGTAATCAAAACAGCTACAGATTGTTCACGTAGTCTGGCATCTTCTCGCCGGCCTTCAGGCGCACATACGCCTTCTTCCAGTCCGGCCGGAAGCCGGTGAACTTACCCCGGCGGCGCTCCTTGCCGATAAAGTTCGCTGTCCGCACACTGTTCACCTTCACCTTGAACAGCGCCTCGACCGCCTGCTTCACCTCGGTCTTGGTCGCGGCCTCGGCCACTTCAAAGACCAGCGTGCCTTCGGTCTCCTTCACGCCCATGCCCTTCTCGGTAATCAGGGCGCGGCGAATCACGGTATAGGTCGTCGGCATTTAGGCCACCTCCGCCTGCGCGCGAGCGCGCTGCTTGCGCTTCGAAACAGTCTTGATCAACGTCTCCTGCATCTGCTCGAGCGCCGCGCGCGAGAAGATGGCGCGGTCGTAGCGCAGCAGGTCATAGGGGTGCACCTCGTTGTTGAGCAGCAGCTCGACACCTTCGAGGTTGCGCACGCCCAGAATCAGCGACGGGCTCAGCGACTGCGAGTTCTCGACGATCAGCGCCGTGCGCTTCGCATCGAGAGCGTTCAGCGCCGCGCGATACGCCTTGGTCTTTGCCTCGCCGAGTGCGAGGTTCTCAATCACCGTCAGCTTGCCATCGGAGAGCTTCGCCGCCAGCGCTGCACGCAGCGCGCCCAGCAGCTTCTTCTTGGGAAAGGCGTAGTCATAGGAGCGAGGCTGCGGTCCATGCACCGTGCCGCCATGCCGCCACAGCGGCGAGCGCACCGAACCCACGCGCGCGCGGCCCGTGCCCTTCTGCTTCCACAGCTTCTTGCCCGACCCGGCGACCAGCTTGCGATTCTTGGTTGCTGCCGTGCCCTGGCGCAGTGCGGCGCGGTAATGCTTCACCGCTTCCCACAGCAGGGCCTCATTCACCTCGCGCGGAGCGAAGATCTCCTCAGCCAGCTCCAGAGAGCCAACCTTCTTGCCGCCGAGATCCAATACGTCAATGTTTGCCATCGTCTTCTCTTCTTCTTCGAGGGTCTTCCGACCTCGGCAACTACTTCGATTTCTTGCCCGCAGACGCCTTCTTCGACGCCTTCAGCGGATCGACCGTGGTCGCACCGGCAAAGCCGCGGCGCTCGCGCGGCGGAGCCTTTGCCTTCGAGATCAGCACATAGCCATCACGCGGACCCGGCACAGCGCCTTCCACCATCAACAGGTTCTCTTCCAGATCGATGCCGCGGATGCGTAGATTGCGTACCGTCACCTGGTCCACGCCGTAATGTCCCGGCATGCGCTGCCCGGGAAACACCCGCGACGGGAAGGACGATGCACCGATCGAGCCCTGCACCTGGAACATGTGACCATGCGACTTGGGGCCACCGCCAAAGTTGTGACGGCGCACTACACCGGCGAAGCCGCGGCCCTTGCTGGTGCCGATCACGTCCACATACTTGTGATCGGAAAAGATGTCGACCAGGATGCGATCGCCCGCCTTCAAACCGTTGCCGCTTGTCGCCGGCACCTCGCCCTCGGCTCCGTCGGCCTTGGCTTCGTCAGTCTTGGCTGTCGCGGCAGATGCATCCACAGCAACCTCGCGCATCAGCTTGACCGGCGGCACATTCGACTTGCCGAAGTGACCGGCCATCGGCTTGTTCACCTTCGAGCTCTTCACGAACTCGACCAGGCCGATCTGCGCGGCTTCGTAGCCATCCTTCGCCAGCGTCTTCAACTGCGTGATCACGCACGGGCCCGCCTGCAGCACGGTGATCGGGTGCACTTCACCCTTCTCATCGAACACCTGCGTCATGCCGATCTTCTTGCCCAGAATCCCTGTGACTGCCATCTCTCGTCGTCCTCTCCCCATCATGCCCGGCGGGCACTGTAGGCACTGCTCGTTACTTGGTTGCCGCGGCCTTCTCTTCGCGCACCTTGATCTCGACGTCCACACCCGCCGGCAGGTCGAGCTTCATCAGCGCGTCCACCGTCTGTTGCGTCGGCTCAAGAATGTCGATCAGCCGCTTGTGCGTGCGAATCTCGAACGCCTCGCGCGACTTCTTGTCCACATGTGGCGAACGCAGCACGCAGTACTTGTTCTTCACCGTCGGCAACGGAATCGGACCCGCTACCTGCGCGCCCGTACGCTTCGCCGTCTCTACGATCTCGCCCGTCGAAGTATCGAGCACGCGGTAGTCGTACGCCTTCAGCCGGATGCGAATTCTCTGTCCAACCATCGTGATTCCATCTTTCCCGTGGGCCAGAAGTTGTTCCCTCCGACCCCATTCGTTATGTCCCGCGAAGCGCGTGTGCCTGGACGGCTAGTCCCTACGTGTCTCGGCCTTGCGGCCGAGCTTTATTTCAAGATCTCGGTAATGGTTCCCGCGCCGACCGTCCTGCCGCCTTCGCGAATCGCAAAGCGCAGACCCTTCTCCATCGCCACCGGCGTGTGCAGCTCGATCTCCAGCGAGATGTTGTCGCCCGGCATCACCATCTCCGTACCCTCCGGAAGCTTGGCCGTGCCCGTCACATCCGTCGTCCGGAAGTAAAACTGCGGACGGTAGCCGTTGAAGAACGGCGTATGACGGCCACCCTCTTCCTTCGACAGCACGTAGATCTCGCCCTTGAACTTGGTGTGCGGCGTGATCGATCCCGGCTTCGCCAGCACCATCCCGCGCTCCACATCTTCCTTCGCGATGCCGCGCAGAGAGAGTCCCGCGTTGTCGCCCGCACGGCCTTCGTCGAGCTGCTTCTTGAACATCTCGACGCCCGTGACCACGGTCTTGCGCGTCTCGCGGAAGCCCACGATCTCCGCCTCTTCGCCTACCTTCACCTGACCACGCTCGATACGGCCCGTAACTACCGTGCCGCGACCCGAGATGGAGAAGATGTCTTCGATCGGCATCAGGAACGGCTGATCGATCGCGCGCTCCGGCAGCGGGACATTCTTGTCCACCGCGTCCATCAGCTCATCGATCTTCGCCTCCCACTGCGCCTCGCCGTTCAACCCGCCCAACGCACGAGCCGCGGATCACCGGCACATCGTCGCCCGGGAAGTTGTACTTCGACAGCAGCTCGCGAACTTCCATCTCCACCAGATCGGTCAGCTCCGCATCTTCCACCGCATCGCACTTGTTCAGAAAAACCACGATGTAGGGCACGCCTACCTGGCGCGCCAACAGCACATGCTCCTTGGTCTGCGGCATCGGACCATCGGTCGCCGCCACCACCAGAATCGCGCCATCCATCTGCGCCGCACCGGTAATCATGTTCTTGATGTAGTCGGCGTGGCCGGGGCAGTCCACGTGCGCGTAGTGACGATTCTTGGTCTCGTACTCCACGTGCGCGGTGGCAATCGTGATGCCGCGCTCCCGCTCCTCGGGCGCATTGTCAATGGTGTCGAAGCTGCGAAACTTGTTGTTCGGATTGTGCTTCGACAACACCTTCGTGATCGCCGCCGTCAACGTCGTCTTCCCATGATCGATATGACCGATCGTCCCTACGTTCACGTGCGGCTTCGAACGGTCAAACTTCTCCTTCGCCATCTCGCTTCTCCTGATCTCTCGCGTCCGTTGCGGCCGCGTCTCAACAGCGTGGATCTGGTCCACGCGAATTCTTTGTCGAACTACTTACTCTGTCTTACTTGCCCTGGTTGCGGCCGATGATCTCTTCCGAGATCATGCGGGGCGCCTCTTCATACCGCGCGAACTGCATGCTGTAGGCGGCGCGGCCCTGCGTGGACGAGCGAATGTCGTTCACGTAGCCGAACATCTCCTTCAGCGGAACCATCGCCTTGATCACCTGCGACCCGCCCGAGTGCTCCATGCCCTCGATGCGGCCGCGGCGCGAGTTGATGTCGCCGATGATGGTGCCCATGTGCTCTTCCGGCACCGTCACTTCCACCGCCATCACCGGCTCAAGCAATACCGGACTCGCCTTCCTCGCTGCTTCCTTGTAGGCCATGGAACCCGCGATCTTGAAGGCCATTTCGTTGGAGTCGACATCGTGATAGCTGCCGTCGTAGAGCACAGCCTTGAAGTCGACCATCTCGTAGCCGGCGAGAATGCCGTTATGCAGCGCCTCGCGGATACCCTGCTCGGTCGGCTTGATGTATTCCTTGGGCACCACGCCGCCGCGAATCGCGTCAACAAACTCGAAGCCCTTGCCCGGCTCGTTCGGCTCCAGACGAATCTTTACGTGACCGTAGTTGCCTGAGCCGCCGGTCTGCCGGATGTACTTGCCCTCGGCTTCGGCAATCTTGCGGATGGTCTCGCGGAAGGCCACCTTGGGCTCGCCTACATTGGCTTCCACCTTGTGCTCACGCTTCATGCGGTCGACCAGGATTTCGAGATGCAACTCACCCATGCCGCTGATGATGGTCTGGCCGGAATCGATATCGGTGCGTACCTTGAAGGTGGGGTCCTCGTCGGCCAGCCGCGACAGCGCGATGCCCATCTTCTCCTGGTCCGCTTTGGTCTTCGGCTCGATCGCCACTGAGATGACCGGCTCGGGAAAGACAATCGCGCTGAGCGCGATCGGCGCCGCCGGCGTGCACAGCGTGTCGCCCGTCTTCAACTCTTTGAGGCCAACGCAGGCGCAGATGTCGCCGGCGTAGATCTCGGTGATGTCCTCACGCTTGTTGGCGTGCATCTTCACCAGGCGGCCCACGCGCTCAGTCTTGCCGGTGCGCGGATTCATCACCGTATCGCCCGTCTTGAGCGAGCCAGAGTAGATACGGATGAAGCCCAGCTTGCCGTACGGATCGTTGATCAGCTTGAAGCCCAGCGCCGAAAACGGCTCTGCATCATCCGCCTTGCGGACCAGGATCTTCGAGTGATCGTGAGGATCGATGCCTTCGACCGCCGGCACATCGAGCGGGCTGGGCAGATAGTCCACCACCGCGTCGAGCAACGTCTGAATACCCTTATTCTTGAAAGCCGAGCCGCACATCACCGGGAAGACCTTCATCCCGATGGTCGCCTTGCGCAGTGAGACCTTCAGCTCCTCGGCATTCGGCGTTTCGCCTTCGAGGAACTTGTGCAGCATATCGTCGTCGTACTCGGCCACCGTCTCGACCAACTGCATGCGGAAGGCTTCGGCCTTCTTGGTCAGATTCGCCGGAATCGCTTCGATCGCATACTCCGCGCCCATCGTCTCATCGTTCCAGACAATTGCGCGCATCTCGATCAGGTCGATCACGCCCTTGAAGTTGGCCTCGGCGCCGATCGGGATCTGGATGGCCACCGGACGTGCCCCCAGCCGCTTGCGGATGGTCTCAATGACGTGCTCGAAATCCGCGCCCGCCTTGTCCATCTTGTTCACGAAGCAGATACGCGGCACGTGATACTTATCGCCCTGCCGCCACACCGTCTCGGACTGCGGCTGTACGCCGGAGACGGAGTCGAACAGCGCCACTGCGCCGTCCAGCACGCGCAGCGAGCGCTCCACCTCGGCCGTGAAGTCCACGTGGCCGGGCGTATCGATGATGTTGATGCGGATGTTCTTCCAGGTGCAGGTGGTCGCAGCGGAGGTGATGGTGATGCCACGCTCCTGCTCCTGCTCCATGTAGTCCATCGTGGCTGTGCCTTCGTGCACCTCGCCGATGCGATGGGTAATGCCCGTATAGAACAAAATGCGCTCGGTCGCCGTCGTCTTTCCGGCGTCGATGTGCGCCATGATTCCGATGTTCCGGCAACGATTTAGAGGTACTTGGCGAGCCACGGTCTCTTCTCTCTCAACTTCCCGCCAGCCTTCGGGCCAGCGTCAAAACCTACGGTTATCTGCTCCTGCTACCTGCTGCAAAACTTCTTCGGACGACTACCAGCGATAGTGCGCGAATGCCTTGTTGGCCTCGGCCATGCGGTGGATGTCTTCCTTCTTCTTCATCGCGGCGCCGCGGCCGTTCGCTGCATCCAGCAGCTCGTTGGTCAGCTTGTCGACCATGCCCTTTTCCCCGCGGGCGCGGCCATAGGTCACCAGCCAGCGGATGGCGAGCGAGGTCCGGCGATCCGGATTTACCTCGATCGGCACCTGGTAGTTCGCGCCGCCCACGCGCCGGGTCTTCACCTCGAGCAGCGGCTTGCAGTTCTCGACCGCCTTCTTGAACAGCTTCAAGGCTTCGTCGCCACCCTTTTGCTCCAGGTTGGTCATCGCGGTATAGAAGATGGCCTGCGCGGTCGACTTCTTGCCGCCCCACATCATCGAGTTCACGAACTTGGTCACCAGCGAGGAGTTGTAGACCGGATCGGCCGCTACCTCGCGCTTGGCAATGTGTCCTTTTCTGGGCATCGCTTCCTAACCTTTTCCTGACTGCTATCTGACTTCCGGCTTACTTAGCCGAAGTTTTGGCGCGCTTCGCGCCGTACTTCGAACGACCCTGCTTGCGGTTGGCCACGCCCACTGAGTCGAGCGAGCCGCGCACCACGTGATACCGCACACCCGGCAGATCCTTCACACGGCCACCGCGAATGAGCACGATCGAGTGCTCCTGCAGGTTGTGGCCGATGCCGGGAATATACGTCGTCACCTCGATACCGTTGGTGAGCCGAACGCGGGCCACCTTGCGCAGTGCCGAGTTCGGCTTCTTGGGCGTCTGCGTATAGACGCGGGTGCACACACCGCGCCGCTGCGGCGACCCCTGCAACGCCGGGCTCGCGGTCTTGTACCGCGGCGCCGTGCGACCCTGCTTCACCAGCTGATTGAATGTCGGCAATCCAGTACTCCTTACCCTCGTCTCAAACCCAACCACAGCCCGCGCATGGAATGCACGGCACACAATGCCCACAACCCACACCAGGGCATGCGTCGCGCATCTCCGCTTCGCGTCTGCTTCGCTTCCTATCTCAGACAGGAACCGCGACGGTGGCCGCACGCAAATGGAACCCAGGTCGCCCCGGACTCAATCTCAGCTCAGCTCCGTTTCGAAGTTCCGGCCCGCATAGCCCTTCCAGGTGAAGGGTGTCGCAGGCACCGATGCGATCTTCGTCCTCTTATCTTCAGAGGAACCGCAGAAGAGGCCCCAATCCCGACTACCAGCCTGCATTCTGTGGGATCCCGTCTGGCGCCCGCCAAACGCATGTGTACAACCCATGCGCAAGACGTGCCTCGGGGAACCTTTTAACAATAACAAGCGTTGGGGAAGCGGTCAACAAAAGGTGGTGAAATTGTGCGCGAACCTGGCTTCACGCTCGCAGTCTGGCTGCCATTTGACGGCGAAGAGCCCCCTCTGCACCCTGCAGGGCCACCGCCTTCACGCTGACCCAGCTAAACCGGCGCGAGCGGGAGGCGCAGGTGGAATGGGCGGGTCCAAGCTTTCACCTGCAATGACCGTCCTGCCAGCTGCGGAGCGCAAATACTGATAGCATCCCTCGCATGAGTTTTCTGTTCCGTCGCGCCCTGCCTGCTCTGTTCTGCCTCTCCACATTGCCATTCACAGCCCTCGCATCGGACTCGCCCAACGCTCACCCACCCACCAATCCAAAGATTCGGACGATTCTGGCCGATCTGGGTAAGGTCCAGACTGTAGGGCAGACATCGCTTTCGCCCGACGGAAAGCACCTCGCCTGGACAGAGCATGGGCACGGCACTTCGAGCAGGATCATGGTGAGCGACGCGCACGGCGAAGGCGCGGAGCAGTTGAACGCAGGCACGGATTGCTCGGCGAGCGATCCGCAGTGGTCGCCCGACTCGCGAGCGCTGCTCTTTGAAGGCGACTGCGGCAAGGATGGTCAGATTGATCTCTTCGTAACCACGTTGAGCGGACAACCGCAGCAAATCACCCATTTGAAGGGCTTTGTGGCCCACCCGGCGTGGTCGCCGGATGGTCAGCGCATTGCGTTCCTGTATGTGCCCGGCGCTACCCGGCCCGCGGGAGCGCTGGCTGCCATGAAGCCGCCTTCCGGCGTCATCGGCGTCGAGGGCTTGGAGATTCAGCAAGTTGCATCCGTAAACGCCCGCGGGGGCGAGGTCGAGCTGCTCACTCCGGCCAAGCTGCATGTCTACGAATTCGACTGGTCCCCGGATTCCCAGAAGCTGGCCTACGTAGCCGCGCCGCCCCCAGGCGAGAACAACTGGTGGGTGGCCCAGCTCTACACCGCACCGGCAACACCTAATGCCCCAGCAACAAGCATCGTGAACCCGCAGACGGATCCTGGCACGTTGCATGGCCTGCAGATCGCGGTGCCGCGCTGGTCTCCCGATGGCTCGCACATCGCCTTCATCGGTGGCCTGATGAGTGACCAGGGCGCCACCGGCGGAGATGTCTACCTTGTAGCCTCGATCGGGGGCAGCGCAGTCGATATCACGCCGCATGCCGACGTCACCTCGGTGTGGCCGCATTGGATGGACGACCACTCGCTCATCGTTTCTGAGGTCGCCGGGGGCGCCAGCCGCATTGCCGGATACCACTTCGCGGAGACGGGCGGTGCCCCGGCACTGACCGACGGCAAGACGCTGGTGCAAGTTCCCGCCGGGATCAGCGACGGCCGCGAGTCGATGAGCCTTTCGATTGCGAAGGACGGCGAGTTCGCGGTCGCCAGCAGCTCTTTTGAGAAGCCTCCGGAGGTCTACGTTGGCGAGCTGAAGCCCGACACGCACCTGGCGCAGGTCACGCATGTGAACGACGCAGTCCAGCCGGCCTGGGGCAAGTCCGAATCCATCGCATGGACGAATGACGGCTTCCACATCCAGGGCTGGCTGATGCTACCCAAACACTACGACCCGGCGAAGAAGTACCCGCTGATCGTGATGGTGCACGGCGGCCCGTCGAGCGCGGTACTGCCGCGGTGGCCGGGCGCGGGCTTTGGCGGAGCGCCGATGAGCGCGATGGACTACTTCGTGTTGGAGCCGAATCCCCGCGGCAGCTACGGCCAGGGCGAGGCATTCACCAAGGCCAACCGCAAGGACTTCGGTTATGGCGATCTGCGCGACATCCTCGCAGGCGTGGATGCGGTTGAGAAGAAATATCCCAGCGTGGACGACAGCCGTCTGGGCCTCACCGGCTGGAGCTACGGCGGCTTCATGACCATGTTCGGCGTGACTCAGACCTCGCGCTTCCATGCAGCGGTGGCAGGCGCGGGCATCGCCAACTGGCAGAGCTATTACGGCGAGAACTCCATCGACCAGTGGATGCTGCCCTTCTTTGGCGCGAGCGTCTACGACGATCCCGGTGTCTACGCGAAGAGCTCGGCGATCGACTTCATCCGCAAGGTGAAGACGCCGACCCTGGTGGTGGTGGGCGATCGCGATGGCGAGTGCCCGGCGCCGCAGTCCTTCGAGTTCTGGCATGCGCTGAAGGCCGAGGGCGTGCCGACCGAGCTGGTTGTGTATCCGAATGAAGGCCACGGCTTCCGCAACCCGGAGCACCGCATTGATGTGCTGGAGCGGGCGCTGAACTGGTTCGACCAGTACCTTGGCGCGCCGGCCAGCGCAGCTGCGGGACAATAGCGCGTAAAGAAATCAGACGCAGACAAATCAGACGCGGACAGACAGACGGAAAGCAGACCGAATCCAGACAACGGCAGCATGCACAGCAATCCTGATGCCTTCCCAGGTTGTCTGCCGTCGTCTGTCTTTCTCTCTCGAGCGTCGAACTCTCTCGCCCGCTGGCCCCTGCCTCGTCTCCTGCTTTACACTCGTGACACACGTTTTCACAGTGATCTTTCTGGCAGTAGAACCGTGGCGGCCGCCAGGCCGTTACGGGGAGGTTTCATGCGGCGGTACTTGATTCTTGTTGTCCTCTTTGTCATCACGCTTCCCGTTCAGCTCTCTGTTCTCGGTTGCGGATCGAATCCCAATAGTTACTGCAACAGCTTTGGAGCCGGCTTCGCGACGAAGAAGGGGGTACTCGTTTCTTTCACCCTGCAGCCGGAGCAGACCGGTATCTCGCTCTCCTACGGGCAGGTGGGAACGCTGACGGCGGGCAGCGGCGTGGACTGCAGCGGAGCTGCAGTGACGATCGGAACCCTGACGTACGGCAGCTCTGACCTGAACAACGTGGACGTGTCTCCTTCAGGGCAGGTATGCGCCGGCCGTTGGAACCGCTTGTCGACCAGCGGGGTGGCTGCCTACACCACCTGCATTCCTACGAATAACCCGGAAGTCGCGACTATGACCGCGAGCGCCAACGGCTTGGCCTCCAGCAACGCGGTGCAGGTCTTTGTCCACCCAGTGGTCACCAACGTGACGCTGGATACGACGAGTAGTAGCGGAGGCGCCGTCACCGGCTGCCTCTCGCAGTTCCAGACCGCGCAATTGGACGCCACCGCCTTCGTGACCAATCTGCAGGGCCAATCGCAGCTCTACTGCGCCCCGGGCAGCGGAACGGTTCCCGCCTGCTCCTCCGTGCTCGGCCACCTTGCCTACGCAGCGCAGAGCACCTCCTCCGCCGCCGGCACAGGCTCGACGAACTCTATCGTCTCCATCGACCAGAATGGCGTCGCCACGGCCAAACAGCCCGGTTCCGCGCTGATCACGGCCAGCATCTCCGGCACCAGCTCCAGCGCAGGCTACTTCTACGTGTGCCCGCCCAGGTCGATCACCCTCGCTGCCAACGGCGGCACCAACGTTACCGTGAATCCGAATACGCCGCAACCCACCACGGCGACGGTGATCGATACCAATGGCAACACCATCACCGGCGTGCCGTTGAGCTTCACCTCCACCGACCAGCGCACCATCGCCGTAGGCGGCACCGGCTCCATTACTTCGACCTTTCCTGGCTCAAGCTCGGTGTACGCAGTGTGCGCGCCGCCTACATGCAATCCCGCGCCGGTCAATCAGATTGGCGTGAACGGCAATGGAACCCCGATCGCCAGCAACACCCTCAACGTGACCTCGCCGGGAAGCGCCAGCAGCTTTCTCTGGATGGCCAGTCCGAACTCGCAGTACTTCACTCCACTCGATCTGAGCCAGGGCACGATCGGCACCCCGGTCCGCCTGCCCTACGTCCCCAATTCGATGGTGGTGGACCAGACAGGGACCAGCCTCTACCTCGGCAGCTATCGCGAGCTGATGATCGTCGCCGCCGCCACCAATACGCTGACCAAGGAAGATACGACGGTGCCCGGCGTGGTGCTGGCAGTCTCGCCCGCTAACAGCGAAGTGGTGATCAACGATCGCGACCGGCAGATCATTTACGTCTATCAGCCGGCTGTTGCCGGCTCGACGACAACCGGTGGCAGTGGCAGCGCCGGCAGCACCGGAACGCCGGCGAGCATCGTGACCCAGTACGGCGGTGTGGCACAGCGCGCGTCCTTCTCTCCGGATGGCAGCACCATCTACATCCTGGGCACCAACAAGCTGTATGTGTACAACACCTTCACCGGCTGGAGCACCGAGACTCTGGACCCCACCAACGGCACCCCATCCACCGCCGTCTGCCCGGCCCAAGGTGGAACCGGCGCAGATGCGAACACTGCCTACAACGTCTTCTGCTCGCCGGATCTTTCTTTGGCGGTGCCACAGTTCGGCGCCTTCCTCTCCGGCCAGAACACCACGGCGCGCGGCTATTGCCCGAACACCAGCACGACCCCGATCGATAACTATCCGTCGGCAGTCCCCGGCGCCGCAGTGGGCTACGGTTTCACTGCAGACCATCTGGCCAGCACCACCGATGGCAAGCATGTAATCAGCGCCACGGCGAGTCCCACACCGCAATTGATCGACTCGAACGTGGTTGTTCCGACGAATGCGCCGCCACCGACTGGAGAAACTACCGTCTCCGGCGCCTGCCCCACCGATCCAACAACCAAAGCGACGCTTCCGCTGCAAATCACCGATTCTGCCAATTACCCGCAGTCACTGGCTGCGTACGCACCATCGCTGATCCACCAGGTGGTGACTTCGCCCAACTCGTCACTTGCTGTAGTCACGTATGAATCAGCAAGCGCCACTCCCGGCAACGCGCAATTGCCGGTCTACGCGATTCCGGCAGCGGGTGGGGCGGGCACGCTCACCCCGGTGAAACTGACGGGCGCACAGGCCACGACTCCGGTCGCGGCCATCTTCAGCCCGGACTACTCGGAGATATTCGTCTCGACTGCGGGAGACAGCAACATGCACATGGTCTCCACCAGCACGCTGACCGATACGGAGCAGTTCAACCCGAATCTGCCCGACGGCAATGGCGGCATCACTCCGGCAATCTTCCTGGCCGTGAAGCCAAGGGCGATTCCATAAGCACCGCCACTACGGAGAGCTCAGACAAAACCAGCACAGCAGCGAATTTCTGCCGTGGTCTGGTTTTGTCCGTTGCCGTCTGCAGTTGTCTACGCTGGGCCGTGCTGAAGCACTGATGTTACTTGCGGCTCTTCGCAATCGCGTCGAGTATTCCGTTCAGGAAGCTGAGCGAATCCGGCGCCGAGTAGCGCTTCGCGATCTCCAGCGACTCGTTGATGACGATCGGCACCGGCGTTCCGGGGAAGCCCAGCAGCTCCGCGACCGCCAGACGCAGCAGGTTGCGATCGACCGCCGGCATGCGCGGGATACGCCAGTGCGCAGAATGCTGCTCGATGAGGGCGTCGATCTCCTCCTCACGCGTAGTGGCAACGCGGAAGAGGTCCTCGGCAAAGCCGCGTGTGTCCATGTCGATCGCCTCTTCGCGCGCCTTCCAGAAGCTCTGCCGTACCTGGTCCGGTGTCTGCTTGCCCACATCTGCCTGAAACAGCATCTGCATCGCGAGCTCGCGCGACTTGCGACGCTTGCCTGACGGCTGACTCATGCCGGCCGCCTGTCTGTAACCGTTCCAGTGGCAATCTTGCGATGCACGTCCACCATCTCGACGGTGGCAACTGCGGCCTCGAAGCCCTTGTTCCCCGCCTTGATACCGGCGCGGTTCAGTGCCTGCTCCAGCGTCTCGCAGGTCAGCACGCCGAAGCCGTGGGGCACGCCCGTCTCCTGCTGCGATTGGCCGATGCCACGGCTCACTTCGTTATAAATCGCTTCGTAGTGGGCCGTTTCCCCGCGCAGCAGACAGCCCAGCACGATGACGCCATCGAAGCGCTTGCTTGCTGCGAGCGCGCGGGCGGCCGAAGGAATCTCCCACGCTCCCGGCACGCGCACAATCTCGATCTGCTCGCGCGATGCGCCGCTGCGCAGCAGTCCGTCGAGCGCGCCCTGCAGCAGGCGTTCGGTGATGACCGCATTCCAGCGGGCCACCACGATAGCGAACCGCATGCCCGTCGCGGAGAGATCGCCTTCGATGGCAAGCGGCTTGCCCCGTAGCGGATCTTCCCATTGCCAGAAGGCGAAGGGGATGCCGGGCACCGGCTCGATGGTGAAGGCGAGCGACTTCCACGTGGTGGGCGCAACGTTGCTGAGGCGGCGCGTCGCCTCCTGTGAGCCGACTGTCTGCTCCAGCCACTGTTTGGCGGATTGGTGGACGTCGTCGATGGCCGTGACCTCGATCAGCACCTCAGCCGGCAGATGAGCCATGCCGTCCACCAATTCGAAGCTGCCGACGGGCGCAAGAAACGGCGCACCGCGGCTCGCATCCGTCTCCCAACTGCGGCCGGGCTCTAGGCCGAGCGCAGAAAAAAAACTGCGCAGCGTGTCATAGACAGCCGGCGTACTGGCCGCATGCACGAAGGTGATTCCCTTGATCATTCTTTGGCAGTTCCGATCATTCTTTTCCAATCTACCATCCGGCCCCATCGCGTTCGTGCACCAGCGAGTGAGCGGCGCAGGCTGCTACACTCAGCCGTTCTGGACTCGCACGAAGCCCTCATGAGGAGTTGTCCCATGCCCTACGAGACCTTGCTGCTGGAGAGAAGCGATGCGTACGCGGTTGTGACTCTCAATCGCCCCAAGGTGATGAATGCGCTGAATCGTGCCCTCTTCACCGATCTGAACGATGCCTTCACCGCACTCGCTGGCGATGCAACCGTACGCGCCATCATCCTGACCGGCGCAGGCGAGAAGGCCTTCGCTGCGGGCGCAGACATCAGTGAGCTGACATCGCTCTCCGCTACGGAAGGGCAGCAACTTGCGCGTCGCGGGCAGGAGGTGTTTCGCCGCATCGAAACCTGCGGCAAGCCGGTGATTGCGGCCATCCAGGGCTTCGCGCTCGGCGGTGGCTGCGAGCTGGCGATGGCCTGCACCATCCGCATCGCGAGTGAGCGGGCGCGGCTCGGCCAGCCGGAGGTGAAGCTCGGCCTGCTGCCCGGCTACGGCGGCACGCAGCGGCTGCCGCGGCTGGTAGGCAAGGGCGCCGCGCTCAAGCTGCTGCTCACCGGCGATATGGTCGGCGCGGAGGAGGCCTTCCGCATGGGCCTGGTCGACGAGGTCGTCCCGGCGGAGGCGCTGATGCCTCGCGCGGAGACGCTGGCACGCGCGATCGCGCAGCAGGCGCCGCTGGCTGTCGCCGGCTGCCTGCGCGCCGTGGAAGGCGGCTACGACCTGCCGATCGAGGCCGGTCTGGAGCTCGAAGCCTCGCTCTTCGGCCTGGCCTGCGCCACCGGGGACAAGGCGGAGGGCACGCGCGCCTTCCTGGAGAAGCGCGCCCCGGTCTGGCAGGGACGCTAGTTCGACAATCTCCAAAAGCCTTTGCTGCATGCGCAGATTGTTATCCTAGGTCCGTGCAACCCGCCTGTCCCGCTGCCCTCCCACGTCCATTCCGCCGTAACCAGCGACGAGCCGGTCTCGTCCTCCTCAGCCTGATGCTGTGCGCTGCCGGCTGCCGCCGCAGCGCGCAGTCCAGCGGCCCGCAGCAGCCGACTCCGCGCCAGTTGCTGCAGCAGCAGGCGCGTGCGCTGGCGAAGAATGAAGCGACCGCGCGCGTGTCGCTCGAAGAGATACCGCCGCCGTCTAAACATCTCTACGTGAATGTCCACAGCACCGCCGCCTGGCAGAATCCGTTTCTGACCGTGCACCGCGACACGTTGACCTTGCGCGTCATCTTTCCCCAGCAGACCAGCAATGCGCTGGACGCGGGCACGCTGTTGCATCCAGCGGCCGCGCGCCGGCAGGAGTTGGAGATTCGCATGTCCGATCTGCCCGAGGCATTGGCCGCGGTGCCGGATTTTTCATGGCCCTATGGCCGCGTCGTAGCGATCGAAGAGTCGCCCACCGCCTTGCGCCAGGACCGCGTGCAGGTGCGGCGCAACGTAGAGCAGGCCATCCGCATCGTGAACGATCTGGATGTCGTGGTGGATGAGTGGACCTCGCCCAGCGGCAACGGTCTGCTTCACTAAAAATCTGAAAGAGAGCACGCGATGGCATTCGCAAAACAATCGGCGGGCAGCGGAGCGGCAGGACTCGCCATTCTGCGGATCGGCACCGGAGCCGCGCTCTTCCTGCGCCATGGCTGGGAGAAGCAGCCCATGCACTGGCCGCAATTCATGGCGCACTTTCCCAATCCCATCCACATCGGCGCGCACGCGTCGTTCTTCATCGCCTTCCTGTCGGACTTCGTCTGCTCGCTGCTGCTCACCCTCGGCATCTGGACGCGCTGGGTTGCACTCTTCTCCTTCTGCAACATCCTGGTCGCGTGGGCGCTGGTGCATCGCTTTGCCTTCTTCGGCCGAGGGCCGGGTTCCGATCATGGCGAGGTGATGGTGCTCTACCTGGTCGCGCTGCTCACGCTGGCCATCCACGGCTCAACCGCATTCAGCGTAGACAGCGTCCGAGGCAGATAGAGGACTCGCGCATCGTACAATCTCACTCGATGCCACCGGCGATCCACACCACAGCACTCGTCGTCTTCTGCCTCTGCTTCCTGGTGGTGACGGCGGCCGGCTTCCTCGCGGCGCGCTGGCGGCGTGCGGACCTGCACAGCCTGGAAGAGTGGGGTCTCGCGGGTCGCCGCTTCGGCACGCTCATCGTCTGGTTCCTGATCGGCGGCGACTTCTACACCGCCTACACCGTCATCGCCGTGCCCGCAGCACTCTATGGCGCCGGGGCTACGGGCTTCTTCGCTGTGCCGTATTGCATCCTCTCCTATCCGCTGATGATGCTGGTGCTGCCCAAGCTCTGGACCATCTGCCACCGCGAGCGTTACGTAACCCTCTCTGACTATGTGCGCGGCCGCTACCGCAGCCGCTGGCTCTCCGTCGCCTTTGCGCTCACCGGCATCCTGGCGACCATGCCCTACATCGCGCTGCAGCTTGTCGGCATCCGCGAGGTGATTGCCGCGCTGGGCGTCCAGGGCGAGTGGCCGCTCATCGTCGCCTTCATCATCCTCGCCGCCTACACCTACACCAGCGGCCTGCGCGCGCCTGCGGCCATCGCGGTGGTAAAAGACGTGATGCTCTACATCATGGTGATCGCCGCGGTCGTCATCATCCCGGCGAAGCTGGGGGGCTACGGTGCGGTTTTCGCGAATGCCGCACATGCGCTGGCCACCCACACGCCGCCTGGTTCGATCACGCTGCGGCCCACGCAATACTGGAGCTACTCCACTCTCGCCATCGGCTCTGCACTGGCGTTGCTCTTTTACCCCCACACCTTTACCGGCACGCTCAGCGCGTCGAGCGGAAATGTGATCCGGCGCAACGCCGCGCTCATGCCCGCCTACAACCTCCTGCTCGGGCTGATCGCGCTGCTGGGCCTCATGGCGCTGGCCGCGGGCATCCAAACCAAAGACACTTCGGCTGTCGTGCCGTTGCTCTTTCTCCGCATGTTTCCTCAGTGGTTCGCTGGCTTCTGCCTCGCCGCCATCGGCATCGGCGCCCTGGTGCCGGCAGCCATCATGTCCATTGCCACGGCAAACCTGTTCACGCGCAATCTGTGGGGCGAGTTCGTGCGCACCCCGCTGACGCCGCGGGAAGAGGCGCGCATGGCCAAGCTGGTCTCACTCGTCATCAAGTTCGGAGCGCTGGCCTTCATCCTCGCCAGCAGCGCCCGCTACGCGATCGAGCTGCAACTGCTGGGCGGCATCTGGATCATGCAGATGGTCCCCGCAATCCTGTGCGGTCTGTTCACGGCCTGGTTCCGTGGCACCGCGCTGCTCGCCGGATGGGCCGCGGGTATGGCTGCCGGCACGGCCATGGTCGTCTCCATGGGCATGAAGACATCGGTCTTCCCCATACACCTGTCCGGCCACACCTTCGCCGTCTACGCAGCGTTGCCCGCGGCTCTCATTAACCTCATTGTGACGGCACTGGTCTCGGCGGTGAGCGGCCGCGATACAGAGACCGAGGCAGAAGAGATTCCGCCGCTACCGTCACCCACATTAAACGAGATCTGATGATGGACAGCGGCTCGCCCTTCGCCATTCTGAATGCTTTGCCAGAAACTCATTTGCCGCACGAAGACTTTGCGGCACATGCTGCGCTCGAAGCACGGCTGCGCGCCACCGTTCGGGGTGAAGTCCGCTTCGATCCTGCATCGCGCGCGCTCTACGCCGTCGATGCCTCGAACTACCGCCAGCTACCCATCGGAGTGGTTCTGCCGCTCGACGCAGACGACACAATAGCGACCGTAGCAGCGTGCCGCGAGTTCGGCGCCGCTGTGCTGTCGCGCGGCGGTGGCACCAGCATCCCCGGCAACTGCTGCAACGTCGCCGTGGTGCTCGATTTTTCGAAGTACATGCGCCGCATCGTGTCCATCGACTACGAAGCCCGGCGCGCCCGCGTCGAACCCGGCGTTGTGCTCGATACGCTACGCGCGGAGGCCGAGCGCGGCGAGCTGACCTTTGCGCCCGATCCGGCCACCCATAACCGCTGCACCATCGGCGGCATGATCGGCAACAACTCCTGCGGCGTGCATGCGCTGATGGGTGGCAAGACCGTCGACAACATCGAGTCGCTGGACGTGCTGCTCTATGACGGCACCCGCATGACGCTCAGCCCGATGAGCGAAGATGCACTGAAGACGGCCATCGCCGCTGGCGGCCGCACCGGCAAAATCTATGCCGGGCTAAAACGCCTTCGCGATGCTTATGCAGCGCAAGTGCGCGAGCGCTTCCCGGATATCCCGCGCCGCGTCTCCGGCTACAACCTCGACCAGTTGCTGCCGGAGAATGGCTTCCACGTCGCGCGCGCCCTGGTCGGCACGGAGGCCACCTGCGTTACCGTGCTCGAAGCAACGGTACGCCTGATGAAAAGCCCACAGCATCGCCAGCTTGTGGTGCTCGGTTTTAGCGATATCTTTGCCGCCGCCGATGCCGTCCCGGAAATTCTGAACTCTAAGCCCATCGGCCTGGAAGGCTTCGATCACCAGTTGGTCGACTTCCTGCGCCGCAAGCAGATGGCGCTGGAAGACGTCGCGCTGCTGCCGGAAGGACGGGGATTCCTGCTCGTCGAATTTGGCGCCGATACCGATGACGGTGCGCGGACGCAGGCGGAACGCTTCGTCGCCGCAACGGCTGACTGGCCCACGTCGCCGCAAGCGAAGCGCGTCGACGGCGAGCAGGCGGAACGCGTCTGGCGCGTGCGGGAATCTGCTCTCGGCGCGGTTACGTGTGTCCCCGGTGTACCGGAGCTGTGGGAGGGATGGGAGGACTCCGCCGTGCCGCCCGCGAAGTTGGGCGTCTACCTGCGCAAGCTGCAGGCGCTGGTCCAGGAGTTCGGCTACGTCATGCCCATCTATGGACACTTCGGCCAAGGCTGCATTCACACACGCATGAGCTACGATTTCCGCTCGGTGCCGGGTGTGAAGGCATATCGCGAATTTATCGATCGCGCAGCCGATATCGTGCTGGAGTTCGGCGGATCGCTCTCCGGCGAGCATGGCGATGGCCAGTCGCGCGGCGCGCTGCTGCCAAAAATGTTTGGCACGGAGTTGATGCACGCCTTCCGCGAGTTCAAAGCACTATGGGATCCGGACAACCGCATGAACCCCGGCAAGATGATGGGCACGCCGGACGATCCGCGCATCTACCAGCCGGAAGAGAAGCTGCGTGTAGGGCCGGGCTATGAGCCGGCGCGCCCGCACACGCACTTCGCGTTTCCGGATGACGATGGCGCCTTCTCGAACGCGACCATGCGCTGCGTAGGCGTAGGCGCGTGCCGCAAAACCAACAGCGGCACCATGTGTCCCAGCTACATGGCTACCCACGAGGAACAGCACTCTACGCGCGGCCGCGCGCACCTGTTGTGGGAACTGATGCAGAGCGACGCGCTGCCCGACAAGTGGCAGAACGAACAGGTACACGAGGCGCTGGACCTCTGCCTCTCCTGCAAGGCGTGCAAAAGCGAGTGCCCGGTGCGGGTGGACATGGCTACCTACAAGGCCGAGTTCCTGGCACAACATTATGCGAACCGAGTTCATCCGCTGCCTCACTATCTCTTCGGCTTCATGGATCGCTGGGCGAGGCTCGCGTCGTTCGCACCAACCCTCGCGAACGCGGCGCTTGCCGTGCCGGGCATGGAGGCGCTGGCAAAGCGAATCGCCGATGTAGCACCGCAGCGCTCGCTGCCGCGTTTTGCTTCTCGCAGCTTCTTAAAGGAACAGGATGTCCCCGCGAAGAACGAGCGCGGCCAGAAGACCGTCCTGCTCTGGCCGGATACCTGGAATAACTATCTCCAGCCGCAGGTGCTGGACGCAGCCGCGCGTGTCTTGCGCAGCGCCGGCTTCCGCGTGGTCTTTCCGCGCCGCCACATCTGCTGCGGACGGCCTCTCTACGACTTCGGCTTCCTCGACCGCGCGCGGCGCTATCTCGATGCTGTGCTGCGCCGCCTCGCTCCGCAGATCGACGCGGGCATGCCATTCATCGTCCTCGAGCCAAGCTGCGCCAGCGTCTTCCTGGAAGAGCTGCGGAACTTCTATCCCAACAGCGCACGCGCGCAACGGCTGGCGCAACAAACCTATCTGCTGGCGGATTTCCTCGCTGAGCACGCACCCGGTTGGCAGCCGCCCTCGTTGGCTGGTCAGAAGATTGTGCTGCACGGCCACTGCCATCACAAGTCGGTCTTCAACATGAAGGCAGAGCGCGGTCTGCTCGAGCAGACCGGTGCACAGGTGACCATGCTCGACGCAGGCTGCTGCGGCATGGCCGGTCCATTTGGTTTCGAGCGCGACAAGTACACCGTATCGCAGACGCTGGGCGAGCGCGTGCTGCTGCCTGCGGTACGCGCCGCCGCTCACGACACGGTGCTTGTGACGGACGGCTTCAGTTGCCGCGAGCAAATCGCGCAGAACACCAGTCGCCGCGCCGTGCACGTAGCCGAAGTGCTCGCGCCTTAATCGCGTCTCAATGCAGCGAAGCCGCGATGAACTGCGCCACATCGTCATGCAGCTTCTTCTGCGCCGACGGTTTCAGGTACATCATGTGGCCTGCGTCGTAGAAGCCGGTAGAGATGCGGCTGGTCTCGGTCGGCTCCAGGCCCAGATGCGCCAGCGAGTACTCGGTGGCAAAGTAGGGTGTCGCCAGGTCGAAGTATCCGGAAGCGACATAGAGCCGCATGTACGGATTGCCGGCAAAGGCATTGCGCAGCGAGTCCGTAACGTTGGGAAAGCCCCCGACGGCCGAGCCCCAATCCCAGTCACTCTCCTGCGAGAAACCACCGCCCAGCAAATAATAGTCATCGTCGGATTTGTAACCGAGTTCAGTACGAATGTACTGATGAAACGATGCAGAGAAAGGCGACGAGATGATAGACATCGTCGGGTCCGTCTTGCTCTCTGCCGCCACCAGCGATGGCTCGTATCCCGTGTAGCGGCTGTCCAGCCGGCCCACGTTCAGGTGTTCGTCGCGCAGCAGCTCCTTGGTGAAGTGCGGCTCGTCCACGCGCAGATTGCTCAGGTCGATGTAGTGAGCGCTAAGCCCGGTGAACTTCGCAAGGCCGGCGATGACGGATGCGCGATCGGCAACGCTCAGGCGATCGCCCTTCGCCAGCGCATCGGCATACGGGCCATCCGCGAAAGCCTCTGCCTGCCGCAGCGCGGACTGCAGATCGCCCTGCAGCGATGGGTCGAGCTTCTTGTGATACCAGGCCGTCGCCGTGTAGGTCGGCAGGAAGAGCACGTAGGGCAGGTCGTTGCCGGCAGCAAATTGGAGTGTCTCAAAGTTCAATACGGTGGACATCAGCACAACGCCGTTAAACGCGACGCCGTACCTCTGCAGCATGTAGCCGGAAAGCGCCGAGGCGCGCGTAGTGCCATAGCTTTCACCAACCAGAAAGAGCGGCGAATTCCAGCGCTCGTAGCGATCGAGATAGAGCCGTATGAACTTGCCGACCGCGGCCGTGTCGCCCTTCAGGCCGAGATAGTTCTTCAACAGCTCCGGCTTGGTGACGCGGCTGTAACCGGTACCCACCGGGTCGATGAAGACCAGGTCGGTCTGGGTGAGCCAGGTGTTCTCGTTGTCCTCGACCTGATAGGGAGGCGCGGGCATGGTGCCGTCGGGCTGCTGCATGTGCACGGTGCGCGGGCCAATCGCACCCAGGTGCAGCCACACCGAGGCCGATCCGGGGCCGCCATTGAATGCGAACATCAGCGGGCGCTTGCTGTCGCGTTTTCCGTCTGGCTGATCGAGCGTATAGGCCATAAAGAAGATGTTGGCCTCAGTCTCACCCCTGTCACTCTTCAGCGGCATCATGCCGGCAGTTGCCGTGTAGTTCAGCGTCTGCCCATTCACGTGCAGCGTGTGGTGCGTCTGCACCGGCGCTTCGGGCTGCGCCTTGCTCTCGACTGCCTTCTCCGCCGCGGGCTTCCCCGTAACGGGCTTGGCGGCGTCTTCGTGTTGTGCGAGTAGCGGAGTGGCTACAGCAAGCAGACAGCAGCAGAGTGTGCAGCAAAGCAGGCGACGATTCAGACAATTCAAAGGACGGGTCCTCCCGCCGTAGCGGATGACTCTTTGTACAGTATCCCGACCAGCGGCCGAAACGTCGACGTCAGTAACCCTCGGTGACCACGTGGGCGAGCGGCTCGCCCGCAAGATAGCGGCGGCATTGTTCGCCGATGAATCGCATGACGCGGTCCATCATGCCCGGGCTAGATCCCGCAATATGCGGCGTGATCAGCAGATTCGGCGCGGTCCACAGCGGATGCCCGAGAGGCAGCGGCTCTGGATCGGTGACGTCGACAACTGCATGAATCCTGCCTGAGTGCAGCGCCTGGACCAGTGCGTCCGTCTCGACTACCGGTCCGCGTGCCGCATTCACCAGCAGGGCACCATGCTTCATCGCAGCCAGCCGTTTGCCGTTCATGAATCCGCGTGTCTGCTCGGTGAGCGGCACCAGCAGGATGACGATATCGGCCTGGGGCAGCAAATCATCCAGCCGCTCCTCTGGCTCCACGCCCTCGCGCCGCCGGCGTCCGATGCGCAGCACCTTCACATCAAATGGCTCTAGCCGGTCTTCGGTGGCGCGGCCGATCGATCCATAGCCGACAATCAGCACGGTCTTGCCCGTCAGCTCGTCTGCAAGCGCGGGCGGCGTCATCGGCTGCACGCCCGGATGCGTTCCCAGGTACAGACTCTCCGCTCCGATGCGCTGCTTCCAGTCGCCTGCAGCCTGCAAGTGCACGTAGAACGGAATGTATTTCAGCGAGGCCAGGATCGCCGCGAGGATCCACTCCGCCACCGGAATATCGTGGACGCCCTGTGCATCGCACAGTGTGGCTCCTGGCGGAACCAAGGAGAGAAAGGCATCCACGCCGGCATATTGCGATTGCACCACATGCACGCTGCGAATATGCGGGCGCGCTGCGGCGGCGTGTTTCGGATTGAGCGGCAGCACCCACATATCCAGGCGGAGCTCGCCAGTCAGCCCATTGCCGATGCGGGTTACATCCACGCCATCGGGAAGATAACGAAACAGAGAGGGATCGATCTCCTCAGGAAGCCCGAGGTGCATGCGTGCTAGTCCTTTTGATGGAAGATGGCGTTGTTCACGTCTGGCCAGAACTCCTTCACGGAGAAAGTGAAACCATCAATGATGACATTCGTCAGCCAGCGTTGGCCAACTTTGGTCCAGGTGCGGTAGGCACTCGGATAGTACAACGCGGAGATGCTCGATGACGTACCCGCCCCTAGAATTTCCGAGACGTTCGGCACCTCATTTCCGGCATCAGTGCGCGTGACCGCGATCCGCGAGAAGGAATAAAAACCGCGCTTGATGAAACCTCCATGGCCCAGCGTGTAGTAGCGGTTGTCCTGATGCAGCACCACAGGAAGAATGCCTTCCACCCAGGTGTTCTCATCTGTCTGGTCGGCGAAGGTGTGCCAGAAATAGCGGCCGTAGCCTGCAGCGCCCTGGTGAAACTCGGGATAGGAGTCCTGCGCCTGTGCCACGCCCGCCTGTCCTGCAGCAAAGATGACTGCCGAGTAGTCGAAGCTGTCCTCGAGCGCAGTCTTGAACTTGTCTTTCGGTGTATCAGGCGGCAACTTTGTGTTGGCGCTCACTGCACGGAAGTTAGGCACAATGCCCAGAATGCGTTTCGTCTGCTTCCCCTCATTGCTCGCAGGAGCGGGCGTCGTGGCGCCTTGCGCCGTGCCGGATGCACTGCTTTGCGACGTACTCGACGACGCGTTCTGCGGCAGCGGTGCATCGGGCAATGCCGCCACGGCAGCCGTCTTGGTGGCCGGAGAGTCCGAATCGGCCAGACCAGGGGCCGGCGCCACCGCGCAGGCGCACAAGAACATCGCGACCGTCAAAAGACGTGACATATACATAGTGTTGATCTGATTCCGCCCCAGCCCGCACGGCTGCAAAACTATTGGTTCTTTGTCAGACGCTGGCAAAGGGCATTTCGTTTCATTTCCGTGGTTTACATCACCCCGCGCAGTGCGTCGAGACCTTGCTGAATCGCCGCCATCGAGATGGAGTAGCTGAAGCGTACATGGCCCTCGCCCTGACTGCCAAAGACGGCGCCGGGAATGGTCGCCACATGTGCCTTGTCCAGCAGCAGGGCTGCCGCCTCGCGGCTATCCCGGCTAAGCCTGGCAACGCTTGGAAAGGCGTAGAACGCGCCCGCAGGCAGCTCGCACTCGAAGCCAATCTCGTTCAGCCCGTTCACCAGCACATCGCGCCGCTCGCGATACTCGGCCAGCCGTCTCTGCCGAAATTCCGCACTCAGCTGCAACGCGTCGAGCGCGGCCCACTGCACCATAGTCGCAACACCGTTGGTGGAGTAAAGGACCAGCTTGCGCATCGCGGTCATGAAGGGCTCCTGCGCCACCGCGTAGCCGATGCGCCATCCCGTCATGGCATAGCTTTTGGAAAAAGTGTAGGTCGATATGGTCCGCTCTTCCATGCCGGGCAGCGAGGCAATGGAAACGTGCTCGCCGTCGTATACCAGGTCCTCGTAGGCCTCGTCGGCAATCACGATTAGGTTGTGACGTCTCGCGAACTCCGCCACCTCTTCTGCTTCAGCCCGCGTGAAGACCAGCCCGCTCGGATTCTGCGGCGTGTTGTAGTAGATGGCGCGCGTCTCCGGCGTGGTGAGCTGTTCGAGCGTGGCCGTAATGCCGGAGCGCCGCGCCGCCTCGGTCGGCACAAAGAGCGGATGCGCCTGTGCGCCCCGGATCATGTCGGCAATCGGCGTCCAGTATGGCGAAAACAGCAGACAATCGCTGCCTGGATCGAGCACCGCCTGAAAGGCACAGTAGAGCGCGTGCGCGCCGCCAACGGTGACGATCACATGATCCGGCGTCGTCTGCAGGTGATTGCGTTCGCGCAGCTTGTCTACCAGCGCCTCGCGCAGCGGCGCAATGCCGGAAGATGGCGCATAGCGCGTCTTGTTCTCCTCCGCCGCTGTAAACAGCGCCTGCTTGATGACCTCGGGGGTCTCGAAGAATGGCTCGCCGCCGTGGAACGCATGCACCGTCTGGCCGGCGGCGCGCAGCTCCATCACCTTATTACGAATCACCACGATGTCGGAAAAGCCGACCTCGTCCAGCCGTTTCGCTATCCGAAATGCCCCTGCCCTGGCCGACGTAGTCGCCATCCGTTCACCCTGCCCTGCTGCTCTTGAAGATGTCTGATGCAAACCACTAAGAATACCGCCTCCTGCGCAGTCAGCATAGCGTCGCAGTGCTGGGGCGGGATAGCGTGGCTGCGCTGGACGGGATAGCGTCGCTGCGCTAGACGGGGCGATATCGCTTCAGAAACGACAGATCCAGAGGTGGGAGGATAACCGGGGGCGCCAGGATAACCAGGGGCGGCAGGATCAGAGGGACCGCGGCCCGCTACTTCGACGCGTGAGAGCCCTGCGCAGTCTTCGCCAGGTCCGCATGGTACGGAATCTCCAGCGTGCCCAGCCGTTTGCTCGTCATGTCCCAGGCCGCCACATAGAGGTAGGCGTCGCCCCGGGAAAGATCGACCTCCACATCGACCGGCAGCACTTTTCCAGCGGGCTGCCGGGCCGCTTCGTCCTTCAACGTGAAGGTGATCTCTTCCGCATGATGAGCAATGATGGTCCCGTTGCTGTTGAATGCTATGACCGCAGCGCCGCACTTCACCGTCCATCTTCCGTTCTCGCTCGATAGCGCAAACGCATCCAGGGGCAACGAATATTGGACGGTAAACGGAGCGGTCTTCTTCGATCGTGCCAAGCGTTTGCTGCTGCCGGTCGAGCCAACCGGCAGAGGAGTTGCGCCCTCATGGACACTGGCCTGAAAGATGATAGGCATGCTCGTTGCGGGCAGATCCTTCGCGGTTTCTCCAGTGGGCAGCAGCCGCGTGCGAGGCCGGCTGCTGGGCCGTTGCTGTACCGGGTTCGTCCCATCGGCAAAGTATCCGCGGCGATAACTCAGCGTGTAATAGGTCCCAGGCAGGGTGACATCCACCTTGTGCCACTTATTGTTAAATTGGAAGTTCTTCGGGCTGTAAGTCAGCGTGTAGTACTCGCCGTCGTCATGAATGATCTGCGACGCGGCGAGCGCGAGACCGTTGTAGTCATAGACCGCGCGTCCCCCCGTGGCCTGGGCCACATTGCTCATATCCGTGTGCTGCGACAGCATCTCTGGAGGGGGAAGGGTGGTCAGTCCGCGGGCGTCGATCGGGTAGATCGCGATGCGATGCGCCTCCAATTCATCGTAGATACCCTGCCACCCGCTCTCCATGCTCAGCGCATCGACATCCGGCCGCAGATAAAACGTCGACCCGCCAGAGAACCACAGGACATTCTTGCGTCCCGGAATCTCACCTAAATAAGCGTCAATCTGCTGCAGCGTCTGAAAGTCGTCCATATATTCACGGTTAGGCGCGGGAAATCGCGGTATCACCTTCTGCACGGCAGCGCGCAGCAATGCATGGTCGGAGGTAAAACCCTGCAGCAGAATGCTCGCGCCTCCGGTGCGCGCATAAATAGCGATCGGATCCTCCGGCGTCAGCGCGTCGAAGAACTTCCCTAACTGATAGCTCAGGTACATCTGGTCTTCAATCGAGATGTTGGTCAGATCAAGAAAGAGAATATTGAGTACGCGCGGCGGATGCACCAGATAGTCATTGCTGTACACCCCCGCCGCTGAAACAAGCTGCGGAGCGGGCGCGGTATCGTCCTTGCTGTGCTCCTCAAAGGACGCAATATCCTGCGGCTTTTTGTTATCGAAGATGCGGAAGTCGGAAGCCTTCAACCCATGGACCGGATTGCCCTGCTTATCCGTGACTGTGACATCTGTCAGGATGACGCGGGAATTCGCCTGTAAGACATACCCTGATTGAGAAGGAGTGGACCCACTGCTTGCCTGGGCCATTGCGGGCAGAGATGCATCCAGCACCCACAGGACGACACACAACACCGGCAACAATCGCGGAATCATTGGTCACCTGCACAGTAACAGAATCCGACTACACAGGGACGGCCCTCGACAGCGACAAGTTGCACCCTCCGACTCAATAATCAGGCGGCCATCCGTTTCCGGAAACAAAGCCTCGCAGTCTCGCCTCTATACTGAAGCCGATGCGACGCCACATCCTCTGGTACATCCTGGCATTCTTCTGGGGAGCGATCGCTCTTGTCGGTCTGCTGCGCCACCGCGCCGGCAATGCTGCGCTCGAGGGCGCGGTCGCCCTGCTCTTCGTGATCATCGGCGTTGCCATGAAGCGCCGCGACGCGGCGGCACTAGCGCGCTATACCGCCAGGCGTCCCAGGTAAACCGCCATTCCCGCCACCGCATCGACGTCCATCGCAGAGAGAGCGTCGATCTCCTCCTGCTCGCGAATGCCCCCGGCGACGATCAGTTGCCGCTTCGTTGCATCGCGCAGCTTTCGCGCTACATCCAGCGGGAAGCCCTGCATGGTGCCTTCGCGATCGATGTGCGTGTACAGAAACGCGGCGCAGTAGGGCTCCAGCGCGGCCATCGCCGCCTCCGGCGTCAGCTCCACCTGCTGCTTCCATCCCTTGATCGCAATACGTCCCTCGCGTGTATCCACGCTGAAGACCAGATGCTCGGCGCCGACAGCAGCCGCCAGATCCTTTGCGAATTCCCGGCGAACAAGTTTCTGCGCGTCGCCTTCGTTCACAGCACCTGCAGCATCGAACAGCGCGGAGCCGACGATCACGCGGTGCGCCCCGGCAGCGAGCGTCTCCTGCGCACGCTGGATCGAGCCAATGCCGCCGCCTACCTGGCAGGGCAACCGCTGCGCGATCTGCTCAATCAGCGCGCGATTGCTGCCCTGCCGCATGGCCGCGTCTAGGTCGATGAGCTGCACCATGGGATAGCTCAAAAAACGCTCGATCCAGTATTCGAAGTCGTCGAAGGCCAGCTTCAGATCTTTGCCCTGCACCAACTGCACGATGCGGCCGCCCATCAGATCGATGGAAGGAATCAGCATGGCAGCCTCACCGGCACGCCCTGATTCGCCAGCTCCTGCTTCAGCTCGCGCACATCGGCAATGCCGAAGTGAAAGATGCTCGCAGCCAGCGCCGCATCCGCACACCCGGCGCTGAAAACATCCGCGAAGTGCTGCGCATTCCCCGCGCCGCCCGATGCGATCACCGGAATGCGCAGCGCACTGCCAACCGCAGCCGTCAGCTCGCAATCGAAGCCGTTGCGCGTTCCATCCGCGTCCATAGAGGTGAGCAGAATCTCGCCCGCGCCGCGCTGCTCCGCCTCACGCGCCCAATCCAATAACTTGCGCCCGGTCGGCTTGCGGCCGCCATTCACATACACTTCCGCCGCTTCCACACCATTGCCGCCGCGACGCGCATCGATGGCGACGACCACCGCCTGCGAGCCAAAGCTGCGCCCAACCGCGCCAATCAGCGATGGATCCGCAATCGCCGCCGAGTTCACGCTTATCTTGTCCGCGCCGGCATCGAAGAGCGCCGCGGCATCCTCCGCCGTGCGCACCCCGCCGCCCACCGTGAAGGGAACGAAGATCTCGCGCGCCGTGCGCGCCACCGTATCGAGCAGTGTCTTCCGTCCCTCGTGTGTCGCCGTGATGTCCAGCAGCACAATCTCGTCTGCGCCTGCCATGGCGTGGCGATGCGCCAGTTCCGCCGGATCTCCTGCATCCAGCAGATCGACAAAGCGAACTCCCTTCACCACGCGGCCCGCAGTCACATCGAGGCAGGCGATGATGCGCTTCGTCAGCATCGCGGCACCGCCAGAAAATTCCGCAGCACCTGCAGCCCGGCGTCACTCGACTTCTCCGGATGAAATTGCACCCCAAAGAGATTGCCGCGCTCCACCGCTCCGCTGAACGGCCCTGCATACTCCGTCACACCAACCGTCTCGTCCACCAGCGGCGCGCGGTAGCTGTGCGTGTAATAGACGAATGACTGCGGTGGCAGGCCAGCAAGTAAGCGCGATTGCGGCGAGGCCTCGAGCGTATTCCAGCCTACGTGCGGCACCTTGTGTGTCTCCGGGAAGCGCGCGCAGCAGCCATGCAACGCACCAAGCCCCGGCGTCGCCTCCGACTCCGTGCTGCCTTCGAACAGCCACTGCAGCCCCACACAGATGCCGAGGAATGGCACGCCGCGAGCGATCACCTCGCGCACCGCATCCTCGATGCCGGTTTCGCGCAAACGCGCCGTCGCCGCAAAGTGGCCCACGCCCGGCAACACCACGCGCTCTGCAGAGGCCACAACTGCAGGATCTTCGGTGACCTGCGCCACAGCTCCCAGCGCCGTCAGCGCCTTCATCACCGAGGTCAGATTGCCGGCTTTGTAGTCGATGACCGCGATCACAGCAATCCTTTGGTGCTGGGCAGCATCTCGCCTAGCTGTTTATCGCGCGAACAGGCCACGCGCAGCGCCCGCGCAAAGGCTTTGAAGAGCGCTTCTATCTTGTGATGATTCGAGCGCCCGTAAAGCGTCTTCAGGTGCACATTGGCGCGAGCCCCGCGCGCGAAGCCTTCGAAGAAGTCTTCCACCAGCTCGCTCTGCAGATCGCCCACCAGCCTCGTCTTCACCTTGGTCTTCACCACGCAGGCCACGCGCCCGCTTAGATCGATGGCCGCAACTGCCAGCGTCTCATCCATCGGCATCACGAAATAGCCCGCGCGTAGAATGCCTTTCTTGTCTCCAAGCGCCTTGTCGAAAGCCTCACCCAGCGCGATGCCGACATCTTCAACCGTGTGATGCTGATCGACATCGAGATCACCCTTGCACGTAAGTTCAAGGTCGAATGCGCCATGCCGTGTGAAGAGCTCCAGCATGTGGTCGAAGAAGCGAATGCCCGTACTCACCGTGTAGCGTCCCTGGCCTTCAATCGCCAGCCTCAGCGCGATCTTCGTCTCTGTAGTGTTGCGATCCAACATGGCCGTGCGAACCGCACGGTTCGCTGGCTCCTTCGCTTTCTTTACCCGCGCCATCCAATCTCCTTCAGTGATATCTCGATCGCCGCATGCGCCTGCTGCATCTGCTCCCGCGTCCCCACCGTGATGCGGACCAGGCCATCGCAGCCGGGATCGGCCGAGCGATCTCGCGTGAGAATGCCGCGTGCGCGCATCGCCTTCACAAACGCGCTGTGCCCGGCGCCAATACGCGTCAGAATAAAGTTCGCCTCGCTCGGCCAGTGCTCCAGCCCGAGGTCCGTCAGCGCCTGCGCCAGCTCCGCACGTGCTGCCTTCACTTCGCCGACATACCAATTGAGATAGGCGCGATCCTCCAACGCCGCCGGCAGGCACGCCAATGCGAGCTGGTTCACGCTGTAAGGCGAGATCACGCGCCGCAACCACTGCATCGTCTCTTCGGCTGCGATGAGCGCGCCCAGCCGCAAACCTGCGAGCCCGTAGGCCTTCGAAAATGTGCGCGCCACCACCAGGTTCGGCAACTTGCCGATCAGATCGATCACCGTCTCGCCGAAGAAGTGATAGTAAGCCTCGTCCACCAGCACCACCGCCTGCGGCGCGCGTTCCGCAATCGCAAGGATGGCATCCCGCGCCACCGTCGCGCCCGTCGGACTGTTCGGATTGGCAATCGCAATCAGTCGCGTGCGCGAATGGATTGCACCAAGCATCGCATCCAGCGGAAAGCGAAATCCATCTGCCGCCGGCACTGCGTCGATCTGCGCCTCCGCCGCCGAGCCATATACCTCATACATGCTGTACGTCGGGACGGGCAGCAGCATCGCATCGCCGCGGTCCAGAAATGCCTGGCACAGCACGTGGATCGCCTCATCCACACCGTTGGTCAGCAGCACCTGCGCCGGCGCAACATCGAGAGACGCGGCAACAATCGCTTCCACCGATCCGCGCTCCGGATAGCGCGTCAGATCGGCAGCGGTGATCCTGCGCAAAGCCTCGATCACGCGCGGCGAGCAAGCCAGCGTGTTCTCGTTGAAATCCAGCCGCAGCCCATCGCGCCCGGCAACCGGCGGATGATACTCCTTCATGCGGCGCACACCGGCCCTCGGCTCGGGGGCGCGCGCTACAACAGGCTCATGCACGGCCCGGGCCTCCCGCTTCGGCGCGGCTGATCCGCAGGTCGACCGCGGCTGCATGTCCGCTCAGTCCTTCCGCGTTGGCCAGCGTCACCGCGGCCTGGCCCAGCGCGCGCACTCCGTCGGCGGTGTAGCTCTGTACCGTCACCAGCTTTACGAAATCCATCACACTCAAGCCGCCGCGAATGCGCGCCGCGCCGCCCGTCGGCAGCGTATGGTTCGGCCCGGAGACATAATCGCCCAGCGCCTGCGACGACCAGTTGCCGATGAACACCGAGCCTGCATGCTGCACCCACGCCAGGTCCTCTTCCGTGTCGATCGTGAGATGCTCCGGCGCAAGCCGATTCGCGATCTCCCGCGCCTGTTCTTTTGTCTCTGTAACAATCACATATCCGTGGTTGCGCAGCGCCTCGCGCGCCACCGGATTGCTCCGCGACTGCTCCTTCACCTCGCGAATCACATATTCGGCCAGCGCAGGCTGCGCGGTCACCAGCACGCTCAGCGTCTCGGTATCATGCTCTGCCTGCGCCACCAGATCGGCCGCAATCGCCTCCGGATGTCCGCGCTCGCTGCACACAACAATCTCTGTCGGCCCGGCCAGCATGTCGATGCCGCAGTCGAATGCGACCAGCCGCTTCGCCGCGGTGACGTACAGGTTGCCGGGACCGACGATCTTGTCCACGCGCGGCAGCGACGGCGTTCCGTACGCAAGTGCCGCAATCGCCTGCGCGCCGCCCACCTGGTACACCTCGTCAATGCCCAGCAGCGCAGCGGCCGCAAGCGTCTCGCGCGCCGGCCGCGGCGTCACCACCACGATGCGCCGCACGCCGGCGACCTGTGCCGGGATCGCTGTCATCAGCAACGACGACGGCAGCGGATGCCGTCCGCTCGGTACATAGCAACCCACCGCAGCAAGCGGTCGCACACGCTGTCCGGTCTTCACGCCGGGCACTGGTTCCGTGTCCCACTCCTGCGGCAGCTGCCGCTTCGCAAATTCCATAATGTTGCGCGCGGCCAGCTTCAGCGCAGCGTGTAGCTCCGGGCTGGTCTCTTCCCAGGCGCGATGCAACTCACCGGGAGCGATGCGCAGGGGCTCTCTCCGCGGTACGCCGTCAAAATGCGCGCGCGCCGCCAGCAACGCCCGATCGCCGCCGCGCCGCACATCGTCCACAATGCGCCGCACCTGCCGCTCCACGCGATCCAGACCTGCTGCGCCGCGCTGATCGAGCGAGCGAAGCAGCCGCTCGACTTTTCTGGCCCCGCTACCGCTGGTTGTCAGTAATTCCAAAACGTTCCTCCCGAAAACAACCACGCCCGTGTTACATGACGACCTTATTCAGCGGATACTCCACGATGCCGGTTGCGCCAGCCGCCTTCAGCCGCGGCAGCACATCGCGCACCACACCCTCTTCGAGAATCGTATTCACCGCGGTCCACTCCACATCGCGCAGCGGCGAAACCGTCGGCGAGTTCAGTGCCGGCAACACCTGCAGCACCGCATCCAGATGCTGCCGACGCACATTCAGCATCAGCCCCACCTGCCCTTGCGCCGCAATCGCGCCGTTCAGCATCAGCGCCAGGTTTCTCACCTTCTCGCACTTCCACGCATCCTGCATGGCGCTGCGATTCGCAATCAGGTGCGTCTCGCTCTCCATCACCGTATCGATGATGCGCAGGCGATTTGCGCGCAGTGAGCTGCCGGTCTCCGTCACTTCCACGATCGCATCGGCAAGCGTCGGCGGCTTCACCTCAGTCGCGCCCCAACTGAATTCAACCCGCACCTTCACACCTTTTGCGGCAAAGTATCGCTTCGACACCTCCACCAACTCGGTGGCAATCGTCTTGCCGTCCAGGTCCTCCGCGCGCTGGAAGGACGAGTCCTCGGGCACCGCCAGCACCCATCGCACCTTACTGCGGCTCTGCTTGGCGTAGGTCAGGCTGGCCACGCTCTCCACATCCAGTCCGCTCTCCACCACCCAGTCAACGCCGGTCAGTCCCGCGTCCAGCACGCCCTTCTCCACATAGCGCGCCATCTCCTGCGCGCGGATCAGCATGCACTCAATCTCGGCATCATCGATCTGCGGAAAGTACGAGCGGCCATTCGCGTAGATGCGCCAGCCCGCGCGCTCGAATAGCGCAATCGTCGCGTCCTGCAGGCTGCCTTTGGGAATGCCAAGTTTCAGTTTCTTCGCCGGTGCAGTCACGCGCGCACCTCGGCTGCAACCTCAATTGCAATCGGCCGCGTGAAGCAGCTCACCGTGCCTTCGTGGCAGACCAGCCCGTCGCCTTCCACCACGACTTCGAACAGCAGCGTGTCCCGGTCGCAATCCGTAAATGCCTTCACCACGCGAAGCCGGTTCCCGCTGGTCTCGCCCTTCATCCACAGCTTCTGCCGCGTGCGGCTCCAGAAGGTGACGAAGCCGCTTTCGAGCGTGCGCCGGTAGCTATCCTCATTGAAAAAGCCCACCATCAGCACCTCTCGGCTGGCGGCATCCTGCACGATGGCGGGCACCAGGCCGTCCATCTTTGCGAAGTCGATTGTTGCGTTGCTGCTCACGTGTCTCTCCGTAGTGTTCGACTGAATGCAAAAAGCCCACCGTTGCTTGGCATCGGCGGGCTGCTGGACCTGATCTCGGGTTGCTGCTTATTTTCCGGAGGAGTCCGCCGACACGTTCGCCACGTGATGATGATGGGCATGGCGATGGTGGCGATGGAAGCTCATGGGACGTGTTCTCTCCGTTGCAATAACGCTATCGGCTCGTCGGAAATGTGTCAACTCACGCGGGACGCAGAGCCTACACCGCGGGAACCGTATCTTTTGTCTTCCGGCGTCAGCGGAACTGCTACATTCAGAACGCATGATTCGCATGGTCTGGAGCCAGTTTGGCATCGCCTTCAGCGCGCTGCTGCCGCTGGTGAATCCGCTCGGCTCGGCACTCGTCTTTTACGGACTTGTTGGCGACGCCACGCCCGAGGTCTATCGCCGCCTCGCGCGCAGGATCGCCATCAATACTGTCCTCTTCCTGCTGGTCATCGAGCTCATCGGAGCCGCTCTTCTCTCCTTCTTCGGCGTCTCCCTCCCTATCGTGGAGGTCGCGGGCGGCCTCGTGCTGGCCGCGATGGGATGGTCACTGCTCAATCAGCAGGGCGCCGCTGCCCATCAGCAGGAGAAAGAAGAGGAATCGCGAGGCTGCGACGATCCCGACGTAGAAAAGCTCTTTCAGCAGACCTTCTATCCGCTCACCTTTCCCGTTACCGCCGGCCCCGGATGCATCGTGATCATGCTGACGCTGACCGCCCACTCATCCACCCATAGCCTCATCCCGAATTTGCTTGGTCACCTCGGCATCTTGATAGCCGTCCTCGTGATCTGCCTGCTGGTCTTTTTCGCTTACGCCTACGCGCCGCTCATTACGCGGAAGATCTCGCCGCAGACGGCCCACGGCATCGTCCGCGTCATCGCCTTCCTGCTGCTCTGCATCGGCGTTCAAATTGTCTGGAAAGGTGTCAGCAGTCTGGTGCTCACCTTGATGAATCATCGTTAATGTGGAAACCTGCCGCGGAGATTCTGCCAAGTGGCTGAAAATAAATAACTTAATAAATTAAGCCTGCCACCGCTTACATTTACTTGCTAAGTCACAGCGGCTGATCTACATATAAAGAGTCTCGACAATCCCCAAGTTGAGGTGCTGTGATGCATCATCCAGACGCAGTTACCTGCTGGCGCAATCGGCAAGCTGAAATTGAGTTCCACATTCGCCGCCACGAATGGTTCATGGACAAGTCGGCAGTCCCGGACCCCGAGGCTCTCCAGCACAAGATCGATGCCTATCGCGTCGAATGGAGCACCTACGAGAAGCTGATCCGCAAAGTACACCCGGTCAAGACGAATAGCGCCCGATCCGCAGCCTGAGAATCTCTCTCCCCATACAACACAGAAATCTACGGGGCCGTGCTTACGGCCCCGTTTCCGTCTTCCTCATTGCAAGGTGCGGGCGGCTGTGCCGTCCTTCAGCATCTTTGCGGCGTCCGCCAGGCTCAGCAATGACGGCGTCGGATGATAGTGGCTGCTCACCTCATCCTGCTCTTCGTCGATGCTCTTGAAGATCAGCGCATGACCGTGGATATGAACATGGGTCGCTGTGATGGCCCACACTCCCGGAGCGATCTCCTGCCGCGCGATCTCGAACGTTCCGCCCTTTTGCAGCTTACCCAGCAGCCCGTATCCAAAAGTGACATCCCGGGTCAGCATCCCCTTCAGCTGCTGGATGCGCTTTTGTCCGGTGTTCACCACCATGGTCCCTGCCATCGCAGCAAACACCCGTGATTCGCGGGTGGGCGGGTCGAAACTGGGGTCCGGCTTGAACTCCAATGTCGTTGTGGCCCCATTCTGCTCTGCAATGCTCCACAAGAAAGCGTCCGGCAGCATCTTCGTCAATGCGCTTGCCTTTTCTGCGTCCTGCTCGTGGCTGCGTTTCTGCTTCTGGCGCAGGTCTGCATCCTGGACAAAGGCGTCCATCCTCCGCTCGTCATCCTTCTGCTCCTGTGGCGGAAGGGGTTGTCCGTCTCTCTCGATGATCTTGGACAGATCGCCCTGAGCAGTCTGGATGACAAGCTTCACAGTGCCCTTGCCGGGAACTCCATCTTCGTCCCGATACATCCATCGGCTGTGGTCATTGGCATCGGCTGCCACTTCATTCGCAACCACAGCACGCACAAATGCTCGCGCATCCTGCGGCGGATCAGCAGCAAACGCCGGCGATGAAATGCCGGCAAGCAGCACGACGATCACAACCAACCGCGCTACCCGCACACCTGCAGCATTCAAATGGAAAATCATCACAGCATTAGCTTGGATGCCCGCGCCCCATCTAGCGTTCCGCAGAACATCCCTAGGCCGAGGCGGCCGGATCTGCAAGTGACTGGATGCGTCTGGTAGGCGAGACCGGGATCGAACCGGTAACCCTCAGCTTAAAAGTAGGGTTTCGGCATTATCCCATTTACTACCGTTTCTCATGTTGTGCTATCCAGCCAGTATTTACGCCGCTAATCGCACTCTTACCCTTCCCTGCTGTACTCTCCGTTACTCTGGATCATCCCCACGTAATCCCCCACAGTGAATGCAAGCACTGTGGGCCACGAACCGATTGCAGAGGCGTGCAGACCAGAAAAGGGCAAGCCGTCTGGTCCGTTGGCGATGGCTGGGCCTGACGTCTACCTCATTTTCGTGGATACCGCCTCGAAACGCCCCCTGGCACCACTTATTGTTCCCAGATTGTGCCCACACTTCCGCTTTCTGTTCCTACGTGCCGGACTCGAACCTTTCGAATTCGGATAATCGATTCGGATCTCCGACCAAGTTGGCAGAGTACGAAGGAAGTCGCCCGTTTAGCAGTTCGGCGAAGCGCGCGACGCCGCCGTCCGTCCCTGCGCCAGCCAGCGATCTCACATTCACTGCGCCCGTGCGAGACTTCCCTGCATCTCCAGTTCGTTTTCCTGCAAACCGCTGGCAAAGACTCTCCCGGTACCTGAACCTTGGACCAGGAGTCAACCATGGTCCGGTTAGCGCTCGAGATCAACGGCCGCCCGCAAACCGTAGATGCCGATCCGGAGATGCCCTTGCTCTGGGTGCTCCGCGACCTGCTCAACATGACAGGCACAAAATACGGTTGCGGCATCGGCCTCTGTGGAGCCTGCACCGTCCACATCGACGGCACCGCAACCCGATCCTGCCAGACACCCCTCGCAACCGCGGCAGGCAAGCACATCGTCACCATCGAAGGTCTTGCCGCGAACCGTCTCCATCCGGTCCAGGAAGCCTGGATCGCTGAACAAGTTCCGCAATGCGGCTATTGCCAACCCGGAGAGATCATGTCGGCCGCCGCCTTGCTCGCTCAGAAGCCTCACCCCACCGACGCCGATATCGACGAAGCCATGGCCGGCAATCTCTGTCGTTGCGCCACCTACTTCCGCATTCGCAACGCAATCCACCGCGCCGCGGAGGAGACACACTCGTGAGCACAAGACCAAGCCCTGCACCCATCGAAAGCAAGCCCTCCATCTCGCGCCGCACCTTCCTCGCAACCTCCGCGGCTGCAGGGGGAGCGCTTGTCGTAGGCCTCACCCTTCGCGGCCGTCTTCACCATCCCTCTTCCGACGCTTCCCGTGACCCCTTTAACGCATGGATCCGCATCCATCCAGACGGGCAGACCCATCTGGTTCTGAATAAATCCGAGATGGGTCAGGGAGTCTTCACCGCGTTGCCGATGATCCTCGCCGAAGAAGCTGAGATCGACTTCTCCAGAATCACCGTCATTCAGGCCGACAACGCCGATGGTACGGGCGGGAGCGGCTCCGTTTGGGAGGGATACAAACCTCTCCGCCAGGCGGGAGCCCAGGTTCGCGAGACCATGATCGCTGCCGCGGCGCGCCGGTGGAGCGTTCCCACCGCCGAGTGTCGCGCCCGCAACAGCGAGGTTGTGCATACACCTTCTGGCCGCGTTCTCTCTTACGCCGCCCTCGTCAAAGATGCGCGCCGGCTTCCTCTTCCCGACCCGAACATCGTCCCGCTGAAAGACCCCAAAGACTTCACCCTCATCGGCCGCTCGATTCCTCACCTCGACATCCCCGATAAGGTAAAGGGAGCGGCGCGGTTCGGTCTCGATGTTCGTCTGCCTGGCATGGTCTATGCTGTCGTCGCCCAGTGCCCCTATTTTCGTGGCGACCTTCTGCGCTTCGACGCGGCGAAAGCCAAGGCAATCCCCGGCGTGCTCGAAATCTTCGATATCCCCACCGATCCACACTCGGCGAACAAGAACACGCGCGAAATTGCCGTCGTCGCTACCAACACCTGGGCCGCCATCCAGGGCCGCGCTGCGCTCGGCATCGAATGGAAGCCCGGGCAGTATCACGACGAGTCTACGGAGTCCCTTACCGCCCAGATTCGCGTAGGCCTCGACGCTCAGGAGTACTGGAACTCCACCAACACAATGCTCAATCCAGACACAGTGCCCGCCGCTCAACGCATCGAGAGCGTCTATGAGTTTCCCTTCCTTGCCCACGCCACTATGGAGCCGATGAACATCACGATCAGGCTGGAAGATGGCCGCTGCGAGATTTGGTCGCCAACCCAGACCGGCGGAGGAACGCAGGAGAACGCAGCCAGGATCCTCGGCATGGACAAGCGCGATGTCACCGTCCATGTGACCTTTATGGGCGGAGGCCTGGGCCGCCGCTTCGGCGTGCCGTTTGATCACCAGGCGCTCCAGATGGCGCGTCGCATCCGGCGGCCCGTGCAACTCGTCTGGACCCGCGAAGACGACTTCACTCACGATCGCTATCGGGCCGCCGGCATGCACCGCTTCCGCGGCGGCATCGACAGCCAAGGAAACATCGTTTCCTGGACCGATCGTCTCTGCGACACCACCATCATCGGCCAGAGCGACCCGAGAAGTGCACAGGCCTATGAACTCGGCGGCGCCCTCGACCTGCCCTATCCCGCGCAGCACTTTCATATCTCCTATGTGCCCGCCCAAAGCGGCGCCACCCGCGGCGCGTGGCGGGGCGTCGAGGTTGCCTTCAACGTCTTTGCTATCGAGTGCTTCATCGATGAGCTCGCTCACCTCGCCGGGCAGGATCCTTACCTCTTCCGCCGCCGTGTGCTTGCGAGCGGCGCCGCACATCCCACCGCGCATCGATCCAACTACGATGGCGGGCTCGCCGATCCTACGCGCGTGATCCACATGCTCGACCTCGTCACAGAGAAAGCCGGCTGGAGTAAGCCCCTCGGCCCGCATCGTGGTCGCGGTATCTCCTGCTTCTTTTCCAAGACCACCTATCTCGCCCAGGTCGCCGAGGTCACAGTCAAGGACGGCAGCCTCCACGTAGATCGTGTCATCACCGTCGCCGACCCCGGCCGGGTTATCAACATGAACGGCATCCGCGCGCAAATCGAGGGCGCTGTCCTCATGGGGCTGAGCGCCGCGCTCAAAGAGCGCATTACCGTCAAGGACGGCATGATTCAGCAACAGAATTTCAATAGCTATGACCTGCTGCGAATGCCGGATGCCCCGCAACTCGAGACCTACCTCGTGGAAGGCGGCCGTCCTCCCGGCGGCATCGGCGAACCGCCGCTCGCGCTCATCGGTCCAAGCGTCGGCAACGCCATCTTCGCCGCCACTGGAAAGCGGCTGCGCAAGCTCCCCTTTCAACTTGACGAGGCGTCATCGTGAAGCAGGTCTCACTCGTAGCATTGTTCGCAATTTTGGTATTTCTCTACCTCGCCATTGCGACTCCGCCGGCGGCGATCTCGCAGATCTCCGCGCCTCACGCTGTTGCCAATGGCAAGCGGATTTTCAATCAATCCTGCGCTACCTGCCATGACACACTCGGCAATATGACAAAGTCTGGCCCCGCACTCAAGAACTACTATCGCCACCAGCCGCGCCCCGCCGATGCCATCGTGCGCACCATCATTCAGCAAGGCAAAGGCAGGATGCCCGCCTTCACCACGCTCAACAAGGCGCAAGTCGACGATCTGGTTGCCTATCTCAAGACCCTCTAACTGGCTTCAACGTTCCCGGAGCAGCTTTCGATCGACGGACTCGACTCCGTTACTCCGGCTGTCGCGACGAATGCGGCCATCAACGAGGAAGGCGTCTCGCATCAGCCGTGCGGGAAATCGTCACCTGAGAAGAGCGCTTTACATGCCGGCGCTGGTAGCATCCCGTTGCGATCCCCACACAAAAGCCTTTTTCGAAAGCCTTCTGACTCGAAAGAAAGCCCGTCTACAGGCACTCATTTGCTGTTGCGAGCGAATCAGCTGAACCCGCCGAAGAGGCAATCGCCCGGATGGCAGTCTCCTTGACGGGAAAGGAGAGAGCGCGTACTCTCCTTTCCTAGATAGGAGAGCCTTTGACGAAACCGGTTGAGCTGCCCCAGGGCACACTCGAAATGCTCATCCTCAAGGCGGTCTCGCTCGGCCCGCTGCACGGCTATGGCATCCTGCTGCGCATCCAGCAGATTTCCAACGAGCGCCTGGAAATCCTGCAAGGCTCCTTCTACACCGCCATCTATCGCCTGGAACACCGCGGCTGGCTCAAGGGAGAGTGGGGCGAGTCGGAAAACAACCGCCGCGCCCGCTTCTACACGCTCACCACCGCCGGCAAGCGTCAGCTCAAAACCGAAACAGCGCGCTGGACCGACATGGCCGCCGTCGTCGCCGGCGTCCTCAACAAGGAGGCGGATGAGATATGAGCCCTCTCATCGCTCTTCGCAAACTCTGGCGCTCCATCACGCCACGCAGCGATAGCGACGTAGAAGAAGAACTCCGCTCGCACCAGCAGGCTTACGCGGAAGACCTGATGCGCCAGGGCCTCACCGCTGAAGAGGCGCAGCGCAAAGCGCGCATCGATCTCGGCCAGCCTGCCACACAGAACGAGTCATACCGCGCCACTGTCGGTCTGCGCATCTTCGACGAGCTCGGCGGCGACCTCCTCTACGGTCTCCGGGCGCTCGGCCGCAATCCCGGTTTCGCTGCCGTCGCCGTTCTCTCGCTCGCCCTCGGCATCGGCGCCACTACCGCGATGTTCTCGCTCATCTACGCGGTCCTGCTCCATCCCTTTCCCTACGCAGGCGCCGATCGCATCATGAATCCAACCATCATCAATGAGCAGGCTCCAGACAGCCCTCAATGGTTCATCCTTAACGAGGCACAATTTGATGAGCTGCGTCATGCGGCCCCGGTCGATTCGGCGCTTGGCTTCAACGCCTCGCACATGGAGATCACCGGTGGCTCACTGCCGGAAGGCATCTTTGGCGTCTACCTCACAGAGAATGCCGGCACGTTCTTTGGTGTACGACCGCTTCTCGGTCGCAACATCGAGCCATCCGATGCTGAGAACGGTGGCCAATCCGTCGTCGTGCTCAACTACCGCTTCTGGCAGCGTCATTTCGGCGGCGATCCCCACGTCGTCGGGCGAACGCTGGAAATCAATCAAGCCACCTACACCATCGTCGGCGTCATGCCGCGCCGTTTCGCCTTCAACGACACCAACGGCGTCGGCGACGTCTACCTGCCGGGCAGCCTGATACGGAGTCCTGCTAACGGTCCCTACTTGGCCTACGCCCCGTGGATCAGGCTCCGGCCCCACGTCACGCTTGCCACCGCCAACGCTGCGCTCGAGCCCATCGTGCGCCAGTTTGCGAAAGAGCATCCCGAGCGCTTTCCCGATCGCTGGCATCTCGCGCTGCAGCCCATTATCGTGCCCTACGAGCAGAACATTGGCGGCACGCTGAAGCTCCTTCTCGCCGGCGTGGTGCTCCTGCTCATCATCGGTTGCATCAACTGCTCCATCCTTCTGCTGGCCCGTGGCCGCACGCGCCAGCATGAGCTCGCCATCCGCAGTGCGATCGGGGCCAGCCGCTGGCGCATCGTGCGCCAGTTGCTTATCGAGGCCCTCGTCATCTCCTGCACTGGCGCCGCCATTGGCGTTGCTGCGTCGTACTGGCTCGCAAAGCTTCCCTTGTTGCTTTCTCCGGATTCCTTTCCAGCCGAATCTGTCATCCGCATCAACCTCCCCATCCTCGCGTTCTCTGTCGCGCTCGCGCTGCTCTGCGGCATCCTCTTCGGTCTTGTGCCCGCATTGCGCCTCTCGCGTCACGATCCCGCACGTATGCTCCCTGGCAGGCAGATTGGCGTTGTCGCTGCTCCCGCAAAGCATCGCTGGAGCGTTCTCATCGCCGCACAGGTCGCGCTCACGCTTCTTCTCATGGCCACTGCAGGCACCGCCATCCGCAGCTTTCTCCAGGTTATGCAGATGCCGCTCGGCTACGATCCCGCAAATGTCATGAAGGTTGGCATCATGCTGCACGTCGAAGACCGAGGCGAGTGGGGCCGCATTCAGTCTCGCGAAGCGCGCACCGCGTACATCGAGCAGATCAGGCAGAGGATTTCTTCTGTTCCCGGTGTTTCCACCGTCGCCGTCGGTAACGATGCCACGCCGCCCTATAT
This sequence comes from uncultured Acidobacteriaceae bacterium, assembly GCA_963712845.1. Classification (GTDB taxonomy): domain Bacteria; phylum Acidobacteriota; class Terriglobia; order Terriglobales; family Acidobacteriaceae; genus KBS-83. The sequence continues at coordinate 799,050 of CAVQJM010000012.1, forward strand.
TGACGCTGAGAGCTCCTTCAACATCGACGGAACTCGCGATCGCGAGCAGCCGCAGGCTCGCCTGATACTGGTCGGTCAACGATATTTCGCCGCGCTCCGTATCCCTCTGCTTCAGGGTCGCATCTGGAATGCGGATGAAAACGCCCGCGGAGACTTCATCGCGGTCGTCAATCGCACTTTCGCGATCCGCTATCTCTCCTCCACTGCCTTGGGCCGGCAGCTACGCCTTCCCGGCCTCGCGCGTCACACTCGCTTCAGTGCCGTCTCTGCGCAAAGCGCCGCCTGGCGTCAGATCGTCGGAGTCGTCGGCGATGCGCGCGACGACGGCGTCGATCGCCCCGTCGTCCCCGCCATCTACCTTCCATACACCACCGTGATGCAGCCCTACGTACAGTTCTTCGTCCGCACCCAGGGCGATCCGCGCACTTACCTGCACTCCATCCGCGCCGCTATCGCTTCCGTCGCTTCCGTCCAGCAGATCTCCGACGACGCCTTCAACGGCACCTTCACCCTCAAAGAAGCCATCCAGCGCGACGCCCAATACACTCGCCAGCGTCTCTTCTCCATCCTTTTCGGCATCTTCTCCGCCATGGCGCTCGTCCTTGCGCTGGTCGGCATCTTCAGCGTCGTCGCCTACAGCGTCGCCCAGCGCACCACGGAGTTCGGTGTCCGCCTTGCGCTCGGCGCCCCACGCGCCCACGTCCTGTGGGTCGCCACCCGCATCGCGCTTGTCAGCGCGGCCGCGGGTATTGTGATTGGTCTTGCCTTTGACAGCTTTCTCGGCGCCGTCCTCGCCCACTGGATGCACAGCGCCTTTGCCGCAGGCAGTCTGTTCGCAGCCGCCGCGCTCCTCGCTCTCAGCGCTCTCCTCGCCTGCCTGTTGCCCGCCCGCCACGCCATCGCCGTCCCACCCGCTGAAGCTCTCCGCTATGAATAAGGCAGCAGTTTCTCCATGGGCGTTTTTCAAGACTGACGATGCGAAATCGCCCAAAGCAGGCTCGATAGCGGATTGGTTTGAAGTGACTCCCGCGCGGGCACCTCTGTAGGATTGAAATGTTGAACGCCCGGTCCCCAGGGCTGTTGACCCGGGCGGGTCGGGGAGAGTCAAAAGAACACGCATAGCATCAAGGACGTTGAAAGAGCGAATGTAGACTTCGGTCTGAGTACAGCAAGCTAAGGTGAATTCACGAGGAGAAGTACTTCAATGAAACTCCTAACGCTGAGTGTTGTGATGGCATGCCTAGCCTTTGCTTTTGCTTCGCAAGGGTTATGCCAAGCGGCGAAACCAGAGCTAGATCGGCCTTATTTAATGCATACAAAGGCTCCGCGACTGCACTTTTCGATACCCCCCACCGAAAGCACAGGGCGCGTCGAGTTGACAGCATCAAGCGCGGACCGGGACCTAAGCGCACAGCGGAATACACCGAGCACGGAAAACGAAGCTATCCTCCAGCTAAGAGGAAATGTTGAAGTGATGATGTGCTCGTCCGGAGGGCACGGTTGCGATAGTGGTGCGATGGTTCTGCACGCTGACGTGGTTGATTACAACGAAAAGACTCATGAGATTGATGCAAAAGGCGACGTGCATATCGACCCTTATCGGACCCAGCCCCAAAACGCCATCATTCCCCGCTAAATCACGTGACATGACTACAAGCCTCCGGAAGTAAGGCGATTTGCCTGCTGTCTGCCTGGAGCGACCCGTCAACTACACTCACGAAATCGAGTCAGAACCCACTACGCAATTCTTGGGCTGGTATTCAACGATTCATTCTGAAAAGTCGGCATAGCGGAACTGATCGCGGTTCTATGCCGACTGGAGACTGGTTCGGTTGACGTTCCGCTTGCAGGGCGGGCCGTGGAGCAGCCCTCCACTTCTAAATGCAAGGTATCGATTTGGCGAGGCTGAAGCGCTAGTGTTTTGCCTTCTCCGGCAGGGGCATGAAATAACCGCGGCGCGCCTGCGCCTGCAAGCCATCCCGATTTACTTTCACCTTCAAGCGGTGAAAGGTGACGTCGGGCTTCATGTTGTCGAGCGAAAGTTCGAGCAGATAAACCGACTCGGGCCCCTCCGCCAGCGCCTTGAATCCAGCCTCCAGGTCGTTGCTGTCGTGAAAGAACGTGCCGCCCGTGCCATCGGCAAGGTCCGACAGGGCGCTCTCCTCCGCGTGGACTTCCAGGATGGAGTATCGATTGCCGTTATCATTGTCGGCGGTCACGGAGGTTGTGTATAGCCCGCGCGCCGACAGGGTGCTGATGGTGACATTGGACTGTGCCGCGATGTTGATCATCTGCGACGCCGCGGCCGAAACTTCAGGAGCACGCACGGCAAAGCCCGGCGAGATCAGGATCAACGTGCGCTGACCCGGCAGAGCGGCCATCCTGCGCGCAACTTCATCGATCGCGGAGAAAGATTCCACATAATCCCGGCCCACGACCTCCACAATCCGCGTGGCAGTCAACCGCGCGGTTTGCTCAGCACTGTGCAAATCAGACGACGCTCCGCAAGCTACGATCTGCATTGCCGCTTCACCGATTGGCCCGGCTTCTTGAGGAAACTCCATTAGCCAGGCCTGGAGGTACCCGATCTTCGGACAAGCTTCATTGATATGCAGATAATCGCCTTGCGATTTCAGGCTAAGGATCGCCTCCTGCAACTTCGCGCGATCACGGGTCAAGCCGCTGGCGGCTTTTCCGGAAAGGGAGAGCACGGCAACCTGGTTTGAGCCTTCCAACAATCCGTCCAGCGCCTTCTCGCCAGCCTTCTTGGCATTCTCCAGATCCACGAAGCTCAGGTGCAAGTCGTCGAAGAGCAGAACGATGAAACGCTGAGGTGGGGCGGCGTTGGTTGTGGACTCTGTCTGCGCATTGCCGGCGGCTGGACCCTGTGGCGCGCCATTCTGCTCCACCATGAAGGCAGAGATTGCGCGCGGCTTGTTGTTGTCGAAGAGTTGAAAGTCATCCTTCTTCAGGTCGCTCACCGAGCGGCCCTGCTTGTCGCGGACTACAACTGGAACCAATACTTTGTTGACATTGACGTGAAGAGTGATCCCTGTGGTCTGAGGCTGGTTCGCACGCGTGTCGGATACTGCTGGAGTGGATTCAGTCGGTGGGGCCACCATTGGCGCGGGTACTGTGGGGGCGGGCACCGCTGGGACAGGCGCCGTTGGGGTGGATTCCGTTGGCGAATCAAGAGGGCGGGAAGAAGGAGGGAGGCCAGATTCAGGCAGCGTGGTGCTTTCAATCGCGGATGCCGTTTCGTTTGGCACCGGGGAGGTTGCCTGGGGTAACTCACTCGCGCTCTCGGGTTTCTCCGGTTGCGTTTCCGGTGTGTTAGCCAGAATGCGAGTGGTCGATGCGAAGCGGCGGTAGCCGCTATAGGACGCTATGTTCAGCCACTTCGTTGGTGCATCTCCCAAGCTAGAATTTGCGTCGGGAATTCCCAAATACAACGCCAAGCTTCGCGCCGGACAAACAAATTTGCGGTCACCAATCTGGACGGGCGCATACTGCACCATCACCGCGACGCGCTGAAACGAATCGCTCCCATTCTTGTCGGTTTCTATCGAAATCTGGAGAATGACCCCTGTTGACGGGTCCACCCAAAGCGAACCGCGATAGGCCGGCGCGGTGCGAACTGTCGAGGTATTTGCATGCTGCCCGAGAAAGGACACCCTGGGTCCGTGGGGGACCGTCTCGATGATTTCGTAATGCGACGCGGAGTGAGGCACCGCGTAGTGGAAGACCGCGGCCGGCCCTGCCGCCATCTGCTCCCAATGACTCCAGGTCACCTTGCCCTTGATCGTGTCGGTCAGAATGACGGCCGGCAGGAACCCGAACTCACCCCAGGAGCTAAGCCCACTCTGCTCCTGCGAGGCTGCGGACCCTTGCTTAACGACCTGAGGTTCCCTTTCGTTACGGACTGAGATCTCCCGGCTAGAAGTGCCGACCAGATGCAGTCCGGCGCGAACAGGCCAGGCGCCTTTCTTGAGCGCCTGGGGGCTGTCGTCGTACTGGTTGATGGTCCGGGTGGCCAGGAAGTCCGGCAGACGCGGCAACGTTTGCGCAACATAATTGCGCGCGGCATCGAGCATTCGTAGCTGGGCGGCGCCGTCGGGAGCAGCCGTTCCAAGCAGCTCGGCAGCCGGAGGATCCAGGAAAGCCGACCGGTCGGCGAGCAATGCAAGGGCCTGCGCCGTTTGAGCACCAGGAGCCAAACGTGCCTTGAGCCGCTCCAGCGAAGCCCCGGTCAGTCGCTCAGAGAGATCCCAGCTCGCAATCTGTCGAGCAATTTCGGCATCCGGCTTGCGCGCGGCAACGTCCGCGGTCAACGCCTGATCCAGTTGCGCCACTGTGACCCGCGTTCCCGCCCCTGCGGGATAAGCCAAGCCTGCCAAAACCACGAGGAGAATCAGCCGTCGCATGCACCTCCCCTGTCTTGGGCCCGCCTTTTCTGACGCTGGGGATGGATGTCGGAATGTTTTTAAGTTGCCAACCAGGACACTCCCCTTTTCAGCACGCAAGGGGTCTTCGGGAGCGGGCGCCAAGTCCGAAGATTTGTCACCAAGACTCTACGCGTCCCATGCGAATGGATGCAATGCGGATGGATGCCTGAAGTTATCGCGGCTAAACCTGGCGCGCGCTATGACGCGGAATGGGGCAAGCTCTTCCAGAACCCGAGTGACTTTGTTGCGCTTGTATACCAAGGGTCTAAGGCCTCTCTAGAACAAGCGCGGTGATTCGCGCCCATTGAATTCGTCTCTGGACGCTGGTGACATCCGCTCAGCCGTGTCGTTCTTCACATTGCCGATCGCCTTATCCACCTTCCACGCAGTCATCTTGCGGAATCGAGGACTTCGATGCCGGAATTGGAATCTGCCACGCTATGAGCGGTGAGGGCTCCCCGTTTCAGTGCTCGTTCTTTCATCATCACGAAGAACACGGGAACCAAGATTAGGACGTGAATGGTTGAGGTAACCATGCCGCCGACGATGGGTGCGGCGATCGGCTTCATGACATCAGAGCCGATGCCGGATTCCCAAAGAATCGGGATGAGACTCGCCAGAACAGCGCAGACCGTCATGAGCTTTGGCCGTAGACGCTGGACGGCGCCTTCGATGGCCGCGGCCTCCACATCGGCGTTTGTCAACGCATGCCCACTTTGCAATTTGTGCTCAAGTGCTTCGTGGAGATAGACCACCATGACTACGCCGGTCTCTACTGCAATACCGAAGAGTGCAATGTAGCCGACTGCCACCGCAACGCTGAAGTTGTAGTGAAGCAGCCACTGCAGCAGCAGCCCTCCGCTCATCGCATAGATGGTTGGGAAGATCAGAACAAGCGCTTCCGCAACCGAGTGAAAGACTAGATATAGCAGCAGAAAGATCACAAAGAAGACGACCGGGAGAATTAGTTGTAGCCGTTGCTTCGCGCGTAGTTCCAGCTCGTACTCTCCTGACCATTGAAAAGAGTAATTTGCCGGCAGCGCAAGTTTGTCGTGAAGGTGCTTGTCTGCGTCCCGGACGAAGCCTCCGTAGTCGGTGTTCTTGAGGTCGATATAGATGTACCCCGTAAGAGCGCCATCTTCGTCGCGGATCATAGCTGGACCATGAGTGAAGGAGATTCGCGCTACCTGCCCCAGCGGAATCTGCGCACCGGATGGCGTACCAATCAGCACTCCGCGCATCTTTTCGATGTTGTCGCGGAAGTCTCGCTGGTAGCGGACGTTGATGGGGTACCGTTCGCGGCCTTCGATGTTTTCGGCGATATTCTCTCCGCCAATCCCGGATGAGACCGCAGTCTGAACGTCCGCGATGGTAAGGCCGTAACGAGCGGCCTCTTCTCGGTTGACATCTACGTTGACGTAGAAGCCCTGCGCGACCTTCTCAGAAAAGACCGATCGCACCTGCGGCAAGCCGGAAAGGAGATTCTGAATCTGCGAAGCGAGTTGCTGGATGCCATCGACATTCGGCCCTTGCACCTTCATGCCGAGCGGCGTCTTGATACCCGTCAGCTCCATATCTAGACGGTTTTCAACTGGCATTGTCCAGGTATTCGAAAGACCGGGGAGTTGAAGTTTGTCGTCCATCTGCTGAATGAGTTTTTCGTATGTCATCCCCGCTGGCCATTGCTCTCTTGGCTTGAGCATCACCGTGGTGTCGTACATATCGAGTGGCGCGTTATCCGTGGCACTGTCGGAACGGCCAACTGCGCCGAATACGCTGGCCACCTCCGAGAAGCTGCGAAGGGTGCGGTCCTGCTGCTGCAAGAGTGCCTTCGCCTGCTCGATGGAGATGCCAGGAAGAGCGGTCGGCATATACAAGGTAGAGCCTTCAAAGAGCGGGGGCATGAATTGGCTGCCCAAACGCGAGGCAAGCGGGAAAGTGAGCACCAGGAAGATCAGGTTGACGGCAATAGTCAGCCAGCGGTGACGCAGGCAGAATCGAAGGATCGGCCGGTAAATCGCCTGGGTGACGCGCGAGATTGGATTAGCTCTTTCAGGTCGCAGCTTGCCGCGAATGAGTATCACCATCAAGACCGGCACCAGCGTGACGGCGAGGATTGACGAAGAACCGACCGCCAAAGTCTTGGTCCACGCCAGCGGACGGAACATGCGACCTTCCTGTGCTTCGAGCAGGAAGACCGGCAGGAAGGAAACGACGATAATCAGCAGCGAGAAAAAGAGTGCAGGACCAACCTGTTTGGCGGCATTGATAAGGATTGTCCTTCGTTCCGGTTCCGAGACGGGCGCTGGATCATGCTCCTGGCGTTCGGACAAATGACGATAGCCGTTCTCAACCATCACAATGGACGCATCGACGAGCACACCAATCGCCAGTGCGATGCCGCCCAGAGACATGATGTTCGAGGTGACTCCCAACCAATACATGGGGATGAAGGACACCACTACGGCGATCGGCAAGGCCAGGATGGCGATCAGCGCAGACCGGAAGTGAAACAAGAAGACGATGATGACGACACTGACGATGATGGCTTCTTCGAGCAGGTCTCGTTGCAGCGTCTTGATCGATGCATCGATCAGGCCAGAGCGATCGTATCCCGGCATGATCTGGACGCCGGGCGGCAGAGAGGGCGCGATCTCGCGGAGTTTGCGCTTGACTCCGTTGATGACGTGCAATGCATTCATGCCTTGACGCATGACGATGATGCCGCCGACTGTTTCTCCTTCTCCATTCCACTCGGCGACACCCTCGCGAATATCAGGGCCGAAGCTCACCGTTCCCAAATCGCGCAAAAGCACAGGCGTTCCGTTCCTACTCCCAACCGCAACTGTCGCAAGATCGTTCAGCGATCGCAGATAACCGAGACCACGGATCATGTACTCCGCGCCGCTCAGATCAAGCACGCGTCCGCCAACTTCATTCGTGCTCAGCTTTACCTTGTCGATGACGGCGGAGAGCGAAATGCCGTAGGCGAGGAGCTTGTTGGGATCGATCTGTACCTGGTACTGCCGGACGAAACCGCCGATGCTGGCTACTTCCGCAACTCCGGGCACAGTTTCGAGGGCATAGCGCAGGTGCCAGTCCTGCAAGCTTCGCAGGTCAGCAAGGCTATGCTTTCCGCTCTTGTCTACAATTGCGTACTCATAAACCCAGCCTGCGCCCGTCGCATCAGGGCCAATGGAGGGATGCACGTTCTCTGGCAAACGTCCACTGATCTGTTGCAGATATTCAATGACTCGCGAGCGTGCCCAATAGAGATCGGTGCCGTCTTGGAAAACCACGTACACATATGAATCGCCAAGCATGGTCTGCGCGCGCACAGCCTTCACATGCGGAGCGGCTAGCAGGCTAGTGACAATTGGATAGGTCACTTGATCTTCGATGACATCGGGTGGCTCGCCGGCCCAACTTGTATGCACGATCACCTGCACGTCCGAGATGTCCGGTAGCGCATCAAGAGGCACATGCTGGAGTGACCATATTCCCGCTAGCGTAAGCAACAGGACAGCGGTAAAGACTAAGAAGCGATTGCGTGCGCAAACATCAATAATTTTGGCGAGCATTACATGCCTCCCGTCGTGTTCACGCGCAGTTGCTTTGTTGCGATTACTTGTCCGTTCTTCTGGACCGTTATGGTCACCTGCCAGGTGCCTCCAGAGCCGAGTGAACCGCTTCCCTCATACAAGCCGTTGCCTTTGTCGGAGAGTTTGGCACTCGTATTCATCGCAGCCATGCCCATCGCTTGCATCGCCGCCATATAGAACGTCACCGTCACGTCCGCGCCGCTGACAGGCGCATTTCCAGGCCCAGTCAGATGTACACGGAACGTGTTGGCGCCCTTGTTCGGAGGGTTTGGATCGGTCGTGAAGTCGATGTTTGCCTGAGCAGAAGGCGCATTTGACGACGGAGCATTGCTGCCGGCCCCTGGCGGCGGTGGCACAAAGGAACCTGCTGCAGCCTGCAACTGGCTCTCCGAATCGATCAGGAAGTTCGCTGATGTGACGATCGATTGATGTGGCTGCAAGCCCTTGAGCACAATGAAATCATCGCCAACGCGAGGTCCGGTAGCGACCTCTTTCGGCTCCAAACTGCCATTGCCGTGATCAAGAAATACCAGCTGTCGTGTGCCGGATTGGAAGACCGCCGATGCAGGCACAACGAGTTGGCGCCCGAGGGTAGACTTCACATCGACGTTCACGAACATGCCCGGTTTCAGCTTGAGTCCCGGATTCGCAATTGCCAGCCGCACTCGGACGGTGCGGGTCGTCATATCGACTTGAGGCAGAATCTCTTCGATCTGGCCCGTGTATGTACGGCCCGGATACGAATCGACGGTAACCTGCGTGACATCACCGGGCTTTATGCGGCCAACGTCGTTCTGGAAGATCTGGGCATAAACCCATACGTGCGATAGGTCAGCGACCGTGTAGAGTTTGGTCGAAGGTTCGGCGTACATATTTGGCAGAGCGTTGCGCTCGGTGATGTATCCCGCCACCGGCGAGTTGATCGTGAGGTCGGTTACCGGTTTGCCCGTCTCCTTGAGTTTCGCAATCTCACTTTGCGGAACCTCCCATTGCTGCAAACGTTGTTCTGCAGCGGCTGACAGCGACTCTGCGCCGGACGCAACTCCGTCTACGGTACTCGCGCCCAACGTCTTCTGGTTCTGGCGCGCCAGCAGGTACTCCTCTTGAGTGGCAACCAAGTCCGGACTGTAAATCGTGAAAAGCGGTTCTCCCTTATGCACGTATTGATACGTGGCATTGGCAAAAACCTGGCGGATGTAACCAGGAAAACGGACCTGCACATACGAAAGAAGACGTTCATTGATGTCCACTGTGCCGGTGGCGCGGATGTCGTCGTTCAGCTGCTTGTACTCAACGGCCCCTGTCTTCACGCCGATGCTTTGCATTCGCTCGGGCGTGAGCTGAACCGGAACAAGTGGAGTCTCCATCTTCTGTTCCTGCATGGCTGTCGCAGTCTCTTTGACGGCTGGCGATGGGCCGGCAGCCACGGGCTGCACGTCGCCGGACATCGGCATATTCATTGCCGTCGGCTGCTTTTTGGAATGAGAGCGATAGGTCCAGATCCCTGCTGCAACTGCCAGAGCGGCGATCCAGGAGAGAGAGGTTCTCAAAACGTATTTGTTCATCGCAGTGTCGCTCCTGTCAGCGATTCAAGGTGGGCCAACGCAGCTTCGTGGTCTTCCAGCGTCTCTGCGTATTCGAGCTTGAGATTGAGAAGGTCAGTGAAGTACGAGAGAACGTGAACGAACGGCTCACGATTCGACGCATAGGCGCTCAGGGTTGCACGATAGGCAGCGTCCGACTGAGGGATGAGACCTTCCCGATATTCCTTCAACAACTCTTCATCGCTTGTTGCCTTTACATACCCCTCTTTGACCTCAGCGAGTTGCTGTTGCAGATGAGCGTCAAGTGTCTGTTGCGATTCGGCACGTCTCTCTGCGGCCTCCGCAATCTCCGCGTTCACACGTTTCTTCCGTGGGAAGCGCACGTCAAAGGTGAACATGTAATAGTCCCGATACATGCGATCGGTGTTCTCGTACATGTAACCAACGTCAAAATCCGGTTTGCTCTCGCGTTTCGCCGACGCCAACTGTGCGTCCTGTCTCTGAATGGAACTTGCATCGACCTGAATCTGAGGGTTGCTCTGTCGGACTGCTGCAAGCAGTTCCCCGGAAGCGTGTTTGAGCGGAGTTTCGATCAGATCTTCGGTGACGATGTCCGGTGAGGCTTGATCGCGGTCGAGCAGGCCCTTGAGATGCGCCTCCAACTGCCCCATCTGCTGGTGGTGCATCGTTATCTCTTTCACAATCTTCGTGCGGTTCACCTGCGCATGCAGGACATCCTGCTGCATCCCCTGGCCGACCTGATAATGAGCCGTCACATCCTGAATGAGCTGGTCAAGAACGTCTTCGTTTTGCCGGAGGATGCTAAGCGTCTGTTGCAGATAGGCGAGTTGGAGGTAGTCGGCTTTCACCGCATCGGCAATGCTGGTTTTCGCGATCTCGATCTCCGCCTGCTTGGTGTCGGCGTCTCGTTCTGCGACTTCTCCCCGGGCCCGCAGTTTCCCCGGAAACGGCAGCTCTTGGGAGGCTCCGACGCCGATGTAGGCAAAGTCGCTGTTGGTGTATCCCGCAAATGGCTTCGGGCTGCCCACACTGAACTGCTGGTACGTGAACTTCGGATCGGGCAGTGCAGTCACCTGGGGCGCCACTTGCCTCGCGGCTCGTGCACCGTGATCGGCTGCGGATATCTGTGGGTTGTTTGTCTCGGCCTCAGCCAGAAGCTGGGACAACGGCGTGGGGGTGTTCGCCACCGGCGTCTGCCCAAAGGCAGGCAATGCGGCCGCCAGCACAAGCGTGGCGGTCAACATAGAGACCACGTTCATATGCAAACTCCAATCTCAAATGCATTTCGAGACATGCCAAAACACGCAGAGACGCCTGCGCCCTCGGCAAACAAACGAGAGAGGAGCGAACTAGATTCTTAGGATGGAGATCGTGGAGGGCGGCGACTGTGGAGGCGAGTCGTCGAGATGTTCGGCCCGTCCGGTAACAGCAGAAGAATTCACCAACTCGAAAACAGCCAACCAGACAACAGGAGCCGCGACCGAGTGGAAATTCGTCGCCTTAGTGTCCAGCGCATTATCGTGAACACCTAGCGGAGTCTTTTGGCAGCAGCCATGGGATGCCGGCATCTCCATCTGACCGCACTGGTTCTTCATCGTGCGGCAGCAGGCACGCTCTTCCGTGTTCATCTGCGCATCGGGAAGCATGCAGGCCATTGCCGGGGCCACGCATGACAGCAGCAACAGAACCAGCACACCGAACTGGCGGAGAACCTGCATCACCAAGATAAGACTACGTCCTCATAGGTGAAGGAAGCAATTGGCGATTCAAGCTGACAACGGGCTGGAAGGTCTGCGGCGCTACATTGCAGCTCGGCCCGAAGTCGGGCAGCGAGGGCCATGAACGGCGAAGTACTCGGCAATGCGTCGCTTGTCAGAACGTCGAACGTAGCGTCCACACATCTCGGAAATGCTACTACCTGACCGATACGGGCTAGTTCATCTCAGGCAAGGTCATTAGGGGCTGATCAGGTGCATCGGAAAGCGAGGTGGCAACGGCATTCAAGAGCAGGGTGGGATGTACCGGTTTGGAAATAATCTCAAAGACATGCCCCGCCTCTGCCGCTGCGTGTAATAGATCGTCGGTGTCTGGGTAACCGGAAAAAAGCAGAACGCGACAATTGGGGGCACTGGTTTTCAGCGCAATTGCCAGGTCGATACCATTCATCTTGGGAAGGTTTACATCCAAAAGCGCGAGGTTGGGTTGCCATTCAGCGATGACATCAATGGCCTCTTCAGCCGAATATGCAGCTCTGGCTTGATAGCCGTGATTCCCGAAGATCAGCGTAAGCGTGTCCGATGTTTTCTTTTCATCGTCGACGACAAGGACTTTGCGGCGTTCGTCCAGGTTCGCCATACTGCCTCACCTTCGGGTGCCGAATAGTAACCTTTGCTGTCCCCCCACGGTAGACACGAGTCAGATTCAACGTTCACAGCATCGCAAGTCTCTCATTTGCATTTATCCCAGCGAGTTTGATCACGCCAAAATAAAGTGATTAGAGTGTCGCCTACGCGACACACGCAGCGTAAAGCGACAGGCACAATAAACCGTTTCAGATTTTTCGATTCGACGAAGAAGGGTTTGCGCTGTGGCATCCCGTTGTCCGAGAGTTCTCTGTTATGGACATGAAGAAATGCTGCTTTACACTCGGAAGCGCATTCTGGAGCCGAAGTTTATTGTCGATAGGTGCGAGGACATAGCCTGTCTGGCGGAGAAACTGTCGGGGGGCCCCATCGATCTTCTCCTGCTGTGTCAATCGGTTCCGGAGGCGGAGTGCGTAGAGGTCATCAATTTGGTGCGCGCGGCGTCGCCCGAGGTGAAGGTGCTCGTCTTGGAGGCGGGCGATTCCGGATCATGTTCCCTGCATTCCGATGCAGCGATGGAAAACTCGGACGGGCCTTCCGCCCTGTTGCACAAGATCCATGCACTGCTGGGAATCGCAGGCCCGCAGGACGCTCATCCGGCATAAGAACGGAGTTCAATCGTGCTGTTTATCTACCTCTGAAGGGCCGTCAATCTGGTTGATCGGAAGCCGCCTTTGCTTCCAGGTCATTGCCTCGCTTTGCTGGCCTCGACGCCCGTCCGCACGTCAACAAATGGGCACTTTGGCCCCTGTCAAGCCCTACAGCTTGCGTTCGTTTTTCCACTTATCCGCGTAGCGCTATCCTCCGCGCATGGGCAGCCACGGACGCAGACAGCCGGAGACGCGAATGGTTCCCGTGCTCAATTGCCAAGCATGCGGCGCGCTCACTTCTGCGGCGCGCTTCCGCTACATCTGCGGGCGCCCGGTCTGCGATCATTGCGGCGCGGAGAATCCGGACACACGTGTCAGCCACGTGCAGACCCGCGACATCTTCGTCCGCTTCATCACAGCCGGCGGATGCTCAGTCCAGGCCGTGGATCTCAATCTTGATCGCCCGCTTGGTCCACGCGTGCCCGTCACCAGCCCGGAAGTCCTGCGCCGGCTCCTGACCTATCTGGGCGCCATGCCCGAAGCGCTACGCGAATACGACCGCTCCCACCAGAGCCACGGCAAAGGCAACGTGCGTATCACTCTCGAGCCCGGCCGCAAGAACTTGCTGCGCCTCCACCGCCAATCGGACTAAGATATAGTGCTATCCAGATCAGGCGATCTCTCAGGCCCCCTACAGGCCCCCTAATTGAACTCTTGGTGGCGCGTGCATTGCACCGCTCGGGGAGACGCATCATGTCAAGAAAGCAATTGTCGGAAGGGCTACGGAAAAAGCAGCTCCGATACGCAGTCGAAGGGACTGCAATCGGTCTGATCGCTTCAGTAGTGCTCATCTTGGGCGCCATCATGATCGTTCGATTCAGCATTGGAAGGCACATTGCCCCCCTCGTGCCTTTCGGCTTTGTCCTCTTCATGACGATCTTGGTTTTGATGGTTTATCGGCCCAGGTACCTCGAACGTGAACCAAGGCAAAGCACAGGATCCGTGACCTACGGTGCGGTGACCGAACTATCAGAAGGCGATAAGACAAAGAGTGCCTAGTGATCTGAAAGCCGCGGGGGGCATCGCCATATGCGGAAGAGGAGCATCGCCACATTCGCACGAAGATGTCATTTGAAATTTCACGCCGTCAGTTTGTCGCTTCGTACGTCTTATTGATTCTGGCAAGGTCTTCCCGTGAAATCGTGTAACTAGGAAGCCCGGTCCATAGCAGCTTCAGGCAATGTTGAAGCGTCGTTGCTGCCTGCTCTTTTGTGATCGCGTCGCCCTGAAGCTGATTATCGAGGGCCTCCGCCACAGAAACAACATCAGCCTGGCCGGTTTGACGAAGCCGCTCGGAAATTTCCAAGGCAGCCGTCCGGTCGGTTGCGAAACCTCGCGCATGTGAGATTGCGGCCCATTGGGGGAAAACTCGCCAAATAAGCGGAACGGCTTTCCCTGATTGCACGGTTCCGAGTAGCTCAGCCCTGTAGGACGCATCGGGGGTCATTCCGAGCTTATGAGCTTCATCGTCAACAACACGATGCTGAAGCTCGGACCATAGAAGGCTCCGAGTAATCGAGTGAGCATCATCGTGGCTCATACCGGCGGGAAAGGGAGGTAGTTCCGCTGGCCATCCCCGGATATCAAGCTCGAAATGCAATAGCTCGTGGCAGACCTCCGATTCCGTTTCCCCGACCCCTTGATCGAGCCAAATGGTGGGTCGCCCGTCTACGTATCCCATCCGTCCAACGGCTCCGTTATGACGGAGGCCCGGCACAACCAGACATCGGATATTTCCCAAGCGGCTTTCGATCCCCTTGCGGAGATTTTGCACTCGTTGACTGACAGGCACATTGCAGAGATAAATGGCTCCCGGTTCGGTGGACGACGGCTGGAGTTGAGCCGCAGCTAAGCCATTCCACCGACCGCAGACAAGTAGCGAAATGAAGACTGCGGCGCACTTGAGTTGCTTCGTCACGCCCCCCTCACCAAATAGTGGAATTCCAGACATCTCCCTCCGCATCATCAGATCATTGCCTCGTTCTCGTCTCCGCAATCAGCATCTTTGCGAACGTAATTGAGTCAGCGATTGCCGATCTCACACGCGGGCTTCTGTTCTGCAACTCTCCCGATTCCACCCGGACCGTTTTCACTGCTGCGATCAGGCCGGCAACGACAGCCAATGGTAGATTTCACTTCCTGCTTATCGGACTGGCCTAGAGATGGTCATCATGCGAATGCTTGACACGCAAAGGAACGTCGCCGAATCTTGACGAGGTATCCGACCCCTGTCCGCCCGCGCGAAAAGGAGCGACAGGAGGCAGAGCAACAGACGTGGCGTGCTCCCCATAGTCAAAGCGCAACGAGGAAAGCCTCCTACCACCCGCGTAACCGCTCGCAAGGGAGTATCTACCGGCGCGGCAAGGTCGCATCTCCCAGAACATAGCGCGATGGCAAAGATAATCGTGGCCGGGCTGGGAGCGATGGGCAGCGCTGCCGCTCAGCATCTCGCCGAGCGTGGCCACCGGGTAATTGCCTTTGATCGCTTCAATCCTCCTCACACCAAAGGGTCTTCACACGGCCAGACCAGGATGATTCGTCAGGCGTATTGGGAAGATAGTCGATATGTTCCCCTTGTGCTTCGCGCCTATGAGCTCTGGCGAAGACTTGAGAAGGACTCAGCCCAGCAACTTCTTCACGTCACCGGTGGCCTGGTGATTGGACGGCCGCAAGGAACGCTCGCATTGCGGAGCAAGGAAAGTGCTGCGGCTTTTCACTTGCCTTACCAGATGCTGACTGCAACGGATCTAAGGAGCCGATTTCCTGCATTCTCCGTACCGGACGACGCGATCGCGCTCTGGGAAGAGCAGGCCGGCTACCTGGTGCCAGAGGATTGCGTGCGGGCACAACTCGAGCGCGCACAAAGCGCAGGCGCGGCCCTTCAAGTCGATGAGCCTGTTCTCGACTGGCGAGCAGATGGCGATGGTGTCGCAGTGCGCACCGCTGCTGGACTCTACCATGCGGACCGGCTTGTCCTGACCGCCGGTCCATGGTCAGCAGAATTTCTCCAGGGAATCTCGGCGCCACTCACCGTAACGAGACAGATCGTCTACTGGTTCGAGCCCAAGTCGCCCATAGATAACTTCCGCGAGGACAAGCTGCCCGTCTACCTGATGGAAGGTGAGCCGGGAGAGCGGGTTCTGTATGGCTTTCCGGCTCTTGGCACAGCCAGTGAAGGTGTGAAGATCGCATTGCATGGCAGTGATGACGTCTGCCTCCCCGATTCGGCAGACCGCTCCATACAGCCATCGGAAGAAACGTCGATCCGCGGCCGCATCGAGCGTGACCTCCCATCGCTTGCCGGCCGGGTGGTCCACACAGAGATTTGCCTGTACACGATGACTCCGGATGAGCATTTCATCATCGATCGCCACCCAGAATTCGAACAGGTCGCCATCGCTGCCGGGTTTTCCGGTCACGGCTTCAAATTCTCCAACGTGGTCGGGGAAGTCATCGCCGATCTTTCTACGGAGGGTAGATCCTCATTCGATCTCGGCCTTTTCTCAATTGATCGCTTCAGCTGACGCAGAATCTGATTTGTATGCTGTATAAACCAGGTGCTGAACCAACATGACCCTCTATCAGCGCGGCAAAGTCTGGTGGTACGAGTTCGAGTTCCGCGGCCAGCGGATTCGTGAGAGTTCACATTCGCGAACCAAGGGCATTGCCGAGCGCATCGAACGCGAACGCCGGCGCCAGCTCGAGTTGGGCTCAGCCGGTCTGGAGGAGGTCAAGCGGCCGTCACTCTTCTCCGTAGCGATGAAGGCCTATCTCATCGAGCGCAAGCCGCATTGGGCTGAAAAGACGAACGTGCTGCAAGAGATCAGCCTGCGGCATCTGGAGCCGCACTTCTCACGTCTGCTGATCACCGATATAAAGGGCGAACACATCAGCCGGTATCAACAGGCGAAGCTCAAGGAAGGCGCCAGCCCGCGCAGCATCAACATCGATGTTGCACTTATACGTCAGCTCCTCAAGAAACACCGTCGCTGGGCGAATATCCAGCCTGACGTAAAGATGCTGCGCGAACGCTCTGACATCGGCCGCGCACTCTCGAAGGACGAGGAACATCGGTTGCTGGCAGCATGCAAGAAAAGTCACTCGCGGTCTCTCTATCCGGCAGTCCTTGTCTCTCTTCACACGGGCCTACGCAATGGCGAGCTGCGTCTGCTGCGGTGGCGTCAGATCGATCTGATTGAGAAGCAGATCACTGTAGGCAAAAGCAAGACGGCTGGTGGTGAAGGCCGGGAGATCCCTCTCAGCGAAACAGCGTTGAAGGTAATCCAAGAGTGGCGACGGAAGTTCCCTGATGCCTCACCAGCACACTTCGTCTTTCCCACGGAACGCTATGGCCTGTCCGGCGAGGATGGCTACCTCGAAGGCAAGATGGCCGCCTACAACACGGATCCGACGAAGCCGATTGGTTCATGGAAAGTTGCTTGGACTGCGGCACGTACGGCCGCGAAGGTCGAGTGCAGATGGCATGACATGCGGCATACATTCGTCAGCCGCCTGGCCGAATCCCAGGCATCTGACGCTACGATCATGTCTCTCGCCGGCCATCTCAGCCGCAAGATGATGGAGCGGTACTCACATACCCGTGGTGAGGCGAAGCGGGCAGCAATTGATGTCTTCGATCGCATCGCGACTTAGCGTCTGATTGAGCGAAGTACAACGGCACTCCTTTGTGGTTTTTGCACAACGACTGGCAATGAGGGCTTCTTCGGCACTCCTTTTCTTGTTCGCGATCTTTCTAAATCGAGGAGGACCATGAGTACGGACACCGCGGGATTCTACGATGATTTGGCAGAACACTATCATTTGATCTTTGAGGATTGGGGTCGTTCGATTGAACGACAGGCAGGTGCGCTCGGGCCGTTGCTCGAAAATAAGCTGGCTCGAGGTCCTCTCAGGATACTCGACTGTGCCTGTGGGATCGGAACACAAGCAATCGGGATTGCCCAACGCGGTCATACGGTCGTTGCCACTGATCTGAGCAAAGCGGCAGTGAGGCGAGCTGCCCGTGAAGCGCGCAAGTTGGGCTTGGATATCAAATTCAATGTGGCCGACATGCGAGATCTTTCCGCTCTGCCCAAGTCAGATTTCGACGCAGTGCTGGTTGGGGATAATTCTCTGCCTCATCTGTTGTCCGATGAGGATTTGAGCCAGGCGCTAGAGAATATTTCCATTCGACTAAAGCCCGGAGGTGTCCTGCTCGCCACGATTCGCGACTATGACAGCCTGCTATCCACCCGTCCATCCTTTCAAGGACCCGCTTTTTATTCTGAGTATGAGACCCGGCGCATTGTTCATCAGGTGTGGGACTGGGATGGGGACCAATACGAAGTTCACCTATACCTAACCTGGAACTCAGCCTCACTCTGGACAAGCAAGCATTATGCGTCACGATACCGCGCCATAACGCGCGCCGAGCTTACGCAGGGTCTTGAATCACACGGCTTCAAAGAAATCGAATGGCTGATGCCAGAAGCGACAACGTTCTATCAACCGATCGTGTTCGCCCGCAAAGAACACACATCTGCGATCAAATCTACTTGACATGGGTAGGCCTTCATGAAGGTAAAGCTATCGGCGAGATACTTGGAAGGCACTTCCCCGATGGCGGCCCGAACGAAGACTTCCGCATCTCGGTAGAGGGGCGTCACTGTGCCGCGCACGAACGCTCGGCCATTCAAAACAGATCCTATAGCCATCATTATCCCCGTCACGAACCTCGCCAGGCGAAGCGTTCTGTAATTGAGGTCTTCTACCGCAGCGCGACCTAGCGTCTCATTGATCGAAGGACAGCGCCACTCTTTTGGGGTAGGTGTGCGGCAACCGAAGACGAAGGCTTCTTCGGAGCCCCCGTCGCCCTGCGGGATCTAGCTAGGTTAAGTTCGAGCAAACGCGTAAAGGCCTCATCATCCGAGATGTCCGACCGCCAGCCATAGGCGGCAGCAACAGCCTTGTCGAGCGCGTCATGAAGTTCCTGGAGCCATTGAGGACACTGTTTGTAGAGATTCGTTAGGGTTCGCTTGGACAAGTCCGCTTCGGATGCGCGCTCGGGATTGAGCCACATATCGCGCTGCTTGACCAACATGCGGGCGGCAGAAGCCACAGAGCGAACGCCCGGATCTCGGGGGTCCTCGCTTGCAAGCGGCCAAGGAAACGGGAAGGTTTGAAAGGTAGAGCTTGGCGTGTAGCGAAATCCGCTTGCCTTGTCACGTACCTGCGTTCCCTTCGCAAATGCCCAAAGTTCATGCCATTTCGAATGAAGTACCCCAAAAAAGTAATCGTCTTCGCGCGCAAATGCGACCAGAGCAGAATCTGGTAAAGCCGAGGCGTCCACCCATGTGTAGATACGATTCGAAGCATGCCGAACAGCTATGATATATCGACCAAGGGATGATACCGCGTTTCTCAAGCCTGGTCTCGGCTCCTCATGTATCCACCATTTCTCAGCATGGTTGCGCCTGCGCAACTTTAGCCTCTTCGGTCGCACCCGAGTACGAATTTGGCTATATGGCAGCTCGAAGTAGGCTGCTTCTCTCTCGCTCATTTCAGTTCCGAAGTCGATTATGAACTGTGATTGGCCACTCTTGCGTATGTTCGATCCGTTAACAAAAGGGCGAATGACCTCCGAGTTCCTCCGGCCATTAGCGTTAGATGGACTTCTAAGCATGAATGCGGCTTCATCTCGCGATAGCTCGAAGCGGCCACCTGTTTGAATTCCTATGAACGCGATACCGTCGTTCTCCTCGAGCAGTTTGGCATTTGTAAGATCTATCGACGAAGTCAAGTCAGAGAAGATTTGATCGACTATTTCGCCGTCCAACATTTTCTCTTTTTGCGGCTCGGCATCAAATCCAATCATAGAAATATGAACATTTGCATCTCCGATGACCCACTCTCTATCAGAGACTGCGAAGAAAATCTGGTATCTCTCAGTGATTTTATTTATTACATCTCTGTTTTTTCCACCTCTGATCGCTTGGGTCGCTATCATCCCTACTCTTTGTACATTGGCGAGTTCCATATGCCGTCTAGCTTTTTCGAATCAGTAACACACCAGATCCGCCGAGGCTGGCACGCGGTTTCGATATAGCTTACCAAGATCCCTCACGTATTTATGCGGCATCCCTCTGAGCATCTTCTTGTCTCCGAGGAATGGCGGGTTACCGACAATGTAGTTGACTTTCGGCCAGTCGGGCTCAGCGGGCACCCCGTCCGCCGAGTATTCGAGTATGGCATCCCCCTTCTGGATGTTATTGAGCCTTCTGAGGACGGGCCGGTCCTGAAAACCCTGCCCGTTATCGTGTCTCCACTGTAGATATCCAATCCATACAACGATCGACGATAATTCGTGAGCATAGAAGTCTGTTTCAATTCCATAAAGCTGGTGCGGCCCAACGGAATTGGGAATGATCGTTTTGATATTTCGGTCAGCTGCAAAGCGCCACGCCTCCAGCCAGAGATCAAGTAAGCTCTGCATTGCAACGTAAAGAAAATTGCCACTTCCGCATGCAGGATCGAGAACGGTCACCGAGGAAAGTTCATCGATCCAGGCGAGAAGTCTGCTCTCAACCTCTTTACGGGTTCGTTTGAACTGCTGCAGAGAAGCGGTTCCAGAGCTTTGTTCCAGTTCCCGCAAATGACTTGCGATTGCGTTCCATCGTGCTCGCAACGGCTTGATGATCACTGGCTCGATCAAATCCTGAATATCGGACTTGCTCGTGTAGTGCCCGCCGATCAACTTACGTTTCCCAGCGTCGAGACTTCGCTCAAAGAGGGTACCGAAAATTGCGGGTTCAACTGCCGACCAATCGAGCCGCGATACTTCGACCAAGATGGTCATATCGTCGTGCGTTAAATCGTATGTCCGGTCGGTCCCGTCGAACAGCCCTCCGTTAAACCATGAGATGTCGTAAATGCCGAAGGTTCCGTCCTCTGATGCCATGGCCTC
This sequence comes from uncultured Acidobacteriaceae bacterium, assembly GCA_963712845.1. Taxonomy (GTDB): domain Bacteria; phylum Acidobacteriota; class Terriglobia; order Terriglobales; family Acidobacteriaceae; genus KBS-83. Next base: position 819,638 of record CAVQJM010000012.1, read on the forward strand.
AAATAGGAGACGGAGTTTCTTGATAAAGCGCTTTGGAGCAGAGCGATTATCCTCGACCAACTTTCTAAAAATATGCTCAGGCAAGAGTCCTACCCCATCCGCGAAGAGACAGAACAGTATGCGCATGAGAAAACGTGCGACATCAGCTTTGCCATCCGTACGTAGGCGATGTGAGCCCTCTATCTCCAGTCGTTCGGCCAATTGCGAAAATCGCAATGCAGCTTCGCTTGTGACCTTTTCAGCGACTCGCTCCGGTTTAAGTTGCTCTGGGTCTCGAAATAGCGCTCGCAAGACGTCTTGCGGAGGAAGGGGGCACGTCGGGGTAGGCTCATGGCGGAGCAGATCGACAAGTTGGAATTCATATATGCGGGGCTTGGAAGCGTTCCAACAGACGTGAACCTGAAAGCGCCTGAAGTCGGAGACAACCAATAGAGGAGGATTCTCGAGGTCATCGCGATAATCATGAAGTTGCCGATAGGCGGCCTTAAGATCTTTATGTGGTCCTTTGTACTCCCAGGCAAAAAAGCCCTTCTTCCAAACATCTGCAAATCCTTTGCCGCCCGAAGTCTTGGAAACGCACTTCTCGAAAGTGAATGTGTCGCCAATTTGATCTTGATCTGCGGGAGACTCTTCCCCAAGCGCCTCGCAGATGTCCAGGAAGTGCTCATGTGAGGCTTTGCGCTCATTTAGCCTGCTGCCTGACCATTTTTGGACGAACCCTTGCCAACCCGACATGCGGGAGAGGCTAGTTGGGAGTGACTCAAAAAGAACTTCCTCTTATGAGGTGCTCAAGCGAACTTTCGCGTCAGAGATGGCGCAAAAGGTGAACGGCCAGTGAAATCCTTGGCTGATTACCGCGCGACGATTAGGCTACATAGCGATGGCCATCTCTATTGAGCAAATCGACTCGTGGCGCCTCAACGATCCAGAGAGCCAACGACTGGAGTTTAAAGAAGCAAAACGCCAATACGACACATTCAAACTGTGCGAATACTGCTGGTCTTTGTAGTTCCAAGTCGCCAGCAGGGGTCAGCGTATCACTACCATGGCAAATACCTGATGCGCGCTGGCGGATCCCTCGTGCCCATGAGTGAAGACAGACTACGCGCCATATTCGCGGAGACCAAGACTGATCCGCTTGAGGAATTCGAGGTCTCGGGGATCAGTCAAGAAGAAGCCGTAGAGTTGCTGGATATCGCCTCCTATTTCGACTTGATGCGCCTTCCCTTTCCTTCCAGTCAAGAGGCCGCCATCGAGCGCCTGCGGAACGAGAGACTTATCGATGTATTCGATGGCAAAGTGTCGATTCGCAGAGTAGCCGCTCTTCTCCTGGGGAAGAGACTGGAAGCCTTTCCTGCTATCCGACGTAAGGCTCCGAGAGTGGTCGTCTATTCCGAGTCGTCTAAGCTCGAAACCCGCCTCGACCAGAATGGCGCGCGTGGCTATGCCGTAGGTTTTAGCGGTTTAGTGAAATTTGTGATGAACCAACTTCCGCAGAACGAGATCATCGAGAATGCTCTACGAAGAGAGATAAAACTCGTGCCAGAGGCCGCGATTCGAGAACTGATCGCCAACGCACTGATCCACCAAGACCTGAAAGTGCAGGGTGCATCGGCGATGATTGAAATTTATTCGAACAGGATAGAGATCTCTAATCCCGGAGAACCGATTGTTCCCGTGGAACGATTTATAGACGGGTATCAGTCACGCAACGAGCGCATGGCCGAACTCATGCGAAGGATGGGCATATGCGAGGAAAAAGGGAGCGGCATTGATCGCGTCGTGCAGACAGCCGAGGCATATCAGCTGCCAGCTCCGGTATTTTCCTCCACCTTTGGAAGGTCTCTCGTTGTCATCCACGGACATCGCAAGTTCGACGAGATGGACCGAGACGATCGGGTGCGTGCGTGCTACCAGCACGCGGCACTTAAATACGTCATGGCCGAACGGATGACGAATCAGACTCTCAGAGAGCGATTCCGCTTGCCCGAAGCAAAAACGGCTGTGGTCTCGCAAGTAATCAGCGCTGCCATAGAGAGCGACATGATCAAAGCGGATGAGCGGGCCGGCACATCCCGGAAATTTGCGCGCTACCTTCCGTTCTGGGCCTAATCCTTGTTTAAGGGTGAGGGTTCAAAATGAGCCCTCGCTCCAGCAAATTGCACAAAACAGGAGACTTCTTATTTAAGGGTTTGCCCATCCGGCAGCGTTCGGACGAAAGCGGACAGGAACGGACGAAGACGGACAAGAGCGGATTAGAGTGGCTCACTGCGAATTGAGGGCAATTTGGCAGTCTGAGCTGGAAATTTCCATGGCGGGGAGTAGTGTGGTACCCACATAATCCCCCACATGCAACTGGAATAAAGCGGGATCGCACGTTCGATAAATTGGTGATTCTATTGGTAGGCGAGACCGGGATCGAACCGGTAACCCTCAGCTTAGAAGGCTGATGCTCTATCCAATTGAGCTACTCGCCCGCCACGGGTGTATTCCTCATTGTAGCGTCCACAAGCTGCCGGCAGCTCATCCGGTGCCTGCCGCCGATCAGGATATGTCGATCTCTTCCGGCGACGCGAACATCCCCTCCGCCGTCGCAATCAGGATCGGCACAGTCTGCTCGATGGCATTGGCCCAAACCGCCTCCGCGCGCAGCTCATCCCCACCGCCCGCATAGCAATACACCGTCAACCCGTAACCCCAGACGTCGTCTTTGAGCGCGGGCCGCACCACCACTTCCAGCCGCGCGTCGTCCACGGGCAGCGCCGCGCATCGACGCGCCGTCGTCCGCGCCCACTCCTCGTGCAGCAGAAAATCCGCCATCGGCACCGCGTGCGCCATCAGCACATCGATGTACGACCCATACCCGCACGCCAATACGGGTGCGTCCAGCGCGTCGGCAAGCTCCGCCCGCTCCGCATCGCTCAGCAGCCAGCGATCGCACTTCGTCGTCATCAACACACCACGCGGCGCATTCAAAAGCGCCAGCGCCCGAGCCATCGCCGGTGATCGAGCCGCCTCCGGCAAAGCCGCGATGCGGCTCCGCTGCGTCTCGCCATCCACGCGCAAATCCACCCACGCCAAACCGGTCGCCGCATCCGACCAGCGCGTATCGATCACCGGATCGTCGCCACCAGCGGCTACGGTCCAGTCCGTCTCCATCAGAGGTTTTCCGCCTGCGCATGCAGAAAATCGAACAGCAGTTTCTCCGCCCAGTAGCCGTCATAGCCCGTTGCCGGCGCAAGAAAAGCGCAGTGGCCGCCATGCTCGGTCTCAATAAGGTGTACGTTTGGATTCGCGAGCAGCGTAGCGCGTGTCTCCGGCAACATGCGGATAAATGGATCATCGAGCGCATGCAGCACCAGCGTAGGCACCGCAATTCGATCCACAACCCGCGCACTCGCCGCACGATGATAGTAGTCAACCGCTCCTGTGAAGCCGCAGTAAGGCGACATCACCCGGTCATCGAACTCGCGCAGCGAGCGGACGCCGCGGCTGCGGCTGGGATCGAATATCTGCGGAAACAGCGTGCACTTGTACGCGTAGCGCTGCACCAGCCCACGCAGAAACTTCCACTCATAGATGCGATTCGCCGGCTCGTGCAGCGCATCCGACGACGGCGCAAGATCCACTACCGGCGAGACTCCCGCTACCGCGCACAGCAAGGGCGCCGCGTCTTCGGCCAGTTCGCCCGCCAGCTTCAGCACCAGGTTTCCGCCCATCGAATAGCCCACCATGGACCATCGCTCTGCGCCGCGCGTCTGCTGATAGTGCCGCAGCACAGCCAGCACATCGCCCGACAACCCGGAGTGGTACAGCGTTGGACATTCATTCTCTGTCCCCCCGCAGTTGCGCATGTTCATGCGCACCACGTTCCATCCCGCTGCGTAGAAGCGAGCCGCGTTGCCGCGAACATATTGTGAATCGGATGAGCCTTCGAGTCCGTGCAGCAGCAGCACTGTATCGCGGCCCGCCTCCGGCTGCCAATGGGTATGGCACAGCACGCGGCTGGGTGGCGTGCCCTCATGCGCCGGATCAACCACAATCAGCTCATCCTCAGGAGTCGGCAGCACCGCCTTGCGGGGAAGAAAATTCCCTGCCAGCGTCTGCAGATGCGCATTGCGCAGAAATCTGCGCGGCGCAAATGTGCTCTGCCACGCTGCCAGCGCTTTGCTCGCGGCAATCTTCGCTGCCGATTCGATCAGCGGCGCCGTCACGGCGCCAGCGCCTTCAGCACCGCGCGCGCCCGCAGTGGACCATCGGGAGCGTCTTCATGCATGAAGTACGCATACACATCGCCCTGCTCCGCGTCCTCGGCAAAGCGCCGGGCCAGCTCCTGCAGATCCGCTTCGCTGTAGCTGCTGCGCCGCAGCCGGTAGCAGAGAAAGTCGGCTGTCCGTCGCTGCGGTGTCTGCAATTCGTCACTCTCCGCGATACATAATGCCGCATTCGCCTGCTCGAGTGCCGCATACGTCGCCTCGTCAAACCAGGACTCGTGCCGGAACTCGAAGGCCATCCGCATCTTCAGCCGACCCGCCTCTTCGAGAAATGCTTTCAACCGCTCCAAGTCGGCCCGAAAATTCGGCGGCAACTGGAATAACACCGCACCCACCTTGGATGCACGTTCCGCCGGAGCGAGCGCTGCCTTGAGTGCCGCCAAGGCATCACCGCACTCGCGCAGCCGCTTCAGGTGCGTAATCGCCTGGGGCGCCTTGAAGGAGAAGCGAAAGCCCTCCTGCGTCGCCTCCAGCCATGTTGTCAATTGCTTGTCCGTGGGCAACTGCCGGAAGGTGAAATTCACCTCCACAGAGTTCAATTGCGACGCGTAGTAAGCCAGCATGCGCGCCGCAGGCGTCTTCGCCGGATAAAATCCCGGTTTCCAGCTCGCGTAAGCCCAGCCAGAGGTGCCGGCATAGACGGTGTGCGGGTGGGCGTGCATGATGAATGGTGAGGAGTAGAGCCTATTGGGGCGGCTAGTGGGGATCGAACCCACGACATCCTGAGCCACAGTCAGGCGTTCTGCCGCTGAACTATAGCCGCCGTGACGCTGTCAGTAGCAACTCTGCGATTGTAGCATCAGGAAGGCCGTTCCAGCCCCCGCAGAGCACGCCCCGGAAGACGCCAATCATGGCCACTACTGGCAGCAACAAACAGCGCGAACCCGAGATTCTGCCGCCCGACTCCCGCTTCCGCGTCGGCAGCGGCCTCTTCCGCGACGAAAATCTCGACCTGCTCAGCCGCGTGCTCGACACCTGGTTCCGCATCCCCGGAACCTCCATCCGCTTCGGCATCGACGGCATCATCGGCCTCATCCCCGGCATCGGCGACATCCTCGCCGGCCTCGCCTCCACCATCATCATCGTCGCCGCATGGGCGCGCGGCGCACCCTACGTCACCATCGCCCGCATGCTGGTCAATCTCGCGCTGGACGTCATCATCGGCACCGTCCCGCTCTTCGGCGACATCTTCGACATCGCCTGGAAGGCCAACCGCCGCAACTACGCCCTGCTCACCCAACACCTCGAGCAACCGCACCGCAATCACTGGCGCGACTGGCTCTTCCTCGCCGGCGTCGCGCTCGTGGTCTGCGCCATCTTCGCCGTGCCCATTCTGTTCGTGGCATGGCTGCTGAATGTGCTCTTCACCGCGCGCATGTAGCCTCGCATCGAGCGCGCACCCGGCGCAGGCACACGCCGCTATGCCACATCCCACTTGGTACAATCGACTACGGTGTCGGGGCGTAGCGCAGCCTGGTAGCGCATCTGCTTTGGGAGCAGAGGGTCGGGGGTTCGAATCCCTCCGCCCCGACCATCGAATCAATCCTTTAGCGCGCTCGCGCATCCTTCGGCACAAGCACTGTAGCAAATACTGTAGCAGGTGCTGCAGTTTGAATCGTTTCTGACCTCAACACCGAGGCGCCGAACTCGGCAATGCCCGCGGGCCGCGAGGTCCTCAATCCAGCTGAATAGGCAGGCAGTGTCACCGGGCCAGCGAAGATGTTTTGAGACCAATACGCGCGCGTTCACCTGCAACTGCCCCTCCCATAAGAAATCTGAGAGTGAAGTACCGCAGTGACTCAGGTGTATGATCGAGCCCGCATCCTTACCAGGCCCGATGCCATTACGATGTGGAGCTTGATCCCCCGAAGCGAGCCTCAGTGGGCATATTTCTGGCTACCAGATTTCCACTTCTACCAGATTTCCACTTACAGAGAGGCTCGTCATGTTCCGCACCAATCGTGCCGCCACGCGAACACGCGCAACCCGCGGGTTCTTTCTTTGGATAGCGGTGGCCTTCACCCTCGCAAATGTCAACGCCTTCGCCGCCAATCCCCCGGAAGACGAGGCGCGGTCGCCGCAGATTTTAGCCATCCAATCCATCGTGGACAACGCCATCAAGCGTGACCACGTCAAGGGCATCATCGTGCAGGTGAGATACGGCGGCAAGAATCTCTACCTGAAAGCCGCCGGTGAATCGATGAGCGGAGTTCCTGTCACCACTGACATGCATTTCCGCAACGGCGCGATGTCGTTCACCTACATCACCACCATGTTGCTCGAGCTCGTGGATCAGCAGCCGGAAGCAGTAAAGCTGAATGACAAGCTATCCAGGTTCCTGCCTGGGATTCCCGGCGCAGGCCAAGTCACTCTCAAAAATCTGGCCAACATGACTTCGGGATACCAGGATTTCGTATACGAGCCCGAAGTGCTGCACGGCGTGAATCTCAACCCCTTCCGCCAGTGGACCGCGGAGGAACGGATTCAGATCGGCGTGTCCAAACCGTTGTGGTTTGATCCCGGCAAGAACTGGGCCTACTCCCACACCAACTACGTCATCCTTGGGCGAGTTCTAGAGAAGATCACCGGCATGCCCCTGTCTGAGGCCATGCAAAAATACATCTTCGTCCCCATGGGCCTGCGGCAGACCCAGAGCATCGATACCCCGCAAATTCCAGATCCGGTCATGCACTCGTTCAGTTCGGAGCGACGCGAAGACCTGCGCATTCCCAAAGATGTGTCCCTCTATGAGGAAGCGACCTACTGGAATCCCTCCTGGACCACGGCGGAAGGAGCTGTGCAGATCACGGATATCACCGACTTCAGCAAGTCGATGGAGGTCGTGGGCAACGGCACGTTGCTATCTCCCCATTCCCACGCGGAGCAGGTAGGCCCGAATCTGGTCGGCCTCGGCCACACCCAGGACGGTTGCAATCCTGCCGCGAGAACACCGCGGCCTTCAATTACGGCTTAGGTGTGGTCAACCTCGGCCCCTGGATCGCCCAATCCAAGAGCTTTGCCGGCAGTGGTGCAACCGTTGGCTATCTGCCCGCGGCCCGGCTGACCATCTCCGTGGTCACCACCTACACCCCCGAGGCTTTTGACAGCAAGGGCAACTCAACCGACCATAGCCAGCCGATCTTCGCAGCGTTGGCGAACGCCCTGGCTCCCGACACGCTTCCGCCGCAACTGTAGCGTGGAATGTAGCGAGTGCCCGCTTCAAGGGGTCATCACTGACCGCGTTTCGCGCATCCTTCCCAATATAGGAGGCTGACGGAAGACCAGTACTTTGGTCACGCCTCTCTGCGTCAAAACCTTGGATTTGATGCTCTTGAACAGGCAACATCGAACCACTGACCGCATAGGCACCGCAGACCTTTTCAACGAAAGTTATTGCGGCGTTAACACGTTGGCTGGCGCCTTGGCGTCATCCTGTGGATGCGTCGGGATTGGGCTCCCCCATGATGATGAAAATGATCCAGAAGCTGAAGCTGATGAAGAGGAACAGTGGGCTCGCCCTGAGCACGATCCTTGGCCGCGCAATTCGGCCATAGCTTCCGTGTCCTCCGCAGCGCCTCTTTCTCTTTGACCGAGTTGCTGGGCCACGGCCGCGAGCAGGTTGCGCTGGTCTCAAACGTGCTTGCTCGGTTTACACCGCCACTGCTCCGCGCCCCCCACAATCCCTGTTCATGATCAATGCACGTGAGCGACGTCGTCGTTCATGGAGAACTGGTCCTTCAGATTGTCTTCGTACGGGAAGACGTGGATCATCCAGCTGAAGATCACCGGCATGAAGGTGCCGCCTTCCGCCTTGCATGCTTCCGCCGTGTGGATGGAGCCGAACATCCCGAACTTGGGATGCTCGCCGTGATACTCCCTCACCTTGTTGGCCGGCGCCCCGCAGAAATTCATATGCTCATGCCAGCGCGCGATGCTCAGCGGTATGCGCTGGTTCAGCTCATCCTCGGTCGCGCTCGTGCTATCCGTATACATCACGCCCTCCAGCTTGAAGTGCTGGGTCGGCGTCTGGTAGTAGAGCAGCGAAGACGGCCGCGTCGGATCGAACTGCGTATCGGCCAGCCGGACATTGGCGTTGTTGGTGAAGTGATACTGCGGCTGCACCACCCCTGGATTCCCCTGCACGTATCCGTCGGCCACAGCCTTCTTGTAATCCTGGTACTTCTCAATCGTTGCCCTCACCTGCGCTACCAGCGCCTTCGCCCGCTCCTCGTCGCCGGGCTGCTGTGGCCGCAGCGGAGTGATGCACATGTGATTCGTCATCGCCGCCATGCTTTGACCCATCACGCTCATGCCATGCGTGTTGCTGCCCATGTCATCGCAGGCGTGGCCATCCACAACCGTGGTTTTTCCCGACATTCCAGGCATGCTGCCCATCGGCTGCGCCTGCTGCCAGGCGTGTCCGGACGGCATCAGCAGCATCGCTCCAGCGCTAAGCGTCAAAACGGCGCTGCGGCAAACGTCTCTTGAGATATTCATGATCGATGTGACTCCGGCTGACAATACGGATCACGTATAGTGCCGGCGCCGCGCGCGGTCAATGACAGCGACTCGTTCGCCTCAATCTGAGTGACAGTCCTACTCAGAAGCGGGACCGGCGCCATGTCCAAAGGCCCAACGTCAGCAATGTCGTCTTTGTCACGACAACCGTTGGACGCGCACCGCAGCCTGCGAAAGTAGTTACTGGCTTCCGCCCCGGGGCGCCTGCGGAGGCAGGCTCGCGATCATGCGATTCAGTGGCCCCGGCTTCTTCTGCTTCGGTTCGAACATCGCAAATCCGCCGCGGTTCGAAATGTAAATGAGGTTGAAGATCCCCGTCGGCAGCAGGCCGCCGATCCGTGGTCCGGCCGCCTGAAACGCGACCGTCTGCGTCGCCACATCTCTCGACTTGCCGTCGATCAGCAATTGGGCATGGTGCAACTCCGCCATCTGCTCACGCCCCGTCGCGTCGCCCACCCGGCTCAGACCGCCGCCCGTATTTCCCAGGCCGCCAAACAGCACCAGTGATGCCGATCCCGAATCGAGCAGAAAGTCCATCCTGCGCAAACCATCCGTGGCGATACTTGCCTGCACCGCCAAGTTGCCGAAGTGCGGATTGTCTTGGAGCACCTCGCGCCGCAGCGGAACGTGACGCCCGGCCAGCGACCGTTCCAGTTCGCCATCGGTGTCGAACTCCAGCAGCTTGTGCCGGTAATCCAGCAGGAAGTCTGCGTGGTCCAGAGCATTCTGCCCCAGCACGCCGCGAATCGCGGGATCGATGCGGCGAAGTCCATTCAGATCGCGAACCATGATCTCCACGTTCTGCTCCGTAATCGGCCCCACGCTGATACGGCACGCCACCGCAAGCGACACCGGCACATGCTCCACTAGCGTCGTCACCGTCCCCTGCTCGTGCACATCGAGCGCCAGTTGCCGCGCCAGTTCACGATCGACCGCTGTAATTGTGGAACCAGTGTCCAGCATGAAGTCGTAAGGGCCGCTGCCGTTCACCGTCACCGGCACCACCACAGCGAATCCGCGCACGAAGTGAAACGGCACCACCGCGGGCCCGGGCGCGTCCGCAAACGACGCTGGCACCGCACAAAGCAGAGCCATAAAGACAAACACACAACGAGCGGGGCCAAAGCAGCAGAAATACGCGCCGGACCGACTGTATTCACGACCGGCATAAAAACGAGTGTGAGAGTTGCGTTGCATGGCACCCTCCTCAGCGACTTAGGGCTTCACCCTAAGTCGGAGAAAGTGAGTGCGTCACCAGCAGAGCGACAAGTTACATCGACGATGCGATAGGCCGTGCCCGCGCCGCGCCAGAACGTTTCGTCGCGCGCTCGATCGAGATATTTGAGTTACAACTGCGATGGAAAATGAGATAGCTACGGGTAAGTCGTCTACGGGATTTCGGGAAGCCGCGAGTTACTCCTGGTTCTCTCTGCAGCCGCATGGAGGGCATATTACGTCGCTTACTACTTCACCAACTCTAATTGCCCAAACCGCTCTGGAACGTGGAAGGATTCGCCCATCGGAGCCTGCCAGGCGAGCAACTGTTGATCGGGAGGTGCTCCCTGACCTCTGAAGAAGTTCACTCGAAGCAAGCTGCCGGCATGTGGCGGCTGCGCATCGATGGAAACGAAAGGAATGCGCATCGCTCCATACCAAATCTTCTTGTTGGAATCGATGCGTGCGGTGGTTTCAAACCCAGAATTCCACCTCCAGCCGTTTTCATGATGAGGCTGGTCAAGATCGATGTCGAGATCGAGCCATTCGCCTTGTGGCGACAATTCAAACTCTTTGTAGCGATGTATGTGCTGAAAATCGGAGCCGATAAAAGCTTCCGCTACATCCCACTTCCAAAGCTGGTTCGTCTCCGTCCTGGTCTCAGGCGACGGCTTCAGGTTCAGCGTCTGGTAGGGACAGACAAAGAGAAGATACAAACTATCATCCGTCCACCGCGAACGGACCTCTGTCCGCAATTGCGGAACAGGACGACCGTAGCGATCCCCCGCAAATGATACCGGCAGAGCATCCCGCCAGAACGGCGAGTTGGGATCCAGATCGAACGCAACATTCTGAGCGGCCCGCACGCTCTTCACGGTGGCAGTGTTAGAGTCGTGCGCGTAGGCCATACTGGTCATCGAAAGGGCGAGAATTACCTCTCCTGTAAAAAGACCCAATCCCATCGCCTTGAGAGAACCGAACCAATCCAATACGATGCATCTCCAGGTCAAATGCGTTCGCTCTCCGCAGTCCATGAGCGCAATCTATATTTACTTTTGATTCCAGCGCGAACCATCCATCCGGGGCACGCCTGTACATTGCATTACAAGTTACAACAGATCGCGGCCTGACTTGAGAGAGAGGATCCGATTGTCAGCTTCTGCCTTGAGGAAAATGAACACCAGTACTGGAGCCTGTCACATCCGCGCTTGCCGCCATGCAGGCATCGCCGCTCTTCTGTTTAGCTTTCTGCTGATTCTTTGCACAGCGCACGCACAGCCGGTACACGCATGGGAAGGCGCGATCACGATTCCCACCTATCAGCTCGGACCACCCGATCCGAATCCGCCATTTGCCTTAACCAATCCCCATCCGGTCTATCCCTATCCGATGCTCGATGATCTGACCGATCGGCGAGCGCCGAAGAGTTACCGGGCGATCTACCTCGAAAACCAATATCTAAAAATCACCATCCTCCCCGAGCTCGGAGGCCACGTCTACTCCTTCTACGACAAGCCCCATCATCGAGAGGTGCTCTACCGCAACAACGTCATCAAATATGGCCTCGTCGGCCCGCGCGGCGCCTGGATCGCCGGCGGCATGGAGTTCAGCTTTCCTTTCGCCCATACGACAGACACAGTCTCGAACGTCGCGTCGGCTCTGCGTCAGAACGCCGACGGCAGCGCTACCGCCACCGTCGGCGCCATCGATTGGGTTTCGAACATGTATTGGCAGATCGCCCTCACTCTGCGGCCCGATACCGCCCGGCTTGAGGAGGGCGTTACGCTCTTTAACGCCACGCCGCTGAACAATCTCTATCTCTTCTGGACCAATACCGCCGTGCCCGCCACCGATGACCTCCAGTACATCTACCCCATGCGCGAGACCATCTCCGACGATCCGTTCGCCATCGCGCAAAGCTGGCCGGTCTGGAATGGCGTGGATCAGAGCTGGTACAAGAACGACGCCAGTGCGATGGCCATCTTCGCTCGCGATGTCCATCGCAACTTCTTCGGCGTCTACTATCACCAATCGAACTACGGAGTCGCCCACGTCTCCGACTTTCGCCAGGACCCCGGCAAAAAACTGTGGAGCTGGGGAACCGCGCCAAGCGGAAGGATCTGGGACCATATCCTCAGCGACGACGACGGCCCCTACAACGAAATTCAAAGCGGCCGTTTCGCCACTCAGGGCTACCGTGAGTTCATGGAGCCGGGTCGAGTCGAGCAGTGGACCGAGTACTGGTATCCCGTCTCCGGCCTTGATGGCGGTTTTGTCGAAGCCACCAGCCAGATGGCCCTGAATGCCACCTTCACCGCAACAAAGTCAGATCGCGCAGGCGAAGTGAAACTGCTCCTCAGCCCCGTTGCGGACGTTCGCAACGCCACCATGACAATCAGTCTGGGATCCGAGTTGCTGCGCACGATTCACAATCTCCAGTTAACCCCGCTGCACCCGGCCGAGTACACCATCCCGGTACAGGACCTATACCGCGCCAAACAGGAGTTAGGCGTCACGGTTCGATCAGCGCAGGGCAACACACTTCTCAATTGGTCAGCGTCAGAACCGGTCGACGGCAATCCAGACCTGGTTCCATCGGCCGGCAAGCCACTGCAAACGCCGGTTTCTATCTCATCCGAAACACCCTTGGAACAGCTCTATCTCCAGGGTGTCTTTCTCGAGAAGCGAGGAGAGTCCGAAGCCGCCCGCAAAATCTACCAGCAGGTATTGCAACACGATCCCGGCTACGTACCTGCACTACTCCAGGAAGCCTTCTACTCCTATCGCGCGGCAGATTTCACTCAATCCGACCACTTCATTCATCTCGCGCAGCAGCGCGAGAGTGAAAATCCGATGGTCGCCTATGCCGCGGGTCTCGTCTACCGTGCAGAAGGCCGGCTCTCTCTTGCAAACGATGCATTCTGGTCAGCAATCTACTACGGCCCTGCTTCCGCACCTGGTCTCTCGCTCTCGCCGGTGTACCGGCAACTTGGAGAGATCGCCATCCATCAGAGAAATTATGAAAATGCAGTCGACCTTCTGCAACGTGCGGTCGACGCGAACTCCGCCGATGGCCTCGCGCTGGCCGATCTTGCCGTAGCGCAGCGTCTAAGTGGACATCCGCAGGCCGCTACAGCATCTTCCACAAAGGCCGCTCAACAGATGCCGTTGCTGCCCTATGCGCTGGCCGAAAACTGGCTTGATATGGCTGCGCCAAGCGGTGCGCCCGCGGTTACGCCCGCAGTAAGCCGAGCATGGGCACAAACCCTCGGCTCCGATCCGCAAAACTATCTCGCCGTCGCAGCCTGGTATCACGATCTGGGAGCCTGGCAGTCGTCCGACGCTGTGCTGCATGCTGCGATCGCCAGCCTGCCCACGCAGACTCCCTCCCCGATGATCTATTACTACTTGGCTTCCAATAGCCGGCAGGAAAATGATCCCCGGCAGGCGGCACAGTTTGCAGCAAAGGCGGCTTCCCTTCCGGTCGCCGAGCTCTTTCCAAACACCATCAGCGACGCAGCGGTGCTCAATGAAGCAGTCCAACAGAATCCGCAGGATGCGCATGCCCGATACGCTCTCGGCAACTTCCTCTTCGCACACTCGCGATACGACGAAGCCGCTGCGCTATGGTCGGCGGCGCTCGAACAGAAACTCGAAGATCCCGTGCTGCTGCGCAACCTCGGTCTCTACCAGTGGCGTGTCAAAGGCGATCTCGCAGCCGCCGCCGGCTATTACACGCGCGCCATTGCACTCAATCCAAAAGACTACCGGCTTTACACCGATCTCGACGAAATCTACGAACAACAAGGCAACGCGGCCGCGCGAGCGACGCTCTTCCACGACGCGCCATCCGATGTATTAGCTCGGGATACGGTGCGCGCACGTCACGCACTCTTCTTCATCGAGCAGCTCGAACCCGCCCAGGCCCTTGCCCTGCTTGTCGATCACACCTTCAAGCCATGGGAAGGTGGCGTCGTGGTCCACAACATGTTCGTCCGCGCCAACATAGAGAAAGGCAAAATGGCGCTCACTACGCACCAACCGCAAGAGGCAGCACAGGATCTCCGGGAGGCGATGCGCTATCCAGAAAATCTCGGCACCGGCGAGCCCGCGCAGCCCGAGCTGAGCGAGCAACTCTACTGGCTGGGCGTTGCACTTGCCGCACAAGGTAAGACAAAGGAAGCCACTGCCGCCTGGCAAAGCGCCATCGCGCAGCCCCGCGGAAAGGACGATGTATTCTCCGCGCTCGCCTATCTCAAGCTTGGGAACAATGATCTCGCGCGAGCAGATGCTGCGGCGCTGCATCCAGGCAGCCAGCCAGCCGGAAGCGGATGCACAGAATTACTATATTGCTGGCATGGCAGAGCGCTACTCCGGCGACAAGGAGCACGCACAAGCTGATTTCCAGCGCGCCCTCACCCTCGATCCAGGCATGTGGCCGGCCCAGGTTGCGATTGCAGAGATGAACCACGCCAGAGAAATCTCTGATATCCCTTAAGCGTCGGCCAGGCTGGCGCTGCTACGTACTAACGAGCAATGTAGAATCTTTGCACCCTAAATCGAACGCGACTCTTTCCGCTGGGACGCCGCGACTTGCCCACGACACATACCTTATGGGCTAACCACAGTCTCCGTGTAGAAGCGGTTCATATCCTCGCGAAACTCCTTCAGCGCCTCGAGGTTCAGATAGATCATGTGGCCCGCCGGGTAGTAGCCGAACTCCACATTGCTGCGCAACGCCGGCTCCAGGTACATGTGGTCCAGGTCGTATTCGGTCGAGAAGAACGGCGTCGCCAGGTCGAAGTACCCATTCGCTGAGAAGACCTTCAGCTTTGGGTTCTTGCGCATCGCATCCGCCAGATCGCCCGCCACATAGGGTAGTTGCAATGGGCTCCCGCGGCCGGGCACCTTGTGCTTCCAGTTCCAGGACTCGTTCACCTTCGGCCCTGAGACATAATACGTATCCGCCGTAGTGTCGTTTAAGATCGTGCGCCAGATAGTCGTGAAACGCCGCTACAAATGCGCCGGAGATTCCCGTATCCGACGGATCGTATGCCGGAGTCTCGCCCGCGGCATCCACATCTGTTCCTTCAAAGCGCGCGTCGTAGCGCCCCATGATCTCGCGCTCGCCGCGCAGCAGTTCCTTGCGGAAGCGCGATGGATTGATGCGCAGGTTGGTCTGCTTCAAATACTCGACACTCAGCCCTGTATAGGCACTCAACTTCTGCGCCACCGCATCTTTCTCCGCCTCCGGCAGCGCATCGCCCTGCGCCAGTGCCTCGGCATACGGTCCGCGCGCATAACGCCGCACCTCTTCCAGAAATGACTTCAAATCCGCCGGCTTCTGCGCCAGCTTGTTGTGGAACCACGCAATCGCCGCATACGACGGCAGATAGACGATCGGCTCCGTGTCATAGCCCGGCACACGCACGCCGTAGTTCAGGATCGACGAGATCAGCACCACTCCGTTCAGCTCGATCCCCTTCTCCTGCAGCGCATCGGCCAGCGCGGCAGAGCGCGTCGTCCCATAGCTCTCGCCCATCAAATATTTGGGCGAGTTCCAGCGCTTGTTCACCGTGATGTAGCGCTCGATGAATCGTTCAAACGCCTTAATATCCTCATCCGTGCCCGCGAAGTCCTTCTCCGTCGCCTTGCCCACCGGCTTCGAAAAGCCGGTCCCCACCGCATCGATGAACACCAGGTCGGTCTTGCCCAGCAAACTGTATTCGTTGGGCACCAGCTTGTAGGGCGCCGAACCCGTCGCATCCGGACTCGACGTCACCACCCGCATCGGCCCCACAGAGCCCATGTGTAGCCAGATCGTCGCCGCCCCCGGACCGCCGTTGTAGAGGAACGTGATCGGCCGCGTCCCCGCGTCGGCAACGCCATCTTTCGTGTACGCCACATAGAAGACACTGCCATACGGCTTGTCATCGTCATCGTGGATGACCAGGTTGCCCGCCGTCGCCGTATACGCCACCGGCGCGCCTGCCGCCTTCCACTCGTGATGCGTCACCACCGCCGACTCCGGCGGCACCGGTACCTGCTTGTCATCCTTATGCTCGGCCTTCGCGTCGTCCGTCTTCTCGTCCTGCGCGTGCAGCGCAACATGGCCAGCAGCAATGGTGAAACTCAAGCAGACAGCAGCAAGAAAGCGGGGAATCGCAGCCAACTCGGGGCCTCCGAAAACAACATCAAATCGATGTCAGCAGAATACCCCAGCTTCCCTTAACCCACTGTCGCTTGCGTCGCCTCTCCGCTGCCGCTACCGTTCGGTATAGAGCCGCAATCTACTTGGAGGAGTCGCGCGCACCATGAAAACTCTTGAGGGGCCATCGATCCATCTCGCGCAGTTCAGCAGCGATGAGCCGCCCTTCGACACGCTTCCCGCAATCGCGAAGTGGGCCGCCGGGCTCGGCTTTCGCGCCCTGCAGATCCCCGCATGGGACACGCGCCTCATCGATCTCGCTCGCGCCGCCGAGAGTCAGACCTACTGCGACGAACTCACCGGCACACTCGCCGAATACGGCCTCGTCGTCTCCGAGTTGTCGGCGCACGTGCTCGGCCAGCTCGTCGCCGCGCACCCCGCCTATGACGATCTGCTCGACTCCTTCGCTCCGCCGGCAGTCCGCGGCAACAAAAGCGCACGCACGGCGTGGGCCATCACGCAGCTCCAGCTTGCCGCGCGGGCCTCGCGCCGTCTCGGCCTCACCGAAGTCGGCGCCTTCTCCGGCGCACTCGCGTGGCCCTATCTCTATCCCTGGCCGCAGCGTCCCGCCAGCCTCATCGATACCGCATTCACCGAGCTCACGCGCCGCTGGCAGCCCATCCTCGATCTTTACGACGAGCAAGGCGTCAACCTCTGCTTCGAGCTCCACCCCGGCGAAGACCTGCACGACGGTGTCACCTTCGAGATGTTTCTGGAGCGCGTCCGCAACCATCCGCGCTGCCACATCCTCTACGACCCCAGTCACTTCGTACTCCAGCAGCTCGATTACCTCGCCTTCCTCGACATCTACCGCGAACGCATCCGCATGTTTCATGTCAAGGATGCCGAGTTCCGCCCCACCGGCCGCCAGGGCGTCTATGGCGGCTATCAGCCCTGGACCTCCGCGCCGGCCGCTTCCGCTCGCTCGGCGACGGCCAGGTCGACTTCCGCACCATCTTCTCCAAGCTCGCGCAGTACGACTTCGCCGGCTGGGCCGTCCTGGAGTGGGAGTGCTGCCTCAAGAACGCCGAAGATGGCGCCCGCGAAGGTGCTGCATTCATTCGCGACCACATCATCCGTGTCACCGAAAAGGCCTTCGACGATTTCGCCGCCACCGACACCAGCCAGCAAACTCTCAACCGCATCCTCGGCCTCGGTTGACGCTTCACTGCATCCTAACCAGAAAGGTGACAGGAGACACGCGTGGCGAATCCATCCAATGCAAATGACAACAACGAACCGAAGGTGCTGCTCATCGCGCAAGTGCGCGCGCACCTGGTCAACGGCGAATCCTTTGAACTGCTGCCCATCCAGCATGAGCAGGATGTAAAAAGCGAAGTCGAGTCGCTCGTCCAAAGCTGGTCGGAGTCTCGCTTTCTCGTCCACGGCCGCTTCATCTATCCCTGGCATCAGGTGAAGCACGTCGAGGTAACGCAAGTGGAAGAGATGCCCATGGAACTAGCGCACCAGCGCTATCCCGAGTTTTATGGGGCCGCGCGGGCCCGCGCCCAGGACGACTTCTGGCGCACACGCAGCAAGACGGAAAAGAAGGAAAGCCAGGAAGCGAACGCTGGCGGAGCACACTAAAAAGCTGGCGTGCACTAAAAGGCTGGCATGAAGCATCGCTTCACGCCAGCCGGTACACCTATTCCGCGATGTTACAACTGCCCCGACGCGCCTGCGCTCAGCCATTGCTTCAGGTTGGAGCTCTGCTCCGCGCGCAGGTCCACGCAGTCGTTGATTGCGTTCTGCGACCGCGTCAGCGCATTGGCTGAAGCCGCCACCTTGTGCGTGGTAAAGAAATCCTTCACCTGATCGCGCTGCTCCGCAGTGCAGAAGGCGCTCGTCGAACCCACCAGGTAGCCCCCGGTAAACATCGTGAACTGCGTCTGCACCTTCGTCCAGTTGTCCTCGATGTACTTCCACGCCGTCGCCTGCGTATTTGGGCTCTGCAGCGCGATCGCAAACAGGCGGATTGAATCCTGGTTACGCACCTTGCCCGAAGCCGCATACTCCAGCGCACGGCGCGTCAGCTCCGGATCTTTGAACCGCGCCAGATCGTACAGTGCGCCACTCGCGATCCCTGGCTCCTTCGACGTCTCTGCCGTCTTCTGCAGCAGATCGAAAAGCGCCACGTCGCCATTCGTCGCCGCAACCTCCATCGCAGCGCGGGCCAGCGTGGCATTTACTTTGGATGGATCACTGAGATACGCCTGCGCAAGCTGCTTGCTTTCCGCAATCACCTTCGGGTCCTGGCCGATACCGCCCACCACCCCGAATAGCTGCGCGCGCAACTGCTGCCGCTCCGGCGTGTCGCTCTCCTGCGGCTCACCCAGGCTGGCCAGCCGCGGGCTATAGGTCGAAACCACCCATGCTGAAAGCTCCTTGCGCTCGGCATCGGTGGCGGCCACTCGCGTCCACAGCGTTTGGATGCCGCGGATCACATTCTGCGTCACCGCGGCGCTGTCGTCGTTTTTCAGGCTCGCTGCCAGCGACAGGAAATCTCCCGCCTTGCTCTTGCCCGCACTCATCAGCGCCAGCTCATCGCCCACCACGTTAACGCGCTCCGGAGCCGTCAACGTCGAGACGTGCGACAGCAGCGCCTCATAGTCCGGCGGCGTATACGCGGAACGGTAATAGCCCGCAGCACCGCCATCCGCGTAGAAGAGCGGCGCCTGCGGCACCTTCAGCATGGCTTGCTTGGCGCTCAGCAGCTCGCAGTCGCGCTGCGCACCCTCGCTCTTGAAGCACACCGGAACCGTCCACATCTGGTCGCCCGTATTCTCCGGCGCCGTCTTCGAATTCAGGAAGAACCGGCTCTGTGTCACCTCCACCTCGCCGTTCGCCACCTTGCCGAAGCTCAGCAGCGGCACTCCGGGCTCGGTGATGAAGCTCTCCATGATCTTGTCGACCGGCTTATGGCTGTTCGCCGTCTGCGCATCCCAGAAGTCTTCCGCCGTCGCGTTGCCGTACATGTGCGCCTGCAGGTAGTTGTGCACCCCTTGCCGGAAGGTCTCCTCGCCCAGGTAGTTCTCCACCATGTGCAGGATCGACCCGCCCTTCTCATACGTAATGCCGTCGAACATCTCGTTGATCTCATCCGGCGTATTCGCCTCTGCGCGAATCGTGCGGGTCACCTTCTGCGCATCCAGATTCATCGCGCCGTTCATGTCGCTGGCTACTTGCTCGTCGATATGCCACTCCGGCTTCCACGCCTCCAGCGGCTTGTTCGACATCCAGGTGGCGAAGCCCTCATTCAACCAAATGTTGTTCCACCACTTCATCGTCACCATGTCGCCGAACCACTGGTGCGCCATCTCGTGCGCCACCACCGAAGCCACTTCCACCTTCGCGCTCATGGGCGCGTTCTTCTCATCCACCAGCATTGCCGACTCGCGATAGGTGATGGCGCCAAAGTTCTCCATCGCTCCCGCTTCAAAGTCCGGAATGCCGATCATGTCCAGCTTGGGCATCGGATACTTGATGCCGAAGTACGTGTCGTAGTAGTGCAGGATGTACTCCGCTGACGTCAGCGCGAAGTGCGCGTACTGGACCCGCTCCGGCGTAGCGCAGGCGCGGATCGGCACGCCGTCGCTCGAGCCCTCGATGCACTTGAAGTCGCCGATCAGGAACGCCATCAGGTACGTGGACATCTTGGGCGTCCGCGCAAACTGCACCGTGTGCTCGCCAAGGACCGGCCCTGCCGTATCGGAGATCACGTTCGTGTTCGAGATCACCGTGTCTTCCTTCGGCGCAACAATGGTCACATCGAAAGTGGCCTTGAAGTCCGGCTCGTCGAACGATGGAAAGGCGCGCCGGGCATCCGTCGATTCAAACTGCGTCACCGCATAGCGGTGCCCCTCGGCTTTGGACAAATAAAACCCCCGCAGCTTGTCGTTCAGGATGCCGGTGTACGCGATCTTCAGCTTCACCGGCCCCGCCGGCAGCGTGCCCGGAAACGAAAAGGTCGCCTGCTGCTTCCCCTCGTCCAGCGAAACATCCGCCTTCATGTCCCGCTTGCCCGCATTCGCGGTTACCGACTGGAACTGAATCTCCGCCGCGTTCAAAGTGATCGAGTCGGCCGCCTGCGCCAGCGTTACGTCTATCGTCTCCTCGCCGCTGAAGGTCGCCTTGTCCAGATCCGGCGTCAGGTGCAGCGTGTAGTGCTCCGGACGCACATTTGTAGGCAGCCGCTGCGCCACCAGCGCAGGAGCGGCAGAAAGCAAAAGCGCAGCGGCGACGCCGGCCACGCGGGCAGCCGGACGAGGAAGGAGGGAGAGACAACGATGTCATTCAGGACCTCTACAGATAGATAGGCTCAACAAACGAGCTGGGCGACGAAAGCACAACCTATTACTGTAACTCAGGAAATACGGTCACGGCGCAGGTTTGGGATAAGTCGCGGTTACCGTCCGTCTAGACGCGTGCCGGCTCGAAATAGTTCCCCCGGCGCAAAATCAGGGCACAGGCCTATGCTGATTCAGGATGGGCAGCACCGAAGGAACAGCCTGGAAAAGGAGTCCACCATGACCGCATCTGTCTTCGTCGGCACCAGCCTCGACGGCTTCATCGCACGGCCGAACGGCGACTTCGACTTTCTACCGGCGGACGGCGGCGAAGCTCATGGCTACGAGGAATTCATAGCCACCGTCGATGCGATCGTGATGGGCCGCAATACCTTCGAGACGGTTCTCACGCTCGGAGCGTGGCCATATGGAGACAAGCGCGTCGTCGTCCTGAGTAGTCGCCCAGTTGATTTGTCCGCGGCCCGCGGAGGCGTCGTCGAACAAATGAGCGGCCCGCCGGAGCAGATCGTCTCGCAACTCGCCGCCAGCGGTGCCCAGCATCTCTACGTCGACGGCGGCATCACCATTCAGCGCTTCCTGCGCGCAGGCCTCATTCAACGTCTCACCATCACGCGGGTTCCCGTGCTCATCGGAGAGGGTATTCCACTCTTCGGCAGCCTGCCGCATGACGTTCAGCTCCGCCACATCGCAACGCGCCACTATCCCAGCGGTCTGGTCAGCAGCGAGTACCACGTTGTCGCGTAGAGTGAATTTTCTGTAGGTACGTCGCACGCCATGCGACCAGATCGGTGGTCACCCACAACTGTGAACGTGAGCGACCAAAGGGAGCGAACCCCACAACCCGCGCCGCAGGCGCCTCTGCCTGGATGGCAAATCCCTACATCTCGCGATAATCCAGGAGCACCATCCCCACCAGCATCAGCGCCACCGGCCACACATAACCAGCAAAGCGCCGCTCGCCCTCTTCCCTCGGCAGCCGCAGCTCCAGCCAGCGCGCCCAGCCAGCGGTCACGCCAAACAGCGCCAGTGCCGCATGATTCATCAGCACCAGCACCTCCTCTTTGCCGTCGCCTAGAGAGTGGTTGTGCGTCAGCAGCATCGCCGCGCCTGCCGCGCACATCAGCGGAAACGCATACCGCGCCCACGCCGCGCGCAGCCAGCCCGCCTGCACCGCGCACTCAAACGCAGCAAAAGCCAGAATCAGCGCAGCCGCCGCGCGATGCTGCAACACATCCGGCTCAAAAAAGCTGCCCCAGAACGGACGCGGCCCCAGCGGCCAGTTCTCCGGATCGGCGCGCAGCAGAATAAACACCGCCAGTCCTGCGAAGCTCACCGGCCAGAAGCGCGCCCAGCGCATTCGCTGGAAGCGGCTCAGCAACGCGAGGCCGCCCGCCAGCAGCACCACCAGTCCCGCCCAGTGATGGTTGTACTCCGACCACGCCATGTCGTTCGCATCGCTCGCCGCCGGCGGCTGATATTGCGCCGTCTTCACCGCCACATCGATCGGCGTCGCCGGCACCAGCGCCGCATACGGCGGACTCTTCAGCCGCGGCGCCTCCCATCGTATGCGCGCCTCGATCTCGTGCAGTGTCAGCCGATCCATCGGCGTGTCCACCGCGGGCGATTGCGAGGTCAGCGCCGCAGCCGCCAGAATCGCCGTGAACCCCAGCGCCACCTCCACCTCCGCGAAGCGCCGCAGCCGCGTCAGCAACCGCAGGGGTACGCGCTCCACTTCGCGCGCCACGTACCAGTTCGCCGCTCCCAGCATCAGGATCAGCAGCAGCAGATACGACTTCACCATCACCAGCACGCCATACGTCGTGCCGTACAGCCCGGAAAATGACGCGACATAAAACCACGCCAGCCCAATGCCCGCGCCCAGCAGCACCGCTGCCGACACCATCGCCATGCGCGAGAAGCGCGCCACTACGCGCCGCGCCACGGCAATGTCCTCGGTCCGCTTCAGCGTAACAATCAGAAACGGCATCGCGCCAATCCATGCCGCCGATCCCAGATGGTGCAGCGCGGTAAATGCCGTCAACACCACGCGATGATCCATTCGCGAGACCGCATGGCTCAGCGAAACCACAGCTCCCATCAGCGCGAAAGCAGCAACCACCATCGCCGCCTGCACCCAGATAGACATCTTGCTTGGAGAGAATCGCGCCAGCAGCAACAGCACCAGCGCGCAAAACGCGGCACTTGCTTCGGCGATCAGCGGTCCGCCGCTCAAAGCGGTCGCCGCCGTCATGCCGGAGTTGCCCATCACCAGCGATGTCTCCACCGCGGCCGTCGCAATCTCCGCCAGGAACATCGCCAGCGCGGCCCATTCGATGCCGCGCCGGCACGCGCGCAGTGCACGCGCATCCGATCCGCCTGGCACTCCTACGACCACCAGGAAGAGCACGCCGCCCACCAGCAGCGCCTCCAGCGACAGCGTCGCCGCATGCAGCAACACGGACAGCAGATCGAAATCGTTGAGCAGCCAGATCAAGCCGTGAGCCCGCTATAGTCGGGCGGCACGGAAGGCCGCCCTCGCGTTTCCATCAGCCCACGCACATCGACATCAGGCAAGGTGGAACTACCCCTCGCACCGACATCTGGCAACGCCGAACCACCCCTCGCGTCGACATCGGACAACACGAAATTCCCCCCTCGCGTTGTCATCAGGCAACGCGAAATTCAACAATCCCGCGCGTGATGTGCCCGTCCGTCGCCATCACCTGCCATTCCAGCTTGTACGCGCCTGCCGTCAGCACCGGCGCCTTCGCCACCAGCAAGTTCGGCGCGGCATGCGCATCCACCGCCAGCGACTGCGACTTGCCATCCGGTCCCACTAGGTGAAGCGAGGAGTGCGCCACATCGATGCGCGAGTTGTAGGTGAGCGTGACGTTCACCACCCCGCCGGCCGTTACCGTTGCGCCTTGTGCGGGTGAAGACTTCACCAGCACAGCATGCGCGAACGCCGCGTGCGGAAGCAGGAAGAGAAGCGCAATAGCAAGCGCCACAACGCTAGCCCGTTGACGAAAGCCGATATCCCTACGCATAACCAAAGCACTGTTCATAGCGTCCATGAAAGCACACGCAAGGCTGCCGGGAAAGCACCCAGACATCATCGTTACATTCTCGTGACACTAGTCGCTAGACCGAAGCAGCTCGCTCCGAGTGACCACTCAGCTCCGTCGCGCGCGCTTCCGCATACGCCGCCGCACCAATCAGTGCCGCCCGGCTCTCCAGAATCACGCGCACCGGCGTCTGCACCAGCAGATCGCTCAGCCGCCCTTTATCCGTGAAGGCCTTCATGAAGGTGCCATCCTCGAGCTTCTTCAAAATCTTCGGCGCAATGCCGCCGCCCACGTACACGCCGCCCGTCGCCAGCACCTTCAGCGCCAGATTCCCCGCCTCGGCTCCATACGCACCCACCACAATATCCAGCGTCTTCGCGCAGAGGTCGTTCTTCCCGGACTCGCCCAGCTCGCCGATCACCGCGTTCGGATCCTCGGTCGCCATCCGCTCCCGCAGCCAGGCCGGCTCGTCCATCTTCCGCTCGTCGCGCAGAAAGTCGTAGACGTCCTTGATCCCCACGCCCGCAATCACACGCTCATAGCTCACGCGGCCGCCCAGCTTCTTCTGCAAATGGCGCAGCAGGTCGATCTCGTCCTCGTTTCGCGCAGCAAAATCGCAGTGCCCACCCTCGGACGCCATCGGAATATGCCGCTTGCCATTCCACACCAGGAACGCCTCGCCCAGCCCCGTGCCCGCGGAGATCAGCGCGCGACTCCCCGCCGAGCTCGGATCGCCCGCGCTCAACGTAAAAATCTGCTCCGCCTTCAGCTCAGGAATCCCATAGCCGTTCGCTTCGAGATCGTTGATGAGGAACACATGGTCGATACCCAGATCGAGCGACAGCTTGCGGCTGTCCAGGGTCCAGGGCAAATTCGTCAGCCGCAGCACGCCATGCCGCACCGGACCCGGCACGCCGAAACACGCAGCGGAAACCTTTCCCTCCTGCTGATACTCGGCCAGGAACTCCTTCACAATTGCTTCCAGGCCCGGATAATCCTTCGCCGGATAGCGCTTCTCCGCCGCATGGTGCAGGTTGCCGCTCTGAAAATCGAATAGCGCGAGTGCGACCTTCGTTCCGCCGACATCGCCAGCCAGAATCAATGGGAAACCTCCAGCACGCCCACGCCGTCCGCGTTCGGCCTGGGGAGCAGCGCCGCCGCATCACGGTCCAGCAGCAGCGTCAGCTGTCCCGATGCCGGACGAATCAACTGCGAGGGGAGCGCTTCGGGATCGTATCCGCCCAGAAACACGCGGCGCAAGGTCTCCGCCTTCGCCGCCCCCTTCAGCAGGAACGAGACGTCCTGTCCTTGATTGATCACCGGCCAGGTCAGCGTCAGCCGCCAGGTGTCCTTCTGCGGCACCTGGTTGGCCACCGCGATACGGCCCAGCTCGTGCAGCGCTGCGGTATGCGGAAACAGCGATGCCGTGTGTCCGTCGTCGCCCATGCCGAGCGAAACAAGCTGGAATTGCGGCATCTGCGCGCCCTCCAGGCGAAACGCCGCGCGGATCGCCGACTCGTACTTCGCCGCCGCCTCCTCCGGATTGAGCTCGCCCTGGATGCGGTACACCTGCGACGGCTCGATCGGCACCTTGTCCAGCAGCGCCGCCTTCGCCATCCCGTAGTTGCTCTCCTTGTCATTGGGAGGCACGCTGCGCTCGTCCACAAAGAAAAATCCCAGCCGTTCCCACGGCACCAGCGCGCGATACGGCTTCGAATCATCGGCCAGCAGATCGAAGATCGCCTTCGGCGTCGTGCCGCCGGAAAACGCCACGTTCACATTGTTGGCGACATCGATGCTGTTCGCGAACTCGGCCATCTTGTTGGCGTAGTAGGCGGCCGCCCCCTCAGCGAAGGCGTCACCGTTCTCAAAAACTCGATATGTAACCGTGACTGATTTCGGCACGTTTCCTACTCCTTGCGCCACTCGCGGCCATCGCGCCGCAGCAGTTCGTCCGCAGCCTTCGGTCCCCAGGTGCCGGCTGCATAATTCGGAAATCCGGTCGGCTTCCAATCCGCCCACTGCTGCAACAGCGGCGTCAGCAGCGACCAGGTCGCTTCCACGCCCTCGCGATGCGCAAACAGCGTTCCGTCGCCGATCATCGCATCCAGCAGCAGCCGCTCGTAGCCATTCGCCGAGTTGGTGCCGAAAGCCTCCGCGTAGTTGAAGTTCATGATCACCGGACACACTTCCATATTCGGGCTCGGCACCTTCGCGCCGAAGCGCAGCGAAATGCCCTCGTCCGGCTGGATGCGCATGCTGATGATGTTCGGCTGGATGTCGCTGCAGCTACCCGACAGGTCCTTGAAAAGCAACTGCGGTGGCTGCTTGAACTGGATCGCAATCTCGGTCGAGCGCTTGGCCAGCCGCTTGCCCGCCCGGATATAGAACGGAACCCCCGCCCAGCGCCAGTTTTCAATGGTCAACCGCAGCGCCGCGTAGGTCTCGGTGCTCGACTTCGGATCCACGCGATCTTCCTGCCGGTAGCCCTTCACCTCCGCGCCGTTCACCTTGCCCGGCCCGTACTGCCCGCGTACCGTGTCTTCCACGTTGATCGGCTGGATCGCCTTCCATACCTTGATCTTCTCCCGCCGCAGCGCCTCCGCGCCGAAGGAGATCGGCGGTTCCATCGCGACAAACGACAGCAGTTCCATCACATGGTTCTGGATCACGTCGCGCAGCGCGCCCGCGCTCTCGTAAAACGGCCCGCGCCCCTCGATGCCGATCTCTTCCGCCGCCGTGATCTGCACGTGATCGACATAGTTACGATTCCACACCGGCTCGAAGATCCCGTTCGCGAAGCGGAACACCAAAATGTTCTGCACCGTCTCCTTGCCCAGGTAGTGGTCGATGCGGAAGACCTGCTCCTCGCGGAAGACCGCGTTCACGTCATCGTTCAGCTTGCGCGCCGATTCCAAGTCATGACCGAACGGCTTCTCGATGATGCAGTGCACCGTCCCCTGCTCCGGTTGCGCCATCTTGTGATTGCCCAGCTGCTCCATGATGTCGGCGAAATACTCCGGCGCCACCGCTAGGTAGAACAGCCGGTTGCCCTTGGTGCCGTGCTCCTGGTCAATCTGCTGCAGCGTTTGCTTCAGCGCACCGTAGCCTTCGCTCTTGTCAAAGTCCATCTGGTGGTAGCTCACCTTGCGCATGAACGCATCCAGCTTCGGGTCGCCGTCCTTCACGCCGCCAAACTCCGTGATCCCGGCGCGCATATCTTTGGCAAAGCTGTCGCCCAGCGGCCGCCGCGCCACGCCCACCACCGCAAATTCCTTTGGCAGCAGGCCGCCCTGCTCCAGATGGAATAGCGCCGGCAGCAGCTTGCGTTTGGTCAGATCGCCCGACGCGCCAAAGATCACCACCACCGTCGGCTCGGGCGTGCGCTCCTTCGGCCGGCGCGCATTCAGACTCGTCAGATCCACCTGTGCCTGTGTCACTGCTGCTGCCATCGTGTCCTCCTTGTTGCTCTACTCGCTGTTCCCTATGCCCTACTTCTCTGCTCTTCAGCTCTTCTTCACCGCATGGCCGCCAAACGCGTTACGCATGATCGACAGCATACGGTCGCTGAAGTTGTTGTCTTCGCGCGAACGAATGCGACGAAGCAGCGACTCGGTGATCACCGGCGCCGACACATTCAAATCGATCGCCTCAGTCACCGTCCAGCGGCCCTCACCGGAATCCACTACATACGCTTCCAGTCCGTCCAGGTTTGGATTCTTGTGCAGCGCATCGGTTGTTAAATCCAGCAGCCACGAACGGATCACCGAACCCACACGCCAGATCTCGCCGATCGCCGGCAGATCGAGATTGAACTCCTCTTTGTGCTTCAGGATCGAGAATCCCTCCGCGTATGCCTGCATCATTCCGTACTCAATCGCGTTGTGCACCATCTTCACGAAGTGTCCGGAGCCCGCCGGTCCCACGTGGCCCCAACCCTGGTCCTTGGCCGGCGCCAGCGTCTCGAAGATCGGCCGCAAGTGGTTCACCGCCTCGTCCGGGCCGCCCACCATCATGCTGTAGCCCTCCTTCAGCCCCCACACGCCGCCGGAGGTCCCGCAGTCGATGTAATGAAATCCCTTCGCCTCTTCCGCCTTCGCGCGCCGCTGCGTGTCCTTGTAGTTCGAGTTGCCGCCGTCGATGAAGATGTCGCCCTTCTCCATGAACGGCTCCAGCTTCGCAATCGTCTCGTCCACCGGATCGCCCGATGGCACCATCAGCCAGATCGCGCGCGGCGCCTTCAGGCTCTTCACCACGTCTTCCAGCGAGTTCACGCCCTTCGATCCATCGCTCGACAGCTTCTTCACCACATCGGCGTTGAAGTCGAAGCCCACCACCGTGTGGCCACCCTGGCGCAGCCGCGCCGCCATGTTGAAGCCCATCTTTCCCAGACCGATCAATCCCAGTTCCACCGCGTCTCCTCGCGAGCTATCTTTATTGCTAAAAAACTCAACCTCTCAACCCAACCGCACGCCCAGCCCGCCAAGCGCATCCTTCAACCGCTCTTCACCCTTGTACTGAATCGCGTGCATCCCCACTTCGGCCGCCGCCGCGCAGTTCTTCTCGCGATCGTCCACAAACGCGCACTCTTCCGGACGGAAGTGCAGCATCTCCGCTCCCGCGCGAAACATCCGCAACTCCGGCTTGCGCATGCCGAGATACGCAGAGCAGAAAAATCCATCGAAGAACTGCGTCAGCCCGAAGCTCTCAATGCGGTAATCGTTCAGCGGGCCAGACTCGTTGTTCAACATCGCCATCTTCAGTGCGCTGTTCTTCCGAAGAGTGGCGATCACGTTCTTCGCCCCGCCCGGCAGCCACTTCGACTGCTCGCGTAACGCCTGCAGAAACTGTGCCGGCGTAAAGCTGCGCTCTTTGAAGAAAACGGTCTGCTTCAGGAATTCATCATCCGAGAGCTCGCCCCGCTCCCAGCGGTCATTCGCTTCATCGTGTCTGGATTCGTATTCGTCGCGCGGAATCGCGAACTGCCCCAGCACGCGCGCACGCTCCTCGTGATCCCATCCATTGGTCAGCAGCACGCCGCCAATGTCCCAGTAGATTGCGCGTATTTCCGGCCTTGCGGGTGCCATGTTTTCCGTTATTCAGGAAGCTCGCGGTCCTGTGGCTCGTGCTGCCGTTCTTGTCTTCAAAATGACGCAAGGGCCGCCAGCGCAGCGGCCCGCATCATCTCGGAATTACCGCGTTCCCACCGGCTCCGGCGTGCCCTTCTTTACCGCTGCCATCTCTTTCTCGTACTTCTCCAGCAGCTTCTTCGCGCGCGCATACACGCTATCCGGGTCGAAGCCCAATTCCTTCAGCACTGTCGGTCCCGGCGCCGATGCGCCAAAGCGCTCCAGCCCAATCACGTCGCCGTGCCGTCCCACCCATTTCCACCAGCCCAGCGGCGCACCTGCCTCCACCGCCAGCTTCGGCAGATGATCCGGGAAGATCGACGCCTTGTATGCCTCGTCCTGCTGCTCAAACAGCCGCCAGCTCGGCATCGAGATCACGCGCGTCGGCGTGCCCTCCGCATTCAGCCGCTTCGCTGCTTCCACCGCCGGCCACACCTCCGAACCCGTACCCACAATCAGCAGCTTCGGTGCATCGCCGCCCTTTTCGACGACATACGCGCCCTTGGCCACACCCGCCATGATATTCAGCTTCGCCGCATCCATCACCGGCAGATCCTGGCGCGTCAGCGCCATGAACGACGGCGCCTTCGCTTCCAGAGCCACCTTCCATACCGCGGCTGTCTCATTCGCATCGGCCGGCCGCAGGTCGATCAGGTTTGGTATTGCGCGCAGCATCATCAATTGTTCAATCGGCTGATGCGTCGGTCCGTCTTCACCGAGGCCGATCGAGTCATGCGTGAACACGAAGATCGAATGCGACTTCATGATCGCGGCAATGCGCACTGCCGGCTTCGCATAGTCCACGAAGTTGAAGAAGGTCGAGCCATACGGAATCACGCCGCCATGCACCGCCATGCCGTTCACCATGGCGCACATGCCCAACTCGCGCACGCCGAAGTACACGTTGCGGCCCGCCGGGTCTACATGGAAGTTGCCGCTGTCCTTGAAGATCGTCTTGGTAGAAGTCGTCAGATCGGCCGCGCCGCCAAATACCTCCGGCACCACCTTCTCAAACGCATTCATCACCTGCTGCCCCGCGTTGCGCGTGGCTACGCCCTTGCCGCCCGCCTCAAACACCGGCAGGGACTTCTCCCATCCCGCAGCCAGCTTGTGCTCGTAGTGCGTGCGCTTGAACTGTTTCGCCAGCTCCGGATTCGCCTTCTCGTACTTCGCGAACAGGTTGTTCCATTCCGCTTCTTCGTCGGCGCCCTTTTGCACCGCCTCCAGCCAGTGCTTCGCGGCATCCTCGGGCACGTAGAAGCTCTTGTCCGCTGGCCAGTTCAGATTTTCCTTGGTCTTCTTCGTGTCCTCCGGCCCCATCGCCTCGCCGTGCACCTTGTTCGTGCCTGCCCGCGGGCTGCCGTAGCCGATGATGGTGCGCACCGCGATGAACGACGGCTTGTCCTTGATCGCCTTTGCCGCCTCGATCGCCTCGCTGATTCCCTTCAGATCATTGCCGTCTTCCACGAGCTGCGTGTGCCAGTGGTACGCGTCAAATCGCTCCAGCACGTTCTCGGTAAAGGAAAGCTCGGTCGGCCCATCGAGCGAGATCAGGTTGTCGTCATAGAACACGATCACCTTGCCCAATTGCAGCGTTCCCGCCAGCGACGCCGACTCATGCGAGATGCCTTCCATCAAGTCGCCGTCGCCGCACAGAATGTACGTGTAGTGATCCACCACGTCGAAGTCCGGCGTGTTGTACACCGCGGCCAGGTGCCGCTCCGCCGCTGCCATCCCGATGCCCATGGCAAAGCCTTGGCCCAGAGGACCCGTCGTCACTTCCACACCGTCTGTATCGCCGTACTCCGGATGCCCCGGCGTCCGCGAGCCCCACTGCCGGAAGCTCTTCAAATCATCGATCGTCACGTCGTAGCCGGTCAGGTGCAGCACGCCATACAGCAGCGCCGACGCGTGCCCGTTCGACAGCACGAAGCGGTCGCGGTTTGCCCACTTCGCGTTCTTCGGGTTGTGCCGCATGTATTTGTGGAAGAGCAGGTAGGCAATGGGAGAATCGCCCAGCGGGGCGCCCGGATGGCCGCTCTTGGCCTTCTCTACGGCATCGACTGCCAGGAAGCGCAACGCGTTGATCGCTGTTTGCTGAATATCACTCATGGGTGGCTCGCCTCTCTTTCGCGATGGGTAGCGCTGTGAGGCCATCCGGCCTGCGCCGTATTCATCCGCGTTTCGTCGGGGTTTCGTAAGGGTTGCGGTGTGTATTGCTGGCTGTGCTGCTCCGGTGTCTCTGGACTGTGGCGCCGCGCGCGCGACGCATCCCTTTCACTCTACATCCATGTCTTTGGCCCTGCGTGAATGCCGGCGCGTCTTGAGATTACATAAACCTGTTATTCCGAACGTAACCCAGGCCGCCCTGCACACCCACTTACCGCTCCACCATCACGCTGTAATTCCGGCCCTCCCACTGCCCCCGTACCGGCCAGTACAGCGTGAACTCCAGCCGCTCCGCAGCGCCCGGCACCGCATCGGCGTAGAAGCCGCAGGAGTCCACCGCGGTTGCCTGCGTCGTCTGCACCGTCTTCCAGCCATCCGCGCTCCAGCGCAGCTCGAAGCACTCCTCGGACTCCACCCGCAGACGGCGTTTCGCCTCCATCCGCGCTACCTGCCGGTCGCCCCGCCATACCTCCACTGTGCCCCGCGCGCGCGGCGTGGCATAGCGCTCGGCCACTGCGTCCACCCGGTCGAACACCCGCTTGTCCGTCGCCGAGCGCAGCAGCTTCACGTACTCCGCATGCGCCCACACCAGTGGCATCGCAGAACCCGTCGGCCGTCCCCGCTGCATTCCGCACTCCGGCATGTCTTCCCTGTCCCACACCTGCTCCGGTAGCATCCCGCCGGCCGATCCAAAGCCCTCAATCGTCTTGATCAGCGCCGCAGTATCCCGTCCCGCCGCCAGCTCATAGTGCGCGCGCTCTCCGGTCAGCAGCGGCCAGCAGGATCCCTGTCCCCAGCCGTCGAACGGCGCCCCATCGGGATGGTTCCCATAACCGTCGTGGTTGTAGCGCCGGAAGCCCGGCCCTTGCGGCAGCTCCCGTTTCAGCACCGCGTCCGTCACCGTGACCGTCGCCACCACCATCGGATCGTCCGGCTTGCGCAGCCCGTAGCGCACCACTTCCAGAAAGCCTCCATCCACAATCTCTCGCGCCTCGAACTCGTACCTCTCTCCCGGCCCGCGGTTGTTGAGGCGCAGATGCTCTGTTCCCGGCCCCATCTGCACATACGGCTCCGCCCCCGCGGCCTCCACAGGCCGGATGCGCATGTAATGCTGCTTCACCCCCGGCACCAGCACGCCGTCATTGGTCGCCGTCCAGTCCTCCAGGTGCGACTCCAGCCAGTCCGCCTGCTCTTCCAGGAACGTCGCCAGCTCCGGCTGATGCCCCCACCGCACCATCTCCGCCGCGGCGATCAGCGCCACAATCACCACCGTCAACGTCGACGGCGAATACCCCGCGCACTCCTCCCAGCGTTCCTGCTGCGTCACCGGTGCATGCCGCACCAGGAAGCCCGCGGCCCGCTCCACAAACGGCAGTGCGTCGAAATCCCCCAGGGCATTCAGGCGCCACAACCGGTACGCCAGCAGGATGGGAAATGCCGTCTCATCCAGTTGCACTCCGGACCAGTACGGCACACCCGTCACCCAGAAGTTCTGCGGAAAGCCGCCGTCCGCCTTCTGCGTGCACGCCAGGTAAATCAGCGCGCGCATCGCACTGTTCGTCCGGCCCGCGGCCAGCAGCGCCGTCGTCGTCTGGCACATGTCCCGCGTCCACACCAGGTGATAGCCGCCCAGGTCGCTGTCGCCCTTCGCCTGCCCCCACGGAATCGACGCCGACGCGATAAACGCGCCCGCATAGGTCTTGTCCTCGTGTGTCAGCAGCACGCCGTAACTCGATTTCAGCAGCATCCCGCCGTCCTGCGCCGCTCCGGCCAGCTCCACCAGCGGCTTTATCCGCTCCCACTGCTCGATGAAGCGCTTCATCTGCTGGTCGAACGGAACATTCAGCGAGCCCACCGTCCGCGTCAGCGCCGAATGCGCCGCCGACCCGAAGCCCACCGCCAGCACAAACTCCGGATTCGCCGCGATATCGATTTCGCCCGTCAACGCGATATTGCCGTCCAGCGCCGACCCGTACGTCCACTCCATCCCGTAGTGCTGCGTCACATCCTGGTAGCCGTCGCTCGTGCCCACAAAGCCGCAGCTCGCATTCGTAAAGCCGCAATCCACCGCCATCGCCAGCGCCGACGCGCCCTTCCACGCCAGCAGCACCTGCCGCCCGGCCACATCCAGCACGCGGCCGTTGTTGTGCGCGCCACCTACCTCAAGATGCGGCGCCAGCAGCGCATAGGCCTTCAGCTTCCGCAGCACCTCAGGGTCGCCCGCGAACTTCACCCGCATCAACAGCACCGGCGCATGCGGGTCGCTGATGATCTCCTTCGAGATGCTGTAGCGACCCGCGGGATCGCGGTTCACAATCCCCACCGCCGGCGCATCCGACGCCAGGTAGGAGAAGCTGTGCTCCAGGTCCCGCTTCTCTTCGTGGACAAAGCTCTCGCCGTCCGTCACCAGCAGCTCCAGGTCGCGCACCTGCGGCTTGTCGATGGTCGGGTTATAGATTTCGTTGATCGTTCCGTGCGAGGTCGTC
Organism: uncultured Acidobacteriaceae bacterium; assembly: GCA_963712845.1. GTDB lineage: Bacteria > Acidobacteriota > Terriglobia > Terriglobales > Acidobacteriaceae > KBS-83. The sequence continues at coordinate 853,009 of CAVQJM010000012.1, forward strand.
CACCAGATCTTGCTCGATGTGGAATAGGCCGTCCCTACAACCGCCTTCTGGCTCGACGTCCATCGCGGCTCCAGGCCAGGCGCGCCCGGCGCCTCGCCATGCCCATCAATCCACCGGTACATCACGTGCTCTTCACTCACGCGCTTTTCCCACCCGCACAATCCTCAGGCCTGGCCGCTTCGGCTCGCCACTGGCACATGAAAAATTCACAATGCGCTTAAGACGCTGCACACCCACCCCCGGATACAAAATGGGTTGCCCTATGTCCCAGTGTTGGGAACATGGGCTTAAGGCAAGGTCCCCGCGACCCCGGATGTGCTGTCATCCTGAGCGGAGCGAAGGACCTGAACTTTGCCGGCGCAGACCACAACACTCAACGTGCGCGACCAAAGGAAGCGAACCCCAGCAAAGCGCGCCATCGGCGCGTCCGCCTGGGACGGCAAGTCCCTAGAGCACCTGCGTATTCGCATCCGGATCGGGCCGGAAGCTGCACTCCCGCATCGCGTGCTGGATCTCCCGGTTCTTCATAAACGACTCCCACACCGACCCGGTCCGCAGATTCTCCGCCATCAACAATCCGATCCCCACATCGATCCCGATCACGTCCTCGCCAAACCACCCCGCCGTGGGCTGAAAGGCATCGACAAATCCGTACCGCTGGTACACCCGTTCTTTGTAGCGGTCGCGCATGGTCAGCAGCACATGCGAGCATTCCGCCGGCAGAAACACCACCGAGCCCGCACACGCGCACGGCACCAGCGTGCCGTCCGGATCACCCATCGTGGGCGGTCCACCCCACACCCGGTACCCTTGCCGTGAGTCCGAGGCCGAGATTCCCCACATGTTCTCGTCGATCCAGGGGAACTTCTGCCCCTGCACCAGGCACCAAAGCTGGTGTGCTCGCGTCGCCGCAATCGAGTTGGTGAAATAGTTCGCGTGCTTGTCGCGAATGTCGCGATAGTCCACCCACGCCTGCGGATACTGGTGGATGAACAGCGGCGCCACGCCGGTGATGTAATCAATGCCGCCATACGGCACGATCGGCCGCTGCAGCGCCTCCCAGCTCGCCGCCGTTATCGGATGTGTCGGCGAGGCGATCGCCAGCAGGTACATCGTCGTCAGCTCGGCGTAAATATCCCAGCGATGCTTCAGAAATCCCTGCTCCGGCAGCCAGCCCATGGACAGCGTGTCGCCGCCGTTCAGCATCCACTGCCAGTCCACTCGCCGGTACAGCGTCGTCGCCAGGTTCTCAATCCGCCGGTTGCCCTCGAAATACGTCCGGCAGTGCAGGATGCCGCACAAAAGCAGCGAGGTGTCGATCGACGAAAGCTCCGAGTTGAACATCCGCTTGCCGCTCTCGATGTCGATGAAGTGATACAGAAATCCGTGTTCGTGCGGGCACTCGTTCAGCAGGTAGGCCAGCGTCTTCTCCACCCGCTGCTCGCAGTCCATCGGCCGCAGATAGTGCCGCTTGTGCGCAACACACAGCGCGCTCAGCCCGAAGCCGGTCGACGCAATCGACGCCGCGCGGCTCAGCGAGCGTCCATTCGACGGCGCCCGGTCCCGCACCAGCCCCGTCTTCGGATGCACCTCGTTGTAGAAGAAGTCGCAGTTGCGCCCCTCCATGTCATCCAGCAGATCTTCGGCCGCCTTCGGCACCTGGGTCAGCGGGCGGTTGATGAACTCGCCCGGCGGATGCCGGTATTGCTCTGCGGCCTGCTGCTGCGGCTTCGGCGCCTGGCTGCCCGCCGGAGCCGTCTGCTGGTTCTGCAGCGCCCCCGCGATCGTCGCCGGAGCGCTCAGGGCGAGCATGCTGGCCGCGCCAGCCTCGCGCAGCAATTGTCGTCGGGTTATGCGTGGTTTGGCCAAACGGAACGTGCTACTCCTCTTTAGACTCGCACGAAACCTGCATCGGTGCAGCCGCGCTGCATCCCCTGCGCCGCGGCGTCAGCCGCGCCCTAGCTTCGCGCCGAATCTCAGATCCTTCCAGCCATAGTGGCTCTCTGCGCCGCGGCGCCAGCCGCGCCTTAGAGTCGCACCGAATCTCACATCTTTCCAGCCCGGCCCCCCTTCCCAGCCCCGCCCCATGGAACCCCGCGGCCCCATGCTGCATCCATACTTGTGTATACAGAATCTGTACGCCTGCCCGTCTCCCTTCCCCTGCTGTTCGATTCACTCGGAGCCGGACAAGGCAATGACGAGTCGTATCCCGGCCGCATTTCTCCGGCCCAACTACCTGGTTTTCAAAACCCGGTCCCAACTGAGGAGGACACGCTTTGGCTTTCGAAGTTCCACCACTGCCCTACGACTACGCCGCGCTCGAGCCGCACATCGACGAAGCCACCATGAAGCTCCATCACGACAAGCACCACGCCGCCTACGTTGCCAAGCTCAACGGCGCGGTCGAAAAGCATCCTGAGCTCGGCAAGCAGACCCCCGAAGAAATTATCAAGAATCTATCCAAGGTCCCCGAAGACGTGCGCACCCTCGTCCGCAACAACGGCGGCGGCCACCTCAACCACTCCATGTTCTGGGAGATCATGAAGCCCAAGGGCGGCGGCGATCCCACCGGCCCTATCGCCGATCAGATCAAGAAAGATTTCGGCAGCTTCAACGACTTCAAGACCCAATTCGAAGAAAAAACCGCCGCGCAGTTCGGCAGCGGCTGGGGATGGTTAGTGTGGAGCGGCGGCAAGCTTTCCATCGTCACCACGCCCAACCAGGACAATCCCATCACCGAGGGAAAATATCCCGTCCTGGGCAACGACGTATGGGAGCACGCCTACTACCTCAAGTACCAGAACAAGCGTCCCGACTACCTGAAAGCCTGGTGGAACACCGTCAACTGGGACAAAGTCAACGAGCGCTTCGCCAAAGCCCAAAAGAGCTAAGCAACTCGGCATCCGCAACCCCTTGGTGTATCCAGCAAAAATGTGGCCCCTCTCCCGGGGCGGGAGGGGGCCACATTTTCAGGGGAGTTGCCCGTTCCGGTGCGTGCCGGAGGACGGTGCATTCCTCAGCTTGACCGGGCGAGATTGCTTCCCCGCAGCCGACCTTCCTCGGGAAAAACCATTACGCTGCCCCGCGGCCGCTCATCGAGCATCGATCTCACCTTGGCCACAAGCCTCTCCGGTTCCAGAGACAGTGTGAGGATGTCGTCGGCGACCTCGCTCATCGCGGGATCGCGTTCTCGATCGCGTTCTCCAAACAAGCCGTCCGCCACCAGCAGCAGCATCTGCACCTCGGGTCGATGATTCCTGGCGACCATGCCCGCCACCACGCATTCCGTGCGGGATAGGCTGTGACACAGGACAACCAGGTCTGCGGGAAGCTCGCGGACCAGCCGCGGGATCTCCTCCAGCTCAGACGCAACATCTGCCCGAAAACCGGCACCCTCGAGGATCCGGCGGCGAGTCATCAGTAACAACTCATCATGACCGTAGAAAACTACGGCGGGCGTGTGCAAAGGTCATCTCCGTAAAGGAATAGACATCGGCCCAATAGATATCGGCCCAGTATCGGCGGGATGCCATCCCCCTACTGTCCGCCACAAGACACAACGACAAAAAGATGGGCAGAGATGTTGCCACAGTTGCCATCTCTTGTCTGCCTCTTGTGAGGCAGATGCGGACCGTGCCTTGGGCATATAGTTCCGGCACATAAATACACTTTGACTTTTCCTTCTCTCAGAGGCGCAACGTAGGGCGGTTTGCGCTGGTCCTCTGCGATTCGTGAAGCACAGGACCAACATGGCGAAGCCAACGGGCAATCGATTACTCGATGCAATCTCGGCTCGTTCTCGCGAACAGCTTCTCTCCTCTTTGAAACACGTGGCGCTTCCTGTCCGCACCCAGCTCTATTGGCCGGATGAGATGCCGCAGTTTTGTTATTTCCTCACCGGAGGCATCGCCTCCGTGGTCGCCGGACTCGCGAACGGTGAATCCACGGAGGTCGGCCTCGTCGGCAGTGAGGGTGTGGTCGGCGCATTCCACATCATCGGCCCCATCCCGCCCATCAACGAATGCTTCATGCAGGTGCCCGGCTCCGGCTATCGCGTTCCGCTCTCCGTGCTGCGGGAGTGCTTCAAAGCAGAGGAACAGATCCGCAACCGTATTCTTGAATTAGTGCAGGCGCAAAGCCTCGTGCTGAGTCAGGTAGCCGCCTGCAACAAGCTCCACGAATCCGAGCCGCGGCTCGCACGCTGGCTGCTCATGATTCGCGACCGCCTCGACAGCGACACCATCCAAATCACCCAGGAATTCCTCGGCCAGATGATCGGCGCACGTCGCACCACGGTCAACGGGATTCTCAGCATCATGGAGCGCAAGGGCCTGCTTCACCACCAGCGCGGCAGGATCACCATCTCCGATCGCCAGCACCTCGAAAAGGCCGCATGCAACTGCTACCCGCTGCTGCGCAGATCGCTCGACCGGCTCTATCAACCAGATCGCACGTCGACCGAATAGCGTTTCGCGCCTCCTTATCGAACAAATAGAATCCAGAGTCTCGAAGCCACTGTCCGAAGCCACTGTCTAGGAATAGATACTCATGGAACACAACCTGCAAGACACAATCGCCCTCCTCGCCCGCACGCCCGCCGCCCTCAACGCGCTCCTGCGCGATCTGCCGGAAACATGGACGCATCGCAACGAAGGTGAAAACACCTGGAGTCCCTTCGACATCGTCGGCCATCTCATCCACGGCGAACACACCGACTGGATCCCGCGAACAAAAATCATTCTGCAATTCGGCGAGAGCAAGCCATTCGAGCCCTTCGACCGCGAAGGCTTCAAACGCGTAACTCAAAACAAATCCCTGGGTCAGCTCCTGGACGAATTCGCTCGCCACCGTTCAGAAAATCTAGACCAACTACGCGCCTTGAACCTGCAACCCCAAGACCTCGAGCGACGCGGACAACATCCCACCCTCGGAGTCGTCACGCTGTCAGAATTGCTAGCCACCTGGGCCGCCCACGACCTCACCCACCTCCACCAACTCTCAAGAGTGATGGCCCACCAATACGGCGATTCAGTAGGCCCATGGATCAAATTCATGGGCGTGTTCAAATGCAACGGCCACAGCTCTTAGCAGGAGCCGTATTCCTGCGCGAATGGGTGACTGATCCTGTACGCTTGGTGCACACCAACGGCCAACGGCACATCCCCCAAACGACTGCACTCATATCGAATGCCACGCGAGGGGGAACAATGTCTTCAGTACTGATCACCGGATGCAGCAAGGGAATTGGTTTGGAAACCGCGCTGGCCTTCGCGCGCGCTGGCCACCAGGTCTACGCCACCATGCGCAACCCGTCGCAGTCGCCTGTTCTGGCGGATACCGCCGCGCGCGAAAAGCTGCCCATCACCATTGCCACTATGGATGTCGACTCGGATGAATCCGTCAGCAACGCCATTGCCGCCATCCAGAAAAACGGACCGATCGACGTGCTCGTCAACAATGCCGGTATCGAAGGTGTCGGCCCCGTCGAAGAGCTTCCCTTGGCCAAATTTCGAGCCATCATGGAAACCAACTACTTCGGAACGCTACGCTGCATTCAGGCGGTAGTCCCGCAGATGCGCCAGCGCCGGAGTGGCTGCATCATCAACATAAGTTCCGTAGCCGGCCGCATCTGCAATCCACCGCTCACTTCCTACTGCGCCTCCAAGTGGGCGCTCGAAGCATTGAGCGAGGGGCTCGCGGGTGAACTCAAGACATTCAATGTTCGCATCGCCATCGTCGAACCCGGCATCATCGATACCGCAATGGCGCAGCGCATTGGAGACCCGGCGCCCGGATCGCCGTATGGCCAGACCGCCCGCTTCTCTCTTCTCTTTTCGAAATCATTGGAGCATCCCGTACCCCCCTCCCTGGTGGCCGAAAAAATACTGGAAGTCGCGCAGAGCGAAAGCTGGCAGCTCCGTCACCCCGTAGGACCGGACGCCGTTGGATTTCTTGAATGGCGCAAAGGCATGTCCGACGAAGAGTGGATCGAGATGAATGCGGGTGATGACGCGACATTCTTCGCCAAATTGGGCGAATCGGAGTAGCGGCAGAGCTTCCTTCTCCGCATCACCAGGCTAAATATTTTCAATAATCCGTACCTTAGTTTTGGCCGTCGATCCCTTCGTTGGCATGCTGTAGCCAGCAGATTCCCAATTTGCGACCTACACTTGGATGAAAACCCATCTAAAGGAACATGCATGTCCAAGCTTCGCGTCCAAGGCTTTTCGGTATCGCTGGATGGTTATGGTGCCGGCCCCAACCAGAGTCTTGACAATCCTCTGGGCGTCGGCGGAACTACGCTGCACGAATGGCTTTTTACCACGCGTACCTTTCAACAGATGTCCGGTAAGGATGGCGGCACAACCGGGATTGACAATGATTTCGCCGTGCGCTTCGAGGGCATCGGCGCATGCATCCTTGGCCGCAACATGTTTGGGCCGGTCCGCGGCCCCTGGCCCGATGACACATGGAAGGGCTGGTGGGGAGACAATCCGCCCTACCACACTCCAGTCTTTGTTCTCACGCATCACCCACGCGCATCCATCACCATGAGCGGAGGAACTACCTTCCACTTCGTCACCGATGGTATTCATGCCGCGCTGGAGCGAGCTGTTGATGCTGCGAAAGGACAAGATATCTGGCTCGGCGGTGGAGTTGCCACAATCCGCCAGTATCTTTGTGCCGGACTTATCGATGAAATGCGTCTGGCTATTTCGCCAGTCCTGCTCGGTTCCGGAGAAGCCCTGCTTCAAGGTATTGATCTACCGAAGCTCGGTTATCAGCTTACGCAGCACGTTTCCACTCCGAACGCGACTCATGTCGTCATCACGAAGCGTATCGATACATAGTTAGTTTCTCCAGCCAGGAATTTCCTCTGCGCTCCTTTGAGACCCTCTACCGTAAAGATTTTTTCGTCCAGGAGTCCTGCATCACCTTCGAAGGAGGTGCCGACATGCTGCCGCAATGGAGATGTTGAGCAATGCCGAGAGCAGAAATATTGGCAAATTGTAAAAAGCTGTCAAAGTATCGAAAACCTTGCTGGGCCAAGACACTTGGCTCATGGCAAACGACCATGGCAGCGTCAGAAACACCGTTGGAAGAAACGACCACCCTTCGCTGTTTCTAGCCGTTACAACTCCCCAGCAAAAAGCGAGAAGCACGATGGTCAAATAGCAGAAACATGCCAGCCTAAAGCGCCCCACGGGCAGCCGTCGTAGAATATCCGGCAGAGATCGTAGCAAGTTTCTCTCCTACGACTCACTGATCTCTCATCAAGCCAACCCATTCCGCCGAATCACTTCTTTGTAATAAGCCGAGCTTAACTTAGGCGTCCGCTTCTGCGTCTCAAAATCCACATAAGTAATCCCAAATCGCTTCTCGTACCCATCCGCCCACTCGTAGTTATCCAGCAAACTCCACAGGAAGTATCCCTTCACCGGCACACCCTCGCTCACCGCACGATGCAGCTGCGTCATGTAATTCCGCAGATACATAATCCGATCCGAGTCGTACACTCGGCCCTCTGGCGTCAATACATCCGCTGACGAGCATCCATTCTCCGTGATGTACAACTCCTTCGCGCCCTGCTCCGCGCTCCATAACTCCGACACCAGCTTCGGCGCCCAATACAGCGCTTCCGGGGCCACGAACAGCCAGTCGCTATACATATGCGGAGACGACGCCGGCCTCTTCACCCTTGCGTACCCCACCGGAGATGACTCGTCCGCCCGCACAAAATCGCCGGTGTAGATGTTCAGCCCGGTAAAGTCGATCGGACTGCCGATCGTCTTCAGTTCCTCCGCCGTAAACTTCGGCGCATCCGCTCCAAGCTTCTTCAGGTACGCGTCGGTATATTTCCCCTCGCGGATCACCGTGCCGAACATCGCATTTTCCTCACGAATCGCCGTCTTCGCCGCTGCGATGTGCTCCGCGCTTTCGATCACCGGCGTCGCCGCCGTCAGGTTGTCCGCGAATCCAATCTTCACTCCCGGCTTCGCATGCGTGCGAATCGCCTCCACTGCCAGCCCATGCCCCAGCACTGCATAGTGCGCCACCTGCGCCACGCCCTTTCGATCCAGCTTCAATCCCGGCGCATGCTTCCCGCTCTCATACCCCAGATTCACAAAGGTGCTCAGCTCATTCACCGTCATGAAGTGCTTCACGCGGTCCGACAGATGCTCCGCCACTACACCGGCATACTCCGCAAAGGCCTTCGCCGTATCGCGGTTCTGCCAGCCGCCCTTGTCCTGCAACGCCTGCGGCAGATCCCAGTGGTAGAGCGTGCAATAAGGCGCAATCTTCGCCGCCAGCAGCGTGTCCAGCATGCGATCGTAAAAGTCGAAGCCCTTCGGATTGCGCGCACCGGTCCCCGCAGGAAAAATTCGCGGCCATGCAATCGAGAAGCGGTAGGTCGTCAGGCCCATATCCGACATCAGCGCGATGTCTTCCTTGTAGCGGTGATAGTGGTCATCCGCCACGTCGCCCGTATCGCCGTTGTGCGTCTTGCCCGGCATGTGCGAGAAGGTGTCCCAGATCGACGGCCCGCGTCCATCCTCGTGCACCGCGCCCTCCACCTGGTACGAAGCCGTCGCCGACCCCCACAGAAATCCCTGCGGAAACGTCCTCGGCGCGCCTCCACTCGCTTCGCCTGCGCTCGACGCCGTCGCACCTTGCGTCAGCGCCATCGCCGCTCCGCCCGGAAGCGCCGCCGCCCCTGCCGCCGCGCCCAGCAACTGCCCAAACTTCCGCCTCGAAAGCCGCTTCGTCATCTCGCAATTCTCCTCATGCCGCCGCTTCTGAATAGCACCGCATTAGTAAATCGTTATTCTAGACCATCTAGCCAATGCAGTTCCCCTGCTGAGTCCCAGCCTGTGCACCTTGTCTCGTTTCGACAATCGATCGTACCGCGCAAAAAAAGGAAACCCGCGCAACGCGGGTCTCCTTTTCAGCAACTCCAGGCTGCAGCTACCGCCGCCCGTTGTAGATGTTCTGCACGCCTACCTGGTAGCCCCTGCGGAAGGCCTCCCGATATTCATGCCGTGCCTGTCCCCCAACGTTCGGATGCCGGTACTCATCGCGATTGTTCACGTTCGGCGGCCGATGATTCTGGAAGTCTCTCCGCGCGCCCTCGATGCCATCGTGAAAACCTCTCCGCCCAATATCGCTACGGTACTGGTCTGGACTCCGCGTCCACGGCTGGTTGTAGTATCCCGGGGGCGGCGGCCCCTCCTGCGCCTTCACTCCAGCCACTCCAAGCGTAGTCAATCCCAGACCAATCAGCACCGCCATCGTTCCTAATTTTGCTCGCATGTACCCTCCTTGCCTTTCTTCTTGCATCTCCACTCACGCACAAAAAAACTGCGTCCCGCAGAGCACTTCGATGGGCCTGTACCTGCTGCCGTTGCACGCTACACGGAATAAACATCGACACGCAAGTACCGTCCAACCGCACATATCAACCCCGCTACCCGCAAAATGTGGCGCGCCTACGGCGCAATTGCCCGAACGGCAAGTTCCCCGGCCGGCCGGTCCATGCCATCCTAAGTTCATGGCTATCCGCACGCTTTCCTCCCGCGAGGTCTACCGCAACCACTGGCTCAGCGTCCGCGAAGACGCAATCGAGCGCCCCAACGGCACTCACGGCATCTACGGCGTCATCGACAAGCACGACTGCGCCGCCATCCTCCCCATCGACGGCGATCACATCTGGCTGGTCGAGCAGTACCGCTACACCATCGGCGAGCGTGCACTCGAACTGCCTCAGGGAGGCTGGGAATCGGAGATCGACAATCCCGAAGAGCTCGCGCGCGGCGAACTGCGGGAAGAAACCGGCCTCGTCGCCGGCCGCATGACCGCGCTCCCCTGGATGTGGATCGCCTACGGCTTCGCCCGCCAGCGCCAGTACATCTACATCGCGGAAGAACTCACGCCCGGCCCGCACCAACGCGACTACGAAGAAGCCGACATGCAAGTCGTGCGCCTCCCCATCACGCAGTTCGAAGAAATGCTACGTACCGGCCAGATCCGCGACGTCTGCACCATAGCCGCCTGGGGCAGCTACCAACTCTGGCTACGCAACAATGGACGCTGATCCCCTGAACCAGAAAAGCCAGAAAGACCAAAGACGACACAAGCAAAGCCATGGAGCCACGTATGGTCGCCACAACACCAGAAGAAGCAGTTGAAATGCTGGACCAAGCCTTCAATCAAGGAGACCTCGCTGCGGTCCTCAGCTTTTACGAAGAGGCGGCAGTCGTCATTACCGAACCCGGAAAGACCGCTAGAGGACAGGACGAACTGAGAATGTTCTTTGAGCGCGTGATGCAATCCGGAGCATCCGCAAAGCAACTCAAGATCCATGTGATCGAAGCGGATGGAGTCGCGCTCTTCTTGTCCCGTTGGACTCTACACGTCCGGGACAACAATCTAGAGAACGCCCCGCGCATCTTCACCGCAACCACAGTCTTCCGCAGGCAGACGGACGGAGGCTGGAAGGCGCTGATCGACAACTCTTTCGGCCCATTGGTTCTCGGTCCGGAGTAGCGCACTTGGCGCCATTCTGTCCGCGTAGCGCATAATTTCCAAGCAATGACATTGAGTCCCGCCTCGAGCCAATCCACGACGATTCGCAGATGCCTCCTCTGCCTCCTATTTGTTCTCCCCGCAGTGACAATAGCCACCGCCGAAGAACCCCTCAAAGTCACGGCATGCCAGTTGAAGAAAAACCCGCCCGTGTACAACCACAAGCTGGTCGAGGTCACCGGCTTCGCCACCCACGCCTCGCACGACTTCACCTTCTACGATCCCGATTGCCCATCCTTCCCCGCCATCTGGCTCGAATACGGTGGGACCATCACCTCCGGCACCGTCAACTGCTGCAAAACCATCAACGACCGCCGTCGTTCCCAGGAACTGGTGATCGATAATGTCACCGTTCCCCTCACCGACAATCAGCAGTTCGAAGACTTCGACAAGGCCATCCAACCGCCGCTCCGTCCCGGACAATCCGGCGCCGTCGAGCACGCAACTCTCATAGGCACATTCTTTGCCGGTCAACAAATGCAGGATCCTGACAATGGCCACTACTGGGGCGGCTACGGATACATGGGCTGCTGCAGCATGCTGGCGATTCAGGAAGTCAAAGACCCCGACACGCACTGGCGCGCCGACCTGGACTACGGCGAATCGAACGAAAAGCTGGATTTCTTTCCAGGCTGCACGCTGCGCATGCTGCTTTCCGAAGAGCAGGATGCCGCTTCGATGCAGGCCCAGCACGATGCCGAGAGCGGATCCCGCGACTGGGCCTTCACCGATCCCGCGCGCGTCGCCTCCGACGCCCTCTCTCACACCGCGCATATCAGCGCGGACAAGCTGGCCGGCATCCAGCTCACGCACGACTCACCCGCGCGCAAGACCTACGCATGGAGAGCCGGTAATTCTAAGTCCTACATGGTCGTGGTCAGCCGTCCCTACTGGCTCTCCTTCTACGCTCACGATCCCAGCCGCGTCGCATGGGTTGCAGTCATCGCCTACGAAAGCTCATGCGGCGGCACAACCGACTGAGCTAGATCCACGATCTGCCCCGCCCACATGGTGTGGAACGAGAGTTGTAAGGCCGCCGATGGTAAGTCTTACCTCACCCGCATCGCCGGCCGGGATATCGCCCTTTCCGGTGCCGTGGATGATGCTCGCGGACAGCGCTTTGACCTTCAGCCTCTCTGCGGTGGCAAGATCAATGATGCCGTTTGGGGCGCAAACATCGTAGATTTGTCGAAGGTGCCGGTCCCCTGCTCATCGCTGAGTTTCTGGAGCAGTACGTTGTCCGTGTTGATCCCGTGCAGCACAAAATCGCCTTCTATGCCTCTGGGACTTTCGTTTACCACCGGGACGGTAAGTCATTACCTCTCGAGCTAACGAATAGTCGTGTCAACATTAAATAATTTGCGTTAAGTAGCCTCTATTATTCATGAAAAAGAGCATGCAATCACACTAGCGAAGCACTAGCCTCTCGTGTCGTTATGAATTTCACTTGCCAAATACAAAATGCTGTATTCCGATTAAGAGCGCGACGATACCTATAATAATAAAGAAAAGTCTTCCTTTCCATTTAGCGATTTGACGACCTGATGACAAGGCGCCGTATAGGCTAGATAGATAAAAGGTTTTAGATACTATCCCTAGAACAATCGCTATCAGTCCGAAGATAATGGCGAAGATTGCTGTCCCTTCGGTCATGATGGGTAGAGTAGTCCTTCTTGATCCTTGATTAAAATCTATTTTGCGCCTGGTGTAATTTGAGGTGCGAAGCACCCCGAATAGCTGCCAGATTTGGACGTAAGCCAATCCTGATAAAACTGCATGGCGTCGCTAAAAAATCATTACCTAAAATCCTTAGGACATCCTTAATTTCCTTCGCCATGTGTGGGGACCAGCGGTTGCAATCCCCATTGTCGGAATGGAAATGATGCGCCGCTTTACGCTGACGTTCGATACCAAACGCGGCCTGCTGTATCTGGAACCGAACTCAAGCTTCAACGAGCCGGTACCCGCCCCGAGTTGATGCGCAAGCGGGAACTGGTGCGCCTCATTCTCACTCCTCCACAAAAGCCTTCAGCCGCCCCAGCGCCGCATCCCACTGCGCGGAAACCGACGCCAGATACTCCCGCATCTCCCCCACCGGCCGCGGATCGAAAGCGAACCGGCTCTCCCGCCCCGCGCGTGCGCATCGCACCATGCCGGCGCCCTCCAACACGCGCAGATGCTTCGTGATCGCCTGGCGCGTCAGCTTCGATCCCGCCGTCAGCTCCGCAATCGAGCGCGGCTCCCCGCTCGCGAGCGTCGCCACCAGCGCGAGCCGCGTCGCATCCCCCAACGCGGCAAACGCCGGCGCACGGCCGCGCCATGCGGCAGGCGCGCGCTTACGGCCTCTCGCTGACATAGCGCTCGATGTTCCTCGTCTGTTGCGCCCAGCCGTTCTCGTTCATGCGGAAGGCCTCCGCGCGCCGTCCCGCCGGAATCCGATCGAAGCCCGACTCCGTCACCGTCAACAGCGTTCCCGACGCCGTCTTCTCCAGCCGAAACTCCACCAGCGTCTGCGGCTCCGCAGAATAATCCACCTTCGGATCGACCGCATAGGGATGCCAAGTGAAGGAGAACAGCCGCTCCGGCTCCATCGCTTTCACCACCGCCTCCCACTGCAAATGCTCATATCCCGGATGCGTAATGTGCCCCCGTGATACATCGCCCGGCACAAACGGTCCGTCGATCTTCACCAGAAACCACTCGCCAAACTCCCGGTAATCCGTCAGCGCACGCCACACCCGCGCCACCGGCGCCTTCAACTCAATCCGCTTCTCGACACGATCCGTCATAGGCAACCTCAAGGTTGCATATTAGAGCGACACATGCAAAAGCGCAACCATAAAGTTGCAGTATCTGCCTCACCTGGTCCACTCCGCCGGAATACCAAGGCACTATCTTGCCTAACTGCTATATCCGTTATCCCCGACTTCCGATTCGTCGCAGAGAGGAGCCCGATGCCTTCGGTGTATACATCACCCGTTCACATAGCCTGCCTAACCTAGCGGCCGGGGGAATGCCAACATGACCATCGCTATTTCAAAGCTTGACGAGATGCAGAGTACCTACAAGGCAGCCGTGGATGAGTGGATCACCGCCATCCGCCAGGAAGAAGCATTGGCGTCTGTGAACCATACCGTCGCTGAGGTCGACCAATGGGAGGCCGCTGGCTTCCACGAGGAAGTTGCAAGAACCAAGGCGAAAGCCGCCAAGCAAATCTACGAGAACGCATTACGCCAGGAGTTCTTTGACTTCTAGCGAGTACCTTTGCTGGACCTGAAGATAGTTAGGTCGTCCGCCACGCCAGCCCGCACCACAGCGCGATCCCCCCAAGCTGCGTCAGTGCCGTCCACTCCATCAGTTGCCGTGCGGTTCCGCTGCCATGGCCCATCGCGGCAGCCAGCAGTAAACAACACAGCAGCGCCGCACCCGCCAGCATCGCATTTCGTCCGTAGTGCGTCCGCCGAACGAACAACCCACGCCGCGCGGGAACCCGGACAACCTTCGGCTCCGGCAACTGCTGCATCACCCGGGCCGCAAAGTCCGCCGGCACCGTCACCGCGGGAGCCTGTTCCAGCACATGCGTGATGCGATCCTCTTCCGCCCGTTGCAGATCCCTCTCCGGCGTCATAGCGCAGCCTCCCCCCGTCTCGTTCCCAGCCCCGTTCCCGTCGTACTCCCCGCCGCAATCCCGATCAATTCCCGCAGTCGCGCCCGCCCGCGATGCAGATGCGTCCGCACCGTGCCGATCGGCATGCCCAGCACCGCCGCAATCTGCTCATACGTCCGCTCTTCCTGATGGTAGAGCACCAGGATGGTCCGCTGTATCGTGCTCAACTGCCCCAGCGCCCGCTCCACCCCGTCTGCAAACTCCCGCTCCAGCAGCAGCTCCTCCGCATTGCGCGACGGATGCCGCAGCCGGTCGCCCCAGTCCTCCGCCTCATCCGCCAGCGAGGTCAGCGGCCGCTCCTCGCGATGCCGCCGCCGCAGTTCATCCTGAGCCACGTTCACCACAATCCGGTACAGATAGGTCGATATCATCGCCTGGCCGCGAAATGCCGGCAGCGCCCGGTACAGCCGCAAAAAACAATCCTGCGCCAGATCGTCCAATCCCCCGCTGCGTTCCCAGCAGCCGCAGCAATGTCCGGAAGACCATCGGCGCATGCTCCTCCACCAGCGCCGCAAAGCGCGTATCGCCGGCAGCAGCCGCAACTGGAGAAACAGGTTCTTCCACGGAAGTGAGCACCTGGGAGAGCACGCGGAAGGTAAGACCGGCTTGACCGCTGAAAGTTTCACGCCGAAAATTTATTTCGACCGCTGAAACTCCGCCATGCCGCGCCAGTCTAACGCCGCCAGTAAGAGCATTTCCCCGGCAAAATGCCGAAACAACGGAAACGCTCCACGGAGTCTTTCATGTCGACCATCTTTCTCTCGCCCTTCGTCGTCGCCGTCGCCGGCTGCATCATGATCCTCGGCCTCGGTTGCTTCGGAATCTATTCCGAAATGGATCAGAAACGTCTCCGCTCGCAGGAGCGCATGACGCTGCTCGCCCGTGGCATGTCCATCGACGACATCGAGCGGCTCCAGCGCCAGGTGCAGACCGAGGATGTCGCCGATCCCGTTCGCACCATGAACAACATCCGCCGCGCCGCCATGAGCCTCTTCGGATCCGGCATCGGTATCTTCGTCTTCGGATTGCTGCTCGCCGCCATCCTGCAGATGCGTGTGCTGCTCATCGTGGCCGCCGCCGGCATCATCCCCATCGCCATCGGTGTCGGCTTCTGGATCGACTACAAATTGCAAGCGCGCGATCTCGCGCGCTTCGGCCTCGAAGTCGACACCCAGAATCCCGCCCGCAAGTAGACTTCATCCACGCCATGCCCTCCGGAGGCCACAAAGAGTTAGGATGATCTTGTTGGAGGGGGCAGAGCATGCTGCTCGAGCTCGCCAGGCCGGCCGCCTTACTGCTGTGCATTCTCTCCTTGTACGCCGTCTTCCACGCCGCGTTCTTGTTTCCTGGAACCAGCCTCGAACGGACCATCTGGGATTCGCTCGAATTGCTCGCCGTCGCTGCGGGCATCTCCCTGGTCAGCGGTTTGATTTTCCTGGATCCCGAGCCGGGAACGCGTCTCAGCAGCACCCGCCTCATCGCGACCCTTCCCATGCAACTCTTCTGCTGGACCTCACTCGCCATCCTCACTCTCTTCATTGCTGCGTGGTATCTGGGAAGCCAGTGCCCCATCGACTGCCGGGATCGCTTCTAAGCCAGATTCCTGATACCGTGCTCGACGGAGCGTCACCGTGGGACTGGTTATGAAACGCGGTCTGGTCTGGCTGCTGGCGGTCGCCGCAGCGCTGTGGGTTGGCGACTGGACCGTGTGGCAACTCAAAGTGTGGCGCGGCGGCGGTTATGACAGCGTGCAGGTAGACCTGTTTCTGAAGACTCCGTTGAAAAACCACAAGGAGGAGTTCGACGACATGGGTATCGCTCCCCAGACCTGCGTGCGCGCGCTCTTTCCGCATAATGAGGACAAGCCCTGCTGGTGGGTTCGCCGTCATACCACGCAGTGGGAATAGCCGGAGCTTCCCATCCGTAGAAGGAAAGGTCACGCAATTGCCGCACACCGGGCCGCCCAAAATCAGCCGCCAACGCCGCACTCAGCCGCCTATCCCACGCCGGCAATAGCTGCTTCCCGCACACCCGATCGCGTGACCGACAGCACGCTGATATCATCCTGCTGGCCGAATTGTTTGGCTGCTTCCGCGATAGCATGCGCGGACTGCTGGCTGATGGCCAGGGTGCGCGCAAAGCCAAAGAGCTCCCGCTTCTCATTCGCCGCTTCGACAACACCATCGGACACAAACGTCAGCCGGTCGCCGGGTTCGATCTGATAAGTGGTCTCCGCGTAACTTCCCTCCGCCTCAATGCCAAGCGGCAGCCCGGAGTGAACAGCGAGTTCCTCTCCATTGCGATAGGGCGCAAGGTTGCCCGCATTGGCGATGGCCACCCCGCCCTCGGCGGAAATAAGCCCGGCTGTGCAGGTAGCAAATCCACTGATCTGCCCGTATATAGCACGCGGTTCAGATACGCCAGCACCTCGGACGGCTTCCGGACCGTGCAGCCGCGGAGCGCGCCGACGATTGCGCTCACGGTCATGGCCGCCTTCAGCCCTTTGCCGCTCACATCGCCAACCACAATCAACAACGACCCGTCCTCTCCCGGCAGAACCTGGAAGAAGTCTCCACCCACCTGTTGCGCGGGCAGATACACGCTCTCGACGGCAAATCCCGGAGTGGCGGGAGGCGTTGCCGGAACCAGCAACTGCTGCACCTGCCGCGCCTGCTCTATCTCCAGCTTCCACTGCTCGCGCTGCCGCTGCCCCTGCAGAAATCGTCGCAGCATCAGCACGGCAATGATGCCCAGCGAACCGAACATGGCAATCCGTTCGAAGGGTATGTTGACTCCGAAGAGATAAAAATAGTTGCCCCGCACGTGCAGCTTCAGCAGGAGCCACTGATTTGCCACCAGCACCGTCAATACCGCGGCAGGCAAGGCCATCCATCCCTCGGCTCCGGTTTTGCGAATGCCCAGGTACGCGATCCAGAGCATCAGCGCACCGAATAGCAGCGCCATCACATGCGCAAGCGGCGACAGCCAGGCGATGATGTGCTGGGCGACGGCGAGGCCAATGAAGGCGGCACCTGCATGGCTCCCACGATCGCCACCAGTACCACCGTTACCCAGGTGCAGCGATACACCCGCTTCAGCCAGACCGTGCGCTCCAGCCGGAACCAGTATCCCCAGAACATCAGCCACAGGCCGATCTGCACCGGGGGCAGCACGCCAAAAACCAGAGGCGCCAGCAGCGAACGCGAACCCACCCAGGTGGTGTAGTTTTCCACCAGGAAGAAAGACACAAAGACCAGGCTGATGGTGCAGATCAGCCCCAGCCACAGGTAGGCCAACTCGCCGTGGTCCAGCCAATACAAGCCGAAGACCACCAGGATCGCCAGCAACTGAATCCCGATTTCCAGAAAATTGCTGCTGGCTTGTTGATCGACGACGTACCAATGCAGGCGCTCGAGCGCGCGGATGGTGCTGGCTGCCCCAAAGTCGGTGGTTCATGCATGCCACCTGCCTCCTGCTGCCCAGCGGGCGTGGAGGCGTCCATCCACATGCGGATCGCAATCGTCAGCGGTTCTCCTGGCCGGACTGTGCCGGGTAGCGGAAACTCGCGCGGCAGGTCCGGGGAGAAGGTAACGCCCTCTTTGCTGAATCTGCCAAACTCCCCCGCAAGCCGGCCATCGGTGTATACCTGATAAGCATCGTCGAACAGGGAAGGCATGCTGATGGCCAGCGCCTCGCTCTCGCCCTGCGTGTTGCCCTGCGCGTTTTCCTGAACCACGTTTACCCGCAGCCGGTACCAGGCATAGCCGGAATAACCCGCGTAGCCGCGCGCCGTCCAGCCCGGCACATAGCCGCTGAGGCCGGTGTTTGGATCGACAGCGTTCGGCGTCAGGTCCATCGTGCCCCACGACGCATCGTCGAACTGCGGATCGGCCCAGCGCATGTCGTCGCCGGTGTGGAACCTCCACGGCCCGGTGAGCGGGATCATGGCTTGTCCAAACCGGATCTGCATGCCGGATGCGGGGGCAGCAATCCCGCTCTGGGCATGCAGCGGCCATGCAGAGAGCAGGGTCAGCAGAAGATACAGAGCCGTTCTTTTCATGCGAGAGCGATCGCTGCCTCCGGGCGGGAAGTCATCGCGATGCGCACCGGCCGGCCATGCGGCAGAAGAAAGGCGCAGGCGGCCAGCAGCCGGACGGTCTGCAAAGAGGATGGGGCATGGGTATCCCACCATCGGCGGTTATGCAAGGGAAGTCAAGTAGGGATGACTATCGTGGAACACCGCGACTTTTCGGAACGCTCCACGGCGTCGGTGTAATCTCTTAGCGAAAGCGTTCGGCAGCCATACAACGCCAACGCGGTTCTCTTCGTCAGATACATGCAACCACCAGTCGGCCAGCCAAATGAAGACCAGAACCCCGGCGGTCGGGCTTTCCCGGATGCGACTGCACGGAGTCCAATGGCCACAGTGACGGATTCACCCAGTCAGCTCGAGCGCAAACTCGAGCTGGTGGTTCAGACCGGCCTGCTGCTTACCTCAACTTCCGATCTCGAATCCGTCGTGCAATCCGCCACCGATGCCGGACGGCAACTCTGCGGCGCCCAGTTCGGAGCCTTCTTCTACAACGTCATCAACGCCCAGGGCGAAAGCTATCTGCTCTATACACTCTCCGGCGTATCCCGGGAAAAATTCGCCGCCTTCCCCATGCCCCGCAACACACTCGTCTTCGCTCCCACCTTCGAGGGCAAAGGCATCGTGCGCTCCGCCGACATCACAAAAGACCCCCGCTACGGCCAAAATTTCCCCCACTTCGGCATGCCCAAAGGCCATCTGCCGGTGCGCAGCTACCTCGCCGTTCCTGTCACTTCTCAATCGGGAGAAGTCCTTGGAGGCCTCTTCTATGGCCACGAGGACACGGACGCCTTCGGGCAGGATTCTGAGAACCTGGTCGCAACCATAGCCGCGCAGGCCGCCGTCGCTATCGAGAACGCACGCCTGCGCGAGCAGCTCACCCATAAAATCTCCCACCTGCAGCAAGCCGAATCGCGGGATAAAGCTACCTCCAAGCGTCTGGGTGAGTTCGCCGCCATCATCGAATCCTCCGACGACGCCATCCTCAGCAAAGACCTCAACGGCAACATCACCAGTTGGAATCCTGCCGCCACCCGCATCCTCGGATACAGCAGCGAAGAGATGATCGGCGTCTCCATCCTCAAGATCATTCCCCCGGAGCTGCACGCAGACGAGCCGGTTATCCTCGCAAAAATCCGTGCCGGCCAGCGCATCGAGCACTTCGAAACCATTCGCGTCGCCAAGGATGGCCGGCGCCTCGACGTCTCTCTGAGCATCTCCCCGGTCCGCGACAGATTCGGGTCAGATCGTCGGCGCTGCAAAGATCCTCCGCGACATCTCCGCCAGAAAACGACTCGAGCAGACGCTGCTTCAGGCAGAAAAGATCGCCGCCACCGGCAGAATGGCTGCCACCATCGCCCACGAGATCAACAACCCTCTCGAAGCCATCGTGAACCTCATCTTCCTCGCTCGCGAGCAGGCCACCGATCCCCGCCAGATTGAATTCCTCACTGCCGCGGAAAGCGAAGTCGCCCGCGTCTCGCACATCGCGAAGCAGACGCTTGGCTTTTACCGCGACACCAACTCCGCCGTCCATGCTTCCCTATCGGACATCGCAGCAGAGGCGATCCGCATCTACGAGCCCAAATGCACCGCCGCCGGCATTCGCATCGAACGCAACCTCGCCCCATCGCCGGATCTCCTCCTCCGTAAAGGCGAGATCATGCAGGTCATCTCCAACCTCATCTCCAATGCCATCTACGCCACCTCCGCCGGCGGCACCATCTCCATCGCGGTCGAGCCATCCGCCTCGCCCCATCCGGGCGTTGAGCTCTCTTGTCGAGGACACCGGCACCGGTATCTCGGCCGAGCACCTGCCCCACATCTTCGACGCCTTCTACACCACGCGCGGCACCATTGGCACCGGCATCGGCCTCTTCATCTCAAAACAGTTCATCGAAGGCCACGGCGGCAGGATTGACGTCGCCAGCCGCACCGCCTCCACATCCAACGGCGCCGGATCCGGCACCAGGATGTCCATCTTCCTTCCGCTCAAAAATCAATACGACGCCATCTGATTCCCGGCACTTCGAAGCCACGGAGACTGACACCGCCGTTCCGTCGGCCAGACCTCCGTCCATGTAATCGCGCACCTCGTCGAATCCCGACAGAGCCAATCTGCTTTAGCATGATGGGCGGACCGCGCCACACTTCAAAGCAGAGGAATTCATCCATGGCAAATCCATTCGTCCACCTCGAGCTCAACACCCCCGATCTCGCCAAAGCCAAGACCTTCTACAGCGCACTCTTCGGCTGGGAATTTCAAGACAATGAGATGAGCCCCACTATGATCTACAGCACCTTCAAGCCAGAGGACGGCCCCCGGTGGGGGCATAACCTCGTTCCCCGGCGGACATCCCGGCTGGCTCGCCTACGTCGGTGTGAAGGAAATCAACGAGTCTACGGAAAAAGCCCGCTCGCTCGGCGCCACTATCGTTCTCGGCCCGCAGGAAATCCCCGGCATCGGATCGATGACTATCCTCAAGGACCCAACCGGCTGCACCATCGCCCTCTTCCAGCCAAAGTAAGCAGTAGATTCGCAACTCCGCGTGCCCATGTCCCTCGGTTGGGACATGGGACCCGTCGGCTCATACGGTCTTCAAAGGCCCGGCGAACTTGTAAGAACTGAGGACGATGCCGGACGGCAGTGCATTCGCGCTGACGAGCTCGAGTGAGCGTGGCGGGGTTCCCTCCGCAAAGAAGCGCTTCCCCGTGCCCAACAGGACCGGATAGACGAGCAGCAGGACTTCATCGGCAAGCCCATGTTCGAGCAGCGTCGATGTCAGCGAAGAGCTACCCCAGAGGATAAGGTCCGGGCCGTCTTGCGACTTGACGCGGCGAATGCCCTCGACGATGTCCGATCCAAGGCTCTCGAACGGGCCCCATTCGAGACTTTCCGGACGGTGGGTCGCGATGTATTTCGTCGCGGCGTTGATGCCGTCCGCCATTGGGCCGCTCGGCGCCTTTGGCCAGTGGCCCGACCAGAGATCGTAGGTGCGCCGGCCAAGCAACAGATCGAAGCTCCCGCCATGCGCGGCGGTGAGTTTGTCTCGGCCAGCCGGGGTCCGGTAGGGCACGGTCCAGTCGCCGTAGGGGAAATCGCCGTCATCGGCGGTGTGCTGGATCACACCGTCCAGCGAGATGTGTTCCATGATTGTGAGCTTTCTCATTTGAGTCTCCGTTTGCTGGAATGCAAGTGCCGCTATTTGTTAGCGGTCTGATTTGGCAGCTCAGCTCGTTTCGCTACTTTGTGCTGGATCTGCTCATCGGACAGGACGGGAGCAAAGTCTTCCATCTCAAAGATCTGGCGGATTTCGACTTCGGAGTCGCGTCCGCCGTTGCAGTTGGGGGTACGCTTGACCCACTCGATGGCCTCCTCGAGGGACTTGACCTGCAAGATCGAGAAGCCGGCGATGAGCTCCTTGGCCTCGGTGAAGGGGCCGTCGATGACGGTAAGAGACCCGCCGGTGAATTTGACGCGTGCGCCTTTGGAGCTGGGCTGGAGCCCATCGCAGGCGAGCAGGACGCCAGCCTTCGTGAGCTCTTCAAGGTACTTGCCCATCTCGAGCAGGCCCTGCGGATCGGGGAGGACGCCTTCTTTTTCTGTCTCCGGGGTTCCTTTGACGATGACCATGAATCGCATTGTGAAATCTCCTTTAGGTTGAGCGATGGTTGGGTGGCTTGCTATCGGGTTTAGCTAGATGGACGGGTCTCGTCGACACCAGCTTTCGATCCATGGACGCAAGTGCGGCTATTTGTTGGCGGTCTGATTTGGCAGCTCAGCTCGTTTCGCTACTTTGTGCTGGATCTGCTCTTCGGTCAGGACGGGGGCGAAGTCTTCCATCTCAAAGATCTGGCGGATTTCGACTTCTGCGCCGGGGCCGAAGGGGCTGCGCTTGAGCCATTCGACGGCCTCTTCGATGTTGCGGACCTTCCAGATCCAGAAGCCGGCGATGAGCTCCTTGGCCTCGGTGAAGGGGCCGTCGACAACGGTATGAGACCCGCCGGAGAATTTGACGCGTACCCCTTTGGAGCTGGGATGGAGACCATCCATGGCAAGCACGACGCCAGCCTTCATGAGCTCTTCGTTGTACTTGCCCATCTCGAGCAGCAGCTTTGGATCGTGGCGGAAGCCTTCTTTTTCTGACTCCGGGGTTGCTTTGACAATGACCATGAATCGCATTGCGAAATCTCCTTTGGGTTGAACGATGGTTGGATGGCTTGAACTCAGATGGAATGCGTCGCTCACTTTCGTACTGGCTCTCTGCTGATACATCGAACGGGGTGCGGCCGAATCGACATGAGAACGAAAATTAATCAACGCCGCCCCGAATTTGTCTGCGTGATACGCATGCGGATAAGGAAACCAAACCCTCCTGGGGGGCGCTGCCCCTGCCTTCACAATGTCGTCGAACGGCCAGACCGGAATTCGACAAACCGCCCAGGAAATTTGCTTCTTCCGCGCTTTAAACGCCGCATCTCCTCAGAAACATGGGAGTTAGGGGGCAACGCAACTCTCCAGCACCCTCTCGCCTCTAAGCCCAATGAGGTGAATCATGCACGGACCTAAATACCTTGCGTTGACCGCTCTGGCCGGCTCCCTTCTGCTCGTAACGACTCCACGCACGAATGCCCAGATCAGCGTCAACATCGGCCCCGCTCCCGTTTGCCCCTATGGCTACTACGCCGTCCCGCCTTACAACTGCGCGCCCTACGGCTACTACGGCCCGGAGTGGTTCAACGGCGGCTTCTTCATCGGCGCCGGCCCCTGGTATCACGGCCATGACCACTTCTACGGCCACGTCGATCCCCGCTTCCATCCCGATCACGGATACCACGGCGCATATCCTCATCGCGGCGAAGCACCCCGCGCCGGCTGGAATGGCCACCCCGAGCACTTTCGCGGCGGCGAAATGCGCGACGAACACGGCCAGGTCCACGCGGAACACGGCAGACATTAATTTCGCCGCCTTCCCGGGTAGCTCTCCATATGCAACTCTTGACGGGCACAGAAAGCTGGATCGTCCAGCTTTCGTGCCCGTCATTGTCATGTGGCATGAAATTGCCGCAACCGCGGATTGATGCAATAAATTGCCGGCACTATTCAGTGAATTCGTTGGCAAGATTTTCGGTAATAAGAAATAAATTGACTTCCGATTACCGTTCTATTTTTCTTCTGCGCAAATCATCGACCCTTCCGCTTTCTGCGGTACTGTAAGTGAACTGAGTGCGCGGCCTGTTCAGTAAACTCCCTCGGCCATTCGGACATCTTCAGGAGTTCATCTCGGGTAGGCCCATGACGCCGCGCGCTGCCAAGACTGCACGTCTCTTTGGTTTCGTCCTCATCGCTCTGGTAAGCGCATGGGACATCGATGCTATGCGTCCGCATATCGCAGCCCATTCCTGGACCACGCTCGCCTTTGTCTCGCTATTCCTGGCCGCGCACCTGTCGGACTACCTCACCGTAGGCCGCCTCATCCACCGCCCGCTGGCCTTCGCAGATGCAACTGAAATAGCTCTCACCCCGGTCGCGTACAACGAAACAAAACGTCCCGCGCAAACCGCAGAGCTCTACACCTTCAACATCGTCACCACCACCGCCGCTCAGGCCTCAGGCGCGTTCTTATCCCCTCACACAGCAGCGCATCACCGTCCAGCGGCAGTAGCCAAAAACATAGCCACCAAAACGAGTACCTCGCATCTCGCCTTTCAGATGTGGGATACAGTTATGTCGCCCACAACTCCAACGTGAGCGACCAAAGGAAGCGAACGCGACACACGCCACACGCGCCACCGGCGCGTCCGCCTGGATGGCAGATCCCTGGATGGCAAATCCCGCTACTCTCTTGTCAGGACCATGCGCCGGCCTGATACCCGAGTCGCCTGATACCCCAACATGATACGAATCCCGAAAAGACAAATCGCCGACGCGCTGATCTGGCTGTTGGCCGTGACCCTACTGCTGTGGCTTGGCGACTGGGCGGTCTGGCGTATCAGAGTCAGCCGCGGCGGCGGCTACGACACCGTGCAGGTAAACCAGATCCTGCTCATCCCGCTCAAGAATCACAAAATGGAGGCCGATGCGCAAAGCACAGCAGACCAGCCCTGCGCACGCTCCATCTTCCCCCACGGCGGCGACGACCCATGCTGGTGGCTGCGCCGCCACGCCACCGTGTGGCAGCAGGCATACTTTCGGTGGGCTCAATCTCTTCTACAAGAGCGGCAACAAAGAACCGCGACGGTTACTATAATGCCGTCTGCCGCTCCTCTATAACCGCAGGGAAAGAATCTGACGCCAACGCATGCACGTAGACGAATGAGCATTCATTCATCCGACAGTTACTTTTTCTTGGTGGCGCCCTGTCAATACACGGCGGCAGCGTGGAATCTCCCACAAATGTTGCACGGTCGGTTCACAAATACTTCATCGAGGGCGGGCTGTTCCGATGTATCTATACATAGGCAATAATTTGCCTACCACTCCCCCAATTTAGAAAAGGGCCCTTTGCATGGTTCTGAAGTTTTGTCTACTTTCATGTTTATTTCTCACCGGAATTGCCAGCGCACAAGATGTTCCCCGATCGACTCACGTCTGGATAATCACCGAAGAGAATCATAGCTATGAGGACGTCGTCGGCAGTTCTGAAATGCCGTACTACAATCAACTCCTCAACCGCTACGGATTGGCTACCCAGTTCTATTCGAACCAACATAGCTCCCTTCCTGCATTGATGTGGTTTGTTGCCGGAGCACCGGTTGAAACCGATAACAACACCGTGTCGTGTCATCACGACAATGACAACATCGTCCGCGAATTGCTAAAGCACAATTACACGTGGCGATCCTACCAGGAGAACCTGCCCTATGCCGGCTATCAGGGACTCTATGGGGGCACAGACGGTACCTACTACCGTCGGCACAATCCCCTTATAGATTTCTCGGATGTCTGCCCCGGAACATACCAGGACACGAGGAGTTTTCCTTATTCGCGTATGGCGACGGATTTTGCTCTAGGCAGGATCGCTAACTATGCCTACATCACTCCAGATGCAACCGAAGATGCTCACAGCGGTAGTCTTCAGGCCGCGGATCAATGGCTTCAGGCCAATGTCCCGGCTATTCTGGCCCGGCCCGAATTCAGTTCCGGGGGCGATGGCATTCTATTCATTGTCTGGGATGAAGCCACTCTCTCCACAGACAACCGGTGTTCCGCCACGGTAACGCAGGGATGCGGCGGGCGTACTGCGACTCTCGTAATTGGTCCCCACGTAAAACAAGGCTATAAGTCAACCATCACCTATCACAACGAAAACGTATTGAAGACGACGTGTGTAGCTATGGGCTTGCCCACTTGCCCCGGCGCCGCGCAGAATGCTGAGCCCATGGCTGACTTTTTTACCACGGACCCCGCCTCTGTGAGCGCGTCAAATAGTGTCACCATTTCAACTCCGGGAAATGGAGCTACCGTCGTTGGAGCTGTACATCTCATCGCTTCTGCATCGGAGAGTGAGCCTGTAAGCCAGACACAAGTCTGGGATAATCATGCGAAGCTTGGGGTATATGGCGCCAAAATAGATGCAACCTATAACTTGGCGCCTGGGAATCACACAACCACGGTACTCGACCTGAATTCTGCCTACAAAATCATTCATCAATCCTCTGTGAGTTACACCGTGCAAGCGCTGGTAGATGGTTTGCAGATCACCTCACCCACACGGGATGAAGTCATCGGCATGTCAACGGTTCACATTGTGGCTCACGCAAGCGAATCTGAAGCTATAAGCCAGATGCAGGTCTGGGACAATGGGACCAAACTGGGCTGGTATCCCGGGGAAGACGTAAACCAATACTTCACCCTCCGGCCTGGCTCGCATACGGTGACCGTTCTAGACCTTAATCGCAATTACGACGTCATCCATCGATCGAGTGTTTCCTATTCTGTGCAATGAACAACCGCCGAAGAACCTTAACTGAGACGATAAGTCTCAGTTAAGGTCGGCCTGGCGGCCAGGGTGCCTACATCTCGCTTTTGAGATGCACGAAGACGCGTAGCGTCACCTGTCAGTCCCCGTCAGCATAATCGGCCGGGTGACATCTCCCCGCGTTGGGAAGCCGCTGCCGGGCAAGTTCATTACCTGGTAAGGCACAATTGCGCAACCGCCGAGAGTACAAATCCACCCGGATGTAAAAAAATCCGAGCGAAATTCCAACTGCAGCGTCTTGTCTAGCGTCGTTCTCGAACACAAACACGCCGGGCACGCACCTATCCCGGCTTCCGCCCTTTCCTGTCCGCACACTTTTGTGAGAGGTAAGCTATGACGCCGATAACTCCAGAACCACCAGAAACCATGCACACGCGCGCAGTGCCCTTAGCCGCAATTCTGCTGCTCCTCACGCCGCTCGCAACCCATGCCTACGCCCAGTCGCCGGTCGCAAAGTTAGCCGACCTTAGCTCCGCCAACGAAAAACCCTCGTCCTACAAAACCTTCTATCTCAGCAATCTCACCCGGCAGCAGGATGCCGAAGAGATCCAGACCGATCTGCGCAACATGCTTCCCATGGCCAAGCTCTATTACGTGCCCTCGCAAAGCGCTCTCTCCGTTCGCGGCTCGGCCGATGACATCGCGCTCGCGCAGAAGAT
Organism: uncultured Acidobacteriaceae bacterium; assembly: GCA_963712845.1. Lineage (GTDB taxonomy): Bacteria > Acidobacteriota > Terriglobia > Terriglobales > Acidobacteriaceae > KBS-83. Next base: position 879,991 of record CAVQJM010000012.1, read on the forward strand.
GCTCGCCGATCTCGACCGCCCCCGCAAAGCCTATCGCCTCACCTACACCGTCACGGAAACCGGCAGCGGCGAGCCCGGCGGCGCGCAACATGTCACACTCATCGTCACTTCAGGGGGCACCACAGACTTCAAGCAGGGCAGCAAGGTGCCCATCGTCACCGGCATCTATCCGCAGGGCGAGCAGCCCCAGCACTCGGATGTCCAATATCAGGATGTAGGCCTTGAGATAGAAGCCACGCTCAACGGCTATGCCGACGGAGTTCATCTTCGAAGCAAAATCGCGCAATCCAATGTCTCCGACGAGAAGTCCGGCATCGGCGTCGAAGACCCTGTCTTCCACCAGACCACACTCGACGGCACCGCCACCCTCGTCCCCGGCAAGCCGCTCATCCTCGGCTCTCTCGACATCCCCGGCACCAATCGCCGCCAGCAAGTCGAAGTCGTCTCCGAAGCCATCCCCTGAAGATGACCTACCCATGCGTATCTTACCTTGTTATCGCCGCGTGAATCTTTAGAGCATGTGTCCGCATGCCGCTCTTCGGCCAGTTAGATTTAGCCTCGCTGGCCGACGAGGAATGGGAGCGATGAGTACTACTATTAGGAAAGATCGGCGTTTGCCGCGCCTCCCGAGAAGTGGATTGCCCCTCTGAGCGGTGACGCTGAACACGAGATCGTGCCGAGGCGTCACCATGATCGAAACTTCTGATTTTCGGGCCACGAGAATCCCGCTCAACACCGGAGCCGGCCATATCCCCGCAATCGGTTTCGGCACCCTGATTCCAGATCCAGCCGTGACGCTAACTGCGACCAGGGACGCCCTGGAAGCCGGATTTCGGCACTTCGATTGTGCGGAGCGATACCGCAACGAGCGTGAGGTAGGCGAGGCCTTAGCAGGCAGGACGTGCCGCCGGAAGAATCCCGCGCGAGGACATCTTCGTCACCACAAAGTTGTGGAACTCCAATCACCGGCCCGAGCGCGTCAAACCCGCGTTCGAGGCGAGTTTGGAGAAACTCCGAATCAGCTATCTCGATCTCTATCTCATTCACACTCCATTTGCATTTCAATCAGGGGACGAGCAGGATCCGCGGGATAAGGACGGCAATGTCATCTACGACCGTAGCGTGACTTTGTTCGACACTTGGAAGGCGATGGAAAATCTGGTGGACGATGGCAGATGCCGCACCATCGGACTATCGGACGTCAGTTTGCATCAACTGTTGCCCATCTACGAATCCGCGAGAATCAAGCCAGCCGTGGTCCAGGTCGAGTCGCATCCCTATCTGCCGGAAACCGAGCTTCTGGAATTCTGCAAGCAGAAGGACATCGTGCTCCTGGCCTTCGCCCCATTGGGTCACGGAATGAGGCCGGGGCTGATCGAAGATCCAGTCATTGCGGCAATCGCCGCACGACTTGGAAGGACACCCGCACAGGTGCTGCTGGCTTGGGCAGTGCAGCGCGGCACGGCTTTGCTCACCACGCCCAAGAGTGCGGCTCGCGCGCAAGAAAATTTCGACATCTCCCCCCTTCCCGAAGACGCGTTCAACGAAATCAATCGCATTCAAATCGACAAAGGCTCAACGACGTAGTGAAGACCGGCAGCCCGGGTTTCATTCCACAAGGCAGATGATCATGGAAACGCAAACCGCACCTGGAGGCAGTCCATGCAAGAGGAACAAATACGTGAGGCCTTGAACGCGCATTGGCAGGCGTCGGCAGCCGGCGATGCGGAAGCGGAACATAACATCTACGAGGACGATGCCATTTGTGACTATCCTCAGTCCGGCGAGCGCATCCTCGGGCGACGCAATATACAGGCCCTGCGGAGTCATCATCCCGGCAAGCCGTCGGGCTTCACCGTCAAGCGAATCGTTGGCAAAGGGGATCTCTGGATCACGGAATACACCATCACTTACCAGGGACGGCCGGCATTCACCGTGAGTATTATGGAGTTCCGCAACGGTAAGGTCGTGCACGAGACACAGTACTTCGCCGATCCCTTCGAGGCCCCGCCCTGGCGGAAACAATGGGTTCAGCAGATGGCGTGACGCCGCATTCGGGCCAGATCTGCACCCGATTGCCAGCTAAGCTTCTCCTACTTCGATAACGGAGCTTCCTCACATGCGGTCCGACATCACACCCGGCGCGCTCTTTCCCGACTACGAACTCTCGGATCACACAGCGAAGCGCCGCAAGCTCTCCGCGCTGCAGGGTCCGCATCCCATGGTCCTCGTCCTCGGCCGCGGAGGCTTCTGCCCCAAAGACCGTCGCCAGGCCGAACTCCTCCTCCAGCTCCACCATGAAATGGAAGTTGGCTACTGCCGGCTCGTCACCATCACCACCGACAACCTCACGCTCACCAACGAGTACCGCTCCGGCGTCGGCGCGCACTGGCCCTTCCTCGCCGATCCTGCACGCGTCGTGCAAAAGGATCTAGACATAGCCGAATACACCGACCCCGCCAACAATCCCATGATCCCGCACGTCATCGTGCTCGAACCCGGCCTCATCGTCTACAAGATCTACAACGGCTATTGGTTCTTCGGTCGCCCCACCATGGAGGATCTCCGTCAGGACCTCCGCGCCGTCACCAAAAAATGCCGCCCCGACTGGGACATCACCACGCCGGAACTAAAAAAGGCATGGAGCGAAGGCCGCAAAGAACTCTTCTATCCCTACGGCAAAACCTATGCCCAAACCCTCAACGACCAGGATTGAGCGGTAGCCAGATGCCCGCACCCGACAACCCGCCCGCACCTCACCCGATAGACCTCTACGACAGCGCCTACGGCAACTATGCTGCAGATGTCTATCGTCAGGTCCGTCTCGCCACCTACGGTGAAGATCTCGGCCAGACCAGCTGGGCCACCAGCGAAGAGTCTCGCGCGATTCCTCACACGTTGCAGCTCACGCCCGCCTCTCGCGTCCTCGAAATCGGTTGCGGCTCCGGAGGCTACGCGCTGCAAGTCGCCACCGTCGCCGGCTGCAGCATCGTAGGCGTGGACATCCATGATGCCGGCGTTCGCAACGCCAACACGCTCGCGCGCGCCCGCCATTTCCAAGACCGCGCCTCCTTTGAGCACTGCGACGTCTCGAAGACACTGCCCTTCCCCGATGCCGCATTCGACGCAGCCTTCGCCAACGATGTCCTCTGCCACATTCCCGCACGCCCCGCACTCCTCCGGGAAGCATTTCGCGTCCTCAAGCCAGCCGCACGGCTTCTCTTCAGCGACGCTCTCATCATCGGTGGCGCCATCTCGCACCAGGAGATCGCGACCCGCAGCTCCATCGGCTACTACATCTTCACTCCGCCCGGATACAACGAGCGCTTGATTCAGGACGCAGGCTTCCACTTACTGACTGCGACCGACACCACCCAGAACGCCGCCGCGATTGCCCAACGCTGGCACGATGCCCGCGACCAGCACCGCGACGCGCTCATCGCGATCGAGGGCACAACCAACTTCGAAGGCCTGCAGCAATTCCTCGCGTGCGTCTCAACGCTCAGCCGCGAGCGCCGTCTCCTGCGTTACCTCTACACCGCCCAAAAAACAGCCTAGCGTTCCACACGTCATCCCTCGCGGCGACACTCAGAAAACAGGACAGAGCGGCCACATCTCGCTTTTGAAATGTAGAGCCGCTCCGCCACATGGACGGGTGCCCCATCCTGGGCGAAGGCGTAGGGTGGGCGAGTCACGCCGCGCGAAGCGCCTCCAGCCGCATGCCGACTCGCTCATGCAGGCAGTTCTTGTCGAAGGGATGGTTCGAAATCGAAAAAGTGTAGGATCGATTGTCTCTGCCATGGCTCAGGTATCGACAACGACGGATGACAGCCCTGCGCAGATGAATAGCAGTCCTGCGCAACCGATGCTGCCGGTCACCGGGCGCAAGTTCTTTCTGTTATTTCTGTTTCTGCTCGTATACCTCGCTCTCTACCCGTACATGGGTACTACCGGCGTGCGTTTTTACCTCTTCCGCCTGGTGAGCGCCGCCCTCACGCTGATGTGCGTCTACGCGGTGAGCTTCCGGAAAGGTCTCATCTTTGTTGCTCTCGCTCTTGCGATTCCTTCTATCGTGGAGCACGCGATCGTCTTTCGGCCCAGGCTGGTGCCTGCTTCGGCCTTCCCTGTCGTTCTCAGCTTTGCCTTTGACGTTTTCACTATCGTAGTTATCTTTCGCCGCGTCTTTGTGCGCGAAAAGCCGGAGGCGGAGACGATCTTCGGCGCGGTCTGCATCTATCTCCTCATCGGATTTTCCTTCGCGCGGCTCTACGCCATCCTTGCCATCCTCCAGCCTCATGCCTTCTATCTGGATCCGGCGGTCAATCTGCATCCTGTTCCTGTAGGTTTCGATTTCATTTTCTTCAGCTTTGGAAGCATGACGACGGCCGGCGCGGCCGGCATTGTCGCCGCATCGCCGCAAGTCCGCGCGGTCTCCATGATCGAATCCGTCCTGGCGGTCTTGTATATCGCGGTGATGATTGCGAGGCTGATGGGCGCCTACCGGCCAAACCCTCACGGCTCCCAGGAATCCCCATAGGGCCGGTTGTACTCGAAGGCCGTCGTCTCGCAATACGGGTGCCCCATCCTAGGCGAAGGCGTAGGGTGGGCGAGTCACGCCGCGAAGCGCCTCCAT